>NZ_FPBP01000002.1:5444-5703 GCF_900116705.1 Halomonas korlensis | reverse complement strand
TGCGGGAATAGCTCAGTGGTAGAGCATCGCCTTGCCAAGGCGAGGGTCGGGAGTTCGAATCTCCTTTCCCGCTCCATGCGTCCCATTCGTCTAGTGGTCCAGGACACCGCCCTTTCACGGCGGTAACAGGGGTTCGAACCCCCTATGGGACGCCATCTTCCGGTCATCAGTCAGTGTGCGACCTGCGGGAATAGCTCAGTGGTAGAGCATCGCCTTGCCAAGGCGAGGGTCGGGAGTTCGAATCTCCTTTCCCGCTCCA
>NZ_FPBP01000002.1:0-5434 GCF_900116705.1 Halomonas korlensis | reverse complement strand
CATCAGTCAGTGTGCGACCTGCGGGAATAGCTCAGTGGTAGAGCATCGCCTTGCCAAGGCGAGGGTCGGGAGTTCGAATCTCCTTTCCCGCTCCAGCTTCAGTAGTACCGGAACGGTAGGCGAGGGTCGGGAGTTGGTGCGCCAGTCCGGCTGATGACAGCCCCATCGAATCACCTTCCCGCTCCAGCTTCGAAATTTCTTATGTGTCCCATTCGTCTAGTGGCCTAGGACACCGCCCTTTCACGGCGGTAACAGGGGTTCGAACCCCCTATGGGACGCCACTTCGCTAGTCCTAGGTTTATTGTTTACCCATGTCCTTCGTCGGCAGCCTTCTGTGCTTGCCGGGGCGGGCGTAGTCGTGTGGCTGTCTTGAAGTATGGATGGCCTACCCCAATGTCATGAGCCTGCTTTCGTTCTTTTCTTCACGACGGGTTTGTATATGGCCGAACCGGCACTCTCCATCCGCGGCTTGACCAAGGTCTACGGCAACGGCTTCGAGGCCCTGAAAGGCATCGATCTGGATGTCGCCGACGGCGATTTCTACGCGCTGCTCGGTCCCAACGGGGCGGGGAAATCGACCACGTTGGGGGTGGTCTGTTCGCTGGTGCAGAAGACGGCCGGCCAGGTAAAAATCTTCGGCATCGATATCGATCGCGATTTTGCCAAGGCCAAGTACCATCTCGGCGTCGTGCCCCAGGAATTCAACTTCAACCAGTTCGAGAAGGTCCTTGATATCGTGCTGGCCCAGGCCGGCTACTACGGCATGTCGCGGCGCCAGGCGCTTCCCCGTGCCAAAGAGTTGCTCACCGACCTCAGCCTCTGGGACAAGCGCAACGGCAGCGCGCGCATGCTGTCCGGCGGCATGAAGCGACGATTGATGATTGCCCGCGCCTTGATGCACCGCCCGCGGATGCTGATCCTCGACGAGCCCACCGCCGGGGTGGACATCGAGCTGCGCCGCAGCATGTGGGAGTACATGCGCCGCATCAATCGTGAGGAGGGCACCACGATCATCCTCACCACGCATTATCTCGAGGAGGCCGAGAGCCTGTGTCGTAATGTCGGCATCATCAACAACGGCGAGATCGTCCGCGACACCAGCGTGCGGGACCTGCTCGCCGAGCTGAATACCGAGACCTTCCTGCTCGACCTGGCGCATGGGTTGGACCAGGTGCCGGTAATCGACGGTTTCGAGGTCAGGCTCGTCGACACTGCCCAGTTGGCCGTGGTGGTGCATCGTGGTCAGCGGCTCAATGATGTCTTCGCGTCCCTGGGCGAGCAGGGCATTCAGGTGGTGTCCATGCGCAACCGCGCCAACCGGCTCGAGGAAATGTTCGTCTCCATGGTCGAGCAGGGCAACGCCCGACAAGCGGCTGGCCGGGCGACGGAGGCCAGTGCATGAACCCCATGCAGACCGCTATCGCCCTCTGGACTCTGGTGTACAAGGAGATCAAGCGCTTCACGCGCATCTGGCCGCAGACGCTGCTGCCGCCGTCGATCACCATGACCATGTATTTCATCATCTTCGGTAATCTGATCGGGTCGCGGATCGGCGAGATGGATGGCTACAGCTACATGGATTTCATCGTCCCCGGCTTGATCATGATGGCGGTGATCACCAACAGTTATTCCAACGTGGCCTCGTCGTTCTTCTCCAACAAGTTCCAGCGCTCCATCGAGGAGATGATGGTGTCGCCGATGCCCAACTGGGTGATTCTTGCCGGCTTCGTACTGGGCGGCATGGCGCGTGGCCTGGGGGTGGGCATTATCGTCACGGTCGTGTCACTGTTTTTCACCCGGATCGAGGTGGCGCATCCGCTACTGACGGTTTTCGTGGTGGTGCTGACGGCCGCGCTATTTGCCATCGGTGGCTTCATCAATGCCCTGCTGGGCAAGAAATTCGACGATATTTCCATTGTGCCGACCTTCATTCTCACGCCCTTGACCTATCTGGGCGGGGTCTTCTATTCGATTTCGCTGCTGCCGAGCTTCTGGCAGGGTGTGTCGATGCTCAACCCCATTCTCTACATGGTCAACGTCTTTCGTTACGGCTTCCTGGGCGTGTCCGACATCCCGGTGGGTTGGGCGTTGACGGCCGTGCTGGCCTTTATCGTGGTGCTGTTCGGTCTGGCGTTGTGGATGCTGGAACGGGGCAAGGGGATCAGGAGTTGAGTGCCATGGATCGACTCGACACGCTCAGCGATGCGCCGTTGGGTCGCGATTCCGTCTACCCCGATGCGTACGATGCGGGATTGCTCTTTCCCATTTCACGCACGGTCAATCGGGCGGCGCTGGGCATCGAGGCGAGTTCGCTACCCTTCGTCGGCGAAGACGAGTGGCACGCCTTCGAAGTCTCCTGGCTCAACGCCCGGGGCAAGCCAGTCGTCGCCGTGGCACGCTTCCGGCTGCCGGCAGACTCGCCCCACTTGATCGAGTCCAAGTCCTGGAAGCTTTATCTCAACGGGTTCAACCAGGCCCGGTTCGAGAGCCGCGAGCGGGTGATCGACCTATTGACGCGCGATCTGGCGGCTACCGCTGGAGCACCAGTCTCCGTCGAGCTGTTTGACGTCGATGATGAGGCGCTGGGGCCTCGTAAGATGCCGGGGCAGTGCCTGGACGAACTGGATATCGAGATCAACGATTACACGCCCCATGCCGAACACTTGACGGTAGGGGAAGCGGTCGTCGAGGAAACGCTGCACTCGCACCTGCTCAAGTCCAATTGCCCGGTCACCGGTCAGCCCGATTGGGGCAGCGTGCTGATTCGCTACCAAGGGGCGCAGCTCGACCGCGAAGGGTTGCTGCGCTACTTGATCGGCTACCGCCAGCACCAGGACTTTCATGAACACTGTGTGGAGCATATCTTCATCGACCTGATGGAGCGTGCCCGCCCCGAGCGGCTGCTGGTGCTGGCGCGCTACGTGCGTCGTGGAGGGCTCGATATCAGCCCTTGGCGCGGCACGCCTGGCGAGCGTCCACCTCAGCCGCTTCGGTTGGCACGGCAGTGAGACCATAAGCCCGGGGAAGCAAGCTAACAAGTAATTGAATTTATAAATAATCCAGAATATTTCGCGTTTGACCTTCGATTTGGAGAGCCGACATGGACGCAATGACGCTGCTGCACGAACGCAGCTCGATGGGTAAGTTGACGGGGCCAGCACCTACCCCCGAGCAGCTCGATGCGATCTATCGGGCGGCCTTGCGCGCTCCCGATCACAAGGAACTGCGTCCCTGGCGGTTCGTCGAGTTTTCCGGTGAAGGGCTGACCAGGCTCGGGGAGCTGTTCGCCGAGGCCGAGTATCGCGAGGATCCGCATGCCGGCGATGCAGTACTCGATGCCGCGCGCAAGAAACCGCTTCGTGCCCCGATGATCATTGCCGTGATTGCCAAGGTGACTCCGGATGTCGCCAAGGTACCCAAGATCGAGCAGGTGATCTCCGCTGGCTGCGCTGCCCACGGCATCCTGCTCGCCGCGCATGCGCTGGGGCTGGGCGCCATGTGGCGCAGCGGCAAGTACGCCTTCGACACCACGGTGCGCAAGGGGCTGGGCTTGGGAGACGATGACGAAGTGGTTGCCTTTGTCTACCTCGGCCAGCTTGGCGGACGTCACAAGCCTGTCGCCGCCCATGATGCACGCACCTTCGTGGAGCGATGGAACTGAGTAGCTGAAAAAAACCTGCCGGCGAGCCGATTAAATAAGGCTTGATTGTAACTATTTGTGTACTATCGTTACACATAGGGCGCTTCGCTCGTGCCGATGCCAAGTGGCGTCCTTATCTCGAGCGGTTGTGCCTCTTTCGCCGGACAGGAGACTTATAATGAATACCCAGAATGTCATCGACATCCGTCCGTTTCTCTCCGAGATCGGTTCGGCCTGTTGGGTAGAACATAAAATCGCTTCCTCACGTCGCCAGCCTGATGATGGTCCGATGACCGTCGAGCAGAACGCAAATGCACGTCGAGAGGTTGAGTACGTCGCGAGACGCAATGGCATCAAGGAGCCGCTACTGCAACTATGGCAGATCAAGCGGTAATATCTTCGTTCAGAATAGAGTTCCGTCACGCCCTCGTCGGGTAAGCCGGTAGGGCGTAGGCAGGGCGGTGAGACGTGCTCGCCATTCGGACCCGAAGTTCTGGATGGACCCCCGCTGTGCGCTGAGGTGGTTTACGAGCGAGTGGGGCAACAGTGTCGATTTGTAGTGGTCCAATGAAACCGGACACCAACGTAGGTGGTAACATTGCCACCGTTCACGAGGTGTCTGATGACCAGGAAACGACGATCTTTTACACCGGAGTTCAAGCAGGAAGCGGCCTGTCTGGTGCTTGACCAAGGCTACTCTGTTGCCGAAGCCAGCCGTTCTTTGAATGTCGGCGAAAACGCCCTCAGGCGATGGGTGAAGCAGCTCTCTGAAGAGCGTGGCGGGGTGACTCCCCAGTCCAAAGCGCTGACGCCGGAGCAGCAGCGGATCCAGGAATTGGAAGCCCGTTGTGAGCGCCTGGAACGGGAAAAATCGATCCTAAAAAAGGCTACCGCTCTCTTGATGTCGGACGAGATGAATCGTACGCGCTGATAGACCAGTTAAGTGAGCAGGAGCCGGTTGAGATGGTCTGTAAAGCGTTTGAGGTATCCCGGTCCAGCTATTACGACTATCGCCGCAGACGGTCCGTAGTGGATGCCGAAAGAGTCGTGCTGCGAGCCGATGTGAGCCGGATATTCCGCAAGAGCCGAAGCTCAGCGGGCAGCCGGATGATCACCAGCATGCTCAATGACGAAGGTGTCAAAATCGGACGCTTCAAGGTCCGTCGACTGATGAGTGAGCTGGGGCTGATCTGCAAACAGCCAGGGCCACACGCTTACAAGCAGGCCACCGTGGAGAGGCCAGACATTCCTAATCGGTTGAACCGTGAGTTCAGCGTCAGTCGCCCAGACCAGGCGTGGTGCGGCGATATCACATATGTGTGGGCCGGCCAGCGCTGGAGCTATCTGGCGGTCGTTCTGGATCTTTACGCCCGTCGTATTGTGGGTTGGGCATTATCGGACCGACCTGATGCCGAGTTGGTGGTAAAGGCACTGGTTCATGCTTACGAGCAACGAGGCAAGCCGACCGGGGTTCTCTTCCACACTGACCAAGGCAGTCAGTACGCCAGTCGATTGTTCCGTCAGAGGCTCTGGCGTTATCGCATGGAGCAAAGCATGAGTCGCCGGGGAAACTGCTGGGACAATGCCCCGATGGAGCGAGTCTTCCGAAGCTTGAAAAGCGAATGGATCCCTTCACTCGGTTACCGCTCAATTCCTGATGCACGAAAGGATATTGGCGACTACCTGATGGACTACTACAACAGGCAACGTCCTCATACCTTCAATGACGGCATGCCACCCGTGGTCGCTGAAGAAAAACTTAAAATACTGTCCGGGATTAGTTGACCACTACAA
>NZ_FPBP01000004.1 GCF_900116705.1 Halomonas korlensis | reverse complement strand
ACGGTGTGGACGCGCCGCAAGGCGTTGAGCTAACGTGTACTAATGGCCCGTGAGGCTTGACCATATAACACCCAAGGGGTCTGCGACCCGCGCGCCGGAACGCCCGGCGTATCACGCCAGCATGATTCACCGCTTTTCGCCTGACGACCACAGCGTGCGGGAACCACCTGATCCCTTGCCGAACTCAGCAGTGAAACCGCTCAGCGCCGATGGTAGTGTGGGGTCTCCCCATGCGAGAGTAGGTCATCGTCAGGCACCCTATCCCGACCCCCGCGCCCACAAGGCGCGGGGGTCTGCGTGTGCATGGAAGGAAATGGGCCGATATGACATGCAGGTCCGAGTGGAAAGGAGGCTAGTCAGGAGCTAATGTTCTTCTGTATGCCCCTAATGGACACCTCAATCTCAGGAGGAGATAACGATGAAGAACGAAATGATGCGCAAGCTGGGTCTGGCCTTGTTGATCGGTATGCTGGGCGTTGGCTTGGTGGCTTGCGAAGACGAGGGCCCTGCCGAAGAGGCCGGTGAAAACATCGACGAGTCCATGGAAGATACCGGCGAGGAAATGGACGAAATGGGTGAGGAGATGGAGGAGGCCGCCGAGGACTGATCGCGTATCATCTTAGGCGTGGCCCCAAAACCAGCGAGGCCCGGGCAGACTGCTCCGGGCCTCGCTGTCTCTGGATGCTGCATTCCCTGCAGAATCAGCCCGAATAGGACTAGGCGCTAGGCGAGTTCTGTTCGATGCCTTGAACATACCAAGGCGCGCCGTCGCGTAGCTCGCGAATCAGATGCCAGGTTTCATTGAACTCGTTTTCCTCGTCGTTCTCATTGAGGATGCCATGAAAGATGACCGTCGCCTCGGCTTGCTGAGCGACCTCGCGTACGTCACCTAGCTCGGCGAAGAGGCGGACTATCTCGGTGCGATTATTGGCGGGCTGGCTGGCCCTTTCCTCGCGCAGCAGGTTGTAGAGTTCAGGGGTGACGTATTCCTGAATACCACTGAGATCATGGTTGTCCCAGGCTCGCTGCAGGGTCATGAAATGCTCCTTGGCGCCGCTCAGGAAGCGTTCACGATCGAACCAGTCGGGTTCGGTCGCAAAGGCGGCGCCTGACGTTATCCCGGAGGTGTCAGCCTGAAAGGTTTTCGGTTGACCGGTCGACGCCGACCCTGCCGCGACCGCAGAGCGGCGGGCCAGCAGCCGGAAAAGCAGAAAAGCGATACCGGCGACCAGCAGGATATCCATCAGACGCAGTTCATCGAAGGCGCCGCCGAAGAAGAGGGCCGCGATAAGCCCGCCTGCCAGCATGCCACCGAGCATACCGCCCATCCGTGAGGTGCCCGCGGGACGTGTCTGGGCATTGCGGTTGACCGCTGCCTGGTTGGCAGGCTGTTCGGCCGAGCGCGACTGAGTCCCGAAGCTCTTGCCGCCCCCAAAGCGGCGTGCCTCGGCGTCGTCAACGGCCAGGCCAAAGCCCAGCAAACCAACGATCAGCATGACAAAAAGGTGACGCATCGCGTGATCTCCCCTGGAGAAGCTATTGTATGAGTAACGCTCTAAGGCCACTATTCTAGCGACAATGCCGGTTGTCCACGAGATAAATACAAGGGGCTGTGATGCGCCTGATGCTAGAACGGAGCCTGCTGCTGATAGTCGACATGCAAGCGGGCCTGATGCGAGTGATTGAGCATGGCGAGCAGGCCACAACTGAAGCCGCCTGGCTGGGCGGCCTGGCCGGCGAGCTCGAGGTGCCCGTATGGATCACCGAGCAGTACCCTGAAGGCCTGGGAGGGAGCGAGCCGCATCTGCTAGAGGCTCTGCCCGGATGCCGGTTATGGCAAAAAGTACACTTCGATGCTCACGCCGAGCCGGCCTTCGCCAGCGCCTTGGCCGAGAGCGGGAAACGTCAGATCGTACTGTGTGGTACAGAAGCGCATATCTGTGTCATGCAGACGGGGCTAGGCCTGCTGGAAGCGGGTTACGAAGTCTACTGGCTGGTCGAGGCCACGGCCAGTCGGCGTGCCGCTGAAGCCGTCCTGGCCAAGGAGCGTATGGTGCAGGCCGGGGCAGTCCCGGTGAGCGCCGACATGGTGGCATATGAGTGGCTGCATCGTTGCGACAATGCGCGTTTCAAGCAGGCCCATCGTCGCTTTCTCAGGCCACGTGCCGGCCGAACGCTGATCTTCTGAGCCTTGCGCCTTGGCAAGCTGTCATTTGGCGGCTTCCGCCCGAGTGAAGACCAAGGTGCCAGCGTCCGATAACGCTGCATTAAAGCGGTAGCCGGCCACATCGAAATCCTTCAGGGCTTCGGAGTCATTCACGCCTTGCCGGATCGTCCAGGCCGCCATCAGGCCTCGGGCTTTCTTGGCATAGAAGCTGATGATCTTGAGCTTGCCGTTCTTCTCGTCCTTGAAGACCGGCGTGATGACTCTGGCCTCGAGCGCCTGAGCATCGATCGCCTTGAAATACTCGTGGGAGGCAAGATTGACGAGCACGCGGCTACCGCTTGCCGCGATCGCCTTGTCGAGCTCGGCGGTGAGGGTCTCCCGCCAGAAGGCGTAGAGGTCACGACCGGCGGGAGTTTCAAGACGGGTACCCATCTCCAGGCGGTAGGGCTGGATCAGATCCAGCGGCCGCAGCAAGCCATAGAGCCCGGAAAGAATACGCAGATGCTCCTGAGCGAAGGCGTTCTCGGTGTCACTGAAGGTCTCGGCTTCGAGTCCGACATAGACATCGCCCCGGAAGGCCTGGGCGGCAGGCTTGGCGTTGTCGGGGGTGAAAGGAGTATGCCACTCGGCATAGCGCGCCGCATTGAGGCCGGCCAGCTTGTCGCTGATGCCCATCAGTTCGCTGAGTCGCTGCGGAGAATAGCCACGCAGGATCTCGATCAGTTCGCGGCTTCGGTCGAGATGGTCGGGTTGGGTGTGCAGGGCCAGGGTGGCCGGCGTCTCGAAGTCGAGCTTCTTGGCGGGCGAGATCACGCTCAGCATGCGGCGCTCCTGTAAGAGAAATAGGGGATCGATTATACCAAGATGCTCACCCGCCACGGGCTATCGGCTTGATAGCCCGTGGCCGCTTACGCTGTCAGGGAGCGGGATTGGGAATACGCTGGTGAACGGCTTCGATGGCCTCCAGCACCGGCTGGTTGAGCGTGAGCGACTCACTGGCAAGGTTATCTTCCAACTGCGCCATGGAGGTGGCGCCGATAATGTTACTGGTCAGAAAACTGCGCGAATTGACGTAGGCCAGCGCCATTTGCGCCGGGTCGAGCCCGTGCTCACGCGCGATCGTCACGTAGTCGCGGGTCGCCTGTTCGGCTAGCGGGTTGGTGTAGCGCTGGAAGCGCTCGAAGAGAGTCAACCGGGCGCCGGGGGGGCGGGCGCCCTCCAGGTACTTGCCGGAGAGCATGCCGAAGGCCAGCGGCGAGTAAGCCAGCAGCCCGACGTTCTCGCGATGGGCGATTTCAGCCAGGCCGACCTCGAAGCTGCGGTTGAGCAAGTTATAAGGGTTCTGAACCGATGCCACCCTCGGCAGCCCCAGGGTTTCAGCAAGATGCAAGGCGCGCATCACGCCCCAGGGCGTGTCATTGGAAAGCCCGATGGCACGCACCTTGCCCGCGTCGACCAGTTCCTTGAGTGCCGACAGCGTTTCCTCGAGCGCGGTGGTGTCTTCCTGATCGTCGTGAACGTAGCCGAGCTTGCCGAAGAAGTTGGTGCGGCGATCCGGCCAATGAAGCTGGTAGAGATCGACATGATCGGTCTGTAGGCGAGCGAGGCTGGCGTCGATGGCCTGATGAAGATGCTCACGGGTTAGGCGAGGGCCGCCACGAATATGGTCGAGCCCCGGGCCTGCCGCCTTGGTAGCGATGATGAGATCATCGCGGCGGCCGCGACGCGTCAGCCAGCTGCCGATATAGGCTTCCGTTCGACCCTGGGTCTCGCCCTTGGGTGGGACGGGATACATCTCGGCGGTGTCAATGAAGTTGATGCCGAAGGCGACGGCACGGTCGAGCTGTTCATGGGCCTGAGCTTCGCTGTTCTGCTCGCCGTAGGTCATGGTGCCGAGGCACAGGCGGCTGACCTCGATGCCGGTATTGCCAAGCGGTCGCATCTGCATTCGTCACTTCCTCTTGAAGGCTCGCTGGAGTGGAAGTCGGCATGGTAGCGGCAGGACGACCAGGGCGGCAAATACGGGGGTTGAGTCGGTGTCTGGGCGGGCGTATGCTTGCGACCCGTTGCCCCGGCGGAGGCCGACAGGGCAGTTCTATCGCATGCGGATAAAGCACTCACAGGGTGGTGTGTGCCGTCATATCCGGTAATACAGGATCAGGGTTGCTTGCCATGTCCGAGGCATCCTCACTGTTCACCCGGCTCGAGTACCGTCTGGCGGAACAGCTATTTCATACCCGCTGGCTTCCTCGTTCGCCGCGCACCCAGAGATTGACCATGCACCTGTTCCAGCGCTGCGCCGATGCTGGCCATCCGGCGGCGCTGTCGATCTACGGGCATATGCTCTTTCATCGTGGCGTCAGCGCCCAGGACAAGGCGCGCGGCGCTCGCTACGTGCTCGAAGCGGCACACGCTGGAAACCCCCGCGCCCAGTACCAGGCCGGACAGATCTACGAACACGGCTGTGCGCTTTATCCGCAGCGTGATGACCATGCGGTTACCTGGTACGCCCGTGCCGGGGAAGCCGGCCATCCTCTGGCCGCCGCGCGTCTGGCAGTAGCGTACCGACAAGGCGAACTCGGGTTGCCAACCGATGCCATGCGTGGCGAGCATTGGCAGCACCTGTCCGACACCCATGCCGGCCTGACCGATCCGCTGGACAGCGGTCAGGTGGAAACGCGACACTAGCGGCCGGGGCAGCCGGCCGACACGCTGAGGCGGGTTCGCCATCGACCCGCCATCCATCCCGAGGATTCGCCTTTCCGTGACGCTACCGACACTGCTCGATATCGAGGCGTCCGGGTTTGGGCGTGGCAGCTACCCCATCGAAGTCGGCCTGGCAAGGCCCGATGGCAGTATTTGCGCCTTTCTCGTGCAGCCGCTCGAGGAATGGACCCACTGGGATCCCAAGGCCGAGTTGCTGCACGGCATCAGCCGCGATCGGCTGGTCAGGGAAGGCTTTCCGGTGCGCCAGGTCGCCCGCTGGCTAAACGACGAACTCGGTGAGATCGGCATTGCCTACAGCGATAGCTGGGGCTATGACAACACCTGGCTATCGCTGCTGTTTCATCATGCCGGCATGCTGCCATCGTTTCGGCTCGAGGCGCTGCGCAAGCTCCTGAGCGAAGACCAGCAAGCACTGTGGAGCACCATCAAGGAGGCGATGATCCTCGAGCGCGGCATCCATCGCCATCGAGCCGGCGACGATGCCCGACTGTTACAGCTTACCTTTCAGCGTACCCGTGAGCTGACCCGCGCCAATTGATTCACTTCCGCCATGCTTCGTCTTAGTCACGAGCCGATAGTCGGGCCTCGAGCGCGTCCAGCAATGACGCTGGCTCGCAGGCATCGATCAACTCGGCGCGCGTACGGCCGTTGAGAAAACCGTGCTCCACGGTATTGTCGAGAAAGGCCAGCAATGGGGCATAGAAACCCTCGGTATCGAGCACGCCGATGGGCTTGTCGTGCAGGCCCAGGTAATGCCAGGTCCAGGTCTCGAAAAACTCCTCGAGGGTGCCGATTCCCCCCGGCAACATGATGAACGCATCGGCATGCGCCGCCATGCGCGCCTTGCGTTCGTGCATGTTGCGCACCCGGATCAACTCGGTGAGCGCTCTGTGCGCCTGTTCGCGTTCGACGAGATGATCGGGCATGACGCCGATCGCCTCGCCACCTCCCGCCATGACGGCATCGGCCAGCGTGCCCATCAGGCCGACGCGAGCCCCCCCGTAGACCAGGCCATGGCCGCGACGGGCGAGTTCGGTGCCCAGCCGCCGAGCGGCCTCGGCGAAGTACGAATCACGACCGTCGCGTGAGCCCAGATAGACGCAGAATCTCGACATGCTCTCCTCCTTGGCAAGGTGTCCTATCCTAGCAGCCAAGGCAGGGCAGCGGGGCTTTCACGACACGCAGTCGGCGATGCCATATTCGGCATCCAGCCATTGACCGATGACATTGTTGCCACAGAGGTGGTGGGCATATTGCGTGTGGAGGCAACGTACCTGATCCCAGTTGCCGATACCGCCGATGCCACGCTCCCTGAGCACGGTCTCGTAACCCAGCCGTCGCACGTCGGCCTGCTGTGCCGCGCTCATCTGCCGCCAGCGCGCCTCGACATAGTCGCGGTGGCTGGCGTGATAGGCGCTGAGGAAATCGACGTCCTCCTGCAGGCGGGTCTCGAGCTGCTTGATCATGCCGGCGGCCTCGATATGCGAGATTTCAACCTTCAGGCGCTCCGAGCTCAGCCAGTAGAGCGTCGGGAAGGGCTTGCCATCGACGATGGGGGCCATGCGCAACACCAGCGGCGTGCCTTGGCTGTCGGTGGCCGAGACAGCGTCGATGCCGCGCGGCGAGCGGCCTAGCTGCGCGGCGATGATGGCCAGTTGGCGTTCGTCAGGGGTCTGATCGGTGCGGATCACCATCGTCGGAGTCTCGTACAAACTTGTTGGATTGGCTGACAGCCAGAAAGAACGCGCGATTGAGCTGCTCGGGGCTGGGGACATAGCGCCATTCGCGCTCGCAATACTCGCCCGCCCGTGCCATCAGGACGTCATAGAGGCGATTGAACGGCGCATCATAATCGTAAGGATCGGCGCCAAACAAGCGGATGTGAGGATAGTCGGCGAAGCGCTCCATGAAGTAGCGCATCAGGTCGGCTTCCACGGCGCGATGACGAGCGATGTTGTCGGGGTCCAGCCAGAGATCGTAGCGAATGGCCATGACCGGCTCCTGTGGTGAGTGGCCCGGCGATGCCGGGAGATGACGCTCAGACAGCGGTCATCTACGTTCGGCTCAGCGGCGCGCCAACTCGGCCAACTGCGCCTCGGTGAGGCGCATGAGGTCGTGTGGCGCTAGACGTATTTCCAGGCCACGGCGTCCGCCGCTGACGTGGATGGCGGCCAGCGCCTCAGCGCTGGCATCGAGGAAGCTGGCCAAGCGCTTCTTCTGGCCCAGCGGGCTGATGCCGCCCAGTACATAGCCGGTAGCGCGCTCGGCCTCATTCGGCTCGGCCATCGCGGCCTTGCGCGCGCCGGCGGCCCGCGCCAGGGCCTTGAGGTCGAGCTGGGCGGAGACGGGGACGACGGCGACCACCAGGCGGTCATCATCGAGCCTGGCCACCAGAGTCTTGAAAACTTCATCGAGCGACAACCCCAGCAGGCGCGCGGCTTCCTCGCCGTAGGCCGGGGTGTGCGGGTCGTGATCGTAGGTTGCCAGCGAGAAAGGGATGCCGGCCGCCTCGAGCGCCTTGACCGCAGGCGTCATGCCTCCTCTGGCGCGAGCTGCAGGTGGGCCGTAAGCGCGTCGCGCAAATCGCCTTCGATCGGGACGGCGCGCTTGGCCTCGTGATCGAAATGCACCAACACCGTATGGCCGAGGTTGGTCAGTTGACCGTCCTGCCGCGCTTCCTGGGTGACGGTGAAGGAGCTGTTGCCCAGGCGCGAGAGATAGGTGCGGATCTCGATTTCCTGGCCATATTGCAGCTCGGCGCGGTAATCGACCTCCATTCGCGCCATGATCAGGCGCCACTTGCGCGGGTCGAGGTCGGGCGTAAACAGCCGGAAGAGATCATTGCGCGCCAGCTCGAACCAGGCGGGCAACCTTGTATTGTTGACGTGGCCCAGCGCGTCGGTGTCATAAAAGGCGGGCTCGATAGTGCGGACAAACATCAGTGCGGGTTCCTTGTAGTAGATGCCGGCAGCAAAAGGGTTGTGCCGACCGACGCGTATCACGATGTTATACCAGACGCAGGCCTTGGCGATCCGTCCAGGCGGCCTTGAGGGCCGCGGCCAGCGGCTCGCGCAGGTGGTCGGGCAGGGCACGTTCGGCGGCGGCACAATCGTCGAACGCGCGATTGCGCAGCCAGCAGTAGGCCCAGGCGCAGGCCTCGTCGTCGTTATGCGGCACCGGGCGGGCGGGCATCTGGACGAGTAGAAAGGTAGCCGTGCGGGCGGCCCAGAGCGGAATGATGTCACTGGCGTCCGGGGCACTCCAGTCGACCAGCGTCTCGCCATCCGGGGTGGCCTCGGGCTCGCCGAGCTTTGCCACCCGAGCGGTCTCGGCGAGCAGCAGCGCCAGGCGATCCTCGTCGCCCTGGCCGAGTCGTCGCCATTGGCCGATCAACCCCGGCAGGCCGCGGCGCACCTTGGCATAGAAGCCGCCATGCGGCATGGTCTCGTTCATCGGATAACTTTCCTGAGTCGGGGAGCTTGCATGGACTACGATTTTGCCACGCCTGTGGAGCGCCGCCACCCCTCCGGCGGGCGCTGGCCCTCACAAAAATGGCATCGTCACGGCGATGACGTGCTGCCGCTGTGGGTCGCTGACATGGATTTTGTCTCGCCCCCCGAAGTGATCGAGGCCCTCAGGGCGAGGGTCGACCACGGGGTCTTCGGTTACGGCGGGGTGCCCGACTCGCTTCGCGAGACGCTTTGCGACTGGAGCGTCGAACACTACGATTGGACCATCGAGCCCGAGTGGCAGCTCTGGCTGCCAGGGGTGGTGCCGGCGCTGCATCTGGCGAGTCTGGCGTTGACCGAGCCGGGCGACGGCGTGCTTACCGTGACGCCCATCTACCCGCCGTTCCTGCGCGTCGCCGAGCGGACCGGGCGGCTTGCCCAACAAGCGGCGATGCGTGCGCCTGATCGCCCCGGCGACCCATGGCGGCTGGATCTCGAGGCTTTGGAGGCGGCGATCACGCCCGAGACCCGCCTGTTGCTGTGGTGCCAGCCGCACAATCCCACCGGCAGAGTCTGGTCGCGAGAGGAGCTTGCTGGCCTCGCCTCGCTGGTCCAGCACCATAACCTGCTGGTGATCTCGGATGAGCTGCATTGCGACCTGCTGCTCGACGAGGGCGCCCACCACACACCGCTGGCGTCGGCTTTCCCCGAACTAGCGGCGCGCACCCTAACCCTGTGGGCGCCGTCAAAGACCTTCAACCTGGCGGGGTTGACCACAGCCTGCGCAGTGATTCCCGACGACGGCCTGCGACGCCGCTTTGCCCGCATGGCCAAGGGTTTGCAGCCGGACGCCAATGTGCTGGGGTTGGTCGCCGCGGAGGCCGCCTATGCCCAAGGGGACCCGTGGCGCCGGGCCTTGCTCGAGGTACTGCGAGGCCATCGCCAACGGCTGGTGTCGCGGGTGGCGCATTGGCCGGGCGCGGCCATGAACGCCCCCGAATCGACCTATCTGGCCTGGCTGGACCTACGTGAGGCCGTTGGGCTCGAAGGGGCGCGCTCGCCGGCCAAAGCGTTGCTTGAGCGTACCGGCGTGGCGCTCTCCGACGGCGCGGATTTCGGCTGTCCCGGTTTCGCTCGCCTCAACTTCGGCACTACGGCAACCCAGCTCGAGGCGGCGTTGGACCGTCTCGATGGTGCCTTGAAGGGCTGAGCCTGTCGTCAGCCCGTGCAGCGAATGCTGCTCAGCAAAACCGCTTTGTAACGCCCCTCAGTAAAGGAGGGCGAAGAGGCGACGACGGTAGGTGACCGTTAGCGGGTGATCGGCGCCCAGAGCGTCGAAGACTTGCAGCAGGGTGCGGCGAGCGGCGTCCTCGCCATACTGGCGATCGCGCTTCATCAGCGCCAGCAGCGCCTCCAGACCGGCCTCGTAGTCACCGTCGGCGACCTGGCGCAGGGCGCGCAGGTAGTGGGCTTCGCTGTCGTCACGCCCTTCAAGGGCCGCGAGCTCTTCCGCCGTGGGGGCCTGTTCCCCGAACTGGATGCGGGCACGCACGCCACGGGCCGGGGCAGCGTCGCGTTCTTCCGGTGGCAGGTTATCGAGAATTACCAAGGCATCCTCGGCCTTGCCGTCGGCGACAAGGGCGCGCGCCAGTTCGACCTGGTAAGGCGTATGCTGGGGATTTTCCTGCACCAGCTGCTCGTAGAGGGTACGGGCTGTAGCGACATCGCCGGCGGCCAAGGCCTCGGCGGCCTGTTCCTCGGGGCTGGCCGGAATATCTTCTGGGGCCGGGAAATAGCGGCCCAGCCACTCGCGAACCTGCTGTTCAGGCAGGGCACCCTGAAAATGATCGACCAGCCCACCCTGACTGACCAGCTTGACGTCCGGGACCGAACGCACGCCCAACTGGGCGGCAATCTCCGGGTCGGCGTCGATGTCGAGCTTGGCCAGCAGGAAGGTGCCGCCATACTCGCGCGTCAACTTCTCGAGCATGGGCGTCAGGCGTTGGCAGCTGTCATCGCCGGGGCGATAGCAGTCGAGTAGGACCGGGACCTGCATGGAGGTCTCGAGCAATTGCTGGATATTGCTGCGGTCGACGTCGAGGATCAGATCGGCGTTTTCTGGACCTTCGCCTTGGCCCAGGCCTTGGCTCGAAGCGGGGCTAGCGCTGGAGTTATCGCCGGGGGTGGTGTCGGCGGTCAGCGGCTCGCCGGTACGGGGGTCGACGATGGACATGGTCTGTGGCCTTGAGTCAGAGTGAATTCATTGCACAGATGCGGGTGATTGTCCGCAACTTCAAGGGGAGGCATGGCCTCGATGGGACAAATCCTGCGTCTGCTGGCGAGTCTGGGGGTGTTGGTCGCGCTGCTGCTGGCGGGGCCATTGTGGATGCTCGCTACCGAGCGCGTGGAAGGCAGCGGTCACTGGGCATCGGCAGACCGAAAGCCGGCAGGCCTGGCTCCCGGCATCGAGGAGGGTGCCAGGGCGGTGGTTCAGGTCTATGCGGCGCGCACCTGGGGCTGGCGGGGTGCGTTCGGCGTACATACTTGGATTGCCACTCGGCGTGCCGATGCCGAGGTCTACCGCCTGCATCATGTGCTGAGCTGGCGCCGACCCGCCATGGTCTCCCAGACCACAGCAACGCCGGATCGGACCTGGTATGGCAATGCCCCGGTCCTGCTCGCCGACTATCGCGGCGATGCAGCCGCGGCATTGATCGATGAGATTGAGGTGGCGATCGCGGCCTATCCCGCGCCTTCGCAGTATCGTGCCTGGCCGGGGCCCAACAGCAACAGCTTCACGGCATGGGTGTTGCGCGAAGTAGACGGCTTCGAGGCCGTGCTGCCGGTGACCGCCGTGGGTAAGGATTATCTCTTCGGTGGCGTCCTGGCGCAGGCGCCCGGTGGGCGTGGTTTAACGGCGTCGCTGGGCGGGGTGTTGGGCCTGACGCTGGGTTGTGGCGAGGGCCTGGAAGTCAATCTCCTGGGCCTGTCGCTGGGCATCGATGTGCAACGCCCGGCGCTGAAATTGCCGGGTATCGGCCGGCTGGGCGTGGCGCCGATAATTTCGGGGCTGGAAATGCAGGACTAAGCCGAACATAGGCTGTGTCCTGCATCATCGCTCTTCAGGTTCTCGCCCTCCTGGCCGTGGGCCTTGAGTGCCTCGGGCAACTTAGCGTGGCTGGGCCAGTACCTGTGTCCAATAGGAGGGATACGTTGATCCCGAATCGTCGGTTTCGGCCTTGGCCATGCCCATCTCGGTGAAGGCGTCATTCATGATATTGCCGCAATGCCCCGGGCTCTCCAGCCAGCCCTCGACCACAGCGGCGGCTGACGCCTGGCCAGCAGCGATATTCTCGCCCACCGCTCGCCACACGTAGCCTCTGTTGCTGACGCGCTGCTGTATCCCCACGCCATCCGGGCCGGTATGGCTAAAGTAGTCGTTCTCGGCCATGTCCTTGGAATGCGCCTCGGCAGCCGCTTCGAGCGTGCAGTTCCAGGTCAGCGGTTCCACCGCCGCAAAATGTTGGTTGCCGCATTGCCGGGCCTGGCTGCGCGCCTCGTTGATCCGCGACAGCATCTCGCGCTTACGATCGGTGAGTTCGCACTCGCCTTGGCTGTTGGGGTCGCCGCCCGGCGTTTCCTCAGCGGCCCATGACCCATTTGAAGCCATGAGCATCAACAGGCCTGCCAGCACCCAGACGGTAGGAGGACGTGTCAGCACGAGGTCAGCCACCGAACTTTTCATTTTCGCCCAGATCTGGGGTGGCGTCCTTCTTGACGTTGGCCTTGGCAAACTCATAGAGCTGGAACGCCTTGCTCTCCTTGGCCTTCCAGTGTTCACCCATCTGCACCTTGATTTCCAGCAACGCGACATCTGGGTCATCCTTGCCACCCGGGAACCAGGCCGCGATGAAGGGGTTCCAGTATTTCTCGATCAACTCGCGGTCATCGGTGAGGTTGGCCTTTCCCGAGAGCGACACGTACACGCCTTTTTCCTGATCGGAAAAGCTGAGGCAGACGTCGTGATCGCTGGCGGCTTCAACGACCTTCTCGGCACTGCGGCGAGTGAAGAACCATAGGGTACCGTCATACTCATCCTGAACCAGATGCATCGGCCGGGCACGAGGTATATCGTCGTCCAGCGTAACCAGCATGCCGACTTTTATGCCCTTGATCATCTGCCATATCTTCTGCTTGTGCTCAGGACTGGACATGACTTCAACCTCCTGTCGAAAACGTTGGAGCGAATAGGAAATGGCGTCATCAATGAATCGAACATGACAGAAACAGCCTAGCTATCCTCGTTAACCTCAGCAAACGCATTATCGGTCGGCGGGCCGGGATTCCCGGTGACGTCGAATTCGCTAGCAAATCAGAGCTCGCTCTCGACCAAAAAATGCGAGATGGCAATACCTTGCGCGGTTAATTACGAATAACTACATATTCATGTCGGGGCCCGCGTGGTTGATGACCCGAGACCTGATATCTGCCAGGGAATAAGGTGGGTAGATTTAGTGCCGACACCCTCATTGCGAGTAGGCCACGCTGGTTTGTGCTGTCATAGTACTTTCCCATCTCGGCGGTGCGCCGCGCCGATGACCAGGCGCCGCTGGTGATGGGGAGCTGTGGCTTTGGGGATGGCCCCTCAAGAACAAAGCGGCAGGCCACCGCCGCGCGCGATGCTGCCAAGACCCCGGTCTCGCGCCCAATGCTCGAGGAGGACCTCGGAGACCGGGTGTGCAGGATGCGTCCCTCGTCACCCCCGGATCTCGGCGATGACCTCGCCGGTTTCCTCGCTTAGCGCCGTCTCCTGGAAGCCGAGACCGGCGTAGAAGTCCCGGGCGACCTGGTTGGTGGGCACATAGCAGATCGCGATCCTCTCAAAGGGGCCCTGTGCTCTAATCTCGTCCAGCACGCACTGCATGGCCCTGTGCCCGATGCCTCTCCCCTGATGGCGTCGATCGACCATGAGACGGAAGATGTTGTAGGCAGGCGGCCGGTCATGGTGGTGGAAGGATTCGTACATGAGAAAGCCGACCGCCTCCCCGTCGCAATAGATGGCGCGAGACTGATAGGTCGGATGGAAGCTCGATTCGGCAATGGAGTACAGATTGTCAGCGACATAGTCACGCTGTGATGTCGCTACCTCCAGCGCAATGACGGCCTCGAAGTTCTCGCGGGTGATGTTCTTCAGCGTTACGCCCATCACATTCTCCTCCCTATGGGAACATCACCCACCGCCCGAGCAGCCAGCCTGGACGCCATGCCTCGGCATCGGACCTTATCGCCCCTCCTGTCCGGCGTCGGGGGGAACAGCCGACGCTTCCGGTTCGGTAACGAAGGCACCGCGATGGAAGGCCTGCGCGGCCTCCACCTCGGCAAGGCCGCGCAGGCCGGGTTCCGGTGGCTCGTCGCCGGCCAGCACCTGGAGCACCGACCTGACGCCGTGCGACAGCGATATCAGGTTGTAGCCGCCTTCCAGCACGAAGACCAGCCTTCCCCCGCACTGCTGGCGTGCCAGGCGCTGGAGGATACCAGTCATGGCGGCAAAGCCGTCATAGGAGACATTTAGCGCCAGGTCATGGGTATGGGGGTCGAATCCTGTCGAGACCAGGATAAGATCGGGGCGGAACGACTGGGCCGCCGGTACCAGGATCTCGCGGAAAGCCTTGAGATAGGCGGCGTCGTCGGCGTCGGCAGGTAGGGGAACATTGACGATGGCGCCATCCCCGAGCCCCACCCCGACCTCCGCGAGGCTCCCGGTGCCGGGATAGAAGGGAGCGGCACGGTGGATATCGAAGAACAGCACATCCGGATCCGCCCAGAAGATGTCCTGGGTGCCGTTCCCGTGGTGGGCATCCCAATCGACGATCATGACCCGCTGGCAGCCCAGCGCCGCCTGGGCATGGGCGGCAGCCACCGCCACGTTGTTGAACAGGCAGAAGCCGCGGGCGCGCACCGGTTCGGCGTGGTGGCCGGGGGGTCTTACCAGCGCGAAGCTACTCTCGGCTCGCCCCTCTACCACTGCCTCGACGGCGGCGATCGCCGTGCCGGCGGCCACTTCGGCGGCATCGACGCTGCCGGGTGATACGGCCGTGGTATCCTCGTCCAGCCAGGCGCTCTCTCCGCGCAGCTGGTAAATGCTGTCCAGGTAGGAGCTGGTGTGGACGCGCCCTAGCTGCTCGCGAGTTGCCGGCCTGCCGGTCTCGAAGGTCACGCCGGGGACCGGTTCGAGTTCCAGCAGGTGCCGGATGGCGGTGAGCCGGGCGGGGTGTTCGGGATACGTCCAGGGCACCCCCAGCCCCGACAGAAGTGAGCGGATTCGCTTGTCCATGCGCCCCGGCAGGAAGGGCACCTCGATATCCGGTTCATGGGCCAGCATTCGTTCGTCATAGAAGGCGATTACGCTATTCTGTTCGGCCACTGTGAAGGCTCCACGTTGCTAAGGGTCAAGGGGACGTCGCAACATTGGTTTATAGTGCCTTGGCTTATAGTGCCAAAGATAGACGTTCATCGAGCTCTTCAGCAGGTGTCATCCAGCCCATCGTTTTACGGGGCCTGCTGTTCGGAGCGCGAGAATGCCGACGATACCCTACCGGCTTTTGAAGCTGGCTGAACCACGCGCGTAATCGAGTCATTTATTTTCACTACCCGTTTGCGTTCACCAACAAACTGTTTCCCCACAACAAGGGCCGACGATCATCGATCGGCGGCCCTTGGGTTTACCCTGCCAGTGCACCGGCCTGGCCGGCGCCTGAACCAGGCAGGCTTGGCAGCCTTGGCGCTGGTATCGGTGGTGTCAGTCGCCTGCTTGGTCTTGCTCGCGGCATCCTTGACGTTCATGAGGTTGCGCAGCTGCGCCAGGCTGGTGTCGAAGTAATCCTTGCCAGCGTCTCGGTGTAGTCCACGGACAGCTCAGCGTAGGCGCGAGCCGGCGCGAAGAACATGGATTCGAGTTGATCGGTGATCTGCTTGCTGTCAAATGCGTTGGTCATGGTGAGAACCTCCGGGGTCCTGAATGCGGTGGAGCGGGAGATCCCCGTTCTGCTGCAGTGCAACCTCGCAAGGACCAGAGTGTGAGGGACGCTCTGCGCCTTCGCTGGGGTGTGTTGGTAAGGCAACAGTCCAATGACTTCTTGAGGTCAGGCCTTGCTACCCTGACACAGGCAACCTGCAAGGAGGCTGGACCTGATGACACAGGTCGGAACTTGCGCCCGGCCGCTCAGGCATTGGCGGCAGTCCAAAGGGAGTTCCACTCGCGCATGCCGTTGGTCCTGGATGCCGTTGGTCCTGGATGCCGATAGCCTTGAGCCATGGCTCGACCCGCACCTGGCCGACCGCGAGACGATCCGTCAGATGGTGCGTCACCTCGATGCGAAACGGATCACTCACTGGTCGGTGAGCACGCGGGTGAACCGTCCCGGAAATGATGAAAATGCGGCGCTGATCAATCCGACGTGAGTTTTTGGTATGGCTAATGTCTCATGCTTTATATCGGCAATTTCCTACACGAGTAATTAATGTGCATTAATTGTGAATTTTTTGAAAGCTGCTAGGTTGAACACATAGAGCCACGGAGGGCTCATACAGGGAAGACCGAGCACGGATCGCTCGATGTTCACAGGGATGCACGGACAGGATGTCTGTGATGAGCAAACACGGAAGAAAAGGTAAAAGCCCAGCCTGTGAAGGCTGGGCTTTCTTTTTCCTGGCTCTCTTGTTCCTATCGCGCCTTGGCGTTAGCTAGTTCACTTCACCGCGTGGCCCACCTCGGCGAGCGCAGGTGCCAAGCCTAACCGGTTTTTTGACAGAGTCAGCAGTGCCGCCGTTTCGGCCAATGCCTTGTCCTTGCGGCGCAGTTCTCACTCTAGCTTGCGGAGCCGCTTCTGTTCCTCCTTGTGCGCCTGACGAAGCTGCTTATCCTTGCTGTACTGCATCAGCCTTGGCGTTCATGCAGGCATCCCGCCAGGTCTCTGCCGATCTGGCCTGTTTCCGCCAATGGTAGAGGGTTGTCGCTGTGATGCCTTCCTGCTCGGCCAGTTCCGGGATGGTCATGCTCATGGGCGGTGCCATCTTCTTGAGGATGGCTTCCTTACGCTCTGCGGGGTAACGCACGTTGATCACCTCTTAATCCGTTTAGGTGACAACTACGTTGGCGGATAAGGGCAGTATCACAGCGGTGTCACATCCGGATTTTCGAGCAGGCAACGAAAAAGAGGCAGACCAGTAAAATACTGATCTACCTCTCAAAATATTGGTAGCGGGGACCGGATTTGAACCGATGACCTTCGGGTTATGAGCCCGACGAGCTACCAGACTGCTCCACCCCGCATCAACGTGAGACATATTGTACAGGCTCCGCGTTTTGGGTCAAGAGGAGAGTTCAAACGCTCGTCCGTAACGCATTTCGTGGTCCATACTGGAGACGGTTGTCGCGAATTCGACAATCTATACAACAACACTGGTTTGTCCCGATGTCATTCGGGCGAACATGTGTCATTCGAATCAGGGAGGTAGTCAATGACCAACCAAGCACCCGTCGCATGGGTCACCGGAGGTACCGGAGGTATCGGATCCGCAATCTGCCGCTCGCTGGCTGCCGATGGCTACCAGGTGGTCGCGGGGTATCACAACCCCGAAAAAGCCAAGAAATGGCTGGAAGCCCAGAAAGCCGATGGCTACGACAATATCGTGCTATCCGGTATTGACCTCACCGATTACGATGCCTGCGTCGCTGGGGTGAAGGAGATCAGCGAGGCTCACGGCCCCGTCAGCGTGCTGGTGAACTGTGCCGGCATCACCCGCGACGGCACCATGAAGAAGATGACCCCTGAACAGTGGCACGAGGTCATCGACACCAACCTCAACAGCGTGTTCAACACCTGCCGAAGCGTGATCGAGGGCATGCTCGAGAACGGCTACGGCCGCATCATCAACATCTCCTCTATCAATGGCCGTAAAGGCCAGTTTGGGCAGGTCAACTATGCCGCCGCCAAGGCGGGCATGCATGGCCTGACCATGTCGCTGGCGCAGGAGACGGCCACCAAGGGGATTACCGTGAACACGGTATCGCCCGGCTATATCGCCACCGACATGATCAACAACATTCCCGAGAAAGTAAGGGAAGCGATTCGCGAGACCATTCCGGTCAAGCGTTATGGCACGCCAGAAGAGATCGCTCGCCTGGTCACGTTCCTGGCCGACAAGCAGTCGGGGTTCATTACTGGCGCCAACGTCGATATCAACGGCGGTCAGTTCATGGGCTGATCGTTCGCCTGACAGTCTCGAGCGCTGCCGGCGATCCCGGCAGCGCTCGAGGCGCCACACTACATTGCGGGGCCACGATAAACATCATCGAGGCTCTGCGTACTTGTCACAAGCTTTTGGGCAGGGGAGCGCCGGGCCAGGGAGGCGGCAGGCGAGCCAGGTTTTCCAACATATGATCGAGCTCACCGACTTCTCGCGCCCAGAGCGAGGGGGGAACCGGCCCGGTAGCAAGGAGCTCCAGCAATACGCCATGCAATTCTTCGGCGCGTGAAGATTCGCGGCCAAGATTGTCGTTGAGACGCTCGACCTGAATTGCCAGACGCAATGGATCGTCGCGCTGACTGACGCGGCCGACAGCGAGTAATGAGAGGTGCACCCGCAAGCGAGCGAGGCGTTCCTCGACCTGCGTCTGGTCGATCAGCTCGTGGCGCGCAGCGTTGCGACGCGCATGGGCGCTGAACATGTCATCGCCCAGCGCCAGCGTTTCCGGCGGTTGGATATCGGCAACGCTGTCTCCCGCCAGGCAGGCGGCGTCTGCCTCCAGATGGGCCGCCAGCAATGGCTGAACAAGGCGCCAGCGGTTGACTTCATCGACCACACCCAGGCGGGCCAGCCGCTCGCGCCGGGCCCTGACGATTCCCGACCAACGGCGGCGCATACCTTCAGTGCGACGTCCGCTAGGCAATGGCTCCAGCGCGGCGGCCTCCCGGATCGCCTGTTCGAGAACTGTCGCTTCCCGGCTCTCGGTGGGCTGCCAGTTGTCGAGGCGATCGATCAGTGCCTGCATGGCGTCGAGACGTTCCTGGTCGCGGCGCAACTGATCGCCCCGTTCGGCCTCGCGATTAGCAAAAATCGTATCGCAGATGCCGCGGAATTCGCGCCATAGGGCTTGCTCCTCTCCGCGGGGTGCACGGCCAAGCGCCCGCCAACGCTGTTGAAGCGCCTTGGCCTGTTCGGCGCGGCGTGCGGCTGGCATGGGGTGCTCGGCCAGCTGGCGGGTCTGTTCGATCAGCCCGCGCTTCACATCGGCGATCTCGCGCGCTCGGCGGTCAATTAGCGTCTGCAACTCATGGCGAATGCGCGCGAAACGCCGGCCGATGGCCTCGGCATGCTCGCGGGGGACGGGGGCACTACGCCGCCATTGTTCCCTGGCGCGATCGCGAATCTGGCGAAGGGCGTCTGGATCGGCTTCTTCGGCGGGCTGGGCAAGCAGCGTCTCGAGTTTCTCGCAAAGGGCTTCTCGATCCGCGAGGTGCTTTTGTCGTTCGTTCTCGATACGTTCACGCCAAGGGCCCAGACGCTCATGGATCTTCTCCGAGGCGGCACGGAAGCGAGCCGCCTGCTCACGGTTGGCGGCGGCGTCGCCCAATGACTTCCATTCCTTGACGAGTTGACGATGCCGACGGTCAAGCTCGGCATCACCAAGCGTGGGATCTTCCGCAAGCTCGGTAATAGCCAAGCACAGCTGGTCACGTTTGGGTCCGGCGACGAAACCGCGCCAGTCTCGCAACTCGGCCAGTCGGGCCCCCAGGCGTTTGAGCGTGGCCAACTCGGCGGCAAGGCGTGACCTGGGCAGACCGCGGACTTGTTGAAGAGCCTCGGCCTGATGGCGTAGCCCCTGATGCAGGCGGCTGGCGCCCTTGAACGAGCCACTCTCGAGCAGGCGCTCGAGTTGTAACAGGTCTTCAGAGAAACGTGCCAGGGCGCTGGCTTGTTCGTCGGCTGTGTCCTTCGTGCTGGCCGCGAGTCGCTTGCAGGCATTTGCCAGCAAGGGCGTGGGGGGTAAATCCTTAGGCCAGCAGCAGGCCTCGATAAGGGCCTTGAGGCGGTCGTCATCGCCATCCTGCAGCGCCTGCTCAATGGCGTCGGCGCGTTCGTCGAGACGAATCCGGGCCTGGGCAATGCGATCGAAGGCCTGGCGGGCCGCATCATAGCGCTGGCCCAGCGCCTCGTTGGCTAGATGCTGATCGGAGAGTTGCTGCCAGCGGTTGGCCAGAAGGTGCTTCTGCGCGCGCAGGCTGGCGATGTCCTGATCGGTGATGTAATCGCTGCGATGCAGCGCGTCCAGGCTCTCCTCGAACGCATCGATCAGCGCTTCACGAGATTGATTGGCTCCTTCCCGCCTCAGATGGTCGGCGTCACGCGAGCGTTGTTGGGCCTCATGATCGCCGATGACCTTGCGACAGCGCAGACAGGCATCCTGGTAGCGCCTTTCGAGTTCGGCATCCGGCACATCGCCCAAGGCCTCCCATTCGCGCATCAGATGGCGAAAGCGCCCCGCATAGAGCGGCTCCCAGGGGGCCTTGGCGTGTCGCTCCAGCGTCTCGATCAGCGCATCGCGTCTGGCCCTGGCGGCGGCCAGGGAGGCGGCGTCGGCGCGTAGGCGATTGAGCCGCTCGCGCGCCTGGCGCATCACTTGACGGTCGCGGCGCGCGGACTGGGCGAGCCGGGCCAGGCCGGCCTCGCTCTCTACCCGGGCGGCGGCGGCATGGCGAACGGCGGCGATGCCATTGTCGCAGGCCTGATGGATCAGGGCGTCTTCGCCCTCTATCCTTGCCAGGGCAGCCAGGCGTAGCTGCTGGTTGTCGCCCTTCATGGCGATCTCGGCGAGCAGCATTTGTTCGTCGAGGCGTTCCACGATGGCGATACGGCTGTCCAGGTCGTGCGGACCCTCACGGCCGGACACGAGTGTCACCAGTCGCTGCGTCAGTTCATGTGATACCGCCCCGTCTTCGAGCAGCTGCAAGAGTGCCGCCGGGTCGTTGAGGCGGGCAAGGGCAGTAGTGCGCACGCTGGCGTCATCGTCCCGGGCGAGGTGCTCGAGCGCCTGATGCTGTTCAGGATGAGCGACGTCGAGCCGTTCGACGGCCTGGCGACGAACCGCTGGATCGGGGTGCTGCCAGCGTGGGGCAAAGAGGCGGCGAAAAAGTCCAGACATTGGCCATCCTGACATGGGCTGATCCCGCAACGGGATGTGCGAGACTATTGTTGTCGATAACTGTTTTAGACAATGCTATTGGGTGCGATGATCGGCAAAGAGGCAAGCCTCGGGTACCATAGGCTATCTAAGCACGCGTCGCGCCTGGGGAAAAGGCCAACTGCGACGCGAGTGTGGCTGATTGGAGACACTGACAAGCCCTCCCCCGAGAGAATATGATCGGTTGCAGGGAGCGATTCACTCGCTTAGCTTTGAGCTAATATCCCGAATATTATCCGACGTGGAGTTCGGCAATGAGTCTCAACATGGAAAGGGGCGGCATGGCGTTCACCTTCAAGGGCGGCATGCTGCCGATGACGGTTATGGAGCTGACCAGCGCCGACCCCGAGCGTATCCGTGATCAGCTCGCCGGCAAGATTAGCCAATCGCCCGCCTTTTTTCAGCATACCCCGGTCGTGCTTAATGTCGAGAAACTCGACGAGCCGCATCTGGCGCTGGAGCGTATCTGCGCGGTGTGTCGCGCGCACAAGCTCCTGCCGGTGGCAGTGCGCGGGGGGCCCGACCCGGTCAAGCAGTCGGCCTGGGCGCTGGGGCTTGGCTGGTTTCCTCCGCAGGAAGCGGCCCGTGCCCGGCCGCTGGAAAGCGTCGCGCCCGTCGCGCCCGTCGAGCCCGAGGCAGCAGAGGTTGAGGTGGCAGCACCCGAGCCGACGGCAGGTGCGGTGGGTGGTGGGCGTATCTACCGAGGTACGGTGCGCTCCGGCCAACAGGTCACGGCTCCGTCGGGAGACTTGATCGTGATCGGCGCCGTCAATGCCGGGGCCGAGGTGCTGGCCGCCGGTAGTGTCCATGTCTACGGCGCTCTGCGTGGGCGAGCCTTGGCGGGGATTCACGGTGATCCCCTGGCCGTTATCTTCTGTCGTGAACTGAATGCCGAGTTGCTTTCCGTGGCCGGCAACTACAAGCGGCTCGAGGATGTCGATCCTCGCCTGTTGGGGACCGCCGTACAGGTACGCCTGCAGGATGACCAGCTGGGCATCGTGCCGCTAACCTGAGCAAGACGGGTGCCTGATCCGGCTAGCCCAACATTTTTTATTGACTGACAGGAAGCACAACTTGGCCAAGATCATTGTGGTGACCTCCGGCAAGGGCGGGGTCGGCAAGACGACCAGCGCAGCAGCCATCGCGACCGGACTGGCGCTGCGTGGCAACAAGACCGTGGTCATTGACTTCGACGTGGGGCTGCGCAACCTCGACCTGATTATGGGGTGCGAGCGGCGTGTGGTCTATGACCTCGTCAATGTCATCCAGGGCGAAGCGGGTCTCAATCAGGCGCTGATTCGTGACAAGCGGGTCGACAACCTGCATATCCTCCCGGCCTCTCAGACCCGGGACAAGGACGCGCTGAACCTGGAAGGTGTGGAGAAGGTCCTCGATACTCTGAGCAAGGATTTCGACTACATCCTCTGCGACTCGCCGGCGGGTATCGAGCGGGGCGCTCAGCTCGCCATGTACTTTGCCGACGAGGCAATCGTGGTCACCAATCCCGAAGTCTCTTCGGTGCGCGACTCCGACCGCATCCTCGGCCTGCTGGCCTCCAAGACGCGGCGCGCCGAGCGCGGTGAGGAGGCGATCAAGGAGCACCTGCTGGTCACTCGCTACAACCCGGCGCGGGTCGACTCGGGCGACATGCTCAACCTCGATGACATTCGCGAGATCCTGGCGATCAATTTGATTGGTTTGATACCCGAGTCCGAGGCGGTATTGCGGGCCTCGAACCAAGGGGTGCCGGTGACCCACGATGCCGACAGCGACGCCGGGCAAGCCTATACCGATACCGTGGCGCGTCTGATCGGTGAGGAAGTGCCTCTACGTTTCCACCTGTACGAGAAGAGAAGCCTGTTGAGCCGAATGTTCGGAGGAGGTCGCCGGTGAAGTTGCTCGAGTTCCTCAAGAGAGAGCGCAAGAAGTCGGCGTCGGTTGCCAAGGAGCGGCTCCAGATCATCGTCGCTCACCAGCGCACCCAGCGTGGCCAGCCCGACTACATGCCGATGCTGGAGAAGGAGCTGCTGGAGGTGATTCGCCGGTATGTTCAGGTCGATGACGATGCCATCAATATCAGCCTCGACAGCGAGGACAACTGTTCGGTGCTGGAGCTCAACGTCACGCTGCCCCGTGCCTGACGGCTGAGCGGCAGGCAGTGCTGTGCTAGGCTGTGGCTCTCGCCCATGACAGTACCGGAGAGACTCGCCCATGGCGCCGCCTGCCGTCCCGACGACCTTCCTTTGGCACGATTACGAGACCTTCGGTGCCGATCCGCGTCGCGATCGTCCTTCCCAGTTCGCTGCCATTCGCACCGACGCTGATTTCAATGAGATCGGCGATTCGGTGGAGTGGTTCTGCCAGCCGGCCGATGATTTCCTGCCCCACCCCCAGGCCTGCTTGATCACCGGTATCACGCCGCAACAGGCACGCCGTCGCGGCCTGCCCGAGGCAGAGTTCGCCGGTCGTGTCGAGGCGCTGATGAACGAACCCGGGACCTGCGCCCTGGGCTATAACAGCCTGCGCTTCGATGACGAAGTGACGCGGCATCTTTTCTATCGTAACCTGCTCGACCCCTATGCTCGCGAGTGGCAGAACGGCAACTCACGCTGGGACCTGATCGACGTGGTGCGCGCCTTCCATGCCCTGCGCCCGGAGGGGATCGAATGGCCGACCCGTGATGACGGCTCGCCTAGCTTCAAGCTGGAAGCGCTGACCGCCGCTAACGGCATTGCCCATGAAGGCGCTCACGATGCACTCGCCGATGTGCGGGCGACCATTGCCCTGGCGCGCCTGCTGAAGAGCCGCAATGCGCGGCTCTTCGATCATCTGCTGGGGCTGCGTTCAAAGCGGCAGGTGGCGAAGCTGCTCGACGTGCAGGGGCGAAAGCCGGTGCTGCACATCTCACGCCGTTACCCGGCCAGTCGCGGCTGTAGCGCCCTGGTGGTGCCTCTGGCCGAGCATCCCACTAACCCAAACGGGGTGATCGTCTACGATCTCTCGATGGACCCCGCCCCGCTGTTCGATCTGGATGCCGAGCAGATCCGCCAGCGAGTTTTCGTCAGCAACGACGATCTAGCCGAGGGCGCCGAGCGCATCCCGCTCAAGGTGATTCACATCAACAAGTGTCCGGTGCTGTTTCCGGCCGGTGCCCTCAAGGACGTGGAAGGCCCACATCAGGGCGAGTATGGCGAGATCGTGGCGCGACTGGGGCTAGACGTCGTGGCCTGTCGCGAGCACTGGAAACAGCTCGCCGCGCGTCCCGAGGTCGCCGCCCGCGTCGCCGAGGTGTTCGCCGCGCCGCCGCTGGAGGGGCCGAGCGATCCGGACCTGATGCTCTATGCAGGCGGCTTCTTCTCACCGGCGGACCGCCAGCAGATGCAGCGCGTGCGCGAGACCGCGCCCTGGGATCTGGTCGGTGCCAGCTTCGCCTTCCAGGACCCGCGACTCGAGGAGATGCTGTTTCGCTATCGGGCGCGCAGCTACCCCTACACCCTGGAAGGCGATGAGTTGGCCCGGTGGGAGAGTTTCCGCTGGGCGCGGATGAACGATCCCGCCCTCTCGAGCCTGACCCTCAAGGCCTTCGCCCGCGAGATCGAAAGGCTCAATCAAGTGACGCTTGATGACCAGGAGCGGCAGATCCTCGAGGAGCTGGTGATGCATGTGGAGGCGATCATGCCGGCCCAGGCCTTCGACTGAGCGCTGCCGATAGTCAGGGGGTAACATGACGGAGCCCGGCCAATTGGCCGGGCTCCGTCGTTGCGAGCGATGTGTCTGCTCTTTTCGAGTTTTTCAGGCGTCGGGTTCGGGCAGCGGGTCGAGATGGCGGGTCAGCTCGACCACGTCGCTGGGCTCATCGCCCGGGTCAAAGGTGACGCTGGCCACAGCCTCTTCGCGTAGTTCAGGCCATAGCGCCCGGAGGTCATCCGCGGCCACGGCCAGCGCCTCTTCAGCCAGTCTCTCGCGCTCGTCAAAGTCGGTGTCGCCGAACGACATGGCCCGCCATAGGCGATTGGCCTTGCCCGAGAGACTGGTGTCGCGACGCACCAGGCTGTCGTGTACCGCCTGGCGATAGGGCGCAAGGCTCTCATCGTCGAGCGTTACCAGACGGCTGGCGAAATCGGCCAGGAAGGCGTCGATGCGCGCCTGGATGGCCTCGCTCTGCGTCTCCGGTGACTGCACCAGCAGGCCAATGCCGGGAGCGTCGAGCAGCGGCGAATATCCGGCGTTGACCACATAGCCGAGCTGCTCCTCGGTGCGCAATTGCTGATAGAAGGGGGTGTCGATCAATTGACCGAGCACCGCCAGGCGTGCCCGGCTTTCCAGTGAACGATCCGGGCCCTGCAGGTAGCGCAGTACCACCGACTCGTTGCGCGTCGTGTCGGGGACCAGCTCGGGAAGGTCAGACTCGGCGCGCAGCGGGACCAGGTCGGGAATCTGCGCCTCCGCGAGGCTGGGCGAAAGTGCGTCGGCGACCAGTTGGCCTTCGCGGGTCGCCAGTTCGGCATCCAGATTGCCGACCGCCATGGCTTCAAGGCGCAGCTCGGCCAGGAAGTCATCGCGGAAGTCGCGCAAGGCGTCGAGGTCGAGCTCGCGGCTCGCCTCCAGCAGGGCATTGGTGGGCCATTGCGGGCGCACCAGTGCTTCGGCCAGGGTGCGCTGGGCCTGTTGATGCAGCGCGGCCTGAGGTGCATTGCGCCATTCGCGTTGGAGGCGATACTTCACCCGCTCGAAGGTGGCCGGATCGATGTCGCCCTGTTGCAATTGCTCCAGCACCCGCTTCATCAGCTGGTCCTGGCGGTCGCGCCAGCCCGAGAATGACAGCGTGACCCCGCGGGCATGGGCATAAGCATCGAAATGGTGACCGGCGAGGCGCGCCGGGTAGAGGGTCTCATTGAGACTGTCGGTCAGCCAGCCGGCCAACAGCCGGGCGAGCACCGCGTCGCGCGCGGTCGCCGAGACGTCGGGGTGTTGCAGGCTGAACCGCCATTCCACCTTGGGCGTATCGAAGCTCGCCTCGGCCATGTGCCAAAGGTCGAAGCCTGGCTCGTCGAGCAGGCGCTTGGGTCGCTCGTCCTGTTCGTCGAGCAGTTCGAGATCCTCGGCGATGTAGGGGTTGGGTTCTGGCAAGGCAAGGCCAGCCAATGGCTCGGTGTCTAGACTCGTGGAAACGCTGACCTTGCGCCAGGGCGTGTCGAACCAGGGGGATATCTCCTCCCCTTCGACATCGGGGCCGCTGTAGAGTCGCAGCCGGTTTTCCGGTCGCAGGGCATCGAGATAACGCTCGGTTGCCTGCCGGTCGAAGCCGTCCATCCGGTAGGGGGCATACTGAACGTCCTGCACCGGGAAGCGTGACAGATTCATGGCCAGGCGCATCGCACCGTCCAGCGGCGAGCCGTGCTGCTGGAAGCGGAAATCCTGCTCGGCGAGCCGGGCCTGCTCCTTGTAGCGCCATTCTTCCAGGCCAGTGTCGCGGATTTTCTCGATGGCGGCGAACAGGGTGGCCTCGATCTCGTCGAGGCGCTCGGCGCCATCGGGGGTAAGGCTGATGCTCACGGTAAAAAGTGCATGGCGGCCGTCGTTGCGAGAGATCCCGGCGGACAGGCCGTCGGCCAGGCCGGCGTCACGCAGCACGGCCAGCAGGCTGCCCTCGCCCTCATGGCCCAGCAGGTGAGCCAGCAGGTCGGCGGGCTTGTGGCGATACTGCTGGATCGGGTCGGGAACCGGGAACATGAAGCGCAGCTGGCGACTATCGCGAATCGACTGTATCTCCACGGCCGTCGGCAGGCTGTCGGCGGTCACCAGCGGCGTCTCGATCACCGGCCGTTCGAGGTCGTTGTCGTCAACCGGGGCGAAGTCCTCGACGACCATGGCCTCGAGCTCATCCAGCGGCTGGGGCGCGATCACTGCCAGATGCATGACGTTGGCATCGTAGTACTGCTCGTAGAAATCGATCACACGCTCACGCAGGGGTGGTTCGCCGGCGGGGCGGTCGGCCAGGGTCTCGCGGCTGCCCACCGAGAAGCCGGTCATCGGGTGTCGGGGATTGAGCAGCTGGTCGAGCACGTCGTTCTCGCGGCGCCCGTCGTCGCGGATGCGCGCCAGGTACTCCGAATGGACGACGTTGCGCTCGCTTTCCAGGCGATCCGCGTTGAACAGCGGGTCGATGAAAAAGCGACTGAAGCGATCCAGGGCACCCGGCAGGGCGTCGGGTTCGATGTCGAAAAAGTAGTTGGTGTCCTGGGGCGCGGTGAAGGCGTTATGGCTGCCCGCGTGGCGCGAGATATAGCCCTGGTAGGCGTCCGGCTCGGGATAGGCTTCGGTGCCTAGAAACAGCATGTGCTCGAGAAAATGTGCCAGGCCGGCCAGATCCTCGGGATCCTGAGCACTGCCTACGTCGACGTTCATCGAGGCGGCAGCCTTGTCGGCGTCAGGGTCGCTGACCAGTAGCACTTCAAGACCGTTTTCCAGCGTCAGGACACGGTAATCGCGGCTGTCATGAGGGCTGACCTTGGGCGTGACAACCTCATCGACGGCCTCGGGGGCGTCATCCGCGGCGACCGGGCCGAGCAGAATGGCAGACAGGGCCAACAGGCCGAGCAACGCTCGGGTCCGTCGAGCAATAGCGTAGTGGGGGGCGATAGGCATCGTCTCTCCTGAGTCGAGGGGGCCGCAGCGGTTCATGAGTCGGCGCGAAGCATGGGGCCGATGGGGCGGGCACAGCTTGCGTCCTGGTGCGCGGGATCATTGACATGTCTTGATACCGGAAAAGCGCCCAACAGTTCCCTGGGGGCGCGCGTCAACAAGGTTTTCGCTGCCGCCGGGTCAGTCTCGGGGCTCAGCCATTGTCGCGCGTCGTGAGGCTCGACAATGGCAGGGAGGCGGTCGGTGAGCGAGTGGAGCAGGGTAGTGGTCGGCACCGTGATCAGCGCCAGCGAGTCGGTGTGTTCGGCCAGGCTGGTATGAAAGCGGCACCACAGGGCGGCCAGCAGCAAGGGGCCACGGTCGACGCGGGTGACGAGAAAGGGCTGCTTGGCGCGCGGCAGCGTCTTCCAGGCATAAATGCCCCCGACCGGCACCAGGCAGCGTCGGCCCCGGAAGGCCTCGCGAAACATCGGCCGAGTGTCCAGCGATTCCGCCCGTGCGCAATGCGGGGCGTGGTCGAGCACCTCCAGCCAGGGCGGGGTCAGGCCCCAGAAGAGTGGCGATAGTGTGAGCCGGCCAGCCTCCAGGCGAATCGCCGAGAGAAAGCGACGCGGCGCCAGGTTGGGACTGGTGACAGGCGTCGTATCGCGAGCGAGCTCGGGCAGCAGTCGAGACAGGTCGAGGGGTGGGATATAGAGTCGGCCGGCCATGGGCCCTCCTCGAGTGGTGGAGCGACAGGGTATCCAAGTCCCCGGCGTGAGGAAAGCCGGCAATGGCCGCGGTCTTGCGGCGCGAACGTCGGTAAAAGTCACACGATAATCTGTCGAAAACAGTGTTCGATGTGCGCTATCCTAGAGGGCATGCCGCGGCGCGAGCCGATGGCTTGCTTTTACCACCTTGCGAGGAATTCGATGGCCCGTCCTAGACAGCATGCGCCCGAGGCGTTACATGCCCAGGTCATGGTCACCTGTGATGCCTGGCTGCAGAACAATCCCGTGCATTCGCTGTCGTTGCGTGCCTTGGCACGAGAGGTCGGTTGTGCGCCCAGCACCTTGCTCAAGCTCTATGGCAGCTTCAGCAACCTGTTGCAGCACGTCAATATCGAGACCCTGGCGCGCCTGCGCAGCGTCGTTGAACCGCTTACCAGCAAGGCGACCCCGGAGCAGCGGCTTACCTCGCTGGCGCATGCTTATTGGGAGTTCGCGCACCAGGCGCCTTACCGCTGGCAGTTGCTGTTCGACTTTCCCCTGGCGCAGGAAGGCGAGCTCGACCAGCGTCAGAACGACATGATCGAAGCGTTGTTCCTGCGCGTCGAAGCCACGCTTAAGGAATACCAACCCGCGCTGGATGATCTCGAAGCCAGGCGCCTGGGCCGCACCCTCTGGGGGAGCGTTCACGGCCTGGTACAATTGGGCCTCAACGAGCGCCTGGGGTACTGGCAGGGCCAGCAGCTGGAGGTCGGCGAGCTTCTCGATCAACTGCTGGCGACCCTTCTGGCTGGGCTGAAGACTCGCCAAGACCCCACGTGATGCTGTTGTCTATTCTGGCGGCGACCGCCCTGCTGCTGCTGGTGGCGGTCTGGTGGTTCAGGCGGCATCCGCGCGACGCTATGCGACGCCTGGTCTTCGCGCTGATCCACGTGATGTACCGTCTGCGCTTGCGTGGCCGCCGGCATATTCCCGATCATGGAGCGGCGATCGTGGTCTGCAACCACGTCAGCTTCATGGACGCCCTGGTGGTCGGGGGTGCCAGCCGCCGGCCGTTGCGCTTCCTGATGGACAAGCCAATCTTCGACTCGCCCTGGTTGAACTGGATGTTCCGGTTGGTGGGGGCGATTCCCGTGGAATCGGAGCGACGCGACCCCGGCAACGTGCGCCGGGCACTTCAAGAAGTCAGTCGGGCGTTGGCGGAGGGGGAGGTGGTGATGCTCTTCCCCGAGGGTCGACTGACACCGGATGGCGAGGTTCAGCCGTTTCGCCGGGGACTGGAGCTGATCCTGGCGAAAGACCCGGTGCCGGTGATTCCGGCCGGCCTCTCGGGACTCTGGGGGTCCTGGACCTCACACTGTCAGGGCAAGGCGCTAAGCAAGCCGCCGAGTCGCTTTCGCGCCAAGGTGGCCCTCACCTTCGGCGAGCCCATGGCCCCCCACGAAGTCAGCCGAACCCGCGTCGAGGCCAGGGTACGCGCCCTCAAGGCAGAGTCCGACGACTGGATCGCGAGCCGTGAGCCGCTTGGCAAGGCGCGCCGACGTTAGCGTGTTCGGCTCGTCCGGCGAGGTGCCTGCCAGCAGCGCGCGGCAGTGATCAGATTGTCGCGCACTTCGAGAATTTCCATGCGCACGTTGCTCACCTGCAGGCAGGCGGCGCCATCCGGGAAGGATTCCAGATGTTCGAGTATCAAGCCGTTGAGGGTCTTGGGGCCGTCGGTGGGCAACAGCCATCCCAGCGCCTTGTTGATCTCGCGGATATTGGCGGTGCCGTCGATGACATGACTGCCATCGTCCTGGATGTGGATTTCCTGATCCTGCCCGGCCACGTCGGTGGTGAACTCACCGACAATCTCCTCGAGGATGTCCTCCAGGGTCACCAGACCTTCGACGTCGCCGTATTCATCGACCACGATGCCGATGCGGCGCTTCTGCTTCTGGAAGTTGAGCAGCTGCGTGTGCAGTGGCGTCGACTCGGGGATGAAATAGGGCTCGCGGGCCTCCTGCACGATGGCGGCCTTGGTCACTTCGCCGCGGGACAGGAAGCGCGCCGCGTTACGCAGATGCAGCATGCCGATGATGTTGTTGATGTCGCCCTTGAAGACCGGCACCCGGGTATGTTGGCTGGTGCGTATCTGCGCCAGGATGTCCTCCAGATCGTGGTCCAGGTCGATGCCCGCCACCTCATGCCGCGGCACCATGATGTCATTGACGGTGACATTCTCCAGATCGAGGATCGACAGCAGCATCGCCTGGTGACGGCGGGGAATCAGCGTGCCGGCCTCGTGGACCACGGTGCGCAGTTCGTCGCGGGTCAGGTTGTCGGCACCGCCGTCGATGTTCTTGACGCCGACCAATCGCAGCAGGCCGTTGGAGATAATGTTGACCAGCCATACCAGCGGGTACAGCAGCTTTAGCAGGGGCTCGAGCGCCAGCGAAGCCGGGTAGGCGATTCGCTCGGGCCTGATCGCGGCATAGGTCTTGGGCGTGACTTCGGAGAAGATCAGGATGGTGATCGTCAGGAGGATCGTGGCAACCGCCGGGCCGGTGACTTCGCCGAAATAATGAATGGCGATGATCGTGGCAATCGAGGCCGCTAGGTTGTTGACGAAGTTGTTGCCGATCAGGATCACACCGATCAGGCGGTCGGGGCGTGCCAATAACCGGACCACTCGCTGGGCGCGTGACTCTCCGCTATTGGCTTGATGACTCAGACGATAGCGGTTGATCGACATCATGCCGGTTTCGGAACTGGAGAAGAAAGCGGATAGGCAGATGAGCAGGAGCAGCAGGCCGAACAGCAATCCCAGGGGGAAGTCGTCGCTCAAGTCGAAGGGTCCTCAATGGCGGGTCAGGCTCGATTTGTAGGGGGTCGGTCGGGCAGTGTCAAGCGGGCCCGGCGAGGGGCGCGGCTCATGCCCGGTTCAGCACGATCTCGAGCACGAACTTGCTGCCGAAGTAGGCGAGCAGCAGCACGGCGCAGCCGCCCAAGGTCCAGTGCACCGCGCGCATGCCGCGCCAGCCCAGGCGATGATGACTGAAGAGCAGAACGGCGAAGATCACCCAGGCGGCAAGCGACAGAATCGTCTTGTGGGCCAGGTGCTGGGCGAACATGCTGTCCAGAAACAGAAAGCCGCTGGCGATCGACAGGGTCAAAAGTGCCATGCCGGCCCAGATAAATTCGAACAGCAACCGTTCCATGGTCGTCAACGGCGGCAGTGACTGGACCACGCCGCGAATATGATGATGGCGCAAGGCGTGGTTCTGTACGCCCAGCAACACTGCCTGGACGGCGGCGATGGCGAGCACGGCGAAAGCCAGCGCCGAGCTGAGCGCATGCAGGGCGATCCCCGGCGTCATGTCCGTGGTGCGCTCGGGGCTGGGCAGTCCCACCGCGAGCAGCAGCGCCGCACCGGCCAGCGGAAAGATCCCGGCAGCAGCATTGAGCACCGGCTTGAACAGGCTGGCCGCAAGCAGCAGCACGACCACCACGGCGCCAATCAGGATCGCGCTGGTGGAGAGCCCCGGCAGCACGGCCTGCCCGTCGTGAAACAGGCCGGCGGCCAGCGGAAGATGGCACAGCAGCCCCAGCACGCCCAGGCCGCGCACCAGCAGCGGACGAGGCGCGACCCGGCGCGCCAGGGTCAGGGCTTGCCAGGCGGCGGCGGCGAGATAGAGCAAGGAGGCCATAAGGGCCAGGAGAAGCGCCTGCATCGATTGCTGTCCATGCGCCTTTGTGCGCGCCAGAGGATAAGGAAAAGGGTGTCGCCACTATACCCAATCGGTCGGGTCGCGCACAGGCCGCAGCCATCAACCCGCCGGATACATGGAGACTCGCGGCTGCAGCGCGTATAATCGTCCGTCATATTCGGGCCGTCGTCTCTGGAGAGGCCAATGTTTCAGAATCTCAGTGAGCGTTTATCGCAGACGCTCAAGTCGATCAAGGGTCAGGCGCGTCTGACCGAGGACAATGTCAAGGACACGCTGCGCGAGGTCCGCCGGGCCTTGCTCGAGGCGGATGTCGCCCTGCCGGTGGTCAAGGCGTTCGTCGACCGCGTGCGTGAGCGCGCCGTGGGGCAGGAGGTGTCGCAAAGCCTTTCCCCGGGGCAGCAGTTCGTCAAGATCGTCCAGCAGGAACTCGAGGCGATCATGGGCGAGGCCAACGAGGGGCTAAGCCTCAAGGGCACGCCTGCCGTGGTGCTGATGGCCGGCCTGCAGGGCGCGGGCAAGACCACCTCGGTGGCCAAGCTGGCGCGCTACCTGCGTGAGCGCGAGAAGAAGAAGGTGCTGGTGGTGTCTGCCGACGTCTATCGTCCGGCGGCCATCGACCAGCTCGAGACCTTGGCCGAGGAAGTGGGCGTCGATTTCTTTCCGTCGCGCAGCGATCAGCAACCGGTCGCCATCGCCGAGGCGGCGATCAAGCACGCTCGGATCCAGTTCCATGACGTGGTGATCGTGGATACTGCCGGTCGCCTGGCCATTGACGAGGCGATGATGGCCGAGATCCAGGCGCTGCATAAGGCCGCCGCGCCGCAGGAGACGCTGTTCGTCGTCGACGCCATGACCGGCCAGGACGCCGCCAATACCGCCAAGGCCTTCGCCGACGCGCTGCCGCTGACCGGTGTCATCCTCACCAAGGCGGATGGCGATGCCCGCGGCGGCGCGGCGCTGTCGGTGCGCTACATCACCGGCAAGCCGATCCGCTTCATGGGCGTCGGCGAGAAGGTCGATGCCCTCGAGCCCTTCCATCCGGACCGCGTCGCTTCACGCATCCTCGGCATGGGCGATGTGCTGTCGCTGATCGAGGAAGCAGAGCGCACCGTCGACAAGAAGAAGGCCGAGCAACTGGCCAAGAAGGTCAAGAAGGGTGACGGGTTCGACCTCGAAGACTTTCGCGACCAGCTGCAGCAATTGAAAAAGATGGGGGGCATGGGTGGTCTGCTCGGCAAGCTGCCGGGGATGGGCCAGATGGCGGAAATGGCCCAGGGTCCCGGCCCCGAGAAGGAAATGGGCAAGCTTGAAGCCTTGATCAACTCCATGACGCCCAAGGAGCGCCGCCGTCCCGAGATCATCAACGGCTCGCGCAAGCGACGCATCGCCGCCGGCGCCGGTCTGCAGGTCCCCGACCTCAATCGTCTGCTCAAGCAACACAAGCAGATGCAGAAGATGATGAAGAAGGCCGGCAAGAAGGGCGGCATGCAGAAGATGATGCGCGGCATGTCGGGCATGATGGGCGGCGGTGGTCCCGGTGGTCCGGGAGGCATGGGCGGTCCCGGCGGCATGGGCGGGCCGGGCGGCTTCCCCAGGCGCTGAGCCGGGTGATGGGAAGGCGTTGTCCTGGCCATATCATGGGAAACGCTTTCCAAGCGGGCTGGTTTTCCGTAGACTATCGCGTCTTCACTGGCAGGACCGCGAGTGCTTGCGGCTGCCGTCGTGACCCAATGCCCGAAGCCGGGTCTAACGGCCCGCTTCCCGAGCAGCCAGGAATAGCATTGCTGGAGGCCAGCGGCGAGCCGCCGCGGCCCAGCAGAGTCAACCGCAATCTCAACCGAAGGACAGACTACGCATGGTTACCATTCGTCTGGCACGTGCTGGCGCCAAGAAGCGTCCCTTCTATCACTTGACCGTGACTGATTCCCGCAACTCCCGTGATGGTCGTTTCATCGAGCGTCTGGGCTTCTTCAATCCGGTCGCGCGCGGCCAGGAAGAGCGTCTGCGCGTCGATCTGGAGCGCGTTACTCATTGGCAGGGCCAGGGCGCGCAGCTTTCTGACCGCGTCAACGAACTGGTCAAGGAAGCCCGCAAGCAGGCCTGAGCGCCTGACTTGTGCGACTGAAGAGCCATCAGGGTGTCGTCGATGAGCGAACATGCGCAAGCACAGCCGCGCGACGATCATGTGGTGCTGGGTAAGCTGACTAGCCCCTACGGGGTGAAAGGCTGGCTGAAGGTGTATTCGTACACCAGCCCCATGGACGGCATTCTCGAGTATGACGACTGGGTCCTGAGACTGGGCGGGCGTCTGGTTTGCCATCCGCTGGTACAAGGCCGTCGGCAGGGCAAGGGCCTGGTGGCGCAGCTCAAGGGCGTCGACAGCCGCGAGGCGGCAGAAACCCTGGCGGGCGCCGAAATCCTGCTGCCCAAGGCCCGACTGCCCGAGCTCTCCGGCAACGATTATTACTGGTATCAGCTGGAAGGCCTGACCGTGACCACCCGCGAAGGAGTGGTGTTGGGGCGTATCGATCATCTCTTCGAGACCGGCGCCAACGATGTCATGGTCGTGAAGGGCAACGCGGATACGACTGTCGATGACCGTGAGCGCTTGCTGCCCTTCCTGCCGGATGACGTGATCCTGAGCGTGGATCTCGACGCTGGCGTGATGACCGTCGACTGGGACCCTGAATTTTGAGCCTTGGTTCGGCCGCGGACGTGCCGTCGGGACGGGGCGAGCAGGACCTGTGGATCGGCATCGTGTCGCTGTTTCCCGAGATGTTCGAGGCTATCACTCGCCATGGCGTCACGGGGAGGGCGGTTGAGACGGGGCGTATCGCGCTGGAATTCTGGAACCCGCGCGACTACGCCACTGACCGTCATCGCAGCGTGGATGACCGTCCCTACGGAGGCGGCCCCGGCATGTTGATGAAGGTCGATACCTTGCGCTCGGCGATCCACGCTGCCCGCGAGCGGGCCGAGCAGGTCACCGGTCAGCGGCCGAAGGTGATCTACCTGTCGCCCCAGGGGCGTCGGCTCGACCAGGCGGGCGTGCAGCATTTGGTGTCCGGCCCCCCGCTGGTCGTGGTGGCGGGGCGCTACGAAGGCATCGATGAACGCGTGGTAGAAGCCGACATCGATGAGGAGTGGTCGATCGGCGACTATGTGCTCAGCGGCGGTGAGCTGCCGGCCATGGTGCTGATCGATGCGGCGGCAAGGCGGGTGCCCGGCGTGCTCGGGCATCGGGATTCCGCCGTCGAGGACTCCTTCAATGACGGGCTGCTGGATTGTCCGCATTACACCCGTCCGGAGGAAATCGACGGGCGGCGTGTGCCGGATGTGCTGCTCAGCGGCCATCATGGCGCCATCCGGCGCTGGCGACTGAAGCAGTCGCTCGGGCGTACCTGGCAACGACGGCCGGATCTGCTCGACACGCGGTCATTGGATCGCGAGCAGCAACAGCTGCTCGAGGAGTTCATCGAAGAGCACGCTCTGTCCACCAGGTAAGTAATACGCTCTGTCCACCAGAAAGGTCAGGGCGGAGGTGCAGGACACGTCGAGCCACTGAAGAGGCGTGGACCTGTGTCACCCATCAGCTCCCGCGCTCTCGAGTCGCGACTCGGGCGCCGGGGTCACGATTGGCCGGCAACACGCGACAGCCGGCCAGTCATGTTATCGAGGAGTAATGTCATGAGTAGCAAGAACAAGGTGATCCAGGCGCTCGAAGCCGAGCAGATGAACAAGGAAGTGCCAGCCTTCGCCCCGGGTGACACCGTGGTCGTGCAGGTCAAGGTCAAGGAAGGCAACCGCGAGCGCCTGCAGGCCTTCGAAGGCGTGGTGATCGGCAAGCGCAACCGCGGGTTGAACTCCGCCTTTACCGTGCGCAAGATTTCCCACGGGGTTGGCGTCGAGCGGACCTTCCAGACCTACAGCCCGCTGGTCGATTCCATCGCGGTCAAGCGCCGCGGTGACGTGCGCCAGGCCAAGCTGTACTACCTCCGCGAGCGCAGCGGTCGTTCCGCACGCATCAAGGAAAAGCTGGCCTGAGGCGAGAGCCTTCGTCGGTCAGCGGCGCTCATGGCTGAGACCTGAGTGCCGCCCCAGAAACCCCGTCACCGCTCTGCGGGGCGGGGTTTTGTCGTCAGGCGGGCCCTCAGGAGAGTAACAATGGCGACAGGCGAGACAACGGGAGAGGTGATCGATGCCTTTCTCGACGGCCTTTGGCTCGAGCAGGGAGTGAGCGACAATACCCTCAGCGCGTACCGGCACGACCTGCAGACCTGGATGGCCCGGCTGGAGAGCCTCGGCCGCGACTGGCGCACGCCGGGCGGCAACACCTTGCCCGACTGGTTCGACGAACGCCGCGAGGCCGGCTACCAGCTGCGCAGCAATGCCCGCTTGCTGTCGAGCCTGCGACGCTTCTATCGTTGGGCGCTGGGCGAAGAGATGATTGGTCATGACCCGCTCGTCGACGTTTGCCTGCCGCGGGTACGCCCATCGCTGCCCGATACGCTCGAGGAGGCCGAGGTAGAATGTCTTCTCGAGGCGCCGGACGTGTCATCGGCGCTGGGCATGCGCGATCGCGCCATGCTCGAGGTGCTCTACGGCGCGGGCTTGCGGGTCTCGGAGCTGGTCGGGCTGACGACCGATGCCGTGAACCTGCGCCAGGGCGTGGTGCGAGTGCGCGGCAAGGGCGACAAGGACCGCCTGGTGCCGCTGGGCGAGGAGGCGGTCGTCTGGCTGCAGCGCTATCTGCGCAGCGCTCGCGGGGCCCTGATGCAGGACATTACCCATCCGGCGCTGTTTCCCGGGCGCGCCGACCGGGCCATGACGCGCCAGACCTTCTGGCACCGTATCAAGGCGCATGCCCGTACCGCCGGCATCGACAGGCCACTGTCGCCGCACACGCTGCGACACGCCTTCGCCACCCACTTATTGAATCATGGGGCCAACTTGCGTGTCGTACAGCTGCTGCTCGGTCACAGCGATCTCTCGACCACCCAGATCTACACCCATGTCGCGCAGGTACGACTGGAAGCCCTGCACGCCGATCATCATCCTCGAGGTTGAATCATGACACCACGTTTCTTCGCGGGCCTGCTGGCCGCTTCCCTGACCCTGCCGATGATCGCGCAGGCCGACCCCGCCGAGCACCTGGCCGACACTCTCGAGGTCAGCGGTCAGCCCATGCCGGTGGTAAGCGTTCGCGAGACGCCCATGGCGGGTATCTTCGAGGTGCGTCTGGAAAATGGCGAAACCTTCTACAGTGACGCCGCGGGTGATCATTTCCTGGTCGGCGATCTCTACGAGAATGGCGGGGACGGCCTGGTCAACCTCACCGAGCAGGGCCGCAACGGCGAACGCGCCGCCCGCCTGGCTCAAGTGGCGGAGCAGGACCGAGTGGTCTTTCGGGGTGACGGCGAGAGCCGCGCCACGGTGACGGTCTTCACCGACACTACCTGCCCCTATTGCCGCCAGTTGCATGAAGAAGTCCCCAAGCTCAACGAAATGGGGGTCGAGGTGCATTATCTGGCCTTCCCGCGAACGGGCATGAAGGGCGAGGGGGCTCGGGTAATGCAACAGGTCTGGTGCTCTGACAATCCGAGCGAGGCGATGAGTGCCGCCAAGCGCGAGGAGCGTCTCGAGAGTGGCGGAAGCTGCGACAATCCGGTCGAGGAACAGTATCATCTAGGTTTGGCGCTTGGCGTCCAGGGCACGCCGGCGATCGTTCTGCCCGACGGGCGTCTGGTGCCTGGCTACGTGCCGGCGGAGCGCCTGGTCGAAATGCTCGGCCTGAACGAGTAATTGCCGCCGCCAACGAGCGTCGGCAGCGGGGCTCCGGCCAGGGGACCATCATGCGATGACACGCGCCAGAACACACGTCAGCAAACATGTTAGAAAACAAGGGGAATGACATTGAAACCGGTGAGAGTGGGAATCTGTGGCCTGGGGACCGTCGGCGGCGGCACCTTCAACGTGCTGACACGCAACGCCGACGACATCGCCCGGCGGGCGGGGCGACCGATCGTCATCGAACAGGTCGCCTACCGCAGTCTCAATCCCGAGTGTGACCTCACTGGTATCAAGGCCACTACGGATGTCTTCGAGGTAGCCACCAATCCTGATGTCGATGTGCTGGTCGAGCTGATCGGTGGCTATGACCTGTCCCGCGAACTGGTCCTGACCGCCATTGCCAACGGCAAGCACGTGGTCACCGCCAACAAGGCGATGATCGCTGTACACGGCAACGAGATCTTCAAGGCGGCTCACGAGCAGGGGGTCATTGTCGCCTTCGAGGCGGCGGTTGCCGGTGGCATCCCGGTCATCAAGTCGCTGCGCGAAGGCCTGGGCGCCAACCGCATCGAGTGGGTCGCCGGCATCATCAATGGCACCGGCAACTACATCCTTACCCACATGCGCGAGGACAAGCGCGCCTTTGAGGACGTGCTCGCCGAGGCGCAGGCACTGGGGTATGCCGAGGCCGACCCGACCTTCGATGTCGAGGGTATCGATGCCGCCCACAAACTTACCATCCTGGCATCCATCGCCTACGGCGTGCCGCTGCAGTTCAACAAGGCCTTCACCGAGGGCATCTCGCGCATCACGGCAGAGGATATCGAGCAGGCCGACAACCTGGGCTATGTCATCAAGCACCTGGGTATCTCCAAGCGCACCGAGGCCGGGCTCGAGCTGCGCGTGCACCCGACGCTGATCCCCAAGCAGCGCTTGCTGGCCAGTGTGTATGGCGTGAAGAACGCCATTGCCATCATGGGCGATGCCGTGGGGCCGACGCTCTACTACGGCGCCGGGGCCGGCGCGGAGCCCACCGCCTCCGCCGTGGTGGCGGATCTGCTGGACGTCGCACGCGACATCAGCACCGATCATCACTATCGGGTTCCCTACCTGGCGTTCAGCGGGATCGGCGACGAGATCAACAGGCTGCCGATCATGCCCATGGAGGATATCGTCACCGCCTACTACCTGCGCCTGCTGGCGGTGGACCGCCCGGGCGTGCTGGCGCGTGTCGCGACCATCCTCGCCGAGCAGGGCATCTCCATCGAGGCGCTGATCCAGAAGGAGGCGACCGAGGGCGAGTTAGTGCCGATCATCCTGTTGACCCACCGTACGCGTGAGAAGCAGATGAACGAGGCCATTCGCCTGATCGAGTCGATGGCCGACATCGCCGGCCCAGTGACCCGCATCCGCGTCGAGTCGCTGGACGAGCAGGAGTAGGCCATGCGCTACATCAGCACTCGCGGGCAGGCGCCCGTGCTGTCCTTCGAGGAGGTCGTGCTCACTGGCATGGCAAGCGACGGCGGCCTCTATGTCCCGGAGACGATTCCCCAGCTCTCCCATGAGGACCTGGCCGCCATGGCTGGCCTGTCCTATGCCGAGATCGCCTTCCGGGTCATGAAGCCCTACGTCAATGGCGAGATCGACGACGCGACCTTCCGGGGCATCGTCGAGGAGGCCTACGCCACTTTCAGCCACGACGCCGTGGTGCCGCTCAACCAGTTGGATGCCAACCACTTCCTGCTCGAGCTGTTCCACGGTCCGACCCTGGCCTTCAAGGACGTGGCCCTGCAGCTGCTCGGCCGGCTGCTTGACCACTTCCTCGGGAAGCGCGGCGAGCGTGCGGTGATCATGGGCGCCACGTCCGGCGATACAGGCTCGGCGGCCATCGAGGGTTGCCGTCACTGCGACAACCTCGACATCTTCATTCTCCACCCCTATCAGCGGGTTTCCGAAGTCCAGCGCCGCCAGATGACCACGGTGCTTGCCGACAACGTCTTCAACGTGGCGATCGAGGGCAACTTCGACGACGCCCAGGCGATGGTCAAGGCGAGCTTCGCCGACCAGGCGTTCCTGAACGGCGCCCGCCTGGTGGCGGTAAATTCCATCAACTGGGCGCGGATCATGGCCCAGATTGTCTACTACGTGGCCTCCGCCGTGGCGCTCGGTGCGCCGCACCGCCCGGTCAGCTTCTGCGTGCCCTCGGCCAATTTCGGCAACCTCTTTGCCGGTTACATGGCGCACCGCATGGGCCTGCCGGTAACGCAGTTCATCATTGCCACCAACGCCAACGACATCCTGCACCGCACGCTGGCCGACAACGACTTCTCCAAGCGGGAACTCGTTGCGACGCTGGCGCCGTCGATGGATATCGTGGTGTCGTCCAACTTCGAGCGCCTGCTCTTTGAAGCTTATGACCGTGATGGCGATGCCGTGCGCGCCCTGCTCGAGCGTTTCCAGAACGAGCCCGCGGCCCTGGCCGATGCCCCGCTGGCCAAGCTGCGCGAGCGCTTCGCCAGCCACCGCGTGGATGACGCCACGCTGCTCGAGGTGATCCGCGAGGCGCACCATCGCACCAAGGAGCTCCTCGATCCCCATACGGCCACCGGCTACCGTGCCGCCGAGCGGGCCCGCAGCGATGCCCGGACGCCGATGATCACGCTGGCCACGGCGCATCCCGCCAAGTTCGCCGAGGCGGTGGTCAAGGCCGGGTTCTCCGGTGTACCACTCCCGGCGCACATGGAGGATCTGCTGGAGCGCGAAGAGCGCTATACGGTGCTGCCGGCGGAACTCGCTGCCGTGCAGCGGTTCGTGGCCGAAAATCGGCGGTAAGGTGATGTCTGGTCTGGACGAGGTAGCGACCGATCCCAGCGACCTGCATGAGCGGCTCAAGCCCCGCCTTCAGGCGCGCCCTCGCGATGAGGCGCTCTACACGCGTGCCCTGAGCGAGGGGCTCTCCGAACTGCAGGCGCGCGTGCTGGCCGGCCGGCTCGCCGGCTATCAAGGGGAGCTCGCGCCGCTGGTGACCCCGAGCCTGCGCCACCTGACCCATCCCGAGCGACTGCGTGACGCGCGCCGCGCGGCAGAGCGCATCGCCCAGGCGGTGGTCGACGGCGAGCATATCGGCATCCTGACCGACTACGACGTCGACGGCATCACCTCCCACGTGGTGATACGGCGCACCCTGGTCGAGCTTTTCGGCGTGCCGGAATCGCGGCTGCACAGCCTGATCGGCCACCGCATCCATGACGGCTACGGCATCAGCCTGCCGTTGGTGGAGCGCACACTCGCGCTCTCACCGCGACCAAGCCTAGTGATCACGGCGGATTGTGGCAGCTCGGACGAGCCACGTATCGCGCATCTCAAGGCCGCAGGCATCGACGTGGTGGTCAGCGACCATCACGCCCTGCCGTTGGAGGGGCCGCCGATGTCCGCTTATGCTACCGTCAACCCCACCCGCAAGGACTGCGACTATCCCGACGCCACGATCGCCGGCTGCATGGTCGCCTGGCTGGTCATGTCGCTCTCGCGCAGCGTGTTGATCGAATGGGGCGTGCTGGCGGCGGCCACGCCCAAGCTTTCGCCCTGGCTCTCCTACGTGGCGCTGGGGACGGTGGCCGACTGTGTGTCGCTCGGCGGCAGCGCCGCCAACCGAGCGGTGGTCACTTACGGCTTGAGCCTGATCAACCGCATGGACGCCGCCTGCTGGCGGGCCATGGCGGCAAGGCTCGGAGCCGATAGCTTGCCCTTCGACGCCGAGACCCTGGCCTTCCAGATGGGGCCGCGGATCAATGCCCGCTCGCGCCTCGACGATCCCTACGCGGCGCTGTACTTCATGCTCGCCGAAGACGATGCGGTGGCGCATCGGCATCTGGAAACGCTGGACCAGGACAACCAGTCACGCAAGGCGATCGAGGCAGACATGAGCGAGGAGGCCCGCCAGCTGGCCATTCCCTCGTTGATGGCCGATGAGCCGGCCATCGTGCTCTATCTCGAGAGCGGCCACCCCGGCGTGCAGGGCATCGTCGCCTCGCGGCTGGTCCAGGCCTTCGGCCGACCGGCACTGGTGCTGACCCCGGCGGCCGCCCCGGGCATGCTGACCGGTTCGGGTCGCTCCATCGAAGGACTGCATCTGCGCGATGCCCTGCAGCGCACCTTCGAGCTTGCGCCCGAGTCCCTGCCGCGCTTCGGCGGTCACCGTGGTGCCGCCGGCGTGGGGGTGCCGGTCGAGCTTCTGGAAGGGTTTCGTGCGGCGTTTCTTCAGGCAGTGAGCGAGCAGCTCGGCGATACCGAGCTCTGCCCGCGGGTCTTTACCGATGGCGAATTGACGCCCGCGCAGTTGAGTCTCGCGACCCTCGAGGAACTCGCCACGCTCGGCCCTTACGGTCGCGAATTCGATGCGCCGCTGTTCGAGGGCGAGTTTCTGGTCGAACGGCTACGCCCGGTGGGAGCCGATGGCACCCATCTGATGCTGGAGCTGTCGGCCGGCGCAGTGACCCAACGCGGGATCTGGTTCCGCGCCCTGACTCCGGGCGAGCTGCCGGCCTTTGGTGTCGGCGACCGCCTGCGCTGCGCCTACAAGCTCAATCGCAATCGCTGGCGGGGGCGGGAGAGCCTGCAATTGATGATCGAGCATGCGGAAGCCTGTTAGGCACCCTATTTAAGGAACACCGATGGATCCCCAGGACCTGCCCAAGGACCCTCATCGCCCGCATGAGGATGTCATGGCCATGCTGGTAGGCACGCTGTTCGTGGCGCTCGGCGTGACGCTCTATACCAAGGCCCTGCTGCTGACCGGCAGTACCGCCGGGCTGGCCTTCCTGCTGCAATATGCCACCGGCTGGCGGTTTGGCGTCTGGTTCTTCGCCATCAACCTGCCATTCTATTACCTGGCCATCAAGCGCATGGGCTGGTCGTTCACGCTGCGTACCTTCGCCGCCATCGCCCTGGTGTCGGTGTTCTCGGAGCTGACCGGGCGCTGGATCGTTATCGACTCCCTCCACCCGCTCTACGCGTCGCTGATGGGCGGCAGCCTGATCGGCATCGGCATGCTGATCCTGTTTCGTCACCGTACCAGCCTCGGCGGAATCAATATCCTCGCGCTCTTCCTGCAGGACCGTTACGGCCTGCGCGCCGGCTATGTGCAACTGGGCATCGACGGCTTGATCATGCTCGCCGCGCTCCTGGTGCTGCCCATGGAGCGAGTGGGGCTGTCGGTGCTGGGCGCGGTGGCGCTGAACTTGATCATTGCGTTGAATCATAAGCCGGGGAGATACATGGGAGTCTCTTAATAGTTCGGCCAGACGCCGGGTGTCGCCAACTCCAGCAGGTGTCCGTCGGGGTCGCGGAAATACACGCTTTCCCCGCCTCGCGGCCAGTGGGTGCGCCCCTCGATGGCGATATCATGATCCGCGAGTTGTCCTTCCCAGGCCGCGAGGTCTCGGGCAGCGATGGCGAAGGCCAGATGCACTCGGCCTTCGCCGTCATGGGGCGGGATGGTGCCCATGTCGTCGGGCAGCACCACGGTCTCCAGCGTTTCGCCGCACAGGAACAGCAGCAGCACCGTGCCGGCGCCGGTGTCATAGGCCGTGAAGCGGTGGTCGGCCGTGAAGGGTTCCAGGCCCATCGCGTCCTCGAAGAAGCGCCGCGCTCGGTCCATGTCTTCCACGTAGAGCGCGGTTTCCAGCACACCGTTTAGTTTCGGAGAGGGGTGGGTCATGGGTGCCTCGCGATCCGGGGGTTGCCTTCAGCATAGTCAAGCTAGCGCTGTGTCGGCCCCCAGAACCACCAGACGATCAGGGCGATCAACGCCAGGCCGGCGAGATTGACGATCCAGCTCATGCGGCAGCCTCCTTCTCGTATTCAGGCGCGATGTCGTCATGCTCGCGCGCGGTTTCGCGGCGCGTCTTGAACAGGCGCAACCGATTGGCGTTGCTCACCACGGTGATCGACGACAGCGACATGGCGGCCCCGGCGATCATCGGCGAGAGCAGGGTGCCGGTGAAGGGATAGAGCACCCCGGCCGCAATGGGGATGCCCAGGGCGTTGTAGCCGAAGGCCCCCACCAGGTTCTGCTTGATATTGGCAAGTGTCGCCCGGCTGATCTCGATGGCCGAGGCGACCCCGTGCAGCGAGCCGCGCACCAGCGTGATGCCGGCGCTCTCGATGGCCACGTCGGTGCCCTGGCCGATCGCGAAGCCGACATTAGCCCGGGCCAGGGCCGGCGCATCATTGATGCCATCACCGACCATGCCGACGACCTCGCCGGCCTGTTGCAGGCGTTCGATCTCGGCGTGCTTGTCCTCGGGCAACAGGCCGGCGCGGAAGTCGTCGATGCCGACTTCCCGGGCAATGGCTGCGGCGGTGTGGGCATTGTCGCCAGTGAGCATCACCACCTTGAGGCCATCGGCCTGCAGGCGTTTCACCGCCTCGATGGTGTCGTGGCGCAGCGGGTCGCTGATACCGAAAACGGCGGCCAGCCGGCCATCCACGGCGAGATACACCACGGTGCGCGCCTTTTCTTCCAGCTCAGCGGCGACCCGGCGGCCGGTGGCCAGGTCGATGCCGGCTTCCTCCAACAGGCGGGCATTGCCCAGCAGCAGCGACTGGCCATCGGCGCTTTTTGCCTTGACCCCGCCGCCGGTGACCGTATCGAAATCGGTGATCTCGACGGTCTTGGCGTCACGCGCGGCGGCATGGCTCATCAGGGCCGCGGCCAGTGGGTGCTCGGAGCCACGTTCCAGGGCGGTGACCAGGCCCAGTAGCGTTTGCTCGTCGCCCTCGATGACCTCGGCCTCGGTAACCCGTGGCTTGCCTTCGGTCAGGGTGCCGGTCTTGTCCACCACCAGGGTGGTGAGCTTGCTGGCGGTCTGCAGGGCCTCGCCGCTTCTCACCAGTACGCCGTGCTCGGCCGCCTTGCCCACACCGATCATGGTCGAGATCGGCGTGGCCAGGCCGAGAGCGCAGGGGCAGGCAATGATCAGCACCGTGGTGGCGGTGACCAACATGTGGATCACCCTCGGCTCGGCACCAAAGTTAAACCAGGCCAGCGCAGTAATCACGGCGATGATCATCACCGTGGGTACAAAGATGCTCGATACCTTGTCGGCCAGTTCACCGATGGGCGGGCGGGAGTTCTGAGCGCTGGCTACCTGTTCGGTGATCTGTCCCAGGCGGGTGTCAGCCCCTACGCGGGTGGCACGATAAACCAGGCCGCCCTTGCCGTTGACGGTGCCGGCGCTGACCTCGTCGCCTTCGCCCTTGGCGACTGGCAGCGGCTCACCGGTGAGCATCGATTCGTCGATATAGCTGCTGCCCTCGGTGACCATGCCGTCCACCGGCAGGCGCTCGCCTGGGCGCACGCGGATATGGTCCTCCTGGCGGACCTCGTCGACCTCGACCTCGCGCTCCTCGCCGTCGCGGATCACCCGGGCGGTGCGGCTCTGCAGGTCGAGCAGACGCTTGAGGGCCTGGCTGGTTCGACCCCGGGCGCGTAGCTCCAAGGCATTGCCGAGTAGTACCAGGCCGATGATCATCGCCGAGGCCTCGAAGTAAATGCCCCGGGCCACCTCGGGCAGCCAGGGCGCGAAGGCCACCACCGCCATCGAGTAGAGCCAGGCAGTGCCGGTACCCATGGCGATCAGGGTGTCCATGTTGGCCTGGTGGTGCTTGAGGTTCTTCCAGGCGTTGACGAAGAAATGCCGCCCTGGGCCTGCCATCACGGCCAGGGTCAACACGCCGACCACCAACCAGTAGAGGCGCCCGCTACCCATCGGGTGAGGATGAAAGAAAAACATGCTGGCCATCAGCGGTACGGCAAGCGTCAGCGAGAGGATGCTGCCCCGGATGCGCTGGCGATAGGCCTTCGCATCCTTCTCGGCACGAGCCTGTTCGGCCTCGCGCATGTCGACGATGGGTTTGGCATCGTAACCCACGTCGCGCACGGCGCGGATCAAGGCATCGGGGTCGGCAGTGCCGCTCACCTGGGCGGTGTGGGTGCCGAAGTTGACCTCCGCGCCGACCACGCCGGGCGTACGCGCCAGGGCCTCGCGCACGCTCTTCACGCAGCTGGCGCAGGTCATCCCGCTGATCGACAATCGCTGCGTCGTGGCGCGCGTGTCGCTGACCGCGGTCGCGGGTGGGGCCTGAGCGGCGGTGGCCTCGGTGGTCTCGGACGGTGTCGGGGCGGTGTCTTCTCCGGGAGCGCCGGGCGGATAGCCTGCCTCGCGCAATGCCGCGTCCAGGGCATCACCATCCAAGGTGGTGGCGACGTCCAGGCGCTTCTCGGCGGGGGTGCCAGTGACGTCGGCCTGCGCGTCCCGGGCCTGGATGGCCTTGCGCATATTGGCGACACAGCCTTGGCAGTTCATGCCCGGGACCTGGCGCTCGAGCGAGTGGCGGATGGTCATGAGGTCTCCTTGCCGATGTCGGCGGCCAATGGTTCGGGGAAGCTTTCGATCAATCGGCACAGGCTGTGGCCGTCCGGGGTGCCGTCCGGCATCTCGGCCCAGGCATCGAGGGCCTGTTCCATGCGCGAGGCCAGCGCTTCGAGTTCCTGGATACGCGCGCGGATCTCGGGGAGTCGGCTGGCCAGCAGGTCGCGCACCAAGGGGCAGGGCGAGTCGCCATGGTCGGCGTGGGCCAGGATGTCGCGGATCTCGGCGACGCCGAAGCCCAGGGTGCGGGCGCGCTGGATGAAGCGCAGCCGCTCCAGGTCGACCTGCCCGAACAGCTGGTAGCCGTTCTCCGGGTCGCGTTCGGGGTGCAGGAGTCCTTCTCGGGTGTAGTGACGCACGGTTTCGGCGGTAACGCCGGCCAGACGTGCCAGTTCGCTGACCTTCATCGTTGTATCCTGGATGAAATCGATGACAGTAGTCTAAAACCTTTGGGTTACCCATAGGTCAAGCGCCGCCATGCTCATTTCTTCCAGAGCGTGGGAATTTTAATAACCTATTGAATTAATAAGGTTTATGGACGTTACAAGACAAAAGTATTAGATATTATTTGATTTAAAACGAACGTTTGGCCTTGATTGGTGGGCCTCCATGGGCGAAAACAAGATCATACACAGCGCACCCAGGTGCGCCTTGCTGCATGTCATCTCAGAGGGTGCCGCCATGTATAACAAGTTCAATAAAGTCTCCATCGCCGTCGCTATCGCCTCAACGGCTCTAGTCGCCTCCCAAGCGGCTGCCTCGGGGTTCCAGGTTCGCGAGCAAAGCGCCAAGACCCTGGCCAACGCCTTCTCCAACGCCGCCGCGGGCGCCGAGGATGCCAGCTTCATGGCGCACAACCCGGCGGCCATCGGCAATATCGATGGGAATCAGGTTGTCGGTGGCCTGGCCTATATCGATGCCAATTTCGAGTTGCAGGATGGAAGTGCTTCCAGTGTCTTTGGGATGCCCTATGGTTCTGATGCCTCCAGCCAAGGGGGAGAAAGTGCCTGGGTGCCGTCCTTTGCCGCCAAGACTCAACTGAACGAGCAGTTCGACCTAGGTCTGGCCATCTATGCGCCCTACGGGCTTTCTACCAAGTACGACGAGGACTGGATCGGTCGCTACCATGCCGTCGAGACCGAGCTGACGACTATCGACTTTCAGCCGACCCTGAACTATCGAGCCAGCGATCGTCTCAATCTGGCGGTGGGTTTGCGCGCGCAATATGCCGATGCCACGCTGTCCAACGCATCAGATTTTGGGTCGTTAGCGGCAGCTCAAGGTAATCCCTTGGCAACGCCGGGACAGAACGATGTCATTGGTGAGGTGACCGGCGATGACTGGGGATATGGCTATACCCTGGGCGCTCTTTTTCAGGTTACCGATCAGACCCGCCTGGGGATAAGTTATCGCTCGAAAATTGACCTGACGCTTGATGGCGAGCTCGATGTCAGGGGAACCGATCCCGTCTCGGAAGGCGCTATCGACGCAGGTCTTGTCGGGGGAACCGGTGGAAAGGCCGAGCTGACGACCCCGGCTAACCTGAACCTGGGCGTCTACCATCAGCTGTCCGATCGTCTGGCGCTGATGGCGAATGCCGAGTGGACCGAGTGGAGCAGCTTCGACGAGCTGGTGGTCGAGTTCGAGGATGGGCGCTCTTCGAGTCGCACCGAGGAGAACTGGGACAATACCTGGGCCTTCTCGGTGGGCGCTAACTACGCCCTGACCCCGCAGTGGCTGCTGCGTGCCGGCCTGGGCGTCGATGAGAGCCCGGTGCCCAGCGCCGAATACCGGACGCCACGGGTGCCGGATGCCGACCGTCAGTGGGCGACGCTCGGCGCGACTTGGATGCCGACGCCCGAGTTGGGAATCACCGCTGGTTACATGCATGTCTTCGGCGATGACGGCGACATAGAGCAGCAGGCGACGCCCACCAACGACAATGCCTCGCGCGGCAACCTGGCGGGCACCTATGAGGTCTCGGCCGATGTCGTCGCACTCTCGGTGGATTACCGCTTCTGAGTTCGGCGGCAAGGGCTTGCTGAAACCCGGCTGCGGCCGGGTTTCGTCGTTTGGCTCCGCCTTGATGGATGCGATGAGTCGGCACATTCGCTACACTGGACGCCTTTTTCGTGCCGCCGATGGTTCTGCCGTGATGTCAGCGCCGCGGCGGCCGTTTTGCCACTGTCTCTTCAGGCGAGCGAGCCCATGTTGGAAACCAACCCGATTCATAGCCTCATCAAGGACCTGGCCGAGCGGACAGACGTCCTGAGGGGGTATCTTTGACTATGCCGAAAAGAAGGACCGGCTAGAGGAAGTCACCCGCGAACTGGAAGCGCCCGATGTCTGGAACGATCCGGACCATGCGCAGAAGCTCGGCAAGGAGCGGGCGGCACTGGAGACCGTGGTCGAGACGCTCGACCGGCTGAGCCAGGGCCTGGCGGACAGCGCCGACCTGCTGGAGCTGGCCGAGATGGAGGACGACGAGGCCACCGTCGCCGAGGTACAGAAGGAGCTGGACGGCCTGCAGACCAGCCTCGAGACGCTCGAGTTCCGACGCATGTTCTCCGGCGAGATGGACGAGAACAACGCCTATCTCGACATCCAGGCGGGCTCCGGCGGTACCGAGGCCCAGGACTGGGCCAACATGCTGCTGCGCATGTACCTGCGTTGGGCCGAGCATCACGGCTTCAAGGCCGAGATCACCGAGGTGTCGGCGGGCGATGTAGCGGGCATCAAGTCGGCCACCATCCACGTGCAGGGCGACTACGCCTTCGGTTGGCTGCGTACCGAGACCGGCGTCCACCGCCTGGTACGCAAGAGTCCCTTCGACTCGGGCGGTCGTCGGCACACGTCGTTTGCCTCGGTGTTCCTGTCGCCGGAGATCGATGACAGCTTCGAGGTCGAGATCAACCCGTCCGACCTGCGCACCGACACCTACCGTTCGAGCGGTGCCGGCGGCCAGCACGTCAACACCACCGACTCCGCCGTGCGCATCACCCACGAGCCGACCGGCATCGTGGTCGCCTGCCAGGGCCAGCGCAGCCAGCACGCCAACCGCGACTTCGCCATGAAGCAGCTCAAGGCGAAGCTGTGGGAACTGGAAATGCAGAAGCGCAACGCCGCCAAGCAGGAGGCCGAGGATTCCAAGTCCGATATCGGCTGGGGCAGCCAGATCCGCTCCTACGTGCTGGACGATCAGCGCATCAAGGATCTGCGTACCGGCGTGCAGTCGAGCAACTGTGAGAAGGTGCTCGATGGCGATCTGGATCAGTTCATCGAAGCGAGTCTCAAGCAGGGCCTGTAGGGCTCATCAATCACTTTTTTTAGGTAGCTACAGGTAGCGCAATGGCCGACCAACGCTCTTCCCAGACCGGCCCCCAGGCCGACGAGAATCGCCTGATCGCCGAGCGTCGCGAAAAGCTCGCGGCGCGCCGCGAGCGTGCAGTCGCCACCGGCAAGAGCGCGTTTCCCAACGACTTTCGCCGCGACAGCCTGGCCGCCGAGCTGATCGACGAGCTCGGCGAGATGGACAAGGCCGAGCTGGAAGCGCGTGACCGCCAGGCCGCCGTGTCCGGGCGCATCATGCGCAAGCGTGGGCCCTTCATCGTCATCCAGGATCCGTCGGGGACGATCCAGCTCTACGTCGACAAGCAGGGCCTGCCGGCCGAGGTGCTTGAGGACATCAAGAGCTGGGATATCGGCGATATCGTTGCGGCGCGCGGGCCGGTGCATAAGTCCGGCAAGGGCGATCTCTACGTGAAGATGGCGGAGGCGACGCTGCTCACCAAGAGCCTGCGCCCGCTGCCCGACAAGTTCCACGGCCTCACCGACATGGAGGCCCGCTATCGCCAGCGCTACGTCGACCTGATCATGAACCCGGACTCGCGCAAGGTCTTCGAGACCCGCGCCGGAGTGATCAGCGCCATGCGCCGCTTCTTCGAGGATCGCGGCTTCATGGAAGTAGAAACGCCCATGCTGCAGCCGATTCCCGGCGGCGCCACGGCGCGTCCCTTCGTCACCCACCACAATGCGCTGGACATCGACATGTACCTGCGCATCGCGCCGGAGCTGTATCTCAAGCGCCTGGTGGTGGGCGGCTTCGAGCGGGTCTTCGAGATCAACCGTAACTTCCGCAACGAAGGCCTCTCCACTCGGCACAACCCCGAGTTCACCATGATCGAGTTCTATCAGGCCCATGCCAACCATCATGACCTGATGGACCTCACCGAGCAGATGCTGCGCAGCGTGGCCCAGAAGGTGCTCGGTACCACCACCGTGGTCAATACCGTGCGCAACGCCGAAGGGGAGGTGCTGGAAACCTATGCCTACGATTTCGGTCAGCCGCTCGAGCGGATCAGCGTGTTCGACGCCATCCTGAAATACAATCCGGACATCCACGCCGAGGCGCTGGCCGATGCGTCCGCCGCGCGCCAGATCGCCGAGCGCCTGGACATCGACGTCAAGGACGGCTGGGGGCTCGGCAAGATCCAGATCGAGATCTTCGAGAAGACCGTCGAGCATCGCCTGCAGGCCCCGACCTTCATCACCGACTACCCTACCGAGGTCAGCCCGCTGGCGCGGCGCCAGGATAGCGACCCCTTCGTCACCGAGCGGTTCGAGTTCTTCGTCGGCGGCCGCGAGATCGCCAATGGCTTCTCGGAGCTCAACGATGCCGAGGATCAGGCCGAGCGATTCCGAGCGCAGGCGGCGGACAAGGAAGCCGGCGACCTGGAGGCGATGTACTACGATGCCGATTATATCCGCGCCCTGGAGGTCGGCCTGCCGCCCACGGCTGGCGAAGGGATCGGCATCGACCGGCTGGTGATGCTGTTCACCGATAGCGCCTCGATCCGCGACGTGCTGCTGTTCCCCGCCATGCGGCCGGAATAACCGGAATAAATTGGTAAGCGGCCTGCCAAGCGACCATACTGATCGGCGTTTCGATGTCGAGGAGACCGTGATGAAACTGCTCAACCGCTCCGCCCTGAGCGTCAGACCGACCCGGCATTTTGTGGACTGGATCAATCAGCTCGAGCCCACGATGGGGGACGACGATCTGACCCTGGACGATGTCGAACGCGAAAGCACCGTCTACCTGATCCCCGAGATGGACACGCCCGAGGCGCTTGAAGCCTTCGTCCACGAGCGCTATGCCGCGATCCTCGAGACCGAACTGCGCGCCTGGGAAGAAGACGAGCGCCAATGGCCAGAGCGCCTGGACTGGTCGCTCTTCCAGCGTTTCCTGCAGATCGAGCACAGCTACCTGGCCATCGACCTGGATGACGAAGCGCCCCTCGAGATATCCGAAGTGGACGATGCGCTGCTGCTGGAAGCCGACCGGGGTTGACCGTCGCCGGTAACGCCCCGCTTTAAGAAACCGGCTTCGGCCGGTTTCTTCACGATGGACGCCTGACACATGAGCCGACTCTTCGAGACACGCCCTGGCGATGACGGCCTGCCGGCGCCCCAGCGCCGCCTGGCGGTACTGGCGCTGATTCTCGGCACCCTGATGGCGGTGGTGGACACCACCATGATCAACCTGGCACTGCCGTCGATCGCCGATGACCTGGCGATCTCCTCGGCGCGTTCGGTGTGGGTGACCAACCTCTTCCAGATCGTCTGCGCCGCCTTCCTGCTGGTGTTCGCCGCGGTCAGCGAGCTGATCAGCCGTCGGCGTCTCTACGTGGCGGGTCTGGCGCTGTTCGTGCTGGCATCCTTGGGCGCTGCGTTGTCGCGTGAGTTGAATATGCTGCTGGCATTCCGAGCCCTTCAAGGGCTCGGCGCGGCGGCCACGCTGTCGATCGGGCCCTCGCTCTATCGTTCGATCTTCCCCTCGAGATTGCTGGGCTCGGCCCTGGGTCTGAGCGCCCTGGTTGTCGCCGGAGGCTATGCGGCGGGGCCGACGATCGGTGGCCTGGTACTTTCCGTGGCCAGCTGGCCGTGGCTGTTCGTCCTGCATCTGCCGCTGGGGGTCTTCGCGCTGATGCTGGCGTGGCGCGCCTTGCCGAGAGAGCCCGGGCGGCAAGGTGGCTTCGATGGCTGGGGGGCGCTGCTGTCGATAGCCACGCTTGGCGCCTTGTTCGTCGGTATGGACGGCATTGGGTATGGCGCGCCGCTCTGGCAGACGCTCGCCTGGCTGACGGCCAGCCTGCTGGCCGGGCTATGCTTCGTGAGACGTCAGCGTCGTGCCACGCACCCTTTGCTACCGCTCTCGCTGTTCGCCGAGCGGCGCTTCAGCCTGGCGGTCTCGGCCTCGGGGCTGGCCTTCATCGGGCAGGGGCTTACCTTCGTCGCCCTGTCGTTTCTCTATCAGCAGGAAATGGGCTTCACACCGCTGCAAACGGCCTGGCTGTTTACGCCCTGGCCGCTGGCGATCATGCTGGTAGGGCCGCTGGCCGGGCGGCTGGCCGATCGGGTCAACCCCAGCCTGTTGTCGTGTGCCGGGCTGGTACTGCTGTTCATCGGGCTGGCGTCGCTGGCGTTGCTCGACGCCGAGGCGAAGGTGATCGATGGTCTGTGGCGCACGGGACTGTGTGGCCTGGGCTTCGGGCTCTTTCAGCCGCCCAACAACCGCGAGATGATGGCCAGCGTGCCTTGGCAGTTCAGCTCCAGCGCCTCCGGGGTGATGAGCACCACCCGTACCGTGGGTCAGTCGCTGGGGGTCGCCCTGGTGGGGGCCTTTCTTGCCGCCAACGCGCCCGTGCAGGCCACGCTCTGGGCCGGGTGTGCCGCTTGTCTGTTGGCGCTCGTGGCCAGTCTCGGTCGCGTGACGCTGGCCGGTGAGGCCCAGGCCAGGCAGCGTCGCGAGGTGGGTCGTTCCGGCGTGCCGCGTTGCGACTGAGCGAATCGCCGCCAAGGCGTTACAATGAACCCCCTATCATTCATCGAGGAGCCAACATGCGCATACAGGCCATTATCGAAGACAAGCTCCAGGCCCTCGAGCCCACCTTCATGACGGTGGAGAACGAGAGTCATCGGCATAACGTGCCCGCGAATTCCGAGACTCACTTCAAGGTGACGCTGGTCTCGAGCCGTTTCGAGGGCATGATGCCCGTCAAGCGTCACCAGCAGATCTACGCCTTGTTGGCCGACGAACTGGCAGGCCCGGTGCATGCACTGGCCTTGCACCCCTATACGGCAGCGGAGTGGGCAGCCCGCGGCGAGGCCCGGCCCAACTCGCCGAACTGCCGGGGTGGCGGCGCGTCGTGAGCCCAGATCCCCAGCGCCTTCAGTACCTGGAGGCCATGGGCGTGACGGCGTGGGTGGCCCGCTACCGTTTGCCCAATGCTCGGCCGACGCCGGTCTGCGAATGGGAGACGCCGGCTCCAGTGGCGACCGAGCCTCCGCATGAACGGCTTCACGCACTGCTCGACGAGGCGGCAAGGCCACCGTCTCCGCCGACGTCATCCGCCCCCGAGATGGCGAGACCCGAGCGCCATCTGCGGCCCGTTTCGCGCGGCAAGGCTCGGGCGCTGCTGGGCGAGCCGCCCGACGACGCGCGCGAATCGACATCTACAGAACTCGAGGCAGTCTCCGACACAGCCCCAGCCGCCGGAAAGACATTACGCTTCACCGTTCAGGTCGCCTGTCTCGATGGTCGTTGGTTGGTGATCCTGACAGAGCGCGCCGCCCCGCGCGCCGAGCAGGCGCGCCTGCTGGCCAATCTGTTGCAGGCGGCCGGTGTGATCCCCGCGCAATTTCCGCATTTCGAGGCTTATCACTGGCCGCAGATGGAAGGGTTGCCGGTGGAGGCGCCGCTTGACGAGGCCCGTCAAGGCTTTCAGGCATTCCTGGATGGCCGTCGCCGGCGGGGCTGGGTCCCCGAAAGGGTGCTGCTGTTTGGCCACGACGCGGATCTGGACGCGATTCTCGCCCTGGCCGACGGCCATTGCCCGACCCTTGGCCTGCCTGCCTGGCAGGGGCCGTCGCTGAGTGAGCTGGGGGCGAGCGCCGAGGCCAAGCGTGCGCTCTGGTCGCAGATGGTCGGCTGGCGGGCGGCTTGGTGCGGTGAGCCGGAGGAGGTTCGAGAGGCTGGTCAAGACGCGGGACATGAGGGCGGCGATGCTTGATGCAAGCGCCATTGACTGCCTGGGACTCGACCGGCTGGAGGCCCTGGTGGTGCTGGAGCCGACGCGATCGCGCATCGTCCTGACCCGTGAGCTGACAGAGGCTGATAAGTGCGTTCTAGGCATTGGCAGCAGCGATGGATTGATCGGCTATGCCGCAGTCGCAAGGTTGCCCTTCGAGGCCGAACTGCAGGCAATCCGGGTGGCTGAGTCGCACCGTCGCCAGGGAGTGGCGCGCTGCCTGCTGGAGGCGGTGGTCGCGCAAGCGCGCGGCTGGGAGTGCGAGCGGCTGTTGCTGGAGGTCAGGGCCGGCAACGCCGCCGCGCTGACGCTGTATCGTCGGCTGGGCTTCGTTCAGGATGGCCGCAGGCGACGCTATTACCCTCCCCAGGGAGCCGGGGCGGCGCGGGAGGACGCGGTGCTCATGTCGCTCCCGCTGGGCTGAGCGGGGAGTGTCCCGTGATCAGGAAGCGGTCTGGCTGCTCTCGATGTCGATCTCGTCGAACTTCCCCAGGACAGCGGTCAGCCGGCGTTCCCACTCCTCACGCTCCTGCTTAAGGCGGGCGTTTTCCTCGCGCAATTCCTCGGCTTCCATCTTCAAGAGCTCGAGTGCCTCGACAGCGCTGGAGACCTTCTGTTCGAGCTGGTTGAAAAGTTCGATGCTCATCCTGTTCTCCTGTAAGGGGCCCGATCGCGGCCCGCATGGCAATAATCAGCGCGCAGCGTAACGCCGCGGCCGGGGCTCAGCAAGCGTTGCTATCCAGCGACCCGTCTGGCGGCATTTGCTTCGGTCCGGCGTCGATAGAGGCGGCCACGACTATCGCCGGCGCGCACTTCCCGATGCAGCTGCCACTGGGCCGGTACCTCGGGCTCGAGTGCCGCCTCGGTTTCTACATAGATAAAAGCTTCCTCGCCAAGCCAGCCTGGCTCCAGCGCCGCGCAGCAGGCGGCGGCGAGCCCGTGGTGGAAGGGCGGGTCGAGAAACACCAGCGAATAGGGGTGGGGCTCGCCCTCGAGGAAGGCCAAGGCGTCGCCGGTCACCACACGGCCGCGCGGCTCGGCTCCCAGGGTAGCCAGGTTGTCGGCAAGTTGCCTTGCCACTTGCGGGTCGCGCTCGACGAAGCACGCCTCGCTGGACCCCCGTGAAAGCGCCTCGAGGCCCAGGGCGCCGGTGCCCGCGAACAGGTCCAGCACGCGGGCGCCCGGCGTCAGTGTGGCCAGCCAGTTGAACAGCGTCTCGCGGACCCGGTCGGGCGTGGGGCGAAGCCCGGGACTGTCGAGCACCGGTAGCCGCCGTCGACGATAGTCACCGCCGATCAGGCGTAACGTGCCACCGCCGGCAGTTGGCGAGCGCCTGGAGCGGCGGGAAGGAGAGCGGCGTGGTGTCATGACCGGGGATTGTAACCGGTGGATTGTCCACAGTCATGGTGCGCAGTGGTAGGATGTGACGATCCGTTCACCCGCGAGGTTGAATCATTCCATGCTCGGTTTTTTCAAGCGCAAGAAGCCCAAGGATAGCTCCCAGACACCGGACCCAGCCGAGAGCGAGGCGTTACCGGATGATGCCGGCGACACCGTCGATGACGCGACCGCCGAGGCCGGTGAACCCGGCGAGCCACGCCAGCCGGAGGCCGAAGACGAGGTTCTGGCACCGACTCCCGAACCCTCTGTCGAGGCCCTTACAGAATCCTCTGTCGAGGCGCCGGCCGAGTCCCGGCCCGATACCGCGCTTGATCCGGCAAGCGACAATACGCTGCAGCCACCCGCTCCGCCCGTCGAGGAATCTACCAAGGCCGCGCTCCAGGACAAGCCGGTGGGCAGCGGCACGGCCGGAAAGGACAAGGTGGGAAAAGATACGGCCGGAAAGGAAAAGACCGGCTGGTTCTCGCGCATGCGGGCAGGCCTCGGCAAGACCCGGGCGAGCTTCACCGAGGGCGTGGCCGGGATATTTCTCGGCAGCAAGCAGATCGACGATGATCTCATGGAGGAGCTGGAGACCCAGCTATTGATGGCCGACGTGGGGATCGAGGCCACCACCGAGATCATCGATCGCCTCACCGACCGCGTGTCGCGCAAGGAGCTCAAGGAGCCGCAGGCCCTCTACCGCGCGCTGCAGGAGGAGCTTGCCGTCATGCTCGAGCCGGTCACCCGGCCGCTCGTCCTGCCCCCAAAAGGAAGCGGGCCTTTCGTCATCCTGGTCGTGGGTGTCAACGGGGTAGGCAAGACCACCACCATCGGCAAGCTGACCCAGCGCTTCCAGCGAGAGGGCCGCAGCGTGATGCTGGCGGCCGGCGACACCTTCCGCGCCGCCGCCGTCGAGCAGCTTCAGGTATGGGGCGAGCGCAACAGCGTGCCGGTGATTGCCCAGCACACCGGGGCCGACAGTGCCTCGGTGGTCTTCGACGCCGTGGCCGCCGCCAAGGCGCGCAAGATCGATGTGCTGATCGCCGACACCGCCGGTCGCCTGCACAACAAGGCGCACCTGATGGAGGAGCTCAAGAAGGTCCACCGAGTCATGGGCAAGCTCGACGACACTGCGCCCCACGAGGTGATGCTGGTGCTCGATGCCGGCACCGGGCAGAACGCGATCTCCCAGGCCAGCACCTTCAACGAGGCGGTGCCGATCACCGGCATCACCCTGACCAAGCTCGACGGTACCGCCAAGGGCGGCATCATCTTCGCCCTGGCCAAGCAGCTCGGCACGCCGATCCGCTTCATCGGGGTCGGCGAGTCGCTGGACGACCTGCGCCCCTTCGTGGCGGCCGAATTCGTCGACGCCCTGTTCGACCGGGAAAGGGCAGACGCCGACGGATGATTGCCTTCGAGCATGTCGGCAAGCGCTACGGAGGCCGCTTCGAGGCGCTCGCCAACATCGATTTTCGTGTGCGCCGTGGCGAGATGGTGTTTCTTACCGGCCATTCCGGCGCCGGCAAGAGTTCGCTGCTGCGCCTGGTCATGCGGCTCGAGCGGCCGAGCCGCGGCCGCGTGATGGTGGCCGGCCACGATATCGATCGCCTGCATCATAGCCAGGTCCCGTTCTACCGCCGCCAGATCGGCGTGGTCTTCCAGGACCACCAGCTGCTCTTCGATCGCTCCATCTACCACAACGTCGCGCTGCCGCTGGAGATCCAGGGCATCGAGCCCCGCGAGGCCGCACGTAGGGTACGGGCGTCGCTTGACAAGGTGGGGCTGTTGCATCGCGAGAAGGCGTTGCCCATCGAGCTTTCCAGCGGTGAGCAACAGCGTGTGGGCATTGCCCGGGCCGTAGTGAGCACCCCGGCGCTGCTGCTGGCCGACGAGCCTACCGGCAATCTCGACCCGCAACTCTCGGCCGACATCATGGCGCTCTTCGAGGACTTCAACCGTATCGGCACCACGGTAATGGTCGCGAGCCACGACCTGGCACTGATCGCAAGGCTGCGCCATCGCGTGCTGCGCCTGAGCGACGGCCGCCTGGTGGCCGACGAGGAGGCGGCTTGAGTCCCAAACCCACTCGACCGTCGCCCCGGGGCGCGCAGAGCCAGCGTGCCCGCTCGAGTAACCGCTTGCGCAGCTGGGCCCGCCATCACCGCGCCATGAGCCTGGACAGCGCGCGCCGGCTACTTCGCCATCCCATTGGCAGCCTGATGACCATGCTGGCCATTGCCATTGCCCTGGTGCTGCCCACCACGCTGTGGCTGACGCTGGACAGCGCCCGGCTGCTCGATGCCGAGCTCACCGAGAGCGCGACCCTCACCGCCTATCTGACCTCACCAGTCGACGATGGCGAGGCGAGGCGTATTAACGAGGCCCTGGCCGCCCAGAACGGCGTGGCCGGCACCCGGCTGATCACGGCGGCCGAGGGCATGGCCGAGTTCCAGGCCTCATTGGGCCTGGATGACGCCCTGGCACGCCTCGAGGACAATCCGCTGCCGGCAAGTGTCGTGGTGACCCCGGCGGACGCCTCACTCGACGCGGTGCAGCGGTTGGCCGACACCCTGGAGTCGATTGCCGGTGTCGAGGAGGTGCGCCTGGATCTCGCCTGGATCGAGCGGTTGCGCCACCTGGCCGAGCTGGGGCGCCGCGTCGCCCTGGCGCTGGCGGTGTTGTTCGGGTCGGGGGTGCTGCTGGTGGTCGGCAACACTATTCGCCTGGCGGTGGAGAGCCGCCGTCAGGAAATCGAGGTCGTGACGCTGATCGGCGCCACCCACGCCTTCGTGCGTCGCCCCTTCCTCTACAGTGGGGCCTGGTATGGCCTGGGGGGCGGCGTGATCGCCTGGGGACTGTTGACGCTGGGCAGTGGCTGGCTCTCGGCGCCCGTCGCGGCGCTGGCGAGGAGCTACGGGGCGAGTTTCAGTCTGCCCCAATTAACGCCGTCAAGCTCGGCAATATTGCTTGCTTGTAGTACACTATTGGGCTTATTGGGGGCCTGGATCGCGGTGAGTCGACACCTCGCCGAGATACGGCCACGGTAAAAGAATTCACCCGCCAGTCGGCGAAACCAGCGCAGACGCGACCGCTCCGAAGGGCGCTGCCCATGGGTCAATCGTCGCTGACGTGTCGGAACCTTTGGTGGCTGCCGCCCTCAAAGGTCGCGAAACCCGTACAACGTACTGAGGTCAGGTATTTGAGATTGGATTCGTATTTGGGCTTCGAGAGGGAGACATCCTGCACATGAGTACCAGTCTTCTGCCAGTGGGCCAGTTATCGCCGGGGCGTGACCTCAACGGCTACATCCAGTCGGTCAACCGCATTCCGATGCTGTCCGCCGACGAGGAGCGAGACCTGGCCTTCCGTCTGCATGACGAGGGCGACCTTGAAGCGGCGCGTCGCCTGGTGCTGTCGCACCTGCGTTTCGTCGTGCATATCGCCCGCAGCTACTCCGGCTATGGATTGCCGCAGGCCGACCTGATCCAGGAAGGCAATGTGGGATTGATGAAGGCCGTCAAGCGCTTCGACCCCAACCAGGGGGTGCGTCTGGTGTCCTTTGCCGTGCACTGGATCAAGGCCGAGATTCACGAGTTCGTGCTGCGCAACTGGCGCATCGTGAAAATCGCCACGACCAAGGCCCAGCGCAAGCTGTTCTTCAACCTGCGCGGTGCCAAGAAGCGGCTGTCCTGGCTGAACACCAATGAGGTCGAGGCGATTGCCAAGGACCTCGACGTCAAGCCCGAGGTGGTGCGCGAGATGGAGGGGCGCCTGTCGGCTCACGATGCCGGTTTCGACGCCGCACCGAACGACGATGAAGAGTCCGCCTACCAGGCCCCGGTGCACTATCTCGACGACGCTTCCGGCGATCCGGCGACTCAGCTCGAGGACAGCGACTGGGAAGGCGACGCCACGCGGCGCCTCCAGCTCGCGCTGGAATCGCTGGACGAGCGCTCGCGGGACATCCTGCAGCGGCGCTGGCTGAGCGACCACAAGGCGACACTGCACGATCTGGCCGACGTCTACGGCATTTCTGCCGAGCGTATTCGCCAGCTCGAGAAGAACGCCATGAAGAAGATTCGCCACCAGATCGGCGACGCCTTGGTCGCCTGAATCTCTAGGGAAGCGTCTCGCGAGATCAAGCCCCGGCCGTTGGCCGGGGCTTTTGCGTCAGCGGTTCGTGAATTGACGAGGCTCAGGCCAGCTGCGGCACGTTACGCAGCAGCTGAGACGAGAGCCATTGCCACTGATCGTCCCAATGCGCGGTGGGGCGTTGGCGAAAATCACTGCGCACGTACTGGGAGATCCGCCCCTCGGCATAGGCCAGCAGCAAGTTGGCTGCGGCCGACACCGTCAGGGAAGGGCGACGCCCCTCGCGCAGCTCCGCTTCTCGCAGGATCTGCTTGAACTGGGTCTCGAGTCGCTCGAAGAGCTGGTGGATGCGCAGTCGCAGGCGAGCGGTCTCGCCGGTCAGGACGTCGCCGCCGAGCAGCCGCGACAGCCCCGGGTTCTTCTCGGCGAAGGCCAGCACCAGAGTGAGTATCCTGCCGCAGCGCGGGATCGCCTCGGTTTCCTCCTCGAGGATGCGATTGATACGCTCGAAGAGCGTCTCCTCGATGAAGGCGATGAGCCCTTCGAACATGCGCGCCTTGCTTGGAAAGTGGCGATACAGCGCGGCCTCCGAGACGCCGACCTGGCGTGCCAGGGCGGCCACGGTAATACGCTTGCCACTGTCTTCCTCCAGCATCAGCGCCAGGGCCTGCAAGATCTGCTCGCGGCGCGAGGGGGTGGGGTTTTCCTGCGTCATGTGCGTCTTTTCTTTTATAGGGGGTGCCTCATCCTAATCACGGCCTCGGCCGGGCGCAAAGAACAGGCGCAAAGAACGGACGAAGAGAATGGGAGGCCGCCGTCAGACTCAAGGTGACTCCGCATCAAGGGTGTTATCGGTAATCAGAGTACCGACACCGGCGTTGGTGAAGATCTCAAGCAAGGTGGCGTGGGGTACACGGCCGTCGATGATGTGGGCGCTCTTCACCCCGCCCTTCACGGCGTCCAGGGCACAGCGAATCTTGGGCAGCATGCCGCCATGGATGCTGCCATCGGCGATCAGGGCATCCACCTGGGCGGTGGTCAGTCCGGTCAGCACCTCGCCCTCGGCGTTCATCAACCCGGCCACGTTGGTCAGCAGCATCAGTTTCTCGGCGCCGAGCGCCTCGGCCACCTTGCCGGCCACCAGGTCGGCATTGATGTTGTAGCTGTTGCCGGCGGCATCGACGCCGATCGGGGCGATCACCGGGATGAAGTCGCGCTCGGCCAGCATCTCGATCAGCTCGGTGGAGATGTGCTCCACTTCGCCGACATGCCCGATATCGATGATCTCCGGGGCGGTCATCTCGGGGCTCTGGTGTTCCACCTTGAGCTGACGGGCGCGAATCTGCGCGCCGTCCTTGCCGGTCAGCCCGATCGCCTTGCCGCCGCACTGGTTGATCAGGTTGACGATGCCCTTGTTGACCAGCCCGCCGAGGACCATCTCGACCACGTCCATGGTTTCCGCATCGGTGACCCGCATGCCGTTGACGAAGCGTGACTCGATATTGAGTCGCTTCAGCAGATCGCCGATCTGCGGTCCGCCGCCGTGAACGACGACCGGGTTGATGCCGACTTCCTTCATCAACACCATGTTGCGGGCGAAGGAGTCGATCAGGGCATCCTCGGTCATGGCATTACCGCCATATTTCACCACCACCGTCTTGCCGGAGAAACGCTGGATGTAGGGCAGCGCCTCGGAAAGCACTTCGACGGTCAGTTGCGGGTCGCGCGTCTGTTGCTCGGTCATGGCGAGTCCTTGTTAGGCATGAAACGTGAAACATGAATCGTGGAGCGTGAGACGCCGCTTCAGAAAGGCAGGACGATCTCGGGGGCGACTCGGGACAGGGCCTCGCCGAAGCGGCGCTGGACACGCGCGAGCGCGGCCTCGTTCTTGCCTTCGAAGCGCAGCACCAGCACCGGCGTGGTGTTGGAGGCGCGACACAGGCCCCAGCCGTCCGGATAGTCGACGCGAATGCCGTCAAGGGTGGTCTTGATGCCGTCGTCGCCGAAGTCGCCCTCGCGGGCCAGCCTGGCCACCAGGTCGAACTTGGTCTCGTCGGTGACGGTGATGTTGATCTCGGGCGTGCTCAGGTCCTGGGGGTAGCGGGCGAAGAAGGTGTCGGCATCATCGGCCTGCTTCGACAGGATTTCTAGCAGTCGGGCGGCGCCATAGAGCCCGTCGTCGAAACCGTACCAGCGCTCGCGAAAGAAGATGTGGCCGCTCATTTCGCCGGCGAGCAGGGCGCCGGTTTCCTTCATGCGTGCCTTGATCAGCGAATGGCCGGTGCGCCACATCTCGGGCTCGCCGCCGGCCTCCTCGATCACCCGCGTCAGGTTGCCGGTGCACTTGACGTCGAAGATCACCCTGGCGCCGGAGTTGCGCGACAGCATGTCCTCGGCGAAGGCCATCAGCAGGTGGTCGGGGTAGATCAGCTTGCCGCTGGGGGTGATGACGCCCAGGCGGTCGCCGTCGCCGTCGAAGGCCAGGCCGATGTCGGCGCCGCTCGCCTGCACCTCGCGGATCAGGTCCTTGAGGTTCTCGGGCTTGCCGGGGTCCGGATGATGGTTGGGGAAGGTGCCGTCGATCTCGGCGAACAGCGGCAGGGTCTCGACCCCGAGCCGTTCGATGAGCTGGGGGCCCAGTTCGCCGGCCACGCCGTTGCCGCAGTCCACCACCGCCTTGAGCGGCCGGGCGAGCCTGACGTCGCCGAGGATGCGCGCCAGGTAGGCCTCGCGAACATCTTCCTGGCGAACACTGCCCTGGCCCTCGAGCAGATCGCCCTGCTGGATGCGCTGGTAGAGGGCGGTGATGGCCTCGCCGGAAAGCGTCTCGCCGCCGAGCACGATCTTGAAGCCGTTGTAGTCGGGCGGATTGTGGCTGCCGGTGACCATCACGCCGGAGGCGGTGCCGTCGAGCACATGGGTCGCGTAATAAAGCACCGGGGTCGGCACCATGCCGATGTCGACGACGTCGCGACCGCTCGCGGTCAGCCCGCGGGTCAGGGCGTGCTGCAGGCGAGGACCCGACAGGCGGCCGTCGCGGGCCACCACCACGGTGGATTCGCCACGGGCGGCGGCTTCGCTGCCGATGGCGTGGCCGATCGCCACGACGCTTGCCTCGGTGAGCGTCTCGTCGACGATGCCACGAATGTCGTAGGCGCGAAAGATCGAGGCGGGAACGCTCTGGGGGCGTTGTTGGGTCATGGTGTCACTTCCTGTTGACTGCTTGTGTTGACGGCTTGAAACATCAGAGTCTTCCCGAGCTGCCGAAGCCATTATCGCCACGGGCACTGCTGGCGAAGTCGTCGACGACGTCGAGCTCGGCCTGCACCACGGGCACGATGACGTACTGCGCCAGGCGCTCGAAGGGCTCGAGGGTGAAGGCGCGATTGCTGCGATTCCACACCGACACCATCAGCTCGCCCTGATAGTCAGAATCGATCAGGCCCACCAGGTTGCCGAGGACGATGCCGTGCTTATGGCCGAGCCCCGAGCGCGGCAGGATCATGCCGGCGAGGTTCGGGTCGTCGAGGTGCATGGCGAGCCCGGTGCGCACCAGCTCGCACTGGCCTGGCGAAAGCGCCAGCGGGGCGTCAAGCAGGGCGCGCAAGTCCATGCCGGCGGAGCCGTCGGTCGTGTAGTGGGGCAGGTAGTCAGCCATGCGGGGGTCGAGCAGTTTGATGGCCAGGCGCGGGCGGGCGGCTGGCCGCGGGTCGGTGTTGGGCATCGGATCGTCCGGGTCGTGGTGGGTGTCAGGGGGAGCGCCTTGCCTGGAGGCAATGCAGTGCGCGTCGGATAACATTGAGCGCCAGCTGCGACTTGGGTTGTGAAGGCAGGTCGTCGCGGCCCAGACGGGCGCTGCCCTGCCACGCGCCGTTATGCCAGCGGCCTTCTCGCCATAGCAGCAGAGCGGCATTGTCGTCGGTGCCGAAGCCGCCTCCGGCGCGCGAGACGTCATTGGCGACGATCATGTCGAGCTTCTTGCGCAGCAGCTTGTCGCGGGCGTAGGTCTCGAGCTCGCGGGTCTCGGCGGCAAACCCCACCACCAGCGGGCGCTGCGCTTCGGGCAATGAGGCCACGGAGGCGATGATGTCGGGATTCTTGACCAGGCGCAGGGTCAGCCCTTCGTCGTCCTCGCGCTTCTTGATCTTGTGCTCGGCGGCGGCTTCGGCGCGGTAGTCGGCCACCGCCGCGCAGCCGATGAAGATGTCGCTGTCTTTGGCGAGGCGGTCGGCCGCCTCGGCCATGTCGAGCGCCGTCTCCACGTCGAATCGCTCGACCCCCTCGGGCGTGGGCAGCGCGACCGGCCCGCTGATCAGCCTGACCCGGGCACCGAGCGAGGCGGCGGCGGCGGCGAGCGCATAGCCCATCTTGCCGGAGCTGTGGTTGGAGAGATAGCGCACCGGGTCGAGTGGCTCGCGGGTGGGGCCGGCGGTGATCGTGACGGTCAGGCCCTCGGCCTCCCGCGGCGCCTCTGGTTGAGCCGGCGCGGCTTCGGGCGCCATGAAGAGCAACGCCTCAAGGATCGCCTCGGGCTCCATCATGCGCCCCGGGCCCACGTCGCCGCAGGCCTGGTCGCCGCTCGAGGGTCCGAGCAGGCGCCAGCCGTCGGCCTCGAGGCGTGCCGCGTTGCGGGCCGTGGCGGGCTGACGCCACATCGCCTGGTTCATCGCCGGTGCCATCACCTTGTGGGCGTCGCTCGCCAGGCATAGGGTGGTGAGCAGGTCATCGGCCATGCCGATGGCCAGGCGCGCCATCACATCGGCGGTAGCTGGCGCGATGAGGATGGTATCGGCCCAGCGGGCCAGCTCGATATGCCCCATGCCGGCCTCGGCGTCGGGGTCGAGCAGGGAGGTGCGCACGGCTTCTCCCGTCAAGGCCTGCAGGGTCAGTGGCGTGATGAACGCCTGGGCGCCCTCGGTCATGACCACGCGCACCTCGGCACCCGACTGCTTGAGCAGGCGGGCAAGCGTTGCGCTCTTGTAGGCGGCGATACCGGCACTGATGCCGAGAAGTATGCGACGGCCCATTGGGCGGTCCATGATCGTGCGGTCGATGCTCCCGGGGCCAGGCAGCGTTGACATGGCAATATCCGAACGGAAATACGATGGTCTAGCTTACCATCGCCGCCCGATCTTGCGTAGCGAACGGGCCGGCGGTCAGTGGCAACCAACGAATAATGACAACCATCTGGGGCAAGCAGGGAGAACACCATGTCGATTCGCGACTGGCCGGAAGGGGAACGTCCACGAGAAAAGTTGCTGGCGCTGGGGTCGCCTGCCTTATCCGATGCGGAACTGCTGGCAATCTTTCTGCGCGTGGGGGTCCAGGGGCGCTCGGCGGTGGACCTGGCGCGCGACCTGCTCGCCGCCTTCGGAGGCCTGCGTCAGCTGCTGGAGGCCGACCAGACGCGCTTTTGCGCCGAACATGGGCTCGGCACGGCCAAGTTCGTGCAGCTTCAGGCCACACTCGAATTATCGCGCCGCCACCTGGCGAGCCAGCTGGCACGGGGCGATGCGCTGACCTCGCCGTCGCTGGTTCGGGCCTATCTCGCTTCGCAGCTGCGCCATCTCGGCCACGAGGAATTCGCGGCGCTGTTCCTCGACAGCCAGCACCAGGTGATCCTCTACGAGTCGCTGTTTCGCGGCACTCTCAACAGCGCCTCGGTCTACCCGCGCGAGGTCGCGCGCCGGGCGCTGGAGCTCGGTGCCGGGGCGGTCATCTTTGCTCATAATCATCCCTCGGGGATCGCCGAGCCAAGCGATGCCGATCGGCGCATTACCGAGCGGCTGCGCGAAGCGCTGGGGCTTTTTGAGATTCGGGTGCTGGATCATTTCGTGGTGGGCGACGGCGAGGTGGTCTCGTTCGCCGAGCGCGGCTGGCTTTGATGCTGTGCGGTGACATGGCTCTATTTGGCAGGCCTGTCGACAGCGCCCCTTGTCATATCTAATGTCGGTTACCCAGCAGAAACGGGGCCGACTCTTGCCTATCCAAGGGGACTCTGGTATAAAGTGCCACCTTTGAATTCCCTTGGGTCAAATATTGCGGGATCTCCCCGGTTTGCCCGACAGGTTTTGAACACTCAGGTATAAACACCTGGCCAAGCGGTTGGAGGCTCCAATGTCCAAAGTATGTCAGGTCACCGGCAAGCGCCCGGTGACTGGTAATAACGTTTCACACTCCCAGCGCAAGACCCGTCGTCGTTTCTTGCCGAATCTGCACAGCCATCGTTTCTGGGTAGAGTCCGAGAATCGCTTCGTCAAGCTGCGTGTCTCTTCCAAGGGCATGCGCGTCATTGACAAGAAAGGCATCGAGGCGGTGCTGAGTGACATTCGCAAGCGCGGCGACGCCGTCTAAGCGATCCATCCAGGGAGATAACCGTCATGCGTGACAAGATCCGAATGATTTCCAGCGCCGGTACCGGCCATTTCTATACCACCGACAAGAACAAGCGGAACACGCCGGACAAGCTCGAGATGAAGAAATTCGACCCGACGATCCGCAAGCACGTGATGTACAAGGAAGGCAAGATCAAGTAGGTCGTTCGCGGCCACGGATCGCTTCCACCGCAGGTGATACGCCTGTCCTCCTGAACCCGGCCCTGCGGTCGGGTTCAGGCGTTTCCGACCCTTTCTCGAGTGCCGGTCGTCATGCCTGAACTGCCCGAAGTCGAGACCACTCGCCGCGGCATCGCTCCCCATGTGGAAGGACGCGAGATCGTGGAGGTTATCGTGCGCGAGTCGCGCCTGCGCGTGGCGGTGCCCGCGGACCTGGTCGAGCGGCTGATTGGCGCGCGGGTCGGCCCGCTGTCGCGCCGCGCCAAGTATCTGCTGCTGCCGCTCTCCCGGGCAGGGCAGGGCGATGGCACGTCGACGCTGTTGTGGCACTTGGGCATGTCCGGCAGCCTGCGCATGGTGCGCCTCGGCGAGCTGCCGCGTAAGCATGACCATGTCGATCTGGTGCTCGATGATGGCGGGATACTGCGCTATCACGACCCGCGCCGCTTCGGCTTCGTCGACTGGCTGCAGGGAAGCGTCAACGCCGACCCACGCCTGGCCCGGCTGGGTCCCGAACCGCTGTCCGAGGCCTTCGATGGCGCGCGCCTGTTCGCGTTCTCGCGTCGCCGCCGCTTGGCCGTGAAGCCGTTTTTGATGGATAACGCCGTGGTGGTAGGAGTGGGTAACATCTACGCCGCCGAGGCGCTGTTTCTGGCCGGCATCGATCCGTGCCGGCCGGCGAGCGGCATTTCCCGTCAGCGCTACGATCGCCTAGCGGACGCGGTACGCGAGGTGCTCGCTGCGGCCATCACCCAGGGTGGCACGACCCTGCGCGACTTCGTCGGCGGCACCGGCGAGCCGGGCTACTTCAAGCAGCGGCTCAACGTCTACGGTCGTCATGGCCAGGCCTGCCGGCGCTGCGGCGGCGAATTGCGCCTGGTGACCCTGGGCCAGCGGGCCAGCGTTTTCTGCGCTCGCTGCCAGACCTGACGCCCGAACGACTCACCCTTCACGAGATTCTCCCATGACCATGACCCGTTCCCTGCGCCTCAAGAAAAATGCTGACCGTCGCCTCAAGGCGGGGCACCTGTGGCTCTACTCCAACGAGATCGACATGGCGGTGACGCCGATCAAGGACATCGAGGCCGGCGAGCAGGTGGTGGTCGAAGCCGCCAACGGCAAGGCCATGGGCGTGGCCTACGTCAATCCGCATTCGCTCATCTGCGCCCGCCTGGTGTCCCGTGACCCGAAGCAGGGCCTGGATCGATCATTGCTGGTCCACCGTCTCAACCAGGCCCTGGCGCTGCGTCAGCGGCTTTTCGACAAGCCGTTCTATCGGCTCGTGCACGGTGAAGGTGACTTGCTGCCGGGATTGATCGTCGATCGCTACGGCGACGTGGTGGTTCTACAGCTCAATACGGCCGGTATGCAGGCGGTGGTGGACGAGCTGCTCGACGCGCTGGACAAGGTGCTGTCGCCGCGGGTGGTGGTGCTGCGCAACGACACCAGCGGGCGGCGTCTCGAGGGCCTCGAGTCGACGATCGAGGTGGTGAAGGGCGAGCTGGCCGAGCCGGTGTTGATGGAAGAGAACGGTGTGCGGTTCAGTGCGCCGGTGCTCGATGGCCAGAAGACCGGCTGGTTCTTTGATCATCGGGCCAACCGCGCCTGGCTCAACGGCCTGGTGGCCGGCAAGCGGGTGCTGGATCTTTTCAGCTACGTGGGCGGTTGGGGCGTGCAGGCGGCGGCCAACGGCGCCAGTGAGGTGCTCTGCGTGGATTCCTCGAGCGCGGCCCTCGAGCGCGTCGCCGAGAACGCCGCTCTCAATGGCCTTCAAGAGCGAGTGGCTGTCGGTGAGGGGGATGCCTTCGAGGTGCTCGCGGCGCTGAAGGCCGAGGATGAGGTGTTCGACGTGGTGATCCTCGACCCGCCCGCCTTCATCCGCAAGCGCAAGGATATCCCCGGCGGCGAGCGCGCCTACAGCAAGCTCAACCGCGAGGCGATGCGTCTGCTCGGTCGCGACGGGCTGCTGCTTTCGGCCTCCTGCTCCATGCACCTGGCGCCGGAGCGTCTGATCGACGTCGTGCGCGGGGCGGTGCGCCATCAGGATCGCCAAGGGCAGCTTATCTTCCAGGGCCACCAGGGGCCGGACCATCCGGTGCATCCGGCGATCCCGGAAACCGCTTATCTGAAGGCGCTGGGTGTCCGGGTCTTCCGGGACTGAGCCCGTCATGGTGCCTGCGTATGTGCGCGTCTTCGCGCATTCCAATGCACTGCTGGTCAGCCACTTGCGCAATGTGCTGGCCGCGACCGGCATGCCGGTCGAATTGCGCAACATGACCCTCGGTGGCGGTGCCGGTGAGTTGCCGCTGGGCGATTGTGAGCCGGAAGTGTGGGTGGCGCCGCATAATCGTGAGCGCGCCGAGGCGTTGATCAACGCCGCCCTCGCCGGTGAAAGCGACAATCCCGGCTGGACTTGTCACGGCTGTGGCGAAGCCCTGGAGGGGGTGTTCGATACTTGCTGGCGATGTGGGCGAGCGAAGCCCTGAGAGAGAAGCCTGACGGCGAAGCCAGGCGAGATGAGTCAGGCTTTCTGTCACGATATCCATTCACAGCAGAATGTTTGGTCATCAAGCGTGATTTCTCAGGGGTTTTTTGTTCTTGTTGAGCGGTCCTTCATGTATCAACTGCCTGTGCTGTAATGAGGAGGAAACACACCCAATAGCAGTTCACAGGAGGCCGCCATGCAGATCGTCGTACCCAAGGAAATCAAGAATCACGAGTACCGCGTCGCCCTGACACCGACCGGGGTACGTGAACTGGTCGGCCGCGGCCACCAGGTCACCGTCCAGGCCGGGGCCGGCGAAGGCGCCGGCTTTACCGATGCCGACTACGCGTCCGCCGGCGCGGTCCTCGAGGCCGACGTGGCCAGGGTCTGGAGCGGCGCCGAGCTGATCCTCAAGGTCAAGGAGCCCCAGGCGGAGGAAGTCGCGCGGCTGACGTCGGGCCAGACGCTGTTCACCTATTTGCATCTGGCCGCCGAGGAAACGCTCACTCGCGGCCTGATGGAAAGCGGTGCCACCTGCATCGCCTACGAAACCATCACCGATCGCCAGGGCGGCCTGCCGCTGCTCGCGCCGATGAGCACCGTGGCCGGCCGCATGGCCGTGCAGGCGGGTGCCCACAGCCTGGAAAAGGCCCAGGGCGGTGCCGGTGTGCTGTTACCCGGTGTGCCCGGTGTGCCCCCAGCCAAGGTGACGGTCATCGGCGGTGGCGTGGTCGGTGAGAACGCCGCCCGCATGGCGCTGGGCCTGGGCGCCGACGTCACGGTGCTGGACAGGTCGATCCCGCGGCTCGAGACCCTCGATGATCGCTATCTGGGGCGCATGAAGACCGTATTTTCCACCGCTGATGCCATTGAGGAGGCAGTGCGCGACTCCGACCTGATCATCGGCGCCGTGCTGATTCCTGGCGCCGCGGCACCCAAGCTGATCACGCGTGCCATGCTCGCCGACATGAAACCCGGCAGCGTGCTGGTTGACGTGGCCATCGACCAGGGCGGCTGCTTCGAAACCAGCAAGCCGACAACACACGCCGAGCCGACCTATCTCGTTGATGGCATTGTGCATTACTGCGTGGCCAACATGCCCGGCGCCGTGGCGCGCACCTCGACGTTGGCGTTGACCAACGCCACGATGCCCTTCGTCATTACCCTTGCCGACAAGGGCTGGAAGCAGGCCCTGGCCGCTGATCCGCACTTCGCTGCCGGTCTCAACGTCCATGGCGGCAAGGTGACCTACCCGGCAGTGGCAGACGCCTTCGGTCTGGATTGCCTGGACCCGGCCTCGCTGTTGGGATAACCACCGATACCGGTATTGGCTGGCCCGGTCGCCTTGTCCGGGGCTGCGCGGTAAGATGGGGCCATTCGCCAACGCTCAAGTAGAGTCCCATCGCTTCATGACCAAGACACGCGTTCTCACCGGTATCACCACCACCGGCACCCCGCATCTGGGCAACTATGTAGGGGCCATCAAGCCCGCCATCGCGGCGAGCCAGGACCCCAGTGTCCAGTCATACTACTTTCTGGCCGATCTGCATGCGCTGATCAAGTGCCAGGACCCGCGGCGGATACAGGAATCGCGCCTGGAGATCGCCGCGACCTGGCTGGCGCTGGGGTTGGATACCGACAATGCGATCTTCTATCGTCAGTCGGATATCCCCGAAATCCCCGAGCTGACCTGGATGCTGTCCTGTGTCTGTGCCAAGGGGCTGATGAATCGCGCTCATGCCTACAAGGCTGCGGTAGCGGAAAACGAGGCCGCCGGCAATCAGGACCCCGACAAGGGAATCACCATGGGGTTGTTCGGCTACCCGGTGCTGATGGCCGCCGATATCCTGATGTTCAACGCCAACCGGGTACCGGTGGGGCGCGACCAGATCCAGCACATCGAGATGGCGCGCGACATCGCCGGACGCTACAACCACCTGTACAAGGGCCAGTACTTTACGCTGCCCGAAGCGCAAGTGGACGAGAGGGTCGAGGTGTTGAACGGCCTCGACGGGCGCAAGATGTCCAAGAGCTACAACAACACCATCCCGCTGTTCGTTTCCGAGAAGAAGCTCTTGAAACTGGTGCGCAAGATCAAGACCAACTCGCTGGAGCCCGGCGAACCCAAGGATCCCGAGACCTGCACCCTGTTCCAGATTTTCTCGGCCTTCGCGACGGTCGACCAGACCGCCGAGCTGCGCACCGAGTACGCGAACGGTATCGGCTGGGGCGAGGCCAAGAACCGGGTTTTCGAACTGCTCAACGAGCAGCTGCGCGAGCCCCGCGAGCGCTACCAGGCGTTGATGGAGGACCCGGGGCATATCGAACAGGTGTTGCTCAAGGGGGCCGAGCGTGCCCGCGCCGAGGCCGCGCCGTTGATGGAGAGTCTGCGCCACGCGGCGGGGTTGGGTCGATTCGTGTAAGAAGTGAGGGAGTGACGCTACAGGGCGCCTCCGGGCGCCCTGTAAAGTTCTGACGTCTGCCTGGTGCATTATTGCCGGGCTTGCCACGCTGAAGGGATCGAACGAAGGAGGAATCACAATGGCAACTGCAGTCGATGCGCAGCGCCCCCGTCGCATCTCCCTGTTGCTGGGAATAACGATACTGACCGGTGCCCTTGTCGTGGGACTCGCCTTCGAGACTCGCCTGGGTCTTCTGATGCTGGTCGGCGCCGCACTCGGGGTGTCGCTCTACCATGCCGCTTTCGGCTTTACGGGCGCATGGCGAGTCTTCATCAGCGAGCGGCGAGGGCGTGGCCTTCGCGCTCAGATGGTGATGCTGGCCATCGCCGTGGTGCTGTTCTTTCCCGCGCTGGGAGCGGGAAGCCTTTGGGGGCAGAGCGTGTCTGGCTTTGTCGCGCCAATTGGCGTCTCAGTGGTGGTGGGCGCCTTTCTGTTCGGCATCGGCATGCAGCTCGGCGGCGGATGCGCTTCCGGCACTCTGTTCACCGCAGGTGGCGGCAACGCCCGCATGGTAATCACGCTGACCTTCTTCATTGTCGGCTCGCTGATCGGTACCGCCCACTTTTCCTGGTGGATGGAGCGACCAGCCTTTCAACCCGTGTCATTGGTGCAGACGTTTGGAGCCGGTGGCGGTATCGCCATAAGCCTGGGCCTGTTCGGTGCCATCGCCGCATTCACCGTGCTGATGGAGAAGCGCCGTCATGGCCAGTTAGAGGAGGCGCCGCGCTTCGATTTTCGCGACCGGCGCTGGCTCACCGGCCCCTGGCCGCTGCTGCTGGGTGCGGTGGCGCTGGCGCTGCTCAACTTTGCCACCCTGGCGCTGGCCGGCCGCCCCTGGGGCATCACCTCGGGATTCGCCCTGTGGGGCGCCAAGACCTACGCGTTCTTCGGCGGTGACGTCAGCCAGTGGGGTTACTGGCAGAGCGCAAGCAATGCTGCGGCGCTGCAAGCCAGCGTGTGGAGTGATATCACCACGGTAATGAACGTAGGCATTATCCTCGGCGCCATGGTGGCCGCGACGCTGGCCGGGCGCTTCGCGCCGACCCTGCGTATCCCGCTCGGCTCTGTGCTGGCGGCGGTGCTCGGCGGACTGATGCTGGGTTACGGTGCTCGCCTGGCTTTCGGCTGCAATATCGGCGCCTATTTCAGCGGTATTGCCTCGGGCAGCTTGCACGGCTGGGTGTGGTTGATCGCGGGGTTTGCCGGCAACATGCTCGGCGTGCGGCTGCGGCCACTCTTCTTCGACCGCCCTCCTCGCGAGAGGACCCGGGCCAAGGTGAGCTGAGCGGAGCGCTGTGGTGTCCAGCATGCTAGAGTTGACGCCAAGACGCCAAGAAGAGTGTCAATGGCCCGTTCCAGTCACCGCATCGAGACGAGAGATGACCACCGAACAAAAGCGACCCCTCTATATTCCTTACGCCGGTCCCCCATTGCTGGAGATGCCACTGCTCAACAAGGGCAGCGCCTTCTCCCGCGAGGAACGCATCGAATTCAACCTGATCGGGCTGCTGCCACAGAACGTGGAATCGATCGAGGAGCAGGTGGAGCGGGCCTATCGCCAGTACAGCCAGTGTCAGAATGATCTGGACAAGCACATTTACCTGCGCGCCATCCAGGACGACAACGAGACGCTCTACTACCGCCTGGTGACCGAGCACCTCGAAGAGATGCTGCCGATCATCTACACGCCCACGGTGGGCAAGGCGTGCGAAGAATTCTCCAATATCTATCGCAATCATCGGGGGTTGTTCATCAGCTACCCGGACCGCGATCGCATGGACGACATCCTGCGCAGCTCCACCAAGGACAAGGTCAAGGTGATTGTGGTCACCGACGGCGAACGCATCCTGGGGCTTGGTGACCAGGGCATCGGCGGCATGGGCATTCCCATCGGCAAGTTGGCGCTCTATACCGCCTGTGGCGGCATCAGCCCGGCCTATACCCAGCCGATCATGCTCGACGTGGGCACCAACAACCCTGCTCTACTCGACGACCCCATGTACATGGGGTGGCGTCATGAACGCGTCTCCCAGGAGGAGTATGACGCCTTCATGGCCGAATTCATCGCCGCGGTGAAGCGCCGTTGGCCGGGAGTGCTGCTGCAGTTCGAGGACTTCGCCCAGGCCAACGCCCTGCCGCTGCTGGAGCGCTATCGCGACGAGCTGTGCTGCTTCAACGACGACGTCCAGGGGACCGCCTCGGTGGTGGTAGGCACCCTGATGGCGGCCTGCCAGGCTCGTGACGAAGGCATCGGCCAGCAGCGCGTGGTGTTCGTCGGGGCCGGCTCCGCCGGCTGCGGTATTGCCGAGCATGTGGTGGTGGCCATGCAGGCCGAGGGCTTGACCGAGAGAGAGGCGCGCAATCGGATCTTCATGGTGGACCGGGAAGGGCTGGTCACCTCCGAGCAGACCTGGCTGCATAATTTCCAGCGTCGTCTGGCCCATGATCCCGAGCAGGTCGTCAACTGGGAGGGTCAGGCACTGCTGGAAGTGGTGCGCCAGATCAAGCCTACGGTGTTGATCGGCGTCTGCGGCATGCCGGGGATCTTTACCGAGGAAGTGGTTCGCACCATGCATGCCGGTTGCGAGCGGCCGCTGATCATGCCGCTTTCCAACCCCACTTCGCGTGCCGAAGCGGTACCGGCAGATGTGCTTGCCTGGACCGAGGGTCAGGCGCTGGTGGCAACGGGCAGCCCTTTCCAGCCGGTCGTGCATGATGGCTACACCTATCGCATCGCCCAGTGCAATAATTCCTATATCTTTCCGGGCATTGGGCTTGGTGTGGTGGCCAGCGGTGCCCGACGGATCACCGATGCCATGCTGATGTCCGCCTCGCGAGCACTGGCCCGAGAGGCGCCCATCGTCAAGCATGGTGAGGGCGCCCTGTTGCCGACGCTGGGCAATATTCGCGAACTGAGCAAGGTGATTGCCTTCGATGTAGCGGCCCAGGCCCAGCAGGAAGGCATGGCGTTGAAGACGGACGGCACCAAGTTGCGTGCCGCCATCGAGCGCCACAGTTGGACGCCGACTTACCGCCGCTATCGGCGCCGCTCCTTCTAGGCGCTGGCGACGACCCACGAGAGTGTCTCGCGGATTGACGCTCGACCCTCGCTTATAACTTAACACTCGTCCATAAGAAGGCCCTGCCGGTCTCCCGGCAGGGCCTTTCGTTTCAGCGGTGAATGGCTTACGCCGAGCCAATCATGCTGCGCAGCACATAGTGCAGGATGCCGCCATGGCGGTAGTACTCCAGCTCGTTGGCGGTATCGATGCGGCACAGCACCTCGAGCTTTTTCTCGCCCTTGTCGGACGCGATGGTCACCTTGACCTGGCTGCCCGGCGACAGTTCGCTGAGCCCCTCGATGGAGATCCGCTCGTCGCCCGTCAGGCCCAGGGTCTTGCGGTCCTCACCCTCGGGGAATTGCAGCGGCACGACGCCCATGCCGATCAGGTTGGAGCGGTGGATGCGCTCATAGGATTCCGCCAGCACCGCGCGTACGCCCAGTAGGAGGGTGCCCTTGGCGGCCCAGTCACGGGAGGAGCCGGTTCCGTACTCCTTGCCGGCGATCACCACCAACGGCGTGCCTTCCTGCTGATACTGCATGGCGGCATCGTAGATGGGCATCTGCTTGCCGCTGGGTACGTGGCGGGTCTCGCCACCGACGACGCCGTCGAGCATCTCGTTCTTGATGCGCACATTCGCGAAGGTGCCACGCATCATGATCTCGTGGTTACCGCGCCGCGAGCCATAGGAGTTGAAATCCACCGGCTTGACGCCGCGCTCCTGCAGGTAGCGACCGGCGGGGCTGTCGGGCTTGATGGCGCCGGCCGGCGAGATGTGGTCAGTGGTCACCGAGTCAGCGAACATGGCCAGGATGCGCGCGTCCTTGACGTCCTCGATGGCATCCGGCGTCTTGCCCATGCCTTCGAAGAAGGGGGGGTGCTGAATGTAGGTGGACTCCTTGGACCACTGATAGACCTTGCTCTGGGGCACTTCGATGGCCTTCCAGACTTCGTCGCCTTCGAAGACTTCGGCGTACTCCTTGCGGAACATCGCGGTATTGACCTTCTCGACGGCCTCGGCGATCTCGGCCTGTGATGGCCAGATGTCCTGCAGATAGACGGGCTCGCCATCGCTGCCGGTCCCCAGGGGCTCGGCCGTCAGGTCGCAGCGGACATTGCCGGCCAGGGCATAGGCGACGACCAGCGGCGGCGAGGCCAGCCAGTTGGTCTTGGTCAGCGGGTGGACTCGCCCTTCGAAGTTGCGGTTGCCCGAGAGCACCGAGGCGACTGTCAGATCGCCCTTCTCGATGGCGCTCTCGATTGGCTCGTGCAGCGGCCCCGAGTTGCCGATGCAGGTGGTACACCCATAGCCCACCAGGTTGAAGCCGAGGGCGTTGAGATCATCTTGCACGCCGCCTGCGTTGAGGTATTCGGTCACTACCTTGGAGCCCGGCGCCAGGGAGGTCTTGACCCAGGGCTTGGTGGTCAGGCCCTTCTCGCGGGCCTTGCGGGCCAGCAGACCGGCGGCCATCATCACACTGGGGTTGGAGGTATTGGTGCAAGAGGTGATCGCCGCGATCACCACGGCGCCGTGATTCAGCTTGAAGGCTGTGCCATCGATATCCACGTCCTGGGTGTCATCGTCGTCATAGCTGCGCTCCACCCCTACGGCGGTCTGGCCGCCTTCCGACAGCCAGCGGTCCTCTTCGCTGGGGGCTATCTGGTTGCCTTCGTCCTGCATGATCTGTTCGAAGGTGGACTTGATATCCGTCAGCGCCACGCGGTCCTGGGGGCGCTTGGGGCCGGCCATGCTGGCGACCACCTCGTCCATGTCGAGGTGCAGGGTGTCACTGAAGACTGGCTCGGCGCCAGGCTGCCGCCACAGCCCCTGGGCCTTGCAGTAGGCCTCAACCAGGGCGATCTGGGCATCGTCGCGGCCGGTGAGGCGCATGTAGTTGAGGGTTTCGGCGTCGGCCGGGAAGAAGCCGCAAGTGGCGCCGTATTCCGGGGCCATGTTGGCGATGGTGGCCCGGTCGGCCAGCGGCAGGTCGTCGAGGCCGTCGCCGTAGAACTCGACGAACTTGCCGACCACGCCTTTCTGGCGGAGCATCTGGGTGACCGTCAGCACCAGGTCAGTGGCAGTGATGCCTTCGCGCATCTTGCCGGTGAGCTTGAAGCCGATGACTTCAGGGATCAGCATCGAGACCGGCTGGCCGAGCATGGCGGCCTCGGCCTCGATACCGCCCACGCCCCAGCCGAGCACGCCCAGGCCGTTGATCATGGTGGTATGGGAATCGGTGCCGACCAAGGTGTCGGGGTAGGCAAAGGTCTTGCCGTCCTGCTCCTTGGACCACACCGTCTTGCCCAGGTATTCGAGGTTGACCTGGTGACAGATGCCGGTACCGGGTGGCACCACGCGGAAGTTATCGAAAGCCTCCTGACCCCAGCGCAGGAACTCGTAGCGCTCGCGGTTGCGCTCCATCTCGATGGCGACGTTGTCCTTGAACGCAGCGGGGTTGCCGTAATGGTCGACCATCACCGAGTGATCGATCACCAGATCGACCGGAGACAACGGATTGATACGGGCCGGGTCCTCACCAAGTTTCTCCACCGCAGCGCGCATGGAAGCCAGATCGACAACCCCTGGCACCCCGGTGAAGTCCTGCATCAGCACACGTGCCGGGCGGTAGCCGATCTCACGGTCGGAGCGGCCTTGTTCTTGCCAGTCGACCAGCGCCTGCATGTCCTCCAGCGCAACGCTCTCGTCGTCGGCGAAGCGCAGCTGGTTTTCCAGCAGGATCTTAAGGGTCATCGGTAGACGGTCGATGTTGCCGAGCGCCTCGGCGGCCTTGGGTAGGCTGTAGTAGTGGTAGGTCGTGCCGCTGACTTCCAGCGTCTGATGGGTATCCGGTAGGGACTCGGTGCTCATTGCTGTCCTCCTTTCGCATCGCGGGGAGTGATCGAAGCTGCCTGGTGTAATGGTACAGACATGGTCATGATAGTGGTCGATTTCAAGCGACACCGCCATCGCAAGCCTTGAAATGCGCGAATCGGAACACCATATTGCGGCAATGCCGCATTGAGTCATGCGCGAGGGTGGTTGAAGTTGTGGTGTCAGGAAGGACAGAACCGCGGAGGAGCGGGGGACAGATGAACGAAGAACAGCTCGAATCCCGAACGGTACATTGCCCCTATTGCGATGCTCCATTCGACCTGCTGATCGATCTTTCCCAGGGCAGTCATGTGACCTGGGAGGATTGTCACTGGTGCTGCGCGCCGATCCAGATACGCATCGAGATTCCACTGGACGAAGAGCAGCCGGCAGACGTGATGCTGGGCCGTGACGACGACGTGCTCTAGCATCCGCACGACTCGCTTCCCATGCTCCGCTTCACCTATCTCCCCTTTCACCCATGCCCAGCGTGACTCCTTTCATCCAGATAGAGGTACCCCATGAGCGAAACGCGTCACGAACGCCTGATCATTCTCGGCTCAGGCCCAGCGGGTTACTCCGCGGCGGTCTACGCGGCCCGGGCCAACCTGCAGCCGCTGCTGATCACCGGCATCCAGGCCGGAGGACAGCTCACCACTACCACCGATGTGGACAACTGGCCGGGTGACGATGCGGGCGTGCAGGGCCCCGAACTGATGGAGCGAATGAAACGCCATGCCGAGCGTTTCGACACCGAGGTGCTGTTCGACCATATCAGCGAGGTGGAGCTGCGCGGGTCGCCCTTCACGCTCAAGGGCGATGGCGGCACCTACACCTGCGATGCGCTTATCATCGCCACCGGCGCCAGCGCGCGCTACCTGGGGTTGCCCTCCGAGCAGGCCTTCATGGGCCAGGGAGTGTCGGCCTGTGCTACGTGTGACGGATTTTTCTACCGCAACCAGGAGGTCGTGGTAATAGGTGGCGGCAACACCGCCGTGGAGGAAGCGCTTTATCTCTCCAACATTGCTTCCAAGGTGACCCTGGTGCATCGCCGGGACAGCTTGCGCGCCGAGAAGATCCTGCAGGACAAGCTGCTCGAGAAAGCCGAGAACGGCAACGTGGTGCTCGAGTGGAACCAGACCCTCGACGAGGTGCTGGGCGACAATACCGGAGTGACCGGCGTGCGCCTCAAGTCAGTGCAGGACGGCAGCACCAAGGAGCTTGCCGCCCCCGGCGTCTTCATCGCGATCGGCCATAGCCCCAACACTGGTATCTTCGAGGGGCAGCTGGAGATGAGCGGTGGCTATATCCGGGTCAAGTCCGGGCTCGACGGCAACGCCACGGCCACTAGCGTCCCCGGCGTCTTCGCGGCCGGCGACGTGATGGATCACGTCTACCGCCAGGCGATCACTTCGGCCGGCAGTGGCTGCATGGCGGCCCTGGACGCCGAGCGCTATCTGGACGAGCTGTAAGCGCCCTTTGGGCAGCGCCTAGCTGCAAGCGCCTAGCGCCCAGCCGCTCAGTGACGGGCGGCAGGTAACGTGGTCGATGGGGATCCGCTTGACGCCTGAGAGGCAGCAGACATCATCCTGCGGCGCTCGGCGCTCGGCGCTCGGCGCTCGGCGCTCGGCGCTCGGCGCTCGGCGCTAGTAGTGCGGCGGAATCTCATCTTGCGGCCGAGGTCCCTGCGCCTCGGCTTCCTGCATCGCCTGCTGCTGGTCGCGTAGCTTCTCCTGCATCACGCTATTGATGCGCTCCAATGTCGATAGCCGCTTCTGCTGGCTGACCACGGCCTCGTCCAGGGTGTCGAGCCAGCGCTCCTGATAGGCGATACGGCTTTCCAATGCCTCCAAGCGGCGGGATAGCACGGCGGGCGTGTTTTCGTCGTCCGTGATAGAATTCTCGTGCTGTGTGTCACCGTTCATCGTGGCACCTCCATTGAGGGGTCATTCCTTACGTTCACTACTATCAGAGAGTCTGTCAGCTCCATGAATCGAAAGGTCGTAATTCGTTGTAGTCTTATCAGTCTGCTGCTGGCCGTGCCGGCACCCCTGTTGATCGCGCTGTTCGTTCATCTCACCGGTGGCACGCTGTCTCGAGAGCTCTTCGCCAGCCTCGAGGCCGGCGGTGTCGCGGTGGTCTATCTCGCCGTGGTCCTGGCGGTTTTTGCCCTGCTGCTGATCGCGACCCTGGCGGTCAATGCGCTCACGCCGCAGTTGGTCAATCTGGCCGAGGTCGAGGACGATGACCGCGAGATCGGCGAGGTCAAGTGGTTCAATGTCAACAAGGGGTATGGTTTCATCACGCGCGACAGCGGCGAGGACGTCTTCGTCCACTTCCGTGCCATTCGCGGGCGTGGCCACCGTACCCTGGCCGAAGGCCAGAAGGTCCGCTACCACACCATCGAGAACGAGAGAGGCCTGCAAGCCGACGACGTCACCGTCATCACCTAAGCTAGGAAAGCGGCTGCGCCGCTGATGACAGCGCCCCGCACCTGCGGGGCGCTGTCGTTTCGAGGCCCTTGGGCCCCGGCGTCAATGCCCCGAGTCGGGCCAGATGAACTCTTCCTCTCGACCGTCGCTGCAGACCCGCAGGAACTGATCCGGATCATCGCCTGGCTGCCAGCTACCCAGCGAACAGCGAACTTCGCAGCCGAGATGAGCCGCGGCGGCGCGGGCACAGGCGCGATCGGTCTCCCAGGGCGTGTGGGGGCTGTCGAACCACAGGCTGGCGTATCCGTCGGCGGCCTTTTCCACCAGCAGCACCGGAATATCATCGTGGTCGAAACGGCCGCGTGTGCGCCACTGGTGCTTGCCGGAAGGCGCCAACGGGTCGGCCTGGATCGCCGTGCGAAGCCAGTCATCCAGGTCATCAATGGAAGCCTTGGCCAGGTAGATCTCAATATCGGGGTAGCGACTTTCGTCAGCAGGGTGGTCGGTGGTCATGATGGCCTCAGGGCTGGGCGGTGCCGTTGACGAAGAGTCTGGCGAGAATCGCCTCATAGACCCGGCTCAGGTCGTCGAGGTCGGCGGCGCGTACGCACTCGTTGACCTTGTGGATGGTGGCGTTGCGCGGACCCAGTTCGACCACCTGGCTGCCCAGGCTGGCGATGAAGCGACCATCGGAGGTGCCGCCGGAGGTCGACAGCGCGGGGCGATGGCCGAGTATCGCTTCCACGCCGGCCACCGCGGCATCGATCAGCTCGCCCTCGGCGGTCAGGAACGGGTCGCCGTTGAGCGTCCAGTCGAGCTGGTACGTCAGGCCGTGGGCGTTGAGCAGGGCCTCGGTGCGCTCCTGCAGGCGTTCATGGGTCACGGCGGTGGAGAAGCGAAAGTTGAAAACCACTTCCACGTCGCCGGGGATCACGTTGGTGGCGCCGGTGCCGGCGCGGATGTTGGAGATCTGGAAGCTGGTGGCCGGGAAGAAGGCGTTTCCCGTGTCCCAGGGCTCGCGCACCAGGGCGTCGAGGGCCGGCATCGCCTGGTGGATGGGATTGCGCGCCAGGTGCGGATAGGCCACGTGGCCCTGCACGCCCTTGATGTGCAGCACGCCGCCGAGCGACCCGCGCCGGCCGTTCTTGATCACGTCGCCCAGGTGGTCGGTGGAAGACGGCTCGCCGACGATGCAGTAATCGAGGCGCTCATGGGCCTCGCGCAGGTGCTCGACGACGGCGCGGGTGCCATCGACCGCCGGGCCCTCCTCGTCGGAAGTGATCAGAAAGGCGATCCGCCCATGATGGTCCGGGTGGGCGGCGACGAAGCGCTCTACTGCGGTGACCATGGCGGCCAGGCTGCCCTTCATGTCGGCGGCGCCGCGGCCGCGCAGCATGCCCGCATCATCGATGCAGGGTTCGAAGGGCGGCGTGTCCCAGTGCACATGGGGGCCGCTGGGCACCACGTCGGTGTGGCCGGCGAAGGCCAGCACGGGGCCGTGGTGGCCGCGCGTGGCCCAGAAGTTTTCTACGTCGCCGAAGGGCAGGCGTTCGACATGAAAGCCGATGGCCTCGAGCCGCTCGATCATCAGTGCCTGACAGCCCATGTCGTCCGGGGTGACCGACGGGCGGCTCAGTAGGTCGATGGCCAGTGCCAGGGTCGGGGACCGTGCCTCAGTTGTGGGCATGCAGCGCCTCGTTGAGGGCAATGGCACTCTTGTTGGTCAGGCATTCGATGCGGCCATTGACCGAGTTGCGACGCAGCAGCAGGTCGTCCTGCCCGGCCAGCTCGCGGGCCGCCACGGCCTTGACCTCCTGGCCCTGGTCGTCGAGCAGGGTGACCTTGGCGCCGGCGGTGATATAGAGCCCGGCCTCGACGGTGCAGCGATCGCCCAGCGGAATGCCGATGCCGGCGTTGGCCCCGATCAGGCAGCCCTCACCGACCTTGATGACGATGTTGCCACCGCCGGAGAGCGTGCCCATGGTCGAGCAGCCGCCGCCGAGATCCGAGCCCTTGCCGACCATCACGCCGGCGGAGATGCGCCCCTCGATCATGCCCGGGCCTTCGGTGCCGGCGTTAAAGTTGACGAAGCCCTCGTGCATCACCGTGGTGCCCTCGCCCAGGTAGGCGCCCAGGCGTACCCGTGCGGTGTCGCCGATGCGTATACCGACCGGAACCACGTAGTCGGTCATCTTGGGGAACTTGTCGACGCAATCCACCGACAGCGGACGGCCCTCGAGGCGCGCCTTGAGGCGCCGAGCCGGCAGCTCCTCGATGTCGATCGGGCCTTCGCTGGACCAAGCGATGTTGCGCAGCAGGCCGAACATCCCGGTAAGATCGACGCCGTGCGGCTTGACCAGGCGGTGAGAGAGCAGGTGCAGCTTGAGATAGACCTCGGGTGCGCTCTGGGGCGGCTGGTCGTCGGCCAGGAACATGGCCACCAGCGGGCGCTTGCTCGCGGCGAGGGCCTCGGCCAGTTCGGCCTGTTCGGGGTGTCCGGCATCGCGCAGGGCGCTGGCCAGTTCGCTGCAGTGTTCGGGCAAAAAGCTCACCGCCGCGTTGCCGGCCGGGGCGTCCACGACCCTGCCGGCGGCCTCGACCAAGCCGGCATCGGGATGCAGCAGCGGCGCCGGGTAATAGATCTCGAGCCAGTCGCCCTGGGTGTTCTGTGTGCCGATGCCGAGTGCAAAGCTGAGCATGGGATAGTCCTCTTTTTCTAAATGAAAGATGGGAGCACGGAAACGCGATAAGTCGTGTCGTTGGCGCAGACGCCCGTTAGAGGCGGCCGTAATCGCCGTTGCGATAGCCCACAAGAATCTCCTCGCCGGTGTCGAGCAGCGGGCGCTTGAGCAGTGTCGGGTGGGCCTGCATCAGCGCGCGGGCCTTGTTGGCGTCGACGTTGGCCTTGTCGTCGTCATCGAGCTCCCGCCAGGTGGTGCTGCGCTTGTTGAGCAGCGTCATCACCGGGACCCGTTCCAGGATGTGCTCGAGAAGCGAGGCCGACAGGCCATCCTCGCGCAGGTCATAGGCCTGGTAGGGCAGGCCCTTGTCGTCCAGGGCGCGGCGCGCACGGCGGCAGGTGTCGCAGTTCTTGATCACATAAAGCGTCAACATGCTGAGCCCCTCTCGATGAAATTCTCGATGAAGCGGCGAATCCGTTGGGCGGCCTCCCGGGTCGCTGCCGTTTCGGCCACCAGCGCCAGGCGGACCCTGCCGGCCCCAGGGTTGGTGCCGTCCTGCCCGGGGCGCCCCATCCCGTCGTCGGAAGCGGGACGTCCCATATAGCTGCCGGGCAGTACGCTAACGTTTTGCTCGGCGTAAAGCGCGCGGGCAAACGCTTCGTCGTCGCCGCCCGGCACCGCCGGCCACAGATAGAAGCTCGCCTCTGGGGCGGGAAAAGACATGACCGGGGCAAGAATGTCGGTCACCGCGGCGAAGGTCTCGCGGTAGGCGTCGCGGTTGGCGCGCACATGGGCCTCGTCGCTCCAGGCGGTGATCGAGGCGTGCTGAATCGGCAACGACATGGCGCAGCCGTGGTAGGTGCGGTAGCGCTTGAACGCGGCGATCAGCGCAGCATCACCGGCGACGAAGCCGGAGCGCAGCCCCGGCAGGTTGGAGCGCTTGGACAGCGAGTGAAACACCAGGCAGCGCCGATAGTCGTGGCGGCCCAGACGTGCGCACGCCTCCAGCAGGCCCGGCGGGGGGGCGGCCTCGTCCAGGTAGAGCTCGGAATAGCACTCGTCGGAGGCGATCAGAAAATCGTGCTCGTCGGCAAGGGCGATCAGCCGCTCGAACTCGGAAAGCGGCGTCACCGCCCCGGTGGGGTTGCCCGGCGAACACACGAAAACGATCTGTACCTCGCGCCAGGTCGCGGCGGGGACCGCCTCGATATCCGCGCGAAAACCGGTCTCGGCGCGACAGTCGAGATAGAGCGGCTGGCCGCCGGCAAGCAGCGTCGCCCCCTCGTAGATCTGGTAGAAGGGGTTGGGCACGGCGACTTTCGCCGGTCGGCTACGGTCCAGCGCGGCCTGCACGAAGGCGAAGATCGCCTCGCGCGTGCCGTTGACAGGCAGCACCTGCGTTGCCGGGTCGAGGTCGCCAAGGCCGAATCGCCGGGTCGCCCAGGCGGCGATGGCGCCACGGAGCTCCGCCGTGCCGGCGGTGGCCGGGTAGCGCGCCATGCCATGGCGATGGGCCACCAGTGTGTCGAGCGCCGCCTCGAAGGGCGCGTGCTGCGGCTCGCCGATAGTCAACGGAATGTGCGACAGGTGCCCCGGCGGCGTCACGCCGGCCTTCAGCGCCGCGAGTTTCTCGAAGGGATAGGGCTTGAGGGCGTCGAGGTCCGGGTTCATGGGGGGTCCAGGGGCGCCGGGTCGGCGTCGTTGTCGTTGGAAAGCCTTGGAAAGGCGTGCGTGTGGGCAGGGGCCGATTATAGGCAAGCCCCGGCGACGCCTCAAACTCAGGCTCGTCGCCGGGTCCCGGCAAGACTCAGCCGGACACGTCGAGCATCTCGATGAGACGCTCACGCAAGCGCTGCTGGCGCTGCGGGTCGGTCAGCGGCACGCCGGTCTTGTCGGTGATGAAGAAGACGTCTTCGACCCGCTCGCCCAGGGTGGCGATCTTGGCCGCCGACAGCGCGATGTCCTGCTCCATGAAGATGCGCCCCACCCGGGCCAGCAGGCCGGGACGGTCAGGGGCGGTGAGCTCGAGCATGGTGCGCTCGTTGGCCGGGTCCTGTTCGATGGTCACCTCGGTCGCCACCCGGAAGTGCTTGAGCTGGCGCGGGGTGTGGCGGGTGACGATCTGCGGGTAGTCGTCGGGGTCGTCGAGCTCCTCGACCAGATGGCGACGGATGTCCTCGATGCGTGCGGGGTCGCGGATCGCCATGCCCTGCTCGTCGAGCACGATGAAGGTGTTCAGGGTGCGATCGTTGCTCGACGTGGCGATGCGGGCATCGTGGATGGAGAGGCCCAGTTGTTCCATGGCCGCCGAGGTGGCGGCGAACAGGTCGTCCACCGAGCGCGTGTGAATGAAGACCTTGGTGCCGCCCTCGGTCATGTCGTCGGTGGGGGCGCTGATCAGGATCAGCGGTAACTCGTTGTCCTCGTGGGCAAGAATACCCTGGGTCTGCCAGACGATCTCGCTGGGAGCGTACTGCAGAAAATACTCCTCGCCGAGCAACTCCCAGAGCCGGTCGACACGCGCCATGTCGGCGCCGATGGTCGCCAGCAGCGAATGGGCCTCGCTGCGGGTTTCCTGCACCCAGTCGTCGCGCTCCAGAGGGTTTTCCAGGCCACGACGCAGCGCTCGCTTGGTCTCGCTGTGCAGCTGGCGCATCAGCGTGGCCCGCCAGCCGTTCCACAGGGTCGGATTGGTGGCGTTGATGTCGGCCACCGTCAGCACGTAGAGATAGTCCAGGCGCGTCTCGTCGCCCACCAGGCGGGCGAAGTCGGCGATCACGTCGGGGTCGGTGATGTCGCGTTTCTGAGCGATCATCGACATCGAGAGATGGTGCCAGACCAGCCAGCTGACCAGGCGGGTATCGCGGCTCGACAGGCCGTGTCGCTCGGCGAAGGCCTCGACGTCCCGCGCGCCGATCTCGGAATGATCGCCACCGCGTCCCTTGCCGATATCATGGAAAAGGCCGGCGATCCACAGCAATTCCAGCTTGGGCAGTTGATGGATCAGCGTGGCGGCCACCGGATAGACCTCGCGCCCTTCGGGCCCGCGAAAACACTGGATGAACTTGAGCAGTCGCAGGGTGTGGGCGTCGACGGTGTAGATATGAAACAGGTCGTGCTGCATCAGGCCCACGGCACGGCCGAACTCGGGCAGGTACTTGCCGAGCACGCCATAGCGGTTCATGCGCCGCAACTGGCGCGGCACGTTGCCGCCCGAGCGCAGCAGGGCCATGAAGAGACTCTGGTGGCGCAGGTCGTCGCGGTACAGGTCATCGATCTGATGGCGATGATCGCGAATCAGGCGAATGGTGTCGGCGCGCACCCCCTCGATCTCGGGATGCTCGGCCATCAGCAGGAACAGCTCGAGCAGGGCGGAGGGTCGGTCGCGGAAGACGCTGCGGCGCCTGGCCTGGATATAGCCGCCCTTGATCTCGAAGCGCTCGTTGAGTTCGGTTGTCGCGAGTTTCTCGCCCGAGTGGAGGATTGCCTCGTCGAAATGCTGAAGCAGCATGTCGTTGAGGCCGGCCAGGGCGGTCACATGACGATAGTAACGCTTCATGAACTGCTCGACGGCAAGCCGTTCCGGCGTGTCGCGATAGCCGAACAGCTCGGCGATAGTGTTCTGGTGGTCGAACTGCAGGCGGTCCTCGGCACGGCCGGTCAGCATGTGCAGGGCGTAGCGCACCTGCCACAGGAAGGCCTGGCCTTGGCTCAATATCTGGAGCTCGGCATCGTTCATGAAGCCGTTGGCGACGATGTCCTCGTAGCGCTCGGTGCCGAAGTGTCGCTTGGCCACCCAGCCGATCATCTGGATGTCGCGCAGGCCTCCCGGGGAGCTCTTGATGTTGGGCTCGAGGTGGTACTCGGAATTATTGTACCGATAGTGGCGCCGAATCTGCTCCTGCCACTTGGCCTCGAAGAAACGATCGGCGGGCCATAAGCGCTCGGTGGACAGTTGCGCCTGCATGGCGTCGCGCAGCCGCTCCGGGCCCGCCAGGGTGCGAGATTCCTGGAGGTTGGTGATGACGGTGACGTCGGCCTCGGCTTCGCGCACGCAATCGGTGAGCGAGCGCACGCTATGGCCGATCTCCAGTCCGATATCCCACAGGAAGGTGATAAAGGCGGTCAGTGGTTCCCGGTACGGTGTGTCGTCATCCTTCTCAAGCAGCAGCAGCAGGTCGACATCCGAGTGAGGATGCAGTTCGCCGCGGCCATAGCCGCCCACGGCGAGGAGTGCCACGCCATCATCGGGCCAGGTGTGCTGCTCCCAGGCGACCGCCAGCAGTCGATCCAGACACCAGGCGCGGCCGTGCACCAGGTCGCGGATATCGGCGCCGGCGCGGAAGCGTTCGTCCAGGCGGCTCTGGATCTCGCGCAGCGCTGTCTTGAAGGGGGCGATGGGTGAACGGCTGCCGGTGAGCTCACTGCGAAAGCGGTCGACGTCGAACAGCGACTCGTCAGGGGCGAAGCGATAGTGATGCAGCAGCATGGAATCGACTCAGCGTTCGAGGAAGGAGAGGTCTTCCTCGCCACGAGCGGTGAGGACCTCCACACCGGATTCGGTCACCAGCAGAGTGTGTTCCCACTGGGCGGACAGGCTCTTGTCTCGGGTCACCGCGGTCCAGCCATCGCGCAATACCTTGGTCTTGTGCGAGCCCACATTGATCATCGGCTCGATGGTGAAGCACATGCCGGCCGCAAGCGCGATATCGGCCTCGGGGGCATAGCCGTCGTAGTGAAGCACCTGGGGGTCTTCATGAAAGCCGGCGCCGATCCCGTGGCCGCAGAAATCGCGGACCACCGAATAGCCGTTGGCTTCGGCATGTTGCTGGATGGCCCGGGCGAGCTCGGAAAGGCGTGCGCCTGGCTTGACCAGCGCGATGCTGCGATACAGGCACTCCTGGGTAACACGGCAGAGCCGTTCGCCCTGAATGGTCTCGCCGATCACGAACATCATGCTCGAGTCGCCATGGTAGCCATCGGCCGTCCTGACGGTAATGTCGATGTTCATGATGTCGCCATTCTTGAGTTGCTTGGCATCGTCGGGGATGCCGTGGCAGACCACGCGATTGATCGAGGTACAGATCGACTTGGGAAAGCCATGATAGTCCAGCGGTGCCGGCGTGGAGCCCAGCTCATTGACGATGTAGTCGTGGCACAGGCGGTCGAGCTTGCCGGTGCTGACCCCGGCCTGGACGTGAGGGGTCAGCATTTCCAGCACGCTGGCGGCCTGGCGGCCCGCCTCGCGCATCTTGTCGATTTCGTCGGGCGTCTTGATGGGTACGTTCATGGAATCTCGGGTCAGGGTGGGGTCGCCGGGTTGACCGCAGGGTGATGCGGCATAGGCGACTTCATCTGGGAGTCGATCTATGGTATAAAGCTGCGCGCTTTCCTGCAATCGCTGTGCCCGATCGTGACATGTGCTCATCCGGTCCACGGCGGCGGCAAAGGCGCGCGAGACCACGACAACGTGTTGAAGCAACAGCAACGCCTTGAAATCACACATGCACCGTCACATGGTCCCGGGTGCTGTCGGTTGGTCCCGGCGGTCGGATCCATGGGGTGCGTGGAGGCCTAACCCGATTTTCCAGGAGTCATCCATGGCACACGTCAATATGCGTGACCTGCTGAAGGCAGGCGCTCACTTCGGTCACCAGACCAAGTACTGGAACCCGAAGATGAGCAAGTTCATCTTCGGCGCCCGCAACAAGATCCACATCATCAACCTCGAGCACACCCTGCCGGCCCTCAATGAGGCCATCGAGGTGGTCGAGAAGATGGCAGCAGCCAACAACAAGATCATGTTCGTTGGCACCAAGCGCAGCGCCAGCAAGATCATCAAGGAAGAGGCAAGCCGCGTGAGCATGCCCTTCGTCAATCATCGCTGGCTCGGCGGCATGCTGACCAACTACAAGACCATCCGCGTTTCCATCAAGCGTCTGCGCGAACTCGAGGCCATGCACGAAGACGGCACCTTCGAGAAGCTGACCAAGAAGGAAGTGCTGATGGCGACCCGCGAGCAGGACAAGCTCGAGCGCAGCGTCGGTGGTATCAAGGAAATGGGCGGCCTGCCCGATGCGCTGTTCGTCATCGACGTCGATCACGAGCGCATCGCCATCAACGAGGCCAACAAGCTGGGCATCCCGGTGATTGGTGTGGTTGATACCAACTCCGACCCGGACGGCGTCGACTACGTGATCCCCGGTAACGATGACTCCATTCGTGCTATCCAGATCTATGTCAAGGCCGTTGCCGACGCCTGTGCTCGCTCGAAGGAAGGACGTCCCGACGAGTTCGTCGAAGTCACCGAAGAAAGCGAAAGCAATACTGCTGCCGAGTAATCGTGGCGCGTCTGGCCGGCCGCCAGTGATGGTGTCGGAAAGACGAGAAGGGGGCCGCGGCCCCCTTTTTACTCAGAACTTGCAGCTCAGAACTTGCAGCTTAGACATCGTTTCTCAGATTTCGCCGAACTCGCTGGCATCGGCGGGTTCGGAATACAATTCAGGCAGAACTATACAGAGGTGAAACCCATGGCAGCTATCAGCGCCTCCCAGGTCAAGGAACTGCGCGAGCGTACCGGGCTCGGCATGATGGAATGCAAGAAGGCCCTCACCGAAACCGATGGTGACATCGAGGTCGCCATCGAGAACCTGCGCAAGAGCTCAGGCCTCAAGGCCGCCAAGAAGGCCGGTCGTACCGCCGCCGAGGGCGCCGTGGTCACGCGTGTGGCCGAGGACGGCAGCCTGGGCGTCATGGTCGAGATCAACTCCGAGACCGACTTCGTCGCGCGTGACGACAACTTCAAGGCCTTCGCCGAGAAGATTGCCGACGCCTTCTTCGCCGCCAGGAGCGAGGATGTGGCCGCCGTCATGGAAGGCGACCTCGAGACCGCTCGCGAGCAGCTGGTGCAGAAGATCGGCGAGAACATCGGCGTGCGTCGTTGCGCCGTGATCGAGGCCGGTGAAGGCAATCGGGTCGGTGAATACGTCCATGGCGGTCGCATTGGTGTGCTGACGGTGCTCAAGGGCGGTACCGCCGAAGTCGCCAAGGATGTCGCCATGCACGTCGCCGCGATCAATCCCTCGGTCGCGCATCCGGCCGACATGCCCCAGGAAGCGTTGGATCAGGAAAAGGCCATCATCCTGGCGCAGCCCGACATGGCCGGCAAGCCCGAGCAGATCGCCGAGAAGATGGTGCAGGGTCGGCTAAAGAAGTACCTGGCTGAGAACAGCCTGACCGAGCAGCCCTTCGTCAAGGATCCGAACCAGAGCGTGGCCGAGTACGTCAAGGCGGCCGGTGGCGAGGTGATCGGTTTCACTCGCTTCGAGGTCGGCGAAGGCATCGAGAAGGAAGAGGTTGATTTTGCCCAGGAAGTGATGGAACAGGCCAAGCGTAGCTGAGGTCATAGGTTCCGTTCGTGGATGGCGTGCGCTCCCGCGCACGCCTTCGCGTATCCGGCTGGTGGACCCGTCGGACCCCCTTCCACCGTTGACGATCCAGGAGACATGCCATGCCCAACGCCGATCAGGATGATGCCCCGATCGCGAGCCCTCGCGAAGCCGCTCGTCCCGCCACCCCGCTCGCCGATCCCTCCCGCCTCGAGAAGACCCGCCCCGACAAGTCCAAGTACAAGCGTATCCTCCTGAAGCTGTCGGGTGAGGCGCTCACCGGTGATGCCGACTTCGGTATCGATCCCAAGGTGCTCGATCGCATGGCCCTGGAAATTGGCCAGCTGGTGGGCATCGGGGTGCAGGTGGGAATCGTGGTTGGCGGCGGCAACCTGTTTCGTGGCGCGGCGCTGCACGAGGCCGGGATGGATCGGGTCACCGGCGACCACATGGGCATGCTGGCCACGGTGATGAACGCGCTGGCCATGCGCGATGCCCTGGAGCGCTCCAATATTCGCTCGCGTGTCATGTCGGCCATCCCCATGAGCGGGGTGGTGGAACACTATGACCGGCGTACCGCGATTCGCTACCTGACTTCCGGTGACGTGGTACTGTTCTCCGCCGGCACCGGCAATCCCTTCTTTACGACCGACTCGGCCGCTTGCCTGCGCGGCATCGAGATTGATGCCGATGTGGTGGTCAAGGCCACCAAGGTAGATGGGGTCTACAACAAGGATCCCGTCAAGTTTCCCGATGCCATCAAGTACCATCGACTGAGCTACGACGATGCGCTTGAACAGAAGCTCGGCGTGATGGATTTGACCGCCATCTGCCTGGTGCGGGACCATGAGATGCCGGTACGGGTCTTCAACATGAACAAGCCCGGCGCCCTGCTCAATCTTGTGATGGGCGGCGAGGAAGGCACGCTGATAGACAGAGGTTGACAACGTGATCGACGATATCAAGAAAGATGCGGAATCCCGCATGAAGAAGAGCCTCGAGGCCCTTCACAGCAATCTGAACAAGATTCGTACCGGGCGCGCCCACTCCAGTATCCTGGATTCGGTAACCGTGGAGTATTACGGCTCTCAGGTGCCGCTCAATCAGGTGGCCTCGATCAACACCGAGGACGCCCGCACCCTCTCCGTGGTGCCCTGGGAGCAGAACCTGGTGCCCAAGATCGAGAAGGCCATCATGACCTCCGACCTCGGCCTCAATCCGGCCAGTGCCGGCAACGTCATTCGCGTGCCGATGCCGATGCTCACTGAAGAGACTCGCAAGGGGTACATCAAGCAGGCGCGCCAGGAAGCCGAGCATGCCAGGGTGGCGGTGCGCAACGTGCGTCGTGACGCAAACGGCGATATCAAGACGCTGCTCAAGGACAAGGACATTTCCGAGGACGAGCAGCACCAGGCCGAAGAAGCGGTGCAGAAGCTGACCGACAGGTTCATCGCCGAGATCGACAAGACGCTGGAAACCAAGGAACACGACCTGATGCAGGTCTGAGGACCCAAGGGCAAGACCCGTCGCCCGTTTTCAGCACACCTTTCATGCGAGACATCATGACGCCACCGCAGCTTCCCGACTCCCGTTTCGACAGTGGCCCGAGGGCGCCTGTCGAGAGTGGTATGCCACGCCACGTGGCTATCATCATGGACGGCAACAACCGCTGGGCGAAGGCGCGTGGATTGTCAGGCATCAGAGGCCACCGGGCTGGCGTCGAGGCGGTGCGTGCGGTGATCCGTCGTGCCGCCGAGCGCGGCATCGAGACGCTGACCCTGTTTGCCTTTTCCAGCGAAAACTGGAAGCGTCCCAAGGCCGAGGTCAGCGCCCTGATGGAGCTTTTCCTGATGGCGTTGAAGCGTGAGGTCAGAAAGCTCAACGACAACGGTATTCGCCTAACGATCATCGGCGATCGCACCGCGTTTTCAAGCTCGATCCAGAACCATATCGCCCGCGCCGAGGCGCTGACCCGCGACAACACGCGCATGCACCTGGTGGTCGCCGCCAATTATGGGGGCCGCTGGGACATCGCCAGCGCGGCGCGTCGGCTGGCCGAGCGCGTCGCCGCCGGTGAGATGGACGCCGAGGACATCGATGAACAAGCCATCGATCGGATGGTCTGCCTGCCCGATGACGCTCCGGTCGATCTGTGCATACGCACCAGCGGCGAGAAGCGTATCTCCAACTTCCTGTTGTGGCAGATGACCTACGCCGAGCTGTATTTCACCCCGACGCTCTGGCCCGATTTCGGCAAGGCGGCCTTCGACCAGGCGCTGGATGATTTTCGTCACCGCCAACGGCGCTTCGGCATGACCGATGAGCAGGTCGAGGCGCACCGTAATGCTTAAGCAGCGCATCATCACGGTGGCCTGGTTGGTGCCACTCATGCTGGTCGGTCTCTTCGGCCTGACGGGGGGCGCCTTCGCGTTGTTCACCGCCATGATCGTGCTGCTCGCTGGGTGGGAATGGACCCAGCTGGCCGGCGTCGAGGCGCCTGGCGCGCGGCTGGCGCTACTCGGCGGCCTGGCGGTGTTGATGGGGTTGCTGTGGCTCTCGGGCGCGCTGCTGGCGACCTGGCCGCTGTGGCTCGCCCTGGCAGGCTGGTTGGTTAATCTGTATTGGGTCACCCGCTACCCCGACCGCGTTTCGCAGTGGCATTCCACCCGACGACGACTGGCCATGGGCCTGTGGGTGTTATTGCCCGCCTGGGTCGGCCTGTACCTGTTGCGGGAGACCGGCGCCGCCTGGCTGTTGTTTCTGCTGCTGCTGGTGTGGGGCGCCGATATCGGCGCCTATTTCGCCGGCCGCAAGTTCGGCAAGCGCAAGCTGGCCCCGCGGGTGAGCCCCGGCAAGAGCTGGGAGGGCGTGTTCGGGGGCATGGCCGTAACCGCCGTGCTGGCCGTGGTCTTCGCCTTCTGGGAAGGCCTGGGTGCCGGCGGCTTCGTTGCTCTGCTGGGCATCACGCTGATGGTGACGCTGGCCTCGGTGCTGGGGGACCTTCTCGAGAGCATGCTCAAGCGTTATCGGGGACTCAAGGATTCCAGCAACCTGCTGCCAGGCCACGGTGGTGTGCTCGACCGGATCGATAGCCTGACCGCCGCCTTGCCGTTGTTTGCCTTGCTCACCGCAGGAGGGCTGTGATGGTCGATACCGCTCCTCGCCCTCGCGGCGTGACCGTGCTGGGCGCCACCGGCTCGATTGGTTCCAGCACCCTGGACGTGATCGCTCGCCATCCCGAGCGCTATCGGGTGCATGCCTTGACCGCGCATCGCTCTCGGGAGGCCTTGCTTGAGTGCTGCCGCGTGCACCGTCCCGCCGTGGCAGTGCTGGACGGTGAAGAGGACGCTGGCTGGCTGCGCGAGCGACTTCGGGCAGCGGGGCTCGACACCGAGGTGAATGCTGGTCCGGAGGCGCTGGTCGAGGTGGCCAGGGCCAGCGAGGCCGATGTGGTGATGTCGGCGATCGTCGGCGCCGCGGGGCTGCTGCCGACCCTGGCGGCGGTGCAGGCCGGCAAGCGGGTCCTGCTGGCCAACAAGGAGGCCCTGGTGATGTCCGGGGCGCTGTTCATGGACGCGGTGAACCGACATGGCGCGACCCTGTTGCCGATCGATTCCGAACATAATGCCATTTATCAGTGTCTACCCGTGGAGCATCGCGGCGGCCTTGAACACCATGGTGTTTCACAGCTGCTGCTCACCGCCTCGGGTGGGCCCTTTCGCGGCTGGTCGCGAGGGGACCTTGCCGGCGTGACACCGGACCAGGCCTGTGCGCATCCCAACTGGTCGATGGGGCGAAAGATTTCGGTAGACAGCGCCACGCTGATGAACAAGGGGCTGGAGCTGATCGAAGCCTGCTGGTTGTTCGACGCCCGCCCCGACCAGGTGGAGGTGGTGGTGCATCCGCAGAGCGTTATTCACTCCATGGCCGCCTATGCCGATGGCTCGGTGATCGCCCAGCTGGGCAACCCTGACATGCGCACCCCGATCGCCTATGGGCTGGCCTGGCCGGAGCGCATCGAGGCCGGCGTCAAGGCGCTGGACCTGTTCTCGGTGGCACGACTCGACTTCGAGCCCCCCGACGAGACCGCGTTTCCCTGCCTGCGCCTGGCACGCGAGGCGATGGCCGCGGGTGGCACTGCGCCGGCCGTGCTCAATGCCGCCAACGAGGTGGCTGTAGAGGCCTTCCTCGCAGGAAGGCTCGGCTTCACCGGCATCGATGAGCTGGTGGGCTGTACGCTAGAGGCCATTGCCGTGGAGTCCGCGGTGGACCTCGAGACGATACTCGAGGCCAATGCGCACGCCCGTCGGGTCGCTCTTGAGCGGCTCGGGCATCATTAAGGCGCGACGCGACGCCCCCTTAACGCAACCCGGGAGGAGACTGCCTTGGGCCTGATCCAGAATGTGCTGGCCGTCATCGTGGTGCTGGGCCTGCTGATTACTTTTCACGAGTTCGGCCACTTCTGGGTGGCCAGGCGATGCGGTGTGCGGGTGCTACGATTCTCGGTGGGCTTCGGCAAGCCGATCTGGTCGCGCCTGGATCGCCACGGCACGGAATTCGTGCTGGCGGCTATTCCGCTGGGCGGTTACGTCAAGATGCTCGACGAACGCGAGGCACCGGTGCCTGAAGAGCAACTGGGCGAGGCCTTCAACCGCAAGAGCGTCTGGCAGCGAATCGCTATCGTCTCCGCCGGGCCGCTGGCCAACTTCCTGCTGGCGATCGTGGCCTATTGGGCGCTGTTCGTGGTCGGCACTACGACGGTGGCGCCTGTGGTGGGTGACGTCGAACCCGACTCCCCGGCGGATCGTGGCGGCCTGCAGGCCGGCCAGGAGATCGCGTCGGTCCAGGGCGAGGCGGTACGTTCCTGGGAAGAGATCAACCTCAAGCTGGTGGCGGCCATCGGCGAGAGTGGCGAGTTGCGTATTGGTGCTCGGAATGACGCCGAGAGCGAGCCCCGCGAGCATCGTCTGCCGGTACAGGACTGGCTGGTCGGACAGGACCCGCCCCGGCCGCTGCCAAGTCTGGGGCTTACGCCCTGGCGACCCGCTTTTCCGGCAGTGCTGGGCCAGTTGGTCGAGGGCGAGGCGGCCGCCGAGGCCGGCCTCGCCCTTGGCGATGAAGTGCTGGCGGTGAACGATGAGCCCGTGGAAGACTGGCCGCATTTCGTGGATATCGTGCGCGCCAGCCCCGGCGAGCCTCTGGTCGTCGAGGTGCTGCGTGATGGCGAGCGGCTCGAGATAGAGCTCACCCCGGGTCGCAACGAGCTCGAGGATGGCATGGCCATCGGTTATATCGGTGCCGGGGTCGAGCCGGTGGAATGGCCCGAGGCCTATCGTCGCGAGATCCGCTACGGGCCGCTGGCCGCCGTGGGGCATGCGATGGCACGTACCGGCGAGATGTCCGTGCTGACCCTGGATGCGATCCGCAAGATGCTGGTGGGCCTGATCTCGCCGAGCAATCTTTCGGGCCCGATCACCATCGCGCGTATCGCTGGCGACTCCGCGCGCTCCGGGCTCGAGAGCTTCGTCGGCTTCCTGGCCTATCTATCGATCAGCCTGGGCGTGCTGAACCTGTTGCCGATTCCGGTGCTGGATGGCGGACACCTGCTTTACTACTTCATGGAAGTGGTGCGTGGTCGGCCGGTCTCCGAGAGGGCCCAGGCGGTGGGGTTGCGGTTGGGGCTGGCGGTGGTCGGCACGCTGATGATCATGGCGATCTATTTCGACTTGATGCGCCTGTGGTGATGGGGGAAATGCGCCTTCGCTAATAAGGTGGCAATGGGTGACGCCAGGCGGTAGAGCAATCGCTCTCGCCTTGTCAGTCACCCGTACAAATGTATAAGGTGCCTGTCTGGACAGGTTTGGCAGATCAACGCGAGCGAATCGACTGCATGAAAATCAAGACCATCGGACTAGCGGCGCTGCTGCTCGTTGGAGCCGCGACGGCTCAGGCGGAACCCTTCGAAGTTTCCGACATTCGAGTTGAAGGCTTGCAGCGGGTCTCCGCCGCCTCCGTATTCAATGCCTTTCCCGTCAGCGCTCGTGATCGTGTGGATGACCGTGAACTGGCCGACGCCACCCGTGAACTCTTTGCCACCGGCCTGTTCGAGGACATCGAGCTCGCCCGAGACGGCGATGTTTTGATCATCCAGGTGGTCGAGCGTCCAACCATCTCCCGGCTGGAGATCAGCGGCAACGAGCAGATTTCCGATGAGGACCTGCGCCGGGGCCTCCAGGAGGCTGGCCTGGCAGAAGGGCAGGTGCTGCAACTCTCGACCATCGAGGAGATCCAGCGTGAACTCGAAGGGGTCTACCAGGCCCAGGGGCGCTACAGTGCCCGCATCGACACCGAGGTCGAGCCGATCGACGAGGGCCGGGTTCAGGTCAATATTGATATCAACGAAGGGGCCGTGGCCAAGATCCGCCAGATCAATATCGTTGGCAACGAAGCCTTCAGCGATGAAGAGCTACTTGACCTTTTCGAGTTGGAAGACAAGCCCGGCTGGATGTTTGGCTGGTTCTCAAGCGACGAATACTCCCGCGAGGCGCTATCCGGAGACCTCGAACGTCTACGCTCTCATTACCTCGATCGTGGCTACGTTAACTTCAATATCGCCTCCACCCAGGTATCGATTGGTCCCGACCAGTCGGAGATCTTCATCACGGTGAATGTAGAAGAAGGCAGCCAGTATCGCCTGGGCGATATCGCCTTCACCGGCGACCTGCAGATCAGCGAGCGCGAGGCGCGTGAGCTCCTGGAGGTCACGCCGGGCGACATCTTCTCACGCAGCGATGTCACGTCCTCCTCCGAGGCCCTGCGCTCGCGCCTGGGTGCCGAAGGATACGCCTTCGCTACTGTCGATGGCGTTCCTCAACTGGGCAACGATGGCGAGACCGTCGATCTGGTATTCCAGGTAGACGCTGGTCGTCGCGCCTATGTGCGGCGAATCGAATTCGCTGGCAACACCACCACCGAGGATGAAGTACTGCGCCGCGAGATGATCCAGCTCGAGGGTGCGCCGGCCTCTACCGAGTCGATCAGTCAGTCGCGGGAGCGCCTGGAGCGCCTCGGCTTCTTCCGCCAGGTCGATGTGCAGACGCAGCCAGTGGCGGGAGAAGAGGACAAGCTCGATGTCACCTATACCGTCGAGGAGCAGCCGTCCGGCTCCATCTCGGCGAGTGTCGGCTTCTCCCAGAACGCCGGGGTGATCTATGGGGCCTCGCTTTCCCAGAACAACTTCCTCGGTACCGGCAATCGGGTGAACATCGGCGCCCAGCGCAGCGATATCTTCACCAGCCTCAACTTTGGCTTCACCGATCCTTACTGGACGCTGGATGGGATCTCGCGGGGCTACAATCTTTTCTACCGTGAGACAGACTACGAGGACTCGGATATTTCTACCTATTCGACCGATTCCTTCGGTGGCGGGATCAACTTCGGCTACCCGATCAACGAGCTCACGCGCCTCAACTTCGGCGCCTCGGTGGAAGACCTGTCGATCAAGACCTACAACGACACGGCACTCGAGATCGACGAGTACGTGAGGGATCAAGGAGCCGATGCCCAGAGCCTGAAGCTCACGGGCAGCTGGACCCGCAACAACCTGAATCGCGGCATCATGCCCACCGCAGGGAGTTACCAGCGACTCTCGCTGGAAACGTCGGTGCCGGGCAGCGACGCCCAGTACTACAAGATGCGCGCCGAGGCACGCCACCTCTTCCCGCTCAACGACGCCGAGGAGTGGGTGATGAAGTTCAGTGGCGAGCTGGGCTATGCCGATAGCGTCGGCGATGACCCCTTCCCCTTCTACGAGAACTTCTATTCGGGGGGCTTGGGCTCGGTACGCGGCTTTACCTCCAATACCCTGGGACCGCGCACCACACCGCCTTCCAGCACCGATCGCGATCGCACGATGGGCGGTAATGTGCTGGTCGAAGGCAGCGCCGAGCTGCTCTTCCCGCTGCCTTTCGTCGAAGATCGCCGCAGCATCCAGTCGGGCTTCTTTGTCGATGCGGGTAACACTTTTCTCTCCAGTTGTTATGACGTGCCGGCGGGCGAGACATCCAACTGCAGCTCCGGGGTAGACCTGGGTGACCTGCGCTACAGTGCGGGGATCGGGCTCTCCTGGTTGACGCCGGTAGGCCCGCTCACTTTCAGTGTGGCCCAACCACTCAACGAGCAGAGCGAAGACGACACCCAGTTCTTTCAGTTTTCGCTCGGTCAGACGTTCTGATCGCGCCTGCTGCCTACCATGCCTTGCAAGGAGCACGACCATGCGAAATTTGACCGCCTCATTGAGTATCGTGCTGCTCGCCGCGCTGGCGCTGCCGGCCCACGCCGCCGAAGTCGCCCTGCTTGACTGGCGGCGCGCCTTGATGCAGACCGACGCTGCCCAGCAGTCCATGAGCGACCTGCAGAGCCGCATCGGCAGCCAGCAACAGCAGGCCGAGTCGCTGGGCCAGGAGCTCCAGCAGATGCAGCAGCGGCTGCAGCAGGAGGGTCAGCAGATGGCCGAGGGTGAGCGCCAGTCCGCCATGCAGGAGTTCCAGCAAAAGGGCGCCGAGTTCGAGCAGTTGCGCCAGCAAGTCATGCAGGCGCAGCAACAGGCCGAGCAGGAATTCCTGCAGCAGGCCGAACCCATGCTGGAGCAGGCGGTGGATCAGGTTATCTCGCGCCACGGCGTCGAGGTGCTGGTCGACCCGCAGGGAGTGCTGCATACCGATGCGGACCTGCAGGATTTGACCGAAGAAGTGACTCAGATCCTCAACTCACTGCTGTAACTCAGCCTAGCCACCGGGCCCGGCCATCATGACGTCAACAGACTCACCGACCCTTACCCTCGCCGACGTGGCCGAGCAACTCGAGGCCAGGCTGGTGGGTGATCCTTCGCGTCGGGTAACGGGCCTGGCTACCTTGCGCGAAGCCGGTCCCTCGCAGATCGCCTTTCTCGCCAACCGCGCCTACCTCAAGGATTTGCCGGGCACTCGGGCAGGTGCTGTGCTGCTGTCGCCCGAGTTGGCCTCAAGCTGTCCGGTCGATCGGATCGAACTGGCCAATCCGTATCTGGGCTACGCGGCCTTGTCACGGCTGTTTGATCCCCTGATGCGGCGAGAAAGAACAGGCATTCACTCCTCGGCCGTGGTCGCGAAAGGCGCCATTCTGGGAGAGGGCATCGAGGTCGGCCCCAATGCAGTGATCGAGGCTGGTGTCGAGTTGGGTGACGAGGTGGTGGTGGGACCGGGCAGTGTGGTGGGCGCCGATTCGCGTATCGGCAAGGGCTCACGTCTGCACGCCAACGTGACGGTTTATCACGGCGTGGTCATCGGTGCGCGGGCCATCCTGCACAGTGGTGCGGTGATCGGGGCCGACGGCTTCGGCTTCGCCCATGACGGGGCCGGTTGGCAGAAGATTGCCCAGCTGGGCGGCGTGATACTGGGCGACGATGTCGAGGTGGGTAGCTGCTCTAGCATCGACCGCGGCGCACTCGGCGATACGGTCATTGGCAACGACGTCAAGATCGACAGCCAAGTGCAGATCGCACATAACGTGCAGGTCGGCGACCATAGCGCCCTGGCCGGTTGCGTGGGCATCGCCGGATCGACGCGGGTGGGCCGGCACTGCATGCTCGGTGGCGGGGTGGGGCTTTCGGGGCATCTCACGCTTTGCGATGGCGTCCAGGTCACCGGAATGAGCCTGGTGACCAACTCGATCCTCGAGCCCGGTGTCTATTCATCCGGTACCGGCGCGATGCCCAACGCCCTGTGGCGCAAGAATGCGGTGCGCTTCAAGCATCTGGATGACCTCGCCAAGCGTCTCGCCCGGCTCGAGAAAAGCGGGCGCAGCGGTTGAGCAGGCCAAGCGGGATGGCCAGCTTGAGTGTGCCGCGTGCAGCGCTATAATCCTTCGCCTGCCCGACGGCATTTCACGTCGGCTCGTGCCCGCCCGGTGGCGGGCATTTCGTCTTTTCAGAGGTTGCAACGATGGTAATGGACATCAACGAGATTCGTGATTATCTCCCCCACCGCTACCCGTTCCTGCTGGTGGATCGGGTGACGGAGCTTACGCTGGGCGAAGCCATCGTTGCCTACAAGAATGTCAGCATCAACGAGCCGTACTTCAACGGCCACTTTCCGCACCATCCCATTATGCCCGGCGTGCTGGTGCTCGAATCCCTGGCCCAGGTCTGCGGGATTCTCGGCTTCAAGACCGTCAACAAACTGCCGGCTGATGGCTATGTCTACTATCTCGTCGGCAGCGATAACGTACGCTTCAAGCGCCCGGTGATGCCGGGCGATCGGGTCGTGCTCAAGGCGAACGTCATTCGCGAAAAACGCGGTATCTGGAAATTCGCCTGCCAGGCGACGGTAGACGGCGAGCTCGCCTGCGAAGCGGAGATCATCTGTGCCGAGAGGAAGGTCGCTTGATACATCCCACTGCTCTCATCGATCCCGCGGCACACCTGGCCGATGATGTCGAGGTGGGGCCTTTCACGGTGATCGGCCCCGATGTCGAGATCGGCCCCGGGAGCCGCATCGGCCCTCATGTGGTGATAAAGGGCCCCAGCGTGCTCGGTGCGCGAACCCGGATCTTCCAGTTCGCCTCGGTGGGCGAGGACTGCCAGGACAAGAAGTACGCCGGCGAGCCGACCCGCCTGGTAATGGGCGATGATAACGTCATCCGCGAAGGGGCGACCCTGCATCGCGGCACCGTTCAGGACCGAGGCGAGACGACTATCGGGTCCCGCAACCTTTTCATGGCCTATGTGCACGTCGGTCATGACTGCCTGGTCGGCAACGATTGCGTCCTGGCCAACCAGGTAACGCTGGCCGGGCACGTCGATCTGGGTAACTTCGTGATACTTGGTGGTCTATCGGCCATCCATCAGTTCTGCCACTTTGGCGATCATGCCATGGCGGGAGGTGGCTCGATCATCACCAAGGATACCCCTGCCTACATCATGATCAGCGGCAATCCGGCCCAGGCTCACGGTCTCAACCTGATCGGGCTCAAGCGCCGCGGCTTCTCCAAGGAGTCGATCCGCGCGCTGAGCGAGGCCTACAAGCTGGTCTACCGCCAGGGGTTGACGGTTGAGCAGGCGCTGGAGCAGATCCATGCGCGCTTCTCGTTGCCCGAGACCGAGACCTTCGCCGCCTCCATCGAGCTCTCGACGCGCGGAATTATCCGCTGACGAGACCCCAGCATGAGCTGCACATGACAGTCAGGCGTGTCTATCTCGTCGCCGGCGAACTCTCCGGCGACCTTCTCGGTGCCGGCCTGATGCGAGCGCTCAAGGCGCGGCATCCTAGTGTCGAGTTTCGGGGCATCGGGGGGCCACGCATGCTCGAGCAGGGCATCGACAGCCGGTTCCCCCTGGAGACCCTCTCGGTGATGGGGCTGGTCGAGGTGATCAAGCATCTCCCGCGCCTGGTGCGGGTGCGTCGGGAACTCAAGCGCGACGCGCTGGCCTGGCGGCCCGACATCATGCTCGGCATCGACGCCCCGGACTTCAACCTGGGGCTGGAGCGGCAACTGCGCGAGGCCGGCGTGACCACTGCCCACTACGTCAGCCCCTCCGTGTGGGCCTGGCGCCAGGGGCGGGTCAAGGGAATCGCCCGCGCGGTGGACGCCATGCTGACTTTCCTGCCCTTCGAGGCTGCTTTCTACGTGCAGCATCGCGTGCCGGTGGCCTTCGTCGGTCACCCGCTGGCCGACGACCTGCCGCTCGACAACGACCGCCAGTCAGCGCGACGCGTGCTGGGTCTTGACGAGGCGCGGCCGGTGCTGGCGATACTGCCGGGCTCACGGGCCAACGAGATCCGCTTTCTGGGCGAGACCTTCCTCGATACCGCGCAGCGTCTCTGCGAGAAGCGCCGCGATCTCCAGATAGTGATTCCCGCGGCGACACCGCAGCGCCGCGCCGAGCTCGAAACGCTGCTGGCTTCACGGCAAGCACTGGCCGACCGGGTGACGATACTCGATGGCCTGGCGCGCGAGGCCATGGTGGCAAGCGACCTGGTGCTGCTGGCCTCGGGGACCGCGGCGCTGGAAGCGATGCTCTGCCATCGATCCATGCTGGTGGCCTACCGCATGGCGCCGGCGACCCACTGGCTGGCCAGGCGGCTGGTCAAGACGCCGTGGATTTCGCTGCCCAACCTGATCGCCCGCGAGGCGCTGGTGCCCGAGCTGATCCAGGACGCCGCCACGCCGGAGGCCATTGCCGGCCGACTCTCGGCCATGCTCGACGACCCCGAAGGGCGCCAGGCGCTGGAGACGCGCTTTGTCGGCATGCATGCCGGGCTGCAACGCGATGCCAGCCGCCGCGCGGTTGATGCCATCGAGGCCCTGGTCGACGGCCGCCCGTTGCCCGACAGCGTTTCGCCCGAAAACGCCGTGGCCGTCACGAGGGACGCAACTCGATGAGCGCCAGGGAGCTGCCCCCGCTGGTGATCGACTACACCGGCACGCGTCTGGCCGGTGTCGATGAAGTCGGCCGGGGTCCGCTGGTCGGGGCGGTGGTCGCCGCCGCGGTGATTCTCGACCCGGCCCGGCCTATCGACGGGCTCAAAGACTCCAAGGCGCTCAGCGCCCGCCGGCGCGAGGCGCTCGACCGCGAGATCCGCTACTATGCGCTGGCCTTCGCGCTGGCCGAGGCCAGTGCGGCCGAGATCGATGCGCTGAATATCTTTCATGCCACACACCTGGCCATGCGGCGCGCCATCGATGCCCTGTCGCCGGCTGCCGAGTACCTGCTGGTAGACGGTAATCGTCTGCCCGGGCATCATGTTTGCGGCCAGGCGGTGGTCAAGGGCGACGCCCGCCATCCGGCGATCGCCGCCGCCTCGATACTCGCCAAGGTAGCCCGCGACGCCGACATGGTCGCGCTCGACGCCCGGCATCCCGGCTATGGGTTCGCGCGCCATAAGGGCTATCCGACGCGTGAGCACCTGGCCGCGATTGAATGCCTGGGGCCGCTGCCGGAGCATCGGCGCTCCTTCGGCCCGGTGAAACGCCAGCTGGGGCTATCCTGACGTCCACGTCCTGAGCCAAGCCACGCGAAGCCGTTTTTCTGTAACACCCAATACTCCGAGTCCCCCATGACCACGCCCTTCGTTCATCTTCGCGTTCATACCGAATACTCCCTGGTCGACGGCTTGGTACGCCTCAAACCGCTGGTCAAGGCGGCGGGCGAGCAGGGCTCGCCGGCACTCGCGGTCACCGACGAGGCCAACCTCTTTGGCCTGGTCAAGTTCTACAAGACCGCCCAGGGCGCCGGCCTCAAGCCGATCATCGGGGCCGACCTGTGGCTGGCCAACCCGCACGATGCCGCGCACCCCTACCGCCTGACGCTGCTGGCCATGAACGCTGCGGGCTATCGCAACCTCACCGAGCTGATCTCGCGAGGCTGGCTCGAGGGGCAGCGTCAAGGGCGGGCGCTGCTCGACAAGGCCTGGGTGCTCGAACAAAGTGATGGCCTGATCGCGCTCTCCGGGGGCCGCGATGGCGAGATTGGTCGCCACCTGCTCGCCGATCATCACGACGAGGCCCGTGTCCTGCTCGAGGAGTGGAGCGCCGCCTTTCCGGGGCGCTTCTATCTGGAGCTGATCCGTACCGGTCGGTTGCAGGAGGAGGAGTGCGTGCACCTTTCGGTGGATTTGGCGCTCGAGACCGACACGCCGGTGGTGGCGACCAACGACGTGCGCTTCCTGGAACGCGACGATTTCTGGGCCCACGAGACCCGGGTCGCCATCGGCGATGGCAAGGCGCTGGACGATCGGCGTCGTGAGCGCCATTACACCGAGGAGCAGTACCTCAAGAGCCCGGCGGAGATGGCCGAGCTGTTCGCCGACATCCCCGAGGCGCTCGAGAACAGCGTGATGATCGCCACACGCTGCAACGTCGACGTGCGATTGGGCGAGATATTCCTGCCGGAGTTCGCGATTCCCGAGGGCATGACCCAGGACGAGTTCTTTCGCAAGGTGTCCCACGACGGTCTCACCGAGCGCCTGGACTTCCTGTTCCCGCCGGCGCGCTACCCCCGCGACGGGGACGAATATGCCGAGATCGACAAGCGCTATCGCCAGCGGCTGGACTTCGAACTCGACATCATCCTGCAGATGGGTTTCCCCGGTTACTTCCTGATCGTGATGGACTTCATCCAGTGGGCCAAGGACAACGACGTGCCGGTGGGGCCGGGCCGCGGTTCCGGCGCCGGGTCGCTGGTCGCCTATGCGCAGAAGATCACCGACCTCGACCCGATCGGCTACGATCTGCTGTTCGAGCGCTTCCTCAACCCCGAGCGGGTCTCGATGCCCGACTTCGACGTCGACTTCTGCATGGAGAAGCGCGACCGGGTGATCGATTACGTGGCCGAGCGTTACGGCCGCGACGCCGTTTCGCAGATCGTCACCTTCGGCACCATGGCCGCCAAGGCGGTGGTGCGCGACGTGGCGCGCGCCCAGGGCAAGCCCTATTCGCTCGGCGACAAGCTCTCCAAGCTGATCCCCTTTGAAGTCGGCATGACGCTCGCCAAGGCCATCGACCAGGAGCCGGCGCTCAAGGAGTTTCTCGAGGCCGATGAGGACGCCCAGGAAATCTGGGAGATGGCGCGACGCCTCGAGGGCATCACTCGCGGCACCGGCAAGCATGCCGGCGGGGTGGTGATCGCCCCCACCAAGCTCACCGACTTCTCGCCGCTGCTCTGCGACGAGGACGGCTCGGGCCTGATGGTGCAGTTCGACAAGAACGACATCGAAGAGGCGGGGCTGGTCAAGTTCGACTTCCTGGGCCTGCGCACCCTGACCATCATCGACTGGGCGCTGGAGATGGTCGACAAGGTGCGCTCGGTCGAGGGCCAGGGGCCGCTGGACATCGACACCATTCCCCTCGACGACGCGCCGACCTTCGAGATGCTCAAGAAGGCCGAGACGACCGCGGTGTTCCAGCTCGAGTCGCGCGGCATGAAGGAGCTGATCAAGCGCCTGCTGCCCGACTCGCTGGAGGACATGATCGCGCTGGTCGCGCTGTTCCGTCCCGGCCCCCTGCAGTCGGGCATGGTCGACGACTTCATCAACCGCAAGCATGGCCGGGCGGAGATCTCCTACCCGCACCCCGACTACCAGCACGAGCTCCTGAAGCCGGTCCTGGGGCCCACCTACGGCATCATCCTCTACCAGGAACAGGTCATGCAGATCGCCCAGGTCATGGCTGGCTACAGCCTGGGCCAGGCCGACCTGCTACGCCGCGCCATGGGCAAGAAGAAGCCCGAGGAGATGGCCAAGCAGCGCGACGGCTTCATGGAAGGCTGTGCCGCCAACGGCATCGATCGTGACCTGGCAGGCAATCTCTTCGACCTGGTGGAAAAGTTCGCCGGCTACGGCTTCAACAAGTCGCACTCGGCGGCCTATGCGCTGGTCTCCTACCAGACCGCCTGGCTCAAGGCGCATTATCCCGGGCCGTTCATGGCGGCGGTGATGTCCACCGAGATGGACAATCTCGACAAGGTGGTACCGCTGATCGAGGAGTGCCGCCACCAGGGCCTGACCGTGACCCCGCCGGACGTCAACGTGGGCAGCTACAAGTTCAGCGTCGACGACCAGGGGCGGGTGGTGTATGGCCTGGGCGCCATTCGCGGCGTCGGCGAGGGGCCGATCGGCGCCATCGTCGAGGCCCGCCAGCTCGATGGCCCGTTTGCCGATATCTTCGATTTCTGCCGTCGCGTCGACCCCCGGCGCATGAACAAGCGCACCCTCGAAGCGCTGATCCGCTCCGGGGCGCTGGATACCCTGGGGCCGAGCCGGGCGGTGCTTGCCGCGGCGCTCGAGGATGCGCTGAAGGCCGCCGCCCAGAACCAGTCGAACCAGAACCAGGGCATGATCGACATGTTCGGCGAGGCCTTCGTCGATGAGGCGTCCGACGATGCCTATGCCGACTACCGGGGCGCCCGGGAATGGACCGACAAGGAGCGCCTGGCCGGCGAGAAGGATACGTTGGGGCTCTACCTGACCGGCCATCCCATCGACGAGTACGAGCACGAGCTGGCTCGCTTCGTGTCCACCCGCATCAGCGACCTCAAGCCGTCCCGCGAGCCCCAGCGGGTCGCCGGCCTGGTGGTGGGGATGCGCACCATGAAGTCGAAGCGCGGCGACACCATGGCCTTCGTCACCCTCGATGACCGTACCGGGCGCATCGAGGCATCCCTGTTCGGTGAGCTCTATCATCAGCTGCGCGGCCGTATCGAACCCGACCAGGTGCTGATCGTTGAGGGCGAGGTGTCAAGCGACGACTACTCAGGCGGCCTGCGCCTGCGCGGCAAGGAGATCACCCCCATGGTGGCGGCGCGCGCCCGCTACGGCCAGGCGGTGGAACTCTCGCTGGACGGCGCGCTGGCCAACGGACGCCTGATCGACAGCCTGCGTGCGAGCCTCGCGCCCTGGTGCGATGCCGAGGGCCTGCCGGTGCGCCTGCGCTACCGTAACGCCGAGGCGTCGGGCTGGCTGGAGCTCGACGAGGCGTGGAAGGTCACGCCCAGCGACGAGCTGCTGATCAGCCTGCGCGAGGTGCAGGGCCAGGAAGGCGTGCGCCTGAAATACCGCTGAGGCTCCCGGGGTCGCCTTGCGTGGGGCTCTCAGGGTGCGATAATGCACGCCATTCGACGTTTCGCCGCAGTCGAGCCCAGGCCGACGAGGACAAGGCAAGCCCATGAATCCCAATTATCTTGATTTCGAACAGCCCATCGCCGAGCTCCAGGCCAAGATCGAGGAACTGCGCCTGGTCGGCAACGACAGCCAGGTCAATCTCAGCGACGAGATCGGCCGGCTCGAGGAGAAGAGCCGCAAGCTCACCGAGTCGATCTTCAAGGACCTGAGCCCCTGGCAGGTCTCCCAGCTCTCGCGTCATCCCCAGCGGCCTTACACGCTGGACTACCTGGAACACGTCTTCACCGATTTCGACGAACTCCACGGGGATCGCAACTTCGGTGACGATGCCGCCATCGTCGGCGGTGTCGCCCGGCTCGACGACAAGCCGGTAATGGTCATCGGCCATCAGAAGGGCCGCGACGTCAAGGACAAGGTGCGGCGCAACTTCGGCATGCCGCGCCCCGAAGGGTATCGCAAGGCCTGCCGGTTGATGGAGATGGCCGAGCGTTTCGCCATGCCGGTGCTGACGTTCATCGATACGCCGGGCGCCTACCCGGGGATTGACGCCGAGGAACGTGGCCAGTCCGAGGCCATCGCCTACAACCTGGCGGTGATGTCGCGCCTGAGGACGCCGATCCTCGCGACCGTGGTGGGCGAGGGCGGCTCCGGCGGGGCGCTGGCTATCGGCATCTGCGACGAGCTGTCGATGCTGCAGTTTTCCACCTATTCGGTCATCTCGCCCGAGGGCTGCGCCTCCATCTTGTGGAAAAGCGCCGACAAGGCGTCCGACGCCGCCCAGGCCATGGGTATCACCGCCGAGCGCCTGCAGGAACTGGGCTTTGTCGACACCCTGATTCCCGAGCCGCTGGGTGGCGCGCATCGCCATCCGGTAACGACCGCCGAACGGGTCAAGTCTTCCCTTCTGGCAAGCCTCGAACGCCTGGAAGCGATGGATACCGATGCGTTACTCGAAAGGCGCTACCAGCGGCTGATGAGCTATGGCGCCCCCATCTAGTCGGCCATGTCCCTTCAGTTCCTTATCGACGACGCCCTGGCCCGGACCCCGCCGGGGCGTGGCGTCTGGGTCGCCCTCTCCGGCGGGCTCGACTCCTCGCTGCTGCTGACGCTTGCCGCCAGGGCACGCGATCGCCATCCGCGCGCCTTGCGCGCCATTCACGTACACCACGGCCTGCAGAGTGCCGCCGACGACTTCGAGGCGCATTGCCGGCATCTTGCCGCGCAACTGAGCGTCCCACTGACCGTCGAGCGGGTCACCATCGAGCCGGCGGGCGGGCTCGGCCTGGAAGGCGCGGCCCGGCAGGCGCGCTACGCGGCCTTCGCGCGTTGCGTGCCCGTCGGCGATACGCTGTGGCTGGCGCAGCATCGCGACGACCAGGCCGAGACCTTCCTGCTCGCGGCGCTGCGCGGGAGCGGCGTGCGGGGCCTGGCGGCCATGCCGGCGAGGCGCGACTGGCAGGGGCGCGAGCTCGGCCGGCCGCTGCTCGGCGTGTCGCGGGCCGACCTCGAGGCCGAGGCGAGACGGCTTGCGCTGACCTGGACTGAGGACCCGTCCAACGCTGACCTGGAACTGGATCGCAACTTCCTGCGCCGCAGTATCCTGCCGCGACTCGAGAGCCGCTGGCCCCTGGCGGCCGCCTCCCTGGCCCGTAGCGCGACCCTGGCCGGGGAGGCCGATGCCTTGCTGACCGAGCTGGCCGAGCTGGACCTGCAGCGTCTCGGAGGCGATCCGGGACGCTTGCCGATAGCGGGATTGACGGGGCTATCACCGGCGCGGTGCCGGTTGTTGATCCGCCACGCGTGTGCGCTGAATGGCCTTCCTACGCCGCCGGCCGCGCGCCTGGCGAGCCTGCTGGATCAGCTCGAGGCCAGGCGCGATGCCGAGGTGCATATTGCCTGGCCGGGCGCGGCGGCGCGGCGCTGGAGCGGTGCGCTGTACCTCATGCCAACGCTATCCGGCCTGCCGTCGCCATGGGAAGCCGAGTGGGACGGCCGAGCACCGCTCGTGACCCCGTTGGGTGAGACGATCCTTCGTCTGGAACCTCATTCGGCGCGGCCGGTTCGGCTGCGAGTGGCGCCACGCCGCGGCGGCGAGCGGCTGCGGCTGGCGGGGCGCGGCAGTCGCGACCTCAAGCGGTTGCTACAGGAGGCCGGCTTGCCGCCCTGGGAGCGCCAGCGGGTGCTGGTGGTGCACCATGGCGACCAGGTGGTCGCCGTGATGGCGCCCTCGCTGGTGAACTGGCTGGCCTTCGCTGAGGGGTGGTCAGGCCTGAGCGAGGCGTAGCGAAAACCCGACGGCCTGCTGGAAGCCGATCTCCTGCTCCAGGTCGGTCATCAGCAGTGACGGCGTATCGTCGCTCGCGAAGGCCACGATCAGCTCGTCGTTATCGGCCATGAGGCGCGGCAGCGCGGGCGCCTGCTCGGGGCGCGAGTGGTTGATCAGCACGGCCAGGCGCAGCAGTCTCACCAGACGGGCGTGGGAGCGCTGTTCGGCGGCGGGCAGGGCCTTCCATTCCTTGAGCGGAAACTTGCGGCGATGGCCGCGCACCAGGAAGGCCAACAGGCGCTGCTCCGGTCGCGAAAAACCCGCCAGGTCGGAGTGTTCCAGCAGATAGGCGCCGTGGCGGTGGAACTGGCTGTGCGAGATCGCCAGGCCGATCTCGTGCAGGCGGCTCGCCCAACCGAGAAACCGCGCCTGGTCGTCATCGAGCGACCAGGCGTCCCGCACCTGGGCGAACAGCGCCAGGGCGGTATCGGCGACGTTGTCGGCCTGGCGAGCATCCACGCCGTAGCTGCGCTCCAGATTCTCCAGGCTCTTGAGCCGCGAGTCCTCGGGGCTGTTGCGGCCGACCATGTCGTACAGCACCCCTTCGCGCAGGGCGCCATCGGCATAGCGCATCGTCTCCAGTTCGAGCGCCTCGAAGATCGCGCAGAGGATCGCCACCCCGGCGGGGAAAACGCGCGCCCGGTCGGCCTTGAGACCCTCCAGGGACACCTTGTCGAGGCGCTTGAACTTGACCAGGCGATCGCGCAGGGCGAAGAGCCCCTCGCGCGTGATCACGCCGTCGGGCGTCTCGCTGGCCGCCGCGATCACTGCCGCGGCGGCCTTGATGGTGCCGCTGGAGCCCACCGGGTCAGACCAGCCCAGCCGAAGGTAGGGGCGCTGGATATTGGCAAGCTCCGACAGCGCCGCGAGCTCTGCCTTGCGAAACCGCTTCTCGCTGATGTCGCCATTGGCGAAGAAACGCCGGGTATAGGTCACGCAGCCCATGCCCAGGCTCTCCAGCGCCAGGGGCTCGAAGCGCTCGCCGATGATGAACTCCGTGGAGCCACCGCCGATGTCGACGATCAGGCGTCGTCCATTCTCGGCCAGCGCATGGGCGGCCCCCAGGTAGATAAGCCGGGCCTCCTCGCGGCCGGCGATGATCTCGATGCGCGTCCCCAGCAGGGCCTCGGCGCGCTCGATGAACTCCTGGTTGTTGTCGGCGTCGCGCAGCGCGTTGGTCCCTACCACACGCAGATATCCGGGCGGGATGTCGCCGAGAAAGGGCGCGAAGCGCGACAGACAGTCGAGCGCGCGTTGTATGGCGTCTTCGCTGAGCCGACCGTCATCGCCGAGCCCTGCCGCCAGCTGCACCTTTTCGCCGAGTCGCGCGACCACCTGGAGACGCTCGTCGTGATAGTTGGCTACCAGCAAGTGGAAACTGTTGGAACCCAGGTCGATGGCCGCCAGGCGATGACGGACGGCAGGCGGCGTGTCGGGTAAAACGGCGGCGAGGCGGCCGGTAGCCGAGTCCATGGGCGGTGTCATGACGTGTCCTTGTGATATCCTTGCCCGCAGGTTGCGATGGTGGACCAATGCTGTCAATCGATGATCCGCTGCGCGATCAGTCGGGGCTTGCGTTTGCCGACGGCCTTGACTAGTATCGAGTCGTTCGCTTGTTCCGAATGCTTACCGACCGTTTCAAGGCGTTTACGCCACGGTCAATTTTCAAGTCGTCAGACAGCCCTCTGCATCAGTTCGTGAAAGGCCTCCTGGCCGAGATCCGCTGATCAGGCGAAAACGAACCTGCTCCCTCGATTCCGATATCGGCCCGGCTACCCCTCTCGTGCGGTTCCCTGCCCATGGCCATATGATGCAACACGACGAGTGGCAGCCTGTCCGGGCTCTGAACGCATCCACACGGCGTAATCGTCTCGCCTCCTGTCTTTTCACGGCGCCTGGCCGCCCGGCTTCCACGAGCAACCTCTGAACACACCGATGAATCTTACCGAACTCAAGCAAAAGCCCGTGCCGGAACTTCTGGAGACTGCCCGCGAGATGGGCATCGACAATCTGGCACGCTCCCGCAAGCAGGACATCATCTTTGCCATCCTCAAGAAACACGCCAAGAGCGGCGAGGACATCTATGGCGATGGTGTGCTGGAAATCCTCCAGGACGGCTTCGGGTTCCTGCGCAGCGCCGACAGTTCCTATCTGGCCGGCCCCGACGATATCTATGTATCGCCTTCGCAGATCCGTCGCTTCAACCTGCGCAAGGGGGACTCGATCTCCGGCAAGATTCGCCCGCCGAAGGAGGGGGAGCGTTATTTCGCGCTGCTCAAGGTCAGCCAGATCAACTTCGACCGGCCGGAAAACGCCAAGCACAAGATCCTCTTCGAGAACCTCACGCCGCTGTTCCCCCAGGAACGCATGCGCATGGAGATCGGCAACGGCTCCACCGAGGATCTGACCTCGCGGATCATCGATCTGGTCGCGCCCATCGGCAAGGGCCAGCGCGGCCTGCTGGTCTCCCCGCCCAAGGCGGGCAAGACGCTGATGCTGCAGAATATCGCCACCTCGATCACGCGCAACAACCCCGAATGTCATCTGATCGTGCTGCTGATCGACGAGCGTCCTGAGGAAGTCACCGAGATGTCGCGCACCGTGCGTGGCGAGGTGGTTGCCTCGACCTTCGACGAGCCGCCGGCGCGTCACGTGCAGGTCGCCGAGATGGTGATCGAGAAGGCCAAGCGCCTGGTCGAGCACAAGAAGGACGTGGTGATCCTGCTCGACTCCATCACCCGTCTGGCGCGCGCCTACAACACCGTGGTGCCGAGCTCCGGCAAGGTGCTCACCGGCGGTGTCGATGCCCATGCCCTGGAAAAGCCCAAGCGCTTCTTCGGTGCGGCGCGCAATATCGAGGAGGGCGGCAGCCTGACCATCATCGCCACGGCGCTGGTCGATACCGGCTCGAAGATGGACGAGGTGATCTTCGAGGAGTTCAAGGGCACCGGCAACATGGAGGCCCATCTCGACCGCAAGCTGGCCGAGAAGCGCGTCTATCCGGCCATCAATATCCGCCGCTCGGGCACACGCCGCGAAGACTTGATCGCCTCCGAGGACGAGATGCAGCGCATGTGGATCTTGCGCAAGCTGCTCAATCCCATGGACGATACCGCCGCCACGGAATTCCTCATCGACCGTCTGAAAGACACCAAGACCAACCTGGAATTCTTCGAAGCCATGAAGCGTCGGTAAGCCAGGCGTCGCGGCATCGTAAAGGGGCGGCATGCTATGCTGCCCCTTTTGTCATTCTGGAACCGGGAACTCCGAATGAAGTACAAGGACCTGCGTGATTTCATCGCGGCGCTGGAGACCCAGGGAGAGCTCGTGCGCATCAGTGCCGAGGTCGACCCCTACCTCGAGATCACCGAAATCTGCGATCGCACGCTGCGCGCCGGCGGGCCGGCCCTGCTTTTCGAGAACGTCAAGGGACACCGTATGCCGCTGCTCGGCAACCTCTTCGGCACGCCGAAGCGGGTCGCCATGGGCATGGGCCAGGAGGACGTGGAGGCCCTGCGCGAGGTCGGCGAACTGCTGGCCTTCCTCAAGGAGCCCGAGCCGCCCAAGGGTTTTCGCGACGCCTGGGACAAGCTGCCGGTCTTCAAGCAGGTCATGAGCATGGGGCCCAAGCGCGTGCGCTCGGCCCCCGTGCAGGCGCTGGTCTATGAAGACGACGATGTCGACCTCGGCCGGCTGCCGATCCAGCACTGCTGGCCCGGCGACGTGGCCCCGCTGATTACCTGGCCGCTGGTGATCACCAAGGGACCCCACAAGACCCGTCAGAATCTGGGCATCTACCGCCAGCAGAAACTGTCGAAAAACCGCCTGATCATGCGCTGGCTGTCTCACCGCGGCGGTGCGCTGGACTTCCAGGAATTCCAGAAGGCCCATCCGGGCGAGCCCTTTCCGGTGGCCGTGGCGTTGGGTGCCGACCCGGCGACCATCCTGGGGGCGGTGACCCCGGTGCCGGACTCGCTCTCCGAGTATGCCTTCGCCGGGCTGCTCAGGGGCTCGCGCACCGAGCTGGTCAAGTGCGGCCATGCGGACCTTGAGGTGCCGGCCTCGGCGGAGATCATTCTCGAGGGCTTCATCTACCCGGACGACACGGCGCCGGAAGGCCCGTATGGCGATCACACCGGCTACTACAACGAGGTCGATCACTTTCCGGTTTTCACCGTGACACGCATGACCATGCGCGAGAATGCCATCTATCATTCCACCTACACCGGGCGGCCGCCCGACGAGCCGGCGATTCTGGGGCTGGCGCTCAACGAGGTGTTCGTGCCGATCCTGCGTCGCCAGTTTCCCGAGATCGTCGACTTCTACCTGCCGCCGGAGGGCTGCTCGTACCGCATGGCCGTGGTCACCATGAAGAAACAGTACCCTGGGCATGCCAAGCGCGTGATGATGGGCGTGTGGAGCTTCCTGCGTCAGTTCATGTATACCAAGTTTGTGGTGGTGCTCGATGATGACGTCAGTGCCCGCGACTGGAAGGACGTGATCTGGGCCATCACCACTCGCATGGACCCGGCCCGCGATACCGTGCTGGTCGAGAATACCCCGATCGACTATCTGGACTTCGCCTCCCCGGTGACCGGCCTGGGCTCCAAGATGGGGCTCGATGCCACCAGCAAGTGGCCGGGGGAGACCGATCGCGAGTGGGGCACGCCGATCGTCATGGACGCGTCCGTCAAGGCGCGCGTCAGCGAACGCTGGAATGAGCTTGGCATCACGCTATCTTCCGACAACGACACGAGGCATTCATGACGGCAAGGACCCTGACCTGCCGGGTCGCGGAGGTCGAGGACCTCACCCCGGACGTCTTTCGCGTCATCCTGGAGGGGCGACCCCAGGCGGTGGCTCATGCACCGGGTCAGTATCTGGAGATGCGGCTCGACGACACCACCTGGGTACCCTTCTCCATCGCCAACGCCCATGCCGGCGACGGCATCATCGAGCTGCATATCCAGCACTGGCCGGAGCGGGACAACTCGGCGCGGTTGCGCGAGATATTGCAGGTCGCCGAGCGGCTGACCCTGCGTTTGCCAGGGGGTGACTGCCAGCTCGACCCGGACAGTCGTCGGCCGCTGTTGCTGGTTGCCGCCGGCACCGGCTTTTCTCAGATGAAGGCGATCGTCGAGGCGGCGCTGCATGCCGACCCGCAGCGCGAGATCGATCTATGGTGGGCGGCGCGCGAACGCCGCGACTTCTATCTCGAGCGCCTGCCCCTCGAGTGGGCCGCGACGCATGCCAATGTCCACTTTCACGCCGTGACCGAAGTCGCACCGGAAGCGCCTGTCGTGGGTGAGCGTGTCACGAGCCACCGAGGGCGGATCGACCAGGCGCTGGCCACTACCCTCGATGACGTCTCGGGCCACGATGTCTATGTCTCCGGCTCGCCGGGCATGGTCTATGCCTGCGTCGACGTGCTGGCCTCGCTGGGCCTCAAGGCCAGTCGGGTCTTTTCCGATGTCTTCGCCTATGCGCCCCGGGATCCCATCGTGCCCACCGCCGGTAGCCTGGTGGGCAAGGGTGCGAAGGTGGAGGAGGGCCGCCGATGAGCGCCTCGCCGGTCCTGATCACCGGTGGCGGCCAGCGACTGGGTCGTCACTGCGCCGAACGCCTGCGCGACGATGGCCACCCGGTCATCGTCACCTATCGCCGCGAGCGTCCGGCCCTCGAGGCGCTGCGCGAGCGTGGCGTCGTCACGCTGCAGGCCGATTTCGAAAGCGAGGCGGGCATTCTCGATTTCATTGCCCGACTCAAGGCCGAGACATCGTCGCTGCGCGCCATCGTCCACAACGCCAGCGACTGGGCGCCGGACAGCAGCGGAAGCGAGGCGGGTGCCAATTTCGAGCGGTTGTTCCGGGTGCACATGCTGGCGCCGTACTTGATCAACCTGCAAGCCCGCGAACTGCTCGAGGCCTGCAGCGAGCCGCACCGCGATATTGTTCACATGACCGATTATGTGGTGCAGAAGGGCTCGAAGAAGCACGCCGCCTATGCCGCCAGCAAGGCCGGCCTCGACAATCTGACCCTGTCGTTTGCCGCCATGTATGCGCCGACGATTCAGGTCAATGCCATCGCTCCTGCAATGATCATGCACAATGAAGGCGATAACGAGGTCTATGCCGCGAAGGTGAAAGCCAAGTCGGTCATGGACATGGTGCCGGGCCCAGGGGTGATCTACCAGAGCCTGCGTTATCTGCTCGACAACCGGTACGTGACCGGGGTGACGCTGCCGGTCGATGGCGGGCGGCATCTTCGCTAGAATAGCGACATCGTGAACATTCCCCCCGAGAGGACATCGAGATGGCAGGACACGACGAGAACGTACCGGATGGGAGCGGTCTGCTCTCCGTGGTGCTGGGCCTGGTGGTGCTGGTGGGCATGAGCGCTCTGCCCGTGACCATCGGCATCGTGCAGATTTTTACCGGCTGAGCATAAAGGCGGCCCTTGCGTTTCAACGGCCGCAACGGCACGATATTGTTAATGACACAAAAGCATTAGGTAACAGGAACGGATAATGACCCCGACGCGTTACACGCCATACCACGAGTCAGCTGCCCATGGGGCGGCGTCGTTCTGTGGTGCCGGCGTCGCGGGTCGTCGCTATGGGTTTGTATATGGCTTTGGCTATTGGTTTAGCACCGGCGTGCCGGAGGCCATGTCCTGACCCACTCCCCCTAGAGACCAGCGACATCGCCACGAGGCACGCCCAGCCGGGTTGCCTCTCCACAGAACCCCCGGACGGCAGCCCCGCCCGGGGTTCTGCGTTTCACACCACCTGATATGACAGCCAGGAGAGAGACCATGACCGCATCCATCGCCATCCGCCTGACTCGGGGCTTCGCGGGCTATGACGGCTATTGGCGATTTAGCGAGCTGCGGTCGGTTCAACGTGCCACCTTCGACCGTGACGCCAGCGGTGGCGACCAGACGCTACGATGCCTGCCTTCTTCACGGAGTTGATTCGATGACTGCCTCGCTTGCCACCGCCCCGTTAACTGCCCCGTTAACCGCCCCTTTATCTGAGCCTGCCGTGGCGCCTACGCGCAGGCTGCCGACGCCGGGCGAGCTTTCTCGCGCTCGGCCCGTGTCACCCGAGCTCGCGGCGTGTATCGCCCGCCAGCGTCAGGCGATCCGCGGTATTCTCGATGGACGCGACGACCGTCTGCTGGTGGTCGTTGGCCCTTGCTCCGTCGACGACCCCGCGGCTGCCCTGGAGTATGCCCGTCGCCTGGCTGAGCTGGCGACGCAGGTCGAGGATCGGTTGTTGATCGTAATGCGGGTCTATGTCGAGAAGCCTCGCACTACTGTGGGCTGGAAGGGGCTCGCCTATGACCCCGACCTGGACGGCCGTGGCGACATGGCCCGCGGTATCCGCCTCGCCCGCCAACTGATGCACGACATCGCAGAGCTCGGCCTGCCCGTGGCCACCGAGTTGCTGCAGCCGATGCTGGCACCCTACCTCGATGACCTGCTCGCCTGGGTAGCGATCGGTGCCCGTACCACCGAATCACAGTTGCATCGTGAGCTTGCGAGCGGTCTCGAGGCCGTGGTGGGGTTCAAGAACGCCACCAACGGCGACATCGGCGTGGCGCTGGATGCGATCAGTGCCGCGGGCCATCCTCATGGTCACTTCGGCCTCGACGCCGAGGGGCGGCCGACGGTTCACGACACGGCGGGCAACCGGCATACGCACCTGGTGTTGCGGGGCGGCCACGGCGAGCCCAATTACCAGGCGGATCACGTGAGCCGCGCGCGGCACGCCCTGGAGTCGGCGGGGCTGCCCCCACGGCTGATGGTCGATTGCAGCCATGCCAATGCGCGCAAGGACCACCGCCGTCAGGGCGAGGTGCTGCGCGACGTGCTGGCCCAGCGTCTGGCGGGGCAGACGGCCCTGTGCGGCCTGATGATCGAGAGCCATCTCCATGAAGGCAAGCAGCCGCTCGTTCTCGGCCAGCGGCGTTACGGAGTGTCGGTCACCGATGCCTGCCTCGGGTGGGAGGCCACCGCCGACCTGTTGCTGACCGCGGCACAGCGCCTGCGCTAGCGGCTGCCTGTACCCCGGTGTCGAATATGGGGATAATCCCGGCATTGCCCGCCACGTGCTTGAGCGCTCATGGCTTGGCTCAGAACCTGCTTCAGGGTCTGCACAGGGGCGCTCACGAGAGGAGAGACCGTACCGATGCCGTTTCATTTCGAGGAGCACGACCCCGAGCACTATCGCCGCAAGGCAAAAATCATCAGTGTGGCCATGGCCGCCCAGCTGATCGTGTTCGGGCTGGTGTTCTCGCAGCTGCTGACGGCTATCTTCGAGGGCGGGTTCTGGTGGAACGTGCTGGGCGTGCTGCTGGGCCTGGTGGCTACCAGTCTGGTGTTCGCGGTATTGCGCGAGCGTCCCTGGATGCGCGAGATGCGCTATGTCTGGCAGCTCAAGCATCACTTGTCACGGGTCAGCGCCTATTTGCCGGCGCTGCGCCGCGGCATGGGCGAGGGCAACGAGACCGCCCTGGCGCTGCTGGCTTTCTACCACCAAGGCATGGCGCAGCTCGCCGAGCTTAACGGGCGAACGATGGACGACGATGCCGAGCTGCTCGCCGAGCGCGAGGTGGTTCGTAAGGCCCGCCGGGAGCGTGGCCTGCCCGAACGGGTGGAGGGGCTCGACCCCCAGGACCTCGCCGCCTTCCGCAAGGGATGACGGCGCGGCGTCAGGCGCGGGCGGCGTAAGCGTAGAGCAGGGTTTCCTGAGCACTGATCGCGTCGGCGTCGCCGGGCTGCTGCTTGACGTAGTGGCCGTCGGGCTGCAGCCGCCAGCTCTGGCAGTTGTCGACCAGATAGGTCTCGAGATCCTTGCGCACGCGGGCGGCGATCTTTTTCTCCAGCAAGGGAAAGCAGGTTTCCACGCGATGGAACATGTTGCGGGCCATGAAGTCGGCGCTCGAACACCAGGTCTCGGGCTTGCCGTCATTGCGGAAGTGGAACACCCGGGTATGTTCCAGGAAGCGCCCAATCACCGAGCGTACGCGGATATTCTCCGAGATACCCGGCAGTCCCGGACGCAGGCAGCACATGCCGCGGATGATCAGGTCGCATTCGACCCCGGCTCGCGAGGCGTGGTAGAGCGCCTGGATCAGCCGCGGCTCGGTCAGTGCATTGCACTTGATGATCAGGTGGGCACGCTTGCCCTGGCGCGCATGTTCGGCTTCTCGTTCGATCATGCCCATCAGCCGCTCGTGGAGGGTAAAGGGCGCGTGCAGCAGCGTCTCGATCTGCCGGGCCCGGCCCATTCCCGAGAGCTGCTGAAAGACGCGATGGACGTCTTCGCATAGTCCTGGCCGCGCGGTGAGCAGGCTGTAGTCGGTGTAGAGTTTCGCCGTCTTGGAGTGGTAATTGCCGGTACCCAGATGGGCATAATGGCGCAGCTTGCCCCGCTCGCGCCGCACGATATGCATCATCTTGGCGTGGGTCTTGTAGGCCATCACGCCGTAGATGACGATGGCACCGGCCTCCTGCAGACGCGAGGCAAGCGCGAGGTTATCGGCCTCGTCGAAGCGCGCGCGCAGCTCGATTACCACCGTGACTTCCTTGCCGTTACCCGCCGCATCCGCCAGGGCGTTGACGATCGGCGAGTCGGCGCCGGTGCGGTAGAGGGTCTGCTTGATGGCCAGCACGTTCGGATCGCGGGCCGCCTCGCGCATCAGCTCTTCCACCGGGGCGAACGTCTGGAAGGGATGGTGCAGCAGGATGTCGCCGGTGGCGATGGCGGCAAACAGGCTGTCGTGGCGAACCAATACCTTGGGTACTCCCGGGGTGAAGGAGCGGTAGAGCAGTTCGGGCCGGTCGACATCGCCGAGCACCGACATCATGCGGGTGAGGTTGACCGGCCCGTCGACGCGGTAGAGATCGGCCTCGTCGAGGGCGAACTGCCCGAGCAGGAAGTCTGCCAACTCGTCGGGACAGTTGCTTGCCACCTCGAGGCGAACGCCACTGCCATAGCGACGCGCCAGCAGTTCGCCACGCAGGGCGGAGGCGAGGTCGGAGACTTCCTCCGGGTCCACCGAGAAATCAGCGTTGCGCGTCAGTCGGAACTGGTAGCAGCCGCGTACCTCCATGCCCGGAAACACCTCACCGGCATGGGCATGGATCATCGACGAGAGAAAGACATACTCTGTGAAGCCGGACTCGCAAAGCGCATCGGGTAGCGCGATCACTCGCGGCAGTGAACGCGGTGCCGGCAGGATTGCCAGCCCCCCTTCGCGCCCGAAGGCGTCCTTGCCTTCCAGCTGAACGATAAAGTTCAGGCTCTTGTTGACCAGCCGGGGGAAGGGGTGGGACGGGTCGAGTCCAATCGGACTGATCACCGGCATGATCTCTGCCGCGAAATACTCGCTTGCCCAGGCATGCTGCGCCGCGGTCCACTGGGTACGGCGACGGAAGCGCAGGCCCTGGCTTTCCAGAGCGGGAATCAGCACTTCGTTGAGAATCCGGTACTGACGCGCGACCTGTCGGTGAGCCGCCTGGCCGATTTCGGTGAGCACCGAGCGAGGCGAGCGGCCGTCGGCGCCGGTTGATTCGTCGCCCAGGGCGACCTGATTCTTGAGACCGGCCACGCGGATCTCGAAGAATTCATCCATGTTGGAGGAAAAGATCAGCAGGAACATCAGCCGGTTGAGCAGCGGGTGCGCCTCGTCGAGGGCCTGCTCGAGAACCCGGATATTGAACTGCAGCTGGGAGAGCTCGCGATTGAAATACAGCCCCGGGTCAGCAAGGTCGGCCTCGGGGTCAGGAATCGCCTTGGGCTTGATGCCGGCACGAGTCTGATTCAGCCGCGGCGCCGGCTGTTCACTGGCCGTTTCGCCGGCCAGCGACTCGACCGGCAAGGGGTTATCGGGGGTGGCCCGCTGCTCGGGGCTGCGCGAGTCTTCCATGCTGATTCCTTGTCGCGGTGGAAGGGGCCTTGCGCTTGTGCCGTCGCGCCCCTCGTTCAGTGAGAAAGCAGGCGTGCCGCCCGTTTGGCGAAGTAGGTCAGCACCCCGTCGGCGCCGGCGCGCTTGAAGCACATCAGCGACTCGAGGATCACGCTGTCGGCCTCCAGCCAGCCGTTCTCGAAAGCGGCCATGTGCATGGCATACTCGCCGCTGACCTGATAGGCAAATGTCGGCACCTTGAGTTCATCCTTCACCCGGCGCACTACGTCCAGGTAGGGCATGCCCGGCTTGATCATCACCATGTCGGCGCCCTCGGCGAGGTCGAGCGCGACTTCATGAAGCGCCTCGTCGCCATTGGCGGGGTCCATCTGATAGGTGGTCTTGTCGGCCCGGCCGAGATTGGCGGAGGAGCCCACGGCGTCGCGAAAGGGGCCGTAGTAGCGCGAGGCGTACTTGGCGCTGTAGGCCATGATGCGGGTATTGACCAGCTGTTCCTGCTCAAGCACCTGGCGAATTGCCCCGATGCGTCCGTCCATCATGTCCGACGGGGCGACCACATCGGCGCCGGCCTCGGCATGGGACAGCGCCTGCTTGAGCAACGTCTCGACGGTACGGTCGTTTTGGACATAGCCGTTTTCATCGAGCAGGCCGTCCTGGCCGTGGCTGGTGTAGGGGTCGAGCGCCACATCGGTGATGATACCAAGGCCTGGGATGGCCGCCTTGAGCGCACGAACGCTGCGTTGCACCAGCCCGCTGGCGTTGTAGGCCTCCTCGGCATGCTCGCTCTTGTGATCCGGGCCCACCACCGGGAACAGCGCCAGGGCAGGAATGCCCAGTTCGAAGGCCTCGCGGGCCTCCTCGATCAACAGGTCCAGCGAGAGTCGCTCGACGCCCGGCATGGAGGGCACGGCCTCCCGTTGACCTTGGCCTTCCAGCACGAACACCGGCCAGATCAGGTCGGCCGGGGTCAGGGTGTTCTCGCACATCAGCCGGCGCGAGAAGTTGTCACGGCGCATGCGCCGCAGGCGCGCGGAGGGAAACTGGCGAGTGGTGGTAAAGCTCAAGAGGCGTCTCCACAATGAGGGTCAATCCCGCCTGCCATGCAGTCTGACAAACGAAGATGACGTTTCGATGAACGTGGCGTTGTTGTCATCGAGTATATCAGGGTGGTCCGGCGTCGGAAGCTGTGTCTTGTCGTGCCAGAGAGGACTGACTAGAGTGATGGGTTCGATTCATCGGTCCTGCCAAGGGGCGGGGGCAGGTTTTCAAGGAGAAGGGCATGAGCAAGCAGGTAGCAGTCATCCTCTCGGGCTGCGGCGTGTTCGATGGCTCGGAGATCTACGAGACCACGTTGACGCTGCTGCGGCTGGACCAGTTGGGCATCGGCTATCGCTGTTTCGCTCCCGATATCGCCCAGCATCACGTCATCGATCATCGCAGTGGTGAAGTGGCCCCGGATGAAACCCGCAACGTACTGGTCGAGTCCGCTCGCCTGGCACGCGGCGAGATATCGCCATTGAGCGATCTCGAGGCCGACGAGTTCGATGCGGTGATTCTGCCCGGAGGGTTCGGGGCCGCCAAGAACCTGTCGACCTTCGCCGAGGCCGGCAGTGACATGGTGGTGCTTGGCGAGCTGATAGAGGCGCTCGAAGGATTCCGGGAATCACGCAAGCCGATCGGGCTGATGTGCATTAGCCCGGTCATGGTGCCGCGCCTGCTTGGGCAAGGCATAGCCGTAACCGTTGGGCATGACCCCGGCGTCTCCGGTGTGATCAGCGCGATGGGGGGATTGCATCGTGGCTGTGGCGTCGAGGATATCGTGGTCGATTTCGAGAACCGAGTCGTGACCACGCCGGCCTACATGCTGGCAACACGAATCAGCGAGGCAGCGACGGGCATCTTCAAGCTGGTCGATCGACTCGACGAGATGATGGACCTTTAGTCCTTTCCCATCTGCGGGACGCCTCTCGGTAGCGGTTGACTGCTGTCATCAGCAAAGACCCCCTGGTATCGCCAGGGGGTCTTCTTCGATTCCATCCTTAAGGCAACCGTGCTTTATGGCTCGTCATGTTCGGCTTCTTCGACATCCATACCCTTGCGCCGACGAACCAGGCGGCCGAACAGCAGGCCGACTTCGTAGAGCAGGTACATCGGGATCGCCAGCAGGCTTTGAGAGACCACGTCCGGTGGCGTCAGCAGCATGCCGATAACGAAGCAGCCCAGCACCACATAAGGCCGTTTCTTTGCCAGGCTCTCAACGGTCGTGGCTCCCGACAAGATGAGCAGGAACGTGGCGATGGGAATCTCAAAGGCCACGCCGAAGGCGAAGAACAGCTTGAGTACGAAGTTGAGGTATTGGTTGATATCGGTCATCACCGCCACGTCCTCCGGCCCCGTCTGGGTGAAGAACTTGAACAGCAGCGGGAAGACCACGTAGTAGGCGAAGGCGGCGCCTGCATAGAAGAGCCCCACGCTCGAAGCCAGGATCGGAATCGCCAGCGCCTTCTCGTTATCGTAGAGACCCGGGGCCACGAAGGCCCAGGCCTGGTGCAGCACATAGGGCACCGCGACGAATACCGCGACCACCAGTGTCAGCTTGAAGGGGGCGAGGAAGGGAGAGGCCACTTCGGTGGCGATCATCTGCGAGCCTTCCGGCAGCAGTGCCATCAACGGCTCGGCGACGAAGCTGTAGATGTCATTGGCGAAGGCATAGAGCCCGAGAAAGATCACCAGAATGGCCACCACGGCACGCATCAGGCGCGAGCGAAGCTCGATCAGATGCTCAATCAAGGGTGCCTGGAGCTGATTTTTATCCTGCGGGTCGTCGGTCTTGCTCATCGGGAGGAGGCATCCTTGTCGGCACGGTCATCATCGGTGGTATCCGTCCGGGCGCGGCTCAAGGCGTCATCGAGGCGCTTCTCAGGGGCGGGCGTCGGCTTGGCCTCATAGGACTCCTTCTTGTCCGCCTCCTCTGTATCTTTATTACCTTTACCACTCACGTCTTGTCCGCGGCTACCGGCATCGGCGCTGGAGTTCGCCTTGGAATTATGGCGAGACGAGGCGGGCTCATCGCCGATGCTCTCCACGCCGCGTTTCACCTGGTTGACGCTGTCGTCGAGCTTTTTCTGCTGCTCGTTGAGTTTCTGGCGCAGCTCTTCCGCCTCGAGCTGAGCGCTGATTTCGCGCTGCATGCCCGAGACGGTGCGCTTGATCTTGCCGATCCACAGTCCCATGGTGCGCGCCGCCTTGGGCAGTCGCTCGGGGCCCAGCACCAGCAGGCCGACCACGCCGATGATCAGCAGTTCGAGAAAGCCCATATCGAACATGGCGGTTTATTTACGCTCTTCCTGGTCTTCGGCCTTGTGCGTGGCCTTGACGTCGTAGGTTTCACCCTCGTCTTCATGGCTCACGCGAGCCTGAGGGTCGTCCTGCTTCTCGTCATCGCCCTTGCCATCTTCGTTCATGGCTTTCTTGAAACCCTTGACGGCGCCACCCAGATCGCCACCGACATTGCGCAGCTTCTTGGTGCCGAAGATCAGGATGATGATGCCGAGTACGATCAGCAGTTGCCAGATACTGATACCACCTAACATATGCGCTTCCTCTCATTTGGGGCCCTGCTCGGCCCCGGGTGCTTGTCGTACGATTACGGCCGCCTGGCGGCCTTCTCGTCATGGCCGGAGACACCGAGTCGCCGGCTCAGTTCGTCGAGTACTGCGCGATGATCGAGGTCGAGATGCGACAGCATTACCAGGCTATGAAACCACAGGTCGGCTGTTTCAGCGATCAACGCTTGGCGTGACGCGTCATCGCCATGTTCGGCGTCCTTGGCGGCCAGCAGGGTTTCGGTCGCTTCCTCACCCACTTTCTCGAGTATCTTGTTCAACCCCTTGTGGTGCAAGGAGGCTACATAGGAGTCCTGGGCATCGGCCTGACGGCGCTGGTCAAGGACATCTTGTAGTTGATCCAGTATATCACTCATGGCGCGTCGCTCTCGTGCAGAGATTTTGCAGTCAATGGTGCCGAAAACTCAGTGCCACGCCAGCAGCAGTACGCCGATGGCTGCCGCGGCCAGCACCGGCAGCGGCTGTTGGCCAGCCCATTCTGTCAGCGGACGCCAGGCCAGCGCCAGGGCGACCAGCATCAGACCCAGGCGAAGGCGTTTCTGGCCTCGGCCCTGGCGGACCAGCAGCTGGCGAATGCCGCTCATGGCTTCGGCCTGACGGTATCGCTGGCGATGGTCCTGGTCGGCGCGTGAGAGGGCGCGGTAGGCGAGCACGGGTAGCTCCGGAAGCTGGTGCGAGAGTTCGGGCGCCTGGCGCTTGAGCGAATCCCAGAAGCCGCGAGGGCCGGCCCGATCCTTCATCCACTGTTCAAGATGCGGCTTGGCGGTATTCCACAGGTCGAGGTCCGGATAAAGCTGGCGGCCCAGCCCCTCGATATTGAGCAGGGTCTTCTGCAGCAGCACCAGTTGGGGTTGGACTTCCATGTTGAAGCGCCGGGCGGTCTGGAACAGCCCGAGTAGCACCTGGCCGAAGGAAATATCCTTGAGTGGCTTTTCGAGGATCGGCTCGCACACGGTGCGGATCGCCGCGGCGAACTCGTTGGCCCGCGTGTTCTCACCGACCCAGCCCGACTCGATGTGCAGTGACGCGACCTCGTAATAATCCTGGTGAAAGAAGGCCAGCAGGTTGCGAGCCAGATAATCCTGGTCTTCTCGCGTCAGGCTGCCGACGATGCCGCAGTCGATGGCGATGTACTGTGGGTCGTGCGGGTGCGCGTAGGACACGAAGATATTGCCGGGGTGCATGTCGGCATGGAAGAAATTGTCGCGAAATACCTGGGTGAAGAAGATCTCCACACCACGTTCGGCGAGCTTCTTAAGGTCGGTGCCCTGGGCGAGCAGGGCAGCGGTATCGGCCACCGGAACGCCGTGGATGCGCTCCTGCACCATCACGCGGTGGCGGGTCAGTTCCCAGTGAATGGCCGGCACGTAGAGCAGCGGCGAGGCCTTGAAGTTGCGCTTGAGCTGGGAGGTGTTGGCGGCTTCCTTGGTCAGGTCGAGCTCGTCGAAGAGTGTCGCTTCATAGTCGCGAACCACTTCCACCGGACGCAGCCGGCGCGCCTCAGGAATCCGCGCCAGCACGTGGGCGAAGCGGAACATCAGCGCCATGTCCTGGCGCATCACCCGCTCGATGCCGGGACGAATGATCTTGACCACCACCTCCTCGCCGCTGTGCAGCCTTGCGGTGTGCACCTGGGCAATCGAGGCCGAGGCCAGGGGTTCGGCCTCGAAACGGGCGAAGGCCTGGTCGGTGGACATGCCGAGCTCATCCTCGACACGCGCCCGGGCCAGCGGGGCGGGAAAGGGCGGCACCTGGTCCTGCAGGCGCCTGAGCTCATCGGCGATATCCTCGGGGAGCAAGTCGCGGCGGGTGGAAAGTACCTGGCCGAACTTGACGAATATCGGCCCAAGGGATTCCAGCGCCAGGCGCAGGCGCTCGCCTCGCGGGCGCGGGCCGATGGGCACCAGGCGTAGCGGCGAGAGCTTGAAGAGCAGTCGCAGTGCCCAGGGAAAGCGCTCCAGCGGCAACAGGGTGTCGAGCCGGTAGCGGGTGATCACCCAGACGATGCGCAGTAGCCGGAGGATCATGAGCTCGTCCCCTCAGCGGCCAGGCGCCGTCGCAGCCTCGCCAGGCGGGCCTCCAGGCGGTCGGTGGCGACCTTGAGCTCGGTGAGATGGTCGCGTACGGCGTCAAGCTGATGACGGCCCGGCAGCAGGCGAGCCTCCTCGAAGACGTACTCGGCGATATCGGCGTGCAGTTCCTGGCGGGCTCGCACCCCCCAGCGGCCCATGCGACGCAACCCCTCGGCCAGGCCGTGGGCGGGAATATCGCCCAGCCAGCGGGCCAGTTCGCCCTCCCAGTCCAGGTCAAGATCGATCAGCAGTTCCCTGACGGCTTCCAACGGCTCGATACGGCCGCGCACCGAAAGCTTGCCCTGGAACATCAACCGCTCGAGCGAAGCGCCGCCGAGCAGGGCGCCCGCGGTCTCGGCGTCGAGTTCGACGACAGCATCATAGGTCTGTTTCGGGGCATCATCGCCCGGCGGATTCGCGGTATCGTCGGTTGTCGCTGAGGTGGGGTCAGGACGCAGCAGGTCGAGACCTGTGGCGTGAAAATGTACGGCCAGCGCCAGCGTGGGACGTTGCACGCGGATCAGGATGCGTTGACCGGCCAGGCGCGCCAAGCGGCCAGGTGCGGCAGGATCGCGGGCCAACAGGGCATTCAGTGTCCGCTCGAGGCCAGCCAGTAATCGCATTACAGCTTGATGCCGCGATGCAGGGCGACGATGCCCCCGGTGAGATTGGTATACTCGACCCGCTCGAGACCGGCGGCTTCCATCATCGCCTTTAGCGTTGGCTGATCCGGATGCATGCGGATCGATTCTGCCAGGTAGCGATAGCTGTCAGCGTCGTTGGCTACCAGCTCGCCGATCTTTGGCAATAGACGGAAGGAGTATTCGTCATAGGCACGGTTGAGCAGCGCGCTGGTCGGCTTGGAGAACTCCAGTACCAGCAGCCGCCCCCCCGGCTTGAGCACCCGCGCCATCGAGGCGAGCGCCGCGTCCTTGTCGGTCACGTTGCGCAGGCCAAAGGCGATGGTGATGCAGTCGAAGGTGTTGTCGGGGAAGGGCAGGCATTCGGCGTTGGCCTGGACGTACTCGACATTGCCGCCGACGCCGCGGTCGAGCAGTTTGTCGCGACCGACGCGCAACATGGACTCGTTGATGTCGGCCAGTACCACGCGTCCTCGCGGCCCTACCATTTGTGAGAACTTCAAGGTCAGATCGCCGGTGCCGCCGGCGATATCGAGCACGCTGTGCCCGGGGCGGACGCCGGAGCGCTCGATGGTCAAGCGCTTCCATAGGCGGTGGATGCCCATCGACATCAGATCATTCATGACATCGTAGCGGGCCGCCACCGAATGGAAGACGTTGGCCACGCGCGAGGCCTTTTCCTCGACCGGCACTTCCTGATAGCCGAAGTGGGTGGTGCGCTTGTCGCTGGGGCGCATTCGCTGGAGCTCCCGAATCGCTGCGGTGTAGGAGGCCGCTCGGCCTCGACAATGAGCGATATTGTAGCCTTCCCCGGCAGTGATTGTCTTGAGAGGGATGGGACAACACCTTTCGCGACGGGTCTGGCAATAGCTCTCCGGGGAGGCGCTGTAAACCCTTCCATGGGCGCTACATTTGCCATCCCTGGCAAATGACCTCCCCTTCGTGCTACCCCCAGCGTCTTGCGTGGTATCTTTTAGAGCTGCTTGATCTCGATGCTCAACGGCTCTCGCGAGGCACCGGCTGCTTCCAGGCGGCGCAGATAATCCTCCCAGTTGGCCTTCTGATCGCGGATCAGCGCATAGAGATAGTCCCAGCTGAACAGGCCACTGTCGTGGCCGTCGTCGAAATGCAGCTTGAGGGCATAGCGCCCGGCCTGACTGATGTTCTGCAGGCCCACGAATTTCTTGCCGACCTGCAGGGTGGCGGTATCGGGGCCATGACCGCGCACCTCGGCGGAGGGCGAGAATACCCGCAGGTACTCCACCGACAACCGATAGGACTCGTCCTCGCCGTAGGTAAGCTCGAGCTCACGGTCATGCTTGTGGTAGTGCACCCTGGTGGGGATCGGAACGCTCATGGCGGCCTCCTTCGATCGCGGTGTGCCATTACCCTAGAGGATATACCGCGACAGGTCCTCGTCCATCGCCAGCTCGCCCAGTTGGGAGTCCACGTAGGCAGCGTCGATCACCAGCGGCGAGCCGATGTCCGCGCCACTGAACGAGGCTTCTTCCAAGAGGCGCTCCATGACCGTATGCAGGCGACGAGCGCCGATGTTCTCGGTGCCCTCGTTGACCTTCCAGGCGATCTCGGCGAGACGCTCGATGCCGTCCTCGGTGAAGCTGATGTCGAGCCCTTCGGTGGCCAGCAAGGCTTGATACTGCTTGGTCAGCGAGGCGGAGGGCTCGGTAAGGATGCGCTTGAAGTCATCCGGGGTCAGGGCATTGAGCTCGACGCGAATCGGCAGACGACCCTGCAGCTCGGGAATCAGGTCCGATGGCCGCGAGAGGTGGAAGGCGCCGGAGGCAATGAACAGCACATGATCGGTCTTGACCATGCCGTACTTGGTCGAGACGGTGGAGCCCTCGATCAATGGCAGCAGGTCGCGCTGCACGCCTTCGCGGGACACTTCCCCGCCGCTGGACTGGCCGCTGCCCTTGGTGACCTTGTCGATCTCGTCGAGGAAGACGATACCGTTCTGTTCCACGGCGTCGATGGCGCGGCGCTTGATTTCCTCCTCGTTGACCAGCTTGGCGGCCTCCTCGTCACGCAGCAGGCCGAAGGCGTCCTTCACCGCCACCCGGTGGGTCTCGCTCTTCTGCTTGCCCATGCCGGCAAACATGCTCTGCAGCTGGCTGGTCATTTCTTCCATGCCTGGCGGGGTCATGATATCGATGCCCTGGCTCTGGGGCGTGATCTCGATATCGATTTCCTTGTCGTCGAGCTGGCCCTCGCGCAGTTTCTTGCGGAAGGTCTGGCGCGTCGAGCTATCCTGGCGCGGCTCGTTCTCCTGCCCCCGTGGTGGCGGCAACAGGGCGTCGAGGATGCGATCCTCGGCAGCGTCCTCGGCGCGGTGACGCACCTCGTCCTTGGCATGCTCGCGCACCAGCTTGATGGCGGCCTCGGTAAGGTCGCGCACGATCGACTCGACGTCGCGGCCCACATAGCCCACCTCGGTGAACTTGGTGGCCTCGACCTTGATGAAAGGCGCGCGGGCGAGCTTGGCCAGGCGCCGGGCGATCTCGGTCTTGCCGACCCCGGTCGGGCCGATCATCAGGATGTTCTTGGGGGTGACTTCCTGGCGCAGGTCGCCATCGAGCTGCATGCGCCGCCAGCGATTGCGCAGCGCAATCGCCACGGCACGTTTGGCGTCCTGCTGGCCGATGATGTACTGGTCCAGGGCGTGGACGATTTCGCGGGGGGTCATCGAGGTCATGATCAGAGCTCTTCGAGGGTGACGTGATGATTGGTGAACACACAGATGTCACCGGCGATCTCGAGCGACTTCTCGGTGATCTCGCGGGCACCGAGGTCGGTGTTCTCGAGCAGCGCGCGGGCGGCCGCGAGGGCGAAGTTCCCGCCCGAACCGATGGCGATGATGCCGCGCTCGGGCTCCACCACGTCGCCATTGCCGGTGATGATCAGCGAGGCGTCCTTGTTGGCCACCGCGAGCAGGGCTTCAAGACGCCGCAGGGCACGGTCGGTGCGCCAGTCCTTGGCCAGCTCCACGGCGGCCTTGACCAGGTTACCCTGGTATTTCTCCAGCTGTGCCTCGAAGCGCTCGAACAGCGTGAAGGCATCGGCGGTACCGCCGGCGAAACCGGCCAGCACTTCGCCGCGATACAGGCGACGCACCTTGCTGGCATTGCCCTTCATGACGGTGTTGCCCAGCGAGACCTGGCCATCGCCGGCCAGTGCGACATGGTCACCGCGTCGCACGGAAACGATCGTGGTCATGGAGTGAACTCCTTGGGGGAGCGAAGGCTCCCGTTGACATTCGGCGCTGCGAATAACGCCCGCGCGCCTTGACTAGGCTCTGCAGGGTAATGCGGGCGGAGGGGAGGGAATTCAACCGCAGGCACGCCGGTGCCCGTTACAGCGACCGGGCGCCGGTTCAGTTCTGCAGGCGAATGATCAACGGCTCGATGCCTTGCGTGGTCATCAGGTCCTGGGCACGACTGAGTTCACGGGTGTCCTCGTAGGGGCCGACCTGGACGCGGTGCCAGGTCTCGTTGCCGCCCGCCTGGACCTCGCTGACGCGCGCCAGCAAGCCGAAATCGCTCAGCCGGCTCCTGAGCTGCTCGGCATCGCCGGATTCGCGGAAGGAGGCGGCCTGCAGCATGTAGCGCTCTCCCGCACTAACCGTCTGCATTTCGTCTGAGGTATCGGCCGCTGACGCGTCCTCGGGACGCGAGTTGGCCGCGATCACCTGCGCGATGGGGTCGTCGACGGCCTCGGTCGTGGCCTCGGTCGTGGGCTCGGCCGGTTCGCTCGGCGCTGCCGGGGCGCGGGCGACCGTGTCGGGAATCTCGCTGCGGGGCGCGATGACTTCGGATTCCGGCAGCAGGGTATAGAACTCGAAGGTCGGCATCGGGGGCTCTTCCGACCCCGGATCGGCCGTGGTGCCGGAGGTGGCGGCCGGATCATCCGCGGAGAAGCGGGGCATCACCGTCGCCAGGGGCGAGTCCTGCTCGTCCTGCCAGGGCGCGGACCCATGTTGGTGCTGGGAGAGCAGAAAGCCCGCTACCAGGCCGACCAGTGCCCAGAGCCAGCCCGGGACGGTGGGGCGTGACCGCGACGGCGAGCGTCGCCGGCTGGTGGTGGCGCCGCGTTTCTTCGGAGTGGGGCGAGTGGCCATGACTCACATCTCCTCGGGGGCGCCGACGCCCATCAGGTCAAGGCCGTTGCGCAGCACCTGGCGCGTGGCCAAGCCGAGCCCAAGGCGTGCGTTGCGCAGGGCGTCGTCCTCGACCATGACCTTCACGGCGTTATAGCAGGTGTGGAAGTCGGCGGCGAGAGTGAGCAGGTACTGAGCGATCTGCTGGGGCTCGCGGGACGCGGCGGCGTGCTCGACGACGCCAGGATAGCGAGCCAGGCGGTTCATCAGGGCCTTTTCCTGCGGCTGGTCGAGCTTGGCGAGGTGGCTCATGGCCGACGCGTGATCGAAGGGCATATTCTCGGCCTCGGCCTTGCGCAGCATGCTGCACACCCGGGCATGCGCATATTGGACGTAGTAGACCGGGTTGTCGTTGGACTGCGAGCGTGCCAGGTCGATATCGAAGGTGAGCTGCGAATCGGCGCGCCGCGCGGCAAGGAAAAAGCGCGTGGCGTCGCGTCCCACCTCGTCGATCAGATCGCGCACCGTGACGTAGCTGCCGGCGCGCTTGGAGAGCTTCACCTCGACCCCCGAGCGCGTCACCATGACCATCTGGTGCAGCACATATTCCGGCCAGCCGGCGGGAATACCGACTTCCAGCGCCTGCAGGCCGGCGCGCACGCGGGTCACCGTGGAATGATGGTCGGCGCCCTGCTCGTTGATCACATCGGTAAAGCCGCGCTGCCACTTGTCCAGGTGATAGGCCACGTCCGGCAGGAAATACGTGTAGCTGCCGTCGGACTTGCGCATCACCCGGTCCTTATCGTCGCCGAAATCGGTGGTGCGCAGCCAGATGGCTCCCTCCTGCTCGTAGGTATGCCCCCCCGCAATCAGCTGCTCGACGGTGGCCGCGACCTTGCCGGACTCGTAGAGCGATGACTCGAGGTAGTAGACATCGAACGCGACGCCGAAGGCCTTGAGGTCGAGGTCCTGCTCTCGGCGCAGCCAGGCGACGGCGAACGCCTGGATGGCCTCGAGGTCCTGCGGGTCGCCCTTGGCGGTCACGTGGCGATCGTCGGCATGCACCGTCTCGCCGGCCAGGTAGGCATTGGCGACATCGATGATATAGCCGCCGCGATAACCGTCGGTCGGCCAGTTGGCGTCGTCGCTGTCAATGCCCTGGGCGCGGGCCTGCACCGAGAGGGCCAGGTTAGTGATCTGGGCGCCGGCATCGTTGTAGTAGAACTCACGGGTGACATCAAAGCCGGTCGCTTCGAGCAGCCGGGCGACGCAGTCGCCGATCGCGGCACCGCGCCCGTGGCCCACATGCAGCGGGCCGGTGGGGTTGGCGGAGACGAACTCCACCTGCACCTGGCGCCCGCGACCAGCAAGGCTGCGACCGTAGGCGTCGCCCGAGTCGAGCACGGTGCGCACGATCTGCGCGACGGCGTCGGTGGCGGCAAAGAAGTTGACGAAGCCGGGGCCGGCGATCTCCACCCGGCTCACGGCGTCACTTGCCGGCAGGGCGGCGACCAATGCCTCGGCAAGCTCACGCGGCTTGCGGCCTGCGGGTTTGGCGAGCATCAAGGCCAGGTTGGTGGCGTAGTCGCCATGGGCCTTGTCCTTGGTCGGATCGACCTTGATGGTCGGGGCGAGGTCGGCGGGCAGGATCTCCTGGCGCTTGAGTTCGTTCAGGGCGCCTTCGAGCAGCGAGATGAGGGTGTCTTTCATGAAGGATTCCGGTGTCCAGTGTCGCGGGTCGCGAAGGGGCCGCTTGGCAGTGCGGCGTATTATCGGCAATCGGGGCCAGGCTTTAAACCCTCCCGCTGTCAGCTCAGGGTCTGCGGGTCGATATCCAGCGACCATCTCACCCGTCGCGCCTCAGGTGAGGCCTCCAGCCAGGCGGTCAACCAGGCGCCGGCTTCGTGGAGGCGGCTGCGGCGCTCGCTGGTAAGCATCAGCTGGGCATGATAGCGGTTCTGGCGGCGCTCCATGGGCGCGGGCACCGGACCCAGGCAGCCGACCTCGAGCCGACGCGACGCGAGCCATTGGCGCAGCGCCTCGGCCACCTGATGGCCCAGAGCGCTGACCGCGTCCTCGCGGGGGCTTTCCAGGCGCAGCAGGGCGAGAAAACGAAAGGGGGGCAGGCCGGCGGCGCGCCGCTCCTCCAGCAGTTGATCGGCCAGCGCCGCATAGCCTTGCTCGGCCAGCGTCTGCAGGTGCGGGTCATCGCCGTGCAGGGTCTGCACCAGCACGCGACCGGGATGATCGGCGCGCCCGGCCCGGCCGGCCACCTGAATCAGCAGCTGAGCGCTCTGTTCCAGGGCACGGAAATCGCTGGCATACAGGCCGGCATCGGCATTGACCACCACCACCAGGGTGACGTGAGGCAGATGATGCCCCTTGGCGAGCATCTGGGTACCCACCAGCAGGCAGGGCTCGCCGCGGCGCAGCTCGGCCAGCACCTGTTCGAAGGCGTCGCGGCGGCGAGTGCTGTCGCGGTCAATGCGATGTACCGGCACCTTGGGAAAGAGGCCGGCAAGCGTCTCCTCGGTGCGCTCGGTGCCGCTGCCCAGCGGGCGCAGGTCGATGCTGGCGCACTTGGGGCAGGCCTCGGGCAGGACACGCCGCCGGTCGCAGTGATGGCAGGCCAGCAGCGGAGGCTGGCGGTGCAGGGTCATGCGGGCGTCGCAGTGGTCGCACTCGGCGAGCCAGCCGCAGGCATGGCAGGCCAGCGTGGGAGCGAAGCCGCGGCGGTTGATGAACACCAGGACCTGATGTCCGGCTGCCAGTGTTTCGCGGATCGTCTCGATGACCGGCGGGATCAGCCCGCCCTGGCGGGGCCTGCCGCGCAGGTCGACCAGCTCCAGCCGGGCGGGGGCATGGCGGCTGGCGCGCTGGGTCAGGGTGAGGTGGCGCCAGTCGCCGCTGCGGGCGCGCGACAGGCTCTCGAGCGATGGCGTGGCACTGCCCAATAACAAGGGGATGGCGTGGTGGTGGGCACGCGCCACGGCAAGATCGCGGGCGTGATAGCGCAGGCCGTCCTGCTGCTTGAAGGAGCCGTCGTGCTCTTCATCGACGATGATCACCCCCGGGCGTGCCAGGGGGGTGAAGATCGCCGAGCGGGTGCCGATGACGATGGGCGCTCGTCCGCTCGCGGCGGCCTCCCAGGCGTCGAAGCGCTCGTGGTCGGTGAGCCCCGAGTGCAGTGCCACTACCGGGACGCGAAAGCGTTGGCGAAAGCGCGCCAGGGTCTGGGGGGTGAGGCCGATCTCGGGCACCAGCACCAGCGCCTGGCGGCCCTGGCCGACCACGGCTTCGATCAGTTGCAGGTAGACCTCGGTCTTGCCGCTTCCCGTCACGCCTTCCAGCAGGCAGGGGTGATAGCGGTCAAGGCCTTCATGGAGCGCGGCCAGCGCCACGCTTTGCTCGCGATTGAGGGGGATGGCCGGCTCGGCGAGCCGAGCGCCGGTGCTGTCCCTTGGGTGAGCGGTGGCCGGCTCCTCAAGGCGGCTGAGCAAGCCCTTGTCGACCAGCGCGCGCAGCTGCTCGCGCGTGAATGACTGGGCGAGGATCGCCTGGGTGCCCAGGCCATGCGGGTGCTGGTGCAGCATCGCCAGCAGTGCCGCCTGTCGCGGTGCGCGTGCAAGCTCGGCGGCGTCGGCTGCCTGTCCGACCGCGGTGAGCCGCCAGCGCTCTCGGGTGCGGGCGGTCAGGGGGCGGCCCTGGCGCAGCAGGACCGGCATCGCCTGGTGCAGGGTGTCGCCGAGGGGATGCTGGTAATAACGGGCGGTGAAGCGGCACAGCCACAGCCAATCCGCCGGTAGGGGAGTGGCGTCGAGGCAGGCGTCGATGGGTTTCAGATCCTTCAACGCCAGCTCGCTGTCATTGCGGCATTCGATCACCACGCCGACGAGTTGGCGTCTGCCGAAGGGCACGCGAACGCGAATGCCGGGCTGCCAGCCGCCACTGGGCGCCTCGCCGCAGGGGCGATAGTCGAACAACCGACGCAGCGGCGACGGGATGGCGATGCCCAGCACGCGTGGTGCGGGATGAGGGGTCTGTGGCAATTGGCCTCCGGCGGCGGATCTGCTAAAATGCTGCGCCTCCCCGGGTACGCGAGCGGAAATAAGGCACGCGCGAGTACGCAAGAAGAAAGTACGCCAGAAAAAGGGCAGGGGAGAAAACCGGTTCGCATGTACGGTTCACGGACAACCGATAGTCAACCCGTATGCGGTGCCTGGCAGATGATCAGGTGGCGGCATACCGCTCCATGAGGCTCAAGATGAAACAAGCTATCCATCCGGATTACAAGATGGTCAACGCGACCTGTTCCTGTGGCGCCACCTTCGAAGTGGGCTCCACCTCCAACCACGATTTCTCTCTGGACGTCTGCTCGCAGTGCCATCCCTTCTATACCGGCAAGCAGAAGCAGGCGACCACGGGTGGTCGCGTCGAGCGCTTCAACAAGCGTTTCGGTGCTGCCGTCAAGCGGGGCTGATCACGGCCTCGCGACGCGACAAGGCGGGCTTGTGTCATGTCGCCGTCATCGCTCGTCCGAGACCCGCCCCTGCTGGCGGGTCTTTTGCTCGTTTACGCGATGCCCCATGCGAGCGCGCGCCTTGTGCCATACTCGTCAGCAATACCTCCATCATTACCTCACGGACCACAGGCAGGTTTCCAGCGCTCTCGAGTCCCGCGCCATAACGTCTCGACCGCCCTTGTGACAAGCGGGAGAGCGCTTCCGCGTTGAGAAATGGAAATATTTTCTATATTCTGAGTTCACTTTCGCCACAGCATATCGGACCTTCCGCATGACTGACGCAAGAAAGGCCGCATTGGACTATCACGCCAAGCCGATTCCCGGAAAGCTTTCCGTAGAACTGACCAAGCCCACCGCCACCGCCCGGGATCTGTCTCTGGCCTACAGCCCGGGTGTCGCCGAGCCGGTGCGCGAGATCGCTCGCGATCCCGAGAACGCTTACCGCTACACCGGCAAGGGCAACCTGGTGGCAGTGATCTCCGATGGCTCTGCCATCCTCGGCCTCGGCAACCTGGGACCACTGGCCAGCAAGCCGGTGATGGAAGGCAAGGGCGTGCTGTTCAAGCGGTTTGCCGGCATCAACTCGGTGGACATCGAAGTCAATGCCGAGAGCCCGCAGGCATTCATCGATACGGTGGCGCGCATCGCCGATACCTGGGGCGGGATCAACCTCGAGGACATCAAGGCCCCCGAATGCTTCGAGATCGAGCAGGCGCTCATCGAGCAGTGCAACATCCCGGTCTTCCATGACGACCAGCACGGCACGGCCATCGTCACCGTTGCGGGCATGCTCAATGCGCTGGAGATCGCCGGCAAGTCATTGGACAGCGCTCGCATCGTCTGCCTCGGTGCTGGCGCCGCGGCGATCGCCTGCATGAAGCTGCTGGTCTCCTGTGGCGCACACGCCGACAACATCGTGATGCTCGATCGCAAGGGGGTGATTCACGCCGGCAGGACGGATCTCAACCAGTACAAGGCGATGTTTGCCGTGCAGACCGATCAGCGCACGCTGGACGATGCCATCGACGGCGCGGACGTCTTCATCGGCCTCTCGGGCCCGGGGCTGATGAACGCCGGGCACATTCGCAAGATGGCGCCCAACCCGGTGGTGTTCGCCTGTACCAATCCAGACCCCGAAATCCATCCCGACGTGGCCCGCGAGGCGCGACCGGATGTGATCATGGCCACCGGTCGCTCCGATTATCCCAACCAGGTCAACAACGTGCTGGGCTTTCCCTTCATCTTCCGCGGCGCCCTCGACGTACGCGCGACGCGTATCAACGAGGAGATGAAAGTGGCGGCCGTGCATGCGCTCAAGGACCTGGCGCGCGAGCCGGTTCCCGCCGAGGTGCTCGAGGCCTACGAGATGCAGAGCATGAGCTTCGGCCCCGACTACATCATTCCCACCCCGGTGGACGTCAGGCTGCTCGACCGGGTCTCCTCGGCCGTGGCCCAGGCGGCGGTGGATTCCGGCGTGGCGCGCAAGCCCTATCCGACGCACTATCCGCTCAAGACGGTGGACGATGTCTATGGCGGCTGAGTCTTGACGCGACGGCATAGATGGCGGAAATAATGACGCCGGCCCTTGGGCCGGCGTCGTCGTCATGTCATGACGAAACGGCACTACCAGCTGTACAGCAGCGAGGCGCTGGTGGTCTGGTCGGTGCGGGCATCGGCATTGTCGGGCGGGTCGGAATTATCCTTGACTTCATGCGACAGCTTCAGCGCCAGGTGCGAGTTGAGCCGCGCCGTGAGCGACGAAAGCGAGCGTGATGTCACGTTTGTGCTGGTCGCTTCTACCGAGAGCTCCTGCTCCAGGCTGGAATGCTCCGAGAAAGCCCACTCATAGGCCAGAGCGCCGTAGGCCACGCCACGCAACTCGTTCTGTCCCTCCTCAAGGCGGTCATGGCGGATGCCTGGGCCGCCCTCGAGTGAGAGCAGGTGGCGCTCGCTATTGATCAGGTCGCGACCGTAGCCGCTGATGGCCGTTGCCTGCTGGTCGTAACCACTGAACCGGTCCTTCTCCCAGCGTGCGAAGCCGAAGATATAGTGCGGGCCATCGAGCTCGTAGCGTTCGCGACCGGCGACGATGTATTGCTCGGCGCTGGTCCCGCCGTTACGGGAGACGTTACGCACTTCGCCGCGCAGGGTGTGGGTCCAGTCACCGGTCAGCCAGGTCAGCTGACCCTTGCCGATAAGGGTCTGGCTGTCGGTATTGCCCGAGAGGTGGGTGAAGCCGAGTTCGGCGTCTCCGGAGAAGCTGGCGGCATCCTCTTCGGGCGGCGGTGGGGCATAGAACGGATAGGCTTGCGCTCTGCCGGCGATAACCGCAAGGATGCACAGTGACAGCCGCGCGAGCCTCGTGCGGCGTATTGCAGGATGTGGCATGTCGGTTTCCCGGATGACCGGTGATCAACTCGTATGACGTGATCGGCGATGATGAGGAGGACGGCGGCATCCCTGCCGCCGGGGCGCTAGAAAATGGCTTCGTAGGTGCCGGTACCCTCGGAGCCGCTCTGTTGCTCGACCTCCCTGTCGACGCGGCGCGACTGGTAGTCAGGCAAGTAGTCGGTATGGAAGATCTCCTGCATGCCACCGCCCTGGTTATCGTTGAGTCGACGACCGGTACGGGGGTCGATACGGGCGCTGACGATCTCCTCGGGCGCCTCCGGGATGGCCAGTGGACGATCCTCGAGTGCCGTGCCCATGAAATCCATCCAGATGGGCAGGGCAACCCTGCCGCCATACTCGGCGATGGTCTCGTTATTGTCCTTGCCGACCCAGACGGTGGTCACTAGATCACTGTTGTAACCGGCGAACCAGGCGTCGCGATAATCATTGGTGGTGCCTGTCTTGCCGACGATGTCATCACGGTTCAAGGCCAATGCTGCGCGGCCGGTGCCATTCTCGATCACGTCGCGCAGCATATCGCGCAGAATGTACACCGCACTGGGGTCAGCGACACGAGGCGCCACCGGGTAGGTGCGGCCGTTGATTTCCACTTGCTCCTGACCTTCGCTGCAATCACGACAGGCGACCCTCGGCGTGGCCTCGTCCACGACGTTGTCTTCGTCACCACGGGTGATGCGCTCGATGAACCAGGGCGAGACCTGAAAGCCGCCATTGGCCAGCACCGCATAGGCGTTGGTCATTTCCAGCGGCGTCAGTCCGGCACTGCCCAGCGCCAGGGAGAGCCCGCGGGGCAGGCGATTCTCGGCGAAGCCGAAGCCTTCCAGAAAGTCGATGGTGGCGTCCAGGCCGACCTGCTGCAGCACGCGAATGGTCACCAGGTTGCGTGAGCGGGCCAGCGCCTCGCGCAGCCGTATCGGGCCCAGGAAGTCGCCGCTCGAGTTGACCGGACGCCAGAGTTCGTTGCTGCCATCCTGCTGCACTACCGGTGCATCGTTGACCACACTGGCGGCGGTCATCATGCCGCTGTCCAGCGCCGCCAGATAGATGAAGGGCTTGAAGATCGAGCCGGACTGGCGCTGCGCCTGCACCGCGCGGTTGAACTTGCTGGCCTGGTAACTGAAGCCGCCCTGCAGGGCGAGGATCGCCCCGGTATCGGGCTCCATGACCACCAGCGAGCCTTCGGCGTCCGGACGCTGGGAGAGCCGATAGCCATCTTCTTCCTCCCCGTCACGCTCGAGAATGCGTACCAGGTCGCCCGGCGCGGCGATCTCGGCCGCGCTAGCCGGCTCAGGGCCACGCGAACGTGGCCCACGATAGGCGCGAGCCCAACTGAGATCCTCCCAGTCGAGCGTATGCAGTTCACCGCCGCGGGCCATGACCTGCATCTCGCGGCCTTCGGCGGCAACCACGATAGCCGGTTCCAGCGGCCCGAGGAGAGACGTGCGCTCCAGCACCTGCAGCCAGTTGCTGACGTCGCCCTCGATGCCCTCTATCTCCGTCTGGCTACTCTCGGCGGCGCGTCGGGCAGTCTCCATCACCTCAGGCGATTCGCTGAGCTCCTCCTCGAGTCCCTCGCGCTCGGTGCGATCCTGGGCTTCCACCAGGCTCTGGGGAATGTCCTGTTGTTCGGGGCCACGCCAGCCGTGACGCATGTCGTAGTCAATCAGCCCCTCGGCGAGCGCACGCCGCGCATAAGGCTGAAGCTCGCTGTCCAGGGTGGTATGGATGCGATAGCCGCCGGTATAGGCCGCCTCTTCGCCGAAGCGCTCGACGGCGAACTGACGCGCCATCTCGGCCACATAGTCGGCCTCGACTTCGGTGCGGGCGACATAGCGACGCGCGGTAACCGGCGCCTGGACGGCCTCGTCATAGGTCGGCTGGTCGATATAACCCAGTTCACGCATGCGGAACAGTATCCAGTTGCGTCGAATCAGCGAACGCTCGGGGTTGGCCAGCGGATTGAAGGCCGAGGGGGCCTTGGGCAGGCCGGCAATCATCGCCGTTTCGGCCAGCGTGAGTTCCTCGAGGGGGCGGCTGTAGTAGGTTTCCGCCGCCGCGGCGATGCCATAGGCGCGATTGCCGAGGAAGATCTTGTTGACGTAGAGCTCGAGGATTTCTTCCTTGGAAAGAATCTGCTCCATCTGCAGTGCCAGCAGGATCTCGCGGATCTTGCGGGTGAAGGTCTGCTCCAGGGTCAGGAGATAGTTGCGTGCCACCTGCATGGTGATCGTCGAGCCGCCGGAGCGAATATCACCACCACTGGAAACGAGCTCCACCGCGGCCCGCACCAAGGCCTTGGGATCGACGCCGCGATGATCGAAATAGCCGGCATCCTCGGCCGACAACAGTGCCTGAACCATTTCCTCGGGGATCTGCTCGAACTCGACCGGCATGCGCCGCTCATTGCCGTACTCGCCGATCAGCTTGTCATCCCGGGTATAGATGCGCAGCGGCGTATGCAGTTCGAAATCCTGTAGCTGACGCACATCGGGCAGGCCGGGGGCGAAGTACAGGCCGGCGCCGACGACCCCGAGGCCGGCGGCAGCGATCAACGAGATCACCAGCCACACGGCCGAGAGGATCAGTGTTCTGAGGTACTTCATGAAATCGCGGTATCCGTGCTGGGAACTTGAGCGTTAGGCAGCGATGAGAAAGGCAATACGATGCGTCGCCATTATAAGAAGCCAAGCCGGCGGCCACCAGCGTTGACATTCGGCGACAGCATAGGTCGTGTGAGTTTCTTCCTGATCATGTAACCTCCCGTTAAAGTACCGGAGTATGATTTTCGTCGTCCATTTTCCTTAACGCGTGAGTCTTCTTGCTGGGTGAGTGACGTAGCATGATGAGTAGCAAGTGTATAAACCAGCGTGGGGCGGGATCTAGATGCGTTTGAAAGCGTCCGGCAAGGGCTTGGTCGGCGTCGACATCACCTCGGCGACCGTCAAGCTCATCGAGCTTCGCCAGATCGGCAGCCGCTACCAAGTGGAAAGCTACGCGGTACGCCCGCTGCGGGAGGGCGCGGTGGTCGAGCGGCGCATCCACGACATGGACGAGGTGGTCAGTGCGCTGACGCGTGCCGTGCAGCAAGCCCGGCCCTCCTCGCGCAATGTGGCCGTAGCCGTACCGTCGAGTGCAGCCATCACCAAAACGCTCACGTTACCCGCTTCGTTGAATGACGACGAAATAGAAGCGCGTATCGAACTCGAATCTGACAAGCATATTCCCTTTCCGTTCAGTGAAGTCGCCTTCGATTTCCAGCGCCTGGGCCTCAATGCCCGTTTCGGCGACCAGCAGGATGTCCTGCTGGTCGCCTGTCGTCAGCAGGATGTCAGCCAACTGACCGATGTCTTGCTGCAGGCGGGCTTGACCCCCGCGGCGGTGGACGTCGAGTCGTTCGCCATGGAGCGGGCGTTTACCGAGTTGCGCCACCAGCTGCCCGATGTCAGCGGTCAAGAGGACTGCGTCGCGCTGGTGGATATCGGTGCCAACATGAACGCCTTTCACGTGCTTCGCGAGGGACGCATCGTCTACAGCCGCGATACCGTCTTCGGCGGCCGCCAGTTGACCGACGAGATCCGCAACCGCTACGGGCTGACGCTCGAGGAGGCAGGGCTTGCCAAGAAGCGCGGCGGACTGCCCGAGGATTATCAGCACAGCGTGCTCGACCCTTTCCTCGACACCCTGGTGCAGCAGGTCGGACGCTCACTGCAGCTCTACTACACGGCGGGTCGCAAGCATGAGGTCAAGCGCATGGTGCTGGCGGGTGGTTCCAGTGTGATCCCCGGCCTGGCCGAACGCCTGTCCCAGGAAAGCGGCATGGACGTCGTGACCGCCAACCCGCTGCAGCGCATGAAAGTCAGCGCGCGCATCGACGTGCAGACCCTGGCGGGCGATGCGCCGGCGATGCTGACGGCGTGCGGTCTGGCGATGAGGTCACGCGCATGACCATCGAGATCAATCTCCTGCCCTGGCGCGACGAGATGCGCGGTCGGCGCAGCCGGCGGTTCTATCTGACGCTGGCGCTGATGGCACTGATCGGGCTCGGTGGCGGCTATGCCATGAGCCGCTACTACGCGCAGCAACATGATGTCCAGCAGCAGCGCAATGCCTATATCCAGGACCAGAGCCGCCAGCTCGATACCGCGATACGCGAGATCGACGAGCTCGAGGCGATACGCGAGCAGATGCTCGATCAGGTCGAGATCTTCACGAGCCTGCAGCTGGGGCGTGCCCAGACCGTGCATGTGTTCAGCGATCTGGTCACGAGCCTGGTCGACGGCGTTCGCTATACCAGCCTGCGTCGCCAGGGGGATAACCTGAGTCTGTCGGGGCTGGCGGACAACAACCGACAGGTCTCCGACCAGCTGCGTGGGCTGGCGGCGGCGGCAGCGTTATCCGAGCCGTCACTTTCCGAGGTGGAGGCATTGGAAGCCGGAGAGCGTCGCAGCTTCAGCCTGAGCGTGAGCCAGCGGATGCCCGAGCGTGGGGAGGAGACGCCATGAGCCTCAAGGGAGAAATGCGCAGGCTTCGCGAGCTCGATTGGCGCGAACTCGATATCAAGGAGTCCGGCAGCTGGCCGTGGTCGTTGCAGGCCATCTGCTGCGCGTTGACGCTGGGCCTGATCTTCTTCGGCATGTACTGGTACCTGGCCGCTCCTCGGGCCGAGCAACTCGAGCAGGCGCGCGCCGAGGAGCACGAGCTGCGAAAAGCGTATCGCAGCAAGGCGGCACAGGCCGCCAATCTGCCGGTGATGCGCGAGGAGATGGAGAGTCTCGAATCGCGCATGGCAACGCTTCGCGAAATGCTGCCGACCGGTGCCGAGGTGCCCTCGCTGATCGACAATATCAGCGAGACCGCGATCGAGCATCAGCTCACGATCGACTTCATCCGCCTGCGCAGCCCGGTGGCGCAGGACTACTACATCGAGCAACCCTTCGACATACAGGTCCAGGGCGACTACCACCGGGTGGCGGCCTTCCTGGCGGGTGTGGCGGGGTTGTCGCGTATCGTCACCCAGCATGACTTTGCCCTCGAGCCGCAGGACGGCGACGGCCAGCAGCTGCGGCTGTCGATGCTGGCGCGGACCTACAGCTACCGGCCCAGTGCGGAGGGCTCGCCATGAGCACGACGGGCAAGCGGTGGCTGATCGCCGGCGTGCTTGGCCTGCTGGCCGGCTGTAGCGACCCTCAGCTCGCCAACCTCGACCGCGAACTGGCAGCAATCCGCAACGATCCCGGCGAGGTGCCGAAGGTGGCGCTGCCGGAGCTTCCCGACTACGAGACCATCGCCTATTCCCCGGCCGACCAACGAAGCCCGTTTCTTGACCGTTCGCGTCAGGACGCAGGGCCGACGCCACGTGAAGGTGAACTGGCGCCCGACCCCAACCGACCCAAGGACGCGCTGGAGGCCTATGCGCTCAGCGAGCTCGAGCTGGTCGGGACGCTGACGGTCAAAGGGCGCCCATCGGCGCTTGTGCGGGCACCGAACGGTCAGGTGCATCGGCTGACCATCGGCCACTACATGGGGCAGGACAATGGCCGGATCGTGACGATCACCGAGGCCTCCGTGGGACTGGTCGAAACCGTGCTGGACCGGAATGTCTGGGTCGAGCGCAACCACATCTTGAAGCTGGAAGAATGACAATCAGCCTGTCGTCGCCTGGCAGAAGGCGGGCGACGCGGCAGCGGGGGAAGGGAACCATGACAGCAATGATGCGCGGTCTCGCGACACTGGCGATGCTGGCGATGTCCTCGTCCGCCTTGGCGGCGAGCACCCTGGACAGCCTGGAATTTCGCCAGGGCAGCGGCGGGGGCGTCGAGGTCGATCTCGACTTCAGCGGCCCGATCCCCGAGGTCAGGGGCTACCGTCTCGATGACCCGGCGCGGCTGGCCATCGATCTGGTTGATACCACCAGCCGGCTGGGGCAGCGGCGCTTCGAGTTGGGTATCGGCGGCGTCGAAGACGTGACGGCGCTGGAAGCCGGTTCCCGGACGCGGCTGGTCTTCGCGCTGGAGGGCCCGCTGCCTTACAACACCCGCCAGCAGGGGGACCAGCTGAAGCTAGTTATCGGCGGGGCCGCCGGCAATGCCACCGGTCAGCAGGTGGCTGCCTCTCGCCCGCAGGACGCCTCGGCCAGCGTGTCGAACGAGACGCGTGCGTCATCGGTCGCCGCCAGTGGCCCGAGCGTGGCCGATATCGACTTTCGCCGCGGCGACGCGGGCGCCGGGCGCCTGGTGGTCACCTTCGACCGTGCCGGCGTCGATGCGCGAGTTCGCGAGAGTGGCGGCAATCGCATCATTGCCGAGCTGCGCGATGTCGAGCTGCCGGCATCGCTGAATCAGGTCTATGACGTCAGCGATTTCGGGACTCCGCTGCGGCGCATTACACCGCGGGTCGGGCGTGACGGCGTGACGCTGGACATCGAAGGCAGTGGTGAATATGCGCTGGTGTCGACCCAGAGCGGACGCCAGTTGACCATCGAGGCGCAGCCGGTCACCCAGCAGGCCCGCGAAGACAGGGTTCGTGAGCAGTTTTCGTACACCGGCGAGCGCATCACGCTCAATTTTCAGGACATCGAGGTGCGCTCGGTGCTGGCGATCATTGCCGACTTCACCGGCCTCAACCTGGTGGCCAGCGACAGCGTCACCGGCCGCGTGACGCTGAATCTCGAGGACGTTCCGTGGGACCAGGCGCTGGACCTGGTGCTCAAGAGCCATGGCCTGGCGAGCCGCCAGGAGGGCAATGTCATCGTGGTGGCCCCGGCCAGCGAGCTGGCCAGTCGTGAGCGGCAGGAGATTGAGTCACGTGACCAGATGGAAGACCTGGCACCGCTCACTTCTGAATATGTTCAGGTCAAGTACGCCAAGGCGGAGGCGCTCGCTCAGCTGCTGCGGGGTGGCGAGGGCTTCGGACTGCTTTCCGAGCGCGGGCGGGTAGCGGTGGATCAGCGCACCAACACCCTGCTGATCCAGGACACCGCCGAGCAGATCGACGAGATCATCGCCACCCTGGATCGTCTGGATATCGCCGTCCGTCAGGTTCAGATCGAAGCGCGTATCGTCATCGCCCGCGACAGCGTGACCCGGGAGTTGGGGGTGAACTGGGGGGCTTCATCGACCAGTAGAGGGCGTTTCAATACACGTGGGTCATCTACTGGCACGCCTTTTGTAGGTGATGACGGTAGACGGTACTCTGAAGGGGTTCAAGAACAAGTGGGAACCACTATCATCGAAGATGGCAATGGGAACACGAGAAGCGAAAGTGAAGTGCCCGACCTCTTTAGCAGGGGGGGGCTTACTGTTGACCTTGGGAGTGCCAACCCCATCACAGCGTTTAGTTTTGGCTACCTTTCCGGCGATATCCTGCTCGACCTCGAATTACGCGCCCTGGAAAGCGAGGGCAAGAGCCAGACCATCTCGCAGCCACGGGTGATCACCGCCAACCAGCGCACCGCCGTCATCAAGCAGGGCACGGAAATTCCCTATCAGGAAGCCGCCTCCAGCGGGGCGACCAATGTCGAGTTCAAGGAGGCCGTGCTGTCACTGGAAGTGACGCCGCAGATCACCCCCGACAACCGCATCATCATGGACTTGGTCATCAACAACGATACCGTCGGTGAGCTCTTCAACGGTGTCCCCTCGATTGACACCAACGAGATCGAGACCCAGGTGCTGGTGGACAACGGCGAAACCGTGGTGCTGGGGGGCATCCTCACCACCGAGGAGGTACGCAGCCTGTTCAAGACACCCTTCCTGGGCGACCTGCCGGTGCTGGGCAACCTCTTCCGCTATACCGAGAACACCAACGATAAGGTAGAGTTGCTGGTATTCATTACGCCTCGAATCCTCGACGACGGTATGGCCATTCGCTGATGCAGGATCTACCCAACCTGATATTGATCGGCCCCATGGGAGCCGGAAAGAGCACCATCGGCCGCCTGTTGGCGGCCGAACTGTCACGTGATTTCCACGACAGCGATCACGAGATCCAGTCACGCTGCGGTGCCGACATTCCATGGATCTTCGACGTTGAAGGCGAGGCGGGGTTTCGCGATCGCGAGGCGCAGATGATCGACGAACTGACCCGCCTGCAGGGGGTGGTCATCGCCACCGGGGGCGGCGCGGTGCTGCGCAAGGCCAACCGCCGCTGCCTGAGCGAGCGCGGCACCGTCATCTATCTCTTCACCACCGTCGAGCAACAGCTGCGGCGCACCGCCAAGGACCGCAACCGGCCGCTGCTTCAGCGGCCCGACCGCGAGGCGGTGCTGCGCGAGATGTTCGCCCTGCGCGACCCCCTCTACCGGTCGACCGCCGATATCGTCGTGCGCACCGATCGTCGCGGCCCCCGCTCGGTGGTCAACGATATCGTTCGGCGCGTCACCCGTCTGGTGGATCCCCTACAATGCAAGGCCTGACCATGACCGCAACCCCGCAGGCCCAGTGCACCCTCGAGGTGGCACTGGGCGATCGCAGTTACCCCATTCATATCGGCCCCGGGCTGCTGGGCGACCCGCGCTGGATCGCGCCACACCTGGCCGGGAAGCAGGTGATGATCGTCACCAACTCGGTCGTCGCACCGCTCTACCTCGAGCGCCTCAAGGCCGGGCTGGCGGATGATCTGGAGGTTCGCGAGGTCGTGCTGCCCGACGGCGAGGCGACCAAGAACCTGGCGCATGTCGAGCGCATCTGGGACGCGCTGCTCGAGGCCGGTTTCAACCGTCGCTGTACCCTGATCGCCCTCGGCGGTGGCGTGATCGGTGACATGACCGGCTTTGCCGCCGCCTGCTACCAGCGTGGCGTGGCCTTCGTGCAGGTGCCGACGACCCTGCTTGCTCAGGTGGACTCCTCCGTCGGTGGCAAGACCGGCGTCAATCACCCACGCGGCAAGAACATGCTGGGCGCCTTCTGGCAGCCGCGTGCCGTGCTGGTCGACACCGACACCCTGGCGACGCTGCCGCCCGGCGAGCTGTCTGCCGGGCTTGCCGAGGTCATCAAGTACGGCCTGATCCGCGACGCCGACTTCCTGGGCTGGCTGGAAGAGGCCATGCCGGCACTGCGCGGTCTGGATGTCCCCGCGCTGACCCAGGCCATCGAGCGCAGCTGTGCGATCAAGTCCGCCATCGTCGCCGAGGACGAGACCGAGCAGGGCGTGCGGGCACTGCTCAACCTGGGGCATACCTTTGGCCATGCCATCGAGGCGCACCAGGGCTATGGCAGCTGGCTGCATGGCGAGGCGGTAGCGACCGGCATGCTGATGGCGGCAGCGCTCTCGGCGCGTCTGGGCTGGCTCAGTGGCGCCGACGTGGCCCGGGTCGAGGCGATTCTCGAGGCCGCCGGCCTGCCGCGGCAGGCGCCGAGCGGCATGGGTAGCAAGGCCTTTCTGGATCATATGCGCCGCGACAAGAAGAATCTCGATCATCGGCTGCGGTTGATCCTGCTGCGCTCGCTCGGCGATGCCTGCATCTACGATGAGACGCCACTCGAGACGCTGACCGCCCTGATCGAGGACTTTCCTCGCCGCTGATAACTTGCCCGCGCCTTCTTGCCCATTGACGCCCGCCCCGTGCGGGCGTCGTCGTGTTAAAGGGGTACGTCGGGTCAGTGTTCGTAAGGATCTGCATGGCTCATGCAGTATCGGCATGGGGTGAGAGAGGGTGTTAGACTAAAATCTAGAGACTTTTTTGAGTCGTTGAATAACCGTTTTTGGGCAGTGCAAGCCGTTGAGATATCGCGTTTTTTTACTTTGATGGCATTGCAAGTCGCGGATTTGTCGATGGTTTTTCAAGGCGTGGGCAGGGCGGATTATTGCGCGAGGGGAGAGGTTTTGGCTATGCTGGTCGGCCTTTTGTCGGGCAGCGGTATGAGTTTTATCACTAGCCTAAAAAAAGATTAACCAATAACAATATCACTTATCCGCTGCCAAAAAAATACCCCTTCGCGAGGCACGCTCATGAACAGAGGTCTCCATCATCCCGGCGAGTTCCGTGACAACTGCGGGTTCGGCCTGATCGCGCATATGCAGGGCGAGGCGAGCCACGATCTGCTCAAGACGGCAATCGAGTCGCTGACCTGCATGACCCATCGCGGCGGTATCGCCGCCGACGGCAAGACCGGCGACGGCTGCGGGCTGCTGCTGCAGATGCCCGATGCCTTCATGCGTCATGCGGCCCGCGAGGCACTCGGTGTCGAGCTGGGTGAGCGCTACGCCGTGGGCGTGGTGTTCCTACCCGACGACGATGCCCGCGAGACCCGTGGGCGCGAGGCCCTGGAAACCGAGCTGGCGCAGCGCGGGTTGGTGGTCCATGGCTGGCGCGAGGTGCCGGTCGACCCGAGCGTCTGTGGCCCCATGGCGCTGGAGTGCCTGCCGCGCATTCGCCAGCTGTTCGTCGAGCCCGGCGAGGGTGGTGTTGCGAACTTCGACGTCGACCTGTTCATGGCCCGGCGGCGTGCCGAACAGACGCTGCGCGATGATGAAGACTTCTATGTCAGCTCGCTGTCCTCCGAAGTGGTGTCCTACAAGGGATTGATGATGCCGGTGGACCTGCCGGCCTTCTATCCGGACCTCGGCGACGAGCGTCTGGAAACCGCGATCTGTGTCTTCCATCAGCGCTTCTCGACCAACACTGCGCCGCGCTGGCCGCTGGCCCAGCCGTTTCGCCTGCTGGCCCACAATGGCGAGATCAATACCGTCGAGGCCAACCGCGGCTGGGCGAACTCGCGCAAGGCGAATTTCGTCAACGAGCGTCTGCCCGACATCGCCGAGCTCGACGAGATCGTCAACACCACCGGGTCCGACTCCTCGAGCATGGACAACATGCTTGAGGTGCTGCTCACCGGTGGCATGGAGCTGCACCGCGCCGTGCGCATGATGGTGCCGCCGGCCTGGCAAAACGTCGAGATCATGGACGGCGACCTGCGCGCCTTCTACGAATACAACTCCATGCACATGGAGCCCTGGGACGGCCCGGCCGGGGTGGTGATGACCGACGGTCGCCAGGCGGTCTGCATGCTCGACCGCAACGGCCTGCGTCCGGCCCGGTGGGTGATCACCAAGAACGGCTACATCACGCTGGCCTCGGAAATCGGCACCTACGGCTACCAGCCCGAGGATGTGGTGGCCAAGGGCCGTGTCGGCCCGGGCCAGATACTGGCCGTCGATACCCAGACCGGTGAGGTGCTGCATACCAACGATATCGACGAGCGTCTGAAGTCGGCCTTTCCCTACAAGCGCTGGCTGAAGCAGGAGGCCCAGTACCTGGAGTCGGCGCTGACCGAGCTTGCCAGCTTCCAGAACATGAACACCGACCAGCTCAACGTGCAGCAGAAGATGTTCCAGGTCAGCTTCGAGGAACGCGACGAGCTGCTGCGTCCCCTGGCCGAGAGCGGCCAGGAGGCGGTGGGCTCCATGGGTGACGACACCCCCATGGCGGTGTTGTCCGGCAAGCATCGCCTGCTGTCGGATTATTTCCGCCAGAAATTCGCCCAGGTCACCAATCCGGCTATCGATCCGCTGCGCGAGGCGATCGTGATGTCGCTGGAGACCTGCATCGGTGCCGAGCTCAATGTCTTCAAGGCCACCCCCGAGCACGCCCACCGGATCATCCTGACCACGCCCATCCTGTCGCCGCGCAAGTTCGCCGCGCTGATCCATCAGGACGACCCGGCTTTCGCCAGCCACACCTTTTCGCTGGGTTACGACCCCGAGGAGATGGGCCTGAAGAAGGCGCTCCTCGAACTCTGCCGCCAGGCCGAACAGGCCGTTTATGACGGCAAGGTGATCCTGGTGCTCTCCGATGCCGAACTGCCCAAGGGCCAGCTGCCGATTCACGCGGCGCTGGCCGTCGGGGCGGTACACCATCATCTGGGGCGGCTGGCGCTGCGCCCGCGGGCCAACATCGTGGTCGAGACCGGCTATGCCCGCGACGCCCACCAGATGGCGGTGCTGTTTGGTGTCGGCGCCACGGCGGTATATCCCTGGCTCGCCTACCAGGTCATGGCCGACATGCACCGTACCGGCGAGCTGGTCGGCAACCCCGCCGATGCTCGCGAGAACTATCGCAAGGGCCTGCAGAAGGGGCTGTTCAAGATCCTCTCCAAGATGGGTATCTCGACGTTGGCCTCCTACCGCGGCTCGCAGCTGTTCGAGGCGGTGGGACTATCCTCGGAAGTGATGGACCTGTGCTTTACCGGCATGGCCTCGCGCATTCAGGGCGCCGGTTTCAGCGAGTTGCAGTTGCAGCAGGAATTGCTGGCCCGCGACGCCTGGTCGCCGCGCAAGGGCATCACCCAGGGCGGGTTCTTCAAGTACGTCCACGGTCACGAGTATCACGCCTACAACCCGGACGTTATCAAGACGCTGCAAGAGGCGGTGCAGGAAGGCGACTACGCCAAGTGGAAGAAATTTGCCGCGCTGGTCAACGAGCGTGCGCCTGCCACGCTGCGCGACCTGTTGGGCCTCAAGGCCGCCGACGAGGCGATGCCGCTCGACGAGATCGAGCCGGTCGAGGATCTGCTGCCGCGCTTCGACAGTGCCGGCATGAGTCTCGGCGCGCTGTCGCCGGAGGCCCACGAGTCGCTGGCCCAGGCCATGAACGAAGCCGGCGGGCGTTCCAACTCGGGCGAGGGCGGGGAAGACCCGGCCCGTTACGGCACCATCCGTTCCTCCAAGATCAAGCAGATCGCCTCCGGGCGCTTCGGCGTCACGCCGGCCTATCTGGTCAACGCCGAAGTGCTGCAGATCAAGGTCGCCCAGGGCGCCAAGCCCGGCGAAGGCGGCCAGCTGCCGGGCGGCAAGGTCAATGAGCTGATCGCGCGTCTGCGCTACGCGGTGCCCGGGGTGACGCTGATCTCGCCGCCGCCGCACCACGACATCTATTCCATCGAGGATCTGGCGCAGCTGATCTTCGACCTCAAGCAGGTCAATCCGGACGCCCAGGTCTCGGTCAAGCTGGTGTCCGAGCCCGGCATCGGCACCATCGCCACCGGGGTCGCCAAGGCCTATGCCGACCTGATCACGGTGTCGGGCTACGACGGCGGCACGGCGGCGAGCCCGCTGACCTCGATCAAGCATGCCGGCAGCCCCTGGGAGCTGGGCCTGCCCGAGGTTCACCAGGCGCTGCGCATCAATGGCCTGCGCGACAAGATTCGCCTGCAGACCGACGGCGGCCTGAAGACCGGCCTCGACGTGGTCAAGGCGGCGATCCTCGGCGCCGAGAGCTTCGGCTTCGGCACCGCGCCGATGGTGGCGCTGGGCTGCAAGTACCTGCGGATCTGCCATCTCAACAACTGTGCCACCGGTGTCGCGACCCAGAACGACTACCTGCGCGACGAGCATTTCCGGGGCACCGTCGACATGGTCAAGCACTACTTCCGCTTCATCGCCGAGGAAGTACGCGAGCTGATGTCGCTGCTCGGCGTGCGCCAGCTCACCGACCTGATCGGACGTACCGACCTGCTGGAAGTGCTGGAGGGCATCACGCCTTCCCAGCGCAAGCTCGACCTGACGGACCTGCTGACCAACGACTTCGTGCCGGCCGAGGCGCCGCAGTTCTGCCAGGTCAGCCGCAACGTACCCCATGACCCGGGCGCCAAGAACCAGGAAGTGCTGGCGGCGATCAAGGAGGCCATCGAGAACCGCTCGGGCGGCGAGTTCTCCTTCTCGATCACCAACTGCGACCGCTCCGTCGCCGCACTGGCCTCCGGCGCCATTGCCAAGCGCTACGGCGAGGCGGGTCTCGAGGACGCGCCGATCACCGCGCGCTTCACGGGCGTGGCCGGCCAGAGTTTCGGAGTGTGGAACGCCCGTGGCCTGTATCTGTATCTGGAGGGGGACGCCAACGACTATGTCGGCAAGGGCATGAACGGCGGCAAGGTGGTGATCGTGCCACCTTCCAACAGCCAGTTCGCCAGCCACGAGACGGCGATCATCGGCAATACCTGCCTGTACGGCGCAACCGGCGGCAAGCTTTATGCTGCGGGCACCGCGGGTGAGCGTTTCGGGGTGCGTAACTCGGGGGCCGAGGCGGTGATCGAAGGCGCTGGCGATCATTGCTGTGAATACATGACTGGTGGCCTGGTCTGCGTGCTAGGCGAGACTGGCGTCAACTTCGGCGCGGGGATGACCGGTGGCTTCGCCTACGTGCTCGACGAGGACCGCAGCTTCGTCGACAAGTACAACCATGAACTGGTGGAGATCCACCGTATCAACACCGAGGTCATGGAGGCTTACCGGCGCCACCTGCGGGAGCTGGTCGAGGAGTTCGTGGCCGAGACCGGCTCGGCGCGTGGCCGCGCGATCCTCGACGACTTCAGCGACTTCATCCGCCATTTCTGGCTGGTGAAGCCCAAGGCGGCCAGTCTCAACGGCCTGCTTGCCGAATCCCGGCGACGGCCGGAATAAATGAGGCGGCGGCCCGAATGAGCGAGGCCGCTACCGCCCAGTGAGCCCCGCCGGCGCCCCGAGACAGCCAAGTGAGAGGAACAGAGACCATGGCTAACCGTCTTAGCAACGATTTTCAGTTTATCGATGTGGGTCGTCAGGACCCGAAGAAGAAAGAGGCACGTACCCGCGCCAAGGAGTTCGCCGAAATCTACGAACCCTACAAGCCCCAGGAGGCGGCCAGCCAGGCGCATCGTTGCCTGCACTGCGGCAATCCCTACTGCGAGTGGAAGTGCCCGGTGCACAACTATATCCCCAACTGGCTGCAGCTGGTCAGTGAGGGCAATATCCTGGAAGCCGCCGAGCTGTCGCACAAGACCAACACGCTGCCCGAAGTCTGCGGGCGGGTGTGCCCGCAGGATCGACTCTGCGAGGGCGACTGCACCCTCAACGACGGCTTCGGTGCGGTCACCATCGGCTCGGTGGAGAAGTACATCACCGACACCGCCTTCGCCATGGGCTGGCGGCCCGACATGTCCAAGGTCACCTGGACTGACAGGAAGGTCGCGGTGATCGGCGCCGGCCCGGCAGGGCTCGGCTGCGCCGACATCCTGGTGCGTAATGGCGTCAAGCCGGTGGTGTTCGACAAGTACCCCGAAATCGGTGGCTTGCTGACCTTCGGTATTCCCGAATTCAAACTCGAGAAGATGGTCATGGAGCGCCGGCGCGCGGTGTTTGAGGAGATGGGCATGGAGTTTCGCCTCAATATCGAGATCGGCCGCGACATCGAGTTCGCCTCGCTGCTCGAGGAATACGATGCCGTCTTCCTGGGAATGGGCACCTACAAGGCGATGCAGGGGGGATTTCCTGGCGAGGACCTGCCGGGGGTCCATCGGGCGCTCGATTTTCTGATCGCCAACGTCAATCACTGCCTGGGCTTCGAGAAGAACCCGCAGGACTACGTTTCCTTCAAGGGCCAGCGGGTCGTGGTGCTGGGCGGCGGCGATACCGCCATGGACTGCAACCGTACCTCGATTCGTCAGGGCGCCAGCAGCGTGACCTGTGCCTATCGCCGCGACGAGCAGAACATGCCGGGGTCGCGCCGTGAAGTGGCTAACGCCCGCGAAGAAGGGGTGGAGTTCCTGTTCAATCGCCAGCCGGTCGCCGTGATGGGCGAAGGCAAGGTCGAGGGCGTGAAGGTGGTCCGCACGCGTCTCGGTGAGCCCGACGAGAAGGGTCGTCAGCGGCCCGAGGTGGTGCCGGGCTCCGAGGAGGTGATTCCGGCCGATGCGGTGGTCGTGGCCTTCGGTTTCCAGGCCACGGATATCGACTGGTTGGCACCGAATCAGGTGGACGTGAACGAGCGCGGCCTGATCAAGGCGCCCGAGCAGGGCAGCTTCGCCTTCCAGACCAGCAACGAGAAGGTCTTCGCCGGCGGCGACATGGTGCGCGGCTCCGACCTGGTGGTCACCGCCATCTATGAGGGACGCCAGGCCGGTGAGGGCATCCTCGACTACCTAGGCGTGTAACGGCGTCACGCCTGTAGCATCTTTCTACGCCCGGTCCACAGCGGCAGGGCGTTCCCATCACTGTGCTTCTAGACTTCGTGGAGAAAAGGGCTTTTCTGGGGAGGAAGGCATTATGGAAGCGGTACTATCGAAGCTGGGGCTGGCGGATGAAGGAGGGGGCCCGGTAGCGCCCGAGCGGATGACCTTCTCCGATGATGGGGCCATTCCCAACACGCGCCTGGCGACGCTGCTGTTTCGTTCTCGGGGGCTCGACCCGCAGCTCGACCGTGAAGCGGTGGCAGACTGCTTCGCGCCTCTCTTCACCGCCAACGGCTGGCGGCCAAGCTGGCGCGGCGGCGTATACGACTATCACCACTACCACTCCATCGCCCACGAAGCCTTCGCCGTGCTGTCGGGCTGGGGGCGGCTGCGCCTGGGCGGGGAGCAGGGTGACGACGTCGAGATCCGTGCCGGTGATGCGCTGGTATTGCCGGCGGGCACGGGGCATTGTCATGTCCAGGCCAGCGAGGACTTCCTGCTGCTGGCCGCTTACCCCGAGGATCAGCGTGAGCTCGACCTGATCCGCGCCGACCCCGTGGAGCATGATGCGGCGGTGGCGCGCATCGCCAAGGTATCGCGGCCCGAGCGCGACCCGCTGGGCGGCGAGCTCGCCCACTGGTGGCCATGACGACGCCCCACCGATGGACATCGCAATTTTAGCGATGCCTCTCGAGACTGAGCCATCGCCCTTCGGCGGTGAAATTGAGCCATTGGTCGTAACCTGCTAGTCTGTCGACCCATCCGGGCGCGGCTTTCTGCCGCGTCCACCGATCACGTTTCGACAGGTTCCCCATGACGCGATATATCTTCGTGACCGGCGGCGTTGTGTCCTCTCTCGGCAAGGGCATCGCGTCGGCCTCGCTGGCGGCGATTCTCGAGGCGCGCGGCCTCAAGGTCACCATGCTCAAGCTCGACCCGTACATCAACGTGGACCCGGGCACCATGAGCCCCTTCCAGCACGGCGAGGTGTTCGTTACCGAGGATGGCGCCGAGACCGATCTCGATCTGGGTCATTACGAGCGCTTCATTCGTACCAAGATGACCCAGGGCAACAACTTCACCACCGGCCGCGTCTATGAGGACGTGCTGCGCAAGGAGCGCCGCGGCGACTACCTCGGCGGCACCGTGCAGGTGATTCCGCACATCACCGACGAGATCAAGCGCCGCGTCTATGCCGGCGGTGAGGGCTTCGATGTCGCACTGGTCGAGATCGGCGGTACCGTGGGTGATATCGAGTCGCTGCCGTTTCTGGAGTCGATCCGCCAGATCAGAAGCGAGTTGGGCGCCAGTCGGGCTATCTTCATGCACCTGACGCTGGTGCCCTACATCAAGACCGCCGGCGAGACCAAGACCAAGCCGACCCAGCACAGCGTCAAGGAGCTGCGCTCCATCGGCATCCAGCCCGACATCCTGATCTGTCGCAGCGAAGTCGAGCTTGCGGAAACCGAGCGGCGCAAGATCGCGCTGTTCACCAATGTCGAGGAGCGCGCCGTCATCCCCCTGCAGGATGCCGATACCATCTATCGCATTCCGCTGATGCTTCACGAGCAGGGCCTGGACGGGATTGTCTGCGACAAGCTGCGCCTGGAAGCCGAAGAGGCCGACCTCACGGAGTGGGTGCACGTGCTCGATGCCAAGCTCAACCCGCTCAAGTCCATCAACATCGCCATGGTCGGCAAGTACATGGAATTGCTCGACGCCTACAAGTCGCTCAATGAAGCGCTGATCCATGCCGGCATCCAGACCCGCATCAAGGTCAATGTGGATTACATCGATTCCGAGGACATCGAGCATCACGGCCCCGAGCGCCTGGCCGGCAAGGACGCCATCCTGGTGCCCGGCGGTTTCGGCGAGCGTGGCGTCGAAGGCAAGATTGCCACCGCGCGTTACGCTCGCGAGAACGGCATTCCGTATCTCGGCATTTGCCTGGGCATGCAGGTCGCGGTGATCGAGTTCGCGCGCCACAAGGCCGGTTGGGCAGACGCCGACTCGACGGAGTTCACCCACGATACGCAGCACCCGGTAGTGGGGCTGATCACCGAATGGCTCACGCCCGAAGGCAAGATCGAGCTGCGTGATGCTGCCTCGGATCTTGGCGGCACCATGCGCCTGGGCGGTCAGGTCTGCCACCTCAAGGAAGGCACCAGGGCCCGCGACGCCTACGGTGCCGACGAGATCATGGAGCGTCATCGCCATCGTTACGAGGTCAACGACCAGTTCGTCGCTGATCTGGAAAAGGCCGGGCTGGTGGTCTGTGGCAGAAGCGTCGACAATTCATTGGTGGAGATGGTCGAGCTGCCGGACCACCCTTGGTTCGTGGCTTGCCAGTTCCACCCGGAATTCACTTCCACGCCGCGCGATGGCCATCCGCTGTTCACCGGCTTCGTCAATGCGGCGCTGGAGCACAAGGCGGCGCGCACCCGCGCTCAGAACGTCCACCAGGAGTGAGGCCCATGTCTGCCATGAATGAGTCCGCATCCGAACGCCATGTCCCAGAGCGTCATATATCAGTTGCCGGCCTCAGGGCCGGCAATTCGTTGCCGCTGATGCTGCTCGGGGGCATGAACGTGCTGGAATCCCGGGAGCTGGCTCTCGAGGTTGCCGAGACCTATGTCGAGGTGACCGGCCGCCTGGGCATACCCTTCGTCTTCAAGGCGAGCTTCGACAAGGCCAACCGCAGTTCCATCCACTCCTTCCGCGGCCCCGGCCTGGAGAAGGGGCTGGAGATGCTCGCCGAGGTAAAGGCCCGTTACGACGTGCCGATCATCACCGACGTTCACGAGCCCTGGCAGGCGGCGCCCGTCGCCCAGGTGGCCGATATTATCCAGCTGCCAGCCTTCCTGGCACGCCAGACCGATCTGGTGGTGGCCCTGGCCGAGACCGGGGCGGTCATCAATATCAAGAAACCTCAGTTCCTGGCACCGCATGAAATGCGTCACATCATTCGCAAGTGTGAAGAGGCCGGCAACGACAAGTTATTGCTTTGCGAGCGCGGCTCCAGCTTCGGGTATAACAATCTGGTGGTTGATATGCTCGGTTTTGGTGACATGAAGCAGACTGGCTATCCTGTCTTTTTCGATGTGACACATTCGCTTCAGCGTCCTGGCGGGCGCGCCGACAGTGCCGATGGACGCCGGGCCCAGGTCGCCGAGCTGGCGCGGGCGGGAATGGCCGTGGGGCTCGCGGGCCTGTTTCTGGAAGCGCATCCAGATCCTGACAATGCCAAGTGCGACGGACCCTGCGCGCTGCCCCTTGGCCGCCTGGAGCCTTTTCTGGCGCAGCTCAAGGCGATCGATGACCTGGTGAAAGGATTTGCCCCGCTTGAGATCGCTTGATCCAACACGCTGGTACCAAAAGAGGAAACGTTCCAATGAAGATCGTCGAACTCCGTGCGCTTGAGGTGCTCGATTCGCGCGGTAACCCCACCATCCAGGCCGAAGTTCACCTTGAAAGCGGTGCCAGCGGTGTGGCGTGTGCGCCAAGCGGCGCTTCCACCGGCTCTCGTGAGGCCCTGGAGCTGCGTGATGGTGACAAGGCACGCTATCTCGGCAAGGGCGTGCTGAAAGCCGTCGAGGCCGTCAATGGTTCCATCCGCGACCGCCTTGTCGGCATGGACGCCGATGACCAGCGCGGCCTGGATAACGCCATGCTCGAGCTTGACGGCACCGACAACAAGGCCAACCTGGGGGCGAATGCCATCCTGGCGGTGTCGCTGGCTGCGGCCAAGGCCGCAGCGGTCGCCAAGAAGGTGCCGCTTTACGCCCACATTGCCGACCTCTATGGCCAGCCCGGTCAGTACCTGCTGCCGGTGCCGATGATGAATATCCTCAATGGCGGCGAACATGCCGACAACAATGTCGACATCCAGGAATTCATGATCCAGCCGGTGGGCGCGCCGAATTTCCGCGAAGGCCTACGCATGGGTGCCGAGATCTTCCACGCGCTCAAGAAGGTGCTCTCGGCCCGCGGGCTCTCTACTTCCGTGGGTGACGAGGGCGGTTTTGCACCTAACCTGGCGTCCAATGCCGAGGCGCTGGCGGTCATCAAGCAGGCCGTAGCGGATGCCGGCTATACGCTCGACCGCGACGTGACCCTGGCGCTGGACTGTGCTTCCTCGGAGTTCTATCGGGACGGCCAGTATCATCTTTCCGGCGAGGGCAAGCACTTCGACGCCGAGGGGTTCGTCGACTATCTGGCTGAGCTTTGCGAGCAGTACCCCATCGTGTCCATCGAGGATGGCATGGACGAGTCCGATTGGGCGGGCTGGAAAGCGTTGACCGACAAGCTCGGCGACAAGGTGCAACTGGTCGGCGACGACCTGTTCGTGACCAATACCCGGATTCTCAAGCGCGGTATCGACGAGCAGATCGGTAACTCCATCCTGATCAAGTTCAATCAGATCGGCTCGCTCTCCGAAACCCTCGATGCCGTGCGCATGGCGCAGGATGCCGGATTCACCGCGGTGATCTCGCACCGCAGCGGTGAAACCGAAGACACCACCATTGCCGACCTGGCGGTGGGCACCTGCGCCGGTCAGATCAAGACCGGCTCGCTGTGTCGCTCGGATCGGGTGGCCAAGTACAACCGCCTGCTGGTCATCGAGCGCGAGTTGGGCGACGGCGTCGCCTATCCCGGCCGAATGGCCATCAAGGGGCAATAAAGGGCACGGTACGTTTTTGTTGTCTTGCTTTGTAAGATATTGACTATGCACGGGCCAAGAGATCGCCTCTAGGCTTGGCAGGAAGATCGGCGCCTTGGGTGTCGGTCTTTTTTATTTCCCTGATTTAGCTGCTTTTTCTCGCTTGCCTCGCTGACAGGCATCGCAAGTTGCCAGGGCCGGGGTTACTTGTGTTGCAGTGCAGCTCTGCCAGAATCGCCGGAGGACAAGGCAAGGCGTTCTGCGTCTTGCCAGCAGGATGCAGTGAGATGCTGGATGGCTGGCTCGGTGCGACAGAGGACGTCGCTTCCAGGCAGGGAAAAGCCATAGGAAGCGAGCGGAGGGACCCGCTCAAGGGTCGGTTGGGAGCGGGCGGTCTGCGGACCGCCTTTTTTGTGTCTGCCTGACGATACAGTCAGAAACGACGATGCCGAATGTCTCGGACCTTCGGCATCGTTGTGTCACGCCTTTGGGTTTGCGACGATCAGCGCTCCAGGTATTCGAGCTTGCCCGGCTTGCCGTCCCATTCTTCGGCGTCCGCCGGCGGTTCCTGTTTCTCGCTGATGTTGGGCCATACCTCGGCGAGCTCGGCGTTGATCTCGATGAAGGGTTCCTGACCTTCGGGGAGTTCATCTTCCGAGAAGATCGCCTCGGCGGGGCATTCCGGTTCGCACAGGGCACAGTCGATGCACTCGTCGGGGTGGATCACCAGGAAGTTGGGCCCTTCATAGAAGCAGTCCACCGGGCAGACCTCGACGCAATCGGTGTACTTGCACTTGATGCAGTTCTCGGTGACGACGAATGTCATGCCGATTTCCCTCCCTCGGGCCGGGGCGAGCCGCGGCCGATAGTGAAAATTAAGTAATTAGTTATAAAAGCCAGGTTTTTTATAAGTAGGAAGGCCGTAAAAGCACCATTTTAGTCGCGGCCCTACATCGGCCGCAAGCGGCTACAGCGTGGCTTTCCAGCGATAGAGCAGTTCAAGCGCCTGGCGAGGTGTCAGGTCGTCGAGTGCCAGGCCATCCATTTCGTCCACCAGGGGATGAGGTGCGCTGGCAAAAAGATCATTCTGGCGGGGGGGAACGTCTTCCGGCCTTCCCGGCGCGGCGAGCTGCCGGCTGCCCTGGTCGATCTCGTGCTGCTCGAGAACCGCGAGCTTTTCCCGGGCCCGCGCGATGACCCCCTGGGGAACGCCGGCAAGCTGGGCCACCTGCAGGCCGTAGCTCTGGCTGGCCGGCCCATCTTCCACGCGATGCATGAAGACGATGCCGTCCTTGTGTTCCGCCGCGGTGAGGTGAACGTTGGCCACTGCGTCAGCCTGCTCTGCGAGTGCGGTCATCTCGAAATAGTGGGTGGCGAAGAGCGTGAAGGCGCGTGAACGCGTCAGGTGTTCGGCGCTGGCCCAGGCCAGCGAGAGGCCATCGAAGGTGCTGGTGCCACGGCCGATCTCGTCCATCAATACCAGGCTGTGGTCGGTGGCATTGTGCAGGATATTGGCCGTTTCGGTCATCTCGACCATGAACGTCGAGCGCCCACCGGCTAGGTCGTCCGAGGAGCCGATGCGGGTAAAGATCCGATCCACCGGACCGATCACGGCGGCGTCGGCCGGCACGAAGCTGCCAGTGTGGGCGAGCAGGGTGATCAGCGCCGCCTGTCGCATATAGGTGGATTTGCCGCCCATGTTGGGGCCGGTGATCACCAGCATGCGACGCTCATCGCCCAGCATGAGGTCGTTGGGCACGAACGGTGCGTCACTGACATGTTCGACCACCGGGTGGCGGCCGGCATGAATGCTGATGCCCGGCCGCTCGGCCAGCTGTGGACGAGTGAAGTCCAGCGCCCTGGCGCGTTCGGCAAAGGCGCACAGCACATCGAGCGTCGCCAGGGCATTGCTGGTGGCCTGCAGATCGCCAAGCTCGGCGTTCAAGGCGTCGAGCAGGCCATCGTAAAGCAGCTTCTCGCGCGCCAACGCGCGGGATTTCGCCGACAACGCCTTGTCCTCGAACTCCTTGAGTTCGGGAATGATGAAGCGCTCGGCATTCTTCAGCGTCTGGCGGCGCACGTAGTCGACGGGTACCTCGCGCGCCTGGGCGCGGGGAATCTCGATAAAGTAGCCATGGACGCGGTTGTAGCCCACCTTGAGGCCGGCCAGACCGGTTCGCTCGCGCTCGCGGGTTTCCAGCGCGATCAAATAATCGCCGGCGTGCTCGGCCAGACCGCGGTGCTCGTCGAGCTCGTCGTCGAAGCCGCCAGCGATCACCCCGCCATCACGGATCACCACCGGCGGATTGTCCACCAGGGCGCGCGTCAGGGTGTCGGTAAGCTCGGGGTAGGGACGGATATGCCGCTTGAGGGCGTCGAGTGCCGTGCCCTCGCCGTAGCTCTCAAGCTCGGTCTGAAGGCCAGGCAGTGCGACCAGGGCATCGCGAAGTCGCGCCAGATCCCGCGGTCGGGCACTGTAGAGGGCGACGCGCGCGAGAATTCGCTCCACGTCGCCGATTGCCTTGAGCGATTCGCGAAGCTCGGCGAAGCCCTCGTTGTCGAGCAGCAGCGCGACTGCCGCCTGACGTCCCTGGATCAGCTCACGGTCCCGCAGGGGTCGGTTGAGCCAGCGCTTGAGCAGCCGCGAGCCCATGGCGGTGGCGGTGGTGTCGAGCACGCTGGCCAGGGTGTTATCGCTGGTGCCGCCGAGATTGGTGTCGATTTCGAGATTGCGGCGGCTGGCGGCGTCGATGACCACTGCATCGCCACGATTCTCCACTCCGATGACGGTGACATGCGGCAGGGCGGAGCGCTGGGTGTCGCGGGTGTAGTCGATCAGCACCCCGGCGGCGGTGATGGCGGCCTCGAGCGCCGCGCAGCCGAAGCCACGCAGGTCCTGGACCGCAAACTGGTCGCAAAGGGTGCGCTGGGCGCTCTCCGGGTCGAAAAGCCAGTCGCTTTGCCGGCGCAGGCCGCGGCGGCCGTCCATAGAGGGAGACAGGGTCAGGCTCTCCGCGACCAGCAGCTCGGCGGGGTCGAGGCGCTGGAGCTCGGCGAGCATTTCCTCTTCGCCCTCGACCTCGAGCACATTGAAGCGTCCGCTGGAAAGCTCCAGCCAGGCGAGGCCCCATTTAAGGCCGTCCGCATGGACGGCCATCAGCAGGTTATCGCGGCGGGCGTCGAGCAGCGCCTCGTCATAAAGGGTGCCGGGGGTGACGATGCGCACCACCTTGCGCTCGACGGGCCCCTTGGCGGTTGCCGGGTCGCCGATCTGCTCGCAGATGGCCACCGACTCGCCGGCCTGCACCAGACGGGCCAGGTAGCCTTCGGCACTGTGGTAGGGCACCCCGGCCATGGGTATCGGCTTGCCCGCCGACTGGCCACGCTGGGTCAGAGTGATGTCGAGCAACTGCGCGGCGCGGCGGGCATCCTCGAAGAACAATTCGTAGAAGTCGCCCATGCGATAGAAGAGCAGCGCGTCGGGATGATCGCGCTTGAGCTTCAGGTACTGGACCATCATCGGGGTATGGCTGGGTGCGGTCGTCTCGGCCACGTCTCGTCTAGCCTGCGTCGGTTCGGTTCAAGGTCGCGGGGGGAGCGGGGAAACACTCGCCAATCGTAGGCGCAAGCTTACCATGCGCGGCCAGGGGCCAGCACGCAACGCGATGTCGCGCCTGGCGCCATTGCCGAGGGATGAGAAATGACTTGCTGGGTATTGGGGCGTCGAATCACAGGCGCCGCGAGGCTCGGTCCTTGAGTGGCTCGGTCCTGGAATGTCTAGGGCTTCGAGTTCCCCGGGGGGCCTTTGCCGCCGCGCCGCTTGTTCCATAGCTGCCTTGCGGTGCGCTTGGCTTTCTCGCGGTTCGCGGGTTTCCTGAACCAGTTGGCAATCATCAACCCGATAGCTCGCTTCATACCTACCTCCATGTCATGAGAAGTGAACCCTTCCCGTCAATATATGGTGTCCATTCGCGGTGGTGTCAATGCGGGAAGGGGTGTTATCTCGCGTGGCGCTGGCGTTATGACCGTGGTGAGAGCCTTGACTATACTTTTTGTGCGTTCCGATTGAACGACAAGGCGATATCGCACGTGGGACAGGGCCGTTCCGCATGGCGCCTCCAGGAGGTGATGTGGCAAGGATAGCTCGGTGGGTCTTGCTGCCGCTTTTGGCGGTTGCCCTCTTGTTGGGGGGAGCCATGTGCCTGGTTGAGTCGGCCTGGGCGCAGGAAGGGGTGGAGAAGCAGGCCAGCCAGCGTCTGGACGGTCGCAACGACGAGATCGGTGCGCTGGATGGCGTTTGGGGCTGGCCGCGGGAATGGCTGGAGAAGCAGGCCAGCCAACGCTTGGGCGGTCGCAATGTCGAGATCGGTGCGCTGGATGTCGATTGGGGATGGCCGCTGACGGTGCGTCTGGAAGACGTCAGGGTCGCCAATCCCGACTGGGCGCCCCATGAACACATGCTGGAACTGGAAGCGCTGGAGCTCGAGGTCGACACCGGTGCGCTGCTGCGCGCCAATATCCAGCTGCAGCGCCTGGATCTGCAGTCTCCCGTCGTGCATCTGGCCCGGGGAGAGGATGGCGCCGTCAGCTGGGAGGGGGTGATCGATCAGGAGCCGGGTCAGGAGCCCGGCATCCGCCCCGATGTCGTCAACGTGGAGGAGGGTCGTCTCACCTATCGCGACCCGCTGCTCGAGGCGGATATCGACGCCGCCTTCGAGACACGCGGCGACGAGGGGGAGGTGCGCGAACTGATAGCCCAGGCGCAGGGCAGCCTCCAGGGCCAGGAGCTCGATCTCGAGGTCCGGGGCGATGCGCCAGCGCAGGCGCTGGCTGCCGATCCACTGGACTATGAAGCTCGGCTGGAGGGCCAGCTGGGCGGGAGCCCGCTGTCGGGCTCGGTCAGCGTGGTCATGGAGGACAGGCCGCACATCGAGACGCAGCTGGATATCGAACGGCTCGACCTGGAGCGCTGGAACATCGCCGGCATGGAGGATGCCGATGAGGAAGACCAGGACGCACGCGAGGAGGACGAGGCCACCGAAGAGGAGAATGGCGTTAGCGACTGGCAGCGGCGCTGGGCTGAGCGGCTGAGCGTGCTGCGGGAGTTCTCCGGCGAGGCGGACCTGTCAATCGATCGGCTGGACTATGGTGATGACACGCTGCGAGACGTGGCGCTGGAGGCTCGCGTCGCCGAGGGGCGTCTGTACGTAGAGCGCCTGCACGCCGCGCATGGCGAGAGCGGGCTGACTGCGCAGGGCTGGCTGGAGCCGACCGCGGAGGCCCTGGAGGGCGCCGTCGATGCAGAGCTCTCTCAGGTGGATCTGCAGGAATCACTGGCACCGCTGGGGCTCGATGCCGAGGGCGTGCTGGGCGGGCGGCTGCATGCCCGCTTCACGCAGGGCAGACTCGTCTTCGAGGACACCTCGCTCGACTACCGAGCGCCCGCGCACTCCCTGGCGCTATACGTGAATGCCGATACGGTGCGGCCTGATGACATGTCGGTCACCGGAGTGCAGCTGCAGGGCAACGGCACCTACAACGCGCGGGATTTCGACTACGACCTCGAGGTCGGGCCGCTGCTCGACCTGAACGACCCCGACAAGCCCTATCCGGTGGAGGGAAAGATAATCGCCGGGGAGACATCGCTGACGGTGGATGGCACCGTCGAACAGCCGCTGGCGCTCTCCGCGCTGCAGGGCACTTTCCATCTGGCGGGGCCCAACCCGTCGCGGCTCAATGAGCTGACCGGCCTGAACCTGCCCGATCTGCCACCCTACGAGCTCGAGGGCTACCTCGATTACGAGGAGAGCCTGGTGCAGCTGCGCGACGCGCAGGGCCGTTTCGGCGACAGCGACGTCAGCGGCGACGTACGGCTGCGCCTGGGCGAGCGCAACATGCTCTGGGCAAACCTGCACTCGCAGCAGCTGGTCCTGGGCGACCTCACCCCATTGACCGGGGCGAAGCCCACGCCGGGCGATGAAGCGGAAGGATGGCGCGGCAGCGTTGACACCCAGCCTGCCAGGCTCTTCCCCGACAACGAGTGGAACGTGCAGGGGCTGCGGCGCATGGATGCCAAGGTGGTCTACAGCGCAAAGGACGTGGACGCCCGCTACGCGCCGCTGAACGACGTGGCGCTCGAGCTGACGCTGGACAATGGCCTGCTGACTCTCGAGCCGCTGCAGGTTGGCCTCGGCGGCGGCGATGTGAACTCGCGGCTGACACTCGACGCTCGAGAGGAGCCTCTGAGCGGCGATCTCGCGCTGTCGCTACGCCAGGTGAACCTTCGCCCGATGCTGCGGGAGGCGGAGCTTGGCGACATCGCCGAGGACTCCGCGGGAACGATCGGCGGCGAGGGCCAGGTCAGCTTCCACGGCAACTCGATGGCCGCGGTCATGGCCAGCCTCGATGGCACGCTTGAGCTGGCAATGTCCGGCGGCGAACTGGACATGCTGCTGGTCGAGGCCGCGGGGCTGGACGTGGGCGAGGCCCTGCTGGGTGCGCTGGCCGAGGCGGACCAGGTGTTGATGCGCTGCGCCTACGCCCAGCTCGAAAGCGAGGATGGCACGACGACACTGGAGGAGTTCTTCATCGATACCGAGGACACCAACTTCACCGGCACCGGTGCGATCAACTTCGGCAACGAGCGGCTGGAACTGATCTTCGAGGCTCACCCCAAGGACCCCAGCCTGCTGGCTTCCGATTCGCCGGTGAAGGTGCAGGGCCGGCTGACCGACATGGAAATCAAGGTGATCTCTCGCGAGCTGCTGGCTCGCGGTGTCCTGTCGGTTCTCGGCGCGGTCGTCGCCCCGCCGCTGGCGATCGTGCCCTGGATCGAGCTAGGCACGGGAGAAAATGTCGGACCTGGCTGCCGGCAGGTGTTGGCGGAGTTTGCGGCGGGAGAAGACGCTGGCTGACGCCAGAGTCCCCCGGGGTAGACGGCTCTGCTAAGCTGTCTGCCGATAACGCTTGTCGGCGTTTTCCATCTCACTCGGAGGCATTCTTGCAGAGCGATCGTTTGATGAGGCTCGACTTTCTGACCCTTGCCGAGCGCCTGGGACATGCTTGCCACGCCCATGGCGTCACGGTGACCACAGCGGAATCCTGTACCGGCGGTGGCGTGGCCAACGCCATTACCGCCGTCGCCGGCAGTTCGGCCTATTTCGAGACCGGCTATGTCACCTACTCCAACGCGGCCAAGAGCCGCCTGCTGGGCGTACCGGCAGCGGTGCTCGAGGCCCATGGCGCCGTCAGTCGCGAAGCGGTCGAGGCCATGGTGGCCGGGGCCTGCCGCGAGTCCGGGGCGGACCTCGGCGTCGCCATCAGCGGCGTGGCCGGTCCTGGGGGAGGCAGCCCCGACAAGCCGGTCGGCACCGTCTGGCTGGCCTGGGGTGGCATCCGGCGGGTCGAGGTCGAATGCCATCATTATCCCGGAGATCGCCTGGCGGTACGCGAGCAGGCGGTGCGCGATGCGCTCATCGGGCTGATACGGCAACTGGAATCTCAGGACAAGATTGCGATGCGCTAGGCGAATCGCTTTTTTTACGCCATACTACTGGTCAATCATACAGTGCACAGGGGGCATTTCATGGCTCAGGACGACAACCGCAGCAAGGCATTGAACGCTGCGCTTACACAGATCGAGCGTCAGTTCGGCAAGGGTACCGTGATGCGCCTCGGCGACACGCCGCGGGTCGTCATGCCCTCGGTTTCCACCGGCTCTCTGGGGCTGGACATCGCTCTGGGTATCGGCGGCCTGCCGCTGGGGCGGGTCGTCGAGATCTTCGGCCCCGAGTCCTCGGGCAAGACGACCCTGACCCTGTCGGTGATCGCCCAGGCCCAGAAACAGGGCAAGACCTGTGCCTTCATCGACGCCGAGCATGCCCTCGACCCCAGCTATGCCGAGAAGCTCGGGGTCAATCTCGACGACCTGCTGGTCTCCCAGCCCGATAACGGCGAGCAGGCCCTGGAAATCTGCGACATGCTGGTGCGCTCGGGCGGTGTCGATGTCATCGTGATCGACTCGGTGGCGGCACTGACGCCGCGCGCCGAGATCGAAGGTGAGATGGGCGACTCGCATGTCGGCCTGCAGGCGCGCCTGATGTCACAGGCCCTGCGCAAGATCACCGGCAACATCAAGAACGCCAACTGCATGGTGGTATTCATCAACCAGATCCGCATGAAGATCGGCGTGATGTTCGGCAGTCCCGAAACCACTACCGGCGGCAACGCGCTGAAGTTCTATTCGAGCGTGCGCCTGGACATTCGCCGTACCGGCTCGGTCAAGCAGGGCGACGAGGTCACCGGCAACGAGACGCGGGTCAAGGTAGTCAAGAACAAGGTGGCGCCGCCCTTCCGCCAGGCCGAGTTCCAGATTCTCTATGGCAAGGGCATCTATCATGCCGGCGAAGTCGTCGACCTGGGCGTGCAGTGCAAGCTGGTCGACAAGGCGGGTGCCTGGTACAGCTATCAGGGCAACAAGATCGGTCAGGGCAAGGCCAACGCCGCCCAGTTCCTGGAGGATAACCCCGCCGTGATGGAGGAGATCGAGAGCCAGATTCGCGGACAATTGCTGGCCACGGCCGAGCCCAAGGAGAAGGAGGGCAAGGAAAGCAAGCAAGGTGCGGCCGAGGTGCCCGCCGGTGACGCGATCGAGGACACCGGCGAGGACGGCCTGCTCTAGCCATGCCTGTCAGCGCCGGCGCTCGCGACGCGACGCCCCGGGACGACGCAATCCGTCTGCTCTCGAGGCGCGAGTATTCCCGCCAGGAGCTCGTCGAGCGCCTGGCCGCCAAGGGCCATGAGCCGGCGGCCATTGGCGAGTGTCTCGACGACCTGGCCGAGCGGGGACTGCAATCCGATATTCGCTTTGCCGAGAGCTTCGTGCGTTCGCGTATCCAGCGCGGCCAGGGGCCGATGAAGATCCGCGTTGAACTCGAACGACGCGGCATCGACCGGGAACAGGTGAGTGCTGCCTTTGCCGATTGCGAACCGTCGGGTGAGCCCGATTGGTTCGCCCTTGCCTGCGAGGCGCTGGCGCGGCGCTTCTCCTCGCCTGGCGATACGCCCCGCGAGCGGGCCCGGCGTGAGCGCTTCCTGGCCGGCCGTGGCTTTGCCTTCGAGCAGGTCCGCTACGCCATGGAGCATGCCTGGCTGGAATGATTCCCACCCCACGCTGAAAATTCCTTGACGATTACGTTATAATTCCTTCCTTTTGACGCTGTCGGGCTCCACCGAGCCCGACATGTCGGGCAGGCATCGCCGCCGTCGATCGCCTTCCCGCCGCGTCATCCTGCTTATCGTCACGGATATCCCATGAAAAGCGCAGAGATCAGACAGGCCTTCCTGAGTTTTTTCGAGGAGCACGGTCACACCATCGTGCCCTCAAGCTCCCTGGTGCCGGACAACGACCCGACCCTGCTCTTCACTAACGCCGGCATGGTGCCTTTCAAGGACGTCTTTCTGGGTCGCGACCCGCGTCCCTACGTGCGCGCTACCTCGGCTCAGCGCTGCGTGCGTGCCGGCGGTAAGCACAACGACCTCGATAACGTCGGATATACCGCGCGTCACCACACCTTTTTCGAGATGCTCGGCAATTTCAGTTTCGGCGATTACTTCAAGCGTGACGCCATCCGCTTTGCCTGGATGTTCCTGACCGAAGTGTTGGGCCTGCCCAGAGAGAAGATGTGGGTGACCGTGCACATCAGCGACGACGAGGCCGAGCGTATCTGGAAGGATGAGATAGGCATCGATCCCGCACGGTTCTCGAAACTCGATGAGGACAACTTCTGGCAGATGGGCGACACCGGCCCCTGCGGACCGAGTTCCGAGATCTTCTTCGATCATGGTCCAGAAGTCTGGGGTGGGCCGCCTGGCAGCCCCGAAGAAGATGGCGATCGTTATATCGAGATCTGGAACCTGGTATTCATGCAGTTCGATCGCGACGCCAGCGGCACCCTCAATGCTCTGCCCAAGCCGTCCATCGATACCGGCATGGGGCTTGAGCGGGTCGCTGCGGTACTGCAGGGCGTGCACTCCAATTACGAGATCGACCTCTTCCAGAATCTGCTGGAGTCAGCGGCCCGGGCCACAGGGCACGACGACACCAGCACGCCTTCGCTGCGGGTGATCGCGGATCATATCCGCTCCTGCGCTTTCCTGATCGTCGATGACGTATTGCCTTCCAACGAGGGGCGTGGCTACGTGCTGCGCCGAATTATTCGGCGCGCCATTCGACACGGTCACAAGCTCGGCGCCAAGGGCAACTTCTTCCACAAGCTGGTCGGAGCACTCGACGCCGAGATGGGCGACGCCTACCCGGAGCTTCGCCAGGCGCGCCAGCGGATCGAGCGTGTGCTGCTCAAGGAAGAGGAACAGTTCGCACGCACCCTGGAGCACGGCATGGGGCTGCTCGAGGAAGCCCTGGCCAGGTTGGACAGCGAAGTGCTCCCGGGTGAGACGATCTTCAAGCTCTACGACACCTACGGTTTTCCGTATGACCTGACCGCCGATGTCTGTCGTGAGCGCGGCGTGAGCCTGGACGAGACGGGTTTTCAGCGTGAGCTGGAGGCCCAGCGCGATCGCGCCCGTGCCGCCAGCCAGTTCGGCGCCGACTACGGGGCCGCGCTAGAGCTCGAGGGCGAGACGGCGTTCACCGGCTACGACCGGCTCGAGGATCGGGCCACCGTCACGGCAATCGTCGATCGCCAGGGCAACGCCCTGAGCGGCCTGGTGCCCGAACAGCGCGGCGTGGTGGTGCTGGATCGAACGCCCTTCTACGGCGAATCTGGCGGCCAGGTGGGCGATACCGGCTATCTGAGCGTGCCGGGCGGCCGATTCATGGTCACCGATACCCAGAAGCAGGCCGGCCATCATCTGCATCATGGTGTGATGCTGGAAGGCGAGCTGGCGGTGGGCGCCGAGGTCACCCCGCAGGTCGATGCCGGCCTGCGGGCCGCCACGGTACGCAACCACTCGGCGACCCACCTGATGCACAAGGCACTGCGCATGGTGCTGGGCGATCATGTGCAGCAGAAGGGCTCACTGGTCACCCCCGAGCGGCTGCGCTTCGACTTCAGTCATTTCGAGGCCATGACGCCCGAGCAGTTGGCCGAGGTAGAGACTATCGTTAATCAGCAGATTCTCGCCAATGCGCCGACGCGCATCGAGCAGATGAGTCTCGACCAGGCCAAGACCAAGGGCGCCGCGGCGCTGTTCGAGGCTAAGTACGCCGATAACGTGAGAGTGCTGACCATCGGGCCTGATGATTTCTCCATCGAGCTCTGTGGCGGTACCCACGTGGCACACAGCGGCGACATCGGCTGCTTTCATATCGTCAGCGAAGCCGGGATCGCCAGCGGCGTGCGGCGTATCGAGGCGATCACCGGTGAGGGAGCCCTGGCGCACTTCCGCGAACAGGAAGCGCGCCTGAATCGTATCGGGGAACGACTCAAGGCCAAGCCGGAGCAGGCGGAAGAGCGGGTGGAATCGCTGGTCGAGCGCAACCGCGCCCTGGAAAAGGAGCTCGAGCGCCTGAAGGCCAAGCTCGCCAGTACCGCCGGGAGCGACATGCTCAGCCAGGCCCGTGACGTGAATGGCGTCAAGGTGCTGGCCACGCGGCTGGAGGGCGTTTCCGGCAAGGAGCTGCGCGGCGTGCTGGACCAGCTCAAGAACAAGCTGGGCTCCGGCATCGTCGTGCTGGGCGTGGCTGACGCCGAAGCCGGCAAGGTCAGCCTGATCGCCGGGGTGACCAGCGATCTCACCGGCCGTGTGAAGGCCGGCGAGCTGGTCAATCATGTGGCCTCCCAGGTGGGCGGCAAGGGCGGCGGCCGGCCCGACATGGCACAGGCCGGTGGCAGCGATGTCGCGGCGCTGCCGGGCGCGCTGGCCAGCGTGCCGGCCTGGGTCGAGGAACGGCTTTAGACATCGTGACGGGGCCGGTAGCCGTGATGCACGGACCCTGAGGTATTCTTGACAATTTTTCACTCATCCGAGCGCCCGGCGCACTCGAACCACGAGGGAAATCGGCAGATGGCACTATACGTACAGAAATTCGGCGGCACCTCGGTGGGCTCCGTTGAGCGCATCAAGGCCGTGGCCGAGAAGGTCAAGGGCTTTCGTGACCAGGGTCACCAGATCGTGGTGGTGGTGTCCGCGATGAGCGGCGAAACCAACCGCTTGATCGGCATGGCCAACGAGATCAACGACGACCCCACGCCGCGCGAGATGGACATGTTGGTATCGACCGGCGAGCAGGTGACCATTTCCCTGCTGGCCATGGCGCTGCACAAGTTGGGCGTGCCGGCGACATCCTATACCGGCTCCCAGGTCGGTATCGTCACGGACAGCGCTTACACCAAGGCGCGCATCCAGCGCATCGAGACCGAGGACATGCGTCAGGACCTCGACGACGGTCAGGTGGCCGTGGTCGCCGGCTTCCAGGGGGTCGATGATGAAGGCAACATCACTACCCTCGGCCGTGGCGGTTCCGACACCACCGGCGTTGCGCTAGCGGCGGCACTGGGAGCCGACGAGTGCCAGATTTATACCGATGTCGATGGTGTCTACACCACCGACCCGCGTGTCTGCTCCAAGGCAAGGCGGCTCGAGACCATTACCGTCGAGGAGATGCTTGAACTGGCGAGCCTCGGCTCCAAGGTCCTGCAGATCCGCGCCGTCGAGTTCGCCGGCAAATACAATGTTCCGCTGCGCGTGCTGTCCAGCTTCGAGGATGGCCCCGGCACCCTGATCGTTGCAGACTCCGATAAAGACGAGGATTCCATGGAAGAACCGCTGATTTCCGGTATCGCCTTCACCGCCAGCGAAGCCAAGCTGACCCTGCTCAATACCCCCGACGTGCCGGGCGTGGCCTCACGGATTCTCGGGCCCATCGCTGACGCCAATATCGAAGTCGACATGATCGTGCAGAACGTAGCGCCAGCAGGGGATTACACTGACTTCACGTTCACCGTGGCCAAGGGTGATTACAAGCAGACCACCAAGATTCTCAAGGAACAAGTGATTCCCGACCTGGGGGGTGGCGAGCTGAGGGGTGACGACAACATCGCCAAGGTTTCGCTGGTCGGGGTGGGGATGCGTTCACATGCCGGTGTGGCTGCGAAAATGTTCCGTGTCCTGGCCGATGAGAATATCAATATCCGCATGGTGTCGACTTCCGAAATCAAGATTTCGGTGGTGATTGATGAAAAACATATGGAACTTGCGGTCAAGGCCTTGCATAAAGCGTTCGGACTGGACAAGAGTGACATCGAGAGCGAGTAATACGCCACGAACGCCGACCCTTTTTACGTTGGTGGTTGATGGTTGATGAGTCGTCCATGGTACTTGATGAGTAGGACTTTCCTTAAACGGAGCTCACGAGTGCCATGGAGCCGAAGTCCGAGGTCAGGTAGGATGTCATGCCGCATAATGAATCGGCGCCATCTCGTCGGCTTACATCTCGCTGCTAATACGTCCGAAAAAGTCTGAGAAGGAGATCAGCCATGCTTATCCTGACCCGCCGAGTCGGCGAAACCCTGATGATCGGAGACGACATCACCGTGACGGTGTTGGGCGTCAAAGGTAATCAGGTGCGCATTGGGGTCAATGCCCCCAAGGATGTCGCTGTCCATCGTGAAGAAATCTATCAGCGTATTCAGCGTGAGAAGGTCGATGCGGAAACAGAGGAACAGGGGCGCTGAACCACCAACGACCCATGCCCCCGAAACTGAGAAAACTCGCTAGCTTGCTGGACAATCGCGTTTCGAAACGGTAGGATACGTGCCGTGTCGATGAGGGAGAGGTGGCCGAGTGGCTGAAGGCGCTCCCCTGCTAAGGGAGTAAGGGGTTAATAGCCTCTTCGAGGGTTCGAATCCCTCCCTCTCCGCCACTTACCAAGTGGTAGTGTCTTTGCAGACAAAGGCAAGTGACGCCTCGACGCAGTGAAAAGATAGAGCGCCCGTAGCTCAGCTGGATAGAGTACCTGACTACGAATCAGGTGGTCGGAGGTTCGAATCCTCCCGGGCGCGCCATCTTCTCTTTGAATGTTGCCGTTTTGTCTTGCTTCATTCCGCCAATGATTCGTTCATTGCATCCAGCGCCCGTAGCTCAGCTGGATAGAGTACCTGACTACGAATCAGGTGGTCGGAGGTTCGAATCCTCCCGGGCGCGCCAGATTAAGCCCCGTCCTCCCTGCGAGGGCGGGTTTGTTGTTTTCGTTGACATGTTAACTGGCTGGGCCGGCGCATTTTAGCTCGTGCGGGCCCTGCGATCGTTTGAGACGCTGTCGTGACACGATGAGCGTCTCTTTTTTTGCCTACACTTTGTGTCCGTCGTTAGGCACCGCGCTAGCCAGTAATGGACCGATACGCTGCGTGGTCAGGCAGGCTCATGCTGGCAATCAAGTGCCGCGTGTTCATGGTCAGGCGCCCGCAGACCGACAAGCAGCGCGTCCAGATCCGTCAGGCGCTTGAGGGCCTGAAAACGCCTGGCCGATTCGGCATGGCGGCTCCGCATCTGCCCCAGCCACTGTTTGACGAGAGAAGTGACTACACGATCACGAAGTGTGATACGCTGCAATGCAGCAAATTCGGCGAGGATGGCGGCGCGCGATTGCCAACCGGTGTCGGCGAGTCGTTCGCCAGTCGCTTGCCAATGACGGATGCGTGTCGCCAGCCAAGGATCGGCCAGGGCGCCGCGACCGAGCATGACATCCTGACAGCCCGAGAGCGTGCGAGCCTTCCAATAGTCTTCCAGGGTCCAGATGTCGCCGTTACAGACGACCGGGACGGCCAGGCGCCGTCGGATGCGCCCGATCCATTCCCAGTGGGCGGGCGGTCGATAGCCTTCCTCGCGGGTCCGCCCGTGGACGACTAGCTGCGAGGCACCGCCGCTTTCGGCAGCCAAGGCGCATTCCAACGCCAGGCGCCGGTCGGCAAAGCCCAGGCGGATCTTGGCGGTCACGGGTATCTCGTCGCCCACGGCGGCATGGACGGCGTTGACAACGGCATGGACGCGATCGGGGTCCCGCAGCAGCGAGGCCCCGCCATCGTGACGGTTGACTGTCTTGGCCGGGCAGCCGAAATTGAGGTCGAGCTGCGTCGCGCCGAGCCGTAGCGCCTGGCAGGCATTGGCCGCAAGGGCGGCGGGATCCGAGCCAAGCAGCTGAAGACACACCGGAACGCCTGATGGGGTGGCGACGCGTGTGGCGCTGAGCTCAGGGCAGTGCTTGTAAAAGACGCGCGAGGGCAGGCGAGCGTCGACAACGCGTACGAATTCTGTCACCGCCCAGTCGAAGCCGGGCTGACGGGTCAATAGATCGCGGGTCACCGCATCGATGACCCCTTCCATGGGGGCTAGGCCGATTCGCCCGTTATGTAGTAAATTAACAACGCTGACTTCCACCATGGCGCCATTGCAATCTGTCGGAAATATGGCAGGTTATAGCATCCCGAAAAAAGCGCAAGCCGGATTTTTCCATGAAATCGAGGCTTTTGTGCGCAAGAAGCAGGAGAATTCGCATGCAGGACACGCAGCTGCTCAACGAGGGGCTTGCCCTGATGGGCGTGGGCATGGGGTTCGTGTTTGTTTTTCTTACGTTGTTGGTGATCGTCACTACCCTGATGTCCAAGACCGTTGGGCGCTTTTTCCCCGAGCCCGTCGCGCCACAGGCGCCGATCCGCGGCCGAGCCGGTGCCCCGGCGGGCCAGGACGATGACGTCATGGTCGCCATCACCGCTGCCGTGCATCACTATCGCCGCCGTCACCGTCGCTGACGGCGCTACCCCACGCCGACGTTTCATTGCCTGCCTCACCGCGTGATGGCTCCTTCATAACGACAAGGTCAACGCTATGACAGACTCGACTCGCCGCCCGCTGGGCATTACCGACGTGGTCCTGCGCGACGCCCACCAGTCGCTGTTCGCCACCCGCCTGCGCCTCGATGACATGCTGCCCATCGCCGAGAAGCTCGACCGTGTCGGCTTCTGGTCGCTGGAGTCCTGGGGCGGGGCGACCTTCGACGCCTGTATCCGCTACCTCGGCGAGGATCCGTGGGAGCGGATACGGGCGTTGAAGGCAGCCATGCCCAACACCCCCCAGCAGATGCTGCTGCGCGGCCAGAACCTGCTCGGCTACCGCCACTACGCCGACGACGTGGTCGACCGCTTCGTCGAGCGGGCGAAGACCAACGGCGTCGACGTGTTCCGCGTCTTCGATGCCATGAACGACCCGCGCAACCTCGAGCGCGCCATTCAGGCGGTGCGCCAGGTCGAGGGCCACGCCCAGGGCACGCTCTCCTATACCGTGAGCCCGGTGCACACCCTGGACGGCTGGGTCGAGCTCGGCAAGACCATCGCCGCCATGGGCGCCGATTCGCTGGCGATCAAGGACATGGCCGGCCTGCTCAAGCCCTACGATGCCTACGAGCTGGTGACCAAGCTCAAGGCCGCCGTCGACATCCCCATTCATATGCAGTGCCACGCCACCACCGGCATGTCCACCGCCACCGCCCTCAAGGCCGCCGAGGCGGGCATCGATAACGTCGATACCGCGATCTCCTCGATGTCGATGACCTACGGCCACAGCCCCACCGAGTCGGTGGTGGCGATCCTTCAGGGCACCGCGCGCGACACCGGCCTGGACCTCGAGCTGCTCGAGGAGATCGCCGCCTACTTCCGCGAGGTGCGCAAGAAGTACGCCGCCTTCGAGGGCTCGCTCAAGGGCATCGACTCGCGCATCCTGATCGCCCAGGTGCCGGGCGGCATGCTCACCAACATGGAAGGCCAGCTCAAGGAGCAGGGCGCCGGCGACAAGCTCGACGACGTGCTCAAGGAGATCCCGCGGGTGCGCGAGGACCTGGGCTTCATCCCGCTGGTCACCCCCACCTCGCAGATCGTCGGCACCCAGGCGGTGATGAACGTGATGATGGGCAACCGCTACCAATCGATCTCCAAGGAGGTCCAGGCGCTGCTCAAGGGCGAGTACGGGGCCGCGCCGGCGCCGTTCAACCAGGAGCTACAGGCGCGTGTGCTGGAGGGGGGCGAGCCGATCACCTGCCGCCCGGCCGACAACCTCAGCCCCGAGATGGACAGGCTGGCCGCCGAGCTCAAGGAGAAGGCCAAGGCCGAGGGCATCCGCCTGGCCGAGGGCGAGCGCGAGATCGACGACGTGCTCACCTATGCGCTGTTCCCGCAGATCGGGCTGAAGTTTCTCAAGCACCGCGACAACCCCGACGCCTTCGAGCCCGCCCCCCAGGCCCCCGGGAAGGAGGCGCCCGGCGCCAGCCTGCCAGTCGCTTCACAGCAGGGCGGGGCCGAGGTCAGGGCGCCGGCGACCCAGGGCGGCGCGCCGGCCGGCCCCGAGACCTACACCGTCAAGGTCAACGGCAAGGCCTACGTGGTCGAGGTCGCCGAGGGCGGCGAGGTCGGCGAGGTCCAGGCGCAGGCCGCGCCCGCCCAGCCCGAGGCCGCGCCGGCCGCGAGCGGTGAGACGATCACCGCGCCGCTGGCCGGCAACATCTTCAAGGTCAACGTGCGCGAGGGCGACAGCGTCGAGGAGGGCGACGTGGTGATCATCCTCGAGGCCATGAAGATGGAGACCGAGGTGCGCGCCAGCGTCGCCGGCAGCGTCTCCGCCGTCAAGGTCAGCGAGGGCGACAGCGTCGCCGTCGGCGACGTGCTGATCGAGCTCTAAGGGCCCCCTCATGGAGAAACTACTGACACTTTGGCACGGCTCGGGGCTCTACAACCTGAATCTGGGCCAGGCCGCGATGATCCTGGTGGGGCTGGTGCTGCTCTATCTGGCGATCCGCAAGAAGTTCGAGCCGCTGCTGCTGGTGCCGATCGGCTTCGGCGGGATTCTTGCCAACATCCCCGAGGCGGGCCTGGCGCTGTCGGCGCTGGACCAGGCCATCGAGGTGGCAAGGCCCGCCGTGCTCCAGCAGCTCGCAACCGCGCTGGGCGCGAGTCTCGACCCTGCAGCTGACGCCGAGACGTGGCGCCAGACCCTCAAGGGGCTGACCCAGGACGGGGCGGCGCCGGAGACGCTGCGTGCCGCCCGCGACGTGGCGGTCGGCGTCGGCTACGGCGAAGGCATGCTCTACAGCTTCTACACGGTGGCCATCGCCTCGGGCATCGCGCCGCTGGTGATCTTCATGGGCGTGGGGGCGATGACCGACTTCGGCCCGCTGCTGGCCAATCCGCGCACCCTGTTCCTGGGCGCCGCGGCCCAGTTCGGCATCTTCGCGACCCTGTTCGGCGCCGTGGGGCTCTCGGCGCTGGGGGTGATGGACTTCTCGCTCAACCAGGCCGCCGCCATCGGCATCATCGGCGGGGCCGACGGCCCGACCTCGATCTACGTGTCGAGCGTGCTGGCCCCGGAGCTGCTGGGTGCCATCGCCGTGGCCGCCTACGCCTACATGGCGCTGGTGCCGCTGATCCAGCCGCCGATCATGAAACTGCTGACCTCCAAGCGCGAACGCGAGATCACCATGACCCAGCTGCGCCCGGTGTCGAAGCTCGAGAAGGTCGTCTTTCCGATCGCGATCCTGCTGTTGGTGGCCTTCTTCCTGCCGGATGCCGCGCCGCTGCTGGGGATGTTCTGCTTCGGCAACCTGATGCGCGAGTGTGGGGTGGTGGAGCGGCTCTCCGACACCGCCCAGAACGCGCTGATCAACATCGTGACCATCTTCCTGGGCCTCTCGGTGGGCTCCAAGCTGATGGCCGACAGCTTCCTGGCCCTGGAGACGCTGGGGATCCTCGGCCTGGGCATCGTCGCCTTCGGCATCGGCACCGCCGCCGGGGTGCTGATGGCCAAGCTGATGAACGCGATGAGCAAGATGCCGATCAACCCGCTGATCGGCGCCGCCGGGGTCTCGGCGGTGCCCATGGCGGCGCGGGTGGCCAACAAGGTGGGGCTGGAGTCAAATCCGCACAACTTCCTGCTGATGCACGCCATGGGGCCCAACGTCGCCGGGGTGATCGGCTCGGCGGTGGCCGCCGGGGTGATGATCAAGTATTTGGGATGAGCGTGAGCGGGTCGCGCCAGTAGAGACGGAGACGGCGCCCCGCGGGGCGCCGTCTTCATGAGGACTCAAGACGCTACCAGGGGAGTACCGCCCCATCGGTGCGCGGTTCGGTGCCGCCGCTCAAGACGCCGGTCTCACTGTCGCGCAGGATGATTTGACCCCGGCCGAAGCTGATCGTGTCGGCCGCCTTGACGATCTTGTGGCCGCGTCGGGCCAGCGCCAGGGCAAGATGGTCGGGGAAGTGCGGTTCGACTTCCACGGTGCGTCCCTCGGTCCACTTCCAGCGTGGCACATCCAGCGCCGCCTGGGGATTGAGATGCTCGTCGAGCATGGCGGTGATCACCTGGACGTGTCCCTGGGGTTGCATGAAGCCGCCCATGACGCCGAACGGGCCGACGGCCTGACCGTCACGGGTGATGAAGCCGGGGATGATCGTGTGGTAGGTGCGCTTGCCCGGCGCCAGGGCATTGGCTTGCTCGGGGTCGAGCGAGAACGACCAGCCGCGGTTCTGCAGGCTGATGCCGGTTCCCGGCACGACGATGCCCGAGCCGAATCCCGCGAAGTTGCTCTGGATGAACGACACCATGTTGCCGTCGGCATCCGCCGTGGCGAGATACACCGTGCCGCCCTTGATGGGGTTGCCGTGGACCGGGTCCAAGGCGCGCTCGCCAATCAGCTTGGCGCGCGAGGTCAGGTAGTCGTCCGCCAGCATCTGCTCGACGCTGGGCTTCATCTGGTCGCGCTCGGTGATGTGCTCGAGGCCGTCGACGTAGGCCAGCTTGGTGGCCTCGATGCGGCGATGCAGCGTCTCGACCGGGTCGCGGACCTCGTCACCCATCCGCTCGAGCATGCCGAGTGCCTGAAGCGCGATCATCCCGCTGCCATTGGGCGGGATTTCCCAGATGTCGTGGCCGCGGTAGCGGGTGCCGATCGGCTCGACCCACTCGGGCTCGAAGCGTGCCAGATCTTCCTTGCGCAGCAGACCGCCGTGCTCGCGGAAGAACGCGTCGAGCTTGTCGGCAAGCTCCCCCGTATAGAAGGCCTGACCCTTGGTGTCGGCAATGGCGCGCAGCGTGCTGGCATGGCCTGGCGATGACCAGAGCTCGCCAGGCCTCGGGGCATGGCCCGCGGGGGCGAAGGTGTCGAGCCACGGCGTAAAGGCGGCCTCGTCATAGGCGCTGTAATTGTGGAAGGCTTCCTCCCACATCTGATGCACGATCGGTGAGACCGGAAAGCCCTGCTCGGCGAGCTCGATGGCGGGGGCCAGCAGCTCGGCAAAGGCCAGCTTGCCGAAACGCTCCGAAAGCGCCGACCAGGCCGCCGGTGCCCCGGGGACGGTCACCGGAATCATGCCGTGCTTGGGCATGCGCTCATGCCCGAGCGCCTTCACGGCCTCGATGGTGGCGCCGGCCGGGGCCGGGCCGCTGGCGTTGAGGCCATGGAGCTTGCCGTCCATCCAGACGATCGCGAAGACATCGCTGCCGATGCCGTTGGACGTCGGCTCGACCACGGTCAGCGCGGCGGCCGAGGCGATGGCGGCGTCCACGGCGTTGCCGCCCTGCTGTAGGATGCGCATGCCCACCTGAGCAGCCAGCGGCTGGGAAGTGGCGATCATGCCGCGGCGGCCGAAACTGGCCATGCGCCGCGAAGGACTCGGATAGTAGAGGGCATCATGCTGCATGCACTGGCTCCTGAATGATGGTTTCAAGCGGGAATAGGTTTTAAACGGAAATAAAGTTCAGGCATCATTCGCCTTTTGTCTCGAGGGCATGGAGGCGAATCTTGCGGTTCTGATACAGCGAGAAGAGCAGTGACACCACCGCCAGCGCAAGAAACAGCGCCGATAGCGGCCGGGTGAGGAAGGTCAGCCAGCTGCTGTCGAGTTCCAGGGCGCGAAACAGCTGGCGCTCCATGTTGTCGCCCAGCACCACGCCGAGGATCAGCGGGGTGAGCGGAACTTCCGCCTTCCAGAGCAGGTACCCCAGGATGCCGAAGATAAACAGTACCCAGACATCGAAGAGGTTGTTGTTCAGCGCGAAGGCGCCGACGGCACACAGCATCAGCACCACGGGCACCAGCACCTGCTGGGGAATCAGCGAGATCTTGGCGAACCAGCGCACCAGCAGCAACTGACAGAGCACCATGACCACGGCACCGATCAACAGGCTGGCGTAGATGGCCCCGACGAGCACCGGGTTCTGCTCGAACATCAGCGGGCCGGGGGTGATGCCGTGCAGGATCAGCACGCCCATCATGATCGCCATCGGCAGGTCGCCCGGAATGCCCAGCGCCAGGGTGGGCACGAAGGCGCCACCGGCCACCGCACTGTTCGAGGCTTCCGAGGCGACGATGCCATCGGGCGTACCGGTACCGAACTTCTCGGGGTGGCGGGACATCTTCTTTGCCTGGTCGTAGCTGATGAAGTTGGCAACGGTCCCCCCGGTACCGGGAAGCGCGCCCACCAGGCTGCCGATCAGCGACGAGCGCAGGGTGTTGATCTTCTGGCGCGACATGTCCACCAGGATCTGTCGGTAGGGGATCGCGACATTGGTGTTGACGTCCTTGATCTCGCTCTTGTCGTCGCGCAGCTTCTCGAGGTTCCCCATCAGTTGCGAGAAGGCAAAAATGCCGATCATCACCGGCAGGATCTCGAAGCCGGAGCCGAGTACCGGGAGATCGAAGTCAAAGCGCAGGTTGCTGTTGCGATCGTAGCCGACGGTAGTGATCAGCAGCCCCAGGGCGGCCGCCAGCAGCCCCTTGAGCATGGCCCCGTTGGACAAGCCGGCGACCAGGGTGAGGGCGAAGACGATCAGCGAGGTGATTTCCCAGGGGCGGAATTTCATGCTGTAGCTGGCGATCAACGGGCCGAAGAAGACCAGCACCGCCACGCTGATCAGGGTGCCGATGAAGGAGGCGGCAACGCCGATGCCCAGCGCCCGGCCCGGCTCGCCCTTCTGGGCCATGGGATAGCCGTCGTAGACGGTGGTGATCGAGGATGGCGTGCCGGGAATGCCCAGCATGATCCCCGAGACGAGCCCGCCCGAATAGCCGCCGACGAAGACGCCGACCATCAGCGAGACGCCACTGACCGGGTCCATGGCGAAGGTGAACGGAAAGACCACCAGAATCGCCATGGTCACGGTGAAGCCGGGAATACAACCGCCGATAATGCCGAACAGGACCCCGATCGTGATCAGCGCCAGGACCATGGGGCTGCCGACTTGACCGAGTGCCTGAAGAAAGAAGTCAGCCATGGTTCACTCCGAGTGCGTCAGGGTAGCCAGACATTGAGGCCGTAACGGAAGATCACGTACACCAGCGGTACGAGAATGCCGCTCACGGTGAGATTGATGATCCACTTGCGGCGCGTATCGATGCCCAGCAGCAGGGCAAAGGCCAGGACCAGAAAGCCCAGCGTCGCCGCGATATAGCCCACTAGTGGCAGCAGGGCGGCATAGAGGCCGAACAGCAGGAAAAGACCCAGAACGGTACGGTTGTGGGCGAGCCATTGCGGGAAGGTGCGGCGGGGCGTATCGGCCCGTTTGGCGCCGGCCAGCAGCGAGCGGATCAGGATCAGCAGCGAGAGCGCGCTGACCAGAACCAGCAGGATCCGCGGAAACAGCGCCGAGCCATAAGGTTGCCAGCTGGTCGGCGGGGGAATGTCGCCGGATTCCACCAGCATAATGCCGGCCATGAGCATCATGGCAAGCGCCAGGGCACGATCCTTGGTAAGCATCAGCATGATAGGTCTCTCGGGAGACACCTGTCGGCCGGCGTTAAGCAGGCCGGCAGGGAATCACCGTATCAGTTCTGGAAGTCGATATTCTCGGCGGCAGCGGTCAGCGCGGCCTCGTTCTCGTCGAGAAATTCGAGATAGTCGTCGCCGGCCAGGAAGCGCACCACCGAGCCGAACTCATTCTCGATGCGGCTGCTGATCTCTTCGTTCTCCAGCGCCTTGCCGTAGGCATCGGCGATGGTGGCCTGGATCTCCTCAGGCGTGCCCTTGGGCGCGAAGATGCCGCGGCTGGTCGAGTGATCCATCTCGATGCCCAGCTCGCGCAGGGTGGGGACGTCGGGATGGCTGTCCAGCCGCTCGGGGTGGGCGACAGCCAGCGGGCGGAAGGTGCCGTCCTCATAATACGCGCCGCCGGAAGGCAGGTTGAACATCGCGAAGTCGACTTCTTCGGCCATCAAGGCCGATACCTGCTCGCCGGTATCCGGGTAGCCGACCAGGCGTACGTCCGCCATGTCGATGCCGGCGGCGTCGAAGAACTGCACCCAGAAAAAGTGATCGGTGGAGCTCGGGATCATGCTGAAGCGCACCTCGCCGGGATTCTCGCTGACGTAGTCGGCGATCTCCTCGGCACTCTGTACCGGATGATTGGCGTGTGCAGTCGGGATGTTGATGGTCTGGGTCAGCAGGGCGATCGGCGCGAAGGCGTCGTAGGAATAATCCACAGTGCCGGCCAGCTTGGACAGGGCAATGGTGTCGTGACTACCCAGCAGGGTGTAGCCATCGGGGTCGGCATCCTTGACGTTTCTCGAGCCAAGCGTCGCGCCGGCACCGGCCATGTTGACCGGCACGATAGACTCGCCGAGATGTTTCTCGGCTTCCTTGGAGATCAGTCGGAAGATGATGTCGGTCGCGCCGCCCGGGCCGTAGGGGATGACCATGCGGATATCCTGTTCCGGATAGTCGGCTTGCGCGGTACCGGTCAAGGCAACGGTTGAGGCCAGGCCGATGGCGGCGATGGTGAGGGTCAGTCTCGAGCGCGTCATGGGGTATCACCTTTGCTGTTGTGAGTCGTCTGGTGTTTACCGCTCGTCGGGAGCGGGGTGAGCGCGTGTTGCGGTCTTATGGTTGTTGTGAGGTTGCGAGCGTGTTGTAGAGGCCATTATGTCAGCCCAGGAAGAGGCCTCCGTAGATCAGGGCGGCCATCACGACGAAGGCCGGATGCGTCCTGAAACGCAGCAGGGCAATGGCAGACACCGCGCCAATCAGCACGGTATGCAGCCAGCCGGCATTGTCGAGCCCCTCGCTGAAGAAGCTCCAGGTCAACCAGGCCATCATCGTCGCGATCACGGGGCGAACCCACTGGCTCATGCGCTTCACGCGCGGCGAATCGCGATGGCGATACAGCAGGCCGAGTGCGCCAAGCATCAGCAGCAGGGAAGGCACGACGGTGGCGAAGACGGCGACCAGGGCACCACTGGCGCCCGCGACGTCGTAGCCGACATAACCGGCCATCTTGGTCGCGATGGGGCTGGGCAGGGCGTTGCCCAGTGCCAGGGTTTCCGCGAACTGCTGCGCGCCCATCCAGCCGTAGCGGCCGACCACCTCGGCTTCGATCAGCGGGATGATCGCCGGGCCGCCACCATAGCCGATGATGTTGGGGATGAAGAAGGCAAGGAACAGCTCCCAGTAGATCATCGGCTAGCCTCCTTGCCAGATGAGCTGGGACGCAGCAGGGCGGCCGCCAGCAACCCGCCGATGATCCATCCGGGATGGATGCCGATGACGTAGATCAGTACGCCGGCCACGCTGGCCATTATCAGGCTGACGATCCATCCCAGAGCTAAGCGTGACTTGTTCCAGAAGTCCAGCGTCAACTGGGCCATCATGACCATCACCACCGGCACGACCGCCTGCCCCATGCCCCGGATCCAGGCCACATCCCGATAGCGCGTGAAGAGCCCGAGCAGGGCGACCATGGCCAGAATCATCGGCAGGATCACGGCGATCACGGCGGCCGCACAGCCGGCGAGGCCCGCCACTCGGTAGCCAATGTAGCCGGGCATCTTGGTCGCGATAGGGCCAGGGAGGGTGTTGCCGATGGCCAGGATATCGGCGAACTCGTCATTATCGAGCCAACCATGGCGCTTGACCACTTCCTGCTGGATCAAGGGAATCATCGCTGGGCCGCCGCCGAAACCCAGCAGGCCGATGCGGGTGAATGCCCAGAACAGCGCGCTCAGCCGCGTGCCTTTGCTCGCGGTCATGATGCCGTCCCGTCAACGGTGGTGTCGGACGCAATTGTTATGATTGTCATAAACCATGCCGTGAAAAATCGATTATTTGTTTGATAATATAGTTTGTTGGGGAAAGATACGTCAACTCGCCACGCGAAACTCGCCGTGAGTGATCGGCATGGCAAGATGATTATCTCAAATTATGTCAAGAAGCTATTGAAGCACAGGATAGGCTCTGGGAAGGCTGGCGCAGGGATGCCGACCCAAGGTTAGGTCAATACGGTGATACGCCCGCGTAAGCGCGTTTCCAGGGAGGTCAGATCGGCGGGTGTGTCGTTGGGCCAACCCAGGGTCAGTACGACGCCATCGGCGCGATACTCTGCTTGCGTCACCGGAACGGCCTGTTCGGACAGCCAGGCTCGCGCCTCGGCCTCGCCGGCGAAATCGACCCGGATGCACAGCGCGGCGCGCTCGATGAGCTCACGCCTGGGCAGGGTATCGAGCGCCAGGGCGGCGGCCCTGGCGTAGGCCCGGGCCAGGCCGCCGGTACCCAGCTTGGTGCCGCCGAAATAGCGAGTGACGACACAGCCCACCTGGCCCAGCCCCGCGCCTTCAAGCACCTGGAATATCGGCCGACCGCCGGTGCCCCCGGGTTCGCCGTCATCGGAAAAACCGATGGCGTTCTGTTCGCCGGGCGGGCCGGCAATGAAGGCGCTGCAGTGGTGGCTGGCGCTCGAATGCCGTTCGCGCGCGGTGGCAAGCAGGGCCTCGAAGGCCGCGCTGTCGGGCGCATGACACACCCAGGCGATGAAACGGCTCCTTTCCACCTCGAGTTCGCCTACATGCCAGGCACCGGGCGGCAGGTCGGGTACGGCGTAGCGCATCAGGCGGCCAGTTCCGCCTGGCGCGCCACACCCATCACCAGGCCGAGCACCTGGATATCGTCATTCTTCAGATAGATAGGCGCCATGCCTTCGTTGGCCGGTTGCAGGCGAACGCCGGATTTCTCGATATAGAACTTCTTCAGGGTGACTTCCTGGTTGTTGATCATCACCACGGCGGTCTCGCCGTTTTCCGCGCTCTCGCTGCGTTCGATGATGATCACGTCGCCATCGAAAATATTGCAGTCGATCATAGAATCGCCGCGAACGCGCAGGGCGTAGGTGTTACGGCGTACCATGCGCGACGGCACATGCAGGCTGCCGACGTCGGGGCAGGCATCGATGGGCAGGCCCGCCGAGACTTGTCCAAGCAGCGGGATTTCGACGAGATCACCGTCCTCGATCACTTCCCAGGCCATGGAAGAGGGCTGATTGAGCCGGCGCTGAAGAAACTGCGATCTGACCTTCGACATGTCGTGTCTACTCCTGTCGGCGGACCCGCGATATGAAACCTGTCAATTCGTACAGTACTTCGTGAGCATAACAGCCGGCACGGATCTGGCAAGGCACGATGCGTCAACGCCGACTTGACGCACATCAACTGCGACCGGCTGACGCAGCGGCGCGACTGGTAGCGAAACCCCTTTGCGTGTAAAGTTTCGGCCGAAATACCCTACGCCCGGAGAGTGCCTTGACCCTGCGTCTGCAAGCCCGAGAGCTGGCCTGTGAACGCGATGATCGCTGGCTGTTCGAGGATCTCGACCTGGATATCGTGGCCGGCGAAATCGTGCGCATCGAGGGCCCCAATGGCAGTGGCAAGACCACGCTGTTGAAAATCCTGTCGGGCCAACTGGCGGACTATCATGGCGAGCTCTTCTGGAACGAGATGCCGATGCGCCAGGCACGCGACGCCTTTCTCTCGAGCCTGCTCTATCTCGGCCATACGACTGGGGTCAAGGCGGCCCTGACGCCCCTGGAAAATCTTGCCTGGTACCAGGCCATGGCCGGCGGCCCCGACAGTGAGCCCGCCCGCCTGGCGGCGCTCGACGGGGTGGGGCTTGCCGGCTTCGAGGACCTGCCTACCGGACAGCTGTCCGCCGGGCAGCAGCGCCGCGTGGCGCTGGCGCGCCTGGAACTGACGCCGCGGCCCCTCTGGGTGCTCGATGAGCCATTTACCGCCATCGACCGCCAGGGAGTGGCCGAACTCGAAGCGCGGCTCGAGGCGCATGCGCGAAACGGTGGTTCCGTGCTGGTCACCACTCATCACGCGCTCAGGGCGACGCCCGCCCTGCGCCATGTGCGGCTCGGAGCCGGCAATGCCCATGTCCAGCACTGAGGCTACCGTGAGCAAGGCCGAACCCGCCACTTCATTGCATCGGGAACCCTCCGGCGGTCTGCGGGTCGCATTGCAAGCCACCTTCCGACGTGACCTGACACTCTTGTTGCGGCGGCGTGGGGAGGTACTCAACCCGCTGGTGTTCTTCGCGCTGGTGATCACGCTGTTCCCGATCGGCATCTCGCCTGACCCGGAGCTGCTGTCCACCATCGCCCCAGGCCTGCTCTGGGTGGCGGCGTTGCTGGCGGCGTTACTGTCACTCGACAGCCTGTTCCGTGGTGATTATGACGACGGTAGCCTGGAACAGTTATTGCTCTCGCCCCAGCCGCTCGCAGCGCTGGCGCTGGCCAAGGTCGCGGTGCACTGGCTGTTGACGGGGCTGCCGCTCGCCTTGATGGCGCCGGTGCTCGGCATCATGTTGTCGCTGCCGGCCGGAAGCTATCTGGTCCTGTCGCTGTCGCTGGCGCTTGGCAGCGCCAGCCTGAGCCTGATCGGTGCCATCGGCGCCGCCCTCACCGTGGGGCTTGCACGTGGCGGTGTGCTGCTCTCGCTGCTGGTGCTGCCGCTCTACATTCCGGTGCTGATCTTCGGAGCCGGTGCCGTCCAGGCGGCGATCCTGGGGGACAGCATCACGGCACACCTGGCGATACTCGGCGCCTTGCTCGCAGTGGCGCTGATGCTAGCGCCCTGGGCGATCGCGGCGTCGCTGCGCATCAGTATCAACGGATGAGGAATCAACGAGGGATGTGGACCTTTATTCACAAGCTGGGATCACCCAAGTGGTTCTATGTCATCAGCGCTCGCCTGCTGCCCTGGTTCTGGGCGGCGGCGGCGGTGTTGATCGTGGTCGGCAGTATCTGGGGGCTGGCCTTCGCGCCGGCGGATTACCAGCAGGGCAACAGCTTTCGCATCATCTACGTGCACGTACCGGCGGCCTTCCTGGCCCAGTCGATCTTCGTGGCCATGGCGGTGTCGGGGCTGATCTTCATGGTCTGGAAAATCAAGATCGCCGATATGGCCGCGGCCATGATGGCGCCGCTGGGGGCCGCCATGACCTTCATCGCATTGTTCTCCGGCGCCGTATGGGGCGTGCCCACCTGGGGTACCTGGTGGATGTGGGACGCGCGCCTGACTTCCATGTTGATCCTGCTGTTCCTGTACGTCGGGGTGATCGCGCTGCGTGGAGCCTTTTCCAGTCGCGACAGCGCCTCCCGGGCGGCGTCCGTACTGGCTCTGGTGGGCGTTATCAACATCCCGATCATCAAGTACTCGGTGGACTGGTGGTACACCCTGCACCAACCTGCGACGTTTAGCGTGACCTCGCGTCCGGCCATGCCGCTGGAGATGTGGATGCCACTGTTGATCATGGTGCTGGGCTTTTATTGTTTCTTCATCGCCCTGACGCTGACGCGGACCCGCAGCGAGATCCTGCGCCGTGAAGCGACCAAGCACTGGGTGCGTGAACTGGCCGGGGAGGGGCGCTGATGGCCTTTTCTTCGCTGAACGATTTTCTCGCCATGGGCGGGCACGGCCCTTATGTCTGGAGCGCCTGGGCGATGACCCTGCTGCTGCTGCTGGGCAGTGTGCTGCACGCGCGCCACGAGCGCCGCCAATTGATACGCCAGCTGCAACGCCGCAGCCGCCGCGAGCGGCACCACGCCGCCCAAGGCAGGACACCCCGTTCCCCTTCAAGGGTTGGAGACATCAATGACACCTAAGCGCCGACAGAAACTCTTCGTGATCCTGGGACTGGTGTCTCTGGCAGCGATTGCCGTGGGCCTGACGCTCTTTGCGCTGCGGTCCAACATCAACCTCTTCTTCAGCCCGGTCCAGATCGCTGCCGGAGACGCGCCCTTCGAGCGCACCCTGCGTGCCGGCGGTATGGTCAAGGAAGGGTCGGTCTCCCGCGATACCGAAACCCTGGACGTGGCCTTTACCGTCACCGATTACGTGGACGACGTGGAAGTACGCTACAGCGGCATCCTGCCCGACCTGTTCCGCGAGGGGCAGGGCGTGGTGGTCGTCGGCGAGCTTACCCAGGAGGGCTGGATCCGGGCCGATGAAGTCCTGGCCCGCCACGACGAGAACTACATGCCGCCGGAAGTCGCCCAGGCGCTGGAGGATGCCGGCTATTCACCCGAGGACTACCAGGCCAAGGCCGCCGAGGTCGCCAAGCGTGTAGGGGCCCAGGCAGGCAATGACGACTCGCGCCAGACGAACTGATTCGGAGTGTCCATGCAGACCTTGTTGATTCCGGAAATCGGCCACTTTGCCCTGATCATCGCCCTTTTGATGGCGCTGGTACAGGGGGTAATGCCGCTGGCCGGGGCGGCCACACGCCGCCCGCTGTGGATGGCCTACGCACGCCCCATGGCCACCGGCCAGTTCCTGTTCCTGGCCATCGCCTACCTTTGCTTGACCGCCAGCTACCTGCTTGACGACTTCAGCGTGACCAACGTCGCCAACAACTCCAACTCGCTGTTGCCCTGGTACTACAAGGCCAGTGCGGTCTGGGGCAACCACGAGGGCTCGGTGCTGCTGTGGAGTCTGATCCTGGCGGGCTGGACCTTCGCCGTCAGCCACTTCTCGCGGGAGTTACCGCGCGACATGCTGGCCCGGGTGTTGGGTGTCATGGGCCTGGTCAGCGTGGGTTTCCTGGCGTTCGTGCTGATCACCTCCAACCCCTTCGCGCGGCTGTTGCCCAACCTCCCCGAAGATGGCGCCGACCTCAACCCATTGCTTCAGGATTTCGGGCTGATCGTGCATCCGCCGATGCTTTATATGGGCTACGTGGGATTCTCGGTGGTCTTCGCCTTCGCCATCGCCGCCCTGCTGGGCGGACGCCTGGACGCTGCCTGGACGCGCTGGGCGCGGCCCTGGACCAATATCGCCTGGGCCTTTCTCACCGTGGGCATCGCTCTGGGTAGCTGGTGGGCCTATTACGAGCTCGGCTGGGGCGGCTGGTGGTTCTGGGATCCGGTGGAAAACGCCTCGCTGTTACCCTGGCTGGCGGGCACGGCGCTGATCCACTCCCTGGCCGTCACCGAGAAGCGGGGCTCCTTCAAGAGCTGGACGGTGCTGCTGGCGATCTCCACCTTCTCGCTGTCGCTGATGGGCACCTTCCTGGTGCGCTCGGGGGTGCTGACCTCGGTGCACGCCTTCGCCAACGACCCCTCGCGCGGCCTGTTTATCCTGGTGCTGCTGGGCATTACCGTCGGCCTGTCGCTGCTGCTGTTCGCGCTGCGTGCACCTCGGGTCAGCCATCAGGTGGGCTTCAACTGGCTGTCTCGCGATGCCCTGCTGCTGATCAACAACCTCCTGCTGGTGATCATCACCATCACTGTCCTGTTGGGCACGGTATACCCGCTGCTGCTCGATGCCTTGAATCTGGGCAAGATCAGCGTGGGCCCGCCCTACTTCAATGCGCTCTTCGTGCCGCTCACCGTGCTGCTCTGCCTGTTCATGGGCCTTGGCCCGCTGTCGCGCTGGAAGCGCATGGACGGCCGCGATCTCTTCAAGCGCAGCTGGCTGGCCGGTCTCGCGGCCTTGGTGATCGGCGGTGTCGCGCCGTTGCTCTATCGTGGCGAGTGGAATCTCAAGGTAAGCCTGGGTGTCGTGGTGGCGTTATGGATCGTGCTGCCGATGGCACGCGACCTATGGACCAAGACGCGCCATTCAGCGGGACGTCTGGCCGGCATCAAGCGGTTGTCACTGGCCTACTGGGGCATGGTGCTCGGCCACTTGGGAGTGGCGGTGACCATCATCGGGGTCACGGTGGTGTCCAACTATGCCATCGAGCGTAACGTGCGCATGGGCGTCGGCGACAGCGTCGAGGTCGCCGGTTACACCTTCACCATGACCGAGCTTGCCAGTCGGCGCGGCCCCAACTACCTGGCGGATGCTGCTGAGATCGAGGTGCGCCGCGGTGATAGTCGACGCAACTTTACGATGACGCCCGAGAAGCGCCTGTATATCGCACGCGGCATGCCGATGACCCAGGTCGCGCTGAGCCCGGGACTGTTCCGTGATCTCTACGTGGCCATGGGCGAGGAATTGGAAGGCGGGAGCTGGGCCATGCGTCTTCAGTACAAGCCCTTCGTACGCTGGCTGTGGTTGGGGGCGCTGCTGATGGCCGCTGGCGGCATCATGGCCGTGGCGGACAAGCGCTACCGTCGCACCGTCGCCGCCCGCGACCCGGAAGGCGCGCCGGCGGCCCGCGCCCGGGAGGCCACGGCATGAAGCGTCGCCTGCTGTTGCTGTTGCCCCTGGTCGGCTTTCTCGTGTTAGGGATATTTCTCTTTATGGGGCTGTCGATCAATCCTTTCGAGCGCGACTCGGCCCTGATGGCCCGGGAGTTTCCAACCTTCGAGCTCGCCACCCTCGAGGATGCCGACAGGGTCGTCGATGAGTCACTGCTCGAGGGCGAGGTCACCCTGGTTAACGTCTGGGGCGAGTGGTGCCCGACCTGCAAGCAGGAAATGCCCCAGCTGCTCGACCTCGCCGAGCGGGGCGTGCGCCTGGTGGGGGTCGATTACAAGGACACCCGCGACAAGGGGCGTGATTTCCTCGACACCTACGGCAATCCCTTCGAAGTCAACATCTTCGACCCGGAAGGCACACTGGGCTTCGACCTCGGCGTCTACGGCGCCCCGGAGACCTTCCTGGTCGACCGTGACGGCATCATTCGTTACCACCACACCGGCTATATCAAGCCGGAGGACGTGCGCGATACCATACTGCCGGAGGTGGAAAAATGGCGCTGAACCGACACCGCATGCTACGTCTCAATGTCATGCTGGGCCTGGGCTTCAAATTAAGTCTGGGTTTCATGTTGAGCCTGGGTTTCATGCTGGGCATGGCCCTGCTGTTGCCGACGCCGGGCCTTGCCGCCTCGGAAGTCCGGGAGTTCAGCGACCCGGTCACCGAGCAGCGTTACCGCGACTTGACCGCCACCCTGCGCTGCCCGAAGTGCGAGAATCAGGCCATTGACGACTCCGAGTCGCCGATCGCCGGAGATATGCGCGAGCGGGTCTACCTTCAGCTTCAGGATGGGCGTTCGGACAAGGAGATCATTGACTTCATGGTCGAGCGCTTCGGCGACTATGTGCTCTACAATCCGCGCCTCGAGGGCCGCACGCTGTTGCTGTGGGGGCTGCCTGTCGCCCTGGTGCTGCTCGGCCTGCTGTTGGTGGCGCTGATCGTGCGCGGTCGTCGCCACGCCTCGGCCCGTGAGTTATCCGCCGAGGAGCGCGACCGCCTCGATGCCCTCATCAAACGCGAGAGGACCGAATGACTCTGCTCTGGCTAGCCTTCGCCATCTTGTTGCTGCCCGCCCTGTGGTTGCTCGTCGCGCCGCTGCGCCGTGCCGCGGCCGTGCGTGCCGCGCAACGCGACTTCGAGGCCAATGATCGCAGCACCGACCAGAACCTGGCGATCTACCGGCGCCGCCTGGCCTCGCTGCAGGCCGCTCGTGAGCGTGGCGATATCGACGACGCTCGCCTCGAGGAGGATCGTCTCGAACTCGAGCGCAGCCTGCTTGAAGATACCGAGCATCAGGCGCGCCACCCGCTGCACGCCGCGGCGGCTGGCCGCCTTATGGTGCCAATCCTCATGGTGGCCGTGGTGGTGGCGAGTGTCGTCTGGTATCAGCAGGAAGGCGCCGAGGACGACCTGGCCCTGTATGCCGCTCAGCAGGCGGTGATCAACGATCCCGATGGCTCGCTGGCCATGCTGATCGAGCGTCTCGAGGGCCAGGCCGAGCGTCAGGCCGACAACCCCAATGTGTGGAAGGCGCTGTTTCCGCTCTACCGCGATGCCGGTCGCATCGAGGCGGCCACTGCGTCGCTGGAACGGTTGATCGAACTGGAAGGGCGCGAGCCGTCGCTGCTGGCGGAGCTGGCGCAGATCCGCTACTTCGCCGCCGGTCGTGAAATGACCGACGAGGTCCAGGCCCTGGTCGACGAGGTGCTCGAGAAGGATTCTGGCCAGCCCACGGTGCTCGGCATGCTCGGCATCGCGGCCTTCGACAGTGGCGACTTCGCCCAGGCCATCGAGCACTGGCGGCGCGCCATCGCCGGGATGAACGATCCGGGCAGTGCCGATGCCCTGCGTGAAGGCATCCGCGTCGCCCAGCAGCGAATGGGGGTGGCGCCGGAAGATGCCGAGATGGCCGCCGCCGAGGGGCCAGGCATCCGCGTGAACGTCAGCCTGGATCCCGACCTCGCCTCTGAGGTCGAGGACGATACCCGCGTCTTCGTGGTCGCCCGCGACATGGCCGGCGAGCTGCCGCCGTTGGCCGTGGCCCAGCTGCGTGCCGGCGACCTGCCGACCAGCGTGGTGCTCGACGACAGCCGGGCGATGTCGCCGGAGGCGAACCTCTCCCAGGTGAACGAGGCACGTTTGATCGTGCGAGTCTCGCCGAGCGGCCAGGCGTCGCCGCAGCCCGGCGATCTCTTCGGCAGCCTTGAGGGTGTGACGGTCGGTAGCCTTGACGAGCCCGTCGAGCTGACCATCGATCGGGTCGTCGAATAATTTCATGCGCTTGACCTCGATTCGCCTGGCCGGTTTCAAGTCCTTCGTCGATCCCGTGACGGTGCCCTTCGATGGCAACATGACCGCCATCGTCGGGCCCAACGGTTGCGGCAAGTCGAATATCATCGATGCCGTACGCTGGGTGATGGGCGAATCCTCGGCCAAGACCCTGCGCGGCGAGTCGATGACCGACGTCATCTTCAACGGCTCCACCGCGCGCAAGCCGGTCGGCCAGGCCTCCATCGAGCTGAACTTCGACAACCGCGACGGCGCCATGGGCGGTGTCTACGCGCAGTACGCCGAGATCGCGGTCAAGCGTCAGGTCACGCGTGACGCCCAGTCCACTTACTTCTTCAATGGCCAGAAGTGTCGGCGTCGCGACATCGCCGACCTGTTCCTGGGCACCGGCCTGGGGCCGCGCTCCTATGCGCTCATCGGCCAGGGCATGATCTCGCGGCTGATCGAGGCGCGTCCCGAGGAGCTGCGCGCGACCCTCGAGGAGGCGGCTGGCATCTCCAAGTACAAGGAGCGGCGCCGCGAGACTGAGAATCGCATGCGCCGAACCCGCGAGAATCTCGAACGCCTGGAAGACATCCGCGAGGAACTCGACAAGCAGCTCGAGCGACTGTGGCGCCAGGCCGAGGCCGCCCGCCGCTATCAAAGCCTCAAGCAGGAAGAACATCGGGTGAAGGGCGAGCTGGCGCTGCTGCGCGCCCGCGCTTTGCGCGCCAGCCAGGCCGAGGAAGAACACCGCGTACGCGAGCTGGAGACCGCCGTCGAGCGCGAGGTGCTGGGGCTGCGCCAATGCGAGACACGCCTCGAGCAGGCCCGCGCCGACCACGACCGGCTGGCGGGCGAGCTCGATGCCCAACAGTCACGCTTCTTCGAGACCACCACCGCCATCGCGCGCCTCGAACAGGATCTCGAGCACGCCCGCACTCGGGATGCCCAGCTCGCCCGCGACCTGGAGAGCGCCCGCCGGGAGCTGACCGAGCTTGCGCGTCTGGGCGAGGACGACGGCGCACGGCTGGCGGCGCTGGAGGCGCGCCTCGAGACCCTGGCGCCCGAGCGGGAAGAGATCGCCGAACAACTCGCCGAGCTCGAAGCGGCTCTCGAAGACGCCGAGCCCCTCGCCGAGGAGGCCGACGCCGCCTGGGAAGCCTTCAGCGAACAGTGGCGCGAGGCCAGCCACGAGGCCGAGCGCCGCCAGGACCGCCTGCGCGAGATCGAGAGCCGCCTGGAACGCCTCGATGCCGACGAGCACCGCCGACGCCAGCAGCATGAAGAATTGCCCGACATCGCCCGGCTCAGCGAACAGCGCCGCGAGCTGGCCGAGCGCCTGGCCGAACTGGACCTGCAGCAAGAGGCGCAGGAAGCCCGCCGCGACCAGCTACAGACGAGCCGCGACGCGGCCCGCGAACAAACCCGCCTCACCGAGGCCGAGCGCGAAGACGAACGCCAGCGCCGCAGCACCCTGCAGGGTGAGCTGGCCTCGCTGGAGGCGCTGATCGAGGCGGCACTGACCAATCATGACGAGGCGATGGACGCCCACCTGGCCGAGCATCTTCTGGCGGCAGCGCCGCGGCTGGGCGAAAGACTCGAAGTCGACGCCGGCTGGGAAGACGCAGTGTCCTGGGTGCTCGCGCCCTGGTTGCGCGCCCGCATGACCTCGCTCGACGCGTCTCTTTCTTCGGGGCAAGCCGCCCTCGACGCCGCCCTCGACGCCGCCCCCGGCGAACTCGGCCTGCTCGAAGACGTGCAGCCGCCTGCGCCGGCCGGCAGCCTCGCCGCTCGCGTCCAGGGGGCCGGGGCGGCCGGCCAGTGGCTGGCCGACATCCAGTGCGTGGCCTCGCGTGACATCGCCTGGGAGGCACGTGCGAGTCTCGCGCCCGGCACGAGCCTGATGACCGCCGATGGGCTCTGGGTGGGACGCGACTGGGTGCGTCATCGCGGTCAGGGCGATGGTCTCGACGGCTTGCTGGTGAGCCGTCGTCGGAAAGACGAGGTCAAGGAGTCGCTGGCACGCTGTGAATCACGCCTGGCCGAGCAGCAAGGGCGCCTGGAAGCGGCAGCCGAGTGCGTCGAGCAGGTCGAAACCGACCTCGAGGCGTGCCGCCTGGAAGAGCGGCGGTTGGACCAGGCGCGCCAGCAGCTGGCAGTACAGGATAGCGGGCTTTCCAGCCGGCTCGAGCATCTCGAGGGTCGCTCGGCTGAACTCGCCGAAGAACTCGCTGTCCTAGCCGAGTCGCGCGAGGAGACGGTACTGACCCAGGAGGAGGAGCGAGACCTCTGGCAGCAGGCTATGACACGGCTGGAAGACGGGGCGCTCGAGCGCGAGCGCCTCGAGCGCGAGCGCCGCGAGGCGCGTGAACGCCTGATGGCGCTCCGCAGCCGCCAGCGCCCACTGGCCGAGCAGGCTCAGCAGCTTGCGCTGGACGAACAGCGATTGGTCACCGAGCGTGCCGGCCTCGCCGAACAGCAGGGCCGTGCCGACGAGACACGTGAGCGCCTGGAGCATCGCGTCGCCGATCTCGAAGTGGAACGCGAGGCGCTGCGCGAGCCAGAGGAAGAGCGCCACGAGCGTCTCGACGAACTCCTGGACCGGCGCGAGCGGGAAGAGAGCGCGCTAAACGCCGTGCGTAGCAGGGCCGCCGAGCTGGTCGAACGGCTGCGCGAGGATGAGCAGGCCCGTCAGGGCCATGAACGCAGCCTCGAAGGCATTCGCGAACGCCTTCAGGAGGGGCGCATGCAGGTCCAGGCGTTGGCGCTCAAGGCCGACACCCAGGACGAGCAGCTGCGCGAGCTGGGTCACGACGCGGTGGCGCTCACCGAGTCGCTGGACCCCGAGGCGACCGATTCCGCCTGGCAGGAGCGGCTCGAGGCGCTCGGCGAAAGGCTCCGCCGGCTGGGGGCGATTAACCTGGCAGCGATCGAGGAGTACGATCAACAGGCCGAGCGGCGTGACTATCTGGAAGCCCAGCACAACGAACTGAGCGAGGCACTGGAGACGCTGGACCGGGCGATTCGCCGCATCGATCAGGAAACCCGCATGCGGTTTCGTGATACCTTTGAGCGGGTCAACGACGGCCTGCAGGCGCTTTTCCCCCGCGTCTTCGGTGGTGGAACGGCATGGCTGACGCTGACCGGCGATGATTTGCTGGAGACCGGGGTGGCGATCATGGCACGCCCTCCCGGCAAGAAGAACAGCACCATTCATCTGCTTTCCGGGGGTGAAAAGGCGCTGACCGCATTGTCGATGGTCTTTGCCATTTTCCAGCTCAATCCGGCACCTTTCTGCATGCTCGATGAGGTGGATGCGCCACTCGATGATGCCAATGTCGGGCGCTATGCGAAGCTGGTTAAAGAGATGTCCGAAACGGTGCAGTTTATTTATATAACGCACAACAAGATTGCCATGGAATCCTCGGAACGGCTGATGGGTGTGACCATGCAGGAGCCGGGGGTTTCACGTTTGGTGGCGGTCGGGGTCGAGGAGGCTGCGGCCCTGGCCGAGGCCTGACGAGCTTGAACGTCAATGGGAAACAAGGTAACAAGGAAGGTATAATTGCTGCATTGCACGGAAGTATTAGGGATAAACGAAGGGCGATTGCACAGGGCGGCGTCGAGTTAGGTAATTAAGTTTTTGAACTTGACAAATAAAAAAGTGGCCCTTTTTTTGGCAATCGCGCTATGCTGTTGACGAACAACCATCAGGCATGGCGCCTTAGCAAAAGGCATGACGACCCATGGAACTTAGAGAGTGGCTGATCATTCTGGGATTGGCGCTGGTGACACTCATCGTGATCGATGGTGTGCGTCGCCTGCAGCGCCAGCGCCGAATTCCTCGTCTCGACGAGGTCCCGGATGACGCAAAAGATGCGAGTCTCGACCCCGAAGCAGCGGCCCGAGAGGCCGAAATCAACTGGGAACTTCCCAATGGCGGGGCGCGAGTCATTCGACCCGCGGAAACGAGTGGGGTCCAGGCCAAGCCCAAGTTGCAGCGCCAGGAACATCCCGGTGGCTCTCGAGTCCTGGCTGGCTTCGGTGAGTCGCGGGCCGGAGCGGGATCCCGGCAAACCTCGATGTCTCGCCATTCGTCGCCATCCCCGTCGGCCGACGCGACGCCTCGTGATGATGCCCGTACGCAGTCACCTGGCATGTCGACCGAGCGCACTGAGGCGGTAAGCAGGGTGTCGGCACCAACTGCCGCGTCTACTCCTGCCAGTGAGCCGGCGCGGCAACCGGCTCGCGAGACCACTGCTGCTTCGGGGAGGGTTACGCGGGGGACGATACCCGAGCGCCCGGCGGCTTCCGATGACGCTGTTGAAAACTCTCGTCATGATGGTCTCGAGAGCCCCATGAGCGAGGGTACGCGTCGCGAGCCCAGCCTCTCCGCGCTGGACAACGATCACGACGATTTCGCCGCGAGCTCCGCCGAGGCCCGATTGGCGGCCGAGCCCGAAGATCACGATGATAGCCAGGATGCCGAGCGCTACCGGCTGGTGGATCTGGATGGCGTCGGTGATTCGTTCAAGAGTGGCTCCAGGCGCATGGGCGCCAGCATGCAGCGCTCGTATGCCTCGTTCCAGCAGGGCCTGGCGGATCGTCGTGAACAGAAGCGGCTCAATAAGGTGCGCCGCGAAGAGGAGAGAAGTCACAAGGCCGCCCGCGATGCCGAACTGCGTCGACAGGCCCAGGAGCAGGCCGCGGAAGACAAGGCGTTGCAGGAAGCCGAACGGCGTCGCCGCGAGGCCGACCGGATCGCTCAGGCCGATGATGACGATCCGCTGTTTGCCCCACCGCGTGCCCGCCACGCCGACGAGATGCCGCGTGATAGCGGTGCCTCACGTGCCTTCCCGGCCGCCGATGACGGCTTTTCGAGTGATGCAGACGCCAACAGCGAGGTCGTGCGTGCACACCCGGTACTCGAGAAGGCCCTGCGTCACGACGTCAGCGCCGAGCATGCCCGCCATGCCCTGAGCCATGCCGAGGAGATCATCGTCATCAGCGTCATGTCACGCGACGCGCAGGGCTTCTCCGGCACGGCGTTGCTCGATCTGATGCTGACCTGTGGGCTTCGCTACAGCCGCGACATGGGCATTTTCCATCGCTTCGAGACCGAGGACCCGGAAAGTCAGCTGCAGTTCTCGATGGTCAACGTGCTCAAGCCTGGCACCTTCCCCATCGAGTCCATGGGCGATTTCCGGACCACCGGGGTGACGCTGCTGATGCCGCTGCCCGGCGCCAGCGATACCACGGCGGCCTTCGAGGCCATGGTTGAAACGGCCATGGTGATCGTTCGTCATCTGGGCGGCGAGCTCAAGGACGAGAACCACAGCGTGATGACGGCGCAGACCGTGGGCTTCGCTCGTCAGCGCGTGCAGGAGTTCGAACGTCGCAATCGTCTCAACCGCTATCAGGTGAATTAGCCAAAGCGGTAAGCTTGAAGTTGGAAGTCAACCAGCTGGAAGACAACCCCCGATGGCGGCCCATCGGGGGTTGTCGCTTTGATAAGCTAGGGAACCGCGCGAGCTTCACGCTCCCTCGCTATAGACCGGGAATCAGGATGCAATGACCCAGCCCGACAAGGACACCATCGACGAGGTCGTGCGATTGCGCGCCGAGCTCGACGACGCCAATTATCGCTACTACGTGCTCGACGAGCCACAGCTCACCGATGACGACTACGACCGCCGGCTGCGTCAGCTACAGGATATCGAGACGCATTATCCACAACTGGTGACACCGGATTCTCCCACCCAGCGCGTCGGGGCGACGCCGGATGCCGGCTTCGCCAAGGTGCAGCACGCGGTACCCATGTTGTCCCTGGACAATGCCTTCGACGAAGCGGAACTCGCCGCCTTCGTCAAGCGGGTGGCCGAGCGCCTAGAAGTCGACGCCGAGCGATTGGCCTTCTGCTGCGAGCCCAAGCTGGACGGCGCGGCGGTATCGCTGGTCTATGAACAGGGGCGCCTGTTGAGCGGCGCCACGCGGGGCGATGGGCGCACCGGGGAGGGCGTCACCTCCAACCTGCGCACCCTGCGCTCGATTCCCCTGAAGCTGCGCGGCGATGCGTATCCCGAGCTACTGGAGGTGCGTGGCGAGGTAATCATGAGCCATGCCGGCTTCGAGGCGCTGAACCAGCTCGCCCGCGAGGAAGGCGGCAAGGTGTTCGCCAACCCGCGTAACGCCGCCGCGGGCAGCCTGCGCCAGCTGGACCCGCAGATCACCAAGACCCGGCCGCTACAGTTCAACGCCTACCAGGTGGCGCGCCTCGAGCCGGCGCCGGAGGAGACGACCCACAGCCAGCTGATGGCCCGCCTGGCTCGGCTGGGCTTTCGCACCAACCCAGCGCTCGAGGTGGTCGAGGGCGCGGAGGGCGTGCTCGATTATTGCCGGCGCCTGGGCGAGAAACGCGACGGCCTCGGCTACGACATCGACGGCGCGGTCATCAAGGTCGACGACCTGCGTCTGCAGCGCGAACTGGGTTTCGTTGCCCGGGCGCCGCGCTGGGCCATCGCCTTCAAGTTTCCCGCCCAGGAGGCGACCACCCGCCTCGATGACGTCGAGTTCCAGGTCGGGCGCACCGGCGCAATCACCCCGGTGGCGCGGCTGGCGCCCGTCTCGGTGGCCGGCGTCACCGTCTCCAACGCCACGCTGCACAATGCCGACGAGATCGTGCGCCTGGGCGTGATGATCGGTGACACGGTGGCTATCCGCCGCGCCGGCGACGTGATTCCCAAGGTGGTGCGGGTGCTTAAGGACCAGCGCCCGGCCGATGCCCAGGCGATCGTCTTTCCGGTGCGTTGCCCGATCTGCGATGCCGAGATCGAGCGGCTGGACGGCGAGGCCGTGGCGCGTTGCTCCGGCGGGCTGTATTGCCCGGCGCAGCGCAAGGAGGCGCTCAAGCACTTCGCCTCGCGGCGGGCGCTGGATATCGACGGCCTGGGGGAAAAGCTCATCGACCAGCTCGTCGAGCTCGATTGGGTATCGACCCCGGCCGATCTCTTTCGGCTCGAGGCCGAGCGCCTCGCTACGCTTCCGCGCATGGCGAAGAGGTCCTCCGAGAAACTGGTGGCCGCACTTCAGAGCGCCAAGCAGACGACACTGGCGCGCTTCATCTTCGCCCTCGGCATCCGCGAAGTGGGCGAGGCGACCGCCGCCAACCTGGCACGCCACTTCGGTAACCTGGAGGCGTTGATGGAAGCGCCCATTGACGCGCTGGAGGCGGTCGAGGATGTCGGGCCGATCGTCGCGGCCCATGTGCATACGTTTTTTCGCCAGCCGCATAACCGCGAGACCATCGAGGCGCTGCTCGCCTGTGGCCTGACGTGGCAGGAGGAGACCATCGCCGCGCGCCCACAGCCGCTGGCGGGACAGACCTGGGTGCTCACCGGCACGCTCGAGGGCATGACCCGTGACGAGGGCAAGGCGCGACTGCAGGCGCTGGGCGCCAAGGTGGCGGGCAGCGTATCGAAGAAGACCGCCTGCGTGGTAGCCGGTGAGGCCGCCGGCAGCAAGCTCGAGAAGGCCGGCCAGCTTGGTGTGGAGGTCATCGACGAGGCTACCTTCCTCGAGCGGCTGGCCGCGTGGGAAAAGGGAGAGATCGACTCATGAGCGGTGATCGCTTTATCGAGGTGCCGTACCGTATGCTGCCGGGCGAGACACTCGACGCCCTGCTGGAAGTCTTCGTCACTCGCCAGGGCTATGACACCACCGACACCGGCGAGGGCATGCGCGGTTGGGTCGCACAGCTCAAGACCCAGCTCGAGCGCGGCGAGTTGCTGATCGCCCATGACCTCAAGACCGAAACCACCGAGGTGATGACCCTGGCCCAGTGGCGCAGCTTCGGTCGCGACCTGGCCGATGATGAGGAAGAAGGCTAGCGCGACTTGCTCTGCACCAGATCGCGGATGATCCGCCGTCCTGGATGCAGGTGATCGACTAACGGCCATTCCAGCGGCATGGGCTCGTCGCAGATCCTTGAGGCGATCAGCTCGGCGCACAGCGGGGCGCTGGCGAGGCCGCGCGAGCCGTGTGCGGCGCTGATCCACAGGCCGCGATGATGGCGACCAGGCGTCTCGGCGACCCGTGTGGCGTCCTTGGCCAGCAGGGCATAGTCGGCTCGCCAGGCCGCAGCGTCTGGGACCGGCCCGGCGTAGGGAGTCTTATCGGGGCTGGCGGCGCGCAGGGCGGCTCGCCCGGTGAGCTGGTGCGCCTCAAGCTCGGCCCCCGCCTTGCGCAGGGCCGCGACAAACGCCGGCAAGGTGCGCTCGAGTTCGGCCAGGTTGGCGGCGTGGTCCGCCTGGCGTACCTGGGTATCCGTCTGGTTGGGGTGAAAGCTCGCACCGAACGTCAGCACGCCGTCCAGCGCCGGCGTGACATAGCCGCTGGCGCAGACCACCCGCGACAGCTCAGGCGCTCCCTCGGGGAGCCTCACCTGGCTGACCTGGCCGCGCACCGGCTGCAGCGGCAGCGACGCTGTCTGGGCGAAGCCGTTGGCCTGGGTGGCGGTGGCGATCACCACCTGGTCGGCGTGCAGCGAGTCGTCGTCGCTCAATCCCAGTGCCCAGCCTTGCTCGGCTTTTTCCAGTCTCGTTACCTCGGCGCGGCGCAGCGTCACGCCGGGTGTGGATGCTAATCGTTCACAGAGCGCGGCGGGGCGCACCCAGCCCGCCAGCGGATAGTCGAGCCCGCCGTCGGTGATCGGGACGCCCGCCCGTGCGCTGGCGGTAGCGGCGTCCACGCCGGCGACCACATTCTCGGGCAGAGAGTGCCGGGCGAGGAAATTCGCCTGGCGCTTGCGTTCCTTGTCGCTATTAGCCAGTTGCAGCACGCCGGCAGGCCGCCAGAGGTCATGCTCGGGGTCGAGGGCCTCGAGCCAGCGTCGGCTGTAGAGCAGCCCGGCCAGGTAGACCCGGCTCTGCAGGTTGGTCTGTGCCGCCGGTTTCACGTAGAGCGCGCCCTGGGCATTGCCGGAACCGCCGGCGCCGGGCGCCTGGCGATCGAGCAGGGTGACGCGAACGCCGCGCCGGGCCAGGGCCGCGGCGACGCTGGTGCCGGCGATCCCGGCCCCGATTACCGCGACATGGCGTGGCGTCGGCGAAACGGGTGGCGTGAACCAGGGCGTCGGCTCGCGGCGCGGGTCCTGCGGGGGAGAGGCAATCTCGCCCGCCAGCATCTCGCCTTTTCGCCCGATTCCCGGCACCTTGCGCCAGGCGAAGCCGGCCGCGGCGAGTCCGCGCTTGACCACCCCGGCGCAGCTGAAGGTGGCGAAGGTCGCCCCGGGGCGTGAACGAGCCGCCATGGCGGCGAACAGCGCCGGGTGCCACATGGCCGGGTTCCTGGAGGGCGCGAAGCCATCCAGGAACCAGGCGTCGACCCGTCCGTCGAGCCGCTCGAGCCGTTCGGTGGCATCGCCGAAATGCAGATCCAGCGTCACCCGCGCGTCGAGCCAAAGCCGGTGCACGCCGGCGACCGGCTCGGGCCATTGGGCGATCAGGCGTGCGGCGCGCACGGCGAGGTCGGGCCAGACGGCCAGGGCCCGGGCCAGGTCCGGCCGGGCGAGCGGGTACTTCTCGGTGGATACCAGGTGCAGCCTCGCCCGGGGCGGGGCATGGGCCTCGAAGCATGCCCAGGCGACGAGCATGTTGAGCCCGGTCCCGACGCCCGTCTCGCCGATGACGAATGGGCGCCTTTCCTGCCAGGCGGCGAAACGTTCGGGCAGGCGGTTGGCGGCGATAAATACGTGCTCGGTCTCGAGGCGAGCGTCGTGACGCGAGAAGTAGCCGTCGTCGAAGACCGTGGCGTAGGGCACTTCCCGGCCGCTGTCGTCGCGGCGCCAGTCCAATCGGGCAGGCGACAGGGCGCTGAGGGGCGGCAGGTCAGTGGCGGGGGTCACGGCAGGCTCCGCATGGTTCGGTAGCGGGTGAAGTGATCAAAAAATGATCAGTGACGCCGCAGGGCCTTGCCATCCCGGTTGGGGGAAGGCGTCCGCGGCGTGTTAACAGAGTTATCCACAGAGACGGTGGGTAAGCGGCTGTGGAAAGAATCGTCGTTAGGAAAGACTTACTTATGGAAAGACTTTTTTATGGAAAAACCTTCTTGAAGGGCTTTACGCTGACGCGGCTATAGACGCCGGCGATCATGTAGGGGTCAGCATCGGCCCAGGCCTGCGCCTCGTCCAGGCTGTCGAACTCGGCCACTACCAGGCTGCCAGTGAAGCCCGCCTCGCCGGGATTGTCACTGTCGATGGCAGGATGAGGGCCGGCCAGTACCACACGGCCCTCGTCGCGCAGGGCTTCCAGGCGGGCCAGGTGGTCGGGGCGAGCGGCCAGGCGTCGTTCCAGGCTGTCTTTCACATCCTCGCTGATGATCGCATAGAGCATCGCTGTAACTTCCTCGTTGAGCGGCGTGTGCCGCAAGTGGCGGTGGTGTCGAGATTGACCACGGTCGGTCGGACAAGCACCATGAAGGCATATTTTGACAAAGTCACCCGCCGGCGTCATGCCAATGAATGGTCTTCCAGAACGTTTCGATGGCGATCCTGCTCCGCTTGCCATCGACCTGCACATGCATTCCACTGCCTCGGACGGCGCCCTGCTGCCTGCCGACGTGGTGACGCTGTGCAAGGCGCGTGGGCTCACGCATATGGCGCTGACCGACCACGATACGCTTGAAGGTGTTGCCGAGGCGAGCGAGGCCGCCGAGCGCGAGGGGCTTTTCCTGCTGCCGGGCGCCGAGCTCTCCACTCGCTGGCAGGGTCATAATATCCATGTCGTCGCGCTCTTGCCGCACGGCGCCAGGGGCAGCCTGGTGGCGGGCCTCGAATCCCAGGCGATCGCGCGCCGCAAGCGGGCCGAGCGTATTGCCCATAAGCTGGAGAAAGTCGGCCTGGCCGATGCGCTGGCGCGGGCTCGCGAGCAGGCGGGGTCGGCTCGACCGCTGGGGCGGCCGGATTTCGCCCGGGCGTTGGTGGCGGCAGGGCTGGTCCCCGACGTGGCCACGGCGTTCAAGAAGCACCTGGGCGATGGCAAGGCCGGCGACGTCAAGGCATTGTGGCCGGAGATCGCCACGGCGGTCGGCTGGATTCTCGATGCCGGTGGGGTGGCGGTACTGGCCCACCCCCTGCGCTACGGACTGACCCGTCGCAAACGGGGCCTGTTGCTGGATACCTTTCACGAGGCCGGAGGGCAGGCGGCCGAGCTGATCAGTGGGTTCCAGAACGCCGATGTCACCCGTGACCTGTCACGCCAATTGCAGGAGCGTGGCCTCTATGCCTCGCTTGGTAGTGACTTCCACTTCCCAGGCGGACACTTGGCGCCGGGCAGCATGAGCCCCGTGCCGCGTACCGCGACACTGCCGGTCTGGACTCACCCGCGTCTGGCCGGTTTGATGGTCGCCGCCGTGGCCTGAGGGGGGCGGTGGCAATGACCGAGATTATCATCATGACGACATCATCGGAGCTTGCATGAGCCAGTTCTTCCAGATCCACCCCGAGAATCCGCAGAAGCGCTTGATCGACCAGGCCATCCAGATCATCCGTAACGGAGGCGTCATTGCCTATCCCACCGATTCCGGCTATGCGCTGGGTTGCCATCTGGGCGACAAGAAAGCCATCGAGAAGATCAAATGGCTGCGCTCGCTGGACGACAAGCACAACTTCACCCTGATCTGCTCCGACCTGTCGCAGATCGGCACCTACGCCAAGGTGGACAACGACGTTTTCCGGCTGCTCAAGGCACGTACACCTGGCGCTTACACCTTCATCCTCCAGGCCACCAACGAGGTGCCGCGGCTGTTGTTGCATCCCAAGCGACGCTCCATCGGCGTGCGGGTGCCCGATCACCGCATCACCCATGCACTTCTTGCCGAGCTGGGCGAGCCGCTGATGAGCGTGACGCTGATCCCGGTCGGCGACACCCTGCCCATGACCGATGCCGAGGCGATTCGCGAGCGCTTTGGGGCACATCTGGACCTGATCATCGATGGCGGGGCCTGTCATCTCGAGCCTACCAGCGTGATCGATCTGCGCGAGCTGCCACCGATCATTGTCCGCGAGGGCCGCGGCGACACCGACCCCTTTCGTATCTAGTCCGAGCCATTCCGCAAGAACACACTCTCGGCAGCGGGGCTCAGGCCCCGTTGTCGTTTCTGCGCGTCTCGTCCTGGCGGGCAACCGCGTCCCCGGCGGTCGCTCTGGGGTCCGGCGTCGTTTCGTCCAGCCAGGTGCCGCAAAGCAGGCAGTACTTGGCGCGCCGCTCGTGGCGGTCGTGGCCGCAGCCCGGGCAGGCCTCGTCGGAATAGCGATCGGCACGGATCGAGCGGATCACTTCGGCCGAGAAAACCCCGGTCGGCACGGCGATGATCGAGTAGCCGATCAGCATCACGAGTACCGAAATCGCCTGGCCGAGCGGCGTTACCGGCACGATGTCGCCGTAGCCCACCGTGGTCAGGGTGACGATAGCCCAGTACACCGCCGTGGGAATGCTGGAGAAGCCGGCCTCGGCGGGCTCGATCATGAAGACCAACGCGGCGAAGATGTTGACCAGCATGAAGACGGTGAACAGGAACAGGAAAATCTGGTGAACGCTGTTCTTCAGGGCATCGACCAGCAGCCGCCCCTCGCCGACGAACTGCATCAGGCGCAGGACCCGGAAGATCCGCAGGACCCGCAGCACGCGCACGATTACCAGCGACTGGGCGCCGGGTACGAGCAGTACCAGCCAGGTCGGCAGGATGGCGATCACATCAATGATGCCGTAGAAGCTGCGCAGGTAGGTGAAGGGCTTGTCGAGACAGTAGAGGCGGACGGCCAGCTCGAGGGTAAAGGCGAGCGTGAAGCCCCACTCTATCCAATAGAAGATCTCGCCGTATTCGACCCGATAGGCAGCTACGCTGTCGAGCATCACCACCAGCACGCTGGCAAGGATCATCACGATCAGGGCGATGTCGAAGCCCTTGGCGAGTGGCGTGTCCGACTCGAAGATCACCTGGAAGATGCGCTTACGAGTGCCTTCGGCGGCGGGTTTGAAGGGTTCGATCATGGGTGCCTCGCTGATGTTACGAAAGGTCATCGGCTCAAAGCATGGCATCGGCGGGCAGACGCCGCACCAGCTGCAGCGCCGCTCGACCGAAGGCCGGCGTCGGCCAGTCGGAAGCGTTCAGGCCGGCGACGAGGGGCTCGACTTCACGACGATAGCGGCCACCGTCGAGTTCGGCCAACTGCTCAAAGGCGTGGCGAGCCGCTTCGCGCCAGGCCGGCGCCTGGGTATCGGTGAAGGCGTCCAGGGCGATTACCGCACGATGCAGCCAACTACTGGACTGTCGGCCGCCCTCCGGTAGCCGCCACTCCCCGGTCAGCAGGGCGTTACCGCGTTCGGCCTTGCTGGTATCGGCGGGGCGCAGGCCCACATGGTCGGTCAGCGCTTCGGCCAGTGCCCACAGGCGCTCCGGCTCGCCGCGCTTGAGTTCCAGTTCCGTCTCCCGAATGGCCACGCGCCGTTCGCCGGCGTGAATCTCGCCGAGGTCGAGTGCCAGCTCGATGTGGCTTTCCGCCTCTTCCAGCTGCCAGGTCTCGCGACGGAAGTCGGTTGCGAAACGCGGCGCCAGGCGGGCCAGCTGCGCCTCGGAAAAGCCGGCCATGGGCGGCAGGGCGGCCAGCCCGCGCAAATCGAGACCCGGGCCCGGCACCTCCCATTCCCATTCGCCGCGAGTGGACAGCCCGCCGCCGCCCTGGCCGCGGGTCTTGAGGGTCTGTCGCAGCCGGTCGCCATCGCGCCTCAGCCGCAGCGCCATGCGTGCCGCTTCCAGCTCCGCCCCGGGGGTGTCGAAATAGGTGTTACCCAAGGTCGTGACGCGCGGGGTGATGCCCACCAGACGAGGGTGGTCGCGCAACTGGGCAGGACCGCTCTTTGCCAGGGCCAGCTTCAGCTCGATTTCCTGGCTCATGATCGTGCCACCTCGCTCCAGTGAATTTTTGAAGACTTTTCCATGACGTAACGATGATGGGTCTTTATACTGACGCCGCCATTTCCTCAAGTGCAGGCGTAGCCATGGTGCCTACCAACCCGTTCTCAGCGATGTTCGGCCGCTCGCCATTCCAGCCGCTGCTGGCGCACATCGTCAAGACCCATGAATGTGCCAATCACCTGTTGCCCTTCTTCGAGGCGACGCTGGCCGGTGACTGGGACGCTGCCACCGAGTGTCGCGAGAACATCACGCGGCTCGAGCACGAGGCCGACGAGCTAAAGACCGAACTTCGCCTTAACCTGCCCAATACTATCTTCCTGCCGGTCTCGCGTACCGATCTTCTCGACCTGATCAGCGTACAAGACAAGATCGCCAACAAGGTGCGCGATATCACCGGCATCATGCTCGGCCGGCGCATGCAGGTGCCGCAACCGCTGGCCCAGCCGATGCGCGACTACATGCGTACCTCGGTGGCCTGCGTGGCTCAGTCGCGCCAGGCCCTGGAAGAGCTCAAGGACCTGCTCGAGTCGGGCTTTGGGCGCAACGTCACCCAAGTGATGCAGGAGCTCATCCGCGAGCTGCACAACCTCGAGAATCAGGCCGATCACCAGCAGGTCGCCATCCGCCGCCAGCTGTTCGAGCTGGAGAGCGAGTTGCCACCGGTGGATGTGATCTTTCTCTACAAGATCATCGACTGGGTCGGCGAAGTTTCTGACCGCGCCGAACGCGTTGGTAGCCGTTTGCAGATCATGACGGCCAGCTAAGCCGCACCGGCAGTTCTCTCCGCTTCCTCCATTCGACCGCCACCTGGGACGCCTCCCTATGTCGATCATTGCGCAGCACGGCGACACATTCATTATCCTGGCTTGCCTCTTCGGCTTCTTCATGGCTTGGGGCGTCGGCGCCAACGACGTCGCCAACGCCATGGGCACCTCGGTGGGCTCCCGGGCCATCACCATCAAGCAGGCGATCATCATCGCCGTGATCTTCGAGTTCCTCGGCGCCTGGCTGGCCGGCGGCGAGGTCACCAACACCATCCGCAAGGGCATCATCGACCCCGAGCTGCTGCAGGAGGATCCCCAGCTGCTGGTCTACGGCATGCTCGCGGCCCTGCTGGCGGCGGCGACCTGGCTGCTGGTCGCCTCCGTGAAGGGCTGGCCGGTCTCCACGACCCATTCCATCGTCGGTGCCATCGTCGGCTTCGCGGTGGCTGGCCTGGGTGCGGGTGCCGTGGACTGGGGCTCGGTGGGCAAGATCGCCGCCAGCTGGGTGGTCTCGCCGCTGCTGGCCGGCACCATCGCCTTCACTCTCTTCAAGTCGGTGCAGCACCTGATCTTCGAGGCCCGCGACCCCTTCAGCGCCGCCAAGCGCTACGTACCCATGTACGTCTTCCTGGTCGGCTTCGCGGTGACCATGGTGACCCTCACCAAGGGCCTCAAGCATGTCGGCCTGGACCTCGGCTTCGGTGCCAGCCTGTTGTTCTCGATCCTCGCCGGCCTGGTGGTCGCGGGGCTCGGCGTGGCCATGGAGCGTCGCGTCAAGGCCTCGAACCGCCAGACCGACCAGTTCGGCTTCTCCGGCGTGGAGCGTGTCTTCGGCGTGCTGATGATCTTCACCGCCTGTGCCATGGCCTTTGCTCACGGCTCCAACGACGTGGCCAACGCCGTGGGCCCGCTGGCGGCGGTGATCAGCGTGGTGCAGACCGGTGGCGAGATCGAGGGGGCGGCCCTGGTGCCCTGGTGGGTGCTGGTGCTGGGCGGCGGCGGTATCGTCGTCGGCCTGGTCACCTACGGCCACAAGGTGATCGCCACCGTGGGCACCGGCATCACCGAACTCACCCCGAGTCGCGGCTTCGCCGCCACCCTGGCCGCCGCGGTGACCGTGGTGCTCGCTTCGGGCACCGGGCTGCCGATCTCCACCACCCACACCCTGGTCGGGGCCGTGCTGGGCGTGGGTCTGGCCCGTGGCATGGCGGCGCTCAACCTGCGGGTCATCGGCACCATCGCCATGTCGTGGCTGATCACCCTGCCGGCCGGCGCCGGCCTCGCTATCCTCTTTTTCTTTACCTTCAAGGGCATATTCGGCTAGTCCGGCGCCAGGCCCGTCACGAGGGCGGCGGCATCACGGCGGTGGTGCCGCCGTTTTGTTGGCTCTGCTATCATCGGGTCTCACCTGATCCCGAACATCTGCTGCCGGAGTGCGGCCTTGGATACACGTTTCCCCTTCGTCGACTGGTTTCGCAATGCCTCGCCCTATATCAACGCTCACCGGGGCCGAACCTTCGTCATCCTTATCGAGGGTGAGGCGATGGCGCGCGGGCGTGGCGAGCAGCTGATCCAGGACCTGGCGCTGCTGCACACCCTTGGCGTGCACCTGGTCGTAGTGTTCGGTATTCGCCCTCAGGTACGCCAGGCACTCGACGATGCGGGTATCGTGCCCGAGCGCCATCAGGGGCGTTGGGTCGCCGATCAGGCGATCATGGGCATCGTCGAACGCATCGCCGCCGAGCAGCGCATGTGGCTGGAAGCGCGGTTATCGCTGGGGCTGCCCAATACGCCGCTGCACGGCATGGAGCTGACGGCGATATCCGGCAACCTGGTGATGGCCAAGCCGCTGGGCGTGCGCGAAGGCATCGACTTTCACCACAGCGGTGAAGTGCGCCGGGTGCGCTCGCGCGTCATCCAGGGGTTGCTCGAGAAGGGCTCACTGGTGGTGCTGCCGCCGCTGGGCTTTTCCAGCACCGGCGAAGTGTTCGATCTGGATGCGGCCGAGGTCGCCCAGCACACCGCCGTGGCGCTGTCCGCCGACAAGCTCATTCTGCTTGGCGAGGCCAGCGGCCTGTTCGACCAGAGCGGCCAGATGCAGCGCCAGCTCACCCCCGCCGAAGCCGAGCCTTTGCTGCGCCAGGTGGAAACCGCGGATGAACCGGCGCGGCATCTGCGCGCGGCCTGTGCCGCGGCCCGCCATGGCGTGGCGCGCACCCACCTGCTCTCCTGGCATGATCATGATGCGCTGCTCGGCGAGCTGTTCACCCGCGACGGGGTGGGCACCATGATCACACAGCATCGCTACGAGCAGCTGCGCCCCGCCGAGCTCGGCGACATCGGCGGCCTGCTCGAACTGCTCGACCCGCTCGAGCGCTGCGGCATGCTGGTTCCACGCTCCCGCGAGCGCCTCGAGCACGAGATCGACGATTACCTGGTGATCGAGCGCGACGGCATGATCATCGGCTGCGCGGCCCTGCATGCCTTTGCGGACGCCGGGATAGCCGAACTCGCCTGCGTGGCGGTGCATGACGACTACCGTGGCGGCGCGCGCGGTGAACTGCTGCTGGCCGAGATCGAGCGTCGTGCCCGGCGCCTCGGGCTCTCGGCCTTGTTCGCCCTGACCACCCATACGGCGCACTGGTTCTTTGAGCACGGCTTTGGCCTGGCCGACATCGCCGACCTGCCGCTCCTGAAACGCGACACCTACAGCTACGCTCGCAAATCCAAGGTTCTCATCAAGCCGCTCGGCTGAGCGGCGCCTGGCATGGCATTGTCACGCGTGCCAAGGTTCCTCGTTCGCAGCACGCCATCTTCAGAAGCTATCGGGCTCGCCGGTGCTGTTGCCAAATGCAGACAGCGTAATGGCCTGTATTAGATGAACTTTCTATTTTAGCGTCAATGAATGTCTCAAAAATAAGACAGATCAGCGCCTGAGGGGAAATTATTTCGTCGATTCGGTCCCTAGGCGTGTCGCCCGGGGTGCTTTATGATCGATTAAGTTTTTGAAATAGAAGAAAATAGCTTGATATTGGCACGGCATTGGCAAGTGATAGGGTGAGCAACGAAAGTGGTTCATTACGGCTCGAACCGCTTTTGATCGTCAAGGACGTTCGGGTCAACACTGCCCTGTGCACCTGAACCCCGAAGCGATCAGCGTCTGCTCAAAGCGATGTGTGACTTAAGGTTGCGATGAGACGGGTTCGCCGCACAGGCAAGGACGTGACCCGAGCGGGCAAGGAGGCCCAGGCAAGGATGCCTCATCCCCCTTCGGGGGGATCGAATCGAGCACTCGCGCTGTCGATCAGGTTAGAGCGAGAGTGTCAGGAACGGAGCAGGGCGGCGCGCCACGCGATGGTTCGTCACCCGCATGTGAACGTCAGCCCCTGTTGGCAAATGACCTTCGCATGGCTTCGCGGGCTTCGGCCCATTTGGATAGCGGTTGACGGCGTTGATCAGGCAATACGTCAGCTACTTTCCATACCCCTTCAGTTCCCTGCGTATTGGGCCGGCTATGCCGGCCTTTTTTATGCTTCACGCTGACGCGCACGAAGCGGGCCGTACGAAGAAGGCTGACCGGCAGAACTCTGTTATTCTTTGGGGACGGACAATGGCAGTATCTCTCACTCCCCTGCAAAGAACGCTGGTCATGATCTCTCGGGTTTCCCGCCGCTGGCGCCCACGCTCGCTGCTACAGCTCGTGCTACTCGCCTTTCTCCTGGTAATGCTGCCCCTTGCCGTGTTGATGTTCCAGGCCGGCCAGGCACTCACCGAACTGTCGCGACTGGCCGACGTGAGCGCTCGCCAGGCCGTCGAGGAGACGCGTCGTGCGCGCACCCTCAGCGCCCTGGCACTGGAAATGGAGCGTGGGGCCCGCCAGTACGCCGTGCTGGAGCAGGAGAGCCTGCTGGATATCTACTACGAGCGGCTGGATGAATACCAGACGCTGTTGACCTTGCACCGCGAGCTGCTGCCCGAGAGTCCGGAGGTGGCCACGCTCGACGGCCAGCTGGAAGAGCTGGCTCGCCTGCCTGAACTGCCCATCGAGGAGTTTCGCGAGCGTCTGGTGGCCTTCTATCCGTTTTCCCAGAATACCGACGCCATGCGCCGGGCGACCAATGAGCAGATCGACCTGCGTATCGAGGCGATCCGCGAGCGTGCCACTAACGTGCAGAACCGGCTGTGGCTGCAGACCGCGGCGTTGGTTTCGGCCAGCCTGATCCTGATGCTCTACTTCTCCTGGCTGATCATCCGTCCGGTGCACCAGCTCGAGCGCCGCATCCTGGGCCTGGGCAGTGGCAACAAGCCTCAGACGGCGAGGCCCATTCAGGGCCCCGCGGAGCTCGTTCAGCTCGACCAGCGACTCGACTGGCTGGCCTCGCGCCTCGAGGAACTCGAGGAGCAGAAACAGCAGTTTCTGCGCCACATGTCCCATGAGCTCAAGACACCGCTGGCCAGCGTGCGCGAGGGCTCGTCGCTGCTCGCCGATGGGGTGGCCGGTGAACTCACGCCTCGCCAGCGCGAGATACTCGACCTGATCGACGCCAGTGGCAGCGACTTGCAGCGCCTGATCGAACAGCTTCTCGACTACAACCTCCTGCAGCACAATCGCGCCATCGAGCCCGAGCGCATGGACATCGCAACGGTGGTCAAAGAGGTGCTCGCCAAGCATCGCCTGGCTCTGAGCAACAAGGGCATGCGCGTCACCTACTTCGATGCGCCCCTCGAATGGCGGGCCGACCGCAGTGCCATTAGCTGTATTCTCGACAACCTGATTTCCAACGCCATCGCCTATGGGGAAGACGGCGGCAGGCTGGAGATTCGTGCCTACCGTCACCTCGATGAGCTGATGATCGAGGTGGCCAACAGCGGCGAGCCGATTGCCGACGAGGATCGCGGGCGGCTATTCGAAGCCTTTTATCAGGGCCGCATTCGTCGCAAGGGTCCGCTCAAGGGTTCCGGCATCGGCCTGTCGGTGGCCGCCGACTGCGCTCGCCTGCACCACGGCAGCCTGGCGCTGGTCGAGCATCCGCACCTCGACGTGTGCTTTCGCCTGACCCTGCCAAGGTTGACCAGCGCGCTGCCCGTCGCGGACGAGGCGCGAGAAACCAACGCCTACGACAGCGAGTCGTTCATCAAGAAGTCTATTGCCCACGAGCCCTCAATCAACGAACCCTTTATCAAAGCGCCCCTTATCGAAGAGCCCCTTGTCGAAGCGCCCTGGTTCGAAGAGGCTGATCACAAAGCGTCCCGTGCCAGCGAATCGGGTCGCCATGAACCCCGTCTCGAGCCGGGGCCCACCCATCTCTCTTCCAGGAAACCATGACGATGCGACGACGCTTGCGAATCGGCCCGCTGCTGGTCTGCCTGATGGCCCTCTTGCTGGGGGGCTGTGAATTACTACCCGACGAGCCTTTCGCTCGGCAAGACCACAACGAGTCCGTCAAGCCCGTCTCGTCCGGCTGCAAGGCCGTATTGCCCAACTTCAACGATGTGCCCTGCCTGCTGTCCGACTGGATAGCCTTCGGCCTGGCCTCCCAGCGCGGCGATCACGAGTGGCGCAACGACATGCTGACGCGCCTGCAGGCCGAAACCGCCGAGCGTCGTCTGGCCAGGGCGATCGTGCTGACCTGGGGCAGCGAGAATGAATGGGACCACGCCTCGGAACTCTACAAGGCGGATCTGCATGCCGCGCCCGTCGAGCTGCAGCCGCTGCTGCGCTATTGGCTCAATGAGCTGGAGGGCCGGCGCGCCATGAGTGGGCGCCTCGCCAGCTCTCAACAGGAGATCGCGACCCTCGAAGAGGAAAACGCCGCGCTGGACGAGAAGCTCGAGGCGCTGACCGACATCGAACGCAACATCAACCTTCGACAGCAGATCGATGAAGAGGAGACAAGGCAGTGAAACACGCAACCTCCATGCAGGCGCCACGTATCCTCGACAGCCGGGCGCGTGCCCAGGGCGGCCGGATGGCCGGCGGACAACCGCATATCCTGCTGGTAGACGACGACATCAGTCTGCTCAAGCTGCTTGGCATGCGCCTGGAAAGCCGCGGCTATCGGGTAACCACGGCCGAAAGCGGCCGGCAGGCCCTCAAAATTCTCGACATCGATCGACCCGAGCTGGTGCTCACCGATCTGCGCATGGACGAAATGGATGGCCTGGCGCTGTTTCGGGAAGTGCAGCGCCAGGCGCCGGGCCTGCCGGTCATCCTGCTCACCGCGCATGGCTCGATACCCGATGCGGTCAGCGCCACGCGCCAGGGCGTGTTCGGCTTTCTCACCAAGCCGGTGGATCGCGATGAGCTGTTCGCTGCCATCGACGAGGCGCTCGACCAGGCCCCCGGCGCCACCGCCGAAGGCGACGATGCCTGGCGCGCGGCAATCATCACCCGCAGCCCCGAAATGGAGCGCATCCTCGAGCAGGCGCGCATGGTCGCTGCCTCCGATGTCAGCGTGCTGATCACCGGTCCCTCAGGGTCGGGCAAGGAGCTGTTGGCGAGCGGCATCCACAAGGCCAGCTCGCGGGCCGACAAGCCCTTCGTTGCCATCAACTGCGGCGCGCTGCCCGAACCGCTGCTGGAAAGCGAGCTGTTCGGCCATGCCAAGGGCGCCTTCACCGGGGCGGTGAAAGAGCATCAGGGGCTCTTTCAGGCCGCCGATGGTGGATCGCTGTTCCTCGACGAGATCGGCGACATGCCGTTGACGCTGCAGATCAAGCTGCTGCGGGCGTTGCAGGAGCGTCAGATCCGCCCGCTGGGCTCGACGACCTCGGTGCCCATCGACGTGCGCATCATCTCGGCGACCCATCGTGACCTCGACCGCGCCATGCAGGAGGGCGACTTCCGCGAGGATCTCTACTATCGCCTCAACGTCGTCAACCTCAAGCTGCCCCCGCTCAAGGAGCGCGCCGAGGATGTACCGCTGCTGGCCAAGTACCTGGTGACCCAGGCCGCCGAGCGTCACAAGCCCTTCGTCAAGGGATTCTCGCCCGAGGCGCTGAACCTGCTGGCCGGCAGCGCCTGGCCGGGCAACGTGCGCCAGCTGGTCAATGTGGTCGAGCAGTGCGTGGCCCTGACCAGCTCGCCGATGATTCCCGAGGCGCTGGTGGCCCAGGCGCTGGCCGCCGAGGACAACGGCCTGCCGACCTTCAACGACGCGCGCGCCGCCTTCGAGCGCAGCTACCTGATCAAGGTGCTCAAGATCACCGAAGGCAACGTCACCCAGGCGGCACGCATCGCCGGACGCAACCGCACCGACTTCTACAAGCTGCTGGCGCGACACGACCTCGAGCCCAGCCCCTTCAAGCCCTCGGCGTAATGGCACGCCCTGTGGCGCCATCGGGCCGCACGCCAGGCCGGCGGGGGCGGGCAGGCGAGCCCGGCAGGGATCAACTCAAGCGGCGCTGGTGGTGGCGCAAGCGCTGGTACGTGTTCCTGCTGCTGATCGCCTACGCCGGCGTGTTGCTTTATCACCAGTACAAGCCACTGCCGGACGGGATCTCCTACGCCAGCCAGGAATATCGCGTCGATAATGTCAAGTTCTACCGCGACCTGACCCATCACGAGAACGATATCCGCCACGTCGACCAGGAGATATTCGCCCGCCTGGCACAGATGATCGAGGAGGCGGAGGACTTCATCGTCATCGACGCCTTCATGATGGACGGCCGAGTCAGTGACCCGTCGGAGGACTACCCACCGATCGCCGACGATCTCATGCGGCAATTGATCGATAAGCAAGCAGCCAACCCGGACATGCCGATCGTGTTCATTTCCGACGCGGTCAACACCGGTTACGGCTCCTACCCGGCGGACTGGCTCGAGCCGCTGAAGGCGGCAGGCATCGAGGTGGTGATATCCAACCTGCACCCCTTGCGCGATTCCACTCCCCTCTACTCGACCCTATGGCGGATGGGGCTGCAATGGTTCGGCCAGGAAGGCACGGGCTGGCTGGAAAACCCCTTCGTCGACGACGGGCCGCGCATGACCCTGCGCTCCTACCTCAAGCTCTTCAACATCAAGGCCAACCATCGCAAGGTCTACATGACCGAGCGCGCCGCCCTGGTCGCCTCGGCAAACGCCCATACCGAGTCAGGCTTCCACGAGAACGTCGCCTTCGAGGTCAGCGGTCCGATCATCGCCGAGATGCTGAAGGCCGAGCAGGCGGTGGTCGACCTCGGCGACTCGGGGGTCGTCTTGCCTACCCTTGAGACGGAGGAAACCGCGAACGCCGCCAGCGAGGGAGCGCTGCGCATTCAGTACACCACCGAAGGGCAGACGTTGAAAAACGTGCTCGCCACCCTGGCGCGCGCCGGGCCCGGCAACGAGCTGTGGCTCGGGATGTTCTATCTCGCCGACCGTCAGGTGGTCAATGCGATCACCGCCGCGGCCAACCGAGGGGTCAAGGTATCGATGGTCCTCGATCCCAACGAGACCGCGTTCGGCAGGAAGAAAACGGGCCTCCCCAACCGCCCCGTGGTCGAGGAGCTGGAAGAGGATACCGACGGCGCGGTTCGCATCCGCTGGTATGCCGTCGGGATCGAGCAGTACCACCCCAAGATGATGATGCTCAAGCAGGAGACGCAAAGTACCCTCATCAGCGGCTCGACCAACTTCACGACGCGCAACCTCGCCGACTACAACCTCGAGGCCGGGCTGACGATCTGGGGCCCGCCGGAAGCCGAGGTGATGCGCGAGGTCGAGGCCTACTTCACTACCCTGTGGCACAATCGCGGCGGCGCCTATACCCTCGATCAGGAGGAGTACCAGAACGTACTCTCCCAGGGACAGCGCATCATCTATGCGGTGCAGACCTATCTCAACTTGACCAGCTACTAGCCTTCACCCTAGCCGCTCAACGCTTCAGGCGTCGTTTGACCTCCAGCTTCAAGCGGCCCTCGCCCAGGCGGGCGGTCAGCGTCTGCCCCGGCCGGGTGTCCTGCGAGCGGCGGATCACCTGGCCGCGTTCGTCTTCCAGAATCGCGTAGCCGCGCCCCAGCACCGAAAGCGGGCTGACCGCCTGCAACTCACGGGCGAGCCCGGCGAAGCGTTCTCGATGGCGCGCAAGCTCGCGCTGCATGGCGGGTGCTAAGCGGGTACGAGCGCCTTCCAGCCGTTGGGTCGCCTGCGCCAGTTGGCGCGCCGGCGGGTGAGCAGAAAGGCGCCGGGCGAGGTGCGTCTCGCGGCGGCGCTCTGCCGCCAGGCGCTCCTCGATGGCACGTATCAGCCGGCCGTGCAGCTGATCGAGCCGGGCACGCTGGCGCTCGAGCGCGTCACGGGGGTGGCGAAGCCGCGCGCGCAGGTGGTCCAGGCGCTGGGCATCGCGCTCCAGCCGGCCGAGCTGGGCGCGCTCCAGGCGGGCGGCAAGCATCGCCAGGCGGCCCTGCAGCTCGCGACGGTCGGGCACCAGCTGCTCGGCCGCGGCGGACGGCGTGGGCGAGCGCACGTCGGCGGCGAAGTCGGCAAGCGTCACGTCGACCTCGTGACCCACCGCCGACATCACCGGCAGCCGCGAGTGGAAGATGGCGCGCGCCAGGTGCTCGTCGTTGAAGGCCCACAGATCCTCCAGGCTGCCGCCGCCGCGGGTGACCAGGATCACGTCGCGATTCGGGTCCAGCGCCTGCTGGCGATTGAGCATGCCCAGCGCCGAGATCAGCGCCGGGGCGGCCTCGCGCCCCTGCACCGGCACTGGAATCAGCGTCACCTGGGCCAGCGGCCAGCGCGCCGCGAGCACGGCCAGTACATCGCGGATGGCCGCCCCGGTCGGCGAGGTGAGCACCAGCAGATGGCGAGGCGGGTAGGGCAGGGCGCGAGCGTTGGCGAAGACCCCTTCGTCCGCCAGCCGGGCCTTGAGCCGCTCGAACGCCGCCAGCAAGTCGCCAAGCCCCGCCGCCTGCACCGCCTCGACGATCAGCTGGTAATCGCCGCGCGGCTCGAAGATTGACAGCCGCCCGCGCACCTTGACACGATCGCCGTCACGCATCGGCGAGGCCACGAACCGCGCCCGGGTGCGGAACAGCGCGCAGCGCAATTGAGCCCGCGCATCCTTGAGGGTGAAATAGACATGCCCGGAGCCGGGCCGCGACACGCCGGAAAGCTCCCCCTCGACCCACAACTCACCGATGTCGCGCTCAAGCGTCTGCTTGGCACGGCGATTGACGTCGCTGACGGAGAGGGCGGAGGCGTCGGGAGGGGACATGCACGGTCTCGTGGGTGGTCGAGCAAGGCCGCCACTCTAGCACGCGCCGCCGCGTGCCGGCAGGCGGCATGGGCGGGCGGCCTGAATGGGCGACATGAGTGAGCGAGGCTGTTACCAGACCCTGAAACGAAAAAGCGCCGGGAAGACCCCGGCGCAAGCAAAACGGTAAGGATGGACGATAACGATGCCACAATCGGCGTGGCCGCCTCGGCATGGGTGTCTCAGTCCTCGTCGACTCCGCCTTCTTTACCCCAGGTGCCGCCGGAGACCCCTTCGCCCTGCCAGGCGCTTCCCCTCATGCCGCGCTGCTCGATCAGACGGCTGCGCTCCTCGTCAAACCAATCCTCTTCATAGGAGGGGAAGTTCTCGAGCTCTTCTTCGGTGGCATCGACCATGATGCGGTGAATGGTCGCGCCCTCTCCGAAGGTGGCGTTCTCGTCGCGCTCGGTCTCTACGCTGAAATGCTCGAGGCCGACGACGACTTCGTCGCCACCGATACCCCACAGGCCACCCGTATCCAGGACCAGAGCACTGATCTTGCCTTCGTCGTCTATCAATATGTTGGTGACCTCGCCGACCTCCTCATCGGTATCGTCGACATGGTAGACGTCGGAGCCCATGATGTTCTCGGTGGCATAGAGACCCTGGGCCTCCTGTACCGATTGCTGTTGGTTCTGGCCATTGCCCTGGCCGTTCTCGTTTTCATGCTGTTCGGCCATTGCCTGCCCACTGAGGGCGAGGCTACCGGTGATGGTCGCAACGGCGATGGTGAGTAGATGCTTTTGCATGATCGCTCTCCTTTGCCTTACTGGGCCATTCACTTGGCCCTTCCCTTTACCTGGCCTTTTCACTTGACTGGCCTTTCCATTAACTGATCTTTCTGTCTCCTTGTACCTTGGGCTTTCTATTTCCCTGGCTTTGGGCTATGGCGCTGCCTGCTGCGACAGCGCACCCCGTTAGGACTCTTGCTGACGCGCCCAGTCATCGGCTTCCTTCTCGGCCCTTTCGCGTTCCATGCCATATTTCTGCTGAAGCTTGCCGATCAGCTGCTCGCGCTTGCCACCGATCTGATCGAGTTCGTCATCAGAAAGCTCGCCCCAGCTGGCACGGGCCTTGCCGCTCATTTCCTTCCATTTGCCTTCGATCTGATCCCAGTTCATTACGTGCTACTCCTTTCCATGAATCCCTTTAACTCTGAAGTTAGTTCACTGACTGTGCCTTGCAAGTCAAGGTCGGTTTCAGACTGTTAGGAAGAGTGAGCAAGCTTGACGGTGCATAGGGAGACCGGTGCATAGGGAGACCGCATTGCCCGTGCCTTGGGCCGGGCGTTATAATGGTTGATTAAATTTTCACTCTCTCCCACTAGCTCACTGGGTGTTGCCGATTATGTTACGTATGGCTCAAGAAGCGCTGACGTTCGATGACGTCTTGCTCGTACCCGGGTATTCCGAGGTCCTCCCCAACGATGTCAGCCTCCGAACGCGCCTGACCCGCAACCTCTTCCTGAACATTCCGCTGGTCTCGGCGGCGATGGACACCGTGACCGAGGCCCGCCTGGCCATCGCCATGGCGCAGGAAGGCGGGATCGGCATCATTCACAAGAGCATGACCATCGCTTCGCAGGCCGCCGAGGTGCGCAAGGTCAAGAAGCACGAGAGCGTGATCGTCAAGGACCCGGTGACCTTGAACCCCAAGGCCAAGCTCGCCGACCTGCTGAGCATGGCCGATGAGCATGGCTTCTCCGGGTTCCCGGTGGTGGAAGGCGAGGCCCTGGTCGGCCTGGTGACCCAGCGCGACATGCGCTTTCAGCCCAACCACGGCGACACCGTGGCGGATATCATGACGCCGCGTGACAGCCTGGTCACTGTGCCGGTCGGCACCCCGCTCGAGCAGATCAAGAGCAAGATGCAGGAGCACCGCGTCGAGAAGATGCTGATCGTTGATGACGCCTTCCGCCTGCGTGGCCTGGTGACCTTCAAGGACATCGAGAAGGCCCGCACCTTCCCCCACGCCGCCAAGGACAGCGATGGCCGCCTGCTGGTCGGCGCCGCCGTGGGCACCGGCCCCGAGACGCCGGACCGCATCGCCGCGCTGGCCGAGGCCGGCGTCGATGTGATCGTGGTCGACACCGCCCACGGCCACTCGCGCGGCGTGATCGAGCGCGTCGCCTGGGTGAAGGAGCACTTCCCGCAGATTCAGGTGATCGGCGGCAACATCGCCACCGCCGAGGCCGCCCAGGCGCTGGCCGAGGCGGGCGCCGACGCCGTCAAGGTGGGCATCGGCCCCGGCTCGATCTGCACCACGCGCATCGTCGCCGGCGTCGGCGTGCCGCAGATCACCGCCGTCTCCAACGTCGCCGAGGCGCTGAAGCCCTTTGACATCCCGCTGATCGCCGATGGCGGCGTGCGCTTCTCCGGCGACCTGGCCAAGGCGATCGCCGCCGGCGCCAGCACGGTGATGGTCGGCGGCCTGCTGGCCGGCACCGAGGAAGCCCCCGGCGAGGTAGAGCTCTACCAGGGCCGCACCTACAAGGCCTACCGCGGCATGGGCTCGATGGGTGCCATGTCCCAGACCCAGGGCAGCGCCGACCGCTATTTCCAGGACAAGAGCGAGGGCGCCGAGAAGCTGGTGCCGGAAGGCATCGAAGGCCGCGTGCCTTACAAGGGCATGATGAGCGCCATCGTCCATCAGATGATGGGCGGGTTGCGTGCTTCCATGGGCTACACCGGCTGCCGCGACATCCAGGAGATGCGCACCAAGCCCGAGTTCGTGAAGATCACCGGCGCCGGCTTCAACGAGTCGCATGTCCACGACGTGCAGATTACCAAGGAAGCCCCCAACTACCGGGCGAGCTGAACCTATTGATTGATCGACCGCGGCGGGGCTCTCCCCGCCGCACGCTTTTGCATTCGGCCTGCCGCCCCACCGAGACGCTTTCATGACCGACATTCATGCCCACAAGATCCTGATCCTCGACTTCGGCTCCCAGTACACCCAGTTGATCGCCCGCCGCGTGCGCGAGATCGGCGTCTACTCCGAGGTTCGCGCCTTCGACATCACCGAGGCCGAGATCCACGACTACGCCCCCAACGGCATCATCCTCGCCGGCGGGCCGGAATCGGTCACCGAGCTTGACTCGCCGCGCGCCCCGCAGTGCGTGTTCGAGATGGACCTGCCGGTGCTAGGCATCTGCTACGGCATGCAGACCATGGCCGAGCAATTGGGCGGCAGCGTCGAGGGCTCCAAGGTGCATGAGTTCGGCTACGCGCAGATCCGCGTCGATGAGGAGACCGCGCTGTTCAAGGACATCTCGGACCATATCGACCACGCCACCGGCAAGAGCCTGCTCGACGTGTGGATGAGCCACGGCGACAAGGTCTCCCGCGTGCCGAGCGAGTTCACCGTCACCTCCTCGACGCCGAGCTGTCCGGTGGCCGCCATGGCCTGGGAAGCCAAGCGCTTCTATGGCGTGCAGTTCCATCCCGAGGTGACCCACACCCTGCAGGGCCTGCGCATCCTCGAGCACTTCGTGCTGGGTATCTGTGGCGCCGAGCGGCTGTGGACCCCAGCGCAAATCATCGAGGACCAGGTGGCCCGCGTGCGCGACCAGGTCGGCGATCGGCACGTGCTGCTCGGCCTCTCCGGCGGGGTGGATTCCTCGGTGGTCGCGGCATTGCTGCACAAGGCCATCGGCGACCAGCTGACCTGCGTGTTCGTCGACAACGGCCTGCTGCGCAAGGCCGAGGGCGACCAGGTGATGGAAACCTTCGCTCGTCACATGGGCGTAAAGGTGATCCGCGTCGACGCCGAAGCGCTGTTCCTCGGCAAGCTCGAAGGCGAGGCCGACCCCGAAGCCAAGCGCAAGATCATCGGCAACACCTTCATCGACGTGTTCGACGACGAGGCCAGCAAGATTGACGGCGTCGACTTCCTGGCCCAGGGCACCATCTACCCGGACGTGATCGAATCCGCCGCCAGCAAGACCGGCAAGTCGCACGTGATCAAGTCGCACCACAACGTCGGCGGCCTGCCCGAGACCATGAAGCTCACGCTGGTCGAACCGCTGCGCGAGCTGTTCAAGGACGAGGTGCGCAAGCTCGGCCTGGAACTCGGCCTGCCCTACGACATGGTCTATCGCCATCCCTTCCCGGGGCCGGGCCTCGGCGTGCGCATCCTCGGCGAGGTGAAAAAGGAATACGCCGACATCCTGCGCGAAGCCGACGCCATCTTCATCGAGGAGCTGCACAACGCCGACTGGTACCACAAGACCAGCCAGGCCTTCGCCGTGTTCCTGCCGGTGCGCTCCGTTGGCGTGGTTGGCGACGCCCGCCGCTACGAATGGGTCATCGCCCTGCGCGCCGTGGAAACCATCGACTTCATGACCGCCCGCTGGGCGCATCTGCCCTACGAGCTGCTGGAAACTGTCTCCAACCGCATCATCAACGAGATCAGCGGCGTCTCACGCGTGACGTATGACGTCAGCAGCAAGCCGCCTGCGACCATCGAGTGGGAGTGATCAAAGGAGGCCCGCTTTCAGCGGGCCGGCTTCCCCAGCCGACTTGTAAGGTTCAATATTTCTAAAAAAGGCACTGATTGTGACTAGGTGACTTTTAGTCAAGCAGGGAGCATGTCGTGGATAAAAATAAGCTAAGCGAACGAGATATCTGCACTAAATTCATCACCCCTGCAATCCAGCAAGCCGGCTGGCAGCAATTCCAATTTCGCGAGGAAGTGAAGCTTACTGACGGCCGGGTTATGGTGCGTGGAAAACTTGCCGCCCGGATTAAAAACCCAGCAGCTAGAGGTGGCCCCAAGCGCGCTGACTTTGTCCTCTACGCAAGGCCGAGCGTGCCTATCGCGGTCGTTGAAGCCAAGCAAGCCAAATTCTCGGCAGGACACGGTATGCAGCAGGCTTTGGTCTATGCCGAAATGCTGGATGCCCCATTTGCCATCAGCAGCAACGGCGAAGGCTTCCTGCTTCACGACAGGACCGGATTGACACAGCCAGTTGAGAGTGAACTCGAGTTAAGCGAGTTTCCGAGCCTGGAGAACCTGTGGCCACTGTACAAACAGTGGAAAGGACTGTCTGAAGCGAAAATAGAACTCGTCGAACAACCCTATCACTCTGATGGCAGTGGAAAGGAACCTCGCTACTATCAGAAGGTCGCCGTTAACCGGGCTATTGAAGCCATCGCAAAGGGCCAGCAACGTGTGTTGCTGGTCATGGCCACAGGAACCGGAAAAACTTACACCGCTTTCCAGATTATTTGGCGGCTATGGAAGGCTAAAGCCAGAAAGCGCATCCTGTTTCTGGCCGATCGCAACATACTCATCGACCAGACCATGCAGCAAGACTTCGCCCCTTTCGGGGAGGTCATGCACAAGGTTACCAACCGTGAGGTCAAGAAAAACTACGAAATCTATCTGGCGCTCTACCAGGCGGTCACGGGTAAAGAAGAGTGGAAGCAAATCTATCGCCAGTTTCCGCCGGACTTTTTCGACCTAGTGGTCATCGATGAATGCCATAGAGGCAGTGCCGCTGTAGATTCCGCTTGGCGCGAAGTGCTCGACTATTTCAACAGCGCTACGCACCTGGGTCTTACCGCTACCCCGAAAGAAACCAAGGAAATCAGCAATACCAGCTACTTCGGCGATCCGGTTTATACCTACTCTCTCAAGCAGGGCATTGAGGATGGTTTCCTGGCTCCCTACAAGGTTATCCGTATCGCCACCGACATGGATGCCGTAGGCTACACACCCGAGAAAGGCAAAGTCGACAAACTGGGCCAAGTGATCGAACAGCGCCAGTACAACACCAAAGACTTCGACCGAAATTTGGTATTGGAACAACGCACACGGCTGGTCGCCGGCAAGGTCTGGGAATACCTTGAGGCGACGGACCCCATGGCCAAAACTATTGTGTTTTGTGATGACCAGGACCACGCCGAGCGTATGCGCCAAGAGCTGGTCAAGCTCATCCCCGCTGCTGCCGGCAACCGCCGCTATGTCATGCGCATTACCGGCGACGATAAGGAGGGTAAGGCCCAGCTCTCTTACTTTATCGACAACGACGAGCCGTTCCCTGTTATTGCGACCACTTCCAAACTGCTCACCACCGGTGTGGACGCCAAGACCTGCAAACTGATCGTGTTGGACCAGAACATCAACTCGATGGCCGAATTCAAGCAGATCATCGGTCGTGGCACCCGCCTGCGCGAAGACTATCAAAAACTCTATTTTACCATTATGGATTTCAAGGGCGCGACGCGCCTGTTCGCCGACCCGGACTTTGATGGCGAACCGGTGGTGATCTACGAACCCAAGCTGGATGAGCCGGTAGTGCCGCCCGAAGAGATCGAACCGCCGGGCACAGAAGAGTCAGAGCCTCCAACTTACGACCCAACCGACCCTGAGTATGGTGACTTTGACCTAGAAAGCGGCGATACAGGCGGCAATGGGGGCGAGGGCCGAACCCGATACGTTCTTGACGATGTAGCCGTTCGCATAGCGGTCGAACGCTCGCAGTACCTGGATACCGACGGCAAGCTAATTACCGAGAGCTACCACGTACTGCTCAAGGAGGAGATAAAAAAAGCACTGCAAGCCGAGTTCGGCAGTCTCTCCGATTTTCTGCGCCGGTGGAACGGCGCTGACCGTAAACAGGCCTTGCTCGAAGAATTGGCGGAGCATGGCGTACCGCTGGCCGTGTTGCAGCAGGCGGTTCCCCACGGTGCGGAGCTCGATGCCTTCGACCTAGTGGCCCATGTGGCTTTCGACCAACAGCCGCTCACCCGTCGTGAGCGAGCCAACAACGTCAAGAAGCGGGACGTATTCGGACAATACGGTGAGCAAGCCCGAACCGTTCTGGAAGCTCTGCTTGAGAAGTTCGCCGACCACGGTGTGCAGGATATCGAGGACGCCAAGGTGTTGGAGCTCCCTCCGTTCGACCGTTTCGGCAGCAAGACCCAGATACGGCGTGGCATCTTCGGCGGCGCTGAACATTACACGCGGGCCGTACACGAGCTCGAACAAGCACTTTATGACCCTCAAGAGCCGAAAGAAGCCTGAACAGCCATGTAGGCATTAGAACCAGTGAGCCCTTAATGAATCTCAGCAGCACAATTAAATCCATTCAGGACGTTATGCGCAAGGACGACGGCGTTGACGGCGACGCCCAACGCCTGGGCCAACTCACCTGGATGCTATTCCTCAAGGTCCTGGACCAGCGTGAAGACGAATGGGCAGATGACGACCCCGACTACCGATCCCCCTTGCCCGATCGTTTGCGCTGGCGCAATTGGGCCGCCTACGTTGCCAGTCAGGGCGACAAGAAAAAGCCTCAGATCGCCGCCAGCGAATTGATCGGTTTCGTTAACAATGACCTGTTTCCAACGCTGAAAGACTTGGATGCCAACCGTAGCGCCTTGCACAAGGTAATCCGCGGCGTGTTCGAAGACGCCAACAACTACATGAAATCCGGCACTCAGATGTTGGCTGTGATAGAGAAGCTGGAAGAAGCTGTCAATTTCGACGATTTCAAGACCCGCGCCAACCTGGGGGATGTGTACGAGCAACTACTGAACGATCTTCGCGGCGCGGGCAACGCCGGCGAGTTCTACACTCCGCGCGCCATTACCCAGTTCATGGCGGACCGGCTCGATCCACGCCTAGATAAGCGCGAAACCGTACTCGATCCGGCCTGCGGCACGGGCGGCTTCCTGACGGCGGTGATCGACCATATGCGCCATCAGATTACTGCAAGGTCTTCCGCCGCCGATCAACGCGCCATCGAGGATCTGATTCGCGGCATCGAAAAGAAGCAACTGCCGCACCTGTTGTGTACCACCAACATGCTGCTGCACGGCATCGACGTGCCCAGTCAGATCGAGCACCACAACACGCTGGCCATTGGCTGGAACGATTGGAGTGCTCACGACAAGGTCGATTGTGTGATCACCAATCCGCCGTTCGGCGGCTACGAGGACGATGGTGTGGGCAGTGACTACCCGGCCAATCTGCGCACCCGCGAGACCGCCGATATGTTCATGGCGCTGATCATCAAAAAGCTGCTCAAGGAAAACGGCCGCGCTGCCGTGGTGCTGCCCGACGGCTTCTTGTTTGGTGAAGGCATCAAGGCCACGCTGAAAGAGTTGCTGCTGCGTGACTGCAAGCTGCACACCATCGTCCGCTTGCCCAAGGGTGTCTTTGCGCCTTACACCACCATCAAGACCAACCTGCTGTTCTTCACTAAAGGCGCCGTCACGGAAGATGGTAGCGAGCACTTCCACACCGACTCCATCTGGTTTTACGAACACCCCTATCCACTGGGCTACAAGAGCTATTCCAAGACCAAACCGATCCGGTTTGAGGAGTTCAAGCTCGAACAGGAATGGTGGGGCCGGGAAGACAACGACTTCGCTGACCGGGTGGAAAACGAATTGGCCTGGAAACTCGATTTCAAAGCCAAGCGCGAGCAGGCCGTGGCCGAGGCCCAGCCGCATTGGCAGCGGGCGGAAGCGTTGAACAACGAAGCCTCGGCACTGGAAAACCAAGTGCGCGATCTGCGCGACTCCATCAAAGGCGTCAACAGCCAGAAAAAACGCAAACCTATTGATGATGAGGTAGCCGAATTACGCGACAAGGCGGAGAACATGCGCTTGCAAGCCCGCGATGCCCAGGTTGCCGGCGACCGACTCTATTGGCCCATCTACAACCTGGACCAGAAAAACCCCAATGGGCCGGAGGAGGAAGCCCACGACCCCGATGTACTGCTGGAGAAGTACAAAACCCTGCTTGGTGAAATCGAGGAAACCGAAAACCGCTTGAAAAGTGAGCTGGCGGCGGCCTTGGCGCACCACTTTACGGCGGAAGAGGTTGAAGAGTGAGCTCCGAACAGCCTCAGAAACCATTTAACGGGCAACTGCTTGGCGAAATCCGCCAACTTATAGAACAGAGCCGCCGCGAGGTGGCCAGCGCTGTCAACAGTACCTTGACCCTGCTGTACTGGCATATCGGCCAGCGCATCTGGCGCGAGGTGTTACAGAGCGAACGCGCTGCCTACGGCGAGCAGCTCGTATCCAGCCTGGCGAAGCAATTGGCAGCCGAATACGGACGTGGATTTTCCGCGAAGAACCTGCGCCATATGCTGCGCTTTGCCGAAGTCTTCCCGGATGAAGAAATTGTCTCCGCGGTGCGGAGACAATTGAGCTGGACCCACCTCAAGACCCTGATCTACATTGACGATCCGCTTAAGCGCGATTTCTATCTGCAAATGTGCCAACAGGAGCGCTGGAGTACCCGCACCCTGCAGGCGCGGCTGGATTCCATGCTGTTTGAGCGAACAGCTCTCTCTCGCCAACCCGACGAGTTGTTGACACAGGAACTGTCGACACTGCGCGAGCAAGGTGAGCTCAGCCCGGCGCTGGTGCTGAAAGACCCCTATGTGTTGGACTTTCTGGGTCTGCGCGACCGCTACCTGGAAAAAGACCTGGAGGATGCCATCCTGCGCGAGTTGGAGCTGTTCCTGCTGGAACTGGGCGCCGGTTTCACCTTCGTGGCGCGGCAAAAGCGCATCCAGATCGACAACGACGACTTCTACATCGATCTGCTGTTCTACAACCGCCGCCTTAAGCGCTTGGTTGCCATCGACCTCAAACTCGGCGATTTCAAGGCCGCCGACAAGGGCCAGATGGAGCTCTACCTACGCTGGCTAGCGCGGCATGAACAGGAGACCGGCGAGGAACCGCCGCTGGGCATTATCCTGTGCAGCGGTAAGAAGAAAGAGCAGATCGAACTACTGGAACTGGATGCCAGTGGCATTCACGTGGCCGAATACCTGACCGTACTCCCGCCCAGGGACGTCCTGCAGGCCAGGCTACACGAAGCGGTCGAGCACTCGCGGGCGCGGCTGGCGCAGCGCGCCGTCGACACCCAAATGGACAGCGGTTCCGAAGGGGAGGATGCCTGATGGATGCGCAGCATTTTTTGGCGGAATTTGGGCATATTGCCAATGCGCCAGGTGGCGTGGCGCGGTTGCGGGAGTTGGTGCTTCAATTGGCTGCTTCGGGGCGCTTGGTTGAACGTAGCAATCCAGAAACACCTATCGTGGATACTTTGGCAGCTGTGGAAAAACAGCGCAAAGATTACAAGGCCCAGCTTAGCCTTCGATCTTCTCGCGGGATGCCGTCAAACCAAACAGAGCCTTTTATAATTCCTTGCTACTGGGAATGGGTGCAGCTGGAGCAAATTTCACTATATGTCCAGCGAGGTAAAGGGCCGAAGTACTCCAGTAATGGAAGTGTTCGTGTTATTTCGCAAAAGTGCGTTCAATGGAGTGGATTCGATATACGACAAGCTAGGTTTATAACAGATGAGTCAGTAAAATCCTACGGTATCGAGCGCTTCCTGTGCGATGGAGATTTATTATGGAATTCTACTGGCACGGGAACTGCTGGACGGGTTGCTATCTACCATGACACAGGTGACAATCGTGTTGTCGCGGACTCGCATATTACAGTCGTCAGGTTGGCTGATGCGTTGCCTCGCTATCTCTGGTGCGTAATAGCATCACCTTGGATACAGACACGTATTCATCCAACTCATCCAGAGTCACTGGTTTCTGGTACTACGCAGCAGGTTGAACTAGGAGCGCGGACGGTACGGACCCTTCCCATCCCCCTTCCACCGGTTGAGGAACAAGCTCGCATTGTCGTCAAAGTCGATGAACTAATGGCCTTGTGCGACAAGCTGGAAGCGCAGCAGCGAAAACGCCGTCGGCTACAAAACGCCCTGCGCCAGGCCACACTGAAAACTGTTGTCAGTGCCGAAAGTCCGCACGAATTGCAAGAGTCTTGGTCAAGGTTGGAGGAAAACTTCGAGCAGTTGTTTAATGCGCCGGAAGATGTAAAGGAGTTTCGCACAATCCTTCTCGAGTTGGCTATCAAAGGCTTATTGACGAGACAAAAGAGTGGCGAGAGTGCTTCCGACATCATTCGGTTGTTAGCGCAGAGAAATCAAGCGAATAATTTTTCCTCGAGAAAGAGTCGTTTGAATCAACAGCAAGAAATCTCAGGCGAAGAGCTTCCTTTTCCGTTGCCGAATAATTGGGTGTGGTTACGACTGTCAAGCCTTGGTTCTTTCTTGGGTGGGGGGACGCCTAGAAAATCAAATCCTGACTATTGGCGTGGTGACGTGCCTTGGGTTAGTCCTAAGGACATGAAAGTCAACCGTATCAATAACTCCAAAGACAGTATTTCACAAGAGGCAGTGGAAGAAACTTCGGTAAAACTTATTCCTTCTGGTGCACTATTGGTCGTTGTTCGTGGGATGATCTTGGCCCATTCATTCCCGGTGGGGTTGGCGGGAAGAGAGCTGACCATCAATCAGGACATGAAAGCACTTTGCCCGTATTTTCCCGAGATGTCTGAGTTCTTACTTTTATTGCTCTTGGGAAGTAAACGAAGATTCCTTGGTATGGTCGAGCGCTCGACGCATGGAACCTGTCGCCTCCAGACCGAAAGATTCGCTTCATCTGTAGTTGGCATCCCGCCTCTTGTTGAGCAGAAACGAATTGTTGCGCGAGTTACTGAGCTAATACATGCCTGTGATACACTGGAATCTCAACTACAGGACGCTAATAATCTCTCGGAACGACTTGCTATTTCTTCTATTTCCGCCCTGACCGGCATTACCATCGAACAAGAAGAGGACCAGCCCGTGAAAGCCCCCCAAACCGAACTGGTCGCCAAACTGCGGTTGGGCGAAACCCCGGATATCAAGGCCCAGGCGCCGCTGGCCACTGTCCTCGCCCGCCACAACGGCGAGATGAGCGCCAAGGATCTGTGGCAGCGCTTTGGTGGGGAGATCGATGCCTTCTATGCGCAATTGAAAACCGAGATTGCCCATGGCTGGGTTCTGGAGCCCGAACCGGCAAAGGTGCGAGAAATCGTGAGCGAAGAGGCGGGAGCCTGAGATGCAGCTGTTGCGTTTGGAGATTCCTCGATTTCGCAATCTGCACGAGTTGAAGATGCGCTTTGCCACCCATCTGCAGTCAATACCGGGCGATAACGGCGGGCCGCAAAAGCCTATTCGCAGCCATGCCTTGATCGGCCAGAACGGCACCGGTAAATCGAACCTGATCGAAGCGCTGATCATCATCTTTCGCGACATCGATCTGGATCGAGATGCCTCCCTGGACTACACGCTGGAATATAGTATTCGTTGCCACCGGGTCCGCATCGAGGCCGATACGGGCAAGCAGAAACGTCCCTTCGTATGGGTGGATGGCAAATCCGAGTCGCAAGGCTACCTGCTCAAAAACCGCGAGTTGTTACCCTCGCATATCTTCGCCTATTACTCCGGCCGCAACGAGCGGATCGAGGCGCTTTTCCAGGAGCATCAGCGCCGCTTCAACCGCCGCCAGGAGATCGTGGCCGAGGAGGTGCTGCCCGCCGAGCTGCTGCGCAATTTCACCGGCAGCGAGGCGGATATCCGCGCAGTCGAAGAGGCAAAGCGGCGGGAACGTAGCCGCCTCCAAAAACTGGGCGACGACCGCCTGCGCCGCCTGTTCTACTGCCGGGGCGGGCACAGCCAACTGGTGCTACTGGCCTGCCTACTGTCGGATGACCCCGTGTTTCAGAAGGTGCTGGCCAACCTGCATATCGAATCGCTAGAGTCGGCACTATTCGTGCTCAAGGAGCCTTACCGGCTGCGTGAAAAGCGCCGCAGTGGCCGCTTCGACGAGCAGGAGTTGAACGAAGGCGACCCGCGCTTTTGGTACGCACGTGGCAATGTGGTCAGTGAGTTTCTGGACAAGCTATGGCAGGTGGCCTGGGCACCCATCGAGCAGGAGGTCACCAGGCAGATCGATTTTCGCGGACGTACCGAAAAGCAAAAGCAACTCTACCTGTTCGTGCCCAGCCACGAGAAGTTGAAACAGCTGGGCGAACTTGTCGGTAGCCCCGACAGCTTTTTCCGTTACGCCGAAGGGGCCTACATTGGCGATCTGATCGACGAGATCCGCATCACGGTTAAAAAGCGCGACGAACACGGCGGTAAAGTCAGCTTCCAGCAGTTATCCGAAGGCGAGCTGCAAATGCTCACCGTATTGGGGTTGATGCGCATTACCCGCGAAGACCACTGCCTGTTTCTGCTGGACGAGCCGGATACCCATCTGAATCCTATCTGGAAATTGCGTTATTTCGACGATATCGAGGGTGTGCTAAGCACCGATTCCGATGCCTTGGGAGACTCGCAAATACTGATCACCACTCACGATCCAATAATGCTGGGCAGCCTGAAGCGCGAACAGGTGCATAACCTGCGCCGCGAGGGCCGCCGCATACTCGTGGAAGAGCCGGACGAGCATCCACAAGGCATGGGGGTGACTGGTCTACTCAAGAGCGAATTGTTTGGCCTGTCGTCCACACTGGATATGGAAACCGAGCGGCGCCTGTTCCGCCGCAACGAGCTGTACGTCAAATCGCCTCGCACACCGGAAGATGATGCTGAGCTTAACCGATTGAGCGCGGAACTGGCCGACCTGGGCTTTTCAACCTCAGATTTTCGTGATCCGGACTATGCCCTTTTCGTGCGTAAGATGGCGCAGCATAGTCGGTTCCGGAAGCCCACGCTTACGCCAGAAGAGCAAGCAGAGCAGGATCGTATTGCCGATAACATTATCGGAGAAATCTTGCAGGGGACACACATTGATTTGGATTAACCTGGTGAACAGACAGCCGATCGACACGGACATTCCGGGTTGGGAGCCCTGGACTCAGGCAGAATGGGATACCTGGTTGGCCAAGTCCAGGCAACTTGTTGACGACTTGGCTGCGCTTGATGCTGCTGGTAGGGTCGATGAGCGTAACGCATTGATCGATGCTAATCGTGCTCATTGGGGGGCCTTGAAAGAGTGGCTGCTCGCTTTGTCGGCCGGGAAGTGCTGGTTTTCAGAGGTCCGCGAGCTTTATTCCCATTACGATGTCGAACATTTCCGCCCTAAGAAAGAAGCTAGGGCATTGGATGGTAGTAAGCGCGATGGTTACTGGTGGTTGGCGTTTGATTATATGAACTTTCGCGCCTGCGGGAATGTTGGGAACCGCAAAAAGGGCGGATGGTTTCCTCTCAAGCAAGGCTCCCTTTGCTCGACTTTCGGCGCACCTTGCGAAGAATCCGAATCGCGTTATCTTATTGACCCCGTTGATGATGATGATGTGGGGCTGATCGCGTACGACGAAGAAGGCAAGGTTGTTCCCGTGCCAGGTGCATCCGATTGGGAGCAAGAGCGGGTTACCGAAACTGTCAAACGCCTGAAGCTCAACGAGCATGTAGCACTGGCCGAGGCGCGTCGAAAAGTATGGCAGAAGCTGGATCTTCTAATCGACGATTATAAGAGGGCAAAATCTCGTTGCTGTACTGGCAATAACCCGGCATCCAAAGCCAAACTGGCCGAGGTATGTGTCCGAATTCGTGAAATGACGGATCCCGCAGCGGAGCTTTCGTCCGTGGCCCGCTGGTGTTTGATTCTGCGAAATGATCCCCTGCTATCAAGGTTAGTTTCCTAATTTTTATAAAAGGTATATTTTGTATCGGTCAGCTAAGACCCTCGCGGTCACAAGTCCCAGGCACAACCTTATTGAGGGTTCGAACAAGCGGCTGAGTACTTGAAGTGTCAGCCATACTGGAGATCACTCGAAGCGCAGCAGTAGAGCATCCCGCAGCCGGCCAATGTATTGGTCGTCGTGGTACATTACCAGGGTATCGTTACTCGCCATGGCGGTTGCCACCCTTGCGTCGCACGACGACTTCGAGCCCCAACAGATCCAGCACGTCCAACCCCTTTTGAGGTTGCAGGGTCGGTTTACCCCGCACCAGGTCGACGATAAAACGATTGCCGGTGCCGGCCAGCCCGGCCAGGTCGATCTGCAGCAGCCCCTGTTCGACACGCAGCTGGCGCACCAGTTTGCCGAGTTCATCCCTGTGGTGAATGGGTGTGGCCAAGGGAGCAGGTGAGTGGTAGGTATCCCTGTATTGCTTCCAGTCGGTGCGCGAATTTTCTTAAAGCGGGCGCCTCAAAGGGCGCCCGTTTTCGTCCTGACCCCACATTCAGAAGCGATCGACGCGGAACGGGGCCATATCCACCGCGGGTTCTTCACCATCCATCATCTGGGCGAGCAGCTCGCCGGTGGCCGGGCCCAGGGTAAAGCCCTGATGGCCGTGGCCGAAGGCGAGCCACAGCCCCGCCTTGCCGGGGGCCGGGCCGATCACCGGTTTCATGTCGGGCAGGCAGGGCCGCGCTCCTTTCCAGGGCTGGCCGTCACGACGCTTGCCCAGCGGGAACAGCTTGCGTGCCACCTTCTCGGCGGCGGCCAGCTGCTTGTACTGGGGCGGTGAGTCCAGGTCGGCAAGCTCGGCGCCGGTGGTCAGGCGAATCCCGGCGCGCATCGGTTCGAGCAGAAATCCCTTCTCGGCGTCCATCACCCAGTGGTTGAGCTTGGCTCCCTCTTCCGTGGAGTAGTGCATGTGGTAGCCGCGCTTCACGAACAGCGGCACTTTCATACCTAGCCTTTCCAGCAGGTCGCCGGCCCAGGGCCCCAAGGCCACCACTACCTCATCTGCTTCCAGGGCTCCCGCGCTGGTCTTGACTCGCCAGCCGCCCTCTACCTGGAGCACATCCTCGACACTGGCCTGCATCACATGGCCGCCCTGTTCAGCAAAGCTGCGGGCGTAGGCCTGTACCAGACCGCCCGGGTCCGAGACCATCCAGGGCTGCGTCCAGTGGATCGCCCCGATCAGCCCCTTGCCCAGGTGCGGCTCCTTGGCGTAGAGCGCCTCGGCGTCCAGCACCTCATACTCGACCCCGAAGCGCTCGTGGTTCTCCCGGGCCGTTTCCTGGCGCTCCTCGAACGCCTGGCGGGTGCGGTAAAGCTCCAGCCAGCCGCCCTTGCGCACCAGCGCCTCGGCGCCGGCGGCCTCGATCATCGGCGCGTGGGCATCCTGGCAGCGCATGATCAGCGACGCCCACTCGTTTACGATGCGCTCGTAGCGCTTACCGCTCGAGTTCAGCCAGTAGTTCAGCAGCGGGCCCGCCGCGTTCATCATGCCGGTGGGGCGGTAGCGGATATCCACTTTGCGGTTGGGAACCACCCGCAGCAGGGTGCCGATGTCACGCGGGAAGGCGTAGGGGCGCACCGCCTCGCGCTGGATGATGCCGGCGTTGCCGAAGGAGGTCTCGAGCCCCGGCTCGCGGCGGTCCACCAGCGTGACGTCATGACCGCGACGCACCAGATGCCAGGCCACCGATACGCCGACCATGCCGGCACCCAAAACGATGATATTGCGGGCCATGAAGGTCTCCCTGCCGATGGATGCAGAAAGCTCCGCCGCGGGGCAGAGCCTGTCATGCGCGGAGTTTATCAGTACTTCCCAGAAAATCGGCCAGGTGCTGTAAATTAAGATCAAGACGCTATATATACGTCACAATGCGGGATTTTCGCCTGTAGAAATGGGTTTGAATGGAGTTTTATTCGAGCCGGACTCTTGGGCCTGCTCGCACCGTTACCGGATAGTGTAGGTGCCGCACTGAGGGCCGCCATGGACTGGCTGTGGTCTGATCATGGACGGTGGGGCGGGGGCTTACGTCGGTGGGGCCAGCTGCCTCCGACTGTCCACCGCTCCGTCAGACTACGGCAGTTGCTCTACAGCGGCTGCTGAAGCTCCTCCAGCAGCGCTTGCTCAGTGCCTGGCTGGGCCTCGGCGCTGAGAGTGGCGAGGGTGTTGTCGATAGCTGCCGGCATGCGTTCGGCGAGATCGCGACCTTGGCGCAGGACGTAGTACAGCCGGGCAACAAATTGATCATCGTGGTAAACCTCCAAGGCGTTATCACCCGCTATGGCGGTTGCCACCCTTGCGCCGCACGACGACTTCGAGTCCCATCAGATCCAGCACGTCCAACACCTTTTGAAGTTGCATGGTCGGCTTGCAGCTGCACTTCGTCCAGTGAAGGCAGATTGTCATCAATATCGGGGAACGGTTCAGTCAAGGGATCCATAGAGGTAAGCAGTGCCAGCAGCCTGCCTTTACGGATCGGCTCCACGATCAGCCGATCACCCTCCTTGTGTATGATTGCCTCCTCACCCTCCAACTCGAACTCACGAGGTATGCGTAGTGCTTGGTTGCGCCCGTTACGAAAGAGGCGTATATGGCGTTCAGAAGTTGACATTCGATTATCCTTCGCCCCGCATGGCATATGTCAAAGCATTTGCCGGAGAATCCGGTAAGTCAATAAGGCATAAACCCTCATCACCATGGGCTGCTGGAACCGTCTCCAGCTCCATCGTCAATGAAATCACCGGCGTCTCCCGCGTGACTTATGACGTCAGTAGCAAGCCGCCAGTGACGATCGAATGGGAGTGATCGCTGCCGCGGCAGTGTAGGCTGCGAAGGGCTCACGATTGTGAGCGATTGGGCACCGTGCGAGCGGTTGGCCAGAGCGGTGATGGTGGCATTGATGGGATCGTTGATGAGGATCCGCACGGCCTGGATGTGATCTACCTTCAGGCCAAGCGCTGGAAAGCATGTCAGCTGTCGAGTACTACGTTATCAAGCGGTTGGATACCGACTACTTTAACGAGGAGTAGCGGTTGAATGGCTCAATGGCTGGAGGATGCTGCGATGGAACAGCGCATGAGCCTGGTCACCTTGGGCGTCGGCGACCTGGCGCGGGCGCGACGCTTCTATGAGGCGGGGCTGGGTTGGCAGGTGGGGTTGGCCGTGGATGACGAGGTGGTGTTCTTCCAGCTCAACGGGCTGATCCTGTCGCTCTATCCTCGCGACGCCCTGGCGCGGGATGCCGGCGTGGAAGATATGGGCAGCGGTTTCGCCGGCTTTGCCTTGGCCCACAATGTCGGCTCGGAGCCCGAGGTCGACGCCGTGCTGAGCGAGGCGCAGCGCGCCGGCGGGCGTATCGTCAAGCCGGCCAGCCGGGCGGAGTGGGGCGGATATTCCGGTTATTTCACCGACCCCGACGGCCATCTCTGGGAGGTGGCCCATAATCCTGGTTTCCCCATCGATGCCGAGGGCAACACCTCGCTCGGCTGATTGTGGTGGCATTCGCCGATGCAGTGCTCGTAGGCTCCCGGTCGGGAAGAGGGGCTTTCCCAACCGGCACGGGCGGGGCACCATGGCCGGAATACCGCCGCCGGGGATACCGCCATGATTCGACTCCACCACTGCGTCAGCGCGCGCTCCTTCCGCCCCCTGTGGCTGCTGGAGGAGCTGGGGCTGCCCTATGAGCTGGTGATGCACCCCTTCCCGCCGCGGGTGCACGACGAGGCGTTCCTCGAGATCAACCCGTTGGGCACGGTGCCGGCGTTCTTCGACGGCGAGGTAGCCATGACCGAGTCCGCGGCCATCTGCCAGTACCTCGCCTCAAGGCTGCCCGAGGCGGGGCTGGAAGTGGCGCCGGACGAGCCGGCCTATGGCGACTACCTCAACTTCCTACACTTCGGCGAGGCGACCTTGACCTTCCCGCAGACCCTGGTGCTGCGCTACGGCCACTTCGAGCCGCCCGAGCGGCGACAGCCCCAGGTGGTGGAGGACTATGCCCGCTGGTGCCTCTCGCGGTTGCGCACCCTGGAGCCGCGACTCGAGCGCGAGCCCTTCCTGTGCGCGGGGCGCTTCACCGCCGCCGATGTCTCGGTGGGCTATGCGCTGCTGCTGGCCGGCCATGTCGGCTTGAGCGAGCGCTTCAAGCCCGCGGTGGCCGCCTACTGGGAGCGCCTGCAGCAGCGACCGGCCTTCCGGCGCGCCCTGGCCGTGGAGCGGGAGGCGGCCCTGGCCCAGGGTGTCTCGCCCGAGCCGGCCATGGAGATGGGCAAGGTGAACTGACCCCCGCCTGGGACCTGCCCACAACGCGATGATCTTGTGAGGAGCCGCGACAGCCCTATGACCCCGAAGGAGACCACCGCCTGCCCCTGCGGTAGCGGCCGACCACTCGCCGACTGCTGCGGGCGCTATCACGCCGGCGAGCCGGCGCCGACCCCCGAGGCTCTGATGCGCTCGCGCTACAGTGCTTTCGTGTTCGACCTTACCGACTACCTGCTGACGACCTGGCACCCGAGCACCCGGCCGGCGAGTCTGGCACCGGATGCTGCGACCGTCTGGAAGCGTCTCGAAGTGCTCGAGAGCGGTGAGGCGGGTGAGCGGGGATGGGTGCAGTTCCGCGCCACCTTCCGCGAGGGGCGGCGCTGGTCGATGCTGGAGGAGTCGTCGCGCTTCGTGCACGAGGCGGGGTGCTGGTGCTATCTCGATGGCAACCCCCTCGTCCATCGGCTCAAGCCCGGCCGCAACGCGCCCTGCCCGTGCGGCAGCGGGCGCAAGTTCAAGGCATGCTGTGGTCTGGCGTGATCGGGGGCGATTACTCCGCCGCCAGGCTGTTTTCTCAAATGACAGGCACCAAGGACGCTATGAAACTCGATCTCTACCAGGTGGACGCCTTCGCGAGCCATCCCTTCGAAGGCAATCCCGCGGCGGTATGCCCGCTGACCGAATGGCTGGACGATGCCACGCTGCGGGCTATTGCGGCGGAGAACAATCTTTCCGAAACCGCTTTTTTCGTGCGCGAGGGGGCGGGGTATCACCTGCGCTGGTTCACGCCAACGGTCGAGGTCGAGCTGTGCGGACACGCCACCCTGGCAAGCGCCTGGGTGATCTTCAACGAACTGGGCGAGGTGGGCGAGACGCTGCGTTTTGCTACTCGCAGTGGCGAGCTACGGGTCAGCCGCACCGAGGAAGGCCTGGCGATGGATTTTCCCGCCAAACGGTCCGAGCCGATGGCCGACCCCGAGACGGTGCTGGCCGCGTTGGGATTGACGCAAGGCGACGTCGTGATGACCGACGACATTCTCGTCGCGGTGGAGAACGAGGATACCGTCGCGACGCTGGCGCCGGACATGGCCAGGCTGGCGGCGTTGCCGGGGCGCGGCGTGGTGGTCTCGGCGCCAGGGCGGGAATTCGACTTCGTCTCGCGCTGGTTTGGGCCCAAGGTCGGCGTCGAGGAGGACCCGGTGACGGGCTCGGCCCATACCTCGCTGGCGCCGTACTGGGCCGGGCGGCTGGGCAAGACCAAAATGTCGGCCCGGCAAGGGGGCGCCCGCCAAGGGCAATTGACCTGTGAATGTCAGGGCGACCGGGTCATTCTCACCGGACAGGTGGCGCCCTATCTGCGAGGAACGATTCGATTCTGAGCGCGTCTCCCCACCCTCTGGCTAGCGTCGCCCCACTCGCCGCCATATAGTCGAGCCTTTCCCCCGTTTCGCATCAGACCAGCGTGTCTGTTTCGGGGTAGCTTGTCAGGAGAGACACATGGAGCATGAGAAGAGCACCGGGCCCCGTCCGCCACAGCTGATGCATGACGAGCTACCCAAGGAGCATGAGGATCCGTTGATCCGTGGTTTGCATATCGTCATCCGCTTTGCCATCAAGGTATTGGCGGTGTTGATGGTGCTGGTGATCATCTGGGGCGTGCTGGACGTGATTTACGTGCTTTACACGCGCTTCATGGCCCCGCCGGTGATGCTGTTCAATGTCAGCGATATCTTCGTCATCTTTGGCGCTTTCATGGTGGTGTTGATCGCCGTGGAGATCTTCATCAACATTCGGCTTTACCTCGGCACCAATATCCTGCCCATTCGCCTGGTGATCGCCACGGCTCTGATGGCCATTGCGCGCAAGGTCATCATCCTCGACATCGAAACCATTACCGCAGAAGAGATGCTGGCTATCGCGGCGGTAGTCTTGGCGCTTGGCGTCACGCACTGGCTGGTCGGCAAGTAGTCGCCGCCGCCTTGAGCCTCCAGGCCGAGGGCGGCGGAGACACCCACCGGGCACCGGCCGAAAGTACCTCCTGGCCCGTTCAGGCAGACGTGGTGGCTTCATCGCTCGCCGTATCGGCTTCATCCTCGGACGCAGCAGGTTCGCCAGACGTAGCTGATTCCTCCTCAGGCGCGGCGGATTCCGCCTCATCCGTCGCTTGCGGCGTGTTCGCCTCATCAGGCGTCACTCGCCAGACGGCGTTCGTCAGGTCATCGGCGATAATGACGGCACCGTCCGGGGCCACGGTGACGCCAACCGGACGACCACGGGTTCTGCTGTCATCCGTGAGAAACCCTGAAACGAAGTCGATGGGGTCGCCGTCAGGTTGGCCGTTGCTGAAGGGCACGAAGACCACCTTGTAGCCAACAGGGTCCGCGCGGTTCCAGCTGCCGTGCTCGCCGATGAACACACCCTCCGCGAAGTCATCGCCCACTTCCGGTGTGGAAAAGGCGAGGCCGAGAGGAGCCACGTGCGAGCCTAGGCTGTAATCCGGAACAATCGTCGATTCCACTTTTTCGGGGTCCTGCGGGCGAACGCGTGGGTCCACATTCTGCCCCCAGTAGCTGTACGGCCAGCCGTAGAAGCCGCCTTCCTGAACGGATGTAAGGTAGTCGGGCACCAGATTGGGCCCGAGCTCGTCGCGCTCGTTGACCACGGCCCAGAGCTCGTCTGTCTCGGGATGAATCGTCAGCGCCGTGGGGTTGCGCAAGCCGGTCGCATAAGGCTTGTGCGCACCGGTCTCTGCATCGATCTGCCACACCTCGGCCCGGTTGACTTCCGCTGCCATGCCGCGCTCGGTGATATTGCTGTTGGAGCCGATGCCTACGTAAAGAAAACGTCCATCCGCGCTCGCGGTCAGCGCCTTGGTCCAATGGTGGTTGATCTCAGAAGGTAGCTTCGTCACCTCCTCGGGCGGCCCATTGGCCTGGGTCTGGCCTTCCTCGTAATCGAATCGCACCAGCGCATCCTGGTTGGCCACAAAGAGATTGTTGTCGACCAGCGCAAGGCCGTAAGGCGCGTTGAGGTTTTCGGCGAACACCGTCTGTTCCTCAAAGGCTCCGTCACCGTCGCTATCGCGCAACAGGGTCAATCGATCACCGCTCTCGACCGAGGTGGTCCCCCTTGCCTTGATAACCCCGGCAATGAAGTCTTTCGGCTTCAGCGGCGGGGCGCTGCCGCCGCTACCTTCGGCTACCAGAATGTCGCCATTGGGCAGCACCAGCGTTTGCCGCGGCACTTTGAGGTCGGTGGCGATGGCCGTGATCGTATAGCCCTCGGGCACTGTCGGTTGCTGGTCGCCCCATTCCGCCGGCTCGGGAACCGTCATGTCGGGCAAGAGCCCGCGCTGCGGTTCTGGAAGGCTTGGATTGGGGCCATATTGTTGTGCGTCTTGAGCGCTAGCCCCGCCTGCGACCAGAAGCATCGAGAGGGGAGCGGCGTAGCGGCTGGCAAGCTTCATGACTTATCTCCTGCGCTGAGACGGGAGAAACCGATCCAGGTCGCCGCGCATGCCAGCACGGTAACGATAATCGAGAGAATCAAGCCGGTGGGCATCATGCCCCAGGCATCCTTGGCATGGATCAGCGCATTGATGAAGCCCACTATCCAGGTGACCAGCAGCAGCAAGAAGTAAACGATAGAAAGGCGACGATGGCCGTCGGCCCGAAAGAGTCCAACAAGCGCAAACAACAGTGCGAGGCCGTTGAAAATGAGGCCGCCGGCAATCAGCCAGGAAGCGAAGGTGCCCCATTGAATGTGGTAACTCGTGAAGTAGGCATAGTCGCTCAACGTGGCGCCAAGAAAGAGCGTAAGGGTTCCCGCAAGCAATAGAGCATGAATCGGATGCAATCCGCGTCGATACGTTCGTTCGGCTGTGGCGGTCAAGGCAAGCTCCTTTTGCTGATCCATGAAGACTCGTCGCCCGGGGCGACCGGAGTCTTTTTCTACGAGGTGATATCTACAGGTGAAGTCCCGTCCGTTCGGCTGGAGTGTAGTTTAGTCATGGAGACTTCACCAAAGCGGCCCCACTACCGGTTGATCGCTGGATTCATGGAATAGCCGCAGCGCTTCGGCAGTTGATACCGGGCGTTAGCCATGGCTCGCCGCCCAACGCTGTGCCAGCTTTCGGCAGTTGTTCAGCAACCGCTGTTGCAGTCTCTCCAGCAGCGTCTGTTCAGTGCCGGCATGGGCCTCTGCACTCAGTGAGGCCAGGGAGCTGTCGATGGCAGCCGGCATGCGTTCAGCGATTTCTAGCCCTTGGTGTAAGAAGTAGCGTGGCTGGAACCGCATCGCGCGTGCGAGCGTTTGAAGGTGTGAACGTTCGATTTTGCCGGGGCGATCCTCATCGGTGATGCGAAACGCAAAGCGGCGCGAGAGCCCGCTGTAGAATGTCGTGCTCATCAGGTCGTAGAACGGTGCTAAACGGGGCCCCTCGTCGGTATAGAGAATGGCAAGGTTCTTGGCATGGCTGTCGTTGTTGCCGATCAACAGATTAAAGAAGAACCAGCCGATCAGGCGCTGCAAATCCTTGGCCGGTGTACCGGCCTGCTGCAGGAGTTCGCGACAGCACAACAGACCTGGGCCGCCGTCGCTTTCGTACTTGATCAGCGAGGGTGTGCCGGCGAGCTGGCAGACGTCGAGCTGGTGCAAGCGACGTAGCCCACCTTGCTCGTTGGGCACGCGGTCATATCGGCGCACGAGGCAGGCCCGGGTATGGGGCTGGTAGCTGGCCTCGGCGACCCCCAGCCCGAGCTCGGCGGCCAGTTGCATGCAGAAGGTCTCGTTGATGGCGGAGCCCCATACGCCTCTCAGGCCCTGGAGGTCCGGCTTGAGGATATGGCTGGAAGGCGCCGATCCTTGCGGTATGGCGGGGCTTCCGTCTTCCAGCAGCATCAACAGGAGCTTGTCCTGAGCACCGGCCAGCGAGATGCGCGCCTCCTCGCCCTGCTGTGAAAACAGGGGACCGCGTTCACGGTGCCGCAGGTGTTCCGCCAGCGCCTCCCAGCTGATGGGGCGATAGGTCGGCGGCGCCGGTGACTCCCCCGGTAGTAACAGGGTGAAACCACTGGCCGTGTCCCCGCCGATGGCCTTCAGCAGCCCGAAAACGCTAGTGGTGTGATGGCGTAGCGCCAAATGGTGGCGCAGATCGCCTTCCGGCAGCAGGTTCTCGAAGTAGGCCAGTACCTCATCGCCAATGTGAACACGTTGCGTGAGTGGCAGTGAGGGCGAGAGAGCCAGTGCCATCGGGTGCTCTTGCCATGCGGGGGCGTACTCGAAGCGCAGCGGTTCACCGTCATGCAGCCGGCCAACATAGTCGTCGCCGTGGTAAACCTCCATGGCGTTATCACTTGCCATGGCGGTTGCCACCCTTGCGCCGCACGACGACCTCGAGCCCCATCAGATCCAGCACGTCCAACACCTTTTGCAGTTGCAAGGTCGGCTTGCCCCGTTCCAGGTCGACGATGAAGCGATTTCCAGTGCCGGCCAGTCCGGCCAGGTCGATTTGCAGCAGCCCCTGCTCGGCACGCAGCTGGCGCACCAGTTTGCCAAGTTCATCGCTGTGGCGAATAGGTATGGCCAAGAGCGCCGAAGCAGGGGCGTCGTGTGCAGGGGAGGAATGTTTAGGCATGGCAAACCCGCCAGTGATTACCGTTCGGTAATTCTAGGCGCGGGTTTGGTTATCCGCAATGAAATAATGACCGAGCGGTAATAATCGCGGAGGTTAAGCTCTAGCTATCTCTAAAGTTACCGTTCGGTAATTCAGAATGAACTCTGATTTTCTCGAAATCTGCTATTCTGGCAAAAAGAACATATAAAAAACCGCCACTTACGGACCGTTCCGGGTGGCGGTTATGCGTTGCGGGTCTCGTCGGCAGTGACGCCGCTGGAGACGTATGCTCCGTTCAACGCCGCAGCTGACGCAGGTTGGATTCAGTTTGGGTGCTGTATGGCTTGAGCGCCGCCGCCGTGATCCGCGCGGGGTCGGCACCGCTGGCCGCCGCCACTGACGCTTGCTCGGTCGCTGTGGCGAAAATCGTTACCTTCTCCATCAATATGCCCATGGCATCGGGGGCGGACATGGCGCCGCTGGCCATGATCATGGTGCGACGGGCGATCACCTCACCGGCAGAAAGCGTCATCTCGTTATAGGAAGCGGCGATTTTCATCCACGCGGCCATCATGTCCATCGGGTTATTGTTCATTTCGTTGGGTACTCCTCGTCCTTTCGGCCTTCGTCTTGGTGCTTGCTCATGAAAATGTCTCTTGGGGAGAGCTGATGTCGACGTCTGAACCTCGCCATGGAGTCATCGAGACGCGGGGCTAAATATTATACGCTTGCTTTCGGTCTGTGTCGGTGCGCTGACCCACCCTCACCGCCCGGCCGACCTGATCGGTGAGGTGCGGAAAGCCGATTGGGATGGAACCCATGCGGGAGCAGCAACCAGGAGGAGCCCGGACATCCGGGCTCCTCTTTCAGGTTCCTTGTTCGGGCTTGTCAGCGCCTCGCTTCGAGGATCAGGTTGAACGGGGTTTCGGCCGCGCGCCGGAAGTGGCTGAAGCCGGCCTTGCGGAACACCTCGGCCAGGCGGGCTTCACCGGCCTGTGCGCCGAGCACGAGTTGGCCGCCCTCCGAGATGGCGTGGGCGCAGCAGATGGTAGTAGAGGCCGAATAATACATGCGCGAAACGGTCGAAAGATTGTTCTCGACCTTGTCCTGGGCGTAGGGCTCGACCAGCAGCACCGTGCCGTCCGGTGCCAGGACCTGCTCGGCGTAACGGGCGGCAGCGATGGGGTCGCCCATGTCATGCAGGCAGTCGAAGAAGCAGATCAGCCCGTACTGCCTGTCGGGGTAGTCTACCGCCTGGGTGAGCTCGAAACTTACGTGGTCGGCAACGCCCGCCGCTTCCGCGTTGCGCCTGGCCGCGTCGATCGAGGCCGCATGGGCATCGAAGCCGTGAAAGCGTGAACGGGGAAACGCCTTGGCCATCAGCACGGTCGAGTGGCCGTGGCCGCAGCCGACATCGGCAACGGTAATGCCGGCCTCGAGCTGTTCGACGACGCCTTCCAAGGCGGGCAGCCACTCCGGCACCAGGCTGGCCCGATAGCCGTTGCGGTAGAACGCCGCCACGCCACACTGCAGGCGTCCGTCGTGCTCGCCCCACGCTACGCCCTTGCCGGTGCGAAAGGCGTCCAACGTGCGCTCCTCGTCGAACCACATCGAGGCCGGCACTTGCCAGGCGTGGGGAATGAACACGGGGCTATCTTCGTCGGCAAGCACCATGGCCTGCTCGGGAGAGAGTTCGTAGGTATCGCTGACGGCGTGGTAACCCACGTAGCCGCCGGCGGCCTGCGCGTTCAGCCACTCGCCGACGTAGCGCTCGGCGCAGCCGGTACGGCTGGCAAGCTCCCCGGCGCTGAGCGGGCCGGCGTCCGCCAGCGCCTTGTATAACCCGAGCTTGCTGCCCAGGCTCACCATCACGCCGCCGTAGCCGGAAGAAAGGTCGCCAACGGCCTGGGCGACGAAGGCTTCGAGCTTGGTCTGATCGATAGCGGGGGTATTCATGGGGGGGGCGCTCCTGTCGTGTCCTGTCTTGCGGTGTCGGGGGATCCAGCGTCCCGCTCATCATCGCCAAGCGGCTCTTGGGGCTGAAGAGCTGAAATCACCCGCAATCGGTCCGCTCGTGCCACACTGAAACTTCCCCACCCGTGAAGAGCCAGGCGCCGTGACCGGACCTGCCAGCCTTGTCGGGGCGAGCCCCCGACACGTCAGCCTCGTGGCACTTCCCGATGCCGCGGTCTCCACGCTCGCCGGGCTCTTCGATGTGATGAACGGCGTGGCGCTCATGGGCTTGGTGGCGCCAGGCGCCCCGGTGCCGTTTCATATCGAGATCGTGGGGGAAGCGGTGGGAGCACTGACGCTGGCGAGTGGCGTGCCGATCGATGTGCAACGCGCCATCGACACCATCGAGACGAGCGACATCGTGATCGTTCCTTCGGTGTTACTCGCGGCCCAAGGGTGGGAGAAGGGGCGCTATCCCCATCTGGTCGAGTGGCTGCGCGCCATGCATGAACGCGGTGCCGTGCTTTGCTCGGCCTGCTCGGGGGTCTTCCTGTTGGCCGAAACCGGGCTGTTCGATGGCCAGGAGGCAACGGTTCACTTCGGCTATGCGCAAGCGTTCACGACCACTTATCCCGCCGTGTCGACTCACCCCGAGCGCGTGCTGGTGATTGCCGGTCAGCACGAGGAGCTGGTGAGCTCCGGCGCCTCGATGAGCTGGCACGACCTGGCGCTATACCTCATTGCGCGCTACGCCGGTGCGACCACCGCGCAGGAGGTGGCGCGGCTGTTTGCGTTACAATGGCATCAGGATGGGCTCACACCTTATCTGGTGTTCGCGGCCAAGACCGACCATGGCGATGGCGAGATCCAGCGTGCGCAGCAGTGGCTGGGCGAGCACTTCTCGCTCGTCCACCCGGTGGAGGCGATGATCGGGCATTCGTCGCTGGCCGAGCGCACCTTCAAGCGGCGTTTCGTGAATGCCACCGGCCTGACGCCGATCGCCTACGTGCAGCGCTTGCGTATCGAAGACGCCAAGCGCCGGCTCGAACGCACCGAGGCCTCGATCGAAGACATCAGCTGGCGGGTTGGTTATGAGGACTCGGCTTTTTTTCGGCGCCTGTTCAAGCGTACCACCGGGCTTGCCCCGAGCGCTTATCGTCGTCGTTTCCGCATCCCTGACTTTGCTCGTCCGTAGACTCTCTCATGTCCGCAATCATTAACCGATGGAAGGAAGGGAAACCGCCATGCCCAGATCGCTCACAATGCTCGCACTTTCTTCCATTCTCGCTCTGGCCGGCCAGCCTTTCACTGTATTCGCCCAGCAGACCTCCTCGGTAGAGGTCAACGGCGTCACGCTGACCTATGTCGAAGAGGGGGAAGGCAGCCCCGTCGTGTTCGTGCCCGCGGCGATTGCCGATCACCGGATCTGGGAACCGTACCGCGAGGCCATCGCCCGCGAGCACCGTTTCATCGCCTATACCCAGCGCTATTTCGGCACCGAGCCCTGGCCGGACGACGGCGAGCAGTTCTCAAGCGAAACCCACGCCGCCGATCTGGCCGCTTTCATCCGGGCGCTGGGTATCGGTCCGGCCTACCTGGTCACCTGGTCCTACAGCGGTCAGGTTGCCTCGCAGGTGGCGCTGGAGCACCCGGAGCTGGTGCGCGGCATGGTGCACTATGAGCCGAGTGTTCCCTCGCTGGTCGCCGAGTTGTCGGAGGCGCGTCAGGCCGCCATTGCAGAGGAGGGCAAGAAGTACGACCGGAGCATGGCGGCGCTGGTGGCCGGCGATGCGGAGCAGGCCACCCGGCGGTTCATCGAGGCCGCGTTCCAGCGCTCGCCAGGCGGTTTCGACCAGGAACCCGAGTATATGCGCACCATCTGGCTGGACAACGCCCGCACGGTGCCGGCCGGCGTCAGCATGACGCCACCTGCCATCACCTGCGAGGATCTGGCAACCCTTGAGCAACCAACCCTGATTCTCAAGGGCGAGCATAGCGATCTCTTCTTTGAGTCAATCGCCGACACCATGGCGCAGTGCCAGCCCCAGGCCGAGTTGCAGGTGATCCCCGGCGTCAACCATGACGGACCGGTTCACGCCGTCGAACCGTTCACGGCTGCCATTCTCGATTTCCTGGCAGAGCATTGAACGCGAGGGGCCGACGACGTTTCGGTTGGCCAGGGCCGCTCAGAGCCTGAGCCCCCCGTCCACCTCCAGCACACGACCGTTGAAGTAGTCGTTCTCGAGCACATAGATCACCGAGTGGCCGATCTCCGACGGCTCGGCCAGCCGCCCCAGCGGTACCTGCGCCTTGATCTGGTCGAGGATCTTGTCGGGCATCTTCTCCACCATGCGGGTATTGGCGAAGCCTGGTGCAATCGCCGCCACGCGGATGCCGTGGCGGCTGAGCTCCTTGGCCCAGGTCACGGTCAGGGCGGTGACGCCGGCTTTGGCGGCCGAGTAGTTGGTCTGTCCGAAGTTGCCGACCCGCGAAATACTGGAGATATTGACGATGGCGCCGCCTCCGCCCAGCTCAATCATGCGCGCGGCGGCTTCGCGCCCGCAGAGGAAGACCCCACGAAGGTCAATCCGGAGCACGTCATCCCAGTCGTCCAGCTTCATCTTCTTCGCCACCTTGCCGTCCTTGCCCTCGACCAGCAGCCCATCCTTGGTGATGCCGGCGTTGTTCACCACGCCGTCCAGGGCGCCGAAGTCCTCCACGACCCGGGCGAAGGTGCTTTCCACAGCCGGCTCGTCGGAGACGTCCAGCAGGTAGACGCGGGCCTCGCCGCCGGCATCGCGGCACAGGCGTGCCGTCTCTTCCAGACCCTCCTCACTGAGCCCCGCCAGAGCCAGGCGGCCGCCTTTGGCAGCGATCATCTCCGCGGTCTTCTGTCCCAGCCCGCGGCCGGCGCCGGTGATGACGATGGTCTTTCCCTTGAGTTCCATGGGGTAGCTCTCCTTTGCTGAACGAGATGGCACTGCGTAAAAGCGCGCGGCCCGGTCAGAAGTGTAGCCAGCGAGCCCCCCTTCATCTCCTATACTCAGCGTTATTTCGACACCCAACCCTGGCCGGACGACGGCGAGCAGTACTCCAGCGAGTACCCATGACGCCATCCTCGATTTTCTGGCGGAGCATTGAACGAAAAGGGCGCAAACAGTGAGGAACCCGCCATTAAACAGCGTTTGATTCGGATCAGCCTGAGTGACTGACACTAGCACTAGCACTGGCACGGTGAGGCGCTTCTATGAAGAAGGGCTTGGCTGGCGGCTGGCGGTGAAGCTAGGGCCGTGCCTACACTTTTTGGTAGCCTTCCTGCCGATCGCTTCAGGTCTATATCTCACTCTACTCACTGTCACCACGAATTCTCCGAGAGGAGGGACATCATGGACAGGCAAAGAGAGTACGACGACGGTCCGACCATGATCTTGTCCGACGAAGGCGATGCCTTCGATTTCGGCGGACTGGGCGTGAACTGGAAGATCGAGGGACTCGACACCGGTGAGCGTTTCGCCGTTGTTCATCATCCTATCGCTCCCCATGCTCTGGCAGCGCCACTGCACTACCACCACAACGAAGACGAGTACTCCTACGTATTGGAAGGCACGTTAGGCGCCCTGCTTGGTGATGAGGTGGTGATGGCCAGCCCGGGGACGTGGGTGTTCAAGCCACGTGGGCAGTGGCACACCTTCTGGAACGCCGGTGATACGCCTTGCCACATTATCGAGGTCATCTCGCCGGCGGGTTTTGAGAACTACTTCCGGGAGGTGGCCGAGGCCTGGGGTGACGTGGAGCGTTTCGTGCAGATCAACTCAAGGTATTCACTCGATATGGACTTCGAGAGTGTGCCGGTACTTTGCGAGCGTTTCGGCGTGACCTTTCCAGAGCTATAGCGCTGATCTGTTGGGTTGCCTGTGACAGCCCAACCCGCTGCTCACCAGCAAACGCCTCAGGATGCCGAGTCCATTCAGTCGCGCGGCCACAGCCGTGCCGCGAGGGCAATCAGCACGGCAAGCAGCGGCGGCCAGGCGCCGGGAGCGTTCAGCAGATGCAGGGTGTAGGCACTGGCCAGGCACCAGAGGGCGGGTATCGCCAGCAGGGTCCAGCCGCGGCGCGCCGGCTGAACCGTGGCCGCCACGCCCAGGGTGGCGATGGCCAGCGGGTCGGGGGCCAGGCCGACTACCTCGGCACCGGCCAGGCCGCGACCGTACAGCAGCGCGGTCAGGGGATGCAGGAAGACCGCATAGGCAACGAGCGCCAGGCCCAGGACGCGCGGCGGCTGCCAGCGTGCCGGCAGTTCGAGCCCGCCGCGCCACAGGCCCAGGGCGAGCAGCAGCAGTGCCTGCAAGGCGAACAGCGGCACCACGTAGCGGATCCCCCAGTTGATGGGCGCGTAGCGCTGCCACAGAAACGCCCAGGCGACGAACAACCAGGCTATGGCAAGCAGACCGAGCGTCGCGCACACTCGGCCCGGCCGTGGGAAGACCAACGCCAGCAGCAGCGCCGTGCCGAGCAGCAGGGCGAGCAGTGGCAGCGGCCACAGCGCCTCGTTGTGCAGCACGAAGAGGCGCTCGTAGACGCGCGGCGAGAACATTAGGAAGTCCTCGGGGCGGTAGCTCAACCATTCGCTCATCGAAGCTTCACAGCCCCGCCACCTTCACCTTCACAGCTCCGCCACATAGTCGGCCATGCGCCGGCGCAGCGCGGCGTCCGGCAGTGGCTCGCGGGCGGCGGCAAGGTTCTCGCGTACGTGCTCGACCCGGGTGGTGGCGGGAATGGCGCAGGTCACGTCGGGGTGCGAAATGATGAACTTGAGAATGAACTGCGCCCAGTTGGTCGCGCCCGTTTCGGCCACCCACTCAGGCAGCGGCTTGCCCTCGAGGCGGCGAATCAGGCGCTTCTGCTGGAAGGGGCGATTGGCGATAACCCCGATGCCGCGCTCGCGGGCCAGCGGCAGCAGGCGCTGCTCGGCGTCGCGGTCGACGATATTGTAAGTGAGCTGCACAAAGTCGAGGGGTGCCTCGCGCATGATACGCTCGACGGCGTCGTGGCGCCGGCCGTGGGAGGTAGAAATGCCCACGTGACGTACCTCGCCGGCCTCACGCATAGCCAGTAGCGTGTCGAGGTTTGCCTCCCAGGCGACCAGGTTATGCACCTGCAATAAATCGAAGCGCGGCACGCCCCAATGACGCCGCGAGGTCTCGATCTGCGCCGGCCCTTCGTCGGGGCTCGAGGTCCATATCTTGTCCGCGGCGTAGGCCTGCCCTGCGGCGTCGAGCTCGGCCAGGCCGTGGCCGATGGTGGCCTGCGACGAGCCGTACATCGGCGAGGAGTCGATCATTTTGCCGCCCTCGGCGAAGAAGGCGCGCATGACGTCGGTGCACGCCGCGAGCAGTTGCGGATCGTCGCCGACGTTGAAGGTGATCCAGCTGCCCAGGCCCACCAGCGGCAGCGACTCACCGATGGCGGGCAGCTCGCGGATCAGGATCGCGCCTTCGGCGGCCCGTACGGCAAACGGCGGCAGCGCCGAGCCGGCGGCCAGCGCCGCCAGCCCGCCGAGCAGCCGGCGACGCGTCAGGGCGAGCGGTTGCGGGGGCATGGGCGTCTCCGATGAGGGGTTCGTGGGCAGTGTAGACGCTGTCGCCGTCAGGTCAGTTCCACCGCTTCCAGATGCGTCGTCAGCCCGGCCAGCAGGTTGCCGCTGTGACGCCAGAAGTGCCAGTAGAGCGGCACCTCGAGCGCCTGGCCGGGAGCGATGCTGGCCAGCTCGCCGCCGGCCAGCTGAGCCGCCGCTTGCATGCGGGGGATCATGCCGTAGCCCAGCCCGGCGCGGGCCAGACGCACGAAGCCCTCCGAGGAAGGGCAGAGGTGATACGGAAAGGGGCCGTGGTAGCCACAGTGGGCCAGGAAGCGATGCTGAAGCTGGTCGTGGGGGCCGTAGACAATGGCCGGTGCCTGGCGGAAGGCCGCCTCGCCCAAGCCATCGAAAAAGAAACGGTCGATGTAGGCCGGGGTGGCGAGCGGCAGGTAGGTCATCTGCCCGAGCGGTACGCAGCGCGCCCCGGCAATCGGTTGGGAACTGGCGCACAGGCAGGCCGCCACGTCGCCGTCGCGCAGGCGCTTGAGGCCGACGTCCTGATCCTCGACTACCAGGTCGAGGAGCACCCCGGCCTGGCGGCAATAATCGCCGATGGAGGCGGCCCACCAGGTGGCGAGGCTATCGGCGTTGAGAGCGATGCGCAGTCGTGGTGAGGCGGTTTCCAGCGTGGGCAGGGTGGTCGCCAGGTCGCGTTCAAGCAGTCGTACCTGCTGCAGGTGGTTGAGCAGGCGCTGGCCCGCCGGCGTGGGCGCCAGCGCCGGGTGGCGAACCAGTACCGGCTGGCCGAGGCGAATCTCCAGCGCCCGGATGCGCTGCGAGATGGCCGATTGCGAGAGGCCCAGGGCTTCGCCGGCGCGTTCGAAGCCGCCGCATTCCATTATCGTGGCCAAGGCTTCCAGGAGCTTGTAGTCGACCATAAGAAAAACTGATGCAACATTAGGAGAATGATTTTTTAATATATAGATAACGCGCTAGGCTGGCACCCTCCGTTTATGTCCGGCGGTGACTCGCTTCGAAAATATCCCAGGCAACCATGAGGCAGGCGCATGCTGGAGAGCTTTATCACCGGATTTTTCGTCAGTGGCGGCATCATCGTCGCCATTGGCGCGCAGAATGCCTACGTGCTGGGCCAGGCGGTGCATCGGCAGCACCACTGGTGGTCGGCCGGGCTCTGCATGAGCAGCGACGTGCTGCTGCTGTCGGCGGGCATGTTCGGGGTTGGTGCCCTGTTGCTGACGGCTCCCGAGGTCATGAACGTGCTGCGCTGGCTGGGCGTGGCCTTCCTGGCCTGGCTGGCGGGCCAGGCGCTGATCCGTGCCGCGCGGGGACGCACCGGGCTCGATGCCGCCAAGGGGGGACGGACTCGCCGCCAGGTGCTGCTCGCCACGCTGGCGGTGACGGTGCTCAACCCCCAGGTCTACCTGGATACCCTGCTGCTGATCCCTTCCGTGGGTGCCCAGCAGGAGAGCGCCGGGCTGTTCCTGGCCGGCGCCGCCGGCGCCTCGGTGAGCTGGTTCGCCCTGCTGGCCTGGGGCGGCGCGGCGCTCGCGCCCTGGCTGTCGCGGCCGCTGGCCTGGCGGGCCATCGATGGCGTCATCGGCGTGATGCTGGCCGCCATCGCCGTGCAGCTGGCCGTGCAGCCGCCCTTGGCGTGAGGTGCCTGCCAAGGGGCTTCCTGCGGTGCGTTGACTCGGTCTTGCCATCCGAGCGACGCTGACCTTGCAATGCCGGACAGGGAGTACCATCTTCACCGGAACATGTCCGAAAGCTGGCCTACCATGTCGGCATCCGATCCTAGACAGTCATCCTCCGCGTCGCGCCCCTCGGGTGAGACGCCGCCTCCCGACAAGTGGCAGTCGCCATCCGACGAGCCTCCACGGCAACAGTTCCTGCTCTTCCTGTGGTTCGCGGTGAGTATTCTATTGCTCTTCCATTACCTGGATGCCGCCGAGCGCGAGGTCCAGGCCGAGCTCAGCTACTCCGAATTTCTCCAGGCGGTGGATGCCGACCGGGTCGCGTCGGTGACCCTGCGCGGCCAGTCGGTGGAAGGGCAGTTCAACGAGGCGGGCCGCGAGGCGCGCGATGACAGCGAGGCCGAATCCTTCACCACCACTCGCCCCGACATCGAGGGCGAACGGCTGCTGGAGCGTCTGGAAAGCCAGGGCATCGAGATCATCGCCCAGCCCGTGGATCCGCCCTGGTGGCAGCGCGTGCTGGTCGGGGCGCTACCGTGGATTCTTATCCTCGGCCTGCTGTTCTGGTTCTGGAGTCGCATGCAGCAGCGCATGATGTCGGGTGGCGGGCCGCTGGGCATGGGCAAGTCGCAGGCACGCCAGATCACCAGCCAGCAGAGCCGTGTGCGCCTTGCCGACGTGGCCGGCTCCGAGAACGCCAAGCGCGAGGTCACCGAGGTGGTGGATTTCCTCAAGGAGCCGGAGCGTTTTCGTGCCCTGGGGGCGAAGATTCCCCGTGGCGTGCTGATGATGGGCCCGCCCGGCACCGGCAAGACGCTGATGGCCAAGGCGGTGGCCGGGGAGGCCGGGGTGCCCTTCTTCAGTATCAGCGGCTCGGAGTTCATCGAGATGTTCGTCGGGGTGGGCGCATCCAGGGTGCGCGACCTTTTCAAGCAGGCCAAGGAGCAAGCGCCGGCGGTGGTGTTCATCGACGAGATCGACTCCATCGGTCGTGCCCGCGGCACCGGCATGGGCGGCGGCCACGACGAGCGCGAGCAGACGCTCAACCAGATACTCGCCGAGATGGATGGCTTCGATGAGCATGAATCGGTCGTGGTGCTCGCCGCCACCAACCGTCCCGACGTGCTCGACCCGGCGCTGCTGCGTCCGGGGCGCTTCGACCGCAAGGTTACCCTGGAGAATCCTCACCGCCAGGCGCGCCGCGACATCCTCGCCGTGCATACGCGCGATATGCCATTGGCCGATGACGTTGACCTGATGCGGCTGGCCGAGATCACCACCGGTTTCTCCGGGGCGGACCTCGCCAACCTCGCCAACGAGGCGGCACTGCTCGCCGGCCGACGTAGCCAGCAGCAGGTCGACTGGAGCTGCTTCACCGACGCCCGCGACCGTCTGCTGCTCGGCGATACCAAGGACGTGGGCCTCTCCGAGCGCGAGCGGCATGTCGTCGCCTACCACGAGTCGGGCCATGCGCTGCTGGCTTATCTGCTGCCCCATGCCGATCCGCTCGAGAAAGTGACGGTGCTGCCACGCGGTCGCGCCCTGGGAGTAACCGCCCAGGTGCCCGATGAGGATCGCGTCAACTTCAGCGAATCCTACCTTCGCGATCGCATCACCGTGATGTACGGCGGCCGGCTGGCCGAGTCCATCGTCTTCGGCGAGGTGTCGAGCGGTGCGGAGAATGACCTTGAACAGGCCACCCAGCTGGCGCGACGCATGGTGGGGCGCTGGGGCATGAACCGACGCATCGGCCCGGTGATGGCCTCCCACAGCCAGGAGCATGTTTTCCTCGGACGTGAGATGGCCCAACCCCGCGACTACAGCGAGGCGCTGGCGAGCCTCGTCGACGAGGAGGTGCGCCAGCTACTCACCGAGCTGGAACGCCGCGGTCGAGAGCTGCTCGAGGCGCACCGGGTGGCACTCGACGCCCTCGCCACGGCACTCGAGGCACGCGAGACCCTGGAGATCGAGGAGATCCGCGAGGTGCTCGCGGGACACGAACCGAAGCCGGCTCCCTCGCCGCCTTGAGGCATGCTGCGACGCCTTACGCCTTCCCCCGCCGTGGTCAGCCGGAGCCGAGGCTCGCGTCGTTCAGAGCCGCACCAGCATCTTGCCGGTATTGGCGCCCTCGAACAGCGCCAGGAAGGCATCTGGCGTGCGCTCGAGGCCTTCCTCGACGGTTTCGGCGTAGTCGATCTCGCCCTTGGCCACCTGCGGGCCGACCTCTTCCAGAAAGCGCGTATAGTCGGCCCAATGATCGAAGATGATGAAGCCCTGCATGCGCAGGCGCTGGATCAGCAGCATGGCCAGGTTGCTCGGCCCTGGCGCCGGCCCCTCGGCGTTGTAGCGAGCGATCATCCCGCATACGGCGATGCGACCGCCGAGTCGCAGGGTGTTGAGGGCCGCCTCCAGGCAGACGCCGCCGACGTTCTCGTAGTAGACATCGAAGCCCTCCGGGCAGGCCGCCTTGAGCGCCTCGGTCAGCTGCTGGGCGTCGCGTTCGCGGTAACTCACCGCCTTGATGCCGTGCGACTCGAGCCACTCAAGCTTCTCGGGCGCTCCGGCGATGCCCACCACGGTTCCGCCCCGGGCCTTGGCCAGCTGCACGGCCAACGAGCCCACCGCACCGCTGGCGGCGCTGACCAGCACGTTGTCGCCTTCGCGCATCTCGGCGATCTGGTTCAGGCCGGTCCAGGCGGTCATGCCCGGCATGCCGAGCACGCCGAGATATGCCTGCTCCGGTACCTCGAAACTTGGCAGTGGCTCTACCTGGTCGCCCGGCAACTGGGCGATGTCCCGCCAGCCCGCCATGTGTCGGACCTTGTCGCCCACGGCCAGGCGGGAATCCCGCGACTCGATGACCTCGCCCACCGCCGCGCCTTCCAGCGGCTCGCCGATGACGAAGGGATCAACATAGGTCTTGACGCCGGTCATGCGCCCGCGCATGTAGGGGTCCACCGACAGCCAGGTGTTGCGAATGCGCACCTCGCCCTCGGCCAGATCGGGCAGCTCGGTCTCGTGCAGCTCGAACAGCTTGCGGCTCGGCGTGCCCTGCGGGATAGCGTTGATGGTGAAGTAGCGTGACGGCATGGTGTAGTCCTTCATGTGGCGGGAAATCCGTTCAGTCTAGAACAGGTTGGTTCGCGGGGGGTGTCAAGGGCTTCGAGGGTTCCCTCGCCATGTTGCCTTTCAGATCGCGCAGCAACTCGCCACCAGGAAATGCTTCTCCTCGTGGAGGGCTGGACCGGCATGGGCTGAAAAGTGGAATTGATCCGCTGGTGCGCTTCGCCAAGCGGTTGGAGCTTATCGGGAAGGGATTATCTCGAGCGACCGACGCCGGCTGAAGGCCAGCGTGCTGGAAGGCATGAAGAGCGTTCCGGACGTTTGTTCGACCACGACTCAGGCGGCTCTTTCCATCATCCTTGTTGCTGGAATTGCGGCTGTACCGTTTCGGGAGTGTGGACCGTCTGACCGTGAAAGGCCTTCAATCTCCTGCGAAACAGTGAGCGTTCGAAAATCACCCAAGTATGGAAGATTATGAAGACGGCGACAAAGTCGATGGCAGTTATCTTGAGAATCCCCAGAACGTAAGCCTGGGTGACCAGTATTTCGGCACTCGTCATTGCTAGGTAAGTCTGCGTGCCGAACAGACCCCACAGGCTGAGGGTGGCCAGGACAAGGGTGGTGTCTCTAAAACGATATCCCAGCCCACGCCGTTTGGGATTACTGATAACCATGTAGCCAAGCTTGTTATTCACGAAAGACTTCTCCTCTGTCGGGACTGCTCCATGTCGCAAGCTGACCGCGGCGACGTATAACGGCTTTGGGAAATGCGATGACCGCAGTCAGCATGTTCAGAATCCAATAAAAGAACGGATACCAGATGCACCAGAATAGGCAGTTGGCCATGTCATAGTCATAGCGGCTGTCGATAAAGAAACTGACGCTGAACTGGAGCAAGCAAAGGAACATCAGAAACCCTGCAGACGAACTCAGCAAGGCGGCTGCCGCATCCCAACTCGGAAAGGCCAGCGCCAGGTCAAACAGGCCCAGTATAATTAGCGTCAGCATTGAGTAGCACCAGACAATACTGATGATGTATTCGGCAAGTAGTAGCCAGAAGCGGCGATTGCGCCAACGGATTGCCTCGCCGAAATGGCGCAGGAAGGCCTCGGCACCACCCTGTGCCCAACGCAGGCGCTGGCGAAACAAGCCGCGGAGGGTTTCTGGCATCAATACCCAGCACATCGCATGAGGCTCATAACGAACCTGCCAACCTTTTAGTTGCAGTTTCCAGCTGACATCGATGTCCTCGGTGATCATATCGGTGCTCCACCCGCCGATCTGTTCCAATGCACTGCGGCGAAAGGCACAAATAACGCCCGAGATGGTGAAGACCATGCCGTAGATGCGTTGTGCGCGCTTGATCAAGCCGATAATTGAGGAGAACTCGCCTGTCTGGATCTTTCCAATTACCGTAGAGCGTGTACGTACTCGTGGATTGCCTGTGACGCTGCCAACCCGAGGGCTGTACAGGAAATGTTCGACCATCCAGCAGACCGCGTCGTAGTCGAGTACGGCATCGCCGTCTATACCGACAATGATTTCGCCGCTTGCATGTATCAAGCCATTGTTCATTGCGCTGGCTTTGCCCTGGTTGACCTGATGCAGGACTTTCAGTGCAGGGTACTGGCGGGCTAGCGTATCCAAGCGGTCGCCGGTGTCGTCATGGCTGCCATCGTTGATGGCGATTATCTCGAGATTCAGGTAGTTTTGACAAAACAGGTGATGAATTGTCTCGTCGATGTTTTTTCCTTCATTATGACAGGGCACCAGAATAGAGACGCGAGGGGCGTTGGGGTCGCTGGCCGAGGCCGGCTTCTCTGTCTGCTTGCGTTCCCAATGAAAAAAATAGTACAGGCCGCCACAGATCCACACCGTGGCCATCAGGCTGGGATAACCGATAGTAAAGAGGGCGAGTAATTCCATGGCATTCATCGCGCCTCCCCCAGTTGGTTCGTCAATGAGAAGTTCCGCCGCAGCACTCCGATATCGGGATGATCATTGATAAAGTCATCGGGGTAGTAGCCATAATTTTGAATTCCCTCGTTGCGTATTACTCCCATCCAGTGGGCCAGTGTTTCGCTGGGGATCTGCGTCTGGTCACGCCAGTCGGTGGCCTGGAGTTCGAAGATCAGGCGGTCAGCGGGAACAAGCTTCAAGGCTTCATTAGCGAGTTGCTTCAGCCAGCGATCCGCATCCTCGGCACCTTCCATATAGGGCATGGCCATGACGGCGGTATAATCGTAAGCCTTGCCGAACGCTTCGAGATTCTGGGCAAACCACGCCTCACTCTCGGGTTCGAGGACCACCGACGCATACATATTGCGAGCGATCAGGAAGCGCTTATTGTCATACTGGCGATAACGATCGGCGGCATTGCGCAGTTCATAAGTGAAATCGATCAGAAACTGCGTCTTGTGCCGGGTCCACTCGGCCATTTTTTCGTCGTCTTGGCGGATATTGGCCACGCTGTCGGGCAGGTTCCATTTGCGTGCATACCACTGCAGCGCATCCGGGCCGGCGTCTTCAAAGTCGTTCAGAAGCCCATCGTCGTGAAACAGCAGGCTGTCGAACTTGGTCATGCGGCCAAGATCCTCGTAGATCTCGCTGATGATCCGGCGGTTCTTCTCGACGTAGGGTGACAGGCGCTGGTAGTAGTCCGGGTTGGGCTGGCCGTGGCGAGCGTCAGTGACGTACTGGTAATCCTCACCCAGGTCGAAGGCCATGACCGGCATCCAAGCGTAGACCTTGACTCCGGCACGCTTCTTGAGTTGCCAGGCAACGCGGTTGAAGAGGTCGGTCTTCATTGGCATGTGGCGATTAGGGAAATACAGGGCCTCTGCCACGCCATCGCCATCGTCGTCGGCGTAGGCCTGCAGGTACACTGTGCTTACGCCCTGCTGCTTGACGCGATCAAGCAGGACATCCAGATTCTTTCCCTGCTGGACTTCGTCCTCGTCATAGACGTAATCCAGATCGACATGCACGACACGCTCGACGCCACGCTCCCATGTACGGTCGGCGAGAATCTCCTCCAAGGTTTCCAGCGAGGTTTCCTGATCGATCAGGTAACGCCCCATCTCTTTTGGATTCCCATTCACCTCGTTGACGTTCCCGAGCAGACTGAAGGTATGCGTCATACCCGCCTCGGCAGCCAGCTCCAGCGATGCATTGCTGTAGGCGCCGTAAGGCCAGACCATGATGCGTGGCCCTTCGCCCAGTTCGTCTTGAAAACGCTGGCGGGTCATCTGCATGTCGTTGCGTATGCGCGTCACATACTCGCTTTCGCCCTCGTAGCCCGAGGACGACCAGGAACTTGTCGTGGCGGCCGGCTGCATGTTGCCGAACGGATTGCCGATAATGCCCTTGTGAAGGTCATAGGTATGCGAGGCGACTTCGACCAACGGAGACCGCTGGATCTCGTTCAGCTGCGCCCAGGTCATGAAGCGTTCGCGGGGCAGCGTCGTTTCGCCGTAGGTCACCTGCTCCCCGGCGGGTACATCCAGCCAACTACCGACCACGGCGGTGATGGCCGGATAGTCATAGAGCTTGAGCAGTGGGTAGACGATGTCGTGAAAGCTGCGGTAACCATCATCAAAGGTCAGCAGAACGGCATTTTCAGGCAGCGGTTGTCTGCCTTCACGTGCGTCGATGATTTGCTGATAACTGACCGGGTGATAGCCGAGCTCGGCGAATAGGTTGAAATGTTCGACCAACAAATTGCGAGTGATCGTTTGCGGAAAGACCTTCATTTCCGGGGTCTGCTCCAGATCGACCACGTCGTGATAGCTGATCACGCTGAACTTACCGGGATCGCGTCCCGGGTCGCGGCCTGAATTCGTGACCGCCAAGACCGGCATGGCCAAGGACAAGGCCAGCATGGCAACAATCCATTTGCTCACAGGAATCTCCATTCAAAACCGGCAGTGATGAAGTTGCCGTACTCGGGAACGCCGTCGTAGACGGATTTCTGGCGTGAAATGCCGTATTCGAACACGACGTTGGGTTCGAACTCCCAAGCGTGCCGATATCCCACGGCCCAGGTTGGTTCGCTGCCGTAATCGTCCTGCCAGTAACCACCGCCCCCCAGGACCAGGGTCTGTACGAAGGATTGGCGGTAGCCCAGGGGCAGCGTATGGCCGACTTCAAGCTCACCACTCAGGCTGGCATCGCGGCGCGGGTTGAAGTAACTCGCCTCGACATCGTCATTCTTCGATGCGCCGGCGAACAGCTGGCCAGTAACGGTCCATTCATCGTGGCCGTAAAGTTCTTCGGTCCAGTAGCCCGAGATGGCACGGCGCAGGTTGCCGTCTTCCAGGTCCATGAAGGCCAGGCCGACACCGCCCGTGCCGGATTCGTCGCGGCGATAACGCCCTTCAAGCCGGTAGAGATCGGCGTATACCTCGTCACGCAAGGCCCGCAGGGGAACCTCGTCGCTATTGATTTCGGCGCTGAAAATACCGCTCCAATGATCGGACACGGCATAGTTGAACTCACCCCAGATCAGCGGGTCCTCGTTGAGCTGGGCGCCTTCGCCGATCGCTAGCTTGAGGATCGCGGGGTACAGGTTGAACTCATAACCGGCAGCGGTGTAAGCGGCATGCAGCGGTTCATCGTCGTACTCACCGTACAGCCCAATGCGCTGAGCGAAGAAGCGCGAGCCGGCGTCGTTGCGCGGAGCCTCCAGCAGCGTCTCATAGCGCCAATCGCGTGAACTCTGTACACCGGATCCGGTACTGTCGCCACGCGAGCCTTTGACGCTGAACCGGCCCGCCCGCTGCTCACGCAGCTCTCGGGTCAGGCCATCCAACGAGACACTGGGTGGATCCTCGGCAATGTGCTGCTCGATAGTCTTTACGTTACCTCGCCAGTCACCGCGATCGAGACGTGACATGAGGATGCCGTAGCCGGGCACGTTGCGTTCACTGGGTGCCATCAGCTGAGCCGCTTTCTGATAATTCTCTTCGGCCTGGCGAGGCCAGCCACGCCAGCGGCTGAGATCCCCCTTGATACGCCACAACGTGGCGTTAGCCGGGGCCTGTTCGACAAGGGCATCAAGGCGCCTTGAGGCGATATCCTCGTCGCCGCGCCAGGCAGCGAGCATTACCTCCAAGTGATGAGCGCGTTCGTAGTTGGGGTTGTTGATACGCTGGGTTCCAGTGAAATCCCAGCGCGAAGCGGGCTCTTCTGTCATCCACTGATTCAGCACCTGTTCCGCTTCGTCGTATTGACGTGTATCGGCATAGGTATAGATCAGTGACTCGTAACGCGGATGGTTCAGGTCGCGCGCAAGGCGAGGATTTGAGGCGATCAGCGACACATAGATATCACGCGCCTTGTCTGGACGGCCCAGGCCGCTGAGTGCATCGGCACGCGACTCACGTACGTAGTTGGGCAGTGGGCCGTAGCGGGCTTCCAGTTGCGTCGCGAGGGTCTCGGCTTCCTCGAACCGACGCAGCATTGCAAGGGCGACGACCTTGTCATACTGAGCACGCTGTACCAGCCCGGGGGCCGCGTTGGATGCAGCGATGACTGCCTCCAGATCGGCCAGGCCCGCTTCGGCGCGAACTATTTCATTGGTGCTTTGGGCCAGACGAATCTTGCCTACCCCATCGTAATAACGCAGCCACAGACGGTCTGACTCGGTAAAAAGAGCGGGGTGATCCTGCATCAGGCGCTCGGCGGCGCCGCGGGCTCCCAACGTAATGGCCAAGCGATAGAGGGACTTGATTTCCTCTTCATTCTGCGGCTGTTGTTCGACGAGTAATTGTCGGGTCTGGAGTTCTGCTATGGGATTGCCACTTCGAGTGGCCAGGAAGGCACGAGCCTCAAGCCACTGTTGGTCACGTCCGAAACGCTCTTCATAGCGGGTCAGGGCCCAGTTGGCGGAATTATGATAGCCCTGCTCGATATTTGTCAGGGCCAGGCCAAGCCATGCCTGGTCATTGTTCGGGTCGCGGTAGGTCAGGGCCAGGTAGAAATCCTGTGAGCGCGTGTATTCACCGGCCAGACGTGCCGCACGGCCTAACGCTTCCAGGCTGATATCGGAATAGTCATCGACACTGCACGAGACACAGACATCCAGGGCCTGGCGATAGCGTTCGCTGCGCACCATCAGCGCAAGCAGGTCATCAAGAACGGCTTGGTCAGCGGTCTGGTCATAGAGACGCGAGAGGCCATTGATTGCTTCGTCGAGTTGTCCCTGGCGCGCGGTGATGACCCAAGATTCTCGTTGGGAGTCGACGCTGCCTTGTGCCAAGGCCACGTTAGCCAACGACAGCGCTAGCGCACACAGCAGTGTTTTCGCTGCCACATTCATCACCACCATCCCTGTTCCTTCATCTGGTTCGCAGACCCACTTCGTTATCCGTATTGAAAGTAATTTGTGCAATGCAGCGTGCATGGTAGAGGGAAAGCCATAGCGAGCCCACCTGAGATTGACTCATCGTGCGGTCGGCTTGTGATGCAAAAAAATAGCGAGGCCAAGGCGGTTTTATGATTTCTGCCATACTACAGAGCTAATATATAAAATTAGTGATTTAATCTTGAAAAGGCGTTTGGTGTGTGGAGCAACCAGGTGTCGTCATCTCTAGTACCTTCCAGGGCAGCCAAGGATTCCCTCGACCACGTTGTCTTTCTTGTCGCGCAGCAGCTTGGTCACTGTAGCTATTTCACCCTGTGGCGGGTCTGTGCCGCGGTCCACTTGCTGTGATATCGCTTGCCTGGGTTGATCGCGTTCATGGGGTGTTTACCGGGGCATCAGCGTCACCGGTCAGCGCGTTGGACAAAAAAGACGAAGGAGGGGGGAGGCCCATTCCTTCGTCAATGCGTTGCCAGTGTGGAAAGCACCCGACCGCCCCCAGGGTCTGGGAGCGCCTGAACGTCTGCTGGCTGAAGTGGCGTGAGCGCGATTACGCGAGGTCGAAGCGGTCCGCGTTCATCACCTTGTTCCAGGCGGCGATGAAGTGGTTCACGAACCGTTCCTTCGCGTCGTCCTGGGCATAGACTTCGGCCAGGGCGCGAAGCTGCGAGTTGGAGCCGAAGACCAGGTCCACGCGCGTGCCGGTCCATTTCACTTCGCCCGTCTTGCGATCACGGCCTTCGAACACGTTGGGGTCGGCTGCGCTCGGCTGCCACTCGGTGTTCAGATCGACCAGATTCAGGAAGAAGTCGTTGGTGAGCGTCTCGGGGCGCTTGGTGAAAACACCGTGTGGTGCCTTGTGGTAGTTGGCGTTGAGAACACGCAAACCACCCACCAGCACCGTCATTTCCGGTGCGCTCAGGCCCAGCAGTTGCGCCTTGTCGACCAGCATCTCCTCGTCGGGCACGGTAAATGCGGTCCGGCGATAATTGCGGAAGCCGTCGGCCTCGGGATTGAGCGGCTCGAAGGACTCGGCGTCGGTCTGCTCCTGGGTCGCGTCGGTGCGGCCCGGGGCGAACGGCACCTCGACCGGGTGTCCGGCGTCTTTCGCGGCCTTCTCGATCGCGGCGGCGCCGCCGAGTACGATCAGGTCTGCCAGTGACACTCGCTTGTTGTCGGACTGGGCGGCGTTGAAGTCGCGCTGGATGCCTTCGAGGGCCTCGAGCACATTCGCCAGCTGCACGGGCTGGTTGGCGTCCCAGTCCTTCTGCGGGGCCAGACGAATGCGCGCACCGTTGGCTCCACCGCGCATGTCGGAGCCGCGGAAGGTGGAGGCGGAGGCCCAGGCGGTCGAGACCAGTTCGGATACCGCAAGGCCGGACGCCAAGATATTGCCCTTAAGCTCGGCGATGTCCTGCGCATTGACCAGTTCGTGGTCGACGTCAGGCACCGGGTCTTGCCAGATGAGCTCTTCCGCCGGCACTTCCGGGCCCAGATAGCGAACCTTGGGGCCCATGTCGCGGTGGGTCAGTTTGAACCAGGCGCGGGCAAAGGCGTCGGCAAACTCTTCCGGGTTGTTGTGGAAGTGCTCGCAGATCTTGCGGTACTCGGGGTCTTCGCGCATCGCCATGTCGGCGGTGGACATCATGATGTGCACACGCTTGGCGGGGTCTTCCGCATCCGGCGCGTGGTCCTTTTCGGCCAGATTCTTCGGCTGCCACTGCTGGGCTCCTGCCGGGCTCCTGGTCAGCTCCCACTCGTAACCGAACAGCACATCGAAGTAGCTCATGTCCCACTGGGTCGGGGTGGGCGTCCAGGCGCCTTCCAGGCCGCTGGTGATGGTGTCGGATCCCTTGCCGCTGCGGTAGCTGTTCTTCCAGCCCAGGCCCATCTCCTCGAGCGGAGCGGCCTCGGGTTCGGGGCCGACATGCTCGTTGGGGTCGGCAGCGCCGTGCGTCTTGCCGAAGGTATGACCACCGGCGGTCAGCGCGGCCGTCTCGTAGTCGTTCATCGCCATGCGGGCGAAGGTCTCGCGGATGTCGCGAGCAGAGGCCAGCGGGTCCGGGTTGCCGTCCGGGCCTTCCGGGTTCACGTAGATCAGGCCCATCTGCACGGCGGCCAGCGGATTTTCCAACTGGCGGTCACCGGAATAGCGACTGTTGGCCTTGTCGCTGGTGGCCAGCCACTCGTCCTCGGCGCCCCAGTAGATGTCCTCTTCCGGCTGGTAGATGTCCTCGCGACCGCCGGCGAAACCGAAGGTCTTGAAGCCCATGGATTCCAGGGCCACGTTGCCGGTGAGCACGTACAGGTCGGCCCAGGAGAGCTTGTTGCCGTATTTCTGCTTGATCGGCCATAGCAGGCGGCGCGCCTTGTCCAGGTTGCCATTGTCGGGCCAGCTGTTCAGCGGTGCGAAACGCTGGGACCCGGTACCGGCACCGCCACGGCCGTCGCCCATACGATAGGAACCCGCGCTGTGCCAGGCCATGCGAATGAAGAACGGGCCGTAATGGCCGTAATCGGCCGGCCACCAGTCCTGGGAATCGGTCATCAGGGCGGTAAGGTCTTGCTTCACCGCTGCCAGGTCGAGTTTCTTGAATTCCTCGGCATAGTTGAAGTCTTCACCCAGCGGGTTGGACTTGGCGTTATGCTGATGAAGGATGTTGAGGTTGAGCTGGTTCGGCCACCAGTCGTGGCTTGCGTTGCCCTTGTTGCCCATTGCGGTGCGTGAGCCGTGCATGACCGGGCACTTGCCCGTGTTGTTAACATCGTATGCGTCCAAAGTTCACTCCCGTTGCTGCTGCGATGATCGGGTCGACCACGTGTTAAGACCATACAGCAAGTCTAAATTAAGGGTTTAAGTTGTTTTTCGCACCATCTCGATAGGCTTTTCCTATAGCTCTCTTCGCTCACTCGGCTTCGCTACAGGGGGAGTCATCACATCGGCTAGGGGGGATGGATAAGGGGAATGGATAGAGGGGATCATTACATGGGGAGTGGCTCATCGAACGCCGCACGAACAGGGTCCGTGCGGCGTGGGCGTTGCTTTCAGATCATTGCCTCAGGCAATCCGTCTTTCGTCCATAGCGGGGGCGCTTGCCCGGCTCAGGAAGGAGCGGTTGATGGGGCTGTGCGGCTTGAGTGCCAGGCGCTCGTTCGCCAGGCCCTCGGCCAGGTCACGATACCCGCCGCGTAAGGCGGCTTCGGTCAGCGTCCAGTCGATGATATCGCGCTGCGCATGGCTGCCACCGAAGTGGTTGGCGATGAAACGTGCCGCGTGCAGGCGCTCGGTCGCGGTGGCATAGTCGCCGCGCCAGAAGGCCACGAACCCTTCCACCAGCGGCAGGCCGGTGGTTCGCGCCCAGGCTGCCATCTCCGTGGGATTGCCGTTGCCGCGAAGCGCCGCGAGGATCTGCTCCACTCGATCGTCGCGCCCGGCGCCCAGGTAGGCCATGACGGCGTGCCAGTCGTTGAAGGGGTAGAGCCTGCCGTCGGCGTGCTGGTCCCAGGCGTTCGCAAGTTCCTGCCAACGGTTGCCGACGTCCTGACCGGCAAGGGCCAGCCGCCAGAGCAGCGCCGAGGCGTCGACAATGTCCAGCGCCACGGCGCTGCGGTCCTGACGGATCGGGCCGTCATAGAGGGCCAGTGCTTCATGCGTCTGGCCCAGATCGAGATGGCAGAGCGCAAGATGCCACCAGTTATGGGCCTTGAACAGGTTGTCGTCGCCTGACCAGTAGGGTTCGCGCGCCGTCATCCAGCCGATGCCGTCCTCGGCACGACCTTGCATTTCCATGACATGAGCCACGGCATGATGAGCCCAGCAGTCCAGGGGCTGCAGGTCCAGCGCCTGGCGGCCGGTGTCTTCGGCGCGGGCGTAGGCGCCGGTTTCCTCCAGGCCGAAGGCGTACAGGCCCAGCACGATCGAATACGCCGGCATGTCGGGCGACCACTTGGGCAGCACGCGCGCGATGCGGTCACGCAGGTCGCGGGCGTTGGCACGGTAGAAGTCCGTCAGGTGACCCGTCTGCAGGGCCAGCAAGTCGTGCGGATAGCGCATGTTGTGATGGTCCAGCGCGATGCCGGCCGCGGTCCATTCGCCTGCCAGTAGACGGTCGAGAACGGCCACATGCGAGGCCTCCCGGTCGTTCAGGCGCGCGGTCCTGGCGATGGCGACATCGGCGCTGGCCGCCTTGGCGGCGTCGGGCTCGGTAGCCAGGGCAAACAGATAGGCCCTGGCAAGGCGGGCCATGGTGAAGCCGGGGGCTGCCTCGATGGCTTGATCCAGCGGCGTGACAGGGTCGCCACGGTAGATGTTGAAGGCATCCACGGCGCGGTTGTACAACGCTGCGGTATCGGTGGTGGCACCGGGCAGGGCGTTTCCTTGGCGGTCGGTCAGCATGGCAGCGAGCTCCTGTTTCGATGGCCGCCGACGGTGTGTCGTGCGGCGGGTGGCGGCCTTGCCGCGCACCATGCTGCTAAACTACTCGGAGGTGGGTCGGAGCATAATGGGCGAAACGCCAGACTTGTTGTCCGATCCGCCGCGATGGGGGCATCGACCGATGGATGCGGGGCTCGATGTACTGCGCATGATCCACTTCACCGGGGGCATCTTTCTCGATGCCGAGTTCTCTGCGCCGTGGTGCGTGGCCGCCCAGGTTACGCCGGACGATTGCCGGCCGTTCACGCCGGTCCCCCAGGGTATCCTTGCCTATCATTACGTCAGCGCCGGTCGGCTGCTGCTACGGGTCGGCGAAGCGGTGCCGGTGACGGTGTCGGCGGGGCATATCGTGGTGCTGCCGCGTAACGACCCGCACGTACTGGGTAGCGAGCTCGACGGTGAACCCGCCAGCGTGGATCATCTGATACAACCGATGAGCGATGGCGGCTTGGCCCGGATCGTCTACGGCGGCGGTGGCGACACCACGCGGTTGCAGTGCGGTTTCCTGTATAGCGAGACACCGGGCGACGCCTTGATCGGCATCCTGCCCAGCGTGATGACGCTCGATGTAGCGCAAGGTACGGCGGGGCGATGGATCGAAAGCTCCTTTCGCTTCGCCGCGACGGAACTGGCCGCCGGCGATATCGGTTCCTCGGTGAGGCTCGCCAGGCTGGCCGAGCTGCTCTTCATCGAGGCCGTGCACCACTACCTGGCCGGCCTGCCCCCCGAGCAGCGTGCCTGGGTGGGTGGGTTGCGCAACCCCTTCGTCAGTCGTGCCCTGGCGAAACTGCACGATCATCCCGAGCGTCAATGGTCGAGCGAAACGCTGGCGCGCGAGGTCGGGCTTTCCCGATCCGCCCTTGCCGAGCATTTTACCGCATTGGTGGGCGTACCCCCGATGCGCTACCTGGGCAGGCTGCGCATGCAGATCGCCGCACGTCGCCTGCGCGAGTCGTTGACGTCCATTTCCCGGATTGCGCTGGAAGCGGGATACGAATCGGAGGCGTCGTTCAATAAGGCGTTCAAGCGTACCTTCGGCGCGCCGCCGGCGACATGGCGTCGTCAGCAGCAGGGCGCAGCACAAACCACAGCGCCCTAATGACCGCCACCGGCGCTATCCCGCTGTCCTCGATCGCGACAGAACCCGTATCTTGAGCATGAAACCTTATCAGGCTACCGTTTGTCGGACGGGTATTATACAGCCTGGCCGCTTCTGTACGAGGCGGCGAACTATGCCTTAATCTCTCAGGAGACTTCATGAGCCAAGACAACGACTACACCCCACCCGCCGTCTGGACCTGGGAAAAGGCGAGCGGTGGGCAGTTTGCCAGCATCAATCGCCCTATCGCCGGCCCGACCCATGACCAGCCGCTGCCGGTTGGCAAGCATCCCTTCCAGCTTTACTCGATGGCCACGCCCAATGGGGTGAAGGTCACGGTAATGTTCGAGGAGCTGCTGGCGCTGGGTCACAAGAAGGCCGAATACGACGCCTGGCTGATCAGGATCGGCGATGGCGATCAGTTCGGTAGCGGCTTCGTCGAGGTCAACCCGAACTCCAAGATCCCGGCGCTGATGGATCACAGCACCGCTCCGCCCATCCGCGTGTTCGAGTCTGGCTCGATCCTGCTCTATCTTGCGGAGAAATTCGATGAATTCCTGCCCCATGAGCCGACCTTGCGCACCGAGACGTTGAACTGGCTGTTCTGGCAAATGGGCAGTGGGCCGTTCCTGGGCGGTGGCTTCGGTCACTTCTATGCCTATGCGCCGGAGAAGCTGGAGTATCCGATCGACCGTTTCGCCATGGAGGTCAAGCGTCAGCTGGACGTGCTCGACCGTCGCCTGGCGGAAAACCGCTACCTGGCCGGGGATGAGTACACCATCGCCGATATGGCCAACTGGGCCTGGTACGGCCAGCTGGCGTTGGGGCGGCTGTACGATGCCGGCGAGTTCCTTCAGGTGCAGGGCTACGAGCATGTGCAGCGCTGGGCCAAGGAGATCGACGCACGCCCGGCGGTGAAGCGCGGGCGCATGGTCAATCGCCCCTTCGGTGAGCCGGAAGAGCAGCTGCACGAACGCCACGATGCCAGTGATTTCATGCACAGGACGCAGGACAAGCTCGAACCGCAAAGCTGATGTTGAGCGAAAGTGGCGGCCTGTTTCGGCCTCAGACGTACCTGTCGCGCCACTGCTTGACGGCGACCTGCTCCTTGAGCATTTCGAGCATGTCGATCAGCACCTGCTCGGTCACCTGATCGGTATGCTTGTCGACTTCGAGCCAGGCATCGAACCCACTTTCGGTAAGACGCTCCACCAGGGTATTGAACTCCGGGGAGCGCAGCCCTTCCACGGCCTCGTGGACGAGCCGACAGGCGAGGTCGCTGAGCGCCTCGTCCAGACCCTTGGCGACCTGGCTGCCCAGGGGCAGCCGCTTCAGGCGGCTTATCTCGCGGCTTTCGCCCAGCGTGCGGCCGACCAGGGCGCTGACATAGCGCATCAGGTCGTCACGGTTAGTGGCATAGGCGTTGCTGGCCATGTCCTCCAGGCGGCGGGACACCTCGGCGATCAGCTGCTGTTTGCGCGGCATCACCACGTCGCCGACGAGCCGTCGGGACAGCGAGTCGCTGGAGCGCACCTGGTCCTGCACATTGTCGAGCAGGCGGATGGCGATGCGGTCGGAGAGCTCTTCGAGCAGGATGTCGTAGTACTTGGCATAAACGCCATACAGCCACCAGCGGCGGACATCGATCAGCCGCATGCGCTGCAGGCGGTACATCAGCGAGATGACGCGCAGGATGCGCAGCAGCCGAAAGCCGCTCAAGGGAATGCACCCCAGCACGTCGTACCAGTGCACGAAAGGATAGAAGAACCAGCGATGGTAGCGGCGCTCGGCGATCGCCATCGCCCAGCCGAGCAGCACATCGAGCAGGAAGACGCTGACGAAAGCGAGATCGATGGCGAGGAAGTTCGCGTGAATGCGCTGGTCGTAGGCCCCATGCAGCCTGGGTGCCACCGCCTCGAAGGCGCTGTTCAGCGGCGGCAGCAGGAAGAGGCTATCGAACAGCAGCAGCGCGAGGTTGGCCACGACCAACACGACGATCAGCAGATCCCAGGCGAGGTGCAGGCGTTCCAGGCTCGGGCTGAGCGGACGGGAGGGTGGGGAAGGCCGCCTCACGGTTTCACCGACACCGGGACCGTCCGGCGGATACCGCCACTCGTTTGAGCGATGCTTTTCATACGAACCCTCCTTGCGCTGAAACCACCCTTGTTATTGTCTTCAGCCTATCATTCTACCGGCGAGGAGGGGCTAGTCGTGACGGTCTCGCGAACAGGCTGAAGAACACGTAAGGTGCGAAACCTATAAGGTGCAGCACACGTCCACAATGCTCAGGTTGCCGGGCTCAAGTTTCCGGTCTAAGGGGAGAGAAAATGCCAGAACCGGACAATACAACGCCCCCCAAGCGCCCCCAGGGCAAACTGGAACAGCGCATCGAACGCTTCCTGTGGAATTCGCGGTTCCTCGTCATGGCAGCGGTGATCCCTAGCCTGCTGGGCGCGCTGGTGTTGTTCATCATCGGAACGCTCGACATTTTCGCGGTTCTTGTTGATGCCGCCACCTACTATCTCCTGGGCAGCGGAGAGGACATCCACGAAACGGTAGTGCCCAACATCGTGATTGCGGTGGATATCTACCTTATCGCCATCGTGCTGCTGGTGTTTGGACTGGGCGTTTACCGGCTTTTCGTGTCGCCCATCGAGCAAACGGAAGATCACTCCCCCAGGCATCCCTTCAATGTCGAGTCGTTCGACCAGCTCAAGGACAAGATCGCTCGAGTCGTGATCCTGGCGGTCATCATCGAGTTCTTTCGTGCCGTGGTCGAAATTCGCTTCCAGACCCCCCTGGATGCGATCTACCTGGCCCTGTCGGTGCTGGCACTGGCGGCAGCGATCTACTTGATGAGCCTGACCCACAAGGGCGAATGACAACACCGCCGCGAGGGGTGATGCTGTTCGGTACGGGAAGACGATTGGGAGGCTTCTGCGGCAGATAGAAAGATGCCGAACGCTCGACCGTCAGTAGGTTACTAGGCTAATAGGTTACTGAACGGAGGTGACCATCACCGGCACGGTGCCGCGCTTGAGCATGCCCAGCTTCTTGGCGGCACGCTTGGAAAGGTCGATGATGCGCCCCTTGGCGTAAGGGCCACGGTCAGTGATAGTCACCTCGACCTGGCTGCCGGTATCCTCGCGTACCACTAACACCTTGGTGCCGAACGGCAGGGTGGGGTGTGCGGCGGTCATTTCCTGCTGGTCGAAGGGTTCGCCGCTGGCCGTTGTCTTGCCCTGGAAGTGGTCGCTGTAATAGGACGCCACCCCCTGCTGAGTCTTGACGGTTGTTTCGTGGGCCTGAAGGCTGCCGGCCATGCCTAGCGTCAGCAGACTCGTCAGGCAGCAGATCATGAGGCGTCGAGCTTGTATCACCATTACTTACCTCTGGGCTATCGTGTTTCGCGACGCTCGCGTTCATCGATGAGGCGCCAGGCCATGGGGGAACAGCGTGTCCGCTCGAGGTTGGTTCCTTAATCGGGAACCGCCGCCGCAAGCCATGACGACAACGCTGTCTGCAACAAGTATCTTCGTGCGTTGAATAATAGTCGGCGACGCCCCGTACGGCAACTTAGTTAAAGGACATGTATCGCGCAAGAGCAAGGGCCAGGCAAACGGGATGAGCCTATTGCCGATGACGTCATGAGGACCGGGCCTGGGAAGATTCAATCTCGGTAGGTCAGTCGTTCTCACTGACAGACAGACCGCAGGCCATCAGATGATCTGCCATCGCCCGGGAGGCCAACGCGAACTCCACGCGTGCGGTCGCAAGCGCGCTGTAATCACGGGTCACGAGGTCGCGTTCCAGGCGATCGAGTCGCGCCTTGGCCCTGGCAAGTCGTTGACCCAGCAAGGCATCGATTTCGAAAAAAACAGGCGGCGCATCCGACGCCTCGAGCAACTGCTCCATGAACTCCGCTGGCAGTTCGCAAGACACTTCCGACACTTCCATGACACGGACTCCTTGATCACAAAGAAGACCTGGTAAAAGGAAATCGCCTGTTCCTTGGTGGGGGTGTTTCAGGGCGTTTTACGACTGGTATAGACGTATTTCAAGATAGTAGTGGAGGTTTCGAGCGTGGCGCCAGATGCCTGACGATGCTTTCACTCTCTCCTCTTATTTTTCTCCTCTTGCCATCACCAGGCTGTTGCACCGTGACGTCCTAGGCATGACATCTAGTTAAACGGCAGGAAGACGTGGACGGCCAGCACGAGCGGCAGTAGCGAAGCGGCTTCAGACAGGACGGCCGCATCAGCAACGAAAACACCCCATCCCGATTAACGGAATGGAGTGCGGCAACTCCGACGCAGAAACCTCACGTTCTCAGGGCTGACTCGCCTGCTCGAACAGCTCTGCCTTGGCGTCACGCATGACGTCTTCACAGGCGGCTTGATGGGCGAGTTGGGTCAGCAGGTTCTGGGTCACTTCAAAGCCTTTCCCTAGGCAGGTATCGACATCCTGACGGCTTACTCGGGGGGTAACGTCGCAATCGATCTTGAGCGTTCTTCCGCCACCTTCCAGCTTGTCGGCCATTTCCCGCAGGCGCCAAGCGATCCGTGCTTTCCAGCTGGCTGATTCTTCCACGCCTTCGTTTACGCTAAACGTGCAGTGCCATTCAGGTTTATAGACCTTCATGAGAACCTCCGGTGCTGGCTAGGTATGTTCGATCGTGTTTTCTGCTCCATAAGTGTCGATGTTGCCAAGCCATCATACCGCCTTTGCCTCACCGGCATAATGGGTGCGCGTCGCCGTTGACGCCGGCTCCGTGAGGCGCTGTCAACGGCTGCATCAACTAGGATAAAAAGCGACAGGCCGGTTCGGCCCTTCAAGGGAGAAGGATATGAACGATTCGGATCGCTATGCCTATCCCCATCGTGTGCTCCACTGGCTAGTAGCCGGCGTACTGCTGTTCTCCTTGCCGACCGGGCTCACGCTGGGGTTTCTGGGCTTCGAGGGCGCTGTCGATAGCTTCGGCAATGCCTTGACTAACCTCCTCTACACCTCGCACAAGACCCTCGGCGTGATGATGCTGGGGCTGATGATCGCGCGCGTGGTGACGCGCATGATGTACGTGGTGCCCCTGCACGAGCCGCCGCTCTCGCCCTTTCAACGGGTGGTGAGTACCAGCGTTCACCACTTGCTGTACCTGGCGCTGCTGATCCAGCCGGTCCTTGGCTGGCTGGCCACCGCGAGCGGTGATTTTCCCGTGGAGTTCTTCCATTGGCATCTTCCCGGGCTCGTCGGCAAGAACACCGAGCTTTCCGAGCAGCTGTTCATGTGGCACGGCTGGCTGGGCTGGACGATTCTCGGCCTGGTGACGCTGCATATTGCCGGTGCGCTGTTTCACTGGCTCTACAAGCAAGACGGCGTCATGAAACGCATGAGCCTGTTTTAGGCCGGTCGACGGCTGGGTATCGCCTGGCCATCGTTACGGCCATGGATAATACGAGGTATGCATGGAACCAATGTTCTTCGATGGCTGGGCCAGTCTCGTTCGGACGTGCATCGTCGGCGTGATGGCCTACTGTTTCCTGGTAATTTCCCTGCGGGTCTCGGGCAAGCGAACGCTGGCGAAGATGAACGCCTTCGACTGGGTGGTCACCGTGGCACTTGGTTCGACCCTGGCGACCATCCTGCTTAGCAAGGACGTGACGCTGGCCCAGGGAGCACTGGCGCTGTCGCTGCTCATCGGCATGCAGTTTGCGGTTACCTGGTCAGGCGTGCGTGTCGACTGGGTTCGCAGTGTGGTATCGGGGGAGCCCGCGTTACTGGTGTATCGCGGCGAGTTCCTGCATGCCGCGCTGCTCAAGGAGCGCGTCAACGAGGACGATGTCTTTGCGGCGGTACGCAGTGCGGGGGTACGAGGGCTGGGTGAGGTGGAGGCCGTGGTGCTGGAAACGGATGGCTCGTTCAGCGTGTTGCCACTGGGCGGGGAGCGCTCAGGGAAGTCGAGCATCGAAAAGCTCCGCCTGGCAGGGCAGGCGGATAACTCCGAGCATGGCCCCAACGAGTGACAGCATCACCCGTTGCAGGGCGTGCCTCTCTTGACGCTAGTGCTTATCCTTACGCTAGTGCTTAAGAATCACATAGAACGCGTGGATGATGCCCGGGATGAAGCCAAAAAGCGTCAACAGGATATTCAACCAGAAGTGTCCCTTGAGGCCGACCTCAAGAAATACCCCGACCGGCGGTAACAACACGGCAAAAATCATCTTGATGGGGTCTGTAGCAGTAAATGCCATGGTGGCTCCTCTAAAATGACTTGTAATGAGTTTCACTAGTCTAGGCCATATTCACGTACTGTCTGTGCGTTTTCCAACCCTCTTAAACTGTCCTTTTCGGTATTCCTTTCTGTTCTGCCAGTCCCTTGCCCTGTCGTTGGCGCAGGGTCGTCATACTTGAGGGGGGAACCCTGTATCATCCTATTTCAGCAATGCCAGACACGATAACGTCAAAATGGCACTCTGGACGGGAGAGCAGGATGCGACAGACCATCGACTATGAAGGCGGCATGCGAGGGAGTAGAGGTTGGCTGCGCCAGGCAGGGCAGTGGGCGCTGATCGGCGGGCTCGGCCTGGTGAGCACCGGGTGCGCCATGCTGGCGCCGTCGCCACCCCAGGATCAGAGTAACGTCTGCGAGATCTTTCGCGAGCAGCCGGCCTGGTACGACTACGCCCGCGATTCTCAGAAAGAATGGGGCACGCCCATCGCCACGCAGATGGCGTTCATCCAGCAAGAGTCGGCCTTTCGCAGCCATGTTCGCCCGCCGAGAACGCGCATCCTGTGGATCATTCCCGGCCCCCGGCCTTCCTCGGCACATGGCTATGCCCAGGCCCAGGATCCGGTATGGGGAGAGTATGAAGATGATGCCGGTGGCGTCTTCGCCCGGCGCACCCACATGAAGCATGCCACCGATTTCATCGGTTGGTACAACGCGCGCACGCATCGACAATTGGGGATTTCCCTGCATAACCCCGAACATCTCTACCTGGCGTACCACGAGGGTGCCGGCGGCTATCAGCGCGGCACTTTCAGGAGCAAGCCCCAGGTGATGCGTACCGCCCGCCAGGTGCGTTCCCGGGCCAGCCGCTATCAAGCGCAGCTGGCCTCTTGCGAGGCCGAGTTTCGTTGCCGGCGCTTCTATGAGGTCTGGCCGTTCTGTCGTGGGTGAGGCCTGTCGCGAATGACGACCCGTTTCAGGCATCTGCCATACTGGCTTTGTTGCCCTGTGCTCTTTTTTCATAACGTCTGACACAGCGTCTTGCACAATGTCTGGCGCAGAGTGTGTCGCAACGCGGGGTGGCCAGCAAGGAGGCGTGATGCGTACCGATGACACCGGCGGCCGGCAGGACCCGAAAGCCCTGAAAGACCCTCCGGCGCCCGTCAAGGAGGCGCTGGAACAAGAGCGCCATGAGCTCCTGCAACGCCTGGAGAACTGGCTCGAAGTGCCGATGCTGATCCTCGCCTTCGTGTGGCTGGCATTGCTGGTCGGGGAGCTGGTCTGGGGCGAAAGCCTGTCGTTCGAGGTCATCGGAACGCTTATCTGGGGCGTATTCATCTTCAACTTCGGGGTGGAGCTGCTGCTCGCGCCCCGCAAGCGGGCCTACCTCAAGCGCAACTGGCTGACCGTGATTTCGCTGCTGGTACCGGCGCTGCGGATCTTTCGGGTCTTTCGCGTGGTCCGGCTGTTGCGGGTGGCGCGCGTGGGGCGCGGGTTGCGTCTGTTTCGCGTCGTCAGTTCGCTGAACCGCGGTATGCGCGCCCTGGGCGCGAGCCTGCAGCGCCGCGGCTTCGGCTATGTGCTGGCCCTCACGGTGCTGGTCGCGTTCGCCGGTGCGGCCGGGATGTTCGCCTTCGAGAACGACGTGCCCGAGGGGCTGGACACGTACGGCGAGGCGCTGTGGTGGACCGGCATGATCATGACCACCATGGGGTCGCAGTATTGGCCGGTGACCTTCGAGGGCCGCGTGCTGTGTGTCTTTCTCTCGCTGTATGCTTTTGGCGTCTTCGGCTACGTGACGGCGACACTCGCGACCTTCTTCGTCGGCCGCGATGCCGAGAGTGACGAGGCCGAGGTGGCGGGTGCTCGGGAGTTGGCCGCCCTGCATCGTGAGCTGAGCGCACTGCGCGAAGATATCCAAGGCCTGGCACCCCGCCGGCCACCGGATGATCGCTGACCCCAGCCGTCAATCGCCGGGGCCAAATTCCATGCAGCGTTCGGTGATCGGTGGTCCCTGCTTGAGACGGGTATTGAGATCACGGAGGGCGCTGCGCAACCCCTCCTCGATCACCGGATGGTAGAAGGGCATCTCGAGCATCCGGCTGACATTCATGCGCTGTTCGAGCGACCAGGCCAGCAGGTGCGCCATATGTTCGATGCGCGGACCGAACAGCTCGGCGCCCAGGAACTGGCCCGAGCCATACTCGGCGTAGAGTCGGATCAGGCCGCGATTCTGGCGAATCACCACGGCGCGGCCCTGATCCTCGAAGCAGGCCTCGCCGGTGGCGATGGCGTCGCAGCCGCCATGGCGCTCTTCCAGCTCGGTGCGGCTGGCGCCTATCGTGGCCATTTGCGGGTCGGTAAAGATGATGGCGAGCGCCACGTTGCGCTTGCCGACGCGCACGTCCGGGAAGCGCCCGGCGTTGTTGCCGGCGATGCCCCCCTGGGTGATGGCTTCGTGCAGCAGCGGCAGCTGCTGGCTGGCGTCGCCGGCAATGAACACGTGGCTGGGGCTGTCGTCGGCGTTGCGGCATTGCAGGGTGAAGCGATTGACGTGCGGCACCCCCTTGTCATCAAGCGCCAGGCCTGCCTGGCCGAGGTCGAGCGAGTCGATATTGGGCTGGCGTCCGGTGGCGGCGAGCAGGTAGGTAAAATGCTCGGTCAGGCACTGGCCGGAATAGCGCTCGATAAAGCGAATCGCCACCTCGTCGCCCTCGCGCTCAATGCTTTCCACTTTGGCGTCGGGGTCGACGTAACTTTCCTCATTGAGGGTGCGGTCGGCGTAGCGGCGCAAGGCCTCTTCCTTGAACGGGCCAATGGAGCCGCCGACGCCGAACATGCGGACCCGCACGCCCAGGCGATCAAGCGCCTGGCCGAGTTCCAGGCCGAGCACGCCGGTGCCGAATACCGCCACCGAGGTCGGCAGGTCGTCCCAGTCGAACACGTCATCGTTGACGACCAGTCGGTCCCCCGCGCCCGCAAAGGCATCGGGCCAGCTGGGACGCGACCCTGTGGCGATGACGATGGTGCGTGCCTCGAGCCGGGTGTGGTCGCCGACGAGCAGGGTATGGGAGTCGACGAAGCGGGCGTGGCCCTGCAGCCGGCCGGCGCCATCGATACGGCGCATCGATGCCATGACGCCATCGACAAAGCGGTCGCGCTCGTGCTTGAGGCGCGTCATGACGGCGCGCCCGTCGATGGCCACGTTGTCGACCCGGACCCCGAAACCGCCGGCCTCGCGGGCCTGGTGGGCGGCCTCGGCGGCGGCGATCAATAGCTTCGAGGGCATGCAGCCGACCCGGGCGCATGTCGTGCCGTACTCGCCACCCTCGATCAGCACCACGCTGTCGCTGTATTGCCGCGCCTTATGCCAGGCGCTCAATCCCGCGCTGCCGGCACCGATGATGGCGATATCGACCTTGCGTTCCTGCATGACAGCCTCCTTCCCTGTGACGACAACTGGTGGGGGCTGGCCCGACCCGGCGGGCAGGCCCCCTCCTGTAGGGCCAGTATGGCACTCAATCCTCCGGATCGAGATATGCAAGTCCGGCACGCGCACGGTAAAGTGCGCCAAGGCTTCACCGGGGCGTCAGCACCGCTGATACGGCACGCGTGAGGCATTTCTGCTATGCTGGTCGGCTTTCACTCGATCTGACGACGCTTGCTCGTCGCTCTTTCGTTTACCCCCGACGCTCACTGTCTGCCGTACGTCTTTTGCGGTGCGCATCTTAAGGTTTCTTCAAGGTCCCTACCCGTGCCCCATGCTTCATCCGGAACCGATGCTTCCGACGCCGGTACCTTCGCCACGCTGCCGCTGGCGCCGGAACTGCTGACCAACCTCGACTCGCTCGGCTACCGCATTATGACGCCGATCCAGGCCGAGAGCCTGCCGCTGCTGCTTTCAGGCCGCGACGTGATCGCCCAGGCGAAGACCGGTTCGGGCAAGACCGCGGCCTTCGGCCTGGGGCTGCTGTCGCGGCTTACCCTGGCAAGCCCCCGCGTGCAGGCGCTGGTGCTCTGCCCGACCCGCGAGCTGGCCGACCAGGTGGCCGGCGAGATCCGCCGCCTGGCGCGCAGCCTGCCCAACGTCAAGGTGCTGACGCTGTGTGGCGGCGCGCCCCTGGGACCGCAGCTAGGCTCGCTTGAGCATGGCGCGCATATCGTCGTCGGCACGCCCGGCCGCGTCGAGGAGCATCTGCGCAAGGGCTCGCTGACATTGGATGTCCTCACGGTCCTGGTGCTGGACGAAGCCGACCGCATGCTCGACATGGGCTTCCAGGCGTCAATGGAAGCGATCATCGCCGAGACGCCGGCGCGTCGGCAGACCCTGCTGTTCAGTGCCACCTATACCGAGGGCATTCGCCCGATCGCCGAAGGCGTGATGCGCGACCCCGCGACGGTCACGGTCGAAGAGACTCACGACGCGAGCAGCATTCGCCAGCATTTCTATCGGGTGGCAGACGATGCAGGCCGCTTCGCGGCACTGCAGCGTCTGTTGTTGCACTTCCAGCCGGTCTCAAGCGTGGTGTTCTGCAACACCAAGCGCGAGACCGACGAGGTCGCCGAGGCGTTGAACGCCGCCGGCTTCAGCGCCCTGGCGCTGCATGGCGATCTAGAACAGCGCGACCGCGACCGCTTGTTGATCCTCTTCGCCAATCGCAGCGCCTCGATCCTGGTGGCGACCGACGTGGCCTCGCGCGGGCTGGATATCGACGCCCTGGATGCGGTCTTCAATTATCGCCTCGCCCGCGAGCTTGAGGTGCACGTGCACCGCGTCGGTCGCACCGGCCGGGCCGGCGGCTACGGCGTGGCCGCCACCCTGGTCAGCGAGCAGGACGACTACCGCCTGGCGCGGCTTGCCGAGCTGCTCGGCGAGTCGCTGGAACCCGAGCCGCTGCCGCCGCGCAGCGTTCTCCAGCGCGAGCCGCCGACCCCGGCCATGGCGACGCTGCAGCTGGGCGGGGGCAAGCAGCAGAAGTTGCGCCCCGGTGATATCCTCGGCGCCTTGACCGGCGACGCCGGGCTGCGTGGCGACCAGGTGGGCAAGATCAAGGTGCTCGCCAGCATCGCCTACGTGGCCGTGCAGCGCGAGGTGGCAGGTGTCGCGCTGGAACGGCTGGGCGCGGGCAAGTTGAAAGGGCGCTCGTTTCGCGTCAGGCGAGTCGGTCGCTGATATCGGATAATGTGAGACGCCCGCGGGATACCGAGCCGGGCAGTTTTATGCCAACGTGGTGATATGAAGATACCCAAGAGATTACAACCGCTGGTCGACGACGGCCTGATCGATGAAGTCGAGAGCCAGCTGATGAGCGGCAAGGAAGCGCAGGTTTACGTGGTGCGCTCGGGCGGCGAGCGACGCTGCGCCAAGGTCTTCAAGGAGGCCAAGCAGCGCAGCTTCAAGCAGGCGGTCCAGTACCAGGAGGGTCGCAAGGAGCGCAACAGTCGCCGCTCGCGGGCCATGGCCAAGAAGACGCGCTACGGCCAGAAGGAGCAGGAGCAGGCCTGGCTGAATTCAGAGGTCGATGCGCTGTATCGGCTGGCCGCGGCGGACGTGCGCGTGCCCAAGCCCTTCGGCTTCGTCGATGGCGTGCTGCTGATGGAGATCATCATGGACGCCGAGGGCATGACCGCCCCGCGGCTGGATGACGTGACCCTGACCGCCGAGCAGGCCCGAACCTACTACGACAAGGTGATCGGCGATGTGGTGCGCATGCTGTGTGCCGGCCTGATCCACGGCGACCTCTCCGAGTTCAACGTGCTGCTCGCCGAGGAAGGTCCGGTGATCATCGACCTGCCCCAGGCGGTGGACGCCGCCGGCAACAACAGCGCCGAGCGGATGTTCGAGCGCGACGTCGACAACATGCGCCGCTACTTCGGCCGCTTCGCCCCGGAGCTCCTGAACACCGACTTCGGCAAGGAGATCTGGTCGCTCTATGAAGCCGGCGAGCTCTATCCGGATACCCAGCTGACCGGCTGCTTCGAGCATGACAACACCCCGGCCGACGTCGACGAGCTGATGATGGTCATCGAGTACGCCCAGGAAGAGGAAGAAGAGCGTCTGGCCGCAGCGCAGGCCCGCGAAGAGGACGACTGAGTCGCCAAGCGGCAGGAAAATCGAGGCCTACGCCGCCTCCCCCCTAAATAAAGAGCCACTAATCGTTCGGTGCCCAACAGAGACGTAGATGCAGCATCGTTGAAATGAAGTTGACCTGAGGTTCGAGTCCCAGCGAGCGCTCCAGACACTACGCGACCCAGGCACTACACTGAGAGGCTACGTCTGTTAATCGGACACGAGGCCGACAACGAGGTCATGCTGTTCCAGGGCACAGGCAGCGCCACCGAGGTCCTCGATGCCGCCATCTTGGCGCTGGAGACGCTGGGTTCCACTCGAGGGCAGACACCCAAGCGACTTAATAGCCTTTCAACAACAACGACAACATCCGGCTGGCGCATCGACGCTGTGTGTCGGGTAGCAAGGAGAGACCGACCATGAACGAAGCAAACCTTCATCTGCAGGATGACGTGAGCGAGCTTCGCTCGCGCATCCGTGCCAATTACGCCGCCGCCGAGGCGGACGTGCTGCACGAGCTTGTCGGACAGATCAAGCTGTCGGAGGACGACCGCCGCAAGGTGGCCGCCGTCGGCGCGAACTATGTGGATCGTGTGCGCAAGGAAAGGTCGCCCTCGATGATGGAGGCGTTCCTGGCCGAGTACGGGCTCTCGACCGCCGAGGGCGTTGGCCTCATGTGCCTGGCAGAAGCGCTGCTGCGCGTGCCCGATGCCGAAACCATCGACGATCTTATCCACGACAAGATCGAGCCGTCCGACTGGGGCGCGCATTTGGGCAAGTCATCGTCGTCGATGGTCAACGCCTCGACCTGGGCGCTGATGCTGACCGGCAAGGTGCTGGACGACGACCCAAAGGGCCCGGCGCGGGCACTCCGCGGCCTGGTGCGCCGCATGGGTGAACCGGTGGTGCGCACCGCGGTCGGCCGGTCGATGAAGATCCTCGGACGCCAGTTCGTGCTCGGCCAGACCATCGAGGAGGGTATGAAGAATGCCCGCGAGCTCGAGAAGCAGGGTTATACCTACTCCTACGACATGCTGGGCGAGGCGGCGCGTACCGACGAGGACGCCGTTCGTTATCACGAAGCCTACGCCAAGGCGATCACCGCGATCGCCAAGCAGGCCAAGGGCGATGTGCGCGGAAGCCCCGGCATCTCGGTGAAGCTCTCAGCACTGCACCCACGCTATGAATACAGCCACCGCGACACGGTGATGAATGAGCTCGTGCCGCGAGCAAAGGAGCTGGTGCAGCAGGCGGCCAGGGCCAACATCGGCTTCAATATCGATGCCGAGGAACAGGACCGGCTGGACCTGTCGCTCGACGTCATCGAGGCGCTGATGTCCGATCCTAGCCTCGCTGGATGGGATGGCTTCGGGGTCGTGGTGCAGGCCTACGGACGCCGCGCTGCGCCAATGATCGAGACACTCTACGAGCTCGCCGAGCGGTTCGACCGCAGGATCATGGTGCGGCTGGTCAAGGGCGCCTACTGGGATACCGAGATCAAGCTGTCGCAGGAGATGGGCGTCGAGACCTTCCCGGTCTTCACCCGCAAGGTCAATACCGACGTCAGTTACATGGCCTGCGCCCAGATGCTGCTCGACCGGCGTGACCGCATCTACCCCCAGTTCGCGACCCACAACGCCCATACCTGTGCCGCCGTGGTGGCCATGGCGGGCGACGACAAGGACAGCTACGAGTTCCAGCGTCTGCATGGCATGGGCGAATCATTGCACCACATCGTCAAGCAGTCGGAAGGCACGCACTGCCGCATCTACGCGCCGGTCGGCGCGCACCGCGACCTGCTGGCCTACCTGGTTCGTCGTCTGCTCGAGAACGGGGCGAACTCCTCGTTCGTGAACCAGGTGGTGGATACATCGATTCCCACCAGCGAGGTCGCACGCGACCCGGTGGCCGAGATGCTGCGTCTGGGCGACGCCATTCCCAGCCCATCGATCCGCCAGCCGGGCGAGCTCTTCGCCCCCGAGCGCAAGAACTCGCGGGGCTACCGGATCAACGAACCTGCCTCGATCCTGCCGTTGTTGGCTGCGCGCGAGGAATTCGCCGACACTACCTGGACCGCCGGGCCCATGCTGGCCGGGAACCCGGCTCCCCAGGGGCCGGCCCGCGATGCCATGTCGCCCGCCGACGGCTCGCGCCTGGTCGGCCAGGTGCACGAGGCCACCGCGGATGAGGTGTCGGCCGCGCTCGACGCCGCCAAGGAAGGCTTTCGCGACTGGTCGGCGCGTCCGGTGGCGGAACGGGCCGAGGTGCTGCGCCGCACCGCCGATCTCTACGAGAAACACATCGCCGAGCTGACCGTGATCACGACGCGCGAGGCCGGCAAGATGATGTTCGATGGCATCGCCGAGGTGCGCGAGGCGGTGGATTTCCTGCGCTACTACGCCAATGAGGGCGAGCGGCTGGAGGCTGAAGAGCCCGGCAGCGCCCGCGGCATCTTCGTCTGCATCAGCCCATGGAACTTTCCGCTGGCCATCTTCACCGGCCAGATCGCAGCGGCCTTGGCAGCCGGCAATGCGGTGCTCGCCAAGCCTGCCGAGCAGACGCCCTTGATCGCCGCGCGGGCCGTCGAGTTGATGCGCGAGGCCGGCCTGCCCGAGGCGGCGCTGCAGCTGCTGCCCGGTGATGGCCCGACGGTGGGCGGGCCGCTCACCAGTGATCCGCGCATTGCCGGTGTTTGTTTCACCGGCTCGACGCCGGTGGCGCAGATCATCCACAAGGCCCTGGCGCAGAATGCGGGGCCGGATGCGGTGCTGATCGCCGAAACCGGCGGACTCAATTCCATGATCGTGGACTCCACGGCGCTGACCGAACAGGCGGTGCGCGACATCCTGATCTCCTCCTTCCAGTCAGCCGGCCAGCGCTGCTCGGCGCTGCGGATGCTCTATGTCCAGGAAGAGGCGCGCGAGCGGCTGCTCCATATGCTCGATGGGGCGATGGACGCGCTCACCATCGGCGATCCCTGGAATACCGACACCGACGTCTCGCCGGTGATCGATGCCGACGCCCAGGCCGAAATCAGCGCCTATGTGGCGGCGCATAAGAAGGCCGGCAAGGTACTGAAGACGCTGCCCGCGCCGGACGTCGGCACCTTCGTCACCCCGGCCGTGGTCAAGGTAGGGGGCATCGAGGATCTCGAACGCGAGATCTTCGGCCCGGTCCTGCACGTGGCCACCTTCAAGGCACGGGACATCGACAAGGTGGTCGACGCCATCAACGACCGGGGCTACGGACTGACCTTCGGGCTGCATACGCGGATCGATGACCGCGTGCAGCAGATCGTCGAGCGCATCCATGTCGGCAATATCTACGTCAACCGCAACCAGATCGGCGCCATTGTCGGCTCCCAGCCCTTCGGGGGCGAGGGCCTCTCGGGTACGGGGCCCAAAGCCGGCGGCCCGCTCTACGTCAACCGGTTCCGCCGCACCATAGCCGCGGAACGTCACGAGCCGCCAAAGGGGAATGCCGTGACCCTCGGTGATCTCCAGTCGGCCATTGACGGACTGGACGCGCGTAACTGGGCGGCGCGACCCGATCGGGTCGAGGTGCTGCGCAAGGCGCTTTCCGGCAAGGGTGGCGTGATCCGCAAGGCGCTCGCCGAGACCGCGGCGCTGGACATGACACCACAGACGCTGCCGGGGCCGACGGGAGAAAGCAACCGCCTGGCGCTGTATCCGAAGGGTCCGGTGCTCTGTCTCGGGCCGACGCTCGATATCGCCGTGGCCCAGGCAGCGCAAGTCCTCGGCGCGGGCTGTGCGGCGTTGGTCGTCGCGCCAGGCGCGGCGCAGGCCGTACGGCCGCTGATCGATGCCGGGGCGCCCGTCGCCGGACTCGATGGGAGCATCGCGGCCGAGACGCTGAGCGACATCAGAGGCATCGCGGCGGTGGCCGCGGCCGGCGTTAGCGACTGGACTCACGAGCTGCGCGTAGCGCTGGCCAAGCGAGATGGTGCCATCGTGTCGCTCGAGACCCAGACCATTTCGCCGGAACGCTATGTGGTGGAACGTCATCTGTGCATTGACACCACTGCCGCGGGTGGCAATGCCAGCCTGCTGGCGACAGCCGAATGAATAAGAGTGCCGGCCCGAGAGGGCCGGCACTTTTTATGATTGGCTACCCCCACCGCCAGGAGAACAATAATGATGAAAAGCGACCCCCCAACAAGCCCAGCTTAGTTCGAGCCCTGGCTGGCACGTATGGAGCCCTTCCAGCTCAGGCATCTGCCGATCATCGGGGCAATGAACGGTGTGGCCCACCCGTTGGGGCTGCAAGGCAGCTTCGGTAAAGATTCGAGGGACATTGAGAGACAATCGAGGAGTTGTCTAATGAGACTGCAACACGCCACCTGGCAGGAAGTCGACGCCTATCTCCAGCACTCCCGAGGCATCATCCTGCCTATCGGCTCCACCGAACAGCACGGCCCCAACGGCCTGGTCGGCACCGACGCGTTGTGTCCGGAGGCGATTGCCTGGGCGCTGGGCGAACGACACGGCGTGCTGGTGGGGCCGACTCAGAACATTGGCATGGCGCAGCACCATCTGGCCTTTCCCGGCACCCTCAGCTTGCGCCCCAGCACCCTGATCGCGGTGCTGCGCGACACCATCGAGTCGCTGGCTCGCCACGGTTTCACGCAGGTGTTCTTTCTCAACGGCCACGGCGGCAACATCGCCACCATCAAGGCGGCTTTCGCCGAGGTATACAGCGAGCGCAGCTTGCCCAGTCGCCAAAAAAACAAGGCAAGGACAATAACCAGGACCCGAACGAGCTGAGCCTTACCCTGTTCAACTGGTTCATGGGCCGGCGCGGGCGGGAGCTGGCCAGCGAGCTCTATGGCGACGCCGAGGGCTATCATGCCACTGCTTCCGAGGTGTCGCTGGCCTGGCATGCCGCCGGCCTCGAGAAGCAAGTGACCATGACGCGAGGGGTCGCGCCCCACGGCAGTGCCGACTGTACCGCCGACGTGTTTCGCCACCGTTTCCCCGACGGCCGCATGGGCTCGGACCCATCACTTTCGCGTCGTGAACACGGCGCACACTTTCTGGAAGCGGGCGTGGAAGACGCTTGGGAAGCCTATCGCGCCTTCGTTGGCCAGGCCTGAAGGCGCAGTAGTGGCGGTGGGCCCTCCGATGAGCGTCTAGTTGTTGGGTCCCGGCGTTATGGTCATCGAGATCATGTAGAGAGCGGCGGGGCCGAGAAACGCGATGGCTCCCATGCAAACGTCTTCCTGCTAAAGGGGGGTCGGGGCGATTCACTGGATTTGGTAGCATAAACCGCTGTACTTGCTTTTTGTGACCTTCAGCCCGAAGATTTCGACCGCCGCGCGGTGTAGGCCGATTCGCCTGCTCGCTGATCGTTGCGCTACCGCCTGAAACACCGCTCCCAGGAAGGCTCCATGCCCCGTCGTCCCCCCCTGTCGTACCTGCTTGCTGCCGGCCTCTTGCTGGCGCTGTTGCTGTGGCTCGCCCTCGGTGACGTGCAGCAGTTCCAGACTGCCGCACCGTCGGGGACCGAACCGCGCGAAGAAGCCCCCACGCGTGTCGAGGTGCGTCATAGCGAGGCAGCCTCCTTCCAGCCTCGTCTGGTGACCCAGGGCCAGCTCGAGGCCGACCGGGAGCTCGAGCTGCGAAGCCGCCGGGCGGGCCGGGTGGCCGAGCTGCCGGTTGAGCTGGGCGCCGCCGTGGAGGCCGGCGAGGTGCTGGTGCGACTCGCGGCCGATGATCTCCAGGCGCAGCTGGACCGCGCCGAGGCCGACCTGACCCTGGCGCGTGCCGAACTCGAGGGCGCCGAATCGCTTCGCCAGCGCCAGCTGATGTCGCGTCCCGAGTACCTGCGACGGCAGGCGAGTGTCAGCACCGCGGCCGCCGAAGTCGCCGAGCTGCGTACCGCGCAGGACGAGCTGGCACCCGTCGCGCCCTTTGACGGGGTGTTCGACCGGCGGGACGTGGACATCGGCGATGTGATTCAGGTCGGCGAGACCTTTGGTCGCCTGGTGGATGACCGACGCCTGGTCGCCAGTGCCTGGATCGCTCAGGGTGAGGTGGCGGCACTGTCTACCGGCCTGCCCGTCGAGGTGGAGCTGCTCGATGGCTCGCAGTTGACGGGCGAGCTCACCCACATCGCCAGCCGTGCCGATCCCTCGACCCGCACCTTCTACGTCGAGGCCACCCTCGACAATCCTGAGCGCCGCCGGCTGGCCGGTGCCAGCGCCACGCTGATGATCCTGCTCGACGAGCGCGCCGTGCATCGGTTGTCGCCGGCGTTGCTGGTACTCGATGACGAGGGGCAACTGAGCGTGAAGCACCTCGATGAGCAGGATCGCGTGACGGTCTCGAATGTCAGTCTGGTGCAGGCCGATGCCGATGCGGCGCGCGTGGCCGGGTTGCCCGAACGCGTGCGCCTGATCACCCTGGGCGGGGGGCTCGTCGAGGAAGGCGAGCGAGTCACCGCGGTCATGGCCGAGGCCGGCGAGCGGCCGGCGGAGGCTCGCTGAGCATGCGCACCTTGATCGAGGCGGCGCTGAACCGTACCCGCACCACCCTGTTGTTGCTGGCGGCGCTGCTGATCGCCGGTCTGGCGGCCTGGCAGGCGGTACCCAAGGAAGCCAACCCCGATATCGCCATCCCGATGATCTACGTGGCGCTGGCGCTGGAGGGGGTGAGCCCCGAGGACGGCGAACGCTTGCTGGTGCGACCCATGGAGCAGGAACTGCGGGCCATCGAAGGGGTGCGCAAGATGACCTCGCAGTCCAGCGAGGGGCACGCGTCGGTGACGCTTGAGTTCGACGCCGGCTTCGACCCGCGCCGCGCCATGGCCGACGTGCGCGAGCGGGTCGACATCGCCAATGCCTCGCTGCCCGACGAGGCCGAGGAGCCTCGGGTGATCGAGGTCAACGTGGGCCTGTTCCCGGTACTCTCGCTCGGGCTCTCGGGCAACCTGGAGGAGGCCGAGCGTCTGGCCGTGGCGCGCCGTCTTCAGGAGGCCATCGAAGGCATACCCCAGGTGCTCGAGGTCGATATCGGCGGCGAGCGCGAGGCGCTGCTGGAAGTGGTGGTCGACCCGCTGGTGCTGGAAAGCTACGGCGTGGACTTCGATACGCTCTTCAACCTGGTCACCCGCAATAATCGCCTGGTGGCGGCGGGCAGCCTGGACACCGGCGCCGGCCGAACGGCGGTCAAGGTTCCCGGGGTGATCGAGACGCTGGACGATGTCCTCGCGATGCCGGTCAAGGTGGACGGCGATCGCGTGGTGACCTTCGGTGACGTGGCCTGGATCCGCCCGACCTTCAAGGATCCGCAGGGCTTCGCGCGCATCGACGGCGAATCGGCGATGGTGCTGGAGATTTCCAAGCGCGCCGGGGCCAACCTGATCGCCACCATTCAGGGGGTGCGCGGCGTGCTGGAGGAGGCTGCCTCGCGCCTGCCCGAAACACTTTCGGTAACTACCATCATGGACCAGTCCGAGATGGTCGAGGACATGCTCTCGGAGCTGCTCAACAATGTGATTACCGCGGTGGTGCTGGTGCTGGTGGTGATCCTCGCGGTAATGGGCGGGCGCGCCGCGTTGATGGTGGGGCTGACCATTCCAGGGGCCTTCCTGACCGGCATCCTGCTGATCTGGATGGTCGGCTACACGCTGAATATCGTGGTGCTGTTTGCGCTGATTCTGGTCGCCGGCATGCTGGTCGACGGGGCTATCGTGGTCAGCGAACTGGCCGACCGCAACCTGCACGAAGGACAGGCGCCGCACGATGCCTGGCTCAATGCGGCCCATCGAATGAGCTGGCCGGTCATTGCTTCCACCGCCACCACCCTGGCGGTCTTTGTGCCGCTGCTGTTCTGGCCCGGCGTGGTGGGCGAATTCATGAAGTATCTGCCGGCCACGGTCATTCTGTGTCTGTTGGCGTCGCTTGCCATGGCGCTGATCTTCCTGCCGACCCTGGGGGCGCTGGTGACCCGGCGCCTGGTTACCAGCGGCGGCCGGGGCGACTGGATCACGCCCGGCGGGCGGCTCTACCGCCGGCTGCTGGCGCGCCTGCTGGCCCGCCCGGGCCTGACGCTGCTGATGACCATCCTGGTGATGGGGCTGATCTTTGTCGGTTACGGGCGCTTCAACCACGGCGTGGAGTTCTTCCCCGAGGTCGACCCCGACAGTGCCCAGGTGATGGTGCGTGCGCGTGGTGATTTCTCGGTCGAAGAGAAGGATGCCATTGTGCGGCGCGTCGAGGCGCGACTGGCCGGCATGCGCGAGGTACAGTCGCTGTATGCGCGCTCCTATGCCGTCGCCAACGAGCAGCTCGGTAACGACGTGATCGGCACCGTGCAGTTCCAGCTGATCGACTGGCAGGCGCGCCGTCCAGCCAGCCGGATCATGGACGAGATGGCAGAGCGAACCCGTGACCTGCCCGGCGTGCAGCTGGAATTCCGCGAGCAGGACATGGGGCCGGGGGGCGGCAAGCCGATACAGCTCGAGATCAGTGCCGCCACCGACGCACAGATCAAGGCGACGGTGGATCGCATTCGGGCCGAGATGCAGCGCCTGGGCGGGTTCGTGGACATCGAGGATAACCGTAGCCTGCCCGGCATCGAGTGGCGATTGAATGTCGACCGTGAAGCGGCTGCGCGGATGGGTGCCGATGTCACGGCGGTGGGCAGTGCTGTGCAACTGGTGACCACCGGGCTGCAGGTCGCCACCTATCGCCCCGCCGGTGCCCGCGATGAAGTGGACATCCGCGTACGCCTGCCCGAGCAGTGGCGCTCGCTGGGCCAGCTCGGGCGGTTGTCGCTCAATACCTCGCGGGGGCAGGTGCCGGTCGCGCATTTTACCGAACTTGTGCCGGCGCCCAAGGTGGGTACCCTGCATCGCATCGACGGCCGGCGGGCCATCTCCCTGGAGGCTGATATTGCCGAGGGTTTCCAGCCCGAAGAGCGCCTGAACGCCTTGCTCGAGGCGATGGGAACGCCGCCCGATGACGTACTGGTCGGGGTGGCCGGCGAGCAGGAAGACCAGCAGGAGACCATGCGCTTTCTTTCCACGGCATTTTTGATCGCCATCGCGCTGATGGCCTTGATCTTGGTAACGCAGTTCAACAGCCTCTATCAGGCGTCGCTGGTACTCTCGGCCATCGTCTTCTCGACGGCGGGCGTGCTCATGGGGTTGCTGGTCAATGGCCAGCCATTCGGGATCGTCATGGTGGGGATGGGCATCATTGCCCTGGCGGGGATTGTGGTGAACAACAACATCGTGCTGATCGATGCCTACAACCAGCTGCGTGGCGAAGGCCTCGCGCCATTCGAGGCCGCGTTGGAAGCCGGCGGTCTGCGCCTGCGCCCGGTGCTCTTGACCGCGATCACCACCGTGCTGGGGCTGATGCCGATGGTGCTGGGGATTAATGTCAACCTGCTCGAGCCCAGCCTGGGGATCGGGGCGCCATCCACCCAGTGGTGGACGCAGCTCTCCAGCGCCATTGCCGGCGGCCTGGTGTTCGCGACGGGCCTGACGCTGCTGCTGACGCCTTGCATGCTGGTGCTGGGCGGCAAGCTCGGCCACAAGGCATGAGCCAGCCTGTCGGGTATGTTCAGATAAGATCGCGATCTCGGCGTTGTGGTCACGGACTGTTCGATGCGCGGGCAGCCGACCCTGTGAGGTGATCCATGCTGGTGCGTTTTCTGGTCGGACTGGTGCTGGTCTATGTGCTGGTGGTGTCGCTGGCCTGGGGCTTCCAGAACCGCTTGCTCTACCTGCCACACATGGGGCGCGAGCATGTCGGTACCCCGGCCGACCTGGGCCTGGCCTGGGAGTCGGTAGCACTGGCGACCGAGGATGGCGTGAGCCTGGACGCCTGGTGGGTGCCAGCGGACGAGCCCCGCGGTAGCCTGCTGTTCTTGCATGGCAATGCCGGCAATATCTCCCACCGGCTGGCGTCGATCCGGCAGTTCCACCGGCTGGGGCTCTCGGTGCTGATCCTCGACTACCGCGGCTACGGGCGCAGCGAGGGCAGCCCTTCGGAGGCCGGCACGGCGCTGGATGCCCGCGCCGGCTGGCGCTGGCTGATGGAGGCCGGCCATGACCCCGGCGACGTCGTGCTGTTCGGCCGCTCGCTGGGGGCGGCGGTGACAGCCGAGCTGGCCAGCACCCTGGCCGACGAGACATCGCCGGCGGCGGTGATCCTCGAATCGCCGTTTCGCTCGGTGCCCAAGCTCGCCCAGCGGCTATACCCCTTCTTGCCGGCGCGCTGGCTGGTGCGCTTCGACTACGACACCGAAGCCTACGTCGCGCGTATCGAGGCGCCGCTGCTGGTGATCCATAGTCGCGAGGACGAGATCATTCCCTTCGGGGAGGGCCGAGCGGTGTTCGCGGCGGCCGGCGAGCCCAAGCGGTTGCTGGAGATCCACGGCGGCCACAACACGGGGTTTCTCGACAGCGAGCCGGACTACTCGGCGGGGATCGATGCTTTCCTGAGCAAGGAGGCGGGGCTGGAGCGGCCGTAAACCGACCGCTCATCTCCGGGATAGCCTTCAGCGCGTGAGACTACTCGGTGACTTCGGCGTTGTGATAGACGTTCTGGACGTCGTCGAGGTTGTTCAGGGTGTCGAGCAGTTTCTCGAACATCACCGCGTCCTCGCCCTCGACCGGGGTGGTGGTCTGGGGCACGAACTGGATTTCATCGACCTCGAAATCGAGCTCGCCGAAGGCGTCGAGCAGCGCCTGCTTGGCCTTGGCATACTCGGTGTGCGGGGCGAAGACGGTGATGCGGCCGGCCTCGTTCTCGATATCGGTGACGTCGACGTCGGCTTCCATCAGCGCTTCCAGGGCGGCTTCCTCGTCGTCACCGGCGTAGGCGAGGATGGCGCAGTGGTCGAACATGTGGCTGACGCTGCCGGGGGTGCCAAGCTTGCTCTTGGTCTTGGTGAAGCAGCCGCGCACATCGCCGAAGGTACGGTTGGGGTTGTCGGTCAGGCACTCGACGATGACCATCGCATTGCCCGGACCGAAGCCTTCATAGCGGGACGGGGAGAAGTCCTCGCCGCCCACGCCGCTGGCCTTGTCCAGCGCCTTGTCGATCACGTGGCTGGGCACCTGATCCTTCTTGGCCCGATCGATGAGGCCACGCAGCGAGAGGTTGCCGGCGGGGTCGGTGCCCCCCTGTTTGGCGCAAACGTAGATCTCGCGCCCGTACTTGCTGTACACCTTGGTCTTGGCGTCGGCCGTCTTGGCCATGGATTCCTTGCGGTTCTGGAAGGCCCTGCCCATTTCGTCATCCTGTCAGCCATCAATATGGTTCGGGATTCTACGAAACCGGACCGGCAGCGAACAGCCTTATTTCACGGCTACACTGCCATGACGAACCGGCCCGCTTGCCCCCAGAAGCCGATAGGCTTCACTGATCGGAGTGTCACACCATGGATTACCACGCCTACCGCCATGCCCTGGCCGAGCATCTCGCCGAAAGCGAGCTGCCCTTCGCCGCCGATGAATTCGCCGCGCGCCGCGCGCGGGTGCGCCAGGCCATGCAAGGCGAGGGGCTGGAGGCATTGCTGCTCACCGACCCCGCCGACATCTTCTACCTGACGGGGTATCACACTTTCGAGGTGTCGGTTTACATCTGCCTGGTGGTCTCGGCCGAGCGCCTGGTGCTGCAAGTCCCGTCGATCGAGACCGGCCCGGCGGTGGTGACCGCCACGGTGGACGAGATCCTCGGCTATCGCTGGGAGGGCATCGAGGAGGTGATCGAGCCGTTGACCGAGGTCCTGGCGCCCTTCCGCTCGATCGGCCTGGATACCTACGGCGCCGGCCTGCGCTATGGGGTGATCCGCGAGTTGCAGGCCCGCCTGGGCGCCGGGCGCTTCCGCGACGATGGCGGCGACCTGCTCGACCGCATTCGCATCGTCAAGACACCGGCCGAGCTCGACTGCCTGCGCGAGAGCGCGCGGATCACCTCGCAAGGGCTGCGGGCGGCCATGGCGATCATCGCGCCGGGCATTTCCGACAACGAGGTCGCGGCGGAAGGCAGCCGGGCATTGATCGCGGCGGGCAGCGAGTTCATGAGCCTGCAGCCGATCGTCACCACCGGGCGGCGGATCAGCATCATTCATGTCAATCACAAGCGCCACGTCATCGGCGAGGGCGAGCCGGTATTCCTGGAGTTCGGCTCGGCTTATCAGCGCTATACCGCGCCGATGATGCGCACCGCCGTGGCGGGACGCGCCAGCGCGGAGATGCAGGCGCTGCGCGATGTCTGCCGCGCGATGTTCGAGGCGCTGACCCAGGCCATGCGACCGGGTAACTCCTTCGATGACGCCGCTCGCGCGGCCGAAGGAGCGCTGGCGCCACATGCCGACCGGGTGTTCTTCTCCGGCGTGTTCGGTTACGCGGTAGGCGCGCAGTTCCCGCCCAGCTGGGTCGAGGGAACCGGCTATATTGCTCGTGGACAGCATCGCGCCTTCGAGGCCGACATGGTCTTCCATCTGCCCCTTTGCCTGCGCGTGCCGGGGCAGTGGGGCATCGGACTTAGCGACACCGTGCGGGTGACGCCACAAGGCGGCGAGCCGCTGACCGACAATGACTGGCAGCTATACGAGACGGCGGGCGGGGCAAGAATGGCCTGAATAGTCTAGGTTAAGGCGGAGTGCTCGTCGCATTCGCTAAAGTGCAGCCTTCGTCAGGATGCGGAGATACGGCAATGGACCTGCTGGACAACATCACTCGTTACCTCATTGAAGAAGAACTGACCCTGGCCACGGCCGAGTCATGCACGGCGGGATTGATCGTCTCCGAGCTGGCCCGCGTGCCCGGGAGCGGCCAATCGATCGACTGTGGCCTGGCGGTCTACTCTCCCGAAGCGAAGAACCGTTATCTAAGCGTCAGTTTCGACACCATCGATGCGCATGGCCTGACCAGCGAAGCCGTGGCCAGAGAAATGGCACTCGGGGCGCTGGACAATAACAAGGCTGATGTGGCACTCGCCAACACCGGCGTTGCCGGCCCCAACCCGGGTGACGATGACACGCCGATCGGCACGGTCTGTTTTGCCTGGGCCTTTCGCCATCAGGGCCACGTGCATGATTTCTGTGAAACACGGCGCTTCGACGGGGAGCGCAACGAGGTTCGCCTGGCTGCGGCGCACTACGCTCTGGAGCGCATACCCCACTATCATCGCCTGGCCTGCGGTAATCATTCGGCGGCCTGATCGGCCGCCCCGGCGTTGCCTGGGTCGCTTTCAAGGTCAGCCCGGTCATCGAGTGACAGCCTTCTCATTCAAGGAGCCGAACGAGATGGACAAGCTTGCCCCTACCGAGCAACAGCGCGACATCGGTGCCACCCTGCAGGTGCAGGCGCGAATCGATCCCCAGCAGGCGGCCGAGCGGTGCCGGGATTTTCTCTGCGCACAGCTGAAGGCGTCAGGCCAGCAGGCGCTGGTGCTTGGTATCAGTGGCGGTGTGGACTCCACCGTGGCGGGCCGGCTGGCGCAGCTCGCGGTGGAGAAGGCGCGCCAGAAAGGGCATCAAGCCACGTTCGTGGCCATGCGCCTGCCCTATGGCGAACAGAAGGACGAGGCTGATGCCCAGCGCGCGCTGCAGTTCATCGAGCCCGACGAGGCGTTGAGCACCGACATCAAACCCGCCAGCGACGCCATGCTGGACGCATTGGAGGCGGGAGGGCTGATGTTTCGCGATGCCGCCCATCGGGATTTTGTGCTCGGCAATATCAAGGCCCGCCAGCGCATGATCGCCCAGTATGCCGTCGCGGGAGCACGGCGGGGATTGGTGGTCGGCACCGACCAGGCGGCCGAGGCGTTGATGGGATTCTTCACCAAGTACGGTGACGGTGCCTGCGACGTCGCGCCCCTGACCGGCCTGAGCAAACGCCAGGTACGTGCGGTCGGCGCGGCGCTGGGTGCCCCTGGAGAACTGGTCGACAAGGTGCCCACGGCCGACCTGGAGTCACTCTCGCCCATGAAGACCGATGAAGAGGCCTTTGGGGTCAGCTACGCGGAAATCGATGATTTCCTCGAAGGCAAACCGGTCAGTGAACGGGCCTACCGGATTATCGTTTCCACCTATTCCAATACCACGAACAAGCGCAATCTGCCGATCACGCCGGTATAGGCCACGGTGGCAGGAGGATCGGACATGCACGAACTCAACGTCGCTCTCGCCGCGGTCGGGTCCTTGGTCCTCGTGCTCGGCCTGCTGTCGCGACCGGTCGATCGCTCCTGGCTGTCTCCTCCGCTGGTGGCTTTTCTGTTAGGCATCCTGCTCAGTCCCCATGGACTCGGGTGGCTCAATCCCGCCGCCTGGGGCAATGTCGATACGCTGCTCGAGGAGACCACCCGTCTGACGCTTGGTATCAGCCTGATGGGGATCGCCTTGCGCTTGCCACCGTTCTACCCGCGTCGGCATTGGCGATCGCTGTTGCTGTTGTTGGCGATCGGTATGCCGGCGATGTTCCTGATCAGCTCGCTGCTGGCCCACTGGACCCTCGGGCTGCCCTGGCTGATCGCGATGCTGGTGGGCGCCAGCGTATGTGCCACCGACCCGGTGCTGGCCTCGTCGATCGTTACGGGCAGTCTGGCCAAGGACAGTCTGCCCGAGTCGTTCAGGCACCTGCTTTCCGGTGAGTCCGGCGCCAACGATGGTCTGGCGTACCCGCTGGTGTTGTTGCCTATCCTGCTGCTGACCGCGCCCATGGAATCCGCCTGGATGGACTGGTTCGTCAAGGTATGGCTATGGGAAGTGGGCATGGCGGTCGTCGTCGGCATGCTGCTTGGCTGGGCCAGCGGACGCACCTTGGTGTGGGCGGAGGCCAAGGAGTACCTCGACCAGCCCTCGTTTCTCAGCATTACCCTGGCGCTGACGGTCCTCGTGCTGGGCGTGGGCAAGTTGCTGGGTACCGACAGCATCCTGGCGGTGTTTGTGGCCGGCCTGGCGTTCGACCAGGTGGTGGGCGGCAAAGAGCGCGGCGAGGAGGACAACGTTCAGGAGGCGGTCAATCTGTTCTTCACTCTCCCGGTGTTCGTGCTGTTCGGGCTGATCGCGCCCTGGTCCGAGTGGATGGCGCTTGGCTGGGGTGGCATCGCGCTGGCACTGCTCGTCATGCTGTTGCGTCGCTTGCCGGTCATCTGGGCATTGCGGCCCTGGCTTCCGCCAGTGAGGGAGAAGCGCATTGCATTGGTGATGGGCTGGTTCGGCCCGATCGGTGTGTCGGCGCTCTTCTACGCCGTAATGATTGCCAGACGAACCGACAACGACACGGCCTGGGTGGCCGGCAGCCTGGTTGTGGCCGTCTCGATCATCCTTCATGGTGTGACCGCGGCGCCCTTTGCCAAGCGCTATCGACGCCAAGCGGCGCAGACCCCGACGTGAGCATGACGATGTATCGCCGAAGGCGGCAACCGTCAAACGCCTCGCTTGTGCAAACCGGCCTTGGCTCCTATTTTGAGGAGGGTTCGCCCGTTACCGGGAAGCGCGGCATGAATGACCTACAAGGAGTTGTTGATATGTTGAAATTTCTGGCCAGTACCGTCGGTATTATCTTTCTCATCGGTTTATTGGTGGTCATCGGGCTGCTCATGTTGATTTTCTAGGCTCAAGGCGAACCCCGAAGCAGGTCCATAAAAAGCAGCCCAATGTCAGGAACCCCCTATGAAAGTCGTCACCCTTAATCAGCCCGGCGGGCTCGACAACCTCATGCTTGAAGACGCAGACGCGCCGGGTGAGCCGAGAGCCGGCGAAATGCGCGTGCGCCTGCATGCGAGCTCGCTCAACTTTCATGACTACGGCGTAGTCGCCGGCATGATGCCCACCGAGGATGGCCGCATTCCCATGTCGGATGGCGCCGGTGTGGTCGAGGCGGTGGGCGAGGAGGTCAGCGAGTTCGCCGTGGGTGATGCCGTAGTCTCCACTTTCTTCCCGCCGTGGCTGGAAGGTCCTGCGCGGCTGGGCAACTTCGCCACCACGCCCGGCGACGGCGTCGATGGCTATGCCCGCGAACAGGTAATTCGACCGGCGACCTGGTTTACTCATCAACCGCGGGGATACTCGCATGAACAGGCGGCTACTCTCACCACCGCGGGGCTGACCGCCTGGCGGGCCCTGGTTGTCGACGGCGGCCTCAAGGCCGGTGATACGGTGCTGGTGTTGGGGACGGGAGGTGTCTCGATCTTCGCCCTGCAGTTCGCCCGATTGATGGGCGCGCGAGTCATTGCCACGTCCTCTTCGGACGCCAAGCTCGAGCGGCTCGCCGTGATGGGCGCCGAGTCCACCATCAACTACCAGACCGAGCCCGACTGGGGTCGCAAGGTGAAGGCCCTGACCGATGGTCAGGGGGTCGATCACGTGGTCGAGGTCGGCGGGCCTGGTACCTTGCCGCAATCCATCGATGCGGTGCGCATCGGCGGGCATATCTCGCTGATCGGCGTGCTCACCGGCCGTGAGGGTGAAATACCCACCGCCAAGCTGATGGCCAAGCAGGCGCGACTGCAAGGATTGATCGTTGGCAGCCGGCGCCACCAACAGGAGATGATTCGAGCCATCGAGGCGGGCGGGCTCGAGCCGATCATCGATCGCAGCTTTGCCCTCGAGGAGATCGTCGAGGCCTTCCGCCATCAGGAGTCGGGCCGCCATTTCGGCAAGATCTGCCTGTCGTTTTGAACCGCGCCGCCTCGTCACGTAGGGCCCGCGAAGCCCTGCGCCTGTCAGGGTTTGGTCGCGTCTCAGCGTGAGCGGTCGGGCCGTGTCGCCATCAGGGTGATTTCCACACCAGAGCCGCCGCTTAGCCGGGGCGATTCGGTACAGGTGCGCGCGGGATAGCGGTCATTCTCGAAGAACTCGGCATACACGCTGTCCATCTCGCCGATATCGCCAAGATCGGCCAGGTGGATATCCACCCGCAGCACATCGGCGAAACTGGTCTCCACCAAGGCGAGCATGCGCTCCAACTCCCGCATCACCCGGCGCGTCTCTTCCTTGATGTCACCGATGGCGTTTTCCCCTTCCTGGATGTCCGAGGCCGTCAGCCCCGACACGAACACATAGCAATCGTCGAGCACCATGTGGCTACCGGGAAACGGCGGCGCTGGCAGGGTGGGATCGTTGACATAATCGGTCATGTCATCTCCTTATGGCATCAATCAAGCTGCGACAGTGGTGCTCGGGGAGAGGTTCCCGTCCGCAGCCCTCGCTCGGCCTGTCATCCAAGATGCGTCGGGTTGCGCAGGTCGCGGTCTTCGGCGGGCGGCGGCGTCCACTGATAGACCCAGGTTTCGGTCAGGGGCTCGCCGTCGGCCTTGAGGTAGAGCCGCAGATTGATGGGCTCGGTGCCCTCATCCGGCGGTACGACATCGAACATCGCCCGGTAGCCCTGGATCGAGGCCAGCGGCCTTGCCGAGGTGATCTCGATGCGACCGGCGGACGTCTCGATGACGGGCTCCACGGTGATATCCGCGTCGTCCGCGAAAGGGAAAGGTCCACCCTGGAAGTCGACGGCGAACCGCCAACTGAAGTATTCGCGACGCTGGCCGACGACACCGCCCAGGCCGGTTCGGGTAGCGACGCAGCGCGCCAGCGAAGGCTCGGCAGGCGGGCGGGCCCGCCAGTAGAGGCGGTAGCCGAACAGCATTTCACTGCCCGGTTCGACGGCTTCCCCCGGATGCCAGAAGGCGACGATGTTATCGAAGGTTTCGTCGAGCGTGGGAATCTCCACCAGTTGGATCGAGCCGGCTCCCCAGTCGCCCTTGGGCTCGACCCAGACGCTCGGTCGGCGGTTGTAGAAGACGCTGTCGTCCTGATAATGATCGAAATTCCGGTCGCGCTGAATCAGGCCGAAGCCGCGTGGGCTGTGATCGGCGTAGGCGTTGAAGCGCAGCGCCGGGGGATTGACCAGCGGGCGCCATAGCCATTCGCCATTGCCCGTGTGCAGCGAAAGACCGTCGGAATCGTGAATCTCGGGCCGCCAGTCCCAGTTCGCGTCACGGTCGTTCTCGCCCACCATGTACATGCTGGTCAGCGGGGCGATGCCGAGCCGTTCGATGGCGCTGCGGGGATAGAGAGCCGCGTCCACGTCCATGACCACGCCGTCGGTGTTGGTGATCGCAAAGCGATAGGCGCCGGTAATGCTCGGCGATTCGAGCAGCGCGTAGACATGGACGACCTCGCTGTCCGCCGCCGGACGCTCGAGCCAGAACCGGGTGAAGTCGGGGAATTCCTCGGGTCTGTCCATGGCCGTATCGATGGCCAGGCCGCGGGCGGACATGCCGTACTGCAACGACTTGCCGACCGCACGAAAATAGCTGGCGCCGAGGAAGGCGGCGACATCGCGCTGCCAGTCGTCACGGTGATGAAGCCGAAAACCGGCGAACCCCAAGTCTTCCGGCAGGGCCTCGCCTTCGATACCGGAGGTGCCGTAATCGAACAGCGCCGGGTCATAGGCGATCTCGCGGGCGACACCCTCGACAATTTCATGAATCCTGACCGGCTTCTTGAAATAGAGCCCGAGATGAAACAACTGAGCGCGAAAGTGCGAGGCTTCCTCATCGGACCAGAGCGCGTGGTCCGGATCGAAGCGAATGGCCTGATAGTCGTCCCAGCTCATGTCTTGCAGGGGGGCCGGCAACTCGGCCGCGGTGCTCTCATGCGTCTGAGATGCGAGGTCCCTGGCGAGACCCTTGAGCCAGGCATAACTGAACGCCTCGCGGCTGCCAAGCGTGCGGTTGGCATTTTCCACCGCGGCAAGCAGTGAAGAGAAGGGCAGCAGGGCGCTGCCCAGAATGCTCGTGGTCTTCAAGAAGTCGCGTCTGTTCATCTGAGTCGTCCTGGACTATGACAATTACCGTGACGGTGCCTCGCGGCCCTGGCTTGGGTTACCTGCTGCGTTGTCGGTGCGCCGTGTGTCGCCTCACGCTTGGCTATCCGAGGGGCGACGCGCCGGTTTCACCTTAGCAAGGTCTGCGTCATTCTCATGGCTCAATTGCCCCTCAGTTAATAGGCTGGTCAGCGCCTGTTCAAGGGGTGTCAAGGCGGGCGCGACTGTCGGCGGGCGCCTGGTCGCGTTCATGCATGCCGTAATCGCGGTGCACGGTAGCGACACGCAGTCGGTAGTCGTCGAATAGCGAGTTTCGGCCCTGATGCTGGGCGGCACGGTGACGTTCGAGCCTGCGCCACTCCTCAATGGCGGCTTCATCGCGCCAGAAAGAGAGTGAAAGCAGCTTGCCAGGCTGGGCCAGGCTCTCAAAGCGCTCGATAGACAGAAAACCATCGATCTGCCTCAACAAGGGTTTCAGCTCGGCGGCGATATCGAAGTAGCGCTGACGACAATCCGGCTTGGGTTCGACCTCGAAGATGACGGCAATCACGGTATTCTTCCTTAATCGTGTAAGAACAGCGCGGTGGCGACGGTTTTTGACGTCGTCCAGAACTCGTGAACAGTATTTACTCGGGTGATTAGGTAAACTGCTCGCGCCGATTCAGCATAACAATAAACCGGGTTACGAGAGGGCAGGCATCGATGGGCATGGGGAAAGGCGTCGAGCATCGATGGGTTCGCCGGCGTACGATCGGTACCTATTTTCTGGTGTTGCTGTTACTGATCACGTTACTGGCGGTAGGGTCCCCGCGGCTCTGGAGCCTCGCCGGCATGGCGCTGGGGAGCGTGTTGCTTGGGGGCCTGGTGCTGCGCCATTACCTCAATCGCCTGCGTCTGGAGGGGGACCTGCGCCAGCATATACAGGAGCTGGAGCAGGCCCGGCAGATACTGCAACAGCAATATAGAACAGCGCTCAATGCCATGGCCGAGCGGAAAGCCACGGAGGACGAGATTCACCAGCTGGCGTTCTTCGACCCTTTGACCGGGTTGCCCAATCGACGCCTGCTGCTCGACCGCCTGGGGGCCGCGCTCAAGGACGGCTATCGCAGCGGCCAGTTCGGCGCCTTGCTGATCATTGATCTCGACAACTTCAAGCAGGTCAACGACGCCCGCGGCCATTTCCATGGCGACCAGCTGCTGCGCCAGACTGCCGATACGCTCGATGCGGTGCTGCGTGACACCGATTCGCTGGCGCGCCTGGGGGGCGACGAGTTCGCGGTCCTGCTACAAGGCATCGGGCGCGATGAGGAGTCGGCGGCTCAGGTGTCGGAGCTGGTCGCCTACAAGCTCCAGGGCGCCCTGGAAGCGGCGTTTCCAATGGGTGACGAGACCCCGAGGGTGTCGGGGAGTATCGGCATCACGCTGTTCCGCAATCAGGGCATTACCATCGACGAGGTCTTGCAGCAGGCCGACATGGCGCAGTATCAGGCCAAGGAAGCCGGGCGCAATACCCTGAGCTTCTTCGACCCTGCCCTGCAGTCGCGTCTGCAAGCCCGAGCGCGCCTCGAGGCCGACCTGCGCCAGGCCCTGCCGCGAGATGAATTCCGTCTCCACTACCAGGTCCAGGTGAATGCCGCAGGTGAAACGGTGGGTGCCGAGGCGCTGTTGCGCTGGCAGCATCCCGAGCGAGGCGAAGTGCTGCCCGGTACCTTCATACCCATGGCCGAGGAGACTCGGCTGATCCTTCCCATCGGCGACTGGGTGCTGAAAACCGCCTGTGCGCAACTTGCCGCCTGGGCCGGTGATCCGTCGACGGCGGCACTGACGGTTTCGGTCAATGTCAGCCCTCGGCAGTTTCGCGAGGCGGACTTCGTTGAGCACGTCATGAAGGTGCTCGAACGTACCGGGGCGCCGGCGGATCGTCTCGAGCTCGAAGCCACCGAGAGCCTTCTTCTGGAAGCCCGTGACGACGCGCGCGACAAGATGCTGCGGCTCAAGGAGCGTGGCGTGATCTTCTCGCTCGACGACTTCGGTACCGGCTACTCCTCGCTCTCCTACCTCAAGCGGCTGCCGCTGACGCAGCTCAAGATCGATCGGACTTTCGTGCATGACCTGCTCGAGGACGACACCAGCGCTGCCATCGTCGCCAGCACGATCGCGCTCTCGGACAGCCTGCAGCTGGACATCATTGCCGAGGGCGTCGAAGGGGTGGCCCAGCGCGACTGGCTGATCGAGCATGGCTGCCTGACGTTTCAGGGCTACCTGTTCGGTCGGCCGGCCGCGATCGAGTCACTCGACCTGAACGGCACGCCTTATGGTGCGGCTATGATGCCGCCTCTCAAGAGCGAGGCGGCATCATTGACGCTCGCGCGGAACGTTTAGCGGCAGGGCTTGCCAGGCAGGGTAATTTGTCGAATACTGGCTTTATATGGCTGTGTTGGCATCTGCTGTTGGCGTACTCTAAAGCTACTGTATAAACTACTGTATATCCAGTTTCCTCTGGAGTACACCATGAAGCGCTCAGACCTCAACGCGCTCGAGCAGACACTGGCTCGCCTCCCTGTCGATCTCAAAAAATACTTATCCAATCAGCTGCTTGGTCAAATCAACGCCCAAGCGGACACCCTGATCGCGACGGCAAGATCTCACTGTCCATGTCCCCACTGCGGCCATGAGCATCCTGTCAAATGGGGGCGTGCCGGTGGCTTGCCGCGGTATCGGTGTCGGAATCCCGATTGTCACAAGACGTTCAATGCCCTCACAGGCACGCCTCTGGCCAAGCTGCAGCACCGCGACAAGTGGTTCGACTACCTGCGTTGCATGCGAGACAGCCTGACGTTACGCGTCTCGGCGGCCCGAGTGGGCATCGATTTGAAGACGGCCTTCCGCTGGCGACATCGCTTCCTGACAACGAGCGCTCAAGACAACGCCAATCCCCTATCCGGCATCATCGAGGTAGACGAAACCGTCTTCCTGGAATCCTGCAAAGGAAAACGTAATATCACTCACCGCAAACCTCGAAAGCGCTGTGGGCAAGGCAATATGAAGAAAAAAGAGCAAAAGATTCAGGTTCTTATTGCGCGAGACCGTAACGGAAAGATCAGTGACTTGGTCGATCCGGCACTCAAGAAATCCACTGTTCATGAATTCCTGGCACCGATCATCGATCGTGACTCGATTTTATGTTCGGACGGGCACAGCTGGTATAAAACCTTCTCTGCCGATCATGACATTGCTCATCATCGGCTAATCACACTCGACAATCAGCGAGTGCTTGGCAAGGAATACCACATTCAGAACGTCAACAGCTATATGAGCCGATTGAAGGGCTGGATGGCGCGCTTTCATGGGGTGGGGACAGCGTACTTACCGAATTACCTGGCATGGCGACGGTTGTTTGAAACCGCTAAGCCAGCAGAGGAGGCGTGGTTTCGCAAGGCGATAGGCGCAGACCAACAACAGATACCAACATAGCGCTTTATATACAGTATTTACCGGCAGGTTATCGGGAGACCCTCATGTCGCATGTTCCGTCGTCGGCACTCAGCATTCTCGGCCGGGCCGTGGCCGCCTGCCCGAGCGTGACTCAGCCGCTGATGGGTTGTCGGGTACGGGCCGGTTTTCCCAGCCCTGCAGACGATCACCTTGACGTGGAGATCGATCTGCATGCTCACGTGGTCCGCCGGCCAGCGTCCACGTATTTCGTGCGCGCCGAGGGCGACTCCATGCTCGGTGACGGCATCCACCACGGCGACCTGCTGGTGGTGGACCGCAGCCTCGAAGCACTGCCCGGGCGGGTGATCGTCATCGCCGTGGATGGCGAGCCCACCGTCAAGCGTCTCGAGTGCCGCCACGATCGGACCTGCCTGGTGGCCAGCAATCCGCGCTTCGCCCCGATTCCGCTGGAGGGGCGCGAATGCCAGGTATGGGGGGTGGTCACCCATGTCGTGCATGAGTTGCCGGGGATCGCCTCGTGATCGCCCTGGTCGATTGCAACAACTTCTATGTCTCGTGTGAGCGTGTCTTTGCGCCGCGCCTGGAAGGCCTGCCGGTCGGCGTGTTGTCCAACAACGACGGCTGCGTGGTGGCCCGCTCGCGGGAGCTCAAGGCGTTGGGGGTCGCCATGGGCGCGCCTCGACATCTGCTGCCGCCGGCGATACGCCGCCAGGCGGTGCTGCTTTCCAGCAACTATGCGCTATACGGCGACATGAGTCGGCGCGTCAACGCGATACTGGCCGAGTTCTCTCCTGACGTGGAGGTGTATTCGATCGACGAGAGTTTCTTGAGCTTCGCCGGCTTCGATGCCTCGACGCTGGAAGTGCGCGGTCAGCGGCTACGCGAGACGGTCGGTCGCGATACCGGTCTCCCGGTGTGCGTGGGCCTGGCGCCGACTCGCGTGCTGGCCAAGGTCGCCAATCGGGCCGCCAAGACGATCGCCGCCTACGAAGGCGTGTGCCGGCTGGGCGCTGACGATCCGGCCACCCGGGCGTTGCTGCAGAGGCTGCCCGTCGGGGCACTATGGGGCGTGGCCCGGCGCACCGCCGAGCGGCTGGCGCTGATGGGGATCGAGACCGCCTGGCAGCTGCGCGAGGCCGACCCCAAGCTCATACGCCGCACCTTCTCTGTGGTGCTGGAGCGCATCGTCTGGGAGCTGCGTGGCCATGCCGCCATCGTCCTCGAGGACATGAGCGAGCCACGTCAGCGCATCATGGTGTCGCGCTCCTTCGGGCGGCTGACCGGCGAGCGCCATGAGCTGGAAGCCGCAGTGCGCCAGCACGCCGCCCGCGCGGCGGAGAAGCTGCGCCGTCAACGGTATCTGGCCCGCGCGGTGATGGTCATGGTGCGTACCAATCGCTTCCTGGCCGGCGAGGCTCAGCACAACAACAATGTGGTCGTGCCACTGGCGCGGCCCTCCGACGACAGCCGCACGCTGCTCGCGGCGGCGCGCCAGGCCCTCGGGGCGCTTTTTCGTGAGGGCTACCGCTACCAGAAATGCGGGGTCATGCTGCTCGATCTGGTCGATGCCCGGCATCACCAGCTGACCTTGTACGACGCCAGGCAGAGCGAGTCGGCGAAGGGGCGCAGCCAGCGCTTGATGGCTGCGGTGGACAAGCTCAATCGCGAGATGGGCCGCGATACCGTGCGCTTCGGCTTGCCGCGCCACCATAACGCCTGGGCATTGCGTTGCGAGCGGCGTTCGCCGCGCTACACCACGCGCTGGGACGAACTGATGACGGTCAGGACCGGCTGAGGGCATCTGCCTGCGGAGCGTTGGTCTCGTGCTTCACGCTCGACGAGCTCCGAGACTGATGTTTTTTCTTAATGTCTAATATTAATTGTGCCGTTCGACCTCGCGATGATAACGGTCCCCCGGCCGTTCCTCAGGGTCGATGGCAAGTTCTATCATTTTAGTAACCTGATTCAGCCTAAATTTCTGCCGACTAATAAAGTCTTTAAAGCCAACATCTGGCGAGAAGATAAGCCGCTATATACCGGCCTCATCAACGCCAAGACGACATAAACCTGTGGGCATTAATATCAGTTATTTAAGAAAGAGAATGTCAAGAAAGTTGGCCTTTTCTTGCGCTTCCTTCATGAGGTGGCTACACCTTATCTGTGAATTATCGTGATCGCTGTGATTCTGGATCAAATAATGTCAGGCCCGGTATGTTAGCTACGGATTAGTTTATCAAGGAAATTCGAAATGGAATTCGAAAAATTAAAATCCTGCATTGAAGTCTGCAATGTTTGTGCGGCTTATTGCGATTCCTGTGCCGTTGCCTGCCTGAAAGAAGACAATGTCAAGATGATGCCGAATGCATCCGCCTGGATATGCAATGTGCGCAAATCTGCCGTCTGGCCGCTTCCTTCATGGCCCAGGGCAGCGAACACGCCCGTGATATAAGCAGAATCTGCGCTGAAATATGTAGAAACTGTGGTGAAAAGTGTGCCAAGCACGATGCCGCTCACTGCCAGGAATGCGCCAAGGCATGTCAGCGCTGTGCAGAAGAATGCGCTGGCATGGCATGAAGCTGTTACGGCATGAAGCTGTTACGGAATAAATAAGCTAACCCTGATGCTCAGGGTCAAGAAATTCTGGCCCTGAGTTTCTATTCAGGGAAAAGCCCCATCCGTTCAGCGTGCGTTCAGGAAGGTAGTCTAGCTTATAAAAGAGATGCTTCGTCATGGCATGAGGTTCTACCCATGAGGTTTTACCTTCGCCACGATGTCGGAAGTGGTCTTGTCTCATAAGAGCCAATGACGCGAGAGGATACGCATGGAGCTGCTCACTCTTCTTGTCATCTTACTTCTCAGCCTGGGCGCCGGCCTCGCGGTGCAGTGGTGGCCGATGCGCCGTCAACCCCTGCCGAGCTATCCCCAGCGCGCACCGTTTCTGGGGGGTGGACTCCCCGATACCCACGCCTGGAGTCGCTATCACGTCCGTTACTACCCCATGACCCTGCTGCTCATCGCCTTCGAAATGGAGATGATGTTCATGTACCCCTGGGCGGTAGTCTACGTTGAAAAAGGCATGATGGCGGTGATGGAGATGGGCATGTTCCTGGCCATCCTGTCGGTGGGCATTGTCTACGCCTGGCGCGAGGGGGTATTCCATTGGCAGTGAGCTGGCTACGCCATTTGGCGGCACATGCACCGGTACCAGTGTTTCCTGCACTAGGCATGCATGGCGAAGCGGTGTTGCGCCAGTTGGCGTTGGCGCCGGGTATCGAGCGGGTCGATTCGCCACGTCATGCCAGCGTGCTGCTGGTGGCGGGCGGCATACCGCCCTATCTCCATGAGGAGTTGCGCCGCGTACACGATCAGCTGCCCCAACCTTGCGCCACGCTATGGTTTCGCAGCGAGCCCCTGCTGGGCCTTGAAAGCGCTACTCGGATCGACGAGCTCGACGACTTGCCCCGAGCACTGATCGTGCTGCATCGCGAGCTGATGAGTGGCCGCCGCGGCAGCTCGCCACGGCTCTTGCCCGACCAACCACCCAACCCCTGGGAGGGGCTAGGGGACTTTGGCCAGGGCGGCGAGGGCATGATGGGCGGCACTCCCTACGGTCGTCCCATGGCCATGAACATGCATGACGATATTCGCGACGGCCTGACGCTCGATTCGCTGACGTTCCGGCTCGGACCATTTTTTCCCGCCTTGCCGCCTGGCATGAAGGCGGAGATCACGCTTCAAGGCGATCTCATCCAGACATGGTCCACGCAGCTCGTGCCCTATCCCGTGAGTCTCGATGCAGTGTTCCTCGATGCCCTGCAGCGCCCGGTGCCCATCGCCGAGCTCGAGCTGGCGCGGGCTCGCGAGCATTTGCATCGTCTGTTTCACGGCCTGCGGCTCGCCGGATTGGAACGCCTCGGACGTCAGGCATTGCAGCTGGCGAACACGCTCACGCTCGATAGCAGGGTCGATGGGTTACGCCGCCGCCTGGTGCGCTGCGGCTTCTTTAGGCTGTCGTTGTCGGGCCGGGGCCGGCTCACCGAGGAGCAGGCCCGCAAGATCGGCGGATTTGCCGCGCGCGCTACGGGGCTCGATGACGACCTGCGCAGCGAAGATGCCCATTATCGCCGGCTGGGTTTCACGCCGGTAACTCAGGCGGCTGGCGATACGCGTGCTCGCTGGCAACAGACCTTGGCGGAGATCGAACAGTCACTGGTGCTGGCGAAGCAGGCCGTCGGGCAAGACCTTCACACCAGCGAGACCGGCAGCGTCGAGACACCGCACGGTCCCTGGACCGATCGGCGCCCAGAGGATGCCAGCCGCTTGCTCGGCGACCTGCTGCCGGGTCTGGAATGGGGCGAGGCGCTGGCGACCATCGCCAGCCTCGATCTGGCGGCCGTCTCCGAGTGGCCCTTGGAGGCGTGGGCCGCCGCGCCGCGCGTGGCATCGCACGAGGCGCGACGGGCATGATCTGGCGCGAACTCATCTTGCCGGTCATCGTGGTGCTGGCGGCGCTGGGCATCGGCGCCTATGTGGTCGCGGTGCTGGATCGACTGATTGCCGGTACGCTCGGCATGCCTCAGACCGGCAGCGCTTGGCAGGCGCCGCTGGCGCGTGGCGCCTGGCTGTTGACCCAAACGGCCAATGCCACCGAGGCGCCGGACTGGCGGGCCTGGCGGCTGGCACCGGCGTTGTATCTAGCGCTGGCAGCGACTGGGCTTGCCGTCGTGCCATGGTCGGAGACGCTGGTCGCCACCGACCTGGCGACCAGCGTGGTGCTGTGGGGCAGCGTGGAGGCGCTGGCCACGGTGGTGATCTTCCTGCATGGCTGGTCGGCCAATGCGCTGTTCGCCCTGATCGGGGCCTATCGGTATGTGGCACTGGGGCTTTCCTACATCCTGGTCAGCATGTTCGTGCTGATCGGCGTGGCGCTGCCGGCCGAGTCGCTGCAATTCACCCAGGTGGTGGTCTCACAGGCGGAGCTGTGGAATGTTATCCGCCAGCCGCTGGGTTTACCGCTGTTGCTGATCGTCGGGTTGGGAATGACCTTCTGGGGGCCGCTGAACCTCGCCGACTCGGCCGACCTGGCCGGTGGCACGGCGTCCGAGGTCTCCGGACCGCCGCGGTTGGTCTGGGACCTTGCCCGGGCGGCGATGCTGGTGGCGTTCAGTGGCGTGGCGGCAAGCGCCTTTCTCGGCGGCTGGCTGGGACCGTGGCTACCAGGCCCGCTGTGGCTGGTGCTGAAGATGCTCGCTGTCTTGGCCATGCTGTTGCTGCTGGGCCGTCTGCTGCCGCGCCTGCCGCCGGAGCGCTGCGTGATCCTGATGTGGGTGGTGCTGTTGCCGCTCGCGTTCGTCGATCTGGTCTGGGCCGGCGCAGCGGCATTGTAGTAAGTCAGTCGTGGTAAATAAGCGGTGGGAAAGGATGTTGTGAAGAAGGGAGGCACAGCGATGAGCCATGGCATCGGCGTCGATATCAGCTTCTTCTTGCTGGCCGCGCTTGCGGTCTACACCGGCTGGCGTGTGTTCTGCACCGACTCGATGGTGCGGGCGTCGTTCTTCCTGCTGCTGTCGTTCATTGCCGTTGGCGCGATCATGATCCTGCTGACCGCCGAATACCTGGGGGTGGCGATGTTCTTCATGATGGCCGTCGAGATGATGGTCATGGCGCTGTTTATGGTCATGTTCATGATGAACCCGGCCGGCCTCAATCCGATGAAGATGGTGCATCAGGAGCGCGCCGCCATCGTGGCCGGGGTCATCGCCTTCACCGTGCTCTCTGCGGTGGCCGTGTTCAGTGGCTTTCCCGATGCCCCGCTTCCGGCGAAGCACGCCCCGGTGGTCTCGCTGGGCCTGGAAATGCTCGGCGACTCGATGCTGATCTTCGAATCGGCGGCCATTGTCCTATTGGCGACGATGATCGGTGTGGTGGTGCTGTCGAGCCATCGCGGGCGTTACGGCGCGGCCGATGTCGGCTCGATGCCACCGGGGCTGGCACCGGACGGCGAGCCGGCGGGGCAGCCCCAGAACGAAGACGAGGACGATGACGAAGGCGGTGGACACGCGCATCACCATTAAGTGACCCGACACGGCAAGGAGGCCGACATGACATTGATGACGCTATTGCTGCTGGCGGCGGCGCTAATCGGTATCGGGCTATATGGCGCGCTGTCGCAGCAATCGTTCGTGATGCTGATGATGGGCCTCGAGCTGATGCTCAATGGCGTCATGCTCGCCGCCGTAGCGTTCTGGGCCTTCAGTGGGGCGGGTACGCCGGAAGGCCAATTATTGACCATCATTGTCATGGCGGTGATGGCCATCGAGATGGCCATGGGTTTCGCGCTGGTGGTGGCGGTCTTTCGCGCCAAGCAGGCCGACATGACCGAAGCGCTGAGCGAGTTGAAGCACTGATGCTGTGGTCGGTCGCGCTATTGCCCCTGTTGCTCGCGCCGCTGGTCTATCTGGCGGGCCGGCGGGTCGGGCGTGCCGGACTGACGCTGGGAACGGCACTGATCACGCTCGCGACCCTGGCCCTGGCCGGCTTGGCGGTGGCAAACGACTGGAGCGGCGGCTACCGCTGGAGCGATACGCTGGCGCTGACCTTGGACTTGTCCACGGCGAGCGCGGTCTTCGCGCTGGTGGTACCACTGGTCGCCCTGCCGGTAATCGTCTACGCCGGCTATCACGAGTCCAGCGCGCGGCTGATGGCGCTGCTGGTCGCTTTCGTTGGCGCCATGCAGTGGCTGGTGCTGGCGGGCGACCTGTTGACGCTACTGATCGCCTGGGAACTGGTCGGCGCCTGCTCCTGGGCGCTGATCTCACACCGCTGGGGCAAAGCCGAGATTCCACGTGATGCGGCGCAGGCATTTCTGGTCACTCGCTTCGGCGATTTGGGGCTGTATATCGCGGCGGCGGCAGTCTTCGCCGGTAGCGGCGGGTTTGGCTATACCGACCTGGCCGCGCTCGAAGGTGGCCTCCTGCATGTCGCGGCGGGAGGGATCGTTCTCGCGGCGGCGGCCAAGTCGGCGCAGGTGCCGTTTTCCCCATGGCTATTCGCGGCCATGTCGGGGCCGGTGCCGGTGTCGTCGCTGCTGCACTCGGCGACCATGGTCGCCGCCGGTCTCTACCTGATCATCCGCTTACAACCGACACTCTCGGATGTCGGCTGGTTTGCGCCGCTCGCCATGGGTATCGGCTTAGTGACCGCGCTGGCCGGCGGCGTAGTCGGCGCCGCCCAGGGACACGCCAAGAAGCTGCTGGCGGCCTCGAGCTCGGCGCAGTATGGCTTGATGTGGCTGGCAGTCGGCGCGGGCTTTCCCGGCGTGGCCCTGCTGCATTTCGTCGCGCATGCGTTCATGAAGGCCGGGCTGTTTCTCTCGGCGGGGCTGGCCGAAAGCCAGGTCGGCAGTTATCGACTGGAAGACATGCGTCTGGGCCGGCAACTGCCGGGCATCGCGCTGGCCACCGGCGTGGCGAGTCTGGCATTAGCCGGCTTGGCGCCGCTGGGCGCAGCCTGGAGCAAGGAGCAGATCGTCGCCACGGCCAATCATCAGGCGCTGTGGCTGGCGCTGCTTGTCATGCTGGCCGGTGGCTTGAGTGCGCTGTATGCCACGCGTTTTCAGCTGCTGGCCTTTGGTCGCATGTCCCGCTCTACCCGAGAGGTGCGCTCCGACCGGTTTGCTGCGCCGTCTCCCTCACCTTCTGAAGCCTGGGCGCTCTATTCGCTGGTCGGTATGACCTTGCTGCTTTCGCTGTGGTGGTGGCCCGAGGCGCAACACTGGATGGTCGAGGCCCTGGGCCTGCGCCTGCCGGAAAGCCATCCCTGGGAACTGGTCGTCTCGCTGGTCCTGGTGCTGACGGGGATCGTCCTGGGCATCGCGCTCACCCGTCGTGAACGGTCGTCGGCTTCGAGCCGCTGGAAAAGTGTCGCGACGGGCTGGTTCGGCCTGCCCACGCTGATCGAGGGCCTGGCGACGCTTGTAGTCGGTACCAGCGCCCGCCTGGCGCGCTTCGACGACCATGGGCTGGATGCTTTCGTCCATGCTGCCGTCATGCGTGTCCGAAGCGCCAGCGGCCGCCTGGCGCGCTTCGACGATGGCGTCGTCGATGCCGGGCTGCACCGTGCGGCCCGCCTCGGCCAATGGTTGGCGCGGTGCAACGCGACCAGAGGCGAGGTGCTTGCCGAGGGCGTGCCAGGGTCGCTGTCGCGGCTGACCGACTGGGGCGGACGGTATGCGCGTCAGGTCCAGAGCGGCCAGATGCACCACTACTACGCCGGCATTGCGATGGGTCTCGCCGCCATCATGGTTCTTTTGGGCATAGGAGTCTTCCTTTGATACTCACAGCCGCCTTGGGCCTGCCGATGCTAGGCGCCCTCGCACTCGCCGGTTCACGCCGCTGGACGGAGCACGCTGCTCGCCGATTCGCCGTCCTGGTGTCATTGCTGTCGCTGGTATGCCTGATATGGGCCTGGCTGCGATTCGATCCCGATGGCGCCCTTTTCCAGCTCGTCGAGGAGATCCCCTGGGTACCCAGCCTGGGCATGGGGTACCGGGTGGGGGTGGATGGTATTGCCCTGGCAATAGCGACGATGAGCGCGCTGCTCTTCGCTGCCAGTATCGCCTACCCCGTGGATACCCTAGGCCAGCCACGCCAGTACTATGCGTGGCTGCTCTTCCTGCAATCCGTATCGCTGGGCGTTTTCCTGGCGCTGGATCTGCTGCTTTTCTACGTCTTCTTCGACCTGAGCCTGGTAGGGATGTACTTCCTGATCGGCCGTTGGGGGCACGGACAGCCACAGATCTCGGCGCTCAAATTCTTCCTCTACACGTTCGCCGGCTCGCTGATGCTGCTGCTGGCAATCATCGGACTCTATCTGTCGGTCGATCCCTACACCTTCGACATGCGCGTGCTGATCGAGCAGCAGCCGCTGACCGGCACCGGGCTCTATGCCGGGCTGGTATTCCTGGCGCTGATGCTGGGCTTGGCGATCAAGACGCCGTTAGTGCCGCTGCACACCTGGCTGCCCCAGGCGCACGTCGATGCGCCGGGGCCGGCGTCAGCCATCCTCGCCGGCGTGCTGCTCAAGATGGGCACCTACGGGATGATTCGCCTTCCCTACGCCATGATGAGCGACACCTTCACGCGGTATGCACCCGTCATCGCCGTAATTGCCGTCGTGTCGATTGTCTACGGCGCCCTGGTCGCGCTCGCGCAGCGTAATCTCAAGCGGCGCATCGCCTACACCTCGATCAACCATATGGGGTACACGGTACTGGGAATCGCCGCGGCCGCCGCGTTCTTTGACGAGGCTATTGCCGCCCGTCAGCTCGCCCTGGTCGGGGCGACGGTGGAGATGGTCGCGCACGGTCTGATCACCGGCGCGCTGTTCCTGATCTGTGGCTCCTTCTGGCAGCGCACCGGGGAATATGCGCTGGATCGTTACGGTGGGCTGGCTCGCAAGGCGCCGCTGCTGACTGCTTTCACCGTGTTGGCGGCGTTCGCCAGTCTGGGCATGCCGGGGCTGGCCGGCTTTGTCGCCGAGTTTCAGATCTTCACCGGTACCTTTGCCGTATACCCTTGGCTGGCGGTGATCGGCATCATCGGGATTCTGATCACCGCGGCGCTGTTTCTGGATCTGTTACGTCAGCTATTCTTCGGGCGCCTGCCGTCGCACCTGACGGACTTCCCCGATCTGGGGCGTGCCGAGTGGGGCGTGCTGGGCATATTGGCGCTGGGTATCGTGACCATCGGGGTCTATCCACGCTTTCTGCTCACGTTGATCGAGGCGTCCTCCCAGATCCTCGTGGGAGGCCGCTGATGCCCGTCGGTGATGTACTGCCGGAAGTCAGCCTGCTGCTGGGCGCCGTGTCCATCGTGCTGCTCGCATCGTTTATCCGGCAGCACCAGCAGCACTGGATGGCGGTACTGGCCCTGTTGGCGGTCGCCATCGCCGTTGGGCTGACCTTTGCGCAGTGGAACGAGGCACCACGTCTGACATTTTCCGGCGTCTGGGCGCTGGATGGTGTGGCGATTTCGGCCAAGCTACTCATCCTGCTGGCTGGCGCCGTCGCCATTGCGCTATCCCCCGCGTGGCTGTGGACCGATCGTCGTCATGGTGAATATTACGCCCTGCTATTGTTTGCCCTGTTGGGCGTGATCATGATGGCGTCGGCCAGTGACAGCATGGAGCTGGTGGTGGGCGTGCTGCTCTCCTCGGTGGCCGGCTATCCGTTAGCGGCCTTTCATCGCGCCTGGACGCCATCGCTGGAAGCGGGCATGAAATACTTCCTGATCGGTGCCCTCACCAACACGCTACTGGTAGTCGGTGTGGTGGTGCTGTTCGGCCTGGTGGGCACTACGGGTTATACCGAAACGGCCGAGAGGCTCGCCGAAGGGCGTGACTCCCTGGCGCTCATCGTCGCCACGGCCTGTATCGTGCTGGGCCTGGCCTTCAAGCTGGCGGCCTTCCCGGCACATGCCTGGATGCCCGACGTCGCTCAGGGTTCTCCATTGCCCGCCGCCGCCTTCCTGACCGTGATCCCCAAGATCGGCGCGGCCGTCGCCCTGGCCCGCTTCGTGTCGCTGCTGCCCGCGGATATCGCCTGGCGCGCTATCGTCGCCTTCCTGTCGGTCGTCACCATGACGCTGGGCAATCTGGCCGCGTTGAGACAAAGCGATGTCCGGCGACTGCTGGGCTGGTCCTCAGTGTCGCAATCCGGTTATGCCCTGATGGCCATCGTGGTGGTGGGGGCCAGCGAGCGGGCGCTGCCGGCGCTACTGGTGTTTCTCGCCAGTTACGCCATCGCCAATCTCGCCGCCTTTGCCGCGGTGACGCACCTGCGGGGGCGCACCGCGCTGGTGGATTACCACGGCCTGGCCGGCAAGGCGCCTACCGTCGCCGCGATACTGATCACTGCGCTGCTGTCACTGGTCGGCATCCCGCCATTGGTCGGCTTCTTCGGCAAGCTACTGCTTTTCGAGGTCTCCATTGCCGGCGGCTACGCCTGGCTGGCCTTCGTCGCCGCGGTGAATACGGTCATTTCGCTGTTCTATTACCTGCGTGTCGCCGCTGCGATGATGTTCGGTGCCTCCGACTCGGTAGTTCATGTGCTGCCGGGTCAATGGACCCGGACTACGCTGATGATCGTCGGCCTGCTGCTGATTATCGGCGGGCTCGGCGCAGAAACGCTCATGATACTCACAGACTCGATACGCTTTGCCCTGTAGGTACTGGCAGGTCTGGCCTGCCAGACCCGCTTTGATGGAATGATAGTTAGGAGGGGATCGTTTATGTCACTAATACAAGATTTGCCTATCGACTCACTAGATAGCACGCATGCTAAAGAGTGGCTACGTGCCTATCAGCGGGTCCGGGCCGCCACAGAGACAATTTGTGCGCCTCTGCACAAGGAAGACTACATGGTGCAGAGCATGCCGGACGTCAGCCCCCCAAAATGGCACATCGCCCATGTCAGCTGGTTCTTCGAAGCATTTATCCTAAAACTTTTTCATCCCTCCTATCAGATCCTCGATCCCGCGTACGATTATCTGTTCAATTCTTATTACGTGACCCACGGTACCCCGTTTGCGCGCCCCGATCGCGGCATGATTTCGCGGCCGACCGTGGACGAAGTCTATCGCTTTCGTGCCCATATCGATCGCGCCATAGAAGAGTTGCTCAACGACCTACCACAAGAGCACGTTCAGGAGATCCTTCGTCGTATGGAGTTGGGGCTGCATCATGAGCAGCAGCATCAGGAACTTCTTTTCATGGATATCAAGCACATCCTGGCCCAGAATCCACTGTGTCCGGCCTACCGGGACGATCTGGCGCCGAGGCCCGTGCATGGAGTGGGCGAGCTCGGCTGGCATGCCTATCCTGCCGGGGTCCGGCATATTGGTCATGATGAGGCTGACAAGGGCTTCGTCTACGACAATGAAATGGGGCGCCATCTCCAGTTCGTCGAGGCTTTCCAGCTTGCTGACCGTCCGGTGACGAATGGCGAATTCATGGAGTTCATACAGGCGGGGGGGTACGACAAGCCCGACTACTGGCTATCGGATGGTTGGGCCACAGTCAAGGCCGAAGGGTGGAACTCCCCTCTCTACTGGGTCAAGCGGGACGGGGTGTGGCATCACTATACCTTAGGCGGCCTGGTGCCGGTCGACATGAACGCGCCGGTATGCCATGTCAGCTTCTACGAGGCAGATGCCTATGCCCAATGGGCCGGGGAGCGCCTGCCTACCGAAGCCGAGTGGGAGACGGTAGCCCGCGACTTACTCATGCAGGGCAATTTTGCCGAGCAGGATCATCTGCAGCCGATCGCGGCTGTGCCGTCCGCGGAAGCCCCGAGACAGATGTTCGGTGACGTCTGGGAGTGGACCGGCAGCGCGTATCGGCCCTATCCCGGGTTCCGCAAGTTGCCAGGCAGCCTAGGTGAGTACAATGGCAAGTTCATGTCCGGCCAGATGGTATTGCGAGGCGGCTGCTGTGCTACGCCGAAAGATCACATGCGCGCTACCTATCGTAATTTTTTCCCTCCTCATGCCCGCTGGGCATTTTCCGGCTTCCGTCTTGCCAAGGAGAGCTGACCATGAACCTGGCCGTAAAATTCCACGATTTGCATCCGACCCCGGCTATAACATCGCTTCGTGTTGAGATACTGATGGGCTTCAGAGCCGAGCAAAAGTTCGCCTCGCCAAAGTTTTTCTATGATCAGCGTGGTTCCGAGTTATTCAATCAGATTTGTCATCAGCCCGAGTACTACCCGACACGAATCGAAGAGGAGATCCTTGCTAATGCCGCCGAAGACATAGCGAGAATAGCAGGGCATGAGGCGACTCTGATCGAACTTGGCAGCGGGGCAAGCCGCAAGGTACGGCTATTGTTGGAAGCCATGCGTCCTTCAAGCTATTTGGGCATCGACATTTCCCGAGACTTCCTTCTTGAAAGTACGCGGCGTTTGGCTGCCGATTACCCATGGCTTGAGGTTCATGCTGCTTGTGCTGACTTCTCTTGCAACATGGCCTTGCCTGACGGGCTATGCTGCGAACGACCGGTTGGTTTCTTTCCTGGTTCGAGTATCGGAAACTTTGACCCACAAGACGCCGAGGATTTCCTGCGCGGTTTGCATCCTTTGCTGCCCACGGGCAGTGGACTATTGGTAGGTATCGACCTGCTCAAGGACAAGTCGACTCTGGAAGCCGCCTACAATGATGCTGCTGGGGTGACGGCAGCATTCAACCTGAACCTACTGGAACGGCTTCGTCATGAGCTGAACGCCGAGATCGAGCCTGAAAACTTTCGCCATCAGGCGTTCTTCAACGAAGAGCAATCCCGCATTGAAATGCATCTGGTCAGCCAGTTGCCTCAAGTCGTCACTATTGAGGGGGAGCGTTTCCGCTTTCTAGAAGGGGAAACGATCCATACTGAAAATTCGTATAAATATACAATCGGAAATTTTCAGGCACTGTCGGGTCGTGCGGGATTCGAAGCGCAGCGCTGTTGGACCGATGCCAATAGCTTGTTTAGCGTGCATTATCTTAAGCGTACATAGCAGTGAAGTTGACTTCCCTGCGCTGAGCTGGGATGGCTGTGGGTTGATGGCGGAATGGATGAGCTGGCTAGATGGCTCATCGTCTAGCTCCGACAGCATGATGTCGCTGGTGGCATGACCGATAATGAGGCTACCAAGGGTAACCTCTTCATGGTGAGTGAAGTTCACGCCGCCCGTTCGCGAGGCACCTGGCGAAGGTGGCTGGCGGTCTGCCCGCCGGGCAGGGCGGCGATGGCATCGGCGGCCAGCAGCAGGCGTGCCATGTCGATGCCGGTATAGACCTTGCCGCCGTCGAGAGCGTGCAGGACGTCCTCGGTGGCGGTATTGCCCGTAGCGCCGGGGGCGAAGGGGCAGCCACCGAGGCCGGCACAGGCGGTATCGATGGCGGTGGCGCCGTGGTGAAGCGCGAACAGCGCATTGGTGACTCCCATTCCGAAGGTGTCGTGGCCATGGAATGCCCACTTCACGCCGGCACGGCCGTGATGGTCGATCAGCCGGGAAAAGTGCTCCGCCACCTGATAGGGCGTGGCGCGGCCGGTGGTATCGCACAGCGCGACTTCCATCGGCAGCTCGTCGCAGATCGCCATGGCGTGCGCGAGCACGCTATCGACCTGGCGCCAGTCGATGGTGCCCTCAAAAGGGCAGTCGAAGCTGGTGCCCAGGTCAAGTCGCAGGTAGGTATTACCCTCCTGCTGCATCAGGCTGACGATGCGCGCGAGATCGGCCAGCGAGTCGTCCACGCTGCGCCGCACATTGCTTTGATTGTGCGACTCGGAAACCGAAACCACGAACACCAGCTCGCGAACGCCGTGGTCCAGCGCCAGCTCGGCACCGCGTAGATTGGGCACCAGGGCCGAGAAGCGCATGGCAGCTCGGTCGGCGAAGGCGGCCACCAGCTCGCCGGTATCGGCCATCTGCGGAATCGCCTTGGGACTGACGAAGGAGCCGATTTCCAGGCGAGTGACGCCGGCATCGATCAACGCCTGAATGCAGCGGATCTTCTCGGCGGTGGGCAGGGGGTCGCGGATCGACTGGAAGCCGTCGCGAGGGGCGACCTCGACGATATCGACCATGGCGGGAGGCGAGAGTAGGTTCATATCGCGGCCTCGTGAGTCGTTGAGTTGAGTGTCATGAGGTAAAGGAGGCATCGCTGGATCGGGAGAGGTAGTTGATGACGCCGCCGGCGGACAGGATCTCGCGCTGGCGGGCGCTGAGCTCGTGGCGCAGGGTGAGCGTCTCGCCGTTATCCAGGGTCGCGGTGACGTCGCGTCCGGCGGCAAGCGCCTCGCGCCAGCCTTCGATCCGCAGGCGTCGGCCCTGGCCGAGACGCGCACGATCGGCGGGGTCGGCGAAGGTCAGCGGCAGCACACCGAAACAGGGCAGGTTCTGCCAGTGGATGCGGGCGATGCTCTCGGCGACCACCAGCTGCAGTCCCAGCAGGCGCGGCACCAGGGCGGCGTTTTCGCGGCTCGAACCCTGTCCGTAGTTGGCGCCGCCGACGATCGCGTGGCCGGCCTCGCCCTGCTCGCGGGCCCGTGCGACATAAGCGGGATCCACGGCCTCGAAGACATGCTCGGCCGAGGCATACACGTTGCTCCAAAGCGGCAGCACGCGCGCACCGGCGGGCATGATGTCGTCGGTGGAGATGTTGTCGCCGACCTCGAGCAGCACGGGCACCTCCAGCGTCTCCGGCAAGGGCTTGAGCAGCGGCAGCGGCGGGGTGTTGTCGGTCGCCAACAGGTCGACCTGACGGGCCTGCTCGGCGGGCAGTGGCGGCACGAACCAGGCGTCATCGACCTGCATCTGCTGCGGCTCGCGCGGTCGCGGGTAGGGCATGTCGAGGGTGCGTGGATCGGTGATCACGCCGGCGAGCGCGGAGGCTGCCGCGGTTTCCGGGCTGCACAGGAAGACGCTATCCTCGCGAGTGCCGGAGCGACCGGGGAAGTTGCGCGGGACGGTACGCAGGCTGTTGCGTCCCGCCGCGGGGGCCTGGCCCATGCCGATACAGCCGTTGCAGCCGGGCTGGTGGAGCCGCGCGCCGGCCGCGACCAGCGCGCCCAGGTGGCCTTCGTCGATCAGCGCGGCGAGGATGCGCCGGGTCGAGGGGTTGATGTCCAGCGAGACGTTACCGGCGACGCTCTTGCCCTTGACGATCTCGGCGACCACCGCGATGTCGCGATAGCCCGGGTTGCCGGAGGAGCCGATATACGCCTGATGGAGGGGCTGCCCCGCGGCTTCGCTGACCGGCACCACCTTGTCGGGGCTGGAGGGCAGAGCGATCAGCGGCACCAGCGTCGACAAATCGATCACCTCGTCGCGGTCGTAGCGGCAGCCGGGTTCGGCGGCAAGCGCCCGCCAGTCGGCCTCACGGCCACGCGAGCGCAGGAAGTCGCGCGTCACTTCGTCGCTGGGAAAGACGCTGGTGGTGGCGCCCATCTCGGTGCCCATGTTGGCCAGCACATGGCGGTCCATGGCGTCGAGTCCGGCCAGACCGGGACCGTAGTACTCGAGGATGCAGTTCTTGGCCCCGGCCACGCCGTGGCGGCGCAGCAGTTCGAGGACGATATCCTTGGCGCTGACCCAGTCGGGCAGCTCGCCTTCCAGGCGGACACCGACGATCTCGGGCATGGTCAGGTAGAGCGGCTGGCCGGCCATGGCCATGGCGACCTCGATGCCGCCGGCGCCGATGGCCAGCATGCCCAGGGCGCCGGCCGCGGTGGTGTGGCTGTCGCAGCCGACCATGCTCTGGCCGGGGATGCCGAAGCGCTCCATGTGTACCGGATGGCTGATGCCGTTGCCGGGGCCGCTGTACCAGACGCCCAGCCGCTCACAGGCGCTCTTCAAGAACAGGTGGGCATCGGCGTTGATGTTGTCCTGCTGGATCAGGGTGTGGTCGATGTATTGCACGCTCGGCGAGGTGTGCACGCGGTCGAGCCCCATGGCATCGAGTTCGAGCATCACCAGCGTGCCGAGGATGTCCTGCAGCAGGGCTTGCTGGATGGTCAGGGCGATCTCGCTGCCCGGGGTCATGTCGCCGCTGATCCGGTGAGTGGCGATCAGCTGGTGGCTCAAGGTGTCAGCCATTGGCGGAGGTCTCCTCGTCGGCGTGGGCGCCGGGATGAATCAGGCGGTGGCCGGCAGCCACGGCGTCGATCAGGAATTGCAGCCCCAGTGCGGCAAACCCCACCGGCAGCAGCCCATAGGGGTAGACCATCGGCGTGCCCAGCGAGCTGGAAACGCGCTCACCGAACTCAAATGCCTGCATGGCCATGATCCCGCCGCGCCAGACCAGCACGAAGCAGAACACCGCGCCCAGCAGCCCGGTAAGCAGGTTGATCGTGGCGCGTACCGTTACCGGCAGCTTGTCCTTGAAGTAGGTGATCCGAATATGAGCATCGGCGCGCTGTGCCTCGGCCGCCCCTACCACGGCCAGGTACACCAGCAGGAAGGAGTTGATCTCCAGGCTCCAGCTGGTGGGAGCGGCAAAGGCGTAGCGCATGATGGCGTCGTAACCGATGGACACCATCATGAACATCAGCACGGCCATCGAGGTCCAGCGCAGGACGGCCAGCAGGCCGTCCCAGCTGCGCATGACAATCGAGGTCATGGGGTTCTCCTCAGGCCTCGCCCAGTGCCAGGGCGATGGCGCGAATACCGACGTCTTCCCCGACTTCTCCCTTCCAGTGGTTCCAGACCGCTTCGGCGCCGTTGTTGAAGGTCTCGATATCCTCGTCGGAGGGTTCGACGACCTCGATGCCTTCTTCCTCGATCTGCGGCCAGTACTCGTTGGGGTAGATGTCGTTGTTGCAGTGGTCGATGAAGTTCTCGTCGTACCAGCCGGCGGCGTTCTCGAGCACGCCCCGCACCTCGTCGTCCAGGTTGTCCCAGGTGTCGCGCAGCATGAAGGGTGCCACGGTGAAGGCGGTCATCGGCAGCTTGTAGCAGACCTGCAGTTGCTCCTGAAGGCTACGCCCGATCACCGTGGAGATGTTGAACACGCCGGCATCCACGGTGCCGCGCTGCAGCGCCATGTAGGTCTCGGACGAAGGGATGCGGGTGGCGCCGATGTCGTAGTCCTCGAGGGCCTGGGTGGCCTCGAAGCCGACGATGCGGATCTTCTTGCCGCGGACTTCATCAAGGCTGCGGATCGGACTGGCCTCGGTACTCCAGATGTATTCGGGCTCGAGTACGCCGCCGCCGGCGGTGAGCATGTAGAGGTTTTCCTCGGCCAGCACCTCGTTGATCAGTTCCAGCAGCGGGCTCCCCTGCGCCAGACGCTCAGGGTGGCGATAGAGTTCGTCGACCACGCCGGGCAGGCCGGTGATGCCGAGAATCGGGACCGAACGGGTGATGTAGGAGGTGGTGTGGAACATGAAGTCGATGCTGCGAGAGCGCAGCGCCGGCAGCTGTTCGTCGGCCTTGAGCAGCTGACCGGAATCATAGAACTCGACATTGAGGACGTCTCCGCCATTTTCCTTGAGGAGTTCGACGAAACGGTTGGAGCCGTAGGTCAAGGCCTTGTAGGACGGCGGCAGATAGGTCACGCCGGTCATGGTGGTGGCGGCCATCGCCCGAGGCGAGAACAGGCTCTGCCCGCCGAATAGGGTGGCCCCCGCGGTGGCGAAGGTACCGTATTTGAGCACTTGGCGACGAGTTAGGGTCATGGTGTGTCTCCGGTTTGTTGTTGTGCTTGCACAATTATTTTTACTTCCATTGCGACCCGCGCGTCCGGCCACGGGCCACGCTACACCGGCGCTACATGAGCCCCGGTAACCACAGGCTGATGCCGGGGAAGAACACGAACAGCATCAGCACGAGGAATTGGACCGCGACGAAGGGCAGGGCGCTTTGGATGATCTCTTCGACCGAAAGTTCGGGGCACACTCCGCGCAACGCATAGAGGTTGAGCCCCACCGGTGGCGTTACCACGGCGATCTCCAGATTCAGCACCATGATGATGCCGAACCACAACGGGTCGTAGCCCAGCGCTTCGATCAGCGGCAGCAGCACTGGCGTGGTCACCACGATCAGCGACACCGCATCGACGATCATCCCCAGCAGGATCAGCAGCAGCATGACCGCCAGCAGGATGGCCCAGGCGGGCAGGCCGCTGGCGGTCAGCGCCTCGGTGAGCAGCTGGGGAACGCGGACCATGTTGAGATAGTCGCCGAAGATCTTGGCGCAGCCGATGATCAGCAGGATGGCGCCGCTGATCCGTGCGGTGGAGCCGAGGATCTCGAGAAACTTGCGCCAGCTGAGGCTGCGAAAGATCAGTGTGGCGATCAAGAAGGCGCCCAGGGCGCCGATGCCGGCGGCCTCGCTGGGCGTTGCCACTCCGGAATAGATCGAGCCGAGCACGGCCACCACCAGCAGCGCGGCATGCCAGATGCCGGCCAGGCTCGCCCAGCGCTGCTTCCAGGTGAACTGCTCGTTGCTGGCCGGTGCCTCTTCGGGACGCAGCGACACCCGGATATAGATGTAAACCGAGAGTGCCAGCGCCAGGACGATACCCGGCACGATGCCGCCGATGAACAGATCGGCGACCGAGACGTTGGAGACGGCGCCATAGATGATGAACGGCACGCTGGGCGGAATCAGCATCGCCAGGGCGCCGGCCGTGACGACCGAGCCTGCTGCCAGCGAACGGCTGTAGCCACGCTCGAGCATCTGCGGGACGGCGATCGAGCCGACCGCCGCCACCCCCGCCAGGCTGACACCGGAGACCGCACCGAACATCGCCGAGGCGCCTACCGACGAGATGGCCAGGCTGCCGCGCAGCCAGTTGAGCCAGCGCACCGCGGCAGTGAAGAGACTCGAGCCCACCGGGGTGGCGCCCAGGAAGTTACCCATCAGGATGAACAGTGGCAGGGCAATCAGTTCGAAGGCATTGAGCTGGCCGAACAGCGACGATGGCGCGAAGAAAAACGCCAGCGACCCGCGCGCCATGTACAGGCCGAGCAGTCCCGACAGCCCGAGGGCCAGAAAGATCGGGACGCCGAAGGCAATCAGCCCGATCAGCAGAACGACGACAATGACTGGATCCATGAGGACGCTCCGCTCAGATCACGTGATCGGCGCGCAAGGCGTCGAGGGTGTCGGGAGCCAAGCCAAGCCAGTCCGCGAGAATCGTCTCGGTGTGCTCGCCCAGTTCGGGTCCGACATGGCGCACACGTCCCGGGGTGTCGGTCAGCCGTGGGAAGACGTTCTGCATCGGCAGCGGCTTGCCATGGCGGTCCGGGACCTCGACGATCGCGTCGCGGGCCTGGAAGTGGGGGTCGTCGAGCATGTCGGGAGCACGAAACACCAGCCCCGCCGGCACGCCGGCCTCGGCGAGGATATCGACCACCTGCTGGGCGTTGTGCTGGCGTGTCCAGGCGGCCACCAGGTCGTCGATGGCCTGCTGATGCTCGCCGCGGGCGCGGTGGGTGGCATAATCGGGATGGTCGGCCAGGGTCGGCTGGCCCATGGCCGTGCATAGCCGTCGAAACACCGAATCCTGATTGGCGCCGATGATGACGTCGCGTCCGTCGCGGGCGGGATAGGCATTCGACGGCGCAATCTTGGGCAGGAAGCTGCCGCTGCGCTCGCGGATCTTGCCGGCCCGCGCGTACTCGGGCACCAGGCTCTCCATCATCGCCAGCACCGATTCGAAGATGGCACTGTCGACCACCTGGCCAAGACCAGTGCGTTCGCGCTGATGCAGGGCCACCAGCGCACCCATGGCGCCGTGTAGCCCGGCTAGGGTGTCGCCGATGGAGATGCCCACGCGAACCGGCGGGCGATCCGGATAGCCGCTGAGATAGCGCAAGCCCCCCATCGCTTCACAGACTGAGGCGAATCCCGCACGGGAAGCATAGGGACCATCCTGGCCGAAGCCGGTGACCCGCACCATGACCAGCCGTGGGTTATAGCGTGACAGCGTCTCGTAGCCCAGGTCCCAGCGCTCCATGGTGCCGGGGCGGAAGTTCTCGATGATCACGTCCGCCTGTTCGGCGAGCTTGCGCAGGATGTCCTGGCCCCGGGGTTGACGCAGGTCCAGCGTCAGCGATTGCTTGTTGCGGGCGATGACGTTCCACCACAGCGGCTCGCCAGTCTCGAGGTCAGCCTCGCCCCATTGGCGCATGGCATCGCCCCGGCCCGGGGGCTCGACCTTGATGACGTTGGCCCCGAAATCGGCGAACACCTGTCCGCAGTAGGGGCCAGCGATCAGCTGGCCGAGCTCGAGGACCTTGAGATCCTCGAGGGGAAGGTCGGTGAGAGAGGTCAGGTCGGTCATTGTTGTTATCTTTCCTCGCAGTGTCGATGAGCGTCGTCAAGGGTCAGGTCAATGGCTCTTGCCGGTCGCGGGGTACAGCGTCGGCAACGCTTTCATGCAGCTTTCTTGCCGAGAGCAGGTGAGCGTGCATGATGCTTTCGGCCCAGCCGGGGCTCTGCGCCTGGATGGCCTGAAGAATCTCGCGGTGATGGCGCATGCTGCGCTGCATGGCCTGGCGGTCGTAGAGGTCAAAGTTGCGACGGATGATCGAGGTGCGGACCACCATGTCGAGCACGGTGTAAAGACGCTGGTTATTGCTGGCGCGTATCAGTTCGCGGTGAAACTCATGATTGAGCAACGCGATTTCATTACGGGCCTCCGCAGTGGGCTCCATCGGTTCGGCCAATATCTCCATCCGCGATGCCAGCGCCTCGAGGCGAGCGAGCCGCGACGGTTCCATGTGGCGGCATGCCATGCCCGCCGCCATGGGTTCCAGCACCAAACGCAGCTCGAATACCTCGCGGGCATCACGCTCGGTCCAGACCACCACGCGGGCGCCGTGATGGGGAATGGCCTCGAGCCAGCCCTCCGATACCAACTCGCGAAGCGCCTCGCGAACCGGCGTGCGGCTTACCTCGAGCTCGCGAGCCACGCTGGTCTCGCGAATGTAGTCGTTCGGCCGGTAATGCCCGTCGAGAATGCCCTGCTTGATGGCCTCATGAACCTGTGCGGTGGCCGTTCTCACGACAGGCGAGGCATCGAGTTGACTGACCTTGCTCACGGTCGAAACCTGATTGTTGTATGCAATCTATAGCCTAGGTGAGTTCTGCCACCCTGTAATGATAGACCTTTGGTGTATGTTGCATACAATATGTCTTATTACTTTAATAACCTCGGCGACGCGGTAAGCGCTTGATTCGTCATCGGTGTGTGGCGGACAAAAATATAGACAACGCAAAACCGCCACCCGGTATGACCCGTAAGTGGCGGTCTTTGGAGGGTCTCGGGGATCCCGGCACGGTTCAAAGCAATCTTTGACATGCTCCTGCCGGAGGGCGTTGATCACCCAGCCCCGTCTGCACTACTGAGGATCCCGTAACGCTGCGTTCGCCAGCGCACAGTGAGTACGTGCCATAAGGTTCATCCTCAGCCCGAGTGTGGCAATGGATATGCCGAAACAGGACGTTGCCCTATGCGCTGCAGGGAACGTAGCGCCACCTTCTCTTCGCAGGCCGCTTGTTCGACAGTATCTCGTTCTTCGGCTCGTGCTTCGACATTGACCTTGGCTTCGGGGAGCGCCACCAGGCGCTGTGCGTGCCGAGTACCTCTGCCCCTCGGCCTGACAGATGCCGACATCATGGCCCATCACCTATCTTTACTCATGGCGAGGAACGGAGATTGGAACCGTGTCTAGAGTGCCGTGAAGGGTATTGACGAGCAGAGGGCCGAACGAGAGGTCTGGGAGAAGTGGCGTCGCCTAATTCTCTTCAACCATATGCAGACACAACACCTAATCGACCCCGATGAGGAAGCAATAGTGAAAGCCATCTTTGCCCTAGTTCTTGGATCAATAGCCTTGCTCTTGGCTATCACCGCTCAGGGTTCTCCCAGCACGCGAATCATCCTTGCTTCCGTGGGCCTGGCGTTATACGCGGTGGCGCTGATCCCGGCGACTGCTCGAGGCGAGCCGAAAGCATCCTTGCACCGTAAGCCGAGCAAATCCGAGCAGGGCGAGTTCCGCTATCGCCCGTAGGTGAGCTGGGGCGGACGGAAAATGAGGAACCAACATGCAACTCATCGATCAGCTGAGCGACCCCAGGCGAAGGCGTATGCCAAGCATTGCTTTGAGGAAAAAACTGCCAAAGAGCTACGCGCCGCAACAAATGAAACCCCCAATCCAAACGTGCTTAGCCACTGGGGCTGACGGAAGGCCAGTATGCCGAAGCCATCACCACGGCTTTAGCAGAACTAGAATCGTAACTGGCGCAAAACTGGGCAACGTAGAGGTAATCAACAAAACCCTGACGTTTTTGGCTCACGCTCACGCGTTCTAGCCGCAAGGGTACCCTCAGTCGATCGAGGCGCTGATGATGTCCAGGATCCCATTGTGTGCTGACTTCCTAAGCCTCCCTTTTTCTCCAGCGTCGGGCGTCTATGTACGCCACCAAACAGACAATCTTCCTGTCTTGTCTTTACGCTGCGGGCAGCTCACGCGTCTGGCCATTTCCATGACCTTCTTGTCGGCCTCGATGCACCGTTCATCCACCACCCGATAGGTCCGCACATGGCGCAGAAACCCAAACTCATTAACCTCGCCCTTCAGGGCGGAGGTGCGCATGGCGCTTTCACCTGGGGGGTTCTGGATCGGATTCTCGAGGACGGGCGGTTGCAGATCGCCGGGATCTCGGGCACGTCGGCGGGGGCGATGAACGCGGTGGCGCTGGCCGACGGCTTCACCCGCGACGGTCCTGAGGGCGGTCGTGCTGCTCTTGAACACTTTTGGCGACGCATGGGCGAGGGCGCGAAGAACAGCCCGCTGAAACGCACGCCTTACGACGTTCTGACGGGTCGCTGGGGGCTGGAGAACAATCCCATGTATCACGCCATGGATGCGCTCTCCCGGGTGGCGTCACCTTATCAGCTTAATCCCATGAATATCAATCCGTTGCGCGATCTGGTGGAAAAGAGCATCGATTTCGACATGGTGCGTAGATGCACTGCGTTCAAACTGTACATTTCGGCCACCAACGTGGAGAGCGGCAATGTCAAGGTCTTCCCTCGCGAGGAAATAACGTTGGACATGTTGATGGCCTCGGCCTGTCTTCCGCATATCTATAAGGCAGTCGAGATCGACGGCGTGCCATATTGGGATGGCGGCTACATGGGTAATCCGGCGCTGTTCCCCTTTCACGGCGAGACTGGTACCAACGATATCGTGGTGATTCAGATCAATCCGATCGAACGCAAGGGCGCGCCGAAGACCCCCCAGGACATACAGAACAGGATGAGCGAGATTAGCTTTAACAGTAGCCTGCTTAAGGAGCTGCGCGGGATCGACTTCGTCGACCGGCTGATCCGCCAGGGCAAGCTCTCGGCCGATGAATACCGTCAGGTTCGGGTGCATGTCGTGGAAAACCAGGCGGAGCTGATACCGCTGGGCGCTTCATCGAAGATGAATACCGAATGGAAGTTTCTCACCAAGCTGCGTGATCTCGGCCGTGACACCGTCTCACGCTGGCTGGATGAGAATTTTGCAGCCATCGGCGAGCGTTCGAGTGTCGATCTTCGTCAGATTTTCCAGGGCATCGGTGCCCAGCACCAGGGTTAGGGATGGCAAGAGCCTCAGCATGAGGCTAACTGACTTATTGATTGGCACGTGGAGAGCGGTTTTTCCATTTTAGGTATGCGCTTTCCCGCGTGACGAGGGAGCATGACACTGCCAGGACTAGCCCGCAAAGCCTCACCCTGCCTCCAGTAGCGACCCGCGAATAACGATGAGCCGCTGGTGCTCGATGGGCCCATCAATGGACGCGCCTTTCGTGCCTGGGTAGAACAGGCGCTCGCCCCTACGCTGGGCGTCGGCGACATCGTCGTGATGGATAACCTGAGCGCGCATAATGTCGCTGGCGTGCGCGAAGCGATCGACGCGCGGGGTGCCGAGCTGCGCTACCTGCCGCCCTACAGTCCCGATGACAACCCGATCGAGCAGGTCTTTGCGAAGCTGAAAACATTGCTGCGCAAGACCGCCGCCCATACCGTTGACACGCTGTGGTTGGCGGTTGGCTGCCAACTCGATCGGTTTACCGCCAGCGAATGCGAGCGCTGTATCCTGCACTGCGGCTATGGCCAGTCAGAATGAAAAGGCTCTAAAACCTCCGGTTGAGGTGGACATTGCTTCCGCACTTACCCAGCCCAACGCTGGACTCATGTCGCAGTTAACCCCCAGAAGTCAGCAATGTGGTGCGTAGAAGAGATATTCACTTCAAGCATGTAGTCGCCGCTCGAGCCGTAACTGTCTTTACCATGCGTCTTCAGCGGTGTGCCGTGGTCCATCCCGGTAATGCTGTATTCTTCAATGAGTTCTCGACCCTCGGCATCACTCCAGACTCGTCGAGGATAGCCATTAACGGTGTGCGTGCTAGATGGACTTTCCTCAAGATCATGAAGCGCTCGCCACTGTTCGAGGATCGCATTGGCGTTCGAGGCATCAACCGTACGGTCACCGCTTCCATGCCAGACCGACAGTATTGGCCAAGGCCCCTCATGCGCCGAGGCATTCCGCAGCCGTGTTTCAAGCTGTTGCGCTGTCGGGGAACCGAGACCCTTCATTCGGAGTAGGGCCGACGGAAGTGTATCGGCACTGCCGTACGGCAAACCGGCGATGATGGCGCCGCCAGCAAAGATTTCCGGGTAGGTAGCAAGCATGACCGACGTCATGGCACCGCCAGCTGACAACCCTGTGATGAAGACACGCTGGCGGTCGATGCCATGATCGCTGACCACTTGTTCAACCATATTCAGAATGGAGAGTGGCTCGCCAGCGCCGCGATAGCCGTCGTCGGGCTCGAACCAATTGAAACCGAGCGTCAAATTGTTCACGCGCTGCTGCTCGGGGAAAAGCAAGGCAACGCGGTATAAGTCGGCAATATCAGACCAGCCGGCACCCACGTCATACTCAGCTGCTGTTTGATCGCTACCATGCAGTACGACGACGAGCGGAGCATCGGCGGGCAAATCCTCCGGTATATAGATCTTGGCATTCAAGGCGCCAGGGTTTGATCCGAATTCGTTCAAGTCTGCCAATCGGTCATTCTGACTGTTGCTCCTACCCGTATACAAGGCGCCTAGTTTTGACCCAAATTCTTTAAGGCCTGCCAGACTGTTATTCTGGCTGTCGCTTTCGCCCATATACGTATTGGGATCCATAAGATTTATCATCAACTCTCCTGACGTATGGTGCGACTCCCATTAATAGGCTGTTCCTACACCACACTTTGAACGTCATGTTACTCGACCGATGGGGACACCTCTGTGCGTCAGCGAACATGATACTTTTGAGGCTATCAGCCCTTCTGCCAGAAAGACCTTTCGCGAGACAGTTTTACCTTTATTAGGCGTCGCCTGATGGTGGTAAAGCCACTGCAATAAAGGGCAAGCAAGTGACTGGTGTAGAGATAGGGGCGCTGATTATCGCAACAACGCCGGGCGTGGCCAGCTTCGGCTGGCAGGTGTTCAAGTATCTGAAGGAAGATCTTGTACCAGGTATCTGGATCAACACAGTTATGCAGTGGTTGAATCCTTCCTCGTGGCATGAGCAGCTGACGCTGGTTCCCGTCGCAATGCAGGCAGCCAGGCGACAACGCGATGCTGAGAGGTGCGACACCATAAGGCGACATAACAAGGCCCATCCCAGCAAGGCCGCCCAGGAGACTTACCGGCGATGATGTTTTTCCCGACTAGAAAAGGGCGCCTGCGATCTGAAGGCACTGCCGGCCATCGACCTGGGCAGCCCGCCCCAGCTAGGGAAGCGCTGAGTAACTCGCCCAAGTACGCGCGCAATTGAACCAACCTACTCTCACTGGGCGCGCGGGGCCTCGTTATCCGAACGCCTTCCTCAGAAGCTGTAGCCCATATCCAGGGCGCGCCAGCCGATGTCAGGGTGCGCCTGCTTCGATGATGACCTGAGGGCAGAGCTATCCGATCCCTCTGTCCCGGGGGGGGCGACGATAGGTCATCAAGCGGTCGTACTCCTTCTTGACGACCTCGTAACACTCACAGACCCGCTCTTCCAGGCCGGGTCTGTCCAGAACAGTGATTCGCCCGCGATGGTAGGAAATCAGGCCGGCGCTCTGCAGCTTGCCGGCCGACGAGGTGACGCCCTCTCGACGCACGCCAAGCATGTTGGCGATCAGCTCCTGGGTCATGAGTAGCTCGTTGGTCGGCAAGCGATCCAGGCTCAGCAACAGCCAGCGACAAAGCTGTTGATCCAGGCTGTGATGCCGGTTGCAAACCGCGGTCTGCGCCATCTGGGTGATCAGTGCCTGAGTGTAACGCAGCAGCAGGTCCTGCAGGGGGCCCGCACGATAGAACTCGGACTTCAGAAGCGGCCCCTTGAGGCGATAGGCGCTGCCGGCACTTTGCACAATGGCACGGCTCGGTGTGGTTTCGCCGCCCATGAACAGCGAGATGCCGACGACACCCTCGGCACCGACGACGGCGATTTCCGTCGAATCACCATCGTCCATGACGCACAGCAGCGATACGATGGAATCCGTCGGAAAATAGACATAGCGCATCAACTCTCCCGACTCAGCTAGCGAATCCCCAAGCTTCAACTCGACCGGCTCGAGAAGGGGGGCCAGGCGCTGGTATTCATCCAGCGGCAGGGCTGCCAGCATGTCATTCTGACGAGGATCAGATTGTGGGTCCATGACTGACAACGCTCCTTAATAGCGGGCAAGCTCCTCGCCCGAGGTAGGAGCGCCTAAACAGCCCAATAAACGAAGCACACTTTATTTACTTTAGCGCGGGAACACGCAATGTCTATGTACATTAGGGAAACGCTGGATAAATCCCCGTCTCTAAACCTGGGCCGCTTGAGGTGGACTTGTCCCACGATACCGGAGAGGAGCCAACGTCATGGCCACCGCAACCGTGCCGAGTTCCTACGTCAGGCTATAGAAAGAGCTGGCCCGCTGCCAGTCTGATGATTTCTTGACCCTTAAAAAGGGGCTTTTGAAAAACAATCAATCTTTACATGCACAAGCCGAAGGGTCTTGAGCGCCCTGCCGCAGCCTGCATTTCTGGCGATTTTGCAACGCTGTGTACGCCAGCGCACAGTGAGTGCGCGCCGCAAGGTTCATCCTCGGCTCGAGCGTGGCAAAGGATATGCCTAAACAAGGACGTTGCGCTCTGCGCTACAGGGAACGTAGCGCCACTTCCTCTTCGTAGGCCGTTTTTTCGAGAGTATCTCGCTCTTCGGCCCGTGCCCCGAGCCTACCGCCGCCCCAGCGGGTGCGCTAGGTCATCGACGGGATCAATGCAATGGCGTCCATGCTGGGCGCCTTCGCTTGTCTGTAAAGCCGATGATTTTCCGACCAATTACGCGCGCATACATTGTCCGCTTCCCATCACGCCATGTAGGAACCCGACAGAGTCTCGGCATATTGACAAATAATGACATGCCAGTGTGGCAAGCGCCCTAGAACGGGCGCCCACTATCTGGCCAAACATGATGCTTGAGCCGTGCTGGTATTCTCGGTGTTCCTTTGGTTTGACAGGCTAACTTTTTAGACTGACCCGTTGCTCATAATACAGCGCTATAAAGCGCTTCTCGCTCTGCGAGTAGCATGTTGCCGATTGACTTTAGGATTCGCTGTTAGTTGTGACCCAGTTGACCCTTTCCAGGGCGACGAACTCAACGGCTTCTAGGCTTGGCCATGGCCCGCGTCGGCGGATCACGTCGGCCGTGGACAACCCAATTACCGTCTCGGCCAACGCTTTGTCGTACGAATCGCCCACGCTTCCGACAGGGGGCTCAATGCCGGTATCCTCCAATCGCTCCGTATAGTGGATCGAGACTTATTGTTCGCCACGGCATCCAATGGGTTTTAATTAACGCAGCCCGAGAACGGACAGCACCACGATGACAATCACGATCGCGCCGATGATCCACACAATATTGTTCATACACTATCCTTTTGTCCTGTGCGAGGTGATATCTGGCTGATCGCTGTGCGTCAGGCATTGATTTGATGATATGTCGCCAGGTAGACGACTTCTGTGCGTTGGCCGACATAGCGGGGCGGTGACAGTCTCGATCCTCATCGCCTTGCCCGTGGCTGGCGTGTCAGGTGTCTTTCGGAGGGACTGATCCAGCCATTACGGGGTGTGTAGCGCGAGAGGTATCTGAGAGCACTTAAATGAGGGACGCTTGAAAAACAGTCAACGGCAATCAAAGGGCGCCCCACGCTGGGCGCCTTTCGAGGTTCGCACTGGTTCGCACGATAGGTACGCACTTGACCGCGTGACGATGGTGCGTGAAGGCGCCAGCACTATCATGCACAGCCGCACTCTGCACCTAGGCAGCGCAGCTTGTAGTGGTCCGCGAATAAAGATGAGCCGCTGAAGCCCGGCAGAAAAGAGGGCGACGCGAGCAGGACATGTCCGACTGCCGACTGATTGCAGCCTGCTACCTGGCTCGGCCTAATTCTGCTGGCTGCTACCTATTTGCTACCTAGAAGCCAAGAAACGTAAAACGGCCACCGCGAAAATTCGCTAAGTAGCCGTTTTCCTTGGCGTTTATGGTGCCGCAAAGAGGAGTCGAACCTCCGACCTACGCATTACGAATGCGTTGCTCTACCAACTGAGCTATTGCGGCAGCGATCGCATGATATCGCCGGTGGTGGCGCGATGCCAAGCGTCAGGTGCGCAGCCGGGTGAGGCCTTCCTGCGCCGCGGAGGCGACCAGCCGGCCATGGCGGTCGAAGATGCTGCCGCGCGCGAAACCGCGGCTCCCACCGGCCCAGGGGCTGTCCATGTCATAGAGCAGCCAGTCGTTGACCTTGACGTCGCGGTGAAACCATAGCGCGTGGTCGAGGCTGGCGATCTGCAGTCTCGGATCGCCGTAGGTGATGCCGTGAGGTACCAGCGCACTGGTCAGCAGATTGAAGTCCGAGCTGTAGGCCAGCAAGCAGCGGTTCAACACCGGATCGTCGGACAGTTCGCCGGCCAGGCGAAACCACAGCCGCTTGCGCGCCGGCTGGCCGGTTTCGCTTGTATCGCCCAAGTGCAGGAACTCGATGGGGTGGCCGGGGAAGCGTTCCATGCGTGCCTCGGGGGCATTCAAGGTTTCCGGCATCGGTACGTCCGGCATGGTGGGCTGATGGTCGAAACTCGCTTCGTGGCCATGGAAGGACGCACTGCAGAAGAAGATGGGCCGGCCCTTCTGGATGGCGGTGACACGCCGAGTGCTGAAGCTGCCGCCGTCACGTACGGCATCGACCTGATAGACTACCGGGCGATGAGGGTCACCCGGACGCAGGAAATAGCCATGCATCGAATGCACAGCGCGAGCGGGGTCGACGGTCTGGCAAGCCGCTGACAAGGCCTGGCCCAGTACCTGGCCACCGAACAGTTGGGGAAGGCCGAGGTCCTGGCTGTGTCCGCGAAAGAGGTTTTCCTCCAGCGCCTCCAGGCCCAGCAGAGCCACCAGGTCGTTCAGGGCGTCAGACATTCTCGCTTTCCTCCGTAGGCCGACAAGGCGGCTTGCCGGCAATGTCATACGATCGTTTTACCGCAGTCTACCGGAGTCCTCGGCGATGCGCAGTGACGAATTCTACATGCATCGGGCGCTGGATCAGGCCCACCAAGGGTTTGACGCCGGCGAAGTGCCGGTGGGCGCGGTGGTGGTGGATGCGGCGGGAGAGATCGTGGGGCGAGGCTTCAATGCCCCGGTGGCACGGCATGATCCCAGCGCCCATGCCGAGATTCGGGCACTGCGCGATGCTGGTGAGCGCCTGGGCAACTATCGACTGGATGGTTGCACCCTGTACGTGACCCTGGAACCCTGCCTGATGTGCACCGGAGCGATCATCCAGGCCCGCCTGTCACGTATGGTCTATGGCGCCGCCGAGCCTCGCAGCGGCATGGTGGAATCGAAGGCCAATCTCTTCGCCCAGCCCTGGCATCACCACCGAGTCGAGGTGCTGGGCGGCGTGCTGGCCACCCGGGCAGCTCGGTTGATGCGCGACTTCTTCGCCGCTCGGCGCGGCCCGCCGGGAACAGCCTGACGGCCCGGCGGTGATGGCTGGCGAGGCATGCTTGAAACCTTACGGAAGCGGGGGAACGAGCCGGAAGACATCGCCGTCTTCCTCGTCGAATAGTTGAGCGTTAAGCAGGGGGTAACGCTGTTGACTGCGGTCCAGGTAATCGAGGATCTCGTAGTAGCGGCGAATGTTGCGTACATAGATCACCGGCTCGCCGCCACGCGCATACCCGTGGCGGGTCTGGCTATGCCACTCCTGCTCCTGCAGCAGTGGCAGCGCTTCCCGGACATCTTCCCAGCGGTCTGGGTCGCCGCCCTGCATCTCGGCGATCCGGCGGGCATCGTAGAGATGGCCAAGCCCGACGTTGTAGGCGGCCATGGCCATGAATAGCCGGTCGTTCCCGGTGATCGATTCGGGAAGGCGCTGTTCCATCTCGCGCAGGTAGCGGGCGCCACCGTCGATGCTCTGCGCCGGGTCGAGGCGGTTATCGACCTCCATTTCGCCGGCGGTCGGCAGTGTCAGCATCATCAGGCCCCGCACCCCGGTGGGCGATGTCGCCTCGGGCTGCCAATGCGACTCCTGATAGCCCACTGCGGCCAGCAGCTTCCAGTCGAAGCCAGTGTCGCGGGCGGCGGCGCGGAAAAGCTCGGTATAGGTCGGCAGGCGCTCCAGAGCTTGCGCAATGAAGGTGCGCGCGCCCACGTACTCGAGATAATCGTCGTGTCCGAAATAGCTGGCCACCAGTTCGTCGAGTCGGCCGTCCCGGTGTAGCCCGTCGAGAAAGCGGTTGGCGGCCTCAAGCAGACCAAGACCCCGACCTGCAGGAAAGGCCCAGGCCATCGACAGGGGCTTGCCCAGGGTGAAACCGTCCTCGACCTCGGGGAAAAACAGCCGGTTGAGGCGAAACTGGTGTTCGAAGACCACTGCCGCGTCCAGATGACCTCGCTCGATTCGGGCGAGCAGGTCGGCGACTTCGATGTCATCCGACTCCTTCCAGCTCAAGAAGGGATGTTCGGACTGGAGTTCGCGCAGCACGCGATCGGTGCCGGACCCGCTCAGGGTGCCGATCTCCAGCCCCTCCAGATCCTCGAGGGTGGTTGGCGGTGGCAGGTCGCGGCGATAGACCAGCAGAGGGGTCAATTCGAGAATCGGCCGACTGAACAGCAGGCCTTCCATCGTCGGGTCCAACGGCAGGGCGGCTGCCCCCAGATCGCCTTCTTCCCGTACGGCGTGCAGGACGCTTTCGATGTTGTGATCGGCCTCCAGCGTCAGGCTGACACCCAGCGAATCGGCGAAGCGCTTCATCAGCTCGTATTCGAAACCGGTCGGGCCACGGCGGCCCTCGTAATATGTGGTGGGGGTATTGCGGGTATGCACGCTGATAAAGTCGCGCGCCAGCACGGCCTGCAGGTGCGAATCGCGAGGCGCGCCCGAGTCCCCCGGCCACAGGGTGAGCAGTATGGCGCTTCCCAGCAGCGCTGCCCCGCGCCAGGAACCGGGGAGGTGATCGAACAGGGGTACGGTCATGCGGTGGCTGGTCAACGATGAGGGCTTCCACCTTAACCAGCGAAACAAAGGTTGTCATCGCTGAAATTTCTCGCACTCCGACCTTTCCCGTATCATAGGCGCTCAATGCCGCAGCCCGCGGCCACCGACTTCTATTGCTTCAGAGGCTCCTGGATATGCTCGAACTGCGAGGCGCGCCCGCCCTATCTGCTTTCCGTCATGCCAAGCTGCTGGCCGCCCTGCAAGATACCGTTGCCGACGTCGAGTCCCTTCACGCCGATTACGTGCACTTCGTCGACTACGCTGGCGAGCCATCGGACGAGGCGCTGAGCGTGCTTCAGCAGTTGCTGGGCGATGGCGTGACGGGAGAGGTAACGAGAGGGGGCGGCAAGCACGAGGACCGTGACGCCGGTGGCCGCGCCGAGGGGCAGCTGTTTCTTGTCGTGCCGCGTATCGGCACCCAGTCGCCCTGGTCCTCCAAGGCCACCGATATCGCCCATAATTGCGGCCTGGAAGGCGTGCGGCGCATCGAGCGGGGCATCGCCTATCGCGTCAGGCTCAAGGGCATGCTCTCAGAGGCCGCCTTCGAGGCCATCGTCGCCAGCCTTCACGACCGCATGACCGAGACCGTACTGACCGATGCCTCGGATGCCGCGACGCTGTTTGCCCATCACGAGCCGGCGCCGTTGGGTCGGGTCGACATCCTCGAGGGCGGCCGCGCGGCGCTGGAAGCCGCCAATCTCAACCTGGGGCTGGCGCTGGCCGACGACGAGATCGACTACCTGCTCGAGGCCTTCCGCGGGCTTAATCGCAATCCGACCGATGTCGAACTGATGATGTTCGCCCAGGCGAACTCCGAGCACTGCCGCCATAAGATCTTCAATGCCGACTGGGTCATCGACGGCGAGCCCCAGAGCCACTCGCTGTTCGGGATGATCAAGAATACCCATGAGGTCTCGCCGGAGAATATCCTCTCCGCCTATAGCGACAACGCGGCGGTGATTCGCGGAAGCGAGGCTGGCCGCTTCTTCGCCGCGCCGCTCACCGGTCAGGCGGGCGAAGAGGCCGTCTACGGCACCCATCAGGAGCCCATTCATATCCTGATGAAGGTGGAAACCCACAATCACCCCACGGCCATCGCGCCCCACCCAGGGGCGGCCACCGGCGCCGGCGGCGAGATCCGCGACGAAGGGGCCACCGGGATCGGCGGCAAGCCCAAGGCCGGCCTGACCGGCTTCACCGTCTCCAACCTGCGTATTCCCGAGTTCGTGCAGCCCTGGGAAGCCTTCGATTACGGCAAGCCCGAGCGCATCACCAGCGCCCTGGACATCATGCTCGAAGGCCCCATCGGCGGTGCCGCGTTCAACAATGAGTTCGGGCGCCCCAATCTCGCCGGCGTGTTTCGCACCTATGAACAGGATTCGCTGGGCGCCGAGGGCATCGAGCGGCGCGGCTACCACAAGCCGATCATGCTCGCCGGCGGCTACGGCAATATTCGCGACGGCCACGTGCAGAAGGGCGAGATCCCGGTCGGCGGCAAGCTGATCGTGATGGGTGGGCCGGCGATGCTGATCGGCCTGGGCGGTGGCGCGGCGTCGTCGATGGCCTCCGGCGTGTCGAGCGCAGATCTGGATTTCGCCTCGGTGCAGCGCGACAACCCCGAGATGGAGCGGCGCGCCCAGGAAGTGATCGACCGCTGCTGGGCGATGGGCGAGGCCAATCCGATCCGCTTCATTCACGACGTCGGCGCCGGCGGGCTCTCCAACGCTCTGCCGGAACTGGTCAAGGATGGCGGCTGCGGCGGGCTTTTCGAGCTGCGCGCCGTGCCCAACGCTGAGCCGGGCATGAGCCCGCTGGAAATCTGGTGCAATGAGGCGCAGGAGCGCTACGTGCTGGCGGTGGCCCCAGCGGATCTCGAGACCTTCGAGGCGCTCTGCCAGCGCGAGCGCTGCCCTTACGCGGTGGTCGGCGAGGCGACCCAGGCGCACCACCTGGAAGTCCGCGACGGTCACTTCGCCGCCCAGGACGCCACCCCGCCGGTGGATCTGCCGATGAGCGTGCTGTTCGGCAAGCCGCCAAAAATGCAGCGCGAGTTTGAGCGCCAGCCCCACGACATGCCGGGGGTGATGCTCGATAATCTCGACCTGCGCGAGGCCATGGACCGCGTGTTGCGCCTGCCCGCCGTGGCGTCCAAGAGTTTCCTGATCACCATCGGCGATCGTTCCATCACCGGACAGGTGGCCCGCGACCAGATGGTCGGCCCCTGGCAGGTGCCGGTGGCGGATGTCGCCGTGACCACGGCCAGCTTCGATACCCACGCCGGCGAAGCCATGGCCCTGGGCGAGCGGCCACCGGTGGCGCTGATCGACCCCGCGGCCAGTGCCCGCCTGGCGGTGGCGGAGGCGATCACCAATCTCGCCGCCGCCCCCATCGAAAAGATCGAAGACATCAAGCTCTCCGCCAACTGGATGAGTGCAGCCAACCACCCCGGCGAGAACCAGGCCTTGTACGACGCCGTCCATGCGGTGGGCATGGAGCTCTGCCCGGCGCTCGGTATCGCCATTCCGGTCGGCAAGGACTCGATGTCGATGCGTACCGCCTGGCAAGACGGCGATGGCGAGACGAGCGAGGAAAAGAGCGTGACCTCGCCGCTGTCGTTGACGGTCACGGGCTTCGCGCCGGTGGTCGACGCCATGCGCACTCTGACCCCGCAGATCAACCTGGAACAGGACGAATCCGACCTGATCCTGATCGACCTCGGCGGCGGCCGTAACCGGCTGGGCGGCTCGGCGCTGGCACAGGTCTACGGCCAGATCGGCGACGACTGCCCGGACCTCGACGATCCCGAGGATCTCAAGGCCTTCTTCGCGGTCATCCAGGGCCTCAATGCCGAGGGCAAGTTGCTGGCCTATCACGATCGCAGCGACGGTGGCCTGCTGGTCACCCTGCTGGAGATGGCCTTCGCCGCCCACTCGGGTCTCGAGATCAAGCTCGACTGGCTGGTCGACGAGCCGGTCGAGGCGGTGGATGCGCTGTTCGCCGAAGAACTCGGCGCGGTGATCCAAGTCAATCGCAAGCACACCGAGGCGGTATTCGCGCAGTTCGCTGCTGCGGGCATCGAGACCTGCGGGGTCATCGCGCGTCCGCGCTTTGATGACCAGGTGCGGGTGACGCTCTTCGAGGAGCCGCTGCTCGAGACCACGCGACTGCTCACCCAACGCACCTGGTCCGAGACCAGCTATCGCTTGCAGGCGCTGCGCGACAATCCTGACTGCGCCAAGAGCGAATTCGACGCGCTGCTCGACGATCGCGACCCGGGCCTCTCGGCGAGCCCGAGCTTCGAGGTCGACGACGACATCAGCGCGCCGTTCGTCAATTCGACCCGCCCGGCGGTGGCGGTGTTGCGCGAGCAGGGCGTCAACGGCCATCTGGAAATGGCCTGGGCTTTCGATCATGCCGGCTTCGAGGCCGTCGACGTGCACATGAGCGATATCCTCGCCGGACGCGTGGATCTCGCACGGTTCAAGGGGCTGGTCGCCTGTGGTGGTTTCTCCTACGGCGATGTACTGGGTGCCGGGGGCGGCTGGGCCAAGTCGGTGCTGTTCAATGCCCGCGCCCGCGAGCAGTTCGCCGACTTCTTCCAGCGCGACGACAGCTTTTCGCTCGGCGTGTGCAACGGCTGCCAGATGCTCGCCCAGCTGCGCGAGCTGATTCCCGGCGCCGAGGCCTGGCCGCGCTTTGTGCGCAACGAATCCGAGCAGTTCGAGGCACGCGTCGCGATGGTGCAGGTGGAAAAGACCCCGTCGGTCCTGCTCGCCGGCATGGAGGGCTCGCGCCTGCCGATCGCTGTGGCACACGGCGAAGGGCGCGCCGAGTTCAGTGACAGCGCTCACCTGCGCCGGATGCAGGGCAGCGGTCAGATCGCGTTGCGCTTCGTCGACCATTACGGCCAGGTGACCACCCGCTACCCGGCCAACCCCAACGGCTCGCCCTCCGGCATCACCGGCCTGACCACGCCGGATGGGCGCGTCACGGTCATGATGCCGCACCCGGAACGGGTAGTGCGGGCGGTCACCAACTCCTGGCGGCCCGCCGAATGGACGCGCGACGGCGCCTGGGCGCGGCTGTTTCGCAACGCGCGCGTCTGGCTGGGCTGAGCCGATGTCGGGACCGGCGCTACCTATAACTGTACCTGTGCCAGAGCCGCAGTATGATCGGAAGGCGACCTCAGGGTCGCCTTCCTTGCCTGCCCATGCGTCGACTGCGCCCCGCCCCACCTTGCGCCCCTACCAGCGGGAGGCGGTAACGCGGGTGGTCGAATACTTTCGCGGCAGCAGTGAGCCGGCGGTGGTGGTACTGCCCACCGGCAGCGGCAAGTCGCTGGTGATCGCCGAGCTGGCGCGGCTCGCCCGCGGTCGGGTGCTGTTGCTGGCGCACGTGCGCGAACTGGTCGAACAGAACCATGCCAAGTACCTGGCCTATGACCTTGAGGCGGATATCTACAGCGCCGGGCTGGGCCGCAAGGAGTCGGGGCGTCAGGTGGTGTTCGGTTCGGTGCAGTCGGTGGTGCGCAGCCTTCACGACTTTGCGGATGGCTCCTTCACGCTGCTGGTGATCGACGAGTGTCATCGCGTCTCGATGGACGAGAAATCGAGCTATCGGCAGGTCATCGACGTGCTGCGCCAGCGCAACCCGCGCCTCAAGGTGCTGGGCCTGACGGCCACACCCCATCGCCTGGGCGAGGGCTTCATCTACCATCGCCATCATCACGGCATGGTGCGTGGCGATGAGAATTGCTTCTTTCGCGACTGTGTCTTCGAGCAGCCGCTGCGCCTGATGGTCAAGCAGGGCTATCTGGCGCCGCCGCGGCGGATCGACGCCGCGGTCGAACGCTATGACTTCTCGGCACTATTCTCCACCTCAGGCCCGGTCTCCACGTCAGGCCCGGCCGCCAGCGGCCTGTTCCAGGAGCACGAGCTCAATCGGGTGGTGGCGGGCAACCGCGCCACGCCGGGCATCATCGCCGAGGTGGTGGCACGCGCCCACGACCGCCTGGGCGTGATGCTCTTCGCGGCAAGTGTCGCCCACGCCGAGGAGATCCTTGGCTATCTGCCGGCGGGGCAGGCGGCGCTGATCACCGGGGCGACGCCTGGCCGCGAGCGTGAGGCGCTGATCGCTGCCTTCAAGGCGCGAAAGCTCAAGTACCTGGTCAACGTGGCGGTGCTCACCACCGGCTTCGACGCGCCGCATGTCGATCTGATCGCGATCCTGCGGCCCACCGAGTCGGTGAGCCTCTACCAGCAGGTCGTCGGCCGTGGCCTGAGGCTCTCGCCCGGCAAGACCGACTGCCTGATCCTCGATTACGCCGGCAACCCCTGGGATCTCTACGCGCCCGAGGTCGGCACCCCCCGGCCCGTTTCCGACGCCGAGCCGGTGCAGGTCGAGTGCCCGGCCTGCGGCCATGCCAACCTGTTCTGGGGCAAGCGCGATGGCGATATCGTCATCGAGCATTTCGGTCGACGCTGCCAAGGGCTTGTTCCTTCTCATCGCGCCCGACCCTGCGCGAAAAGCGTAAATTCAAGCTCCGGCCATCGCGCCCGGCCCCGCGCGAACAACACAGAATCAAAGCCGGCAACGGAGCAATGTTCGTTCCGCTTTCGCTTCAAGGTCTGCGACCAATGCGGGGCCGAGAACGATATCGCCGCGCGTCGCTGTCATGGCTGCCAGACCCTGTTGGTGGACGCCGACGACAAGCTCAAGGAGGCCTTGCGGCTCAAGGATGCCCGGGTGCTGCGAGTCAGCGGCATGCAGCTCGAGGCGACGCTCAACGGCCGTGGCTTGCCGCGGCTCAAGGTCAGCTATCACGACGAGGACGGGGCGAGTCTCAGCGAGTGGTTCGCCCTGGAAACCCCGGCCCAGCGGGGCGCCTTCGCCGCGGTGTTCCTGCGTGATCACCTGCGTGCCCCCGGCAGCCGCTGGTCGCCGCGCACGCCGGACGAGGTGATCGCTGAGCAGCGTCGCCTGCGCCACCCTGACTTCGTGGTGGGTAGAAAGGTAGGGCGGCACTGGCAGGTGCGCGAGAAGCTCTTCGACTATACCGGGCGCTACCGCCTCGCCGCCGCGGCAAGCTGAGTTACCCCGATGCGCCGGAATTGATAAACTGCCCGATTGTCCAGCCGTTGAGATACCGGGAGGCCAGACCCCGCGTGAGTGCCACCCCCCAGACACAAGCGCCTGAGAACGACGCGACGCACACCTTGGTGGCGCTCGGGCGACTGTTCGACCAGCCGATCACCGAACTGCCGGAGGACCTGTATATTCCCCCGGAGGCGCTGCGGGTGTTTCTCGAGGCCTTCGAGGGGCCGCTGGACCTGCTGCTCTACCTGATCCGGCGCCAGAACCTGGACATCCTGACCATCGATGTGGCGGCCATCACGCACCAGTACATCGAATACGTGGAGTTGATGAAGGCGCTGGAGATCGAACTGGCCGGCGAGTACCTGTTGATGGCGGCGATGCTCGCCGAGATCAAGTCGCGTACCCTGTTGCCGCGCCCGCCGAAGGAGGGCGGTGACGATGAGGAGGAAGACCCGCGCGCTGAGCTGATACGCCGCCTGCAGGAATACGAACAGCTCAAGAACGCCGCCGAAGCCCTCGCCGAGCTGCCGCGGCTGGGGCGCGATTGGTTTCCGGCGCGTGCCTCGCTGCCGCCGCTGGAGTCGCGGGTGATCCATCCGAACGTGGGGCTGGATGAGCTGCTGGGGGCCATGGCGGGGATACTCAAGCGCGCCGAGCTGAATCAGGTGCACCAGATCAGCCGCGAGGCGTTATCGACCCGGGAGCGCATGCTGAAGATCATGGAGCGACTGACGCACGATCACTTCACGCCCTTCGAGGCGCTGTTCACCCTGGAAGAGGGCCGGGCGGGGGTGGTCGTCACCTTCATGGCGATCCTCGAGCTCGCCAAGGAGGCGATGATCGAGATCGTGCAGAATGCCCCGCTCTCGCCGATTCACGTGCGGGTGCGAATGGCCAGGGATGATGAGGCCGATAACGAGGCGCTGGACGCGCAGGACGAAGGCGAAAGCCCCTTCGCCGATGCGGACGAGGAGAGTCGCCCATGACCGCCATGGCCTTTCCCGAGGCGCTGGACGAGATTCTCGAGGCGGCGCTGCTGGCCGCCGGGGAACCCCTGGGGCTCGAGCGTCTCGAGGCACTCTTCGATGATCACGAGCGCCCGCCCCGGCGCGCCCTCAAGGAGGCCCTGGAGCGGGTGGGTACGCGTCACGAACGCGGCGCCATGGAGCTGCTCGAAACCGCATCGGGCTTTCAGCTGCGTATTCGCCCGCGGCTCTCCACCTGGGTGTCACGGCTCTGGGATGAGCGGCCCCAGCGCTATTCCCGGGCGCTGCTCGAGACGCTGGCGCTGGTCGCCTATCGCCAGCCGGTGACGCGGGGCGACATCGAAGGAGTGCGCGGGGTCACGGTGAGCGGTTCGATCATGCGCACCCTGCTCGATCGTGGCTGGGTCCGCGTGGTGGGCCATCGCGATGTGCCGGGGCGTCCGGCGGTCTATGCCACCACGCGCAGCTTTCTGGACGACTTCGGCCTCCAGACCCTCGACGAGTTGCCGCCGATGCATGAGCTCAAGACCTTCGAGGATCCCTTCGAGGTGTCGAGCGATGAACAGGCGCCGCCACCTCAGACCGAGCTGCTGGCGCAGGCCGATGCGCCCCTCGATCAAGCGGCCGGGCAGGAGAACGGCGGTGACGAGACCCAAGACGACCTCGAGACGGCCAGTAGCGTCTTCGAGGCCGTCGAACCGACGGCCGGGATGGCCGACGGCAACCACGCCGGGATGGCGTCAGGACGGACCCGGTTGAGCTTCGCCGATCTCGAGGCTCGCCTGTCCGAACGTGCGCATGGCCGCGTCGACGATGACGCTGCCACGGATGCGACAACCTCCTCCAGTGAGACCGATGACTGATGAGTACTACCACGGAAAAACTGCAGAAAGTCCTCGCCCGTGCCGGGCTGGGCTCGCGCCGCGAGATGGAAACTGCCATCGCCAATGGCCGCGTCAAGGTCAACGGCCAGGTGGCGACACTGGGTGATCGCATCGAGATGCGCGACAGGGTGGCCTTCGACGATCGCCCGGTGACCCTGCGTGGCGCCGATGACGTGCCGAGACGGGTGATCATGTACAACAAGCCCGAGGGCGAGCTGTGCACCCGCAAGGACCCGGAAGGACGACGCACGGTCTTCGACCGCCTGCCGCGCCTCAAGGGCGAGCGTTGGGTCGCCATCGGCCGCCTGGACATCAATACCAGCGGCCTGCTGCTCTTCACCACCGATGGCGAGCTGGCCAACAAGCTGATGCATCCGTCCACCCAGGTCGAGCGCGAGTACGCGGTGCGCGTCATGGGCGCGGTAAGCAAGGCGCAGATCGTCGCCATGGTCGAGGGCGTGATGCTTGAAGATGGACCGGCGCGCTTCACCGACGTTCAGGAGTTCGGTGGCGAGGGCATCAATACTTGGTTCCATGTCGTGATCACGGAAGGGCGCAACCGTGAAGTGCGACGGCTCTGGGAATCCCAGGGGCTCACCGTCAGCCGCCTCAAGCGGGTGCGCTACGGCAATATTTTCCTCGACAAGCGGGCCAAGGCCGGTGAGTGGGTGGAGCTTACCCAGGCCGAGGTCGACGACCTTGCCGAAACCGCGGGCCTGCCCAAGCGCAAGGTGCCGGACCTGACCCCTGACGAGAAGAACCGCTGGAGTCGCGACAAGCACAAGCGCAAGCCGGTTCAGGTAATGCGCAAGTCGCGGGACACGCGCACTCGTTGACAGGGCGAGTGCGGCACGAGGGTAAAAAAGCGCTTGCCTTCAAGGGGGTGGATCAGTACTATCTGCACCCGTTCGGACGGGTCGTTAGCTCAGTTGGTAGAGCAGTTGGCTTTTAACCAATTGGTCGTAGGTTCGAATCCTACACGACCCACCATCCGAGCCGCTCACCGGGG
>NZ_FPBP01000015.1 GCF_900116705.1 Halomonas korlensis | reverse complement strand
CTCGATCTCGTGCAGGGTGCTGTCCAGGCGTTCGCGCGTCTCGTGGATATCGCTCTCGATCTCGTCGGGACTGCGCTGCTCGTCATGCTGGCTCATTTCAGCTCCTCCTTGGCATGCGCCTCGTGATGCCGGGCAAGCTCCCTGTCGTTCTGCAGGCTGGCCATCGTGCGGTTGGGCATGAGGTTCTGGGTCTGCAGCTTCTTGAGCCCGCTCTTGAGCATCACGTAGCCGACGATCGCGACCACCAGGCCGACGATGATCGCCGAGAGCCACGGCGTGGTATCGGGGGGCAGGACCTCGTTGAGCAGGAACACCGCGGCGGCCAGCAGTACCAGAAAGCCGCTGAACAGCACGGCCCCGGCGATGGCGATGGCGGCCACACCGTTCATGACCTGATGGGTCTTCTCCGACATCTCGGCTTTCGCCAGCTGGGTTTCCTGGCGCACGAGCGACCCCATCTCGCGGGTCAGCGTCGTCAACAGCGACCCCAGCGACGTGCCTTCGGACGTCGAGGTAGGGCCCGATGTCGAGGTGGTTCGATTATGCTCTGCATCCATGCTTGGTCGCCTCCGTGGCGATGACGGTCATAGAACGGGCCGGGCCCGCGCTCCGGCGCGGCCCGGCATTCACGGCCTTTAGAGGCCCGGCGTCTGGCTGCCCGGGTGGGTGACCCCGCCCGGGGTCCGCCCCGGGGCGTCCGGCGAGGTGTCCTGATAGGCGCCGCGCGAGGACGACGCGGCCGGGGTGGCGTCATGGCGGTGACGGCTCGAGCTGCGCAGGAACCGCGAGACGACAAAGCCTGCGGCGATCGCCCCGCCCATGAACAGCATCGGCTCGCGACGGCTGTAGGCCCCGGCGCTGCGCATCAGGCGCTGCAGGTCCTGGTGGCGCAGCTGGTCGGCGACACGGTCGGTCTGGTCGGCCAACTGGTTGGCCCAGCGCGAGAAGGTGGTCTGCTGCTGCTGGTCGAACTCGTCGCCCATCCTGTGCAGCGCCTGGGAGACCTTGTGCGTCTGCTCGGCGGCGGCGCTCTTCTGGTTGTCGAAGAGGCTGTTGACGCGCTGCTGGGCCGCGCCCTTGACGTCCTCGGCGCTCTCGCGCGCGCGCCCCTTGAGCTCGTCGCGCGTCCCGCCACTCGCGGGGGTCGACGGCGAACCGCCCGGCGGCATCGGCGAGGTCCCCGCACCACGGTGCTGGTCGTGTTCGTTCATCCGCTTACCTCCTTGTAGGGGCGACTAAGGGTGTTGCCCCGCTGGCTTCCGGGTCGGGCCGCGTGCTCGCGAGCCGCGGCCGACTAGTTGCAATATAGTGGGCGCGCGAAAGTTGTCAATGTGTGAGTAGGTCATATATCAGCTCTTAAACCATTTTTAATTAACTGCTTAATAACATGGGTTATTTAAATAAAAACCTACTTCGTGTCGGGCTGTTTGCCCTGGAAGAACCGCCGGTGGGAAAGGACCGTTATGGAGCGCTATAAATAGCTATTGATATCAAGGGTCGACAGCAAAATGAACGATGGCTAGGCTGGAGGGCGAAATGGATTGCTGCATGCTGTAGCCATGAGCCGCTATGGCTGATTTTTTTATCAGTTTCATTTACCTGGTTTACCAAGGAAGGTAATATGAAAAAACACTAATTAGATTCGTGTTAATGAAGGGAGAAGTTACGTGGATAAGGCTATTGATGTTTTCTGGACGGGAGGGTGGGACTCCTCCTATCGGGTTCTGTATGCCTCTGTGGTTGAAAAAAGGTTAATCAAACCGCATTACATTATTGATTTTGGAAGAAAGTCCAGTCTTCGTGAGCTTGAAGCAATATCCGATATAAGAAGAAAGCTTGAAAAAATAGACCCGGAAGCGGCCAAGAGAATTGGTGAGATTAAAATCACTCCGATTACCGAGATTGCTGACATCCCAGAAGTAACAGAATCTTTTAATAGGTTAAAAAAGCAAGCTCACCTTGGGAGCCAATACGACTGGCTATCGAGGTATGCAACTTCTCATAACATCGATGACCTTGAGCTGAGTGTTCATGTAGATGACAAGGCTTACTTTTTCCTGGAAGGAAGAGTGAAACAGGGAAAAGATGGTCGATGGAGAATGAGAGATGATGCTGAAGGAGACGTCAGGATTTTTTCATGCTTGACATTTCCGCTTCTTCAAATATCGAAAACGGAGATGCGTGAACAAGCCCAAAAACATGACTTTATAGATGCCTTGGAGAAGGCGTGGTTCTGCTTCAATCCGAAAAAGGGGAAGCCTTGCGGCGTATGTAATCCTTGCATTTACGCAGTAGAAGAAGGAATGGGCTACCGACTTTCAGGCAACGCCATGCTGAATTACAGGACTAGGCATATAAGAAAAATCGCCAAAGCCCCAGGTTATGTATCGAGAAATATCTACAGAAAGGCTAAGGGGCAATAAGGCGAAAGAAATCGTATTGGGCTAAGCTGTCATCCCGTCAGAGAGGTGACAGCTTCTTCGCTTATAACACCCATTAATCGATAGATGGCACGTCTAATTATTTCGCCATCAGCTGCGCCTTGCGCTCTTCCATCTGTTCGCCGAGCTGTTCGAGTTCATTTTCCGAGATGAACTGGCGGGCGTGTTCGAACATTTCATCTTCTTCCTCGGAGGCATGATGTTCGACCAGCTCCTTCAAGACTTTCGCCTTGCCGGAAAACTCGGTACTGGCTGGGTCGGTTTGTTTCAGGTCCGGCATTACCTGGTCTTCGACGGCGCGATGTTCCTCCCGGGCTTCGTGATAGAGCCTTTCGTCTTCCTTTTTCTTGGCCGCTTTCAGGAAGGCGGGATAGAAGATCTCTTCCTCGATCTGTGTGTGAACGTGGAGTTCTTTTTCGATCTTGGTCAGCAACTCCGGGCGCTTCTTCGCGGCCTGCTCGGTGGTTTCGACCAATTGGGTCAGCAAATCGAGAACCTTTTCGTGGTCCTGCTTGAGCAGATCCAGGGCATTCATGATGTAACCTCCTGTCGGCATCAATGTTAAGCATTAACTTATGGGGTCAAGCGAGTGAGCCAGCCCCCAAGTGGGTTCTTCAGAATAGATGAAACAAGGGAAAGAGCCCGAACCACAGCACGTAACTGAGTGAAGCGGCCATCAGGCCGTCGATGCGCCCGGGCGGCTTGGGTGTTCGAAGCTGGCGGATAAGCCACCAGGCGAGCAGGCTACCATGCGGTACTACGGCGAGGGCAATACCGCCGTAGGCGCCTTCGGCGAGTTCCATGGCCTGCCATATCACCGCGCAAACGGCAGCCAGCACGGTAAATACCAGCGCCACCCACAGGGCGCCGCCTCTTCCCAGGCGCACCGCCAGCGTGCGCTTGCCCGCCGCGGCGTCGGCCTCGAGATCGGGAATGCCGGACAGGGTAATCGCCGGGAGGATGGCAAGCAGCAGCGGCACGCTCAGCCACCAGGGCAGCGAGTCATGCCAGGCGCCGCCCAGGAAAACATAGCCACACAGCAGGACTCCGATACTGTGCGTGATCGCCACATCGAGCTCGCCCAGGCCGCGATAGCAGAACTTCAGCGGTGGGGCGGTATAGCCGAGGGCCAGGATCGCCAGCCCGCCCAGCACGAGCAGGATGGCGGCCGGCGCCGCCGGTGCGATGGCCATGAGCCAAACAGAACCGAACAGCCCGCCCAGCAGCGTGACGCTAATGCCGGTCCTGACCTCGCGACGGCTTAGCAGGCCTTCGACCAGCACGCGCGATCCACCGGTCAGGGCGCTGTAGAAGCGATTATTACGGTCGGACTCCAGATCGACCAGCTCATTGGTCAACACGGTGGCGACCTCGAGCAGGAACAGGCATAAATAGCCAAGCCAGAAGACCGCATTGCCGAACACGCCTTGCTCGGGAGAGGCCGCAAGCCCGCCGATCGCATAGGCCACCCAGGTCATTGGGTAGAATTGCAGTCGCACGGCCTTGAGCCAGGCACCCACCTTGTGACGCACTTTCTCGCCTGGCGTGATCCGGCCGCGCGCCAGTTGACGTCCCAGGCGATTGGCTCGCGCCAGCCAGGCCTCGCGCTGTACTCCCGAGGCATCCTTGACCGACCCGAAGGCCACGGCACGCACCGGGCGGATGCCGCAGAAGCCCAGGGTCGCCCGCCCCATGGCGTTTCTGCCCGGTTCGCGGTAGAGCAGGCGATGGATCAAGGGCGGCGTATCCATGGTGGTGATCAGCTGTGCCGAGCGCCCCTTGAGCAGCCCCTCATAGCCGATGCCGCCCTCGCAGGTGCGAAACGCGAAGCCCGGCGACATCATCCGATCGAGAAATCCCTTGAGCAGCGCCGGCGTCGTTCCCCACCAGGTGGGATAGACGAACACCAGGTGATCGGCCCAGCGGATGAGCTCGCGCGCCTGCTCGAGATCCGCTTCCAGCGCCTGATCATTGGGCGAGATCATATGCACATGCGGGTCGAAGTCCAGCTCCGACAGGTTGAGCCGGCGCAGCGCCACACCCGCGGCGCGCACACCGTCACAGAACGCATCGGCGAGTGCCCCGCACAGGCTGTCGGCGCGCGGATGACCCAGGATGACCAGTACGTTCATCAATGGTCTCCCTGGCACGGCGTCGAGCGGCTATTGGCGATCAGGTGTTCAACACCACGCCGCCATTCAGGTGCAACGTCTGGCCGGTCATGTAGGAGGATTCCTCGCTGGCGAGATAGACGTAGGCGGGACCCATCTCGCTGGGCTGACCGGCGCGGTCCATCGGCACCTGTCCGCCGAAGCTGGCGACTTTCTCGTCGCCGAAACTGGCCGGAATCAAGGGCGTCCAGACCGGCCCGGGGGCTACGGCGTTGACCCGGATGCCCCGGTCGACCAGGCCGGTCGCCAGCGAGCGCACCAGCCCCTGGATGGCGCCCTTGGTGGCGCTATAGTCGATCAGGGTGTCGTTGCCCTTGAAGGCATTGACCGACGAGGTGGCGATGATCGTATCGCCCTCGTTCATGTGGGGCAGCGCCGCCTTGACCAGATAGAAATGGCTGAAGATATTGGTCTTGAAGGTGCGTAGCAGTTGATCGTCGGGAATGTCGGTAATGTCGTCCCAGTCGTATTGCTCGGCGGCATTGTTGACTAGGATGTTGAGTTTGCCGAACTGCTCGAGTGTCTGGTCGACAATCTCGCGGCAGAACGCGGGGTCACCGACATCGCCCTTGAGCACCAGGCAACGACGCCCCTCGGCCTCGACGAGCGCCCGCGTATCCTCGGCATCGCGATCCTCCTCGAGGTGGACGATCACGCTATCGGCCCCTTCGCGGGCGTAGTGGATCGCCACGGCGCGCCCGATGCCGCTGTCGCCTCCCGTGATGATCGCCACCTTGTCCTTCAGTTTATCCACACCCTGATAGCTGGTCCGGATGAATTCCGGCTCGGGACGCATGTCATGCTCATCGCCCGGCTGGGTATCTTGATGCTGGGGAGGTTGTTTCTGCTCGGACATGTGCTGTCACTCCTTTGCTCACACCTACAAAACGTCGCTGATAGGCAACTGACACCTTCTTCCCTGGGTGTCGTCAACGACTTGAAGATAGAAGACCACAGCGATTTCGCCCACTCATTCGGCTAGGGCCCCGCTCACTCGGCCGGGTTCCACTCACTCAGCCGGGTTCCATTCACTCAGGTAGTGCATAAGCGATGATGGCATCGCCGGCCTTGGTACCCAGCGACCCATGGCCGCCCGCCACAACCAGCACCATCTGACGGCCCTGGGAGTCGCGATAGGTCATCGGTGTGGCCTGCCCGCCGGCAGGCAGGCGGTCTTCCCAGAGCTGCTCGCCGGTCGTCACATCATAGGCCCTGACGTAATAATCCAGAGTACCGCTCATGAACGCGACGCCACCCGCCGTCATGACCGGGCCACCGAGATCCGGCACGCCCATCCTGAACGGCAGCGGCAGCGGGGCGAGGTCGCGCACGGTGCCATTGCGATGTTGCCAGACAACCTCGCCGGTGCGCAGATCGGCGCCCGCGACCATGCCCCAGGGCGGTTGCTGGCAGGGCAGGTCGATGGGTGACATGAAGGGCATGAGTGCTACCGCGTAAGGCGCGCCGAAGTTCTCGTTGATGCCGGGGCCGGGCGCGTCCAGGCTGACATGCACGCTATCCTCGTCGTCGCGCGGGATCAGGCGCGACACGAAGGCGAGATAGCCCGGTGTGGTGAAGGCGACCTGGCGGACCGGGTCGACGGCGATGCTCCCCCAGTTGAAGACACCGAAATTGCCCGGGTAAATCAACGTGCCGTTGATGGACGGCGGGGTGTAGCGACCCTCGTAGTCGAGCTTGCGAAACGCGATGCGGCAGGCCAACTGGTCGAAGAGCGTCGCCCCCCACATGTCCGACTCCTCCAGCGCCGGCGGCTCCAGGGAGAGCGCCGAGGCCGGTTGGGTGGGATGGGCGATATCGGGCAGTTGCGTCGATTGGGATACGTCTTCTTCTTCGACCGGCAGGATTGGCTCGCCGGTCTCGCGGTTGAGCACGAAAAGATCGCCCTGCTTGGTGGGCGCCACCAGCGCCGGCACCTTGCCTTCCGGCATGTCCAGGTCGATCAGGCTGGGTTGGGAGGGCACATCGTAATCCCACAGGTCGTGATGAACGGTCTGGAAGACCCACTCGACCCGACCATCGGCCAGGTCGAGCGCCACGATCGACGTGGAGAAGCGCTCGGTGAGTTCGTCGCGCTCGGCACCCCACTGGTCGGGGGGCTGGTTGCCCATGGGCAGATAGACCATGCCGAGGCTTTCATCGACGCTGGCGATCGACCACATGTTGGGGCCGTTGGCGGTGTAGAAGTCCCCATCATCGATGGGGTCCGTTTCGTCGGGGTTGCCCGGGTCCCAGTTCCAGACCAGCTCACCGCTCTGGACATCGTAGGCGCGGATCACGCCCGAGGTGTTGTCGGTGGTCACATTGTCGTTGATCGCGCCCCCGACGATCACCAGGTCCCGGGTGACCACGGGGGGCGAGGTCGAGTAATAGAAGCCCGGCCGGTAGTTCGGCATGTTGGCCGACAGGTCGATGGCGCCCTTATCGCCGAAGTCCTCGCAAACGCGGCCGCTCTCGGCATCGAGGGCGAAGAGGCGGGCATCGGCGGTCGGCATGAAGATGCGCCGCTGACAGAGCGTCTCGCTAGCTTCGCCGTCGGTATCGATAGCGGCATCGGCTGTCGCGTTTGCCGTCTCGTCGGCGGTGGTCTCGTTCGCCGTCGCGTCAGTCTCGCCGGTGCCGGGATGATACGAGACGCCGCGGCAGGTCTGGTGCTGACGGTTGATGTTCTGCGGAGACTGCGGATCGAAGCGCCACTTCTCGCTGCCGTCGTCGGCATCGAGCGCGATGACCAGGCTATGCGGCGTACACAGGTAAAGCGTGTCGTCCACCTTGAGGGGCGTCACTTCGTAGGTCGTCTCGATGGGGTCGCCCGGGCCGCGCGTATCGCCGGTATGGAAGGTCCAGGCGACCTCAAGCTCGCCCACGTTCTCTGGTGTGATCTCGTTCAGCGGCGAGTAGCGCTGGCCATATCCGGTCCGGCCATAGGCATGCCACTCGCCGTCGGCGATACCCTCGAGCAGGCCATCGTTGTGGGCGCCTTCGTCCTGGGATGGGCTCGCCACCGCTTCGGGCAGCTGGCCCTGGATAGCGTGCGGATCGGTGAATAGCGAGACCAGCGCCACGATCGCCGACACGACCACGGCGGCAGCCAGTGGGGCCATGGTCGGCCAGTCGAATGCCGAGCTGAATGATCTGGCGGTAGCAGGCCTCGGGGAGCGTGACGATGTCGGGGTGCCCAACGCCCGGGTAACCCAGGGCGTGAGCAACCACAGGCCAATCAAGACGACCAGGCTGCAACGCGGCACCAACGCCCACCAGTCGAGCCCGACTTCCCATAACGCCCATAGCAGCGTGACGATCACGACCGCGGCATAGACCCACAGGGCCGCGATATGGCGCTTGATCAACAGGACGCCGGTGACCAGAAACCCTATCGACGCCAACAGGTAAAACCAGCTGCCTCCGAGTGCCGCGAGCCATATACCGCCGACAGCGAGGCCCACCCCCAACAGCACCAGGATCCCTCCCGTGATTGCCGCTGCCATTTTCTTCTCCTTGGCCTTGTCCGGTCGTCTTGTTGAAACCTGTTGAAACAAGCCGTACGTGAGTCGCGCATACCCTCGAGCAGGATAGTCAGTGACCCATTTATTCGGTTATTTAGCGTTATCAGCATAGGAGCAGATAATGACCGCGTACAATAAGTAAAATTTAAAATAGAGTATTTTTTATTAGCTATGTTGTTCGATAAACGTCTTGGGATGCGCTGCAATAAGCGGGCCGTAAGCCAAGCTATGAAAATTTAAATTAAATTACGTTAATTAACAGTCAACTCATAGGCTTTGGCAGGACGCCTTAATCTTGGCTATCTTTTATCTGCTGATTTTCAGAGACATCAAAAATACCCTGAACTACGTAAGGTCACTGATCAGATGTCGGTAAAACCTTTGACTGCAATGGAGCGATAGGCGCTGGCGAAGCGTTAGGCGCTGGCAAGGAAGCATCGAAGGAAGAAAGCATCGAAGGAGGAACCGTGAATATCGTGGAGTCTTTCCCCTACAAGGTTCATGAAATAGAGAATGTGTTCATTCCGATGCGCGATGGCGCGCAACTGGCGGCACGCCTCTGGCTGCCTGAAGGTGCGGAAGGGGAGCCGGTGCCCGCGATCATGGAATACATTCCCTATCGCAAGCGCGACATTACCCGCGGCAGGGATGCCACCAACCAGCCGTATTTTGCGGGTCATGGTTATGCCTGCGTCAGGGTCGACATGCGAGGAAGCGGTGACTCGGATGGCGTGCTCTACGATGAATATACCCAGCAGGAGCAGGAAGATGGCGTCGATGCCATCGAGTGGATCGCGAAACAACCATGGTGTGATGGCAATGTCGGCATGATGGGAATTTCATGGGGGGGCTTCAACAGCCTCCAGGTCGCGGCCAAACAGCCCCCCGCACTGAAAGGCATTATCAGCCTCTGCTCCAGCGATGACCTGTATGCCGACAACATGCACTTCATGGGCGGCTGCCTGCTCGGCGATAACCTCTCGGAAGCCACGGTGATGTTCGCCTTCAACAGCCTGCCCCCCGACCCGCAGATCGTTGGCGACCGCTGGCGTGACATGTGGTTCGAACGACTGGAAAAGAGCGGGCTATGGCTGGAAGACTGGCTCGAGAATCAGCGTCGCAACGCGTACTGGACCAAGAGTTCGGTCTGCGAGGATTACTCGGCTATCCAATGTCCCGTCTATGCGATTGGCGGTTGGGCCGATGGCTTCACCAATACGGTCCTTCGCCTGTTGGAACACCTCGAGGTCCCGCGCAAGGGGCTGATCGGGCCATGGGGCCACAAGTATCCTCATCAAGGCATCCCGGGGCCGGCGATAGGCTTTTTGCAGGAGGCCTTGCGCTGGTGGGACCACTGGCTGAAAGGCAAGGACAACGGCATCATGGAGGATCCCCCGTTGCGCGCCTGGTTGCAGGATAGCGTGGCACCCGATAACTCCTACCATCATCGGCCCGGCCGCTGGATCAGCGATCCCGGATGGCCATCGCGCCACGTCAAGGAAACGCCTTTCCCGCTGGGCCCCTATACCATCGATCTGGGCGAGGAAGACAGCAACGCGCATCAGCAGGATAACCACGATGCCGCTCTGGTCATTCAGTCGCCGTTGAGTGTTGGCCTGTTTGCGGGTAAGTGGTGCTCCTATGCGGCGACCCCCGATCTGCCGGGGGACCAGCGCGAGGAAGATGGCGGCTCGCTGGTCTTCACCAGCCGGGCGCTGGACGAGCCGCTCGAAATCTTCGGCATGCCGTCGGTGGAGTTCGAGCTTTCGGCGGACAAGCCGCAGGGAATGATAGCCGTCCGCCTGTCGGATGTAGCCGAGGATGGCAAGGCCACGCGGGTCACCTACGGTCTGTTGAACCTCACCCACCGAGACAGCGACGCCGAGCCGGAGCCGATGGAGCCGCATCGTCGCTACCGAGTAAGAGTCAATCTGAACGGGATCGCCCAACGCTTTCCGGCCGGCCATCGGCTGAGAATTTCGCTCTCGACCTCTTATTGGCCGTTGGCATGGTTACCTCCCGAGCCGGTAAAGGTCACCGTGTATCCCGCTAGCAGTTCGTTGCATCTGCCGATTCGCACGCCATGCGAGACACAGGCCGATGAGTTCCCGTTCCAGGAGCCGGAAGGCGCTCCCCCTCTCGAGACCACCACACTCGAGCCGAGCGAGCATAACTGGCTGCTCCATCGCGACCTGGCCTCCAAGACATCGGTACTGGAGGTGGTGAATGACCAGGGGCGTTTTCGCATCGATGATATCGGCACGGAAATTCGTCGCAGTAATCGCGAATGGTATACCAACACCGACGATACCTTTACCTCAGCAAAAGGCGAAACTTACACCGAGCACGCGTTCAAGCGCGATGAATGGGACGTGGAAATCTATACCCGGACGATATTGACCTGCACGGAAGACACCTTTGTGATCCATGCCCAGCTCGACGCCTACGAAGATAATTACCGGGTCTTCTCGAAAAATTGGGAAAGGTTAATTCCCAGGGATAATGTCTAGCTGCGTCAGTCAGTGCCAAGGAGGGCAACATGGCGGAACTTCCCCGTGAGGCAGCGTTTGACAGTACCCTCAGCTTCTTGCGTGAAGGGTACTCTTTCATATCGCGGCGCTGTCGGCGTCATGGCTCGGATATCTTCGAAGCGCGCCTGATGCTGGAAAAGACGCTTCTGTGTCGGGGGGAAGAGGCGGCAAGGATGTTCTATGACGGCGAACGCTTCAAGCGCGAGGGGGCCGCCCCCAAGCGTTTGCAGAAGACCCTGTTCGGTGAGGGCGCGGTGCAGGGGCTCGATGGCGAAAAGCACCTGCAGCGCAAAGAACTCTTCATGCCGTTACTCAACGACGAACATATCAAGTCCCTGGTCAGAGTGGCCCGGCAATACTGGCTAGCGCGCCTGCCGCAATGGGAAAAGGCCCCCGAGGTGGTGCTCTTTGACGAGATGCAGGAAATCCTCTGCCAAGGCGTTTGTGACTGGGCGGGTGTGCCATTGGCAGAAGACGAGGTTGGGCAAAAAACACGAGACATTTCGCTGCTGATCGACAGCCCGGCTGCCCTGGGCATGAAGCATCTGAAAGGTCGCTTGGCAAGAAAGCGAACCGAGACATGGGGGGCCAGTCTCGTCGACGAGGTAAGAAAAGGGGCACTGGCTGTTAACGAGAATACGGTGCTGCACCGAGTCGCCTGGCATCAGGAAAGCGGCGGCACTCTGCTCGCCCCCGCTATCGCTGCGGTCGAGTTGCTCAATATCCTCCGGCCGGTAGTGGCCGTTGCCTACTTCATCACCTTTGCAGCGCATGCCTTGTATCGACACCCCGAATGCCGACTGGCACTGCAGGAAGCGTACCAAGGCAACCACGAGGGGATTTCCTACCCTCACTGGTTCAATGAAGAAGTCCGCCGTTACTATCCTTTCTTCCCCTGCGTGGTCGCCCGGGTGCGCGAGCGCTTCGAATGGAAGGGAATCACCTTTCCTGAGGGACGCCGGGTCATCCTCGACCTTTACGGCACCAACCATCACGAAGCGCAGTGGGAAAGCCCCGATCGTTTCGAACCTCGGCGTTTCGAAGGCTGGCAAGATAATGGTTTTACGCTGATTCCTCAGGGCGGTGGCGAGGCCTCGTGTCACCATCGATGCCCCGGCGAAAAAATCGCGCTAGGCCTGATGAACATGGCCACCCGGATGCTGACTAGCGCGCTTGCCTATGAGGTGCCTGCCCAGGATCTGGAAATCCCCTATAACAGCATGCCGGCGTTGCCCAGAAGCCGGTTTGTCATCAACCATGTTCAAGCGTCACGCGCGCTCTGACGCCATGCCGGTATGGGACTTCATTGCAATTCAGGTTCCAAGTATTCCTGTTTTATATCAACCCGCTAGTGCCTCGGCATGAGGCGATAGCGGGAGTAATCAAGACCGGGTCCTCCAGACCGGGTCAGCCCTGATAGTTGGTCTCGGAGTAGAGCACCCGCACCCGCAGGGTATGCTTCACTTCCTTGAGCGCTTCCAGGGCCTGGACGCCATAGGCCTTGTCGACGTCGATCACCACATAGCCGACCTTCTCGTTGGTCTGCAAGTACTGGCCGGCGATGTTGATGCCGTTCTCGGAGAGCACCCGGTTGATCTCGGAGAGGACCCCGGGCACGTTCTCGTGGATATGCAGCAGGCGGTGCTTGCCCGGGTGGGCCGGCAGGGCCACCTCGGGGAAGTTGACCGAGCTGACGGTGGTGCCGTTGTCGGAGTAGGTGACCAGCTTCTCGGAGACCTCGATGCCGATGTTCTCCTGGGCCTCGAGGGTGGAGCCGCCGATATGCGGCGTCAGGATGACATTGTCCAGGCCACGCAGGGGACTGACGAACTCTTCGTTGTTGCCCTTGGGCTCCACCGGGAACACATCGATGGCTGCGCCGTTGAGCCGGCCGGCCTCGAGCGCCTCGGCCAGCGCCTCGATCACCACCACGCTGCCCCGCGAGGCGTTGATCAGGATGCCGCCCTGCTTCATCAGAGCGATCTGCTCGGCGCCGATCATCCAGCGGGTCGAGGGTAGTTCCGGCACGTGCAGGCTGACCACATCGGCGCGGGCCAGCAGCTCCTCGAGGCTCGCGACCTGGCGGGCATTGCCCATGCCGAGCTTGGTTACCACGTCGTAGTAGATGACATCGAAGCCCAGCGACTCGGCAAGCACCGAGAGCTGCGAGCCAATGCTGCCGTAGCCGACGATGCCCAGCGTCTTGCCACGCGCCTCGTGAGAATTGTTCGCCGACTTCAGCCAGCCGCCCTGATGGGCGCGGGCGCTTTTCTCGGGGATGCCGCGCAGCAGCATGATCGCCTCGGCCAAGACCAGCTCGGCCACCGAACGGGTATTGGAGTAGGGGGCGTTGAAGACCGGAATGCCGCGAACCAGCGCCGCATTGAGATCGACCTGGTTGGTACCGATGCAGAAGCAGCCCACCGCAGTGAGTTTCTCGGCGGCGGCAAACACCTTTTCGGTGAGCTGGGAGCGCGAGCGGATGCCCAGAAAGTGGACATCGCCGATCTTGTCGATCAGCGTCGCTTCGTCAAGCGAGGTCGGTAGATGCTCGATATTGGTGTAACCGGCATCCAGCAGGTTGTCCACCGCGCTCTGGTGGATGCCCTCGAGCAGCAGGATCTTGATCTTGCCCTTGTCCAGGGACGTTTTGGCCATGGTCGAATCAACCCCCTTGTCGGCGCGTGCGGCGTGCAATGCCGAGACTGTCTGGCCCTCGATGATAAATGGCCCCGAGACGAAGGGACTCAGGACGAACGGCATCGGGACCGCCACAGGCTCGAAACAGGGCGACCATGTTAGCACAGCGGGCATGAGCGAAAATGAAAATGCTGCGCTGCGGTGATGAGTCGACTGCATGTTGTCGACTCGCCAGAGAAGACGGCACCCCGGGCAGAGCGTGTATACTGTCGTCCTTTGGATCCGTAGCCTTTCTGGATCCGTGACTGGCGAGAGGTCCCATGGCAGAGCGTGACGAGCGGCCAGCCGAGGTGGCGGAAGGCGAGGCGTCCCCCGGGGATTTCGCCGCCACCGTCGAACGGTTGGAACAGCTGGTGGAGCGGCTCGAATCCGGCGAGTTATCGCTGGAGGGGTCGCTATCGGCGTTCGAGCAGGGCGTGCGTCTGACGCGCGACGCACAACGTCGCCTGGATGAGGCTGAACTCAAGGTACGCACCCTGATCGAGGCGCCGGAAGGCAGCGTCGAGTTCGAGCGCTTTACCGCGCCAAGCGGTAAGGAAAGCGGGGAGGACGAGAGTGAGGGCTGAAGTGCTGGCGGCGCGTCTGGCAGCGGATCGTGCGCGTGTCGACGCCTGCCTCGAGGCGCTATTTGATGCCAGGTCAGTCGATACCTGTTCAGGCGACGCCCGAACGGCCACCGCGCCGCGCCTCGACGCCGCCATGCACCACGGGGTGCTGGTCGGCGGCAAGCGGTTGCGGCCGGTACTGGTCTATGCGGCAGGCCGCGCCCTGGGTGCCGATGACGACTCACTCGATGCCCCGGCCACGGCGCTGGAGTTGATCCACGCCTATTCGCTGGTCCACGACGACCTGCCGGCGATGGATGACGATGACCTGCGCCGCGGCCAGCCTACGGTACACCGCGCCTTCGACGAGGCGACGGCGGTATTGGCCGGGGATGCGCTGCAGGCGCTGGCCTTCGAGGTGCTGGCGCGTGCGGCACCGCCGCGGCTGCCGGCCTTGATGTTGACTCTGGCACACGCCGCCGGCCGTGACGGGATGGTCGCGGGGCAGGCGTTGGATCTCGCCGCCGTGGGCGGCCAGCCGAGCGTGGAGGCCCTGGCCACCATGCATGCCCACAAGACCGGCGCGCTGATCCGCGCCGCAGTGCGGCTGGGCGGGTTGATCGCGGTTGATGATCAGGACCCACGCCTGGCCGCCCTGGATGCCTACGCCCAGGCGATCGGCCTGGCGTTCCAGATCCACGATGACGTGCTCGATGTGACCGGGGACACTGCCACCCTCGGCAAGCTCTCCGGCGCCGACGCCGCCCGCCACAAGCCGACCTACCCCAGCCTGCTGGGGCTCGAGGGCGCGCGGGTGCGCGCCAGCGAGCTGGTCGAGGAGGCGATCGTCGCCCTCACGCCGCTGGGCAGTGCCAAGGACCCCCTGGCCTGCCTGGCGCGCTACATGATCGAACGTGACCACTGACACGACAGATGAGCCCATGAAGCTGTTCGATGACATTCCCGTCGAGCGCCCGGCAACGCCGCTGCTCGATACCCTGGATACACCGGCCGCCCTGCGGGCCATGAACCTCGATCAGCTGGTCCAGGTGGCCGACGAGCTGCGCGCCTATCTGCTTTACAGCGTGGGCGTCTCCGGCGGGCATTTTGGCGCGGGACTCGGCGTGGTGGAACTCACCGTGGCCCTGCATCAGGCGCTGGATACGCCTTATGACCGTCTGGTCTGGGACGTCGGGCATCAGGCCTACCCGCACAAGATTCTCACCGGTCGGCGCGAGGCGATGACCGGCATTCGCCGCTATGGTGGCCTGGCGGCCTTTCCGCGCCGCGCCGAATCGCCCTACGACACCTTCGGCGTGGGCCACTCGAGCACCTCGATCTCGGCGGCGTTGGGCATGGCGCTGGCCGCCCGGACGCGTGGCGAGAAGCGCCGAGTGTGCACGGTCATCGGCGATGGCGCCCTGACCGCCGGCATGGCGTTCGAGGCCCTGGCGCATGCCGGCCACGTCGATGCCAACCTGCTGGTGATCCTCAACGACAACGAGATGTCGATCTCCGAGAATGTCGGCGGGATGGCCAGCTACCTGGCGCGCATCCTGGTCAGCAAGCCCTATATCAGCATGCGCGAGGGCGGCAAGAAGGTCCTTTCGCACCTGCCCGGGGCCTTGGAACTGGCGCGGCGCACCGAAGAGCACATGAAGGGCATGGTCAGCCCGGCCACGCTGTTCGAGGAAATGGGCTTCAACTACATCGGCCCCATCGACGGGCACGACCTCGACGCACTGACGCATACCCTGCACAACATGCGTGACCTGGACGGCCCGCAGTTCCTGCACGTCAAGACCTGCAAGGGCCGCGGCTTCCTGCCCGCCGAGGCCGACCCCATCGGCTACCACGCCATCACCAAGCTGGAAAAGCGCGAGCCGGAAAAGCCGGTCGATACGCCGGCGCCGCTCAAGCCCCAGGACACGCCGGCCAGCACCACCCCGCCCAAGCCCAACCGGCCCAAGCCAAAAAAATACTGCAGCGTGTTCGGCGACTGGCTGTGCGACATGGCGGCCGTCGACCCGCGGTTGATCGGTATCACCCCCGCGATGCGCGAGGGCTCGGACCTGATCCGCTTCTCCCAGGAGTATCCCGAGCGCTACTACGATGTAGCGATCGCCGAGCAACACGCCGTCACTCTGGCCGCCGGCATGGCCTGCGAGAGCATGAAGCCGGTCGTTGCCATCTACTCGACCTTCCTGCAGCGTGGCTACGACCAGCTGATCCACGACGTGGCGGTGCAGGCGCTGGACGTCACCTTCGCCATCGACCGCGCGGGATTGGTGGGCGAGGACGGTCCGACCCACCACGGGGCCCTAGATCTTTCTTATCTGCGCTGTGTACCCGGCATGGTCGTGCTGGCACCCGCCGACGAGGCCGAGTGCCGGGCCATGTTCAGCGCCGCCTATCACCATCCCGGCCCGGCGGCCGTGCGCTATCCGCGTGGTACCGGGCCGGGGGTGGAGATTCCCGAGCATCTCGAACCGCTCGAGATCGGCAAGGCCCAGCAGCGCCGCCAGGGTCGCAGCATCGCGCTGCTGGCGTTCGGTAGCCTCAATGGGCCGGCGGCAACGGTGGCCGAGGCAATGGACGCCACACACCTCAACATGCGCTCCATCAAACCGCTGGATCACGCGGCCATACTGGCGGCAGCGGGCGAGCATGACCTGCTGGTAACCCTGGAAGAGAATGTGGTCGCAGGCGGCGCGGGAAGTGCCGTCAATGAACTGCTCGCCGCGCAGGGTGTCAAGGTGGCGTTACTCAACCTTGGCCTGCCCGATACCTTCGTCGAGCACGGCAAGCCGGCCGAACTGTTGAGTGAATGCGGCCTGGACGCCCCGGGTATCGAGGCCAGCATACGCGCACGCCTGAGCGGCGAGGCTTGATCCTTCTACATTTTCATTCTTAGCGAGGCTGCAATGCTGTTTCTCATCATGATCGGTGCCCTGCTGGGGCTGGCGATTGGCGGCCCGCTGGGCATGCTGGTCGGCGGCGCCCTGGGCTGGTGGGCCGGACGCCGGGTACGGCAGGTGCTGGGCAAGGCGCGGGTCCAGGCACAATCGCGTTTCCTGAATTCGACCTTTTCCGTGATGGGCTGCCTGTGCCAGGCGGATGGCCAGGTGTCCAAGGACGAACGCGATATCGCCGAAAAGCTCTTCGACCAGTTGCACCTGCAGGGCGACCAGCGTGCCCAGGCCCGGGCGGCCTTCGAGCGCGGGCGCGCCGATGACTTCGACCTCGATGCCGAGCTAGCCGAGGTGCGCGGTTTTACCTCCGGTCCGACGGCCCTGCGCCAGGTCTTTCTCCAGGTGCAACTGTCGGCCATCGCCGCCGATGGCGAGCTGCACCCTGCCGAGCACGACATGATCCTGCGCGTGGCACATGGGCTCGGTTGCAGCGAGGTGGAGGTCCAGCAGATCGAGGCCATGCTGCACGGTGCGGCCGCCAATTCGAAGGGGGCCAGTGAAGAAGCGCTGACCGATGCCTATCGGGTGCTCGGGGTCGAGAGGGATGCCAGCGATTCCGAGATCAAGAAGGCCTACCGCCGGTTGATGAGCCAGAACCACCCCGACAAGCTCGCCGGCAAGGGCCTGCCCGAGAGCATGCGCGAACTCGCCCAGGCCCGCACCAGCGAAATCGGCAATGCCTACGAACGCATCCGCGAAGCCCGCGCCGCCTGAGAGAAGCCCTCAGCCAAACGCGCGTCAGGCCTTGAAGGGCAGCACGTCGGTAAAGACGGCGAGGTAATGGCAGGTGCTGCCGGCGATGACGAACAGGTGCCAGATGGCGTGGTTATAGGGAATGGCGCGGATCGCGAAGAACAGCACCCCGCCGGTGTAGGCGAGTCCGCCTGCCACCAGCAGGCTCAGGCCAGTGGGGGAGATGACGTCACCGAGTTCACCGGAGGCGGCCACGATCAGCCAGCCCATGGCCAGGTAGACGATAACGTGGAGCACGCCAAAGCGTTTTGGCCAGACCAGCTTGAGCACGATCCCCGCGAGCGCCAGCGCCCAGATGATCGTCAGTAATGTCCAGCCCACCGAGTGACGAAGGTTGACCAGCAGGAAGGGCGTATAGGTGCCGGCGATCAGCGCATAAATGGCGCAGTGATCCAGCAGCTGATAACACCGTTTCAGGTTCGGCCGTTGCGTGGCGTGATAAAGGGTCGAGGCAGTATAGAGCAGCACCAGGGTGGCGCCATAAAGACTGACCGCGGTGACCTTCCAGGCGTCAACCTGAGGCCCCAGCGAGGCCAGCAGAATCAGCACGATCATGCCGGCAAGGCTCAGCAGGGCGCCGATGCCATGGCTGAGGCTGTGCAGCCACTCTTCTAGATGCGTGAAGTCGAGCTCTGTCGCCGCCGGGTCGTGAGTCAATGGCCATTCCTCCGTTTCCCCTCAGACCCGAGACGCAGGACAGTGGTTCCGGGCTCAAGGTTTGCGTTCGATGTCGACGTCGCTGGCCTGGGTAAAGTCGCCCAGCACCATCAGGTGGCCGAGCTTGCCGGCCTTGGTGGTGAGGTACTGCTCGTTGTGCGGGTTGAGGCCGGTGGTGATGGCGAGTCGCTCGCTGATGGCAACGCCGTCGCGGGTCAGCGCCTCGACCTTGCGCGGATTGTTGGTCATCAGCCGCAGGGTCTTGATGCCCAGATGGTCGAGCATCGGCACACACAGGTCGTAGCGGCGCATGTCGGCACCGAAGCCCAGCTGCTCGTTGGCTTCCACGGTGTCGGCGCCCTGGTCCTGGAGGTGATAGGCGCGAATCTTGTTGAGCAGGCCGATGCCGCGACCCTCCTGGCGCAGATAGAGCAGCACCCCCCGCCCCTCATCGGCAATGCGCTTGAGCGCTTCCTGAAGCTGATAACCGCAGTCGCAGCGCATCGAGAACAGCGCATCACCCGTCAGGCATTCGGAGTGCACGCGCCCCAGTACCGGCGCGCCGTCGGCCACCTCGCCCAGCGTCAGGGCGATATGATCCTTGCCGGTGGCGTCGTCCTCGAAGCCATGCATGATGAAGGTAGCCCAGGGGGTGGGCAGCCGGGAGGCGGCGATGAATCGGATCGTCACGAAGTACCTCGGTGTCAGGCCCGTCTTGGTACACGGCAGGGCGGTGCCGGCGGATAGGCGGTCATTCTAGCAGGAAGCCGCGGCGGGCTCACGAACCGTACCGACGACGTCAGTTGCTGACGCGCTGTTCGGGCCCGGATGTTCGGGTACAATGAGGCCCACATTTCCCGTGGATGAGCGCCTGCATGGAACTCAAGAATGATCGCTTGCTGCGCGCCCTGGCGCGTCAATCGGTGGACCGTACACCGGTGTGGATGATGCGCCAGGCCGGCCGTTATCTGCCCGAATATCGTCAGGTACGGGGCGAGGCCGGCAGTTTCATGGACCTATGTCGCGATCAGGACCGCGCCTGTGAAGTGACCCTGCAGCCGCTGGAGCGCTATCCGCTGGACGGGGCCATCCTGTTCTCGGATATCCTGACCATTCCCGATGCCATGGGGCTGGGGCTGTATTTCGAGACCGGCGAGGGGCCGAAATTCCGCAAGCCGGTACGCACCCCGGCCGATGTCGAGGCGCTGGTGGCGCCGGATGCCGAGCGCGACCTCGATTACGTGATGCGGGCGGTCGCGACGATTCGCCGCGAGCTCGGCGGCCGGGTGCCGCTGATCGGCTTCTCCGGCAGTCCTTGGACGCTGGCGACCTATATGGTGGAAGGCGCCTCCAGCAAGGATTTCCGTCACATCAAGACGATGCTCTACGACACGCCGGACACCATGCACCGCTTGCTCGATACCCTGGCGCATGCCGTTACCGATTACCTCAACGCCCAGATCCGCGCCGGCGCCCAGGTGGTGCAGATCTTCGATACCTGGGGCGGGTCACTGACGACCCCAGCCTACCTGGAGTTCTCGCTGCGCTATATGGAGCAGATCGTCGCGGGTCTGATTCGCGAGCACGAAGGCCGTCGGGTGCCGGTGATCCTCTTCACCAAGAACGGCGGGCAGTGGCTCGAGAACATGGCCACCGCCGGGGCCGACGCTCTGGGCCTGGACTGGAGCACCGAACTCTCCGATGCCCGGGCCCGCGTCGGGCGACGGGTCGCCCTGCAGGGGAATCTTGACCCCAACGTGCTGTTCGCCCGCCCCGCGGCGATCCGTGCCGAGGTGGCGCGGATCCTGGACAGCTACGGCGCCGGGCCGGGGCATATCTTTAACCTCGGTCACGGCATCAGCCAGTTCACCGATCCGGCTCATGTCACCGCCTTCATGGACGCCCTGCATGAATTGAGCCCCGCCTATCATCGCCAGATCCCGCATGCTTGAGTGGCTGCAGCGGATGGCCTGGGGGGAAGATAGAAAGTGGCGGCGCCGCTGGGCGCTGCTGGCCGGGCTGGCGGCCTTGATGATCGCCGTGGGCAGTCTCGCCCCCGGGAGCGAGATGCCCTCGAACCTGCCCTGGGACAAGGCCAATCATTTCATCGGCTATGCTGGCCTGTCGGGGTTGCTGGGCCTTGCTGGCATGCGTCTGCCGCTCGCCTTCGCGGCCGCCATGAGTGTCGGTATCGCCATCGAGTTCCTGCAGATCTCTGTCGCCGGGCGCAGCGGTGGCGACTGGGCCGATATCCTTGCCAACGGCCTGGGCGCGGCCGTAGCTGTCGTCGTGCTGCTGGGGTTGCGTAGCCTGCCCTTGGAACAGCGTTCAGGGTGAGCTCTTGCCCAGCGGGTCGGCATCGGCCAGATCGACGGTCGGTTCATGGTTGGCGGCCTGCGGGCGCAGGCGTTCGGCGGGTCGTCTGACTCGGGCACTGCCGACCACGCCGGTATCGGTGTCCACCGGGCGCGCTTCGCTGGTCCAGGAGTTATCCTCGTCATGCACGGCCGGGCGACGCTCGAAGGAGCGGGTAATGACAGCGCCGGGCGCGAAGCCGGGGCGAAGGCTCGCCAGGTGATAGGGCAACAGCCATAACTCGGCCAGCAGACGCAGCCCGATGGCAACCAGCAGCCAGGCGCCAACACCGAGTACCAGGATCGGCCAGGCGCTGGCCCAGGTGACGGGCGCTGCCCAGGGCGTGCGGGGAACCAGCCACAGCACCAGACCGATCACCAGGCCCAACTGCAGCAGCAGATGGCAGGTCAGCAGAGTAGAGCGGGCGAGCGGGCGGCGGGGAAACAGAAACTGTCGCATCGGGGTCCTCCCGGAAATGACGCATCAAGGCGATGAGCGAACCAGTCTCCGTACTGGCGTTCCGGGAATGCTACTCCAGTTTTCGCGGCGCTGCAGCACCGGAGGGCATTTACGCCGCCCCACTATTGACCCTTCGAGGCGGTCTTGCCAATCTTGAATAGGTAACGCTTTAGTATGTAACCAAGGGCAGGATGCCCGCACAGGCAGGCCTGCGCCGTGTGTTCCCACGCCTCAAGGAGCGGCTATGACAACCTATATCGTGGTAGCAGATGCAGCACGGGCCAGGATCTTCACCCGTGATGCGCTCAAGCTGGTCGAGCAGGAAAGTCTGGTGCATGCCGAGGGTCGATTGCACGAGGGTGATTTGGTGACCGATCATCGAGGCGGCGAGGTGCAAGAGTCGACCTCGTCCACCTCGCGCTCCTCCGGCGAGGAAGGTGCTGCCACGAACCATGAGGATGAGCTCTTTGCCAAGCAGGTGTCCGAGCGCCTTTATCGAGCGCGGGTCGAGAACTCACTGGAGAAACTGATCTTGGTCGCCCCACCCCGCTTTCTGGGTCGGCTTCGCGACAAGCTCGACGGCCCCACCGCCAAGCGGGTCATCCATACCCTGGCCAAGGATCTGTCCAAGGACAGCCTGGAGAACATTCAGAAAGCCGTCAGCGACCTGCGCTGACCCAGCCGGGCTTATCGAAGGCACCGTTGTCATGACCGCAGGCGTCCGGCCAACCCGGGCGTCTGCTTCTCCATACGTGCGCTCATGCCAGCTATCGCATCAGGTTACCTGGGGCAGGTCGATCTCGTCGCTGCGTTGGATGCCCTCGGTCATCTGCCGGCACAGCCGCAGGAATTCACGCATGCCGGTGGCCAGGTACTTGTGGCGATGCCAGATGAAACTGAACTGGCGGCTCAGGTCGAGCTCAGGTGTCACAATGGGCACCAGGCTGCCGCGGCGGAAGGCGTCTCGCAGGGCCAGCCGTGAGACGCAGCCGATCCCCAACCCCGACTCGACGGCCCGCTTGATGCCTTCGGTGTGTTCCAGCTCCAGCAGGGTGTTGAAGCGACCGCGGCGGTGTCGGGCGGCCTGTTCCAGGGTCAGGCGGGTGCCCGAGCCCTGCTCGCGCATGATCCAGTCCTCGCGCAGCAACCGGTCCAGTTCGATCGGGCCCTTGCCGGCCAGCGCATGACGCGGCGAGCAGAACACCGCCAGTTCGTCCTCCACCCAGGGCTGGGTGATCACATCATCGTCTTCGCACAGCCCCTCGATCAGCCCCAGGTCCAGTTCATGCTGGCGTACCCGGTCGATGATGGCGCGGGTGTTGCGAACCGACAGGCGCACCCGACTGCCCGGATGGCGTTGCATGAAGTCGCTGATCAACAGCGTCGCCAGGTAGTTGCCGATGGTCAGGGTGGCCCCGACGTCCAGCGAGCCCACGCCCTGCTGGCCACGCAGCAGTTCCTCGACCTCCTCGGCGCGGTCGAGCAGGGCCACGGCCTTGGGCAACAGCTGAAAGCCCAGCGCATTGAGCTTCAACCGCTTGCCGACACGATCAAGTAGCTGGCAGTCAAACTGACGCTCGAGTTCGGCAAGCGCGGTGCTTGCCGCCGATTGTGAGAGCGCCAGCACCCGGGCGGCGCGCGAAACGCTCTCGTGCTGGGCCACCGCGACGAAGACTTCCAGCTGACGCAGCGTATAGCGCATGGACCGACTCCCTTGGCTTCTTATCTACAATATAGATGATCGATATCCATACAATCCATTTAACAGATATCCGTCGACCTCTTATAATTAACCCAATTCTTTTAAAGAAAGATTATTCGAATTAGGAATATCAAGGAGTCGGTATGAGCAAGTTTGCCCTGGAAGAGGTCTTGAGCGTCCACCACTGGAATGACACCCTGTTCAGCTTTCGCACCACGCGCGAGCGCAGTCTGCGCTTCAAGAACGGTCAGTTCGTGATGATCGGTCTCGAGGTGGCCGGCAAGCCGCTGATGCGCGCCTATTCGATTGCCAGCCCCAACTACGAGGATCACCTGGAGTTCTTCAGCATCAAGGTGCCGGATGGCCCGCTGACCTCACGGCTCCAGCACCTCAAGGTCGGCGACCAGATCATGGTCAGCCGCAAGCCCACGGGCACCCTGGTTACCGACGACCTGCTGCCGGGTCGCAACCTCTACCTGTTCTCCACCGGCACCGGGCTCGCCCCGTTCATGAGTCTGATCCAGGACCCCGAGGCCTACGAGCGCTTCGAGAAGATCGTGCTGGTGCACGGGGTACGCAACGTCAGCGAGCTCGCCTACGCGGAGTTCATCCAGAAGGCGCTGCCCGCCCACGAGTACCTCGGCGAGGAGATCAGCGCGAAGCTGGTCTACTATCCCACGGTGACCCGTGAGGCGTTTCATACCCAAGGCCGGCTGACCGACCATATCCGCAACGGCAAACTGGCCGAAGATACCGGCCTGCCGCCCCTGGACCCGCGTCAGGACCGCGCGATGATCTGCGGCAGCCCGGCGATGCTGGACGACACCAGCGGCCTGCTCGACGAGCTCGGCTTCACGATTTCTCCGCGAATGGGCGAGCCCGGCGACTATGTGATCGAGCGCGCCTTCGTCGAGAAGTAAGCGCGAGGCGCATGGCTGAAAGCCGAAAGAGAAGCCCCCGCGGCCCTGGCCACGGGGGGCTTCCCTTACACCGGCGAGCTAAGGCTGTTCGGTTTCGAGCGGTCAGACCGCGTCCTTGTCAGTCTCGCCGGTACGAATGCGGATCACCTGTTCCAGTGGGGTGACGAAGATCTTGCCGTCGCCGATCTTGCCGGTGTTGGCGACCTGAGTGATGGCGTCGATGACCTTCTCGGCCATGTCGTCGTCAACGGCCACCTCGAGCTTCACCTTGGGTAGGAAGTCGACCACGTATTCGGCGCCGCGATAGAGCTCGGTATGGCCCTTCTGGCGGCCGAAGCCCTTGACCTCGGTCACGGTGATGCCCTGAACGCCGATTTCGGAGAGGGATTCCCGCACGTCGTCCAGCTTGAAAGGTTTGATGATGGCGGTTACCAATTTCATGATGTCTGTCCTCGTCCTGTCCGGGTGACGATGGCGGTCACCATCGCGAATGTGAGGTGGCGTTGTCGACAAGCATACACCGCGTGGCCCGGGAATAAAAAAGCCTCCCGAAGGAGGCCAGGAGGAGCTCGTCGGCTCACTCGGTAGGGCGCCTCATTTCTTCGAGGCGCTGAACTCGGGGTAGGCTTCCAGGCCACACTCGGCCAGATCGACCCCTTCATATTCTTCCTCTTCACTGACCCGGATGCCCATGACGGCCTTGAGGATCAGCCAGACGACCAGGCTGGCCCCGAACACCCAGGCGAAGATGCCGAGGACACCGATGATCTGGGCGCCGAAGCTGGCATCGCCATTGGTCAGCGGTACGACCATCACGCCCCAAATGCCGACCACACCGTGCACCGAAATGGCACCGACCGGGTCATCGATCTTGAGCTTGTCGAGGGTGACGATGGCGGCCACCACGATCAGCCCCCCCATGGCACCGATCATGGCGGCACCCAGCGCGGAGGGCGATAGCGGGTCGGCGGTAATGGCAACGAGGCCGGCCAGGGCGCCGTTCAGCGCCATCGTCAGGTCGGCCTTGCGGAACCACAGCTTGGCCAGGACCAGCGCGGCGATTACGCCACCGGCGGCCGCGGCGTTGGTGTTGACGAACACCTGGGCCACGTTGTTGGCAGACGCCGCATCGGAGAGCTTCAGTTCAGAGCCGCCGTTGAAGCCGAACCAGCCCATCCACAGGATGAAGGTGCCCAGGGTGGCCAGCGGCATGTTGGCACCGGGAATGGCGTAGATGCCGCCATCCTTGCCGTACTTGCCCTTGCGCGGGCCGAGTACCAGCACGCCGGCGAGCGCTGCTGCGGCGCCCGCCAGGTGCACGATGCCGGAGCCGGCGTAATCCGAATAGCCGACCTCGGAGAGCCAGCCGCCACCCCAGGTCCAGTAGCCGGAGGTCGGGTAGATGACGCCCGTCATCACCACGGCGAAGGCCAGGAAGGCCCACAGCTTCATGCGCTCGGCCACCGCGCCGGAAACGATGGACATGGCGGTCGCCACGAACACCACCTGGAAGAAGAAATCGGCGCGCATGGAATAGTAGGGCGCCCCTTCTTCACCGGAGGTGATGGCATCGACGGTATTCTCGCCACCGATCAGGAAGCCCAGGTTGGGCAGGATGCCGCCGGCGCTGCTGGAATACATCAGGTAGTAGCCGAGCAACAGGTACATGGTGCAGGCAATGGCGAACAGCGCCACGTTCTTGGTCAGGATCTCGGCAGTATTCTTGGAGCGCACCAGGCCGGCCTCGAGCATGGCGAAGCCGGCGGCCATCCACATCACCAGCACCCCGCAGATGAGGAAGTAGAAGGTGTCGACGGCGTACATCAACTCGATCAGTTCGGGAAGGTCGTTCATAAGGAACTCTCCGTAGCGGGAATCGGTAAGCGTCGTCAGACCGCGTCGGCGCCGCGCTCGCCGGTGCGAATGCGGATGACATCTTCCAGCGGCACGACAAAGACCTTGCCATCGCCGATCTTGCCGCTATTGGCCGAGGAGCAGATGGCGTCGAGCACCCCTTGGAGTTGCGCGTCGTCGACGGCGACTTCCACCTTGACCTTGGGCAGAAAGTCGACCACGTATTCCGCCCCGCGATAGAGCTCGGTATGACCCTTCTGGCGGCCGAAGCCCTTGACCTCGGTGACGGTGATTCCCTGAACGCCGTTCTCGGCCAGCGCCTCACGAACGTCGTCGAGCTTGAACGGCTTGATGATGGCGGTGATGAGCTTCATCCCGTATCTCCACTACTGAGTTGGCGACGGAAGTTGCCGTCGGTGCATGACGCTTGTGACCTTGCGTAAAGCATGCCATGGCTATATATATTCAATGTTTTCAGCAAGATGGAAGAAATTCCATGGCCAGTCTTGCGCCTGTCGTCACAGGGAGACAGATGAAACGCACCGGTTTGGTGCTGAGTGACGGTGCAGGTGCGCCATAACAGAGCACGGCGGGGACATGCGTATCTCGGACGCCTTGCGTATCCTGTGGTCAGGCACTTCATCAATCAGGAGAGACCCCCATGGTGAGCCAAGACCGCATCAGCCGCCTGGCCCAGCAGATCGGCGAGCGCCTGCAGGGCGCCTCGCAGGCGCCCGAGGAAATGCAGAAGGGAATTCAGCAGGTGGTGCGTGGCGCCTTCGACCGCCTCGAGCTGGTGTCGCGCGAGGATTTCGACATCCTGATGGATGTCCTCCAGCGCACCCGTGGCCGGGTCGAGGCGCTGGAAAAGCAGGTCGCTGAGCTGGAAAAGACGGTACAGGCCAATCAACCGGCCACGGCTGCTGCGGTGCCCGGCACGCCGCGCACCGCCGCGGATGCAACAGCAGGCGAGGGGGCAAGCGCCAAAGCCGCGGACCACAAGGCCGCGGACACCCCCTCCACCAAGGGAGCCCGCGACGATAAGATCGACCCCTGAGACTGTCGCGTCATTGGGCGGGACGTACCGACCTGGGGTAGCCTGAGGGTACATTCGCGGCGAGGGGCGCCTTTCAATGACGCTGGCAATCATTCATACCCGTGCCGGGCTCGGGCTCGAGGCGCCGGAAGTGCAGGTCGAAGTGCACCTGGCCAACGGCCTACCCGGCATGACCCTGGTGGGCCTACCCGAGGCCGCCGTCAAGGAAAGCCGCGAACGGGTGCGCAGTGCCCTGGTCAATGCCGGCTTCGATTTTCCCAATACCCGCCGCATTACGCTTAATCTCTCGCCCGCCGACCTGCCCAAGGACGGCGGGCGCTTCGATTTACCCATCGCCCTGGGCCTGCTGGTGGCCTCCGGCCAAGTGCCGCCCGAGGCGCTGGAAGGCCTGGAATGCGTTGGTGAGTTGGCCCTGGACGGTCGGCTTCGCCAGGTGAACGGCGTTTTGCCGCTGGCGCTCGCCACGCGTGCAGCCGGCAGGAAGCTCATCGTGCCGCGCGCCAATGCCGATGAAGCGGCGCTGGCCGGCGACCTGCAGGTCATCGCCGCCGATCATCTGCTCGAGGTAGTGGCTCATCTGCTCGGCCAGACACCGATCGCGGCGCACCGCCTCGAGCGCCCGGCACCGGTCGTTGATCTGGGCGCCGATTTGGCCGAGGTCCGCGGTCAGCATCAGGCGCGGCGGGCATTGGAGGTCGCCGCGGCCGGGGGACATAATCTCTTGTTCGCTGGTCCTCCCGGTACCGGCAAGACCATGCTGGCCAGTCGTCTTCCCGGCATCCTGCCGCCGCTCAGCGAGGAGGAAGCCCTGGAAGTGGCTGCCATTCGTTCAGTGAGCGGGCTGGCGCTGCGCGAACAGTGGGGGCGTCGTCCCTTTCGCTCGCCACACCATACTGCCAGCGCCGTGGCCTTGGTGGGGGGCGGTTCCCGACCGCGTCCCGGCGAGATCTCCCTGGCCCACCATGGGGTGCTGTTTCTGGACGAGCTGCCCGAGTTCTCGCGTCACGTGCTGGAGGTGATGCGCGAACCCATGGAATCGGGTCGCATTCATATCGCGCGGGCCAATCATGAGCGCCGCTTTCCGGCCCGCTTCCAGCTGGTGGCGGCGATGAATCCCTGCCCCTGCGGTCACCTCGGCGACCCGCGTCAGCGTTGTCAGTGCACGGCGGCGCAGATCCAGCGCTATCAGGCGCGATTGTCCGGACCGTTGCTCGATCGCATCGACCTGCAGGTGGAGGTCCCGGCCCTGCCGCCCGAACAGCTCACCTCGCGAGAGGCCGGAGAACCTTCGGCGGTAGTGCGAGAGCGCGTCATGATCGCGCGTCAACGCCAGCTGGAGCGGGGAACGCTCAACGCCCAACTGGCCGGCCGCGAGCTCGAGGCAGCCTGTGCGCTCACGTCGGGCGACCGCGCCTGGCTGGCCGGAGTGCTCGAGCGTTTGAAGCTGTCGGCGCGGGCCTATCATCGCGTGCTGCGGGTGGCCTTGACTCTGGCCGATCTGGCCGGCCTGCCTCGCCCCGAGCGTGATCAACTGATCGAGGCGATTGGCTATCGCCAGCTGGATCGTCTGCTCAAGCGATAAGCCCCCGCCTCCTAAAGCGCGCTGGCATCCAGGGCCCCGCTGATGTCGGTAGTCCATAGCGCCTCTTCGCTGCCGGGGCGGCGCAGGGCCAGGGTCAGCCGGTAGGGCAGCAGGTCGCGGTCGGAAAGGGTCAGGCGTGGGCCCTCAGCGTCCAGCCGGCTCTCCAGGCGCCACTGGTTGTCGCCTCCGCCCTCGCTCATGGCGTCGCTCCAGTTGAGCACCTGTGGGCCGCCGGGGGCACCCAGCAGCGCCCGCGTCAGGCTCTCGCGAAGCCGCGCCTGATCGATTCCCAGGGAGGGATCGACCTCGGGGGTCGCCAGTAACAGCACCTGGTTAGTCTTGGGCGAGGGGAGCGCGGGTGCGGCAAGGACGCGCTCGGCGGCCACTGCACCGAGACCGAACAGTGCCTGGCGCAGGGTTTCGGGGCGCTCGGGCGCACTGACGCACCCGGCCAGCAGCAGGGCCATCAGCAAGGCTAACCGCAGGGTTGTCGGAAGGGGTGCGACACGAGCATTCATCGGCGTCTGGTCTCCGAGGGGGCGCCGGTCGGAAGCGTGGCGTCAGGTTCTAGCGTAGCAACGAAGCGGTCGAGGGTCTCGAACAAGGTCTTGCGGATCGGTTCGGCTTCGTTGACCAGATGGTGGCGAGCCTCGGGGTGGCGGTGGATCTCGGCATTGGGGAACTTGTCCTCGAGCACGGTGAGATTCCATTCCCAGTCCACCGTCAGGTCTTGTTCGCCCTGCAGGATCAACGTCGGAACAGTGCTGGGGGTCAGCGCGAGCAGTTGGGGCATCCAGCGGCGCATGGCGCTGACCCATTCCATTTCCAGGCGCTGGGCCTGGAGCGGGTCGCCTTCGCGCAGGAAGGCGGCGAATTCGGCGTCGGTCGAGTTATCGCGAAACTTGCGCGGTACCGAGCGCACGAAGGGCCCCACCAGACGATGCAGCCAGCTCGATTGACTCCACCCCCAGGGTCGCACCAGCGGCGCCAGCAGGGCGAGACCGGCCCAGTGCTGGTCATCGCCGCGCGTGAGGGCATCGGTGGCGAGTATCGCTGCCCCGGTGCTCTGGCCGATGCCGAGCCAGGGGCGCGGCGCCAGGCCTTGCGTGTCGAGCTGCTGCTGCAGGGCACGCAAGCAACGACCATAGTCTTCGAAGTCGTTGATGGAGGCGCGCGGCCCGCTGGACAGCCCATGGCCGGGCAGGTCCCAGAGCACCACACGCCAGCCGCGATCGAGCAGACGTTCCAGAAGATGACGGTACAGGCCCAGATGATCGAAATAGCCGTGTACCACGAAAGCGGTCCCGATTGGCGCGGCCGGGCTCCATACCTGCGTCCAGAGCCTAAAGGGCGAGGCGTCCACGTATCCGGCGTAAAGGCCCACATGGTCGACCAGCAGCGGTGCCAGCCCATAATGGGTCAGGTAATGCTCGAGGTGGCCACGGCCGGCTAGCTGCTCGGTCAGCTCGACCAGGCGAATCGGGCCCAGGGCCTGCAGTGGGGTAAAATCACTCATCGCATCCTCCGCAACGCTGGGCCATGCTAGCGTCATGCCGCCAGAAGAGTCACTGAATTCCCTTCGAGACAAGAGCGATGCCTCGCTGATGGACTCTTTTGGTCGAGCTCGAGGTGTCAATGCAGGCCAATGGCTTTACAAATGGAAGTAATTTCCACAAAATCTGTCTCACGCTGTCCCTATTACCTGGCCGGCCTGGGTACCGTCCGGCTGCCAAGCACGAGGAGATTCATCCATGACCGAACGTGTCACTCGCCACCGTTTACAGGTGGCCGCCGAGCTGGACCGTTTCATCAACGAGCGTGCGCTTCCCGGCACTGGCGTCGACCCGGAGGCCTTCTGGTCCGGCGTGGATGCCCTCTTTCATGATCTGACCCCGAAAAATCGCGAACTGCTCGCCGAGCGCGACCGCCTGCAGGAGAAGCTCGATACCTGGCATCGCGAGAACCCCGGTCCGGTGCGTGACATGGCCGCCTATCGCGCCTTTCTTGGCGAGATCGGCTACTTGGTCGAGTCGCCGTCCAGAGTCAGCGTAACGACCACCAACGTCGACCGTGAGATTGCCGTCCAGGCCGGCCCGCAACTGGTAGTGCCGGTCAACAACCCGCGCTATGCCCTGAACGCCGGCAATTCCCGCTGGGGTAGCCTCTACGACGCCCTCTACGGCACCGACGCCATTTCTGAAGAGGACGGTGCCGAGAAGGGCTCGAGCTTCAACCCCAAGCGCGGCGAGAAGGTCATCGGCTATGCCCGCGGCGTTCTCGACCGTGCCGCCCCACTGGCCACCGGCTCCCATCATGATGCCGTCAAGTACGTACTGCGTGACGGTCACTTGGTGGTCTCTCTGGAAGGCGGTCGCGAGACCGGCCTCAAGGACCCGGGCAAGCTGGTAGGCTTCAACGGCGCGGCCGAGAGCCCTGAGGCGATCCTGCTGGTTAACCATGGTCTGCACCTGGAGATCCAGATCGATCCAAGCCACCCGATCGGCAAGACCGATCCGGCCGGCGTCAAGGACGTGATCGTGGAAGCCGCGCTGACCACCATCATGGATTGCGAAGACTCCGTGGCCGCAGTGGATGCTGAGGACAAGGTCGGGGTCTATGCCAGCTGGCTGGGCCTGATGAAAGGTGACCTGGAGGAGCAGATCGAGAAGGGCGGCAAGACCCTCACTCGCCGCCTCAACCCGGATCGTACCTGGACCAACACCAGCGGTGATACCGTGACCCTGCCGGGCCGCTCGCTGATGTTCGTACGCAATGTCGGCCATCTGATGACCACGCCGGCGGTACTGGATGCCGACGGCAACGAACTGCCCGAGGGCATCCTGGACGGTGTCGTTACCGGCCTGGTCGCCCTGCACGATCTTAAGAAGGGCAAGGATGAGCCGCGCAACTCGCGCACCGGCTCCATGTACATCGTCAAGCCGAAGATGCATGGCCCGAAGGAAGTGGCGTTCTCCAACACCTTGTTCGGCCGCATCGAGGATGTCCTCGGTATGGCGCGCGATACCCTGAAGATGGGCATCATGGACGAGGAGCGTCGTACCTCGGTCAACCTCAAGGCGTGTATCAACGAGGCCAGCTCGCGGGTGGTGTTCATCAATACTGGCTTCCTCGACCGCACCGGCGACGAGATGCACACCGCCATGGAAGCCGGTCCGATGATCCGCAAGGGCGACATGAAGGGCTCTGCCTGGATCCAGGCCTACGAGAAGAACAACGTCCAGGTCGGCCTGGCCTGCGGCCTGCGCGGCCGCGCCCAGATCGGCAAGGGCATGTGGGCCATGCCGGACCTGATGGCCGCCATGCTCGAGCAGAAGATCGGCCATCCCAAGGCCGGCGCCAACACCGCCTGGGTGCCGTCGCCCACCGCTGCCACCCTGCACGCCCTGCACTACCATCAGGTGGACGTGACGGCCCTGCAGCGCGAGCTGGAAGGCCAGGGCGATGTGGACTTCCTGAATGACCTGCTCACCGTGCCGGTGGCCGAGTCACCGCAATGGAGCGACGAGGAGCTCCAGCAGGAACTCGACAATAACTGCCAGGGCATCCTCGGCTACGTGGTGCGTTGGGTCGAGCACGGTGTGGGCTGCTCCAAGGTGCCGGATATTCATGATGTCGGCCTGATGGAGGATCGCGCCACCCTGCGGATCTCCAGCCAGCACATCGCCAACTGGCTGCATCATGGCGTGGTCGATCCCGCCCGGGTCCAGGAAACCCTGGAGCGCATGGCCAAGGTAGTCGACCAGCAGAACGCCGGCGACCCGGCCTACACGCCGATGAGCGCCGACTTCGCTGCCTCGACCGCCTTCCAGGCCGCCAGCGACCTGATCTTCAAGGGCCGCGTGCAGCCCGCCGGCTATACCGAACCGCTGCTTCACCATTGGCGCGCCGTGCACAAGGCCAAGTAAGCAAGAAGCATTAAGCAATGGCCGCCGGCTGACGTTGTAGCGCCATCAAGCGCCCCGGGTACCTGCCCGGGGCGCTTTCGGTTATGTTGATGCAAGCGTCATCTTTCCCATGAACCGCAAGGAGCTTACCGATGACCGTGATGACCGCCGCCGCCATCGAGGACTTTCTCGATGAGGTCTTTCCCCAGCGGACGGGGACCATCGAGGGCATCGACGAGATGCGCGCCACCATGAGCCTGGCCATCGAGGACGAGCACCTGCGCCCCGGAGCCAGCGTCTCCGGCCCCACCCTGATGGGACTGGCCGACGTCTGTCTTTACGTGGCGATACTGGCCCAGATCGGGCCTGAGCCCATGGCTGTGACCAGCGACCTGCATTGCCGTTTCCTGCGCCGGCCGCGCGGCGACCGCGACGTCATCGCCAACGCCCGAATCCTCAAGCTGGGACGACGACTGGCGGTCGGCGAGGTACAGCTCTTCTCCGCTGGGGACGAAGCGCCGGTGGCGCTGGTCACGGCCACCTATGTGTTGCCAGACGGCGACTGACCGCCGGGCCTGGCGCGCGCGACGCTGACCGCCAGGGCCAGCCAACCGGCAATCAACAGCACGCCCCCGACGGGCGTGATGACGCCCAGCCCGCCGACCCCGGAAAGCGCCATGGCATACAGTGAGCCGGAGAAGAGCAACATGCCGGCCGCCCACAGCCCCAGCACGAGGGCCTGCCCGACGAGCGGCAGTGAGGCGCGCCACGCCAGCACCCCCAGCATCGCCAGGGTATGCCAGGCCTGATAGCGCACGCCGGTCTCGAAGGCCGCCGCGAAGCGCGGCTCGAGCTGTCCCTCCAGGCCATGGGCGCCGAAGGCTCCGGCCAGTACCACCAGGGCGCCGGACAATGCCGTGCCCAGCCACCAGCTTCTGTCTTGCATGCGTCCTCTCCTTGCGGGCGAATCGCTGCCTACCGTACCCCGCCAGTCCCGAGTCGGCTACAATATGGCTCCATGGAAACGACGATCGCTCAGCGCCAACAGGGCTTGTCCAGCTGAGAATAAGTGCATCGAGAGAGGACGCCATGCAGATACTACTCAATGGCGAGACCCGCGCCCTGGAGTCCGACGCGACGGTTGCCGAGCTGGTCGAGTCGCTCGGACTTGCTGGTCGGCGCATCGCCGTGGAAGTCAACGAAGAGATCGTGCCCAAGAGCGAGCACGGCGGCACACGGCTGACCGAGGGCGACCGGGTCGAGGTCGTCCACGCCATCGGCGGCGGCTAGCCGTCGGCCTACAGGAGCCCCACATGAGTGATTTTTTTCAGGATTCGCCGCTGCGTATCGCCGGGCGCGAGTTTGCCTCGCGGCTGCTGGTCGGCACCGGCAAGTACCGCGACTTTGACGAGACGGCCGAGGCCATCGCCGCCAGTGGCGCCGACATCGTGACCTTCGCGGTTCGGCGCACCAATCTGGGGCAGGACGCCGGCGAGCCCAACCTGCTCGACGCCGTACCGCCGGAGCGTTTCACCCTGTTGCCCAATACCGCCGGCTGCTACACGGCCAAGGACGCCGTACGGACCTGCAAGCTGGCCCGCGAGCTGCTCGATGGCCACAACCTGGTCAAGCTCGAGGTGCTCGGCGACGACGCGACCCTCTATCCCAATGTGGTCGAGACCCTGGCGGCGGCCGAGACGCTGATCGCCGACGGCTTCGATGTCATGGTTTATACCAGCGACGACCCGATCGTCGCCCGCGAGCTCGAGCGCCTGGGGTGCTGCGCCATCATGCCGCTAGGCTCGCTGATCGGCTCGGGCCACGGCATCCAGAACCCGTACAACATTCGCCTGATCATCGAACAGGCCGAGGTGCCGGTACTGGTGGATGCCGGCATCGGTACCGCCTCCGAGGCCGCCCTGGCCATGGAGCTGGGCTGCGACGCCGTGCTGATGAACTCCGCCATCGCCCATGCCCGCCAGCCGGTACTGATGGCCGGGGCCATGAAGAAGGCCGTCGAGGCCGGGCGCGAGGCCTTCCTGGCCGGGCGCATGCCGCGTCGTCAGAGCGCCGAGCCTTCCTCGCCCTTCGCCGGGCGCATCAACGCCTGAGCGTCCCGAACCATCTTCTGTCACGAGATACCATGACCGACCTGCACCCGCATGACTCTGCCAGCGCCGGCCCCGAGGGGCCGGACGCTCCCCTGCATCGCCGCGGCATCAAGAGCTATGTACTGCGGGCCGGGCGCATGACCCAGGCCCAGTCGCGTGGCCTGGAAGAGGTGTGGCCGCGGCTGGGCCTGACCCTGGCGGAAGGCCGCCAGGATCTTGATGCGTTGTTCGGCCGCCGAGCGCCGCGCGTCGTCGAGATCGGTTTCGGCATGGGCGCCTCGCTGGTCGAGCAGGCCGAGCGTCACCCGGAAACCGACTTCATTGGCATTGAAGTCCATGCGCCCGGTGTGGGCAAATTGCTGGACGACGCCGACAAGCGCGGCCTGACCAACCTGCGTGTCTATCGCGAGGATGCGTTGGCGGTACTGGAGCAGTGCCTGCCCGAGGCGAGCCTGGATACCTTGCAGCTGTTTTTCCCCGACCCCTGGCCGAAGAAGAAGCACCACAAGCGGCGCATCGTCCAGCCGGCCTTCGTCGAGCTGATCCGCACGCGCCTGAAGCTCGGCGGCACGCTGCACATGGCCACCGACTGGCAGGCCTATGCCGAGTGGATGGCCGAAATCCTGGCCGCCGCGCCCGGCTATGCCAATACCGCCGACTCGTCTACGTCACCCTGTGTGCCACGTCCGGATTTCCGGCCACTTACCAAGTTCGAGGTGCGTGGCGAACGGCTGGGGCACGGCGTCTGGGACCTGATCTTCCGACGTGCGGCCTGACGCTACGCGCGACCGTGGCGGTGCCTTGGCCGGGCTGTGTCGGGCGCCGGCCGGCCAGCAGGGCACCGATGGCACCCAGCAGCCCCAGCGCCATCCCGATCATTCCCAGCCAGCCCGGCAGTTCACCGAACATCAACGCCGTCCAGCCCAGGGTGGCGGCCGGGGTCAGGGCAATCAGCGCGGCACTGCGTCCCACGCCGAAGCGCTGCAGGCTGGCATTGAAGAAGCCGTAGCCGCCGAAGGTTGCCAGCACAATCAACCACACCAGCACCATCACGCTATCCGTCGTCAGCGGTGGCGGGGCCACCCGGCCCTCGTCCAACCCCCAGGCGGCGGCGAAGAACACGACCGTGGCCGCGCCCAACTGGGCGGTCAGGCGTGCCTCCAGGGGTAGCGTGGTCGGCCGGCGTGCCGCCATGACGCTGCCCAGGGTTACGGTCACGACGGCCAGTATCGGCAATCCGTAGCTCCAGGCCGGCGCGCCGCCCACACCCTGCATGTCATCCAGCACACTCAAACCGGCCCCCAGGGTGGCGACCAGCATGCCCAGCCACTGCAGCGGCCTTGAGCGCTCGCCCAGCCACCATCCGGCCAGAGCGATGGCGGCCAGCGGTTGCAGGGCGCCGATCAGCGACGCCAACCCGGCGCTGACCCCCTGTTCGATGGCCAGCAGCATGGCCAGCAGATAGCCGCCCACCGTCAGGCTGCCCACCAGCGCATCGACGGCAAGGTCGCGAGGCGCAACGGCCTGTCGTCCCTGTCGTTGGGCACGCAGGCACCACCATCCGCCCACTAGCAGGGTGGCCAGCGCGAAACGCCAGGCATAGAGCGCAAGCGCCGGGGTATCGAGTTCCACCCCCAGGCGACTCCCGACGAAGCCGCTGCTCCAGCAGATGACGAAACCGAGGGCCACGGCCAAGCCGCCCAGCGGCCGCAAGTGCAGGCGGAGTACGGGGTAAAAGAACTGGCGGTTGACGGACAACATGAGGATTCACTTCCTGACGACTCGGTGACTTGTGCTGCCAGTCTGTCCCGTCTAGAGTCTTCAGGGAATCGATACTATTTTCACTGAGCGTTCAATATGTCTGAACTCTCGACAGCGGCCCTGGATCTCGAGGCGCTTCGCAGCTTCGTGCTGGTGGCCAGGCTGGGCACCCTGGCGGCGGCGGCAGACGAGCGCCACCGCACGGTCAGTGCTCTGAGCATGCAGATCAAGCGCCTGGAAGCCCGCCTGGACACGCGCCTGCTGGTCCGCGGCGCCAGGGGAATGACGACTACCCCGGCCGGCGAGGCGCTGTTGGGTGAGGCGCGTGAGCTGTTGCGCCAGCACGATGGGCTGGTGGCGCGCATCAGCGGACGCGGACTGCGGGGGAGGGTGCGCTTCGGCATGCCCGAGGATTACGCCACCCGCATTGTCGGGCGCCTGCTGCCCGACTACCTGGCGCGTCATCCCGACGTGGTGCTGGAGGCCGTGACGTCGACCAGCGGGGATCTGGCGCGGCGGCTGGAACGCGGCGAGTTATCGCTGATCGTGGCGCTGGATCGCCCTCATCAGTTACTGGGGGGTGTACCCCTGTGGCGGACCGCACCGGTATGGGCCGGGGCACGGGAGTTACGGATGACGCCCGAGCAGCCCTTGCCGCTGGCCCTGCATCCGGTGGATTGTCCCTATCGCTACCTCGGCGTGGAGGCGCTTGCCGCCATCGGCCGCCAATGGCATGCCGTCTTCACCAGCACCAGCCTGCATGCGGTGGAAACGGCCGTGGAATCGGGGTTGGCGGTGAGCATTCTGGAGCGGGACAGACTGACGCCGGCGATGCGCGAACTGGGTGAGGCCGAAGGGCTGCCTGCGCTGCAGGGCTGCGAGGCCCAACTGCATTACGGTCGTCGTGTATCCGCGGCGTCCTGGCCCGCCGTCGAGGCGCTCGGCGAGATGCTGACCCAGCATCTTGGGCGGCGTGGCTGACCGGCACGCAGAAACCGGTAAACAAAAAAGCCGCTCCCAGGGAGCGGCATAAGGACCGTGTCTATCAAACGTGACTAGCAATGAGTGGGAGATACCCTGGCAGGCGACTGGCAGGACCCTGCCGGGCCTGCGGCGCCTCATCAACGCCACCCCTGCAGAGTAGTCATTCTCATTCATGCTGTCAATGCAAATACGAATGCTTTTTGTTTAATTGGCTGATTGATGGGTTGATGATGTCCCGCATCACGTGACCAGCCGTAACCACAAGGGCAATGTTCCCATGGCGAGCAAGGTCTGACCGGTGATCAGCGCCGCCATCAACTCGGCGTCTCCGCCCAGTTGTCGGGCCAGAATATAGGCCGAGGTGGCGGTAGGCAGGGCGGCGAACAATAACGCCACGTCGCGGCTGACCGGGTCGAGGTCCAGCAGCAGGGCAAGCACGAGCACCGTTGCCGGGACCAGCACCAGCTTGACCAGGTTGGCGGCCCAGACGCCGCGATCCAGGCGCATCAGTGCAGCGGGACGCAGCGCCACCCCCACCGCCACCAGCCCGAGCGGTAGCGCAGCGCGCCCGAGCAGTGCCACGGCCTCGCCGCTCCAGCCAGGCAGACCGATGCCGCTCAGGTTGAGGCCGATCCCTATCAGGCAGGCGAGAATCAACGGATTGCGCGAAAGCGCGGCAAAACTCCTGGCGAGGCTCGACGACCCCAGGGTGCCGGCGGCAATGAAACTGGTCACGCACAACACGTTGATTACCGGCACCATCAGCGCCACGGCGACCGCCGCCACCGTTGCCCCCGCATGGCCGTGCAGAGCGGCGGCACCGGCGACACCGACATAGGTATTGAAGCGCAGCGCGCCTTGAAAGACCGAGGTGAAGGCCGCGGCTTCGAGCCCCAAATAGCGGCGTAGGCCCCACAGCAGACCGGCGAAGAGGGTCAGGGTGCCGAGCAGCGCCAAGGCCAGGCGGGCCACCGGCACCTGGCTCACGTCGGCGCTGGCCAGGGTGGCAACGAGCATCGCGGGGAACAGCAGGAAATAGATCAGCCTCTCCATGCTCGGCCAGAAATCGCCGCCGGGCTGTCGGGCCCAGCCGAGCAGCGCGCCAAGCAGGATCAACAGGAACAGCGGCCCGAGCGCACTCGCCACATCTTGCATGCCATGCCTCTCTCTGGTGGTTGCCCTGCGACATCCTTGCGCACTCTGCGACGGGCAAATACTGGTAAGCTTACCGTTATCCTGCCCGCAATGGAGTGCCCCCTTCGCCGCCATGTCCCCGTCTTCCTTGAGCGATGCCGGAGCGCGTCCCCCGTTGCTGCGCTTCTTGATCCTGGTCACCCTGGTCGTCATCGGTGTGGCGCTCTGGTACTTGTTCCGCTATCACCTGAGCGATGAAGGTGAGATCTCCTGGTATACCCCAGAGCGTGCCTGCGACCTGAGACAAGGCGCCTGCACGACGAGGCTTGATGGGATGGCCGAGCTTAGCCTCGAGTTCGGTGTCCATGGCCCCGTGCAAGCGCTTCAGGTGTTGCCATTGGAGGTAAGGCTTGAGGGGCTGGCGTCTCGGTCGGCAGTCGTCGAGTTCGTGGGGCGCGACATGGACATGGGGTTGCATCGCTTTCCTCTGACGCCGGATGATGGGGCCTTTCGTGGCGAGGGCCAAATTGGGTTATGCACCCAAGCGGTGATGGCCTGGCGAGCGAACGTCGTAGTCGATACACCACGAGGGCGGCTTGGCACTTGGTTCGATTTCAATGTGGAGCGAGGCGGATGATGCGGAGCATAAAGAAGCGCAAGGGGCTATGGCTGGGCCTGGGCATGATCGTGTTTCTTGCCGGGTTCGGCGGAGGCGCCTGGTACCTGCAGCAGGGTGCCGGAAGCGACAACGATAGCCCGCCCGGAGGCGAGGTCGCGCTACCCTCGACGCAGGGCGATTTCTCGCTGAGCCAGCTCGGCGAAGATCAACTGGCGGTGCTGTTCTTTGGTTATACCTATTGTCCGGATGTCTGCCCGATGACCCTGTCAGTGGTGCGTCAGGCGCTGACGGGACTCGACGAGGCGCAGCGCGAGCGCGTGGTGCCGGTCATGGTGTCCGTGGATCCCGAGCGCGACACCCTGGAGCGGCTTGAAGAATACACCGCCTATTTCGGCGATGGCATCATCGGTGCCACGGGCAACCAGCAGCAGCTCGAAGACATTGCCGAGCGCTACGGTGTGATGTGGCGCAAGGTGGAAACGCCGGATTCAGCCATGGCGTATACCATCGACCACAGCTCGTCGTTGTATCTGGTGAACAACGAGGGCGAGATACGTCAGCGAGTCCTCTACTCTCCCGTGCCCAATGCCCTGCGGTCGGCACTGGAGAGCGAGCTCGAGGGCTAGCCCCCCGAGCCGAGTTCATGGTTATTGGTGGGGGATCAGCGTTTCGGGGTCTGCTGGAGTCGATCGATCATCGCCATCAGGCCGCTCAGCTGGGTGCCTTCGCGGCTGTCATGGAGCGGGTTGAGTTGCCAGGTACTCTCGGCAAAGCCCCACCAGTCCCAGCATCCCTGAGGATTGGGTAGGCTGGTTTCAGCCTGGGGATAGAGCACGACGCGTTGATTCGCGGCGGCCCATTCGTTCAGGCCACTGTGGCGTACGAAGGCCTCATCGATCTGCTCGGCCCCCATCCCGCAGCCATGCAGCGCTACGGTCAGGCCACAACCGCCTCCCTGGCACGCCTCGGGAATGAAGCTATAGCCACTGTCGGCAAAGCCCTTGGTGTCAAACTCTGTCTGATCGAAACGCAACAACTGGCCCTCGGGTTCTCCGCTCGTCGGACGAGTCAGGCCACCATGCAACCAGTTCATCATGCGGCCCGCGATATCCAGATCGCAGCCCAGCAGGTAGGTGCCGCCGCCCTCGCGACAATCGGCCAGCGCCGTGATGGGGGTATTGCCCCGCGCCGCGACGGGCCAGCCATGGCCGGCATCATCGCTGACCACCAGGCGCAGCTGGTCCTCGGGGTCGGCCAGCCAGTTCTTGAACTGGGTAACGAGCGCGTCGCCCAGTTGCGGCAGAACGGTTTCGTCCTCCTCGCCATGCCAGACGAAGACGCGCAGGTCGGCGAGCTCATCGGCGTCGCCCACCAGGTCACGACGCCGATAGTCTTGCAGCCGCTGCGAGAGCTGGTCGAGATCGGGCAGGCCGAGGCGGTTGCTCATACATTGTCCGAGAGCCAGGCTCAATGACCCCTGGGCACAGGCCCAAGGACCCGTGCCCAGCATCCCCAGTCCCACGAAACGCTCCGGCCAGGCCACCGCCAATTGCGTGGCCATGTAACCCCCGGAGGACACGCCGACAAGGCTGACATCTTCGGTATCGATCGCCAGGCCCGGCAGGTCGGGAGGTGATTCCTGGGCAGCGGACGGCAGCGCCAGCCCCACGAGTGCGAGGCTGACGAGCGAGGATTGCAAAAGGCGCACCGGGCGGATCAGTTGTCGTCCACGCCGAGCAGTTCGACCTTGAAGACCAAGGTTTCATGAGGACCGATCGGTCCCTGACCCTGGGCCCCATAGGCCAGCTCGGAGGGGATGGCGATTTCCCAGGTGTCACCCACGCTCATCATCTGCAGGGCTTCTTGCCAGCCTTCGATCACCTGATCGACACGGAAGCTGACGGGCTCGCCTCGCTCGTAGGAGCTGTCGAAGACGGTGCCGTCGATCAGCGCGCCCTCGTAATGCACTTCCACGCTCGAATCGGCTTCTGGCGAGGCGCCATCACCGGATTCCAGCTCCCGATACTGCAGGCCGGAATCGGTAGTCTCGACACCGTCACGTTCGGCGTTCTCGGCAAGGTAGGCCTCGCCCGCCTCGCGGTTGGAAGTGGCCTGCTCCTCGGTCTCGGCCTCGCGGGCGGCCATGGCTTCCTGCTGGAAACGCATCAGGGCCTCGGCCATTTCCTCATCGCTCATTTCCAGTTCGTCGCCGGCAAAGACGTCACGAATGGCCTGCGTGAAGGCATCGACATCGAGGTTATCGACATCCTGCTGGATGCTCTGGCCGAGGGTGACCCCCAGGCTGTAGCCCAGACGCTCCTCGTCGGTTTCCAGGTCAGCCAGCGCCAGAGGGGCGACGCCCAGCAGAGCGGTGAGAGAGGCGGTGGTCAGCAGTCGTTTCATGAACAAACCTTATGGATGGTCGGGCGCTGAAGCGCCATAGTGGTAAAGGAAAAACAGCAATGATAAGACATGTGACTCTAGCAAGCGCCTGCCGGTTCCGCGAGGCTGCGCAACCGGCAGGAAAACCGCAAGCGGTTAGCCCGCTAGACGACCAGGGTGGGACAGTGCGACGAGCCGGCCACTCGCTGGGCCACGCTGCCCAGCATCAGGCTCTTGTCGCCATTGGTACCCTGGGCGCCGATCACCACCAGGTCGCATTCGCGCTTGCGGGCAAAGCGCACGATGGTTCGCGAGGGCCGGCCGCCCTTGACGAAGGCGCGCACCTTCTCGGGCGCCACCCCCAGCTCGACGGCATGCGTCTTGGCGTGCACGGCGATTTCGGTGGCGTATTCCTTCAGCGCATCGTCGGGCAGGTCGAGCCGTTCGGGTCTGACCATCGACAGCGACGCCTCGAGCAGGCTGTGATGCTTGAACACGCAGAGGAGATACAGCTCAGCGCCGGTCAGCTGCTGCAGACCCACCGCTTTCTCGAGCGCCTTGAGGGCGCCTTTGGAGCCGTCCACCGGCACCATGATTCGATTGAACATCGTCATGTCACTCCTTGGGTCCGGATGGCAGCTCTCAACGGAACGCCACGTCGCGCAGGAACAGGGCGATCTGCGGGAACATGATCAGCAGGGCCGCGGCCAGGATGAGCATGAAGATGAAAGGCGGTGTGCCCTTGATCACGTCCCAGTAGGGCCGCTTGAAAATGGCAATGGCCGTGAAGATATCGCAACCGAAGGGCGGCGTCGCCGACCCAATGGCCACTTGCAGGGTGATCAGGATGCCGACCAGCACCGGATCGAGGCCCGTTGCTGCGATGGCAGGCGCGAAGATTGGCGTCAGCACCAGGATCACCACGATCGGGTCGACGAACATGCAGGCGACGAAGAAGGAAATGCAAATCGCGATCAGCACACCCGTCGGGCCAGCTTCGTTGATGCCCGCAGCACCTAGCAGCGCCTGTGGAATCTGGGCGAAGGAGATGATCCATGAAAAGCCATTACCCACCGCGACCAGGATGAACACCACGGCGGTGATCAAGCCGGTTGACTTGGCGATTGCATAGATATGATGGAGTTTCAGCGATCGGAAGACCACGAACTCCAGGAAGACGGCATAGAGCACGCAGGCAGCTGCGGCTTCCGTGGGACTGAAGATGCCACCATAGATGCCTCCCACGATGATCACCGGGAAGCCCAGCGGCCAGAGCGCCATGCGCACGGCGGTGAGGCGCTCTCTCCAGGTCGACCGAGGCTCGGTCGGCACGTCGCGAATGACCGCATAGAGCACCGAATAGGCCGAGAACATTATCAAAATCATTATCCCGGGGCCGATCCCGGCAATGAACAGCTCACCGATGGAGGTGCCGGAGATCACGCCATAGATGATCATGCCGATGCTGGGAGGTATCAGGAAGGCGATATCGCTGGCGTTGATGATCAACGCTAGGGTAAAGGAGTCGGAGTAACCGGCCTTGAGCATCTTGGGTCGTAGGGGTGAGCCGACGGCCACCACCGTGGCTTGGGTGGAGCCCGAAACCGCACCGAAGAGGGTACAGGAGGTGGCGGTACTGACCGCCAGGCCGCCCTTAACGTGACCGATGAAGGCCATGACCATGGCGATCAGGCGGTCTGCCGACTGACCCCGGGTCATGATGTCCGCGGCGAGAATGAACATGGGCACGGCGATCAGCGACGCCGGGCGGATGCCGGCCATCATCTGCTGGATCAGGGTGCCCATCTGGCCAAAGCCATCAAACATCATGAAAAAACCGATGATGGCTGCGGTAATCAACGGAACCATCATCGGAAAGCCCAGCAACAGCAGGCCGATCATGGTTACTACCATTATTGTCGTCATCTTGCTTCCCCCGGGCGCGACGCCCTGCGTTAGACTTCCGTTTCCGTATCCTTGTAACCGTCAACCACACCGGTCGAGAGGTAGACATCTCGTGACGTCAGGTTCTTGACGGCAGTCAGCAGGTATTGAATGCCCGTGATCAGAAAGCCCAGTGGGACCCAGATATAGATGACCCAGATGGGAAACCCCAGCGCCGGCAATACCCTGCCCTTGGAATAGAGATCGACGATATAGATGATCGCGTAATAGAGCAGGAAGAACATGATCAGCGAGGTGAACAGCGAGATGAAAATCATCAGCGCCTTGCGTCCTCCTGCCGGCAAGGCATCGTAAATCGCCGACATGCGGATATGGCGCCCATGACGGGCGGCATAACCGATGCCGGCAAAAGTGATCATGATGATCAGGATGCGGTTGACTTCACCGGAGAACATGATGCTCTCGCCCAGCACAAAGCGACCAATCACGTTGGCGATGGTGTTCACCGCCATCAGCAGCACCCCTACCGCGAGTATTACGGCCTCGAGCTTGCTGATGAACGTATCGATGGTGCCTAGAAAACCCGGCAGGCCGGATCGGTAATTAATTTCGGATTCTTCGTCGCTCATCGTCTGCACTCCCCTTGGCATGCAAAGCCTTGCCTGACCTGCCACAACTGGCCGTCCTGCCATTAACCATCCTGCCATTAACCATCTTGACATTAGCCTACTCGCTCGTCGGCGATACAACTGACCCTGGCCTCAACGCTGGATGCACGCAGGTAACGGACAAGGGGCTCGCAGGCACGCTTAGCTGAAACGACAAGGGGGCAGCCGATGCTGCCCCCTTGCGACTGGAAAGCCTCCGAGTTATTCCTCGGTCACGGCTTCCAGGTCGGCCTTGAACTGCTCGAGCAGTTCCTTGCCGTCTTCACCGGTCATTTCGACGTAGGCTTCCTCGACTTGAGGCGCACGCTCGCGGAACGTCTGAATCTGCTCTTCGTCGAGCCGCGTTACGGTGACCTCATCGGAGGCCTCCTGGATCTTGGCCAGAGACTCCTCAGCGAGGCCCTTGATGTGCTCGATGGTGTGATCGTAGGCCGCGTCGGACGCTTCACGTACCAGCTCCTGGTCTTCTTCGGAAAGCCCTTCGAAGAAGTCCTGGTTGGCCATCATGGCGGTGGTGAACCAGCCGTGGCCAGTAAAGGTCAAGTGCGGAGAGACCTCATAGAGTCCGCCGGACTCGATCCAGAAGATCGGGTTCTCCTGACCATCGAGAATGCCGGTCTGCAGGCCGCCATAGACCTCGCCCCAGGGAAGCGGCGTTGGGGTAGCACCGAAGGCGTCGTAGGTCTCGGAGAGCAGCGGATTGGTCATCACGCGGATCTTCTTGTTGTCGAGATCCTCCGGCGAAGAAATAGGCTCGTCAGTGGTAATGACCATTTCGCCTTCCGGATACATCTTGAGCAACTCGAGCCCTTGCTCGGCGTAGAGTTCAGGGAACATCTCGTTGATGGCCTTGCTCTCTTCGAAGAACTCGAGAACGGTTTCTTCGTCAGTCGGCAGCAGATAGGGAATGAAGAAGATCTGCGCCTCGGGAATCAGTGCGCCGGTAAAGCCGGGCGACTGGTTGACGAATTGCAGTATGCCGTTCTGGGTCTGCTCCATGATGTCGTCGGATTCGCCGAGCTCACCGAAGCGAAACACCTGAACGGTATGATCGGAATTCTCTTCAACATATTCCTTGAAGGCATAGGCGAAAACATCCTGAACATCGCCTTCGTATTCCTCATGTGCATAGCGCCAATTATCGGCGAAGGCTGCGGTGGACATGCCGAACATAAGCGCGCCGATACCGGCCGTGGTCAACAGCTTGTGTGACATCATTCTTGTATTCTCCTTGCGATGAGGACTGGACAAGCCTTGCGACATTGCCAGACGAGACACAGGCGAAAATCCTGCATGTCTCGTTTCAGGCTAGCGTGGGCGCAAAGAGGGGTCAAGCGCACTTTCCACGCTATACAGCGCCTGAAGATGAGGTTTTTGCTGCAGTTTCAGGACATCGGCAAGGTAGCTTGACAGCCTGGGTCGTGGCGTTGGCAGCTGCGTCAGGTTGGCGTCGAATGCCAGCTGCTCGAGTCGCGCCAGGGTGTCGCGTTCGGCCTCGAGCTCGGCATGCTTGAGCGTTTGACGAAGCTCGGCGACGCCTGGTCGCCGCGTCGCTTCGCTCTTGAGTGCCCGACGCAGTTGCCGCAGTGGTCGGGTAATCTCGGCCTGCCAGCGCCGCACCTCGGCAAGCCCTGTCGGTTCGGCCTGAAGCACCACGCCGGCGTGGAACAGCCAGCATTGCCACAGCAGCTCGCAGACGTCGACCTCGGCTTCGTCCTGAAGCGTCAGGCAGGCGCGTTCGACATTCTCTTGGCCGTACAGGCCCAAGGCGAAATCCCAGAGTGGCATAGCCTGCAGGCGGGCCCGCAGAACCGGCTGTAATTCGGTAGAATTGCTCATTATCACTGTACTGTCGTCACCCCTGGGGCGGCAGCTGATCAACTGCCGAGTGGAGCCTGCATGATCGCACTGCGCCAAGTTTCCCTGCAACGCGGCCCCCAGCGCCTGCTCGAGGAGGCCGAGCTGACCCTGCACGCCGGCCACAAGGCGGGTATCGTCGGGGCCAACGGTGCCGGCAAGTCGAGCCTGTTCAAGCTCCTGCTTGGCGAGCTGGCACCGGACAAGGGCGAGGTGGAAATGAGCGGTGGCCAGCGCATCGCTCATATGGCCCAGGAGGTCGAGGCACTGGATCGCTCCATCGTCGATTACGTGCTGGACGGCCATCATGAGCTGCGCCGCACCGAAGCGGCCCTGGAGGCAGCACGCGATCAGGGCCACAACCATCGTGAGGCCGAACTGCACGGCACCATCGAGGCCCTGGACGGCTACAGCGCCCCGGCCAAGGCGGCCCAGCTGCTGGTGGGGCTGGGCTTCATCCAGCAGGATCTCGAGCGCCCGCTGTCGGCCTTCTCCGGTGGCTGGCGGATGCGCGTCAACCTGGCGCGTACCCTGTTTGTGCCCTCGGATCTGCTGCTGCTCGACGAGCCCACCAACCACCTGGACCTGGACGCCTTGCTGTGGCTCGAGCAGTGGCTCGTTCGCTACCCCGGCACGCTGCTGCTGATCTCCCACGACCGCGACTTCCTCGATGCCGTCTGCGACCACATCGTGCACTTCGAGCGCCAGCGCCTGGTGCTCTACCGGGGCAACTATTCGATCTTCGAGCGCACCCGCGCCGAGAAGCTGGCCCTGCAGCAGGCCGAGGCCGCCAAGCAGCAGGCCCGCAAGGAGGAGATCGAGCGGTTCGTGGCCCGCTTCCGTTATCAGGCCACCAAGGCGCGGGCGGCGCAGAGTCGCCTGAAGGCCCTGGAGCGCATGGGCGACATCGCGCTGGCCCATGCCGACTCGCCCTTTCACTTCACGATTCCCGCCGCCGACAAGACCTCCCATCCGTTGTTGATACTCGACCGCGCGCGGCTGGGTTACCGGGGCGAAGACGGCAGCGAGACGGTCCAGCTCGACGGCATCAAGCTGTCGCTGCTGCCCGGTCAGCGTATCGGGCTGCTCGGGCCCAACGGCGCCGGCAAGTCCACGCTGATCAAGTCGCTGACCGGCGATCTGCCATTGCTGTCCGGCAAGCGCGTGCCGGGCGAGCATCTGGCCATCGGCTATTTCGCCCAGCATCAGCTCGAGGGGCTGGACCTGACCGCGACACCCTTCCAGCATGTGCAGCGGCTCTCGCCGACCGCGGCGGACCTGGACATTCGCAAGTTCCTGGGCGGTTTCGGCTTTCACGGCGATGATGTCTTCGCCGAGGTAGGGCGCTTCTCCGGCGGCGAGAAGGCGCGCCTGGCGCTGTCTCTAGTGGCCTGGCAGAAGCCCAACCTGCTGCTCCTCGACGAGCCCACCAACCATCTGGACCTGGAAATGCGCGAGGCGCTGACCGAGGCGCTGGCGAGCTTCGAAGGCACGGTGATCATCGTCTCCCACGACCGGCATCTACTGCGGGCCACGGTGGACGAGTTCTGGCGGGTCGCCGATCACAGCGTGGAGCCGTTCGATGGCGACCTGGAGGATTATCGCGTCTGGCTGAAGGCGCGTCTGGAAGGCGAGCGGCGCGAGGCGCGGGCCGACAAGGCCGAACGCCAGGCGGATAGCGCTGCCCCCAAGGAAGATCGCAAGGCGACGCGGCGCGCCGCCGCCGAGCTGCGCGAGAAGTTGCGTCCGCTGAAGCGTGATCGCGATCGCACCGAAAAGGCCATGGAAAAAGTGCAGGCCGATCTTGCCGCTGTAGAAGCGGCACTGGCCGAGGCCGAACTCTATACCGATGCCGCGCGCAAGGGCGAGCTGACCGAGCGGCTGGCGCGCCAGGGCGAGCTCAAGGCGCGCCTGGAGCAGCTCGAGCAGGCGTGGCTGGCCGCCGAGGAGGCGCTGGAGATCATGGAGGCCGAACTGCAGACTTGAGCATCTCGTCAGGCGCTCTCACCCAGCTCTGTCTCTTTCAGCTTTCCAGCAGAAAGGTGACCGGGCCGTCGTTGACCAGCGCGACCTGCATGTCGGCGCCGTATTCGCCAGTGGCGACGTTCGGCCAGGCGGCCCGGGCGCGCTCAAGCAGGTAGCGGAATATTCGCTCCCCCTCGTCGGGCGGGGCGGCGCTCGAGAAGCCGGGCCTCAGACCCTTGCGGGTATCAGCAACGAGCGTGAACTGGGAGACCAGCAGTAGCCCGCCTTCGGCCTGCTGCAGGTTCAGGTTCATCCTGCCGGCCTCGTCCGCGAATACCCGATAGTGCAATAGCCGGTGCAGCAGCTTGTCGGCGGCGGCCTCGTCATCGCCTCTTTCGATGCCCACCAGCGCCAGCAGGCCGTGCTGAATGGCCCCCACTTCACGTTCGTTTACCATCACGCTGGCGTGGCGGACCCGCTGGATCAAGGCTTTCATCAAGGGCTCTCCTGGCGCGCGGCTCGAGGCGACACAGGGTAGCACGGCCGTAGCTGTTGCCGGCGCGGCTTACCGGTTCGGCTTACCTGTCTAACAAGGCATCGCGAAAGGCTTCGCTCAGTGGCTTTACGGCGAGCCAGATACCGAAGAGGGCATTGGCCAGCGCCGGATCCCCGCCTTGATAGAGCGTCTGGTCATTGAGTGCCAGGCGCAGTTGCTCGCCGTCCCAGCTCAACGCGTAGCGGTCGCCGGGTACGACATTGCGATAGTGGCCGTTGAAGTCCTCCAGCGCGGCTTCGAGGCGGGCATAGCGGGTCCGGTCGAGATTGTCGCGCACGGTATCGCGTGTCGCCTTGGCGAAATCCTCGGCGTCGATCCCGTGGAAATAGGCCAGCTCCAGGTGCCTCGGGACATCGCTGAGCGGTGCCTGTTGCTGGGTCGCTTCGGCCTGGTAATAGGCGCCGGCATAGGCGTCCCAGATCATGTATTCGAAGAGCCCATGGCCGATCAGGGCATAAGTCTGATCATGCGCCTCGAACGAGACGGGAAAGCTGGCATCCTTGACCGTTACGCTGTCAGCGGCGGCAGGCAGGAAGGTGAGCAGAACCAGCCAGGGGCCGACGGCCCAGGCGAGGGGAAGGCGCATAAGGGATGTCCCATGAAAGTGGCTCGTAGCTCTACGGACATCATTATAACGTCTAGGTTCTGTAAAAGATTGTCGTGCCTACCAGGCGCGACAGAGCATGATGTCGCAGTGGGGCTCGGTCAGCAGGGATTCGGTGATCTGGCCATGGCGGCCAAGCTGCCCTCGGCTGCCCAGGGCAAGCAAGTCGGGAGGCTGGTGACGCAGCCGATGCATCAGGATGTCGAGCGGGTCGCCCTGTTCCAGTACCAACTCGATATCGGGCACGTTGTCCAGCTCGTTCATCAACTGATCGACCTCGCGCTGAAGCTGCTGGCGCAGCCGCTCGAGCTCGCGATCCCGCCAGTTGGCATACCCTTTATAGGAGCCGAGCTCGCGTTCGCCAGGCAGCTGCCAGGCGTGCAGCAAGGTAAGACGCGCCTCGGGGAAACGCTTGAGCGTCTCGCGCAGGGTATGACGCGAGGTCAGCGAGAAGTCCATGGGCACCAGGATGTCATCCCAGTCCTGGTTCGCCAGGTGGCTCACCGAGAGCACCGGGCAGGGGGCGCTGCGCAGTACCCGGGCGAGAGTGGTGCCGGTGACCAGGTCTGGCTGGCCGCGCTTGCGGTGTGCCCCGAGAATAATCAGGTCAACCTTGCGTTCATGGGCCTCGCGAACGATCTCGGCATAGGGCGCGCCGGTCACGGTCTGCATCAAGGTCGCCGGCTCGGGCAGGGCGTAATCCTCGCGAATATCGGTGAGCAGCGCCTGCATGTCGGCCACCACGGCTGCCTCCAGATCGTGCAGCACGCGCCTCGGCAGATACGGGTCCAGCACGTGAAGGACATCCAGCCGGGCGCCATTCTCCACCGCCAGGCGCACGGCGCGGGCGTAGGCGGCGCGATTCTCGGCGGAGAGGTCACAAGCGAACAACAAGGTCTGAGTCATGACGCGTCCTCCCGATCGTTAAACTGTCGTAGCGCATTTGCCGCCGCCGCTATCCGTCAGGATGGGTGGCGCGCGCAGCGCCCGCAAGCCGAATCGCTTACCACCAGGCATGAAAATGATGGACAGGGCCCTGCCCCTGACCCACATCAAGGCGGTGGCCTTCGGCAAGGGCTTGCGTGAGCCAGGTCTTGGCCGCCGCCACGGCCTCAATGAGACTGTCGCCCTGGGCCAGTCGAGCGGTGATCGCCGAAGACAGCGTGCAGCCGGTGCCGTGTAGACGGGTCGTCGCGATACGCGGACCCTCGAGCCAGTGGATGGCCTCCTCGGTGACCAGCAGGTCCGGGCAGGCTTCACCTGCCAGGTGGCCACCCTTGAGCAGCACCGCCCGGGCGCCGAGTGCCCGGAGGCTCGGGACCAGCGCCTGCATGCCGGCCCGGTCCTGCGGTATCGGGCAGTCCAGCAAGACCGCGGCTTCCGGCAGGTTGGGGGTGATGAGGTCGGCCAGTGGCACGAGCACCTCACGCACCGCCCTGATCCCGGCGTCGTCGACGAGGATATCGCCGCTCTTGGCGACCATGACCGGATCCAATACGCTCCACGGCACCGGGCGGTTTGCCAGCGCTGCGCGAATTACCTCGGCGACCTCGCGGCTGGCCACCATGCCGATCTTGACCGCGTCGAGGTGGATATCACTCAGCACCGCTTCCAGCTGGGCAACGATGAAATCGGCAGGCACCGCATGCACGCCGCTGACGCCGCGGGTGTTCTGCGACGTCAGGGCAGTGATCACGCTGGTTCCATAGGCGCCCAGGGCCGAGAAGGTCTTGAGATCGGCCTGGATGCCGGCGCCGCCACTGGGGTCGGAGCCGGCGATGGTAAGCGTATTAGGAATGGGTCGGGAGGCAGTCATCACACTCGCGTCGTTGCGGTTTACAAACGCCATCAGCCTACTGCACAAGCGGTGGTCGGCGCCATGTTGACACTCTTTCTGGTCGCCCTGGCCAGTGCCACCCTTTTGCCCGGCGGCTCGGAGGTCTGGCTGGCGCGGCAATGGTGCGTGGATCCGTCGGTGGTGACGCTCTGGTGGGTCGCTACCACGGGCAACACGCTGGGGAGCCTGATCAATGTCGGGTTGGGCCGTTATGCCCGGCGTTTTCAGGATCGTCGCTGGTTTCCGGTCTCCCCAGCAGGGTTGCAGCGGGCCGAGCGCTGGTACCATCGCTTCGGTGAGTGGAGCCTGTTGGGTGCCTGGGTCCCCGTGGTCGGCGATCCGCTGACCGTGCTGGCCGGCGTGTTGCGGCTGCCCTGGTGGCGAGCGACGCTGTTGATCGGCCTCGCCAAGGGCGCGCGATATGCGCTGGTGCTGTGGCTGGCCGATCTCTGGCTGGCGCCGCTGTGTGGCTAGGCCGACGACAGGACGCCGCCGGCCGGAGCGCCAATAAACGCAACGTCAATAAATGGTACGCCAATAAACGGAACGTCAATGTAAAGGACCACCCGGAGGTGGCCCTTGCTGCTGGCTTGCGGCGCGGTGCCACTCGATCAGTTACTGGTGGCCTCATCCGGATTGCGGGCGTTGTAATAGGCCTGCTCCGAGATGGTGTGGTAGTTGACGACCTTGTCCTGGAAGGCGCGGTAGGACTCGTGGATGCGTCCCGCCAGTTCGCTGGACTCGGCAAGCTCGGCCACCACATCGGCGGAGTGTTCCTGGGCCTGGGCGAGGACGTCGTCCGGCAGGCGGCGCAGTTCCACGTCGTGCTCGTTGATCAGCGTCTCCAGCGCGTCATTGTTGCGCGCGGTGTACTCGTCGAGCACATCGGCGTTGATGTCGCGCACGGCGGCCTTCAGGATCGCCTGCAGATCCGCCGGCAACTCGGCAAAAGCCTCCTCGTTGATGATCGCCTCGAACATCACGGTCGGCTCGTGCCAGCCGGGGTAGTAGTAATAGTCGGCGGCCTGGTGCAGACCGAAGGCCAGGTCGTTGTAGGGCCCGATCCACTCGGTGGCATCGATGGCACCCGACTGCAGCGAGGTGAAGATCTCGCCGCCCGGCATGTTGACGATGGCCACGCCCATGCGGTTCATCACCTCGCCCCCAAGGCCCGGCATGCGCATCTTGAGACCGTCGAGGTCAGCAACCGAGTTGATCTCCTTGTTGTACCAGCCACCCATCTGTACGCCGGAGGCGCCAGCGACCAGCACGTCGACACCGAAGTCGTCATAGAGCTCGTTCCAGAGTTCCATGCCGCCACCGTAGTGCAGCCAGGCGTTCATTTCCTGAGCGTTCATGCCGAAGGGCACGGCGGCGAAGAACTGTGCGGCCGGCGCCTTGCCCTTCCAGTAATAGGAGGCGGAGTGGCCGAGCTCGGCCGTGCCCTCGGCGACGGCGTCGAACACCTCGAAACCCGGCACCAGCTGGCCGGCGCCGAAGACCTCGATGGTCAGGCGACCATCGGACATCTCATTGACGAGTTCGGCGAGGCGTTCCGGTCCCTGGCCGACGCCTGGGAAGTTCTTGGGCCACGAGGTGACCATCTTCCATTCGAAGGTTTCCTGGGCCTGGGCGGTGTTGTCGATGCTTGAGACGAGCAGCAGGCCGGCAGAGGCGCCGGTCATGGCCACGGCAATGGCGAGTGATCTGAGTTTCATGGAGTTCCTTCAGGGCATTGGAGTGTTGTTATAAGCGCCCCGGGCGGGGCGGACTGGCGAGTGGAAGCGGACATGGCTGCCATAACGGCACCGTCAGCGATGTCGGGGATCCCGTTTCGTTGCTGATGACTGCTTTTCCTGTGCCATTTTACCCTTTGCCACATTGGCGTTATTGAGATAAGGCCGCCAACAACCGTGAGCTCACGCAAGTTGATCAAAACTGGTCCGGCAGCCAGGTGGCAAGCTCCGGAAACCAGGCAAGCGCGAGCAACATGCACAGCTGCAGGATGATGAAGGGCACGACCCCCTTGTAGATCGCCGAGGTGGGCACCGAGTCCGGCGCCACGCCACGCAGGTAGAAGAGCGCGAAGCCGAAGGGTGGCGTCAAAAACGAGGTCTGCAGGTTGATGGCGATCATGATGCCCAGCCAGATGGGATCCAGCCCCATCGCCAGCAGGATCGGGCCGACGATGGGCACGACCACGAAGGTGATCTCGATGAAGTCGAGGATGAAGCCGAGCAGGAAGATCACCAACATCACGATCAGCGTGGCGCCCACGACTCCGCCGGGCATGCCTTCGAACAGGCCGGTGACCAGCTCTTCACCGCCATAGGCGCGGAACACCAGCGAGAAAAGTGCGGCCCCGATCAGGATCATGAACACCATGGTGGTGACATGCGTCGTCGAGCGTAGTACGTCCCTGAGGGTCGCGAGGTCCAGCCGGCGATAGGCCAGGGCCAGAATCATCGCACCGAAGGCCCCCACCGCCGAGGCCTCGGTAGGGGTGGCGAAGCCGCCGAGGATCGAGCCCAGCACGGCAATGATCAGCACGATGGGTGGTACCAGCCCCTTGAGCAGCAGCCATCCCAGGCCGCCCTCGTGTCCGAGCTCGGCCATCAGTTCCTTGCGGTCGGCGGGGGGGGCGGATTGCGGCCTGAGCCAGGCGACCACAGCGACATAGGCGATGTAGAGCACCACCAGGATCAACCCCGGCACCAGGGCGCCCATGAACAGGTCGCCCACCGAGACCGTCTTGGGGCTGAAGATACCCATGGAGAGCTGGGCCTGCTGGTAGGCGGAGGACAGCACGTCGCCGAGCAGCACCAGGGCGATGGAGGGCGGGATGATCTGTCCCAGGGTGCCGGTGGCGCAGATGGTGCCGGTGGCCAGCGGCATGCTGTAGCCGCGCTTGAGCATGGTGGGCAGCGACATCAGGCCCATGGTTACCACGGTGGCGCCGACGATGCCGGTGGAGGCTGCCAGCAGCATCCCCACCAGAGTCACCGAGATACCCAGGCCCCCACGCAGCGAACCGAACAGCATGGCCATGGCGTCGAGCAGGGTCTCGGCGACCCTGGACTTCTCCAGCAGCACTCCCATCAGCACGAACAGCGGCACCGCCAGCAATGTCTGGTTGCTCATGATGCCGTAGAGACGATTGGGGAAGGCGCCGAGATAGCCACCATCGAAGTGGGCGTCGATGCCCAGGGTCTCGAGGCCCAGGCCCAGGCCGGCGAAGGCCAACGCGGTGCCGGCCAATGATAGGGCAACCGGATAGCCGAACATCAACACAATGCAGATGACAGCGAAGAGCACCAGTGGCATGAACTCCAGCATCAGAGGCGCTCCTCGAGGTGGCGATCTTCATCATCCCTGGGCGGCGAGATGCGCCCGGTAAGGATGAGAAAGTGGCGAGTGGCTTCCACCAGGCCCTGCAGGATCATCAGACCGCCAAACAGCGGAATCAGCGTCTTGAGCAGGAAGATGCCCTGAATGCCCCCGGAGTCGGGCGAGCCCTCGAAGATTCGCCATGACTTGCCCACGTACCCAAGACTGGTGAGGATCACGAAGGTCATCACCGGCAACAGCAGGAAAAGGGTGCCGAGCAGGTCGACCAGCGCCTTCCGCTTCGGTGTCATGGCGCGATAGAAGATATCCACACGCACATGGCCGTCGTGCTTGAGGGTCCAGGCCGCAGCGAGCATGAATACCATGGCATGCATGTACATCACCGATTCCTGCATAGGGATGCTGTTGAAGCTGAACGCATAGCGCAGCACCACGATCAGGAACTGGATCAGCATCATTGCCAGCACCAGCCAGGAAAGGCTCTTGCCGAGCCGTTCCGAAGCGCGGTCGAGCCAGGCGATCAGGCCTGGTAGCTCGCGTGAGTCGGCCATGGAGGGGGTCTCGTTGTAAAAGTCCAGTTGTTGCGGGCCGCCATGGTGCCATACCCCTGCAGGGGAAAGGGGCGGTGCGTTTAACGTTGTCTATACGGTATCGGTGCCGATGTGCCGGGTCGGGAGGACAAACGTGCAGGGAAATGCAAGAAGACCCGGCGACGTCATGCGAGACAAGCGTTCAGGCAAGCCTCGGGGAGCTTCACGTCCACGGCAATCGGCAGATGATCGGAGAAGAGGTGATCGAGTACGCGCACCTCGTCGGCCTCCAGCGAATCGGAGAGCAGGATATGATCCAGCGCCCGACTGGGCTGCCAGGACGGATAGCTGAGCATCTGGCGCACCGGGTGCAGCGGCAGCGAGGCGCAGAACCGGCCGTGGCCATGGAGTTGTTCGGGTGTGCAGTTCAGATCGCCCATGACCACCACATGGCGCAGGGGTTGGATGATCTCGCTGAGGTAATCGAGCTGACGAACTCGGCCGCGATGGCTCAGCGCCAGGTGGGCCACGAAGAGATGCAGAGCATCGGACCCTTCGCCGAAGCGGGCATGGATGGCGCCACGGCCGGGCAGGGTGCCCGGCAGGCGATGCTCCATGATGTGCGCCGGCACCAACCGCGACAACAAGCCGTTGCTGTGCTGGGCGATGCGCCCCAGGTTGCGATTCAACTGCTGGAAATGATGAGGAAAGCCGGCCTTGGTGGCCAGGTATTCAACCTGGTTGACATGTCCCGACCGGAAACTGCCCCCGTCAACCTCTTGCAGGCCGACAATATCGAAGCGGCTCATCACCTCACCCATCAGCTCCAGGCGGTGCTGTCGTTTAGGGTGCGGCAGCAGATGTTGCCAACTGCGTGTCAAATAATGGTGATACGCCGATGTCTGGATACCCACCTGAAGGTTAAAGGTAAGCAGCTTCAGGTGGCCATCCTTGAGCACCGGTGTCCGGGCATTGGCCAGACGATGCGTCATCTCAGTCGGCTCGCGCCTCACGGACCTGCTCCACCAGTGCGCCGGCAATCTGCGGCATGTTTTCGAGGCTACCTGCCTGGCCAGGAGTCACCACGTAGCGACCATCGACGATGAGAGCCGGCACGCCCCTGAGTTGCATGGCACGCATGCGGGCATGGGCCTGATTGACCTGGCTCTTGACGCCGAACGAAGTCAGCGCCTGGCGAGCCTCGTCTTCGCTGACGCCGTAATCACTGAAGAAAGCCGCAATGTCGTCAACATCGGTGAGGCTCTGTCCGTCTTCATGGATGGCGTGGAAGAAGTCGTCATGGATGGCGTCGAGGATGTCGAGCTCCTGTGCTGCGTAGAACGCCATGGCATGCTGGTTCCAATCGCCGCCCATGGTGGCGGGCATGCGCTGGAAGGCCACATCCTCGGGCTGCTCGTCGACCCAGGCGTTGAGGGGGTCTTCCAGGTTGTAGCAGTGAGGGCAGCCGTACCAGAAAGCCTCGGTCACTTCGATGCGGTCATCCGCCACCTGGGTTTCCACCGGCTCATCGAGGACCGTGTAGTGCTCGCCCTCTACCAGGGGGGCGGCGGAGGCTAGGGTCGACAGACCGAGGCCAGCAATGGCGACCAACAGGGACTTGAGCATCGTAGGATTCTCCTGAGAAGGATATAACAGCGAGCGGAGCGAGAAACTCGCTGGCTTTGAGCGTTTGGTGCCTCGAGGGTTCCCCTGACGTTCGGAAACGACAAGGGCGGCCGTTGGGCCGCCCCTGGGGCGGGCATCACGAGCGCCGGCTACGCTATCAATGAAGGCCGAACACGTAATTGGCCACGGCTTGCATGTCCTCATCGCTCATCTTGGAGGCGATATCGCCCATCATGTTGGCCGGGTCATTGTTTCGCTCGCCGGCGGCGAAGTCCTGCAGGGTGGACACGGTGTAATCGACGGTCTGTCCGGAGAGCGCCGGGTAGACCGCAGTGCCGATGCCGACGCCCGTCGGTGTATGGCAGGAGGCACAGGCCGGAATGCCCTTGGAGGCATCGCCGGCGCGGTAAAGCTCGCGGCCGCGCTGGACGAGCATCTCGTCGGGGTCGGCCTGGCCCAGGTTGGCCTCCTGGTCGGCGTAGTAGGCGGCCACGTCCCAGGCATCCTGATCGGAGAAGTCATCGACGATGCCGGCCATCTGTGGCACGACGCGGTCGCCGTCACGAATCTCCATGATCTGCTTGGCCGTGTACGAGGCCTGCTGACCGGCCAGATGGGGGAAGGCCGGCGAGGGACTGATGCCCTGTTGGCCGTGACAGGCGACACAGGTCTGTGCCTTCTCGCTGCCGGCCGAGGCGTCCGCGTCGGCGGCTAAATCCGCGTGGGCGGCGCCGACGGCGCCCATGGTGATTGCCAGGCTTGCCAGTAACTTTCTCATCGCTGATCCACTATGCCGTTATGTTATTGACCGGTATCTACTCTGAGTGCCGCCCACCTTGCGAAATCGGGCCAAGCCGGGCGTGCCTGCGGCCTCGAAGGGGCGATGGTTCGCGGTCATCGAAGGCGCGGTGATACACTAGTGTGTCCCGGGTCGCAGACAGAAGATACTGCAGTATAACGAATCACCCCGGCCGCGGGAATGCAAGCCGCGGCCCTGCCACCCTCGACCATCGTCAGGACCCGCCCGAATGCCGTCACACAGCCCTTCGCTCAACGTTGCACTCAATTACCAGACCGCGCGTTTTCTCACCAGCGCCCCGACCCTGGCCGGCTGCCCCCCCGATGAGGGCGCCGAGGTCGCGTTCGCCGGGCGCTCCAATGCCGGAAAATCCAGCGCGATCAACGCCTTGACCCATCAGCGAGCCCTGGCGCGAATCTCCAAGACACCGGGCCGTACCCAGTTGATCAATTTCTTCACGCTGGAGAATGCCAGCGAGCGGCGACTGGTCGACCTGCCCGGTTACGGCTATGCCAAGGTACCGGAATCGGTCAAGCTCGAGTGGCAGCGACATCTTTCCGATTATCTGCAGCGGCGAGACTCGCTGCGTGGCCTGGTGCTGGTGATGGACGTGCGTCATCCGCTGACCGAGTTCGACCAGACCCTGCTGGGTTGGGCCGACGACAAGGGCATGCCAGTGCACATCCTGCTGACCAAGGCCGACAAGCTGAAGAGCGGGGCGGCGAAGAGTGCGCTGCAGCAGGTGCGTAGCCGCTTGCGCGAATGGGACGACCTGGTGTCGATACAGCTGTTCTCTGCCCTCAAGAAACAGGGCGTCGAAGAGGCCCATGCGCGCCTGAACCAGTGGTTGCTCGGCGAGGCTATCAACGGCTAGCGCCTGTCCAGCCAGGCCAGCAGCTCGGGTAACTCCCTGATATGCGACAGCCGGTGAATGCCCGCCGGCAGGCCGGTATCGGCACTGGCGATCCACGCCACCGGCATGCCCAGCCGCCACGCCGGCAGGGCATCCTCCTGCCACGAATCCCCCACATGCAAGGTCTCAGCAGGCTGCGTCTGTAGCCGCGACAGTGCCGCCAGGAAGGGGCGCGGGTCGGGTTTGGGCGTGCAGAGCTCGCCTGCCGCGATGGCGATGGGGAAGTGGTGCTGCCAGCCCAGGCGGGCGATATCGACATTGCCGTTGGTGATGCTCGCCAGCCGATAGCGCAGCGCCAGTGCCTCGAGCATGGCCTCTACCTCGGGGTGGGGCGTCACGTCGTGACGAAGCTCCAGAAAGCGTTGCATGCCGAGCCCGGCCCAGTGCGCCGCGTCATGCTCGGGCAGGGCGTAGTCTCGCAGCAGCGAGGCGAGTGCGTGCTCGCGTAGCCAGGTAAAGTCGCTGCGACGCTCGGGGTGCCGGCGAGCCAGCGCCAGCCGACGTTCCTGATAAGCCGCCAGCGGAAAGCGTTCGGCGAAGCGCTCGGGCGGTATGCCGCTCGAGTGCTCCAGCCACTCGGCGAGCGCCGCATCAAGCCATGCGTAGTGGCCGGCTTCGGTGCGTTCCATCACGCCATGGTTGTCCCACAGCGTATCGTCCAGGTCGAAGGTGATGGCCTTCAGCGTGGTGGCTGTCATGGCTCATCACCACGGTGGTCGGGTACGTCGAGCGACTGAAGAGCTGTCATGCGCTACGCCTGAGCGAGGGAAGTCAGGCCAAATAATAACGAAAAATGCGCTGGAAATAGAGGCTAATGACTCCGGGGTGAGCGTGGTTGCCGTCATGGCCATCGGTGCGGCGCTGGCTTCATGGCCCTTCCGTGGGCTTGCCGGTAAAGTCCGAGATAGGCTTGTCGATGTCCTTGTCGAGGCCTTTACCGAACGCCTTGAGCCCTTCGATCAAGGGCCTTACGGCGTGCCAAAGCTCCTCGTCCTTGAGCAGTTGGTAGGCACCGCTAACCCCGGGCGATGCATCGTCAGTGTCTTTGCTGCGTGAATGCTGGCCAATCACGGCCACCGCGTCGCGCAGGGCAAAGGTCATCTTGTAAAACTGATTGGGCGGGATGGTGGAAAGCGCCATCGCCAGCGCCGACAAGTTCTGTATCGCATTGAGCGAGCCCTCCTTGCTGAGCCCGTTGACCAGTACCTTGGCGATCTGGGGGTTGGCCGCCACCATGTCATTGGCAAATCGCAACACGCCATGCTCATGCATGGTCTGCAAGAGGCGATCCAGTTCTTCGCGGGCATCCGGCCCGATCCTCGGGGGCGTAACGTCGTGTGAGATTCGTTCGGCCATTAGAGTTTCTCCGGGCGGGGCTGGTGCGCGGGTGGCTCGACATACTCCTGCCGCATCCACTTGACCTCGACAGGCACACCATCGGTTGGCGTCCGTCGACCGAAACGGAAGTTATGCGCGGGAAGGGGTGGTGCGTGCCGCTCCCTGTCCAGCACCTCGAGCTTCACGGCGGTTTCCTTGTAGGCCGGGGTATGCACGTCGGGGTCGTGGTGCTCGCCGGTCAGCGCATTGATGCCGATCTTGCCGTGATGGATGGGCACGAAGAGGGTTTTTCCATCGACCCTGTCGGTGATCACTGCCGGCATCTCGACGCTGTCGCGACGCGAGGTAAGACGCACCCAGGTGCCTTCTTCAATGCCGCGCTCGGCGGCCAGTTGCGGGCTCACCTCGATAAAGCCGTAAGGCGTCTGATGCCAGATCTCCGCAGTGCGACCGCTTTGGTTGGTGCCCTGGAAATGTTCAAGCATGCGACCATTGTCGAGCATCAGGTCGTACTCGTCATCGGCCTCTTCGTCGGGCTCTTTCCACTCCAGCGGAAAAAGCGTTGCCTTGCCATCCTCTGTGGGGAAGCCATCGGTATAGAGTAGCGGCGTGTCGGTGCCGTCTGCCGCCACCGGCCACTGCAGTGATTTCCATCCCTCCAGCCGTTCGTAGGTCACGCCGGCAAACATAGGCGCGATACGCGCGCATTCCGCCATGATCTGTGATGGGTGGGTGTAGCCCCAGTCATGTCCCATGCGCGCCGCCAACTCCGTCAGGATTGCCCAGTCGGGGCGGCTGTCGCCCAGCGGCGCCATGACCTCGTGAAAGCGCTGGATACGTCGCTCGGTGTTGACGAAAGTGCCATCCTTCTCGACGCTCGGGCACCCCGGCAACACCACATCGGCGAATTCGGCAGTACGGCTCAGGAACATGTCCTGCACCACCATGAAATCGAGCTCCTCGAATGCCGTGTGCACGTTGTGTGAATCGGCATCGGCAAAGGCGGTTTCCTCGCCGATGACATACATCGCCTTGATCCGGTCCTGCTGGGCGGACTGGACCATCAGGAAATTACCTTCGCCGATCTTGTCGGAGAGCTGTTCCTTGTCCACGCCCCAGGCCTTGGCCCAGCGTGCTCGAGCATCATCGTCGGTGACTTTCTCGTAGCCTGGATACATGTTGCGCAAACAGCCGAAATCGCTCGCCCCCTGCACATTATTGTGGCCGCGCATCGGGTAGCCCCCCGTCCCGGGCTTGCCGTAGTTGCCGGTCACCAGCAACAAGTTCGACAGGGCGGTGCTGATGTCTGCTCCGTGGCTATGCTGGGTGATGCCCATTGCCCAGACCAGGCAGACGCTTTGCGCCGTGCCGATCATTTCCGCCGTATCGATCAGGGCCTGCCGGGAGATGCCGGTTTTCTCCTCGGCGAACGCCAGGGTGAAGGGTTCGAGCGACTGGCGATACGCCTCGACCTGATTGACATGTTGGTCGAGGAACGTTAGATCGGCGTAGCCATGCTCGAACATGTAGCGAGACAGCGCCGATGCCCAGATCAAGTCCGTGCTTATGTTGGGACGCAAGAAGATGTCGGCGCGTTCGGCCATCTCGTGCTTGCGTGGATCGACTACGATCAGCTTCTGGCCACGCCGCTTTTTCGCCGCCTTGATCCTGGAGGCGATGACGGGATGGTTTTCGGCGGTATTGCTGCCGACGATCACCACCACCTCGGCCTTTTCGAGATCCTCGATGCTGCCGGCATCGCCCCCATAGCCGACGGTACGGAACAGGCCCTTGGTGGCGGGGTTCTGGCAATAGCGCGATGAGTTGTCGACGCTGTTGGTGCCGATGATCAAGCGAGCAATCTTCTGGGTCAGGTAGGCTTCTTCGTTGCTCGCCTTGCTCGAACCGATAAAGCCGACGCTATCTGCCCCATAAGTGTCACGCGCATGCAGCAAGCCCTTGGCAACCTTGTCCAGCGCCTCGTCCCAACTGGCTTCACGAAAGCGCCCGTTATCGCGGATCAAGGGCATGGTCAGGCGCTTTTCGCTATTGACGAAATCCCAGGCGAACTTTCCCTTGACGCAAGTGGAGATGCCATTGGCCGGCGCCGCGGCGACCGGCTGGACCTTGAGGATATGCCGATCTCGGGTCCACATCTCGAAGGCGCAACCGACCCCGCAATAGGTACATACCGTTTTGGTGCGCTTGATCTCTGGCTGGCGCCAATACATGTCCATATTGGAAAGGCCGGTGATCGGCGGGGCGCCAATGGTCTCTTCCAGCCGTTTGACGATCTCGATCATCGGCCGCTTGAGATCTTGCGGCATTGCAGTAAAGGGCCCGGCATCGGGCTGCATGGTCTTTTCCAGTAGCGCATTGCAGGGGCAAACGGTGACACAGTGCCCGCAGTCCACACAGCTGGAGTCATTGATCGACATGCCGCCATCCCACAGTACGCGTGGGTTTTCCATCGAGTAGTCGATACTCAGCGTCTCGTTGACCTCGACGTTCTGGCACGCCTCTACGCAGCGTCCACAGAGGATGCACTGATCGGGATCGTAGGTGTAGAAAGGCCCGGAATCGTCCTTTTCGTAGGGTTTGCGTCGAAACTTGTAGCGCTGGATGGGAATGTCCATGCTCGCCACGGTGTTGTGCAGGGTGCAATCGCCGGTGTTGTGTTCGCAAACCGAGCAGTAAAGCTCATGCTTGCCCAGCAGGCGATCCATGCCCTCCTCGCGAGCGGCCCGGGCCCGTTGCTCCTGACTGGAAACGGTCAAGCCATCAGCGCTGCGCAGGGTACAGCCGCGCTTGAGCTCGCCGTCCACTTCCACCCAGCAGGTATCGCAGGTCTGCAATGGACCGAGTGATGGGTGGTAACACACATGCGGCAGATCAATGTCGTGCGCGTCGAGGAAATCGATGAGCGGCTCGTCCGCCGCGCCGGTCAGGGGCTGCCCATCATAGATAATCGTGCAAGTTACCTTGGACATGGAGTTCCCTCTCTCATGTAGGTTTTCAGCCGACGCCCATTCCTTTGGTCGTTCGAGAACTTTCTTCGAGAACTTTCTTCGAGAACTTTCTTCGAGAACTTTCGGAGTCGTGTTCCCGCGGCTCTGTCCGTATCGTGACTGAAACTCTAGTCAAGCTCCGCCCTAATGTCGAAACAGGCGCTAATGTCGAACCAGACGTCGAGGTAGCCCACAGAGCGTGCCGGCTAGTCTTCGTCTTTTGTCGTAAGCTTGCCCGATTCGCCCGCGCGTCGATGGGCGCGGGGATGCGCGGCGTCGTAGCTGGCCGCCAGGTGTTGCCAGTCGAGGTGGGTGTAGACCTGGGTAGTCGAGAGATCGGCGTGGCCGAGCAGTTCCTGCACGGCGCGCAGATCCTGGCTCGATTCCAGCAGATGGCTGGCGAAGGAGTGGCGCAGTCGGTGAGGGTGCAGCGACTCGGCGAGCCCGCGGCGTCGGGCGAGCTCGTCGAGGCGTTTCTGGATGGCGCGATGTCCCAGTCGCGCCCCTCGGACCCCGACGAACAGCGCCGCCTCGCCGCTGCCGGTCAGCTGGCCGCGCACGGTGAGCCAGGCATCCAGCGCCTGTCGTGCCCGCCGTCCCACCGGCACCTGGCGGGGCTTGCCGCCCTTGCCGAGCACACGGACGCGCTGAGGTTGCAGATGACCGAGGTCCAGCGCGGCCAGTTCGGCGAGGCGCAGTCCGCTTGAATAGAACAATTCGAGCATCGCCTGGTCGCGCAACGCCAGGGGCGAACCGTCGTGGGGCGTATCGAGAAAGCCCGCCAGCTGGTCTACGTCCAGTGGCTTGGGCAGGTGCCTGGGCTGGCGCGGCGCCCTTATCAGGGCAATGGGATTATGGGCGAGCAGGCCGGCCTGAACGAGGTGGGCGGCGAAGCGCGAGATCGCCGCGCGGCGACGGGCGAGGCTGCGCGGCGCCAGGCCCCGGCTGCGCTCGGCGCCGAGGAAGCGGCGCAGCAGGCCGACATCGAGGCGCGTCCAGGTGTCGATCAGGCGCGCATCGAGGAACGCGACCAGGGCGTCCAGGTCGCGTCGATACGCATTCACCGTCGCCGGGCTGGCGGTGCGCGCCAGGTCGGCCAGGAAGGCATGGCGCTCATCATCAAGCGGCGACCGGGGTGGGGCGCGCTCAGTCATGCGGATGGCGCGCCAAGCTGACCAGCAGACGAGACACCACGTCGCCGACATATTCCGTGAACAGCGTGTCCATGCTGGCGCGGAAGTGATCGGGGTCGTGACTCGCCAGCACCAGGTAGCCCAGCGGCTCGCCGAGCGTCAGCCGGGTCAGCACGCAGGAGCCGGCCGTGCGCGGGGCCGGCGCGTGGGGCAGCAGTCGCTTCCAGTCGGTGGGCGTCAGCCGCGTGCAGCGGCTGACGCGGCTGTCGAGCAGGGCCGAGAGACGCTGGCCGGCATGATCGTCGAGCACGTGCCGGGGCGGCTGGGGCGGTCGGGGCTCGTCGTCGGTGAGGCTGGCCGGACACCAGAGCGCGATCGACGGGGTATGGAAGCGTTCGCTGAGCTGCGTGGCCAGCGCCTGGCCCAAAGCGTCATTGTTCTCCGCCTCGAGCAGCGCCAGGACCAGTTCGCGGGTACGCCGGTACTGGGCTTCGTTGTGACGCGCCGACTCCAGCAGCTGTTCGAGGCGCCATTCGGCCTGCTCGGCGCGCGAGCGCAGGTCGTGCACCAGCCGCTCGAGCAGCGAGGTCGTGCCTTGGGCCTCCGGGTGCGGAATGCGCAACTGCTGAAGCAGTCCTTCACGGCCGACGAAGAAGTCCGGATGACGAGCCAGCCATTGGGCCACTCGATCCGGGTCCAATGTCTTGCGAGGTTCGGGGGCGGCGTGGGTCATGGCGAACTCCTTGAGGAAGATGGGGCGTCAACCCGAGACGGTCAGGGCAGCGCGATGCGGCCATCGAAGACGCGCACGGCCGGCCCGATCATGCTCAGGTGAGCGTCGTCGCCGGCCCATTCGATCTGCAAGTCGCCGCCGGGAAGATGCACGGTGACCGGGCTCTCCAGCCGTCCACGGCGGATACCGCTGGCCACGGCGGCGCAGGCGCCGGTGCCGCAGGCCAGCGTCTCGCCGCTGCCGCGCTCAAACACGCGCAGGCGAATCTCGCGGGGCGAGACGACCTGCATGAAGCCGACGTTGACGCGGTTCGCGAAACGCGGGTGTGCCTCGATGGCGGGCCCCAGGCGCTCGACCGGGGCGGTATCGACGTCGTCGACCTCGAGCACCGCGTGGGGATTGCCCATGGAGACGATGCCGATATCGAGGCGCTCGTCGCCTACCTCGAGCGGGTGCAATAGCCGATCGTCACCGGCGTCGAAGGGCAGGGCATGCGGCGCGAAGCGCGGCGTGCCCATGTCGACCCGGACCTGGTCGAGGTCTTCGATGACGAGAGTGAGCGGGCCGCCGGCGGTTTCCACCCGGATCTCGCGCTTGTGGGTCAGCCGCTGCTCGCGTACGAAGCGCGCGAAGCAGCGCGCGCCGTTGCCGCAGTTTTCCACCTCGCTGCCATCGGCATTGTAGATGCGATAGCGGAAATCCATGTCCGGGTCCCGGGGCGGCTCGACGACCAGCAGCTGGTCGAAGCCGATGCCGAAACGGCGGTCCGCCAAGCGGCGAATCTGCTCGTCGAGCAGATGGGCGCGCTGGGTGACCAGATCGACCACCATGAAGTCATTGCCAAGGCCATGCATCTTGGTGAAGTGCAGCAGCATCAACGGGCCTCCCCGTCGGCAACATCCGGAAGCAGGGCCTCGCCGGCCCAGAGGTTTTCCAGGCGCTCGCGCCGCCGCACCAGGTGAGCCTCGTCACCCGCGACCATCACCTCGGCGGGGCGCGGTCGGCTGTTGTAGTTCGAGGCCATCACGAAGCCGTAGGCGCCGGCGGAGCGCACCGCCAGCAGGTCACCCGCGGCGATGGCGAGCTCGCGGTCCTTGCCGAGGAAGTCGCCGGTCTCGCAGACCGGGCCGACCACGTCGAAGGTGGCAGTATCGCGTGCGTGGCGGGTATCCACCGGCAGGATGGCCTGCCAGGCCTGATAGAGGGCGGGGCGGATCAGGTCGTTCATGCCGGCGTCGACGATGGCGAAGTGCTTGGTCTCGCCGGGCTTGAGGAACTCCACGCGCGTCAGCAACACCCCGGCGTTGGCGGCGATCGACCGGCCAGGCTCGAACAGCAGGGTCAGACGCTCGCTGCCCGGCCAGCCGGCGAGACGCTCAAGAAGCGCCGTGGCGTAGTCGAAGGGCTGCGGCGGGCGCTCGTGGCGATAGGGCACGCCGAGCCCGCCGCCGAGGTCCAGGTGCTCGATCTCGATGTCCCGCTCACGCAGCCGCGCAAGCAACGCCAGCAAGCGGTCGAGCGCATCCAGGAAAGGCGAGAGCTCAGTGAGCTGCGAGCCGATATGGCAGTCCAGGCCGACGATCTTGAGGTTGGGCAGCGAAGCGGCCAACGCGTAGACGGCCAGTGCCTCGTCCACCGGGATACCGAACTTGTTGTCCTTGAGCCCGGTAGAGATATAGGGATGGGTGCCGGCGTCGACGTCCGGATTGACCCGCAGCGAGACCGGCGCCACCTTGCCGAGCCGGCGGGCCACGGCGTCGAGGCGCTCGAGCTCCGGGCGCGACTCGACGTTGAAGCACTTGATGCCCGCCTCCAGGGCGCGGGCCATCTCGGCTTCCTGCTTGGCGACACCGGAGAACACCACCTTGGCAGGGTCGCCGCCGGCGGCCAGCACGCGCTCGAGCTCGCCCACCGACACGATGTCGAAACCCGCGCCCAGGCGGGCCAGCAGCCCCAGCACCGCCAGGTTGGAATTGGCCTTTACCGCATAGCAGATCAGGTGCGGATGGCTGCCCAGCGCCTCGGTATAGGCACGAAAGTGTCGGGCCAGGGTGGCCTTGGAGTAGACGTAACAAGGCGTGCCGAACTCGTCGGCAATGCGCGTCAAGGGCACGTCTTCCGCGTAGAGCACGCCGTCGCGGTAGTCGAAATGATCCATGCCTAGGTCTCGTCCTCGCTGGCGGTGGCGTCGTCCTGGCCGGTGTCCTCGGAGGCATCCTCCTGGCCGGTAGGGTCGTAGCGCTCGGCGGCGCGTTCATCGTCGGGCATGTACAGCGGGCCTTTCTGGCCGCATCCCGCGAGGGTGGCGGCGAGCGTCAGGGCGAGCAGGGTGCAGGCCAGCCGGCGCATCAGTTCGCCCCTTCCGTTTGGAGAGAGAGCGCTGCCAGGGCATCGCGGGCGCGTTGGGCGGCGGCGCGGACCTGATCGGGGGCGGTGCCGCCGATGTGATTGCGCGCGGCGACCGAGCCCTCGAGGGTCAGCACCTCGAAGACGTCCGCCTCGATGGCGGTGGAGAACTGCCGGAGCTCCTCGAGGCGCATCTCGGAGAGGTCCTTGCCTTCGCGCAGGCCGAAGGCCACCGACTGGCCGACGATCTCGTGGGCGTCGCGGAAGGCCACCCCTTGGCGCACCAGGTAATCGGCGAGATCGGTGGCGGTGGAAAACCCGCGCCGTGCCGCCTCATACATGCTCGCTTTCTTTGCTTCAAGCGCCGGCACCATGTCGGCGAAGGCGCGCAGGCAACCCTTGACGGTATCAAGGGTGTCGAACAGCGGCTCCTTGTCCTCCTGATTGTCCTTGTTGTAGGCCAGCGGCTGCGATTTCATCAGCGTCAGCAGGCCCATCAGGTGGCCGTAGACGCGCCCGGTCTTGCCGCGCACCAGTTCCGGCACGTCGGGATTCTTCTTCTGCGGCATGATCGAGGAGCCGGTACAGAAGCGGTCGGGCAGGTCGATGAAGTCGAACTGCGCGCTGGTCCACAGCACCAGCTCTTCGCTCATCCGCGACAAATGCATCAGCAGCAGGCTGGCGAAACTCACGAACTCGATGGCGAAGTCGCGATCGCTGACCGCATCGAGGCTGTTCTCGGCGGGACGCTCGAAACCCAGCAGCGCGGCGGTGACGTGGCGGTCGATGGGATAGGTGGTGCCGGCCAGCGCCGCCGCGCCCAGCGGCAGCACGTTGACCCGGCGACGACAGTCGAGCAGCCGCTCGTGGTCGCGGGCGACCATCTCCTGCCAGGCCAGCAGGTGGTGGCCGAACGTAACTGGCTGGGCGGTCTGCAGGTGCGTGAAGCCGGGCATAATGGTGTCGGCCTCGCGGTCGGCAAGCTCGGTCAGCCCCTCGCGAAGGCGGGCCAGCTCGGCGGCGATCACGTCGATTTCCTCGCGCAGGTAGAGCCGGATGTCGGTGGCTACCTGGTCATTGCGCGAGCGGCCGGTATGCAGCTTCTTGCCGGTGATGCCGATCTTGTCGGTGAGCCGCGCCTCGATGTTCATGTGCACGTCCTCGAGCGCCACCGACCAGGCGAATTCGCCGCGCTCGATCTCGGCGCGGATCTCGCCAAGGCCTCCAATGATGGCATCGCGCTCGTCATCGGTAAGCACGCCGACCCGCGCCAGCATGGTGGCGTGGGCGACGGAGCCCTGGATATCATGGAAAGCGAGACGCTGGTCGAAATCGACCGAGGCGGTGAAGCGTTCGACGAAGGCGTCGGTGGGCTCGGTGAAGCGACCGCCCCAGGACTGGTTGGTGCGATTGCTCGTCGGACTTGGGCTCATCGGGCTGGGCATCCTGCATGACAGTGCGGTGGGTAAGGTGCCCGACGCAGCGCCGCAGACGCTGCCGGGACATGCCCGGAAGTGTACCAGAGTCGACGAGGCTGGCGAGTGGCGCGCCTTGCTCCGTATGGCCCTCGATGCGCGCTGCCGGCCATGGCGAATTTTTCCTGCTCTCTCCGGTGCTTTATGATGGGGGCAACAGCCATCATTACCGGGCTCGCGCTGTAGCGCCCTGAGTGACGAGTCGAACCGGGAGACCCACGTGCAATCCATCACCACCCTGCGTATCGCCACCCGCAAGAGCCAGCTGGCCATGTGGCAGGCCGAACATGTCCGCGATCGCCTGATGGCGTTCCATCCCGGCCTGGAAGTTGAGCTGGTCGCCATGTCGACCCGCGGTGACAAGATCCTCGACGTGCCGCTGGCCAAGGTCGGCGGCAAGGCCTTGTTCGTGAAGGAGCTCGAGGAGGCAATGCTCGACGGTCGCGCCGATATCGCCGTGCATTCTATGAAGGACGTACCCATGCACTTCCCCGAGGGCCTGGGACTTTCGGTCATTCTCGAGGGGGCTGAGCCCACCGATGCCTTCGTCTCCAACCATTATGCCTCCATCGAGGCCTTGCCCGAGGGCGCGCGCATCGGCACCTCGAGCCTGCGTCGCGGCCTGCAGATGCGCGAGGCGCGCCCGGATCTCGAGGTGTTGAGCCTGCGCGGCAACGTGCAGACGCGTCTGGGCAAGCTCGATGACGGCGAGTTCGACGCCATCCTGCTGGCGACCTCCGGGCTCAAGCGCCTGGGCCTCGCGTCACGTATCACCCTGGAGCTGCCGCCGGAAACCTGCCTGCCGGCCTGCGGGCAAGGTGCGCTGGGCATCGAGTGTCGCATGCACGATGCCGAATTGATCTCGCTGCTGGCGCCGCTGGATGACGCCAACACGGCTACCCGGGTGCGTGCCGAGCGTGCCATGAATACCCGGCTGGAAGGCGGCTGCCAGGTGCCCATCGGCGGCCATGCGGTGTTCGACAATGACGGCCAGACCCTCTGGTTGCGCGCCCTGGTGGGTAATCCGGACGGTACGCGCGTATTGCGCGCCGAAGGGCGTGGGTCGATTCATGAGCCCGAATTGCTGGGGCTTCGCGTTGCCGAGGACCTGCTCGACCAAGGGGCCGGCGAGATTCTCGCCGAGGTCTACGGCCCTGGCTGATGGCGAGCTTTCCGGTACTGGTCAGCCGCCCCGGCGATCGAGGCGAGGTGCTGGCGGCGGCTATCGAGGCGGGCGGCTATCGCGTGGCGCGCCTGACGGCGATGCAGCTCGAGCCGCTGGCGGAAACGCCGTTGATGCGCAGTACCTGGTTGGATATTGATCACTTTGCCAAGGTGATTGTGATCAGTCCCTTCGCCGCCGAATGCCTGGCGAATGCGCTGGATCGCTATTGGCCGCAGTTACCCCTAGGCATCGCCTACTATGCTGTGGGGGCGGCCACGGCGGGTGTGCTGCACGAGCGGCTCGGCGTACGCGTGCACCTACCGCCCGCGCAGGCAGGAGAAGATACCAGCGAGGCGCTGTTGCAGCTCGCGTCGCTGCACTGCGTTGAGCAGCAGCGTGTACTGCTCGTCGCCGGCGAGGGAGGGCGGACGTTGATTGCCGACACGCTTGCCGCACGGGGGGCTCGCGTCACCCGGTTAGCCGTGTATCGGCGCGGCCTGCAGGCGCCTTCCTTGCCCATGCAGCAACGATTGATAAGCGGTGAATATCGAGCGCTGGTGGTCAGTAGCGGAGAAATTCTCAAACATCTGGCAAGATGGTGCGGGGAAGCCGCCTTCCACCAACCGTTAATCGTTTCCAGTAGCCGGTTGGCTACACTGGCTGGCAAGCTGGGGTTTTACGCCCCCGTCGTGGCGTCTGGAGCCACGCCTACTGCGTTGGCGACTGCGGTGGCCGATGCCTGCGACCCGGAGGATGCCGATGTCGACCAAGACGATCTCGAAAAGGGCTAGCGACAGATGAGCAAGCAACCACACGATCAGGACGAACAGCAGACGCCCACCGGCGCGGCCAAGGCCGGACCGGCATCGGCGTCCCCGGGTGACGAGGCCGACAAGAGCGGCCCTACCGCCAAGGGCAAGTCACGACGGCGCGGCAGGGGTGGCCAGACGACGGCCTCGGCCGCGGCATCAACGACAGGGACCGCCAAGCCGGACGCCACGCCAGCGACCGAGTCGAGCAAGCCGGCATCGTCGGCCACACCTGCCGGGAGCGACAAGACGCAGCCGGCGAGTAGTTCGGCTGACACGCCATCCAGCACTAACGTTGACAAGAGCGCCATCCAAGCGCCGAATGCCGCCACGCCAGGTTCGGTCACAAGTAGTGTCGACAAGCCAGGAACCGGCAAAGAGGGAGCCGACAAGGAAAAAGAAGGGGCTGGTAAGGAAGGGACGGGGAAGGAAAGCACAACCCAACCCGACAAGCCTGCTGCTGCCCAGGCAAGCTCGACCAAGACCTCGGGGCCGTCGACGGCAGCGCCCAGGCCCGCTGGCAGTGGTGGCGGAGGCGCGGCCGCGCCCCGTCCGTCTTCCGGTGACGGTCGCGGTAGTAAAGGGGGGGGGAAGGCCGGCATCGTAGCGCTGGTGCTGGTGATCCTGCTCGCGCTGGGTGTCGCCCTGTTCGGCTGGCAGGCCTGGCAGAAGCTCGACGCCCAGCAGCAGCGTCTGGCGGCCGTCGAGGCGCGCAGCGAACAGGCCGCCACTGCCGATCAGCTGGCTGAGCTCGAATCCCGGTTCGATGAGGGGGAGCAGGAGCGTCAGGCTTCGCTGGATAATGCCCTGAGCGAGCTGCGCAGTGAGTTCAACGATTATCGCAGCAGTGTCGACGAGACGCTGGACCAGGTGCTGGCCGAGCTTTCCCGCGAGCAAAATACCGACGAGCGCGAATGGCTGCATGCCGAGGCCGCCTACCTGCTGCGCCTTGCCAACCAGCGCCTGCAGCTCGAGCGTGACGTGGAAGGCGCCGCCGCCCTGCTTCGTACTGCCGACGAGCGTTTGGAGGAGGCCGACAATCCGGCGCTGGTGCCGGTGCGTCGCGAGATCGCCGAGGAGCTTGCCGCGCTGGAATCGGTGCCCGAGGTCGATCGCACCGGCCTCTACCTGGCGCTCAACGCCCAGCAGGAACAGCTCGCCAGACAGCCCTTGGCCCAGGATATCGAACAGATCGCCGCCAACAGCTCGATCGAGGAGGCGCCTACCGGCAGTTGGCAGAATCAATTGTCACGCTTCGGTCAGGAGCTCAAGGATCTGGTCACCGTGCGCCAGCACGACCAGGCCCTCGAGGCGCTGATCTCGCCCGAGCAAGAGTCCTACCTGCGCCAGAGCGTGCGCCTGGTACTCGAGCAGGCCCAGCTGGCGCTGCTCAAGGAAGAGCAGGAACTCTATGACGCCAGCCTCGACAAGGTGCTGACCCTGATCGAGGGTTATTACGATACCGACGACAGCGGTGTTCAGTCGGTGATCGCGCGTCTCGAGGAGCTCAAGCAGCGCAGCATCCGCCCCGAACTTCCCGACATCAGCGACTCTCAGCAGGCGTTGGCCGAGTTCATCGACAATCGCTACGCGTCGCGCGGTGATGAGGGGGATGACGCATGAGAAAGCTGATCCTGATCATCGTCCTCGGCCTGGCGATCGGTGCGCTGTTCGGCCAGCTGATGATGTCGGTGCCCGGCTATTGGCTGGTGCGAGTGGGCGACACGTCCTTCCAGACCTCCTTCTGGTTCGGTCTGGTCCTGTTGCTTGCGGCCTTCATCGTGTTGCATTTCGTCCTGCGGTTGCTGTTGCGTCTGCGCCGCCCGGTAAGCCGTTACAAGGTGTGGAACAGCCGTACCCGTAACCGCAACGCCATGAAGCGGACCGTGCGCGGCCTGGTCGCCCTGGCCGAAGGCCGCTGGAAGCGCGCCGAGAAGTCGCTGGTCAAGGCCGCCGATGACTCAAGCGCCCCGCTGGTCAACTACCTGTCCGCGGCCCTGGCCGCCCACTACCAAGGGCGTTACGAGCAGGCGGATACCCTGCTCAAGCGGGCTCACCTGAGCACCGAAGGGGCCGATACCGCGGTGGGTATGATGCAGGCCCAGCTGATGCTGGACCGTCAGCAATACGAAGAGGCGCTGGCTATTCTCACCCGTCTCGATCGTCAGTTGCCCAACCACCCTCAGGTGCTCAAGCAGCTCAAGCAGGCTTATATCAGCTTGAGCGATTGGGAGGGTCTGCGTCGCCTGATGCCGCGACTCGGGGCCCAGCAACTGATCGCCCGCGAGGAGCGTGAAGAGCTCGAGCAGCGTGCCTACCGTGAGTTGATCATTCATGAAGCCCGTGAGGGCGGTGATATCGAACGGGTACGCAGCCTCTGGGCCGATATGCCCGACCACCTGCGCACCAATACCGACCTGATCGTGCTCTATGCCGAGTCATTGATCCGGGGTGGGCAGGAAGCGATCGCCGAGCGGCTGTTGCGTCACTCCCTCAAGGAGCATTGGGACAGCCGTCTGGTGCTGCGTTATGGCTTGCTCGACGTGGATGCCTCCCGCCAGCTGGTATACGCCGAGAAGTGGCTTCAGGAGCGTCCCAACGACCCTGACCTGCTGCTCACTCTGGGGCGGTTGTCGCTGCGCAATGCCTTCTGGGGCAAGGCGCAGGAATATTTCGAGGCCAGTCAGCGCCAGCGGCCCAGCGGGGTGGTATGTGCTGAGCTCGCCAGGCTTTTCGCCAACCTTGGCGAGCACAACAAGAGCCAGCTTTACTATCGGCAGAGCGTCGAGCTGCTCGACAAGTCGCTGCCCTCGCTACCGCAACCCACTGAAACCACTGAAGACCAGAGCGTCAAGACGTGACCCGACGCATCACGTGACCCGAGCGTGCCCTGGCATTGCCAGGCGCTAAACGACAGCGGGGCTGCCCATCTTGGGCAGCCCCGCTGTTTTTATGATGCTTCGGTTGATCTCGTCAGTCTTCGTCGAAGTCGCCCTGGTAGGCGGGGTTGGGCCGCGAGCGGGGGTCGTCTTCCCCTTCGCGGCTCTGTTCGCCGGAGGCTGGCTGTCCGCCGGGACGTCCGTTGATATCGAAGCGTTGCTGCATGACGCGCAGGTTGGCCGGCGGCGCCTCGGCTTCCTTGCCGACACCGAAGTACAGGGTGGTGTGCGGGAAGGGAATCTCGATGCCCTTGGCGTCGAAATGCAGCTTGACCAGCCGATTGTAGGCACGGCCGGTGGACCACTGCGTCCCCGGCGTGGTCTTGATGCGCACCCGGATGTTCACCGAGCTGTCGGCCAGGGCGATGACGCCGGCGACTTCCAGCGGCGCGAGCAGATTCATCTTGTGCTCGTCGTCCTGGGAGAGCTCATCGAACGCCTCGCGCAGCGCCACGATGGCCTCATCGATGCTCTCGCGGTAGGCGATGCCGTACTCGCCGACGTGGTAGGCGAACTCGCGCATGTAGTTGGAGACGGTATCCACGCTGGAGAAGGGCACGAGATGGTAGGTGCCGTTAAGGTCGCGGATACCTACCGAGCGGATGCTGAGCTTCTCGGCAGTGCCGGTGACATTGCCGACCGTGACCACATCGCCGGTGTTCATGGCGTTCTCGATCTGGATGAACACGCCGGTGATGATGTCCTGGACGAGTTTCTGGGAACCGAAACCGATGGCCAGGCCCAGCACACCGGCACCGGCGATCAGCGGCCCGATGTTGATGCCGATTTCGGCCAGCACGATCATCACCGTCATGGTGATCAGGGCGATGGCCAGGGCATTGCGGAACAGCGACAGCAGTGTCTTGGCCCGCGACGAGGGTTCGCCCTTGCCGGTATCGGGATTGAGCTTGTGCTCGATGAGGCTGGCGAGACCCAGCCATACGGCAATGGCGACCACCAGAATGACCGCCACGCTGATCAGCTTGCCGACCAGGCCGCGACCCGCCTCTGAGGCATACCAACCTGCCAGGTTGAAGGCGCCCCAGGCATCGAGCACGACCATGACTACGACTATCAGGATCAGGGTACGAATGACCCGCAGGGCATTGGGCACGTAGCTGTTCAGGCGCGGCTCCAGCAGGGGCAGCTTGCGGCGCAGGTCATCGGAAAGCCGGATGCGCCGACCGATGGTCTGGGTCAGCAGGCTGGAGACAAGCATGCCGATGATCACCGCGGCAAGCGTCTTGAGAGTCGCGAAGAGCACGAAGGGCAGCGCATCCACGGGGCGCGTCAGCGTCAGTATTAACACCATCAGGAAGTACGCCAGGGCGAACAGGTGCCAGGTGCGCGCGAACAGCTGCAGCGAGACGCGGCTGGCCGCCATGGTGGTCTGTTGCGCCCTGACATTGAGGGCGTCGCGCAGCCGCTGGCGATTGGTGAGCACAACGACGACCGCGTAAATGAAGGCCGCGAACATGATCAGCGTGCCGATGCTCTGGCCCAGGGTTGGCGACACGTTGGCGCTGATCAACGGGACCACCGCCATCAGGCCATAGCCGACCGTGCCGATCAGACGGGCGAGAAAACGGTTCCAGTAAGAGGCTTCCTCGGCAGTGATTGGCAACAGGCGCAGCCCCTCGTAGCGTGACGAGAAGAGCATGCGGATGGCGGCCTTGATCAGCTCGATCACCAGAAAGGCGTTGAGAAACAGCGAAGCCTGAGTTGTCAGCTCGCCGGTTTCGCCGATGGCGAAGGTGGCGGTGAGGTTGCCACCGACATAGGAAAGCGCCACGATCATGACATCGATGAGTGCTGCGACGGCAACACAGATGACCAGGCGCAGGACCGGCGTGAGGCCGGTGCCGTTGAGCGACCACTGACTGATTCGCGTGAACAGCGGTTTGGCCAGGCGGCGCACGACAGCGAATAGCACGAAAGTCGTCAGGATCACCAGGCCAAGGTTAATCGCCGCCGTGGAGAAGGCTGCCATGTCGAAAACGCTGTCCTGACTCGCAAGGCCACCAGTCACCAGCGACGAGACGGCGCCGAGAAGATTCTCGAACTGATCGCCGACGTCGCCGGCAATACGGCTGGTGGCCTGGGCCAGCTGACGCGGCAGCGAGAGTTCGAGCCGGATGAGGTCAGGGGCGTCAGCGGCAGTGTCGGCGCTCGCCGGGTCATCGGCCAGGCTGCGCAGCTGGTCGATCAGTTGTTGACGGGTCTGGTCGTTCTCGAGCATGTCGGCGAGGGTGGAATAAGCCGGTGGCGCTTCTCCACTCTGCTCCTGCTGGGCCTGAGCGGGCATGGCAAATGCCATCAGGGCCAGCAACAGCCAACCCAGTATCAGGGGAAGGGTTCGCTTGGGGTTCACGCGGTGACCTCCGTTTCTTGGCGTGTGGATAGGGTGTGTCGGGGTGCGTCAAGTAGCAGCATGATACGGATTTTAGGGCGTGATCACGACTCTGCATGGCCGTTCTGCCAGCCCGGCATGACATACTCGTTAATAGGCTGCATGACTATCATGACGCCTGGTCGGGTTCGCACTAGGCCGGTAGGCCTAAGCGCAGGCAAGCAAGAATAATGAGGGCGCATGGACGTTGAGCCGATGATTCTGCTGATGGTGGCAGCCGGCGGTGCGCTGGGCAGCATGAGCCGCCTGGCGGTAGGTAATGGCGTGTCAGCGTGGCTCGGTGCCGGGTTTCCCTGGGGCACCCTGGCGGTCAATCTCAGTGGTGCGTTATTGATGGGGCTGCTGGCGGGCGCGGTGGGGCTGCCGGGGCCCGAGGCACCACGTCCTGGCTGGGCGTTGCTCGCGGTCGGGCTGTTGGGTGGCTATACGACGGTCTCCTCGTTCAGCCTGCAGACCCTGCTGCTCTGGCGACAGGGCCGTACGGGCGCCGCCCTTGCCAACGTGCTTGTTACCTTGTTAGCGGGGTTCGCTGCGCTGGGCCTTGGGGTGTGGCTGGCAGGCGGTCTCACATGAAGGCTTGGCAACACTATGCAGCGGTGGGGCTGGGCAGCGCGCTTGGCGCTTCGCTGCGCTACGCGATTGCGCTGGCAATGCTCGGCCCTGTCTTCCCCTGGCCGACGCTGCTTGTGAACGCGGTAGGGTCGTGGCTGATGGGTGCCGTTGCGGCCGTCGCGACGCAGCGCCTACACAGTCGTGTGGCACGCTGGCAGCCCTTCCTGGCCAGCGGGTTCTGCGGCGGGTTCACAACCTTTTCGCTGTTCGGCCTCGAGACGCTGCAACTGCTGAACGAGGCCAGGCCCTGGCTGGCGCTTGGCTATATGATGATCAGCGTACCACTGTGGCTAGCGGCCGCCTGGCATGGCTATCGCGTCGGCCAGCGCCTGGCAATAGAGACGTGACACCGTGCAGCGCGTCGATCAGCTAATGCGGGCGGATACCCAGGCGCCGGCGTCGGGAATGGTCATCTCGTAATCCTGTGTCAGGCAGGGGGAGGTGATCAGGAAGTCGGCGCTGGCCGCATTGCAGGCCACCGGGATGTTCCACAGCGCGGCCAGGCGCAGCAGCGCCTTGACGTCGGGGTCGTGGGGCTGCGGCGCGAAGGGGTCCCAGAAGAAGACCAGCAGGTCGAGGCGCTGTTCGGCGATACGCGCGCCGATCTGTTGGTCACCACCCAAGGGCCCGCTCATCAGCCCCTCGACCGTCAGGCCAAGCTGGTGCGAGATACGGCTCGCCGTGGTGCCGGTACCAACCAGACTATGCTCGGCGAGGATGACCTGCCAACGTTCGGCCCATTCAAGCATCTCGTCCTTCTTGCCATCGTGGGCGATCAGTGCGATGCGCTTTTGGGCCGGCAGGGTGCGACGGACGTCCCGCCGCGGTCGGATATCATTCATGGCCGTGGCTCACATCGAGAATCTTCATGGTGTTGGTGCCGCCATGGGCGTTCATGTGGTCGCCGCGGGTCAGGATCACATGATCGCCGGGGCTGACGATGCCGTGGCGGACCAGCCGCGCCAGGGCATGGTCGTTGAGGTCGTTGGCGGCCATGTCGCTGGTGTCGAAGGGTAGCGACACCACGCCGCGATACAGCGCCATACGCCGCTGGGCGACCGGGTTGTGGGCGAGGCCGACGATCGGCAGCCCGGAGCTGATCCTTGACGCGATCAGCGGGGTATAGCCCGAGGCGGTCATGCAGGCGATGGCGCCCACCCCCGCGAGGTGATTGGCGGCGTACATGGCCGACAGCGCGATCGTCTCGTCGATCTGGCTGAAGCCCTCGTGGATGCGGTGCCCCGACTCCTGAATCACGCGCTCGCGCTCGGCGCCGAGACAGACGCGGTTCATGGCTTCGATGGTCTCCACCGGGAAGTCGCCGGCCGCGGTTTCGGCGGAGAGCATGACCGCGTCGGTGCCGTCGAGCACCGCGTTGGCGACGTCGAACACCTCGGCGCGGGTGGGCAGCGGCGACTCGATCATCGATTCCATCATCTGCGTGGCGGTGATCACCGCGCGGTTCAGCGTGCGGGCCTGCTTGATGATGCGCT
>NZ_FPBP01000006.1 GCF_900116705.1 Halomonas korlensis | reverse complement strand
GTCGCGGTGTTCGAGACCCACATCGACAGAAAGCCCGTGGCGAGCATCATGCCGAGCACGATGCGCTTGGGCTCGACCCCGACCCGGGCCAGCGTCAGCAGCGCGATGCGCCGGTGGAGGTTCCATTTCTCCATCGCGATGGCGATCAGGAAACCCCCGAGGAACAGAAACACGATGGAGCTGGCGTAGGGCGCCGTGGCCTCGCCGACGGTGCGCGCCGTCAGCATCGGGATCAGCACGATCGGCAGCAGGGCGGTGGCCGACAGCGGGATCGCCTCGGTCATCCACCAGACCGCCATCAGCGTGGCGATCGTCGCGACCCAGCGCGCGTCCGACGACAGGTCCTCGGCGAAGCCCATGGCGAGCCACACCACCAGCGCCATGAGCAACCCGAAGGCGCGCAGGCCCCACGTCATCCTGGCGGAGCGCCCGCCGGCGGTTTCATCATATTCTTCCGGCTGGCGAGGCTGATCGTCCATGTTAAGGTCTCCGCCCGTTGTTTTTTCTCATGCTAGTTCAAGAATCGAACAACGGCCTATCGGATATCCCCTCGCCATTTCCCTTTGCCGCTTTCCTTCCTTCGCCGTTATGGAGCCACCTAATGAACCCCGAAGACCTGGAGAAGCTGGTGACACGCCGGATGCCGTTCGGCAAGTACGAGGGCTGGCTGATCGCCGACCTGCCCGGCCCGTATCTCAACTGGTTCGCCCGTGAAGGTTTCCCGAACGGCGAGATTGGCCAGTTGCTGCACCTGATGCAGGAAATCGACCACAACGGGCTGAGCTCCCTGCTCGATCCGCTGCGGCGGATGCATGGTGCCGACGTAGCACGTTGAGCGCCCGCGTCGGCATCTCAAAGCCGCTTGCGCTTGGTTTGCCTTCGAGGGCTCAAGAAGGGCTGAATCAGCATGCGGTCCAGCCTGAGGTCATGAACGTTCCTGAAGTCCTCGATACCGATCGTCATATCGAGATGGCCGGCGGCGGGTTGGTCTCGATAGGTGCCGAAGAGCCGGTCCCACCAAGGCAGGTTGAAGCCGAAGTTACTGTCCGTTTCCCGGCGAACGATGGAGTGGTGGACACGGTGCATATCCGGTGTCACTACGAGAAGGCGCAGCCAGCGGTCGATTCTGACGGGCAGGCGGACATTGCCGTGATTGAACATCGAGGTGGCGTTGAGCAGGACTTCGAAGATCAGCACCGCCACGGCCGGCGCCCCCAGCACAGCCACGACCAAGAGCTTGATGCCCATCGAGATCATTACCTCCAGGGGATGGAAACGCAGGCCGGTGGTGACGTCGAATTCCAGGTCCGCATGGTGCATGCGATGCAGCCGCCATAGCCAGGGAACGGCATGGAACAGCCGGTGCTGGAAATAGATGGCCAGATCCAGCGCGACAACCGACGCCAACACCGCGAGCCATGCGGGGGCCGTGACCCGATTGAAAAGCCCCCAGCCTTGTTCGGAGGCGATGAGGGCAGCACCAACGGCGGCAAGGGGAAAGACCAGGCGAACCGCCAGCGTATCGAGTGCGACGATCAACAGGTTGCCAGGCCATCGCTTTCGGCGAAGTATCTCTTGAGGGCGCCGTCTGGCGGCGACTTCCCACCCCACCATTGCCAACAGAACCAGAGCGAAGACGGTGCCCCGGATCATCGGCTCATGGGTCAGGAGTGAGTCATTCATCGGGTTCAGGCATGATCGTGCGCCTCGTCACACCACCGGCAGGCCAGCCGCTTTCCATTCGGGATAGCCCTCCTCGAAGCGCCTGACGCGATAGCCGAGTTGTCGCAGGCGCTGAACCGCCTCGTGCGAGAGTACGCAATAGGCGCCCCGGCAGTAGGCGACGATCTCCCTGTCGTGGGGCAGCTTGTCGAGCATGTCTTCGAGTTGTTCCAGAGGGATGTTGATCGCCTCGGGCAGGTGGCCGGCCTCGAATTCCTCCTCGGGACGCACATCCAGCAGTGCGACCTTGCCGTTTTTAAGACCTGCCAGCAGTTCGTCCCGGGATACCGCTTCCAGGGCGCCCTTCGCATCGTCGTCGGCGAACAACTGACTGACTAGACGCTCCATTTCGGCCAGATTGGTCTCGGCGACCTGCCTGAGCAGGCCCATCAGGGTGACGATGCGTTCATCGGTCAGATGGTAGATCATCTGCTTGCCCGAGCGGCTGGCGGTGACAAGCCCTGCCCGTCGTAACTGCTGGAGGTGTTGAGAGGCGTTGCCGACAGTAAGGCCGGCAGTAGTGGCCAGCGTCTCCACCGACGCATCGGCCTGGGCCAGACGCTCCAGCAATGCCAGGCGATGGCCATTCCCCAAAGCTCGGGCGACCTGCGCCAACGTATCAAGGAGGTCTTGTTGCGATGTCATCGGTTCATCTCTAATCAGTGCATCTCTAACGGTTGAGTGCGGGCTGAAGCGGCCTATGTAACTGCTTGACAGGTTGCCATACCCGCTACCATTCTATCGATCAATAGAATGATAGCAAGGAGGCACACCATGCAGACGCTGATCATCATCAACGATCCCCCTTATGGCACCGAAAGGCTCTACAACGGCCTACGCCTCGCTCATGCCCTGCTGAAGCGGGACGGCGAAGTGACGGTCTTCCTGATGGGAGATGCCGTATCCGGCGCCAAGGCGGGGCAGAAGACGCCGGACGGTTTCTACAACATTGAGCGGATGGTCAAGCGCGCCACCGCGAAGGGGCAGGTATTACTGTGTGGCACCTGCATGGACGCGCGCGGGCTCACTGACGATGAAGTCGTCGAAGGGGTTGAGCGCAGCACCATGGACGCCCTGGCCGAGGCTACCGAGCAGGCCGACAGGGTGCTGGTATTCTGAGCCTTGTCTCGCTGAGCTGAATCAACGTATCTCAAAGACGCCCTTGGAACCGGCAGGCCGGGAAAAGCGCAACGTGGCCATCCTGGTCTCCAGCCAGACCTGTTCATCACCGGGGCAAGCCTGGGCGGCATGGGTAGCGGATAGCCCATCGGCCCCGTCCAAGAAATAGAGAGGCATTCGTGTCGCTAACGATTCGCCATCTTACGGCCGATGATATTGATCTGATGGAGGCGCTGTCGACGACCTTCGGCGACGCCTTCCACGACGTGGCGACCTACACGAAGAACCGCCCGAGTGCGGCGTATCTAAGACGCCTGCTGGGCGGCGATTCCTTCATTGCGCTGGCCGCCTTGAAGAACGGTGACGTCATCGGCGGGATCGCCGCCTATGAACTCAGAAAGTTCGAGCAAGAGCGCAGCGAAATCTACCTCTACGATCTGGCCGTTTGCGTGGCGCACCGGCGGCAAGGCATCGCCACGGCGCTGATTGAAGAATTGAAGCGAGTCGCCGCCGCGCGCGGGGCCTACGTGATCTTCGTTCAGGCCGATAAGGGCGTCGAAGACGAGCCTGCCATCGCGCTATATACAAAGCTCGGTGTGCGTGAGGATGTGCTGCATTTTGACATCGCGGTCGAGGGAACGAATCCGCTCAGGCCGTCTCGTCAATGATCACCTCGCCTTCATTCGCACTGGCCGCATTCGCCACGGCCGGCCGCCGCCATTGCGCGGTACTGAAATCGCTGTTGACCTGCATGCATTCCGCCGCGAGCCGCAGGCGAGTGGCCAGCCGGTGGGAGGCGAGTGTCGGCCCTAGGCCTCCCAGGAAATCTGCTACTCGGCAGCGTCGAGCTGCTGGGCCCGTAGCCAGGCAATTTCCTCGGCCCACAGCGCCGGTTCGATGGTCTCCAGCACCAGGGGAATATCATCGATGCGCGGGTCGCGCATGAGCGTAGTGAAGGCGTCCCACCCGATGTTGCCTCGCCCCAGGCTGTGATGGCGGTCGACGCGGCTGGCGAATTCGCTCTTGGCGTCGTTGAGATGCATGCCGCGCAGATACTCGAAGCCGACCACGGCATCGAATTCGTCCAGCGTCGCGGTACAGGCCTGCGGCGTGCGCAGGTCATAGCCGGCGGCGAAGGCGTGGCAGGTGTCGATGCACACCCCGACCCGCGACTTGTCGTCGACCTGGTGGATGATCTCGGCGAGGTGCTCGAAGCGCCAGCCGAGGTTGGTGCCCTGCCCGGCGGTGTTCTCGATCACCGCCGTGACATCCCGGGTCTCGGCGAGCACATGGTTGATCGAGTCGGCGATACGGGCCAGGCACTCGCGTTCGCTGATCTTCTTCAAGTGACAGCCAGGATGGAAGTTGAGCAAGGTGAGCCCGAGTTGTTCGCAGCGCTGGAATTCATCGAGGAAGGCCGCGCGGGACTTCTCGAGCCCGGCGGCCTCCGGGTGGCCGAGGTTGATCAGGTAGCTGTCGTGGGGAAGTATCTGCCCCGGGCCGAAGCCGTGCTCGCGGCAGGCCGCGCGGAAGGCCTCGATGGCCTCGTCGGTCAGCGGCTTGGCGTGCCACTGACGCTGGTTCTTGGTGAACAGCGCGAAAGCGTCGGCGCCGATCTCCACGGCACGCAGCACGGCCTGTTCGGGGCCACCGGCGGCACTGACGTGGGCTCCGAGATATTTCATGCGGCGTTTCCTTTCATCGCGGCTCAGGGGGAGGACTTACGATAGCACTGTGATGGGTCCCCATCAGCCGGGAACAACCCTGCTCGGTTGCGTCTCACCCAGCCCCTACGATACTGAAACGGTAGGTTGCGGCAGATGGGGCAGCGCATCAGCCCCAACTCGTCGGTCTGGCTGCGGCCATGGCTCGGACGATGCTGTTAGCGAATAGCACCCACAAAAAAGGGGCAAGGCCATGAATGACAAGAAACCATCGTCAGCGAAGCCAGGCGACAAGACGACACCACCTCATGAGACGTCACCCGACGAGCTGGCACAGCGCTACGCCGAGGCCCTTGAGCGGTTGTCGACTGGATCGTCCCGGGCCTGGCAGGGCTGGCTCGAGCGCCAGACGCGCGGAGATTTCTTCACCCTGCCCGACCCGGCGGTCGCGGCCAAGTCGCTCGCCAGTCTGGGTCAGCAGTTCCTGCTTCATCCGCAACGCGCCCTGGAGCTCCAGCAGCAGCTGTGGCAGGGCTACACGACGCTGTGGCAGAACACCACCCAGCGCCTGTTCGGCGAGTCGCCGTCACCGGCCGCCGAGCCCGCCCCGCGAGACAAGCGCTTCAAGGGGAAGGGCTGGGAGGAGAACCTCTACTTCGACACGCTCCGCCAGGCCTACCAGCTGACCGCCGAACAGTGGTTGAAGGGGGTGCATGAGGTTACCGAGGAGCTGGACCGGGACGAGCGGGTAAAGATCGAGTTCTATGCCCGTCAGCTGATGGACGCCCTCGCCCCCAGCAATTATGCCACCACCAACCCTGAGGTGATCGAGGCCACGGTCCGTACCGGCGGTGCCAACCTGCTGCAGGGGATGGCTAACCTGATGGACGACATGGCCCGGGGCGAGGGGCTGTTGCGCATCAAGCAGAGCGATACTGCCGGGCTGGAGCTGGGCAAGAACATCGCGGTGACCCCGGGCAAGGTCATCTACCAGAACGAGCTGATGCAGCTCATTCAATACGCGCCGGCTACCGAGGAGGTCGACCGCCGCCCCTTGCTGATCGTCCCGCCCTGGATCAACAAGTTCTACATCCTGGACCTGACCCCGCAGCGCTCCTTCATCCGCTGGGCCGTCGACCAGGGGATAACGGTCTTCATCATCTCGTGGGTCAATCCGGACGAACGCTATGCCGAGGTGGCCTTCGACGACTACCTCACCCAGGGCACCCTCAAGGCCATGGAGATCGTAAAGGAAGTCACCGGCGAGGAGACGCTCAACACCATCGGCTACTGCATCGGCGGCACCCTGCTGGGCTGCACCCTGGCGCATCAGGCCGCCCGGGGCGATGAGCGGGTGCACAGTGCCACCTTCTTCACCACGCTGCTCGACTTCAGTGAGGTGGGGCCGCTGGAGGTGTTCATCGACGAGGAACAGATCCGCTATATGGAGCATCACATGGAGCAGCGCGGCTATCTGGAGGGCACGCACTTGGCCAACGCCTTCAACCTGCTGCAGTCCGCCGATCTGATCTGGGGCTTCGTGATCAACAACTACCTGCTCGGCCGCGATCCAAAGGCCTTCGACCTGCTCTACTGGAACTCCGACTCCACCCGTATGCCGCGGCGCATGCAGAGCTTCTACCTGCGCAACATGTACCTGGAAAACCGCCTTACTGAACCGGGAGGCATTTCCCTGGCGGGGGAAGCCATCGATCTGGGCAAGGTGCGCACCCCGGCATTCTTCGTTGCCACCGAAAAGGATCACATCGCACCTTGGCAATCCAGCTACCGCGGCGCGCACCTGTTGGGAGGCCGCCCGCGTTTCATCCTGGGTGGGTCCGGCCATATCGCGGGGGTCATCAATCCGGCTGACTCGGCGAAGTATGGCTACTTTAGCTATGGTCACCTGCCCCGCGATCCTGAACGCTGGTTGGCCTCCGCCACCCACCACCCGGGGTCCTGGTGGCCGGAATGGCGCAAGTGGCTCCAACGCCGCGCCGGCGGTCAGGTGCCCGCCCGCGAGCCCGGTAGCGAGCGTTTCCCACCTATCGAGGAGGCACCGGGCGCCTACGTCCGAGTGCGGGTCGACGACGCGAGCAAGGCCAGTGGGTGAGGGTCCGGTGGCATCGAGGGGTGCGTTAATCGCCGCCTCGCTGCCAACGAAAAGCGGATAATACCGCGCACCATTTACAAGCCTACGGCTCACTTCAGGCCATCTAACCTCTCAACGTCCCTGTGCTCCCCGGCGCAGCCAGTCATGCACGAAGGCAAGCTTCTGCAGCGCTACACCGGACAGCACGAACGGGTAGAGATCCGACAACCCCATGGAGCGGTTGACGTGATTGACGCCGGCAATCAGTGATGCTGCGATGTGAACCAGGCGTTCGGCATCCGGCTCGGCATAGGCGTCCCAGCCCGGATGCGGCAACTGCGGAGAGGTCAGGCCTGCTGCGACAAAGCTATCGGTAATGTCGGTCAGGTGCAGCAGGTGGGCAGTCGTTTCTGCCCAATCCTCATGGGGGTGAGCGGAGGCGTAGGTCGTCAGGTAGCGTTGCCTCCAGTCAGGCGGCGGGCCGTCATGATAGTGGCGCTGGAGTGCAGCAGGATAATCCGCGCGCTCATCACCGAACATCCCACGGAAGGCATCCAGAAAATCATCGCGCAGGCTCAGGCGCCACCACAGCATATGCGCAATCTCATGACGCATATGCCCGATCATGGTGCGATAGGGTTCTTCCAGCGCCTCGCGACGGATGGTGCGTAATACCGGGTCTGCCTCGGCCACGCTGATCGTCACCACACCCCCCACATGCCCCATGGGAACCGGGGTTGCCCCCTCGGCAAGCATGTGAAATACCGGTGGCGCGCCAGGATCCTCGGGGCGGAACCAGTGCCAGCGGCCCAGGTTATCGATGACCCAGCGCTTGGCGGCTTCGGTCTGTGACCAGTTGGAGATGGCATTCGGAATCGAGGGGTCGGGCGCCAGTGCCGTCATGGCGCAAGATCGACAGAAGGCACCCTGCTTGGGCGCGATCCAGTTACAGCCAATGACCTCACGGTTGGCACAAAAAGGCGGCATGGGCAGAAAGGCTCGCGCCTGCGGATCGTAAGCGACCGGGAAGCCATCGGCAGTCACCAGGTTATCAAACCAGAGTGAGCCGGAACCGACCGGGTTGGAAAAAACTCGCATGAGCCTGGCGCTCCAGAAGATAGGAAAACCCAGTCTGGAGGTGCCGCCCCTGGGAAGTCCAGACGCCCTTCAAGATTAGAATTTTAACATGCTAACCAAGTACAAGGATTCTGATCTTTATGGCCATTAGTAATAACGGCGCATGGCAAGGATAAGAAAACATCTCATCCCCGGGTACGACTAAACAGACCAAGCAGTAATTCAGCTTTTTTAAATATCCCAACCCGGCCAGAGGAATATCTTACTGCCTGGACCATTTGATCTGAAACTCGATCTCTTCTTCGTCATCCGAGCGCTCGTGTTCAATGGTGAACTGGGCACGCACCGGCACATAGATACGCTCGCCTTCAATCTGAATATCGAAACGATCTCCGTTCTCTATGGCATCGGCTAGACGTCGCAGTTTGGCCACGAAGTCGGCCTTTGGATAACCTTTTTCCACGTCTCGTTCTGGCTTCGTGTTCATGCTTCCTCCTTTAGTATGATCTGGGAACAGCTGCGGATGACAGTGTTTCGACTACATACTCTGATACTTAATAAACCTATCTGCTCATCTATTCGTATTATATCGAAAATCGCTCGCACACCGACATACTGAAACTCCATGAAAACCCAGTATAGCTCGACAGTATATCACCGTTCATCCTGCCTGCTCTTCAAGGCGGCTTCCATAGATGTAGATGCCGAGACGCTATGGAATGATCAGGGTTTAACGCCTGGCCCGAATTTCGGGGGGCCGTTCAGTTTGCTGAATTGATAGCTATATTGGATGGCGAGGCAGACTCGTTTTCAGCAAATTGGAGAATTCCGCTCATATTTCTAATGGAGGTAGCGATGCTTGTTTTCGAGCCTATTTATACAGATGGTCTGGCACAGATTTCCTACCTGGTCGGCGACAGCGAGGCGGCAGTGGCTGCGGTAATCGATCCTCGTCGCGATATCGATATCTACTTGCAAATGGCAAAGGCGCAGGGCCTGCGGATCGCCTATGCCATCGAAACACACATTCACGCTGATTTCGTATCCGGTGCCCAGGCACTGGCGAACTGCACCGGCGCGCAGATCATTGGTGGCCGTTCCGATGCCTACCAGTTCGATCTTCGCCAGGTCAACGATGGCGAGACACTGGAGCTCGGTCAGGTAAGGCTGCAGGTCATGCATTCGCCCGGTCATACGCCAGAGCACGTCTCTCTGCAGCTGTTCGATACGCAGCAGGGCAGCGAGCCCATCGCACTGTTCACCGGCGACACGCTGTTCAACCTGGACGTTGGGCGCCCTGACTTGCTTGGAGAGGGCAGTGAGCGGAAGCTGGCTGGCAAGCTGTTCCACAGTCTCTTCGATTCCTATTTATCACTGGGCGACCGGATAGAAGTGTATCCCTGCCATGGTGCCGGTTCGGCGTGTGGCAAGTCGATAGGTGACCGACGTCAATCTACGCTTGGCAGCGAGCGGCTCTTTAATCCCGCCCTGCGGGAAGAGCGTAGCGAAGAGGCGTTCATCGACTGGCTGCTTGCCGATATGCCGGAGCCGCCGCGTCACTATGCGCGCCTGAAGAAGTTGAACGTCTGTCCCGCAACACAGATGGAAGGCCCATCGCTGCCCCCGCCGCTGTCGCCGCAAGACTTCCAGGAACTAGCCGGAAACGCCGACATGCAGGTCGTGGACATCCGTTCGATACTGGCGTTCGGCGGTGGGCACGTGCCGGGGGCGATCAACATTGCGTTGCGTAACGAGTTCGTCAATTGGGCGGGGTGGATGCTCGATGATTCCCGCCCGATCCTTCTGGTGGGTGAGTCGGCAGACGATGTCCATCAAGCCATTACCCAGCTCTACCGCATCGGTCTGGATGACATCCGTGGCTACCTGCGCAATGGTATGACGGATTGGCAGAACGCAGCACTGCCGCTGAACAGGCTGCAGGAGTGGACCGTCCATGAGCTGAACGCCCGGCGCGAAGAATCCGATGTTCAGGTGCTCGATGTGCGTAGTCCGAATGAGGTTGCCAGTGGTCGAGTGCCCGGCGCAAAGCATATCTTCGTCGCCCATCTTGCCGATCAGCTTGACGAGCTGGATCCGGACAAGACCACCGTCACCTACTGCGGATCAGGCTATCGTGCCTCTATTGCCGCCAGCATTCTGAAGCGAGCTGGCTTCTCCGACGTGGCGAATACCCTGGGGTCATGGGCGGCGTGGAACGCCGCTGATCTTCCTGTTCAAACTAGCTGAACCGAGCGGTCCAGCGGCGCCCGGAGGAAGCAGGCCTCGTTTGCTCCAGCTGAACATCAAGACAAGAAGAAGGCCACCCGCCTGAAACGGCTCCTGGCCACAGATGGATAACCTGTTGCCAGGGTAGGGGCTGATTGTGGCGCGGGCGCGGGCGCCGCCCTCCTTCCCGAACTCCGCAGGCAAGCGGGGCCGGCTACCCATTGGCCTGCTTGCTGACTGTGGCGGCGAGAGCACCGCCAATGCCATACCGGCTTCTGAAGCTGGCTGAGCCATATATGTAATCAGTTTTTTGGGCTCTTCCAGGCTTCACCTTTTTCTGTGTACGGATAGAAGCCCTGTGGCATTGTCTCCAATTCATCGTAAATACTTACAAGGATCGATGTTTCACGATTTTTCATTTCCTCTGAATGCGGGAAAATTCGATGTATATTGCCATCCGCCTGCATGATCAGCTTCTGGACATGCGCGTGATCTAACTCGACACTTTCCTTCATCACGTTTCCCAAGGTTTCCAGCGGGTCAACTAAGCGCCCCAACTCATCTTCGCTCCCGGAAGATGGTGGAAAGACTTGGACATACAACTGGCCCTCATCCCAGGCAGCTTTAAAGGGCTCATTAATAACGTTGACTTGAGTACCATCAGGAATGCGCTCGAACAAGTTTTCGATATCCTCGGGGTGCATGCGAATGCACCCACGGCTGGCCCGCATACCAATGCCATCCGGTTGATTGGTGCCATGGATGAGATAGCCAGGAATATCCAGCAGTATGGCATGGCTTCCCAGCGGGTTGTCGGGCCCCGGGGGGACCACGGCTGGGGGTGGGTCCCCGCGTTGCGCCGCCTCTTCCCGCATGGAGCTGGGCGGGTACCAGGCGGGGTCTTCAAGACGCATCGTGGTCTTGGTGACACCAAGCGGTGTATTGAAGCCATCACGACCGATGCCGATCGGGTACGTTTCTACTATTGGCATCTCATTTTCCCCTGTCGGGGGATAATAATAGAGCCTTAATTCAGCAAGATTAATGACAATGCCTTCTTGAGGCGTTGCTGGCAGGATATGTCTAGCAGGGATACGGATTGCGGTGCCTACGCCTGGCATCCAGATGCTGACATCGGGGTTGGCGGCTCGAATTTCTTCGTAGCCGACGCCATGTTCCTTTGCGACATCCAGCAAAGGCTTGTCCTCATTCAGAACAGTGAAGTAGTTCTCGCCAACGATACGAGTATGATCCACCAAAGAATACTTTGCCCCGGTTGGCCGACTCTCTTCTGCCGATACCGAGCCAGACTGAAAGAAAATAACCAGCACCATTAATGCACAGACGCGGCTTGTTTTTCCAGCCCCAACACAATAACCAAGATGGCATAAAGACAAGCGCTTCATAACAGCTCCGCATGACCAAAAAACAAGCGCAGTATTCACGATTATTTATCTTTTTTCAACTGGTAAAGAGATATAAACTTGGCAGACAACAAGCCAAAAAATGCTCTTTAAAAAACTTTTAACCACTAATGCTCAGTTAATGTCACGCTTCCATAATGCTGCATCCAACTGGCTGGAGCAGCTATATGCAAGTTTATAAGCTTCATCGATTGCCTCCCTATGTATTGGCAATTCTTACTACGCTTCTCCTAGTTTTCACTTCGACTTTACAAGCAGGCGAGGAAGAGTTTCTTCCCGTGGATGAAGCCTTTCACCTCACTGCTTCCAGAGAAGGTGGGGACATTGTGCTCCGCTGGGATATCGCCGATGGGTACTATTTATATCGACATCGTCTCAACATCGAAGGCGAATCCTCCTCCATTGCGGGACCCGCCTTGCCAGAAGGGGAACTCATCACCGACGAGTTTTTCGGTGAGTCTCAAGTCTACTATGACAGCGTTGAAGTACGCCTCGACCCCCAAGAAGCGCAGCGTCTCGAACTGAGTTGGCAAGGATGCGCCAAGGCCGGCCTGTGCTATCCGCCCCAGCGCCAGACCGTGACGCTTGCCGACTTGTCAGGAAATACCAATCAATCGACAGCCGCGTCCCTGCCCGACAGCTTGTCTTCTTCCCAAAGTGCTCCAAGCGCTGCCGCTGTCAATGATTCAATGGCAGATGATCAGCGCCTTGCTGCCTCTTTAGCCTCCAGCAATACACTGTGGACCCTTGCCGCCTTTTTCGGCATGGGACTGCTTTTGACCTTTACGCCCTGTGTGTTACCCATGGTGCCGATCCTGTCGAGCCTGATCATCGGGGGTAGCCGCCAACCGGGTCGCGGCTTACTTTTGTCATTGGCATTCGTTATCCCGATGGCCCTGACCTATGCCCTTCTCGGGGTCGCAGCAGCGCTGGCGGGAGCGAATCTTCAGATGCTGTTCCAGAACCCCGTCTTCATCGGCATATTTGCCGGTCTCTTTGTTGCCCTGGCCATGGCAATGTTCGGGTTGTTCGAAATGGAGCTTCCGGCCTTTTTACGCCATCGACTCGATCGGCTCCAACAACAGCAACAAGGCGGGAGAATGGCTAGCGCCGCCATCATGGGGGCGCTGTCGGCCTTGCTCGTGGGGCCTTGCATGACGGCCCCTCTCGCTGGAGCCCTTCTGTATATCGCCGATAGTGGAGACGTCTTGCAAGGCGGTCTTGCCCTGCTGTTCCTCGGCCTGGGAATGGGCGCACCCCTGTTACTGGTTGGGCTGATAGGCCCCCGCCTCCTGCCCCGGCCAGGCCCCTGGATGATAAAAGTCAGAATCCTGTTCGGCTTCGTGATGCTGGGCATGGCGATATGGTTTGCTGAACGAATCCTGCCAACCCCGGTAATGCTCGGCTTGTGGGGTGTTCTGGCGATCGGTTTCGCCCTGGCTCTATGGCATGTGGCAGCAAAAACAGCACTGCCCTCTAGGGCTCTGATCAGCCGTAGCATGGCGCTCGTCATCGGGCTATGGGGCATGGTCTGGATCATTGGAGCCGCCGGCGGCAGCCAAGACCTCCGTCAACCTCTGAGGTTTTTACAGGGCAATGCAACCAACGCCCAAGCGGCTGAAACGGCAACGCTGGAGTTCAAAGAAGTCGAGACCCTGGAGAAGCTACAGGACAGCATTCAGCAGGCCAGCGCACGCGGGGAATGGACAATGGTCGATTTCACCGCCGACTGGTGTATTTCCTGCAAAGTTATCGAGCGCGAGGTATTCGGAGACGCCGATGTTCAACAGGCCCTGAATGATGTCACTCGTCTTCAGCCTGATGTTACCGACAACTCCGCGAATGACCGGGAAATCATGAAGGCATTCGGCATCCTGGGGCCCCCTACCATCATGCTGTTTGGCCCCGACGGAGAGGAGCGCCGGGGGCAGCGCATCATTGGTGAATTAAACGCTGAGGAATTTCTCGCCAATCTGGAACACGCCGGTCTGATGCCTGACTCTCAGACATCCACTAAAGAGGAGCAAAACCCTTGAGCACACTGAACCAGAGTCTGGCTATCGGTCCGGTGGGAATAAGCCTGAGCCAGTTGTTGATCATGTTCGCGTTGGCGATTGCCCTAATTGTGGGTGCTTTCGTGGGACGACGATACAAAACCGCCGTCAGTGACACCCTGTTTAACGTACTGCTGGTTTCTGTGGCAGGTGCACGGCTGGTTTTCGTCGTCCGCTACCATGAGGCCTACGACGGGCTTCTCGCCATGGTGGACATTCGCGACGGCGGTTTCGATGTTATTGGCGGCCTGCTTTTTGGGCTTGCATGGGTTGCCTGGGCATTATGGCGTTCGCCGAAGCAGCGGAAACCGCTGAGCTATGCCCTTGGCGCCGGGATCATGACCTGGGGCCTAACGGCGGGAAGTCTGGTTCTGCTCGACGAGCAATCCCGTCCCATACCGGAAACACCGCTATGGACGATGGATGGCGAGCCGATCTCTCTCAGTGGCCTCTCACAGACAGAAGCCAAGCCGCTGGTCGTGAATCTTTGGGCGACCTGGTGCCCCCCATGCCGTCGCGAAATGCCCGTATTCGAAGCCGTCCAGCAAGACGAAAAGGACATCACCTTCGTATTCGTTAACCAGGGCGAAGATAGCGCTCGCATCGAACGCTACCTTCAAGCGGAATCATTGTCCCTGGCCAATGTCTTGCTCGACCCGGAACTGGCGGTAGGCGAGCAAACCGGCGCCATGGCCATGCCGACAACCCTTTTCTACGACGCAGAAGGACAGCTTGTTGATACGCATTTTGGCGAGTTGTCACGCGCCACGCTTGAACGCGGGCTCGAACCCCTGCGCTGACCCGACGCTACCCTAAGGAGATTGTTGCGATGCCCCTTCGATTTGTCCCCCTTGCCATGGCCCTGATGACGGGAGGCCTTCCCAATGCGGTTGCAGAGGATTGGCCCGCGCCTGTACAAGCAATCGCCGAGCAAGGGTTGACCATCCATGGCAGCTTCGAGGCGCCCAGTGGCCTCACCGGCTATGCCGCCAGTTATCAGAGCCAGGAAGTGGCCATTTACCTGACAAGCGATGGCGAGCATGCGGTAGTAGGCAACCTCGTCGATGCCGAGGGTAATAACCTATCGAGCGACCCCCTGAGCTCCTTGGTGCGAGGCCCGCAAGACGCAGCGACCTGGGCCGATCTGCAAGAGAGTCATTGGGTGCTCGATGGTGACCCCGATGCTCCCCACATTGTCTATACCTTCACGGACCCCAACTGCCCGTTCTGTCAACAGCTATGGGAGGAGACCCGACCATGGGTCGAGGCCGGAAAGGTTCAGCTACGCCACATCCTGGTAGGCATCCTCCAGCAGGATAGCCCACAAAAAGCCATGGCGATTCTCTCCTCCGAGGCACCGGAAGAAGCGCTTCATGACCACAATCAAGGCGATACGCCACCTATCGACGGGCCGTTCACTTCCGAGGTCGAGCAGACCCTCTATGAAAACCACGAATTGATGCAGGAATATGGTTTACAGGCCACTCCGAGTACTTTCTATCAGGTCGGCGATAGGGTTGAAGTGGTACAGGGGCTGCCAAGAGATGATCGATTAACAGAAATGATGGGAGGTTCTTCCCCATAACGCCACAATGTCCCCATGCATACAGCTGACATGAATTGTCATGCCATCCAGGACGCGCTAATGCTGGCTTAATGAACGATGATTAGTATGTTGCCCCCCTCATGGAGCAGGCACCATGCATGTACTTCTGATCGAAGACGACTCCTTGGTCGCCTCAGGCATCCAGACAGGGCTGAACGTTTATGGCTTCGTCGTGGATCATGTCGCCACCCTTGACGAAGCACGCGCCGCCATGAGCATCGTTTCCAGCGATGTGGTGATTCTGGATCTTGGACTGCCGGATGGTAATGGGCTTGTTTTGCTCAAGCAGTGGCGAGCCAGGCAACAGGATGTCCCGGTACTCATACTGACCGCTCGGGACGCCGTGCCGGACCGGGTGGCGGGCCTGGAAGCCGGCGCCGATGACTACCTGACCAAGCCCTTCGACCTCGATGAACTGGTGGCAAGGCTTCATGCTCTCTTGCGGCGTTCCGCGGGCCGGTCGACCCCTGTCATCGCGCATGGGCGTTTGCGCCTAGACCCCACCTCCCGCAGCGTCACGTTTGACGATCAGCCCATTTCGCTGCCGCGCCGTGAGTTGATGTTACTTGAAGTCTTTCTGCAGTCTCCTCGCAGCATACTATCCGTCGATCAGATCAAGGACCGGCTGTACGGTATGAGCGATGAAGTGGAGAGTAATGCGCTGAACGTTCATATTCACCATCTGCGACGCAAGCTGGGACCGGGTGTGGTGGAGACGGTAAGAGGTCTCGGCTACCGCCTCGGCGATCCCCGCGCTATCCAACCCCCGGATATACGATGAGTCTCAGGTCCCGCCTATTACTGACGCTAGGACTGACACTGGCAATACTGTGGGGACTGGCAGCCGCCTGGCAACTACGCGACCTGCATGCGCAGGTAGAACAGACATTGGATAAACGCCTCGCCCAGTCAGCACGAATGGTTGCCGGTCTTCTGGAACAACTTCCAACGGATGTCTGGGATCAAGTTGATCGCACGGCGCTGTCCATACCTCCTATAGAAGGCTTGGCATGCCAGGTCCATTCGCCACGCGGTGAGGTCATCGCCCGCACCCACTCCGAGATGGATACCGTTCTCGCTCCTGGTTCGTCTGGTTATTCCTATCGCGAAGAAGCCGGCACGACCTGGCGAGTCTTCACCTATCAACACGACGGCCTCACCATCACCACTGCCGATCGTATGGATGAGCGCGACATTCTGTTGCGCGATGTCATCAAGGTCGCCGTCGTCCCCTTCCTGGCGGCTCTCATGGGCAGCATGATCGCACTATGGTTCGGGATACTGCGTGGGCTGAAACCGCTCGCACGTCTGCGTGACGCCTTGGCCCAACGCCATCCGGACGCGTTGGAGCCCCTCAGCCTTCAGGGCACGCCAAACGAATTGCGTCCCTTGATTGGTACACTCAACACGTTATTGATTAGAGTCCGCCAGGCAATGGTACGTGAGCAGCGTTTTACCAGTGACGCCGCGCATGAGCTCCGCACCCCCCTGACAGCAATAAAAACCCATCTCCAGGTCGCGAGACGAGTGGACGGTGACGCTGCAAAGAACGCATTGAACCGTGCCGAGGAAGGAGTTGCACGCTTGGTGCGTACCTTGGAACAACTCTTGTTGTTGGCTCGGGTAGAGGGGCGGTTAACGTTTGAAGACGGTGAGGCCTGCACGATAAAAGAGGTCATCGCATTGGCAGTCCGTGATGCAGGACCGCCGGCACAAACGGACCGAGTTCACGTACAGGGGCCATTACCTGGCACCGAGTTGGGCATGCCCCGCGAGTTAGCGGTAGCAGCCCTTCGCAACCTTATCGATAACGCCTTGCGACACAGTGGCTCGGATGAACCGATAGCCGTCGAGGCCTCATGGCAGGAGGGCGAGCTTGAGTTATCACCGCGGGTCAATGTGTGTGTCAGAAATCCGGGCCCCTGGGTTGAGGACGCTACTCTGGAAAATCTCACCGAACGATTCTGGCGCGCAAGTCAGCATCACGGCAGTGGTCTGGGGCTCGCCATCGTCTCTGCCATCGCCGAGCGCTTCGAAGGAGAACTCAGCTTTTCAAGGCCCCCCGACGGCGGACTGCAAGCCTGTATATCGCTGCCCGGGCGTGGCACCGGCGAGAAGCGTCAACCTAGGCTGTCTACTTCACGGCAGGAGACGAAGAAAGCCGAGTGGCGTTGAGTACGACGCTCAGGGAACTGGCCGTCATCGCCAACACGGCGACGACCGGAGGGATAGTCCCTGCAACAGCCAGGCTCAAGCCAATCGCATTGTATGCGATGGAAAAGAACATATTCTGACGCATCACCGTACGTGCTCGCTGGGAGAGGAGCACGGCGTCGGCGATTCGCGCCACACCGCCATTGGCAACGGCGACGCTGGCAGCCGCTGTTGCCGTCGTCGTGGCGTCAGCTACTGCCAATCCCACGTCCGCTTCCACGAGCGCAGGTGCGTCATTGACCCCATCGCCCGCGAACGCCACCGAGGTCGTCGAGGCTCGCACCAGGCTTGCCTTGTCGGAGGGCGAACAACCGGCGTGCACATGATCCGACGCTATGCCCAACTGGCTGGCGACTGCCTGGGCAGGCGCCCAGCTGTCACCGGTGACGATGCGACAAGCAATCCCGGCCTCGCGGAGGCGCAAAATAGCCTCTGCCGCGTCGTCACGGATGCTGTCTTCCAGTTCGATAGTCGCTAGCCATCTCCCCGACACCGCCATTTCGATCGCCATTGCGGTTCCGTTATCGACCTCGGCAATTTTCGTTGCCGGCTGGGCGACCCCCTGCTGATAAAGAAAATCGCGCGTCCCCAGCAGCACCACCCCATGCTGTGCATCGTGATAGCGGACGCCACGCTCGAACCGCTCAGGCGACGCGTCATCTGCAACCGCGTGTTGTGACAAGCCTGCAGCCTTTCTCACGGCCCTGGCAATCGCATGATCGATGCCCAGTTCCGCCTTGGCTGCCAGGGCAATCACCGCCTCTTCGTTCGCAAACCTGGCATCGTCCAAGACATGACACGTCACTCTGGAGACCGCCAAGCGTCCGGCAGTGAGGGTACCTGTCTTGTCGAAAAACACGGCACGCACCCCTGCGAGAGCCTCGAGGGCAGCCGGATGACGAAACAGAATTCCTTGCCTGGCCGCCTGGCTGGCAGCGGCGACATAGGCCACCGGCACTGCGATACCGACGGCGCAAGGACAGGCGATGACGAGTACCGAGACTCCCCGTAACAACGCATCCTGAAATGACTCACCGGTCAGCAGGCCGAAAAGCAAGGCGACCAAGGCCAGCACCAGGGCTGCTGGAACGATGAATCGCGCCACATTGTCTGCCAGACGCTGGGTACCTCCCTTGGCGCCCGCGGCCTCAGCGACTCGCGCTCCGATCCGGTCAATCTCGCGCTCACCCACGCCGCGGGTCACCTTTACTACCAAGGCGCTGGTCAGGTTGATACAACCGGCTTCGACGGGTGACGCCACCGACACCCAGTTCGGCAGCGATTCACCGGTCAAAACGGAACGATCAAGTTGACTGCCGCCGGACACCACCTCCCCATCCAAGGGAATACGCTGACCTGCCTGGATCTGAATGCACTCGCCTACGGACACATCCTTGGCCGGCACGGTATTCGCCTTACCATCTGCACTAATGCGAACGGCCGTTTCCGGAAGCACATCCTGCAATGCCCCGATAGCGCGAGCCGCGTGGCGGAGAGTGCGCACCTCGATCAACCGTCCTACCGTCAACAACCCAATCAGCATTACCGCAGTGTCGAAATAAACATCTATCCGACCCTGAGTAAGCTGCCAGTAAGATAGGCCCAGACTGGCAAGCACACCAAGACTGACCAGTGCGTCCATGCCTGGTACGCCGGTGCGCAGGGTACGCCATCCCGCAAGGAAGATGGGCCAACCGGCGAAGATCACAACCGGTATCGATACGACCGACGCGGCCAGCGCGATCCACCAGCCTGTCTCGGTTCCGACCACGGCATCGTTGCCGAGATACAGCAGAAGCGAAAGCAGCATGGTCCACATGCCGAACAGTACCGCCACAGCAAGCCGAATGCTGAGACGCCCGACTTCACGATCAATACGCGCTACCGTTTCATCGGTGCCGACCGGCGGGCCGATTCGGTATCCCAGCTTGGCGACACGCCGCGCGATATCCGACAGATCTGCTGCAGAAGCATCCCAGCGCAGCAGCACCGCCGATGTGGCAAAGCTGACACTGGCTTCGAACACGCCAGGCGCAGCGCGGATGACGCGCTCAGTAGCAGCGGCACAGCTTGGACACCAGAGGCCATCGATGGATAAAAGGGCTCGACCGGTCTCCTGCAGGGCTGCCAACGCGAAGGTGTCCTCGAGGTCCTGTCCTGCCATGCGCTTCAATCCACTCCTGGCTCGTGGAAGGGGGCAGTGCGTAAAAAGCGCTCCCATCTCTCCTGCGTGATGCCCTCGCCCAAGAGGACGCCGTGCAGGGTATCGCCATAGTAATTGATGCTTCCTTCGTGGAATCGCTCATCGGCCGTACTGACATCCATCTTGTCCGTCTGGCGCGGATCGGCAGGGCGCGGGAAGCTATTGATGTATGCCGCCACATCCCAGGCTTCCTGGTCGGTCAGACTGTTGGGTTTACCGAGAGGCATATTGGCCTGGATGAAGCCAGCAGCGGTATTGATACGATGCATACCAGCCCCCCAGTTATACGAACCCGGCCCCCAGAGGGGTGGGAAGATAGTGCGCCCGTTTAGATCCTGCTGCCCTTGCCCATCGATACCATGGCAGGCAGCGCAGTTGTCGGTAAAGACTTGCTGGCCGCGCTGCCAATCGTAGCCTTGGTCGGTTTCTTCCACTGATGGATACCCGCGGCCCGGCAAATCCTCATTTAACGCCGCGCCATCGGCAAGCCAGTAAAAGTAGCTCTGTAGGTCCTTGTAAACCTGATGGCCAGGTGGCGGTGCATCACCGTGTTCTGAGTCCTGAGCGTTCATTGAGTAGGTGAAACAACCATTGACCCGGTCCTCCATGGTATTGACCATCTGGTTCTTCCCCCGAAAGGCGGGATACTGAATGGCGGCGGCCCACATGGGCGCCGAGTTTTCCCTCTTTCCGGTATCGAGATGACAATTGGCACAAGAGAGGTCGTTGCCCACGAATTCACCTGCATTCGTGCCCGTATTACGAAAGATTTCTCGGCCCCGTTCGACAGACTCGCCAAAGGGCCCGTCCGGTAGTTCTTCGTCTCCCGGAGGCACAAAGTATCCTGCTTCACCTGTCGGCTGTGCAGGGGCTGGTGCGTCGGGATTATCGCGACGAGCCGTGCGCTCTTCTTCCAATTGACGACGCGCCTGCGTAGCAGTTTTCAAATGCTGCTCTGATTCAGAGAGAACTGTTCTGGTACCGGTCATCCAGCTGAACAATCCGAAGTCGTAGATTAGAGAGCCAATGCCGAAGAAAATCACGGCCCCCAGCCCCCCATAGACCAGCCGGCGTGTCGCGGATCTTTCTCGGTACGGCGTTTTGTCTGTCATGGTATTTCAACCTCCGTACGAGACCCATCGTCACTTGTCCTGGTTATACCCAGTGTTTGAGGTGGCGAAAGGGTTGCCATGAAATCTGCCACTGAGCGCATGTCGGAATCGGAGAGTTTTTGGGCGATGTCTCGCATAAGTTGTATAGGCGAATTGTTGCGCTTGCCGTTGTTCCAGTTGGCCAGCTGGATGTAGGTGTAGCTAGAATGCTGACCTGCCAATGAGGGAAAGGACTGCCCTACCCCCCAGCCGGATGAGCCATGGCAGCTAAAGCAGGCCGGCACATCAATGGCCCAATCTCCTTCCAGCGCCAGAGTACGGCCACGTTCGATATTGCCACCGAGCTGTGGCTGGGTATCGCCAGGGGCTTCAAGCCGTGAGTAATACGCACCCAGCGCTGCCATGTCCTCGTCACTGAGACTACTTACGACGTGTTGCATATTGTCGTTGAGTCGGCGCCCGTCGGCGTAATCATGCAGTTGCTTAGTAATGTAACCCGCAGGCAAGCCAGCAAGACGTGGCACCGAACCTGCCCCCTGCCCCTGCCCCCCGTGGCAGGAAGCACAGGCCCAGCTATCGCCCCTGTCAGCGCTCACGATGTCACTGATATTCTCCGGGTTCGCTTTGGCAGCGATTTCCCCGAGTGAATCCGCATAAAGCGGATCGGTGAGCGGATTGGCAACGGCGGCTTTCTCAAGGCTTGGTTCAGCAGCATCGCTGACCGATGAATCATTCCCGTACCTGGCGACCAGCCATCCCAGCGAAATGATGACCACTATGGCACTCACAGCGATAGGCCAACGTTTGGCTAGCATTACCGAGTCTCCTCTAGGTTTGCCGACGTCTGATCGGTCGCGCCTGTATCGAATAGCTGCGCCAGCTCAGCACCGCCATTCCAGGGTTGGTCGCGGCCGGCAAAACGCTCACGCAAGGTACTGACGAGAGAAGACTCAACCGGCATGGCATCGTTTCCCCAGTTTCCACGGATATAACTGACGATTGCCGCTATCTGAGCATCATCTAGGGTATGTCCAAAGGTGGGCATAAGGCCGTTATATGTGTTGCCGGCCACTTCTATTTCGTTCTCGATTCCAAACAGAACGATGCTGATGGGGACATCCGCTGAATTCGTCACATAAGGAGATCCCGCCAGCGGCGGCACGGCACCCCGAATGCCCGAGCCATTAACCTGATGGCAGGTGGCACAATGACTGCTGAAGAGCGCCTCACCCGCTTCACTGCGGCCTTTAGCCTGTTGCCCACCTGATTGGGCCTGGCCCTGTGTTTGCTGTACCGGCGGAGTGTCCTGTGCAGCCTCTTGAGTCGAGTAAAGCGTCAATATCCCCCAGACCGCCAATGCCAGCGCCAACGCGATAAGTGGCCAAGGCACAGGGTTGTGCATTTCGTATGGCTCGAACTCCTCCGCGGCGTGCTCCTGGCCGTCATTCGTCTTGTGGCGCCGTTCGCTCATCGGTTACCCGCCTCTTCTGCCTGGAAACCGTTGTCACGCAGGTCGAGCCGGGTCGCTTCATAGGTGCGGTCTAGACTGAGCAAATAATCCGCTAGATCGAGTGCCTCCTGACGCGCCACGATGACCTTGCCCTCCGGTCGATATCTTTCGGGCACTGGCACGACAACATCCCCTTCGCCGGCGCTGTTTTTCTCTTCGAACAAAAAGGGGAACCCTGGCATCAGGCTGGAGGGGGTGATCGCTCGCGGTTGGTAGAGGTGGGTTAGCTGCCAACTCCGGGAAGGAAGCCGGGCACCGACATTGAGAAGGTCCGGACCGGTACGCATGGTCCCTAACTGATGAGGTTGATCGTAGACATAATCGGCCGGGGTCGACGGACGTCCCCAGCCACGCTGGGCATCCGGCCCCTGGGCAGGATCGCGAGGCTGCTGGGTGTGACAGTAGACACACCCGAGACTAACGTAGTGGTCACGCCCTCGCGCTTGCGCAGGCGTATAAGGCTGCAAGTCCTCAGGTGGTTCAACCGACGTGATTTGGGCAGCCGGTGCTGCCACCAGCAGCAAAGTGGCAAAGGCCAGTATGGCAAGCGCCACGATAACGAGAGGCAGTATTCTATTCATTGGTCAGGCCCCCGCTTCCGTTGTCACTCGGACGTCTTGCTGTGATGCGCCTTGCCGGGCACCACGCCCCAGGATCAACGACAGGACGTTGACGGCAAACAGGAGATGGCCGAGCACCATCATGAAACCGCCAATAGAGCGCGCCTCAAGGTAGGGAACCGTCAATTGCATGCTCTCAAGCCAGTCACGCGAGCCATCAAGCATGGCCAGCCCCTGAAGCCAGCCGCCAATGGTCAGCGCAAAGAAGTAAATTAGGAATCCCAGAAACACCAGCCAGAAGTGAAGGCCTATCAAGTAGGGCATGGGCCAGGATTTGCCAGTAATGCGCGGGAGCATGTAATAGAAACTACCGAACATGACCAGCGTCACGAACGCGTAGGCACCCAGATGCGCATGACCCACGGTATAGTGAGTAAAGTGAGTCACTGTATTGATGACCCGAAGTGCTTCCAGAGAACCTTGCACAGAAGCAAAGGTATACATCAGCGCACCGATAGCGATGAATCGCAGTGGCAAGCTCACCCGAAAGGCGCCCAAGTTGCGCATCCACAGGACATGCTGGTTGATGGCTACCGCGATTACCGGTATCAGCATCATGACCGATTGCACGACCGAGAGCGTGACCACCCAAGTGGGGACAGGACCACCGATGAGATGATGAATACCCACTTGGCTATAGAACAGCGCAAGCCCCCAGAAGCCAATCAATGACAAACGATAGGAAAAGATCGGCTTACCGATAATTTTTGGAATGAAGTAATAGGCGGCACCCACTCCCAAAGGCGTCAGCCACAACCCCAGAACATTATGTGCAAACCACCAGTTGACGGTCGCTTCCTGAACACCAGAATGTATTCCCGGAAGGTTCGCCAACACGAAAAGAATCGGAAACCAGGCCATCGCGGCAAGCAAGTACCACCCGGTCACGTAAATATGACCCACCGTTCTCGCGGCTGCCGTCATGATCAGCGGGACGGCCAGAAAAGCCCCGCCGGCCGCGAGCACCAAGTCCACTTGCCACGGAAACTCCAGCCACTCGAGGCCTTCGGTCCATCCGGAGGCAACCGCCAGAAGTCCGGCAAGCACGCCCACATTCCATAACAATCCTCCCAACAAGATCAGTGTCGGATGACGCAGTGGGGTACGAAATATCGTAGGTAACACCCAAAGTGCTGTGCCTATTCCAGCCAAGGAGAGCCAACCATAGGCCACGGCATTGAGATGCATGGTCCGTACCCGACCGAAAGTCAGCTCGGGACTGCCATTCAGCCAGTCTGGGAGATGCAACTTCAATGAGGCGATCAAACCGAACGCTGAGCCGACAAGTAGCCAGACGATCGCGGATATGAACATGAACAGCAGCAGTCGCCGCCACTCACGGGTCATTGGTGGCGATTCCGGCGCCGCATGCCCATCGCTTGCATGCGAGGTAGGGTCGTCGACCTTACCTTCTTCCCCCTCAGGAAGAATCATCATTGCATCGCGTTGAGTAACATTGAATTGCCGACGCGATATCGCCCAAATCAAAGCCGCCAAGGCAATGAGCGATACTGCGAAACTAAACGCCAGCAGAGTCCCGATAGTAAAACCCATTCAGCCTCCGGACTAATGACCTCTTCTTGAGCTTGACCGGCAAGGTCTATAGCGCAATTACGATGCGCATCACTCGTTAATGAGCAAAGCTGGAGGTCTCAAAAAAGACGTAACCTAAGAGAGCTATAAAGCTATAACCAAGTTAAATATAAGTCAAGCTGAATCGAGAAAAAGACATAATTTATACCAAATAAAAACATTAATAATGACTTAATTTCGAAATGTTATAGTTTATTTGGACCAATGATTTCCTAAATCTTAACCACAGCCGAAATCAACTAAATCATAAATTAAATTTAATAAGAAAGAATAAATAACTTAAAACCACTCCTCCTTTTACAGGCAAGAGTTGGCTGCTCGTACAGGCAAGGGTTAATTGCTCGCTTGCCTGTCCGAACCGTACTTAAACTGGTTCCTCCATGAGGGGTCCCTTTCTAGCGAGTGCGGCAGTGCCTTGCGGCGATAGGGTTCTGGCACCACGGGTCGATCACTTCACGCCACTCCGACATCAGACCCTGAGAAAGCCAGCAGCTGATATCGCTGGGTCGTCGAGACACACGTGCAGTCTCCAGCAACCAACTGGAGGTGATGCATAGATGTCATGACCATTAACCACATCCTGATGAAAGTCATCGGAAGGAGGCTCTCCAGAAGAAATCCCGCAACGGCGAGAGTGCCACCGCACCAATCCTCTAACCAAGGCCAGGAGAGCGGCGCCTCTCACAACCAGACCAGGCAGCTCTGAAGATAGCCAAGAGTGCGGGATGGGCCTTGCAGTCTTAGGTGGTCAAATCTGCTGGGCAAGATGGCTAGTTCCCCTACCACCCGGATGTCATGGCCCTTGCGTTGCACGACGCCCTTTCCAGTCTTCCAGGTCCAGTTCTGGCCTTTCGGCACGAAAGCGGGCATATAGCTCGATGCCGCGTGGGTCTTCCAGAACCTCGACTTTAACGCCTTTTTCGCGCAGCAGGGGTTCGGTACCCGAGGCATTGGTGACATCGCCCACCACCACGCGCGAGAAGCCTCGCATGTGCAACAGCGTCGCGCAGATTTCGCAGGGGCTCAAAGAGGTAAAAAGGGTGGTCTGACCGAAGTCGATGCGACCAGCATCGCGGATGGCGGAGGTTTCTCCGTGGTGGTAGGGATGATTCTCCTGCACCAGCGTGTTGTGGCCCTTGCCGAGAATCCGGCGCGTGGCGTTGTCGATGATCACCGCGCCGATGGGGCAACCTCCTTCGTCGTAGCTCTTCTGCGCCAGCAGTACCGCTACTCGCATGACGTCGGCATCGGTCAGCTGTCGAGCAAAGCCATCATCCATCAGCACCGGCATGCTGGCAGTCGGCATATGCGCGATGGCTGCCAGTACCGAATCCCCCACCTCCGTGCGTGCGTTCAACAAGGTTTCCATGACGTCTCCCATTGGCCATTCAGCATCATGCTGAGGTTTGCTTCTCGAGCTTGGTATCAATACCGCCAGCTGCGCCGCATAGCGCTACTCCAGCTCAAGCGTCTCCAGTACGTTCGCCAACGCTTGCCGGTCGGCACCTTCCAGCGTCTTGAGCGGAAGCGGCAGGCTGGGATGGCTGACGAGGCCTTGAAGCTCGGCGGCGGTGGCGATGACGCGCAGGCTGCCGCCGTGCTGGCGAAACGAGTCCCAGAGGGGGGTTAGCCGTGCCGATAACGCCAGTGCCTGCTCGGTGTCGCCTGCCTGGGCGGCGCGGGTGATCGCGAGCATGGTTCGCGGGTAGAGTCCGCCAATCGCCGAGTACCAGCCATCGCAGCCGGCGGCGAGGCCGGTGGCGGCCAAGGGGTCGCCGCTGATGCCGATGGTCACGTCGGAGGGAATCAACCGGCGCAGCCGCTCGACACGCGCCCTGACCGCCTCGACATCCCCCGGCACGCCGGGAATCTTGATCGAGCGCACCTGCGGCAGCTGAGCGATGCGGCCGTGCAGCTCGTCGCTGAAGGCAAAGTGGGTCGTGCCGGGATTGTCGTAGACACACAGCGGTACGGAAAGCGCGCGGCAGACCGTGTCGTAGAGGCCGAAGACCTCATCATCGTTGAGATTCTGGTACGACACGGGCGCCAGCAGCACCCCACTGGCGCCTGCAAGCTGGGCATCCTCGGCCAACGTCAACACATCGCGGGTACGCAGCGCGCCGATACCGACCATGACCGGCGTGTCGCCAGCACTTGCCACGGCAAGCTTGGCAACGCGGGCGCGTTCGGCGCGGGTGAGGTAGGCGTAGCTGCCCGTCGAACCCAGCGCGCCGATGGCATCCACCCTCGCCGCCGTCAGGGACTCGATCAGGTGGGTGAATGCCGCTTCCTGAATGCCCCGCTCGCTCATCGGGGTCAAGGGAAATGCGCTCAGGCCGGTGAACATGCTCGATGATCCTTGTGTCGATATGGAACGCCTGGCTGGTCCTAGGCGCTTATCACTTCATCTCGAAGCCGCGCTTGACCAAAAACTCGCGCATGTGGGGGCGCAGCTTGGTATCGAAAAGCGGGGCGAGATTCTGGGACCAGGTGCTGTCCTTGAGGCCGCCCTTCCGCGTCTGGTAATAAGCCTGCATGGTCGCGTCGTAGGCCTCGACATGCTCGCGGTCGTCGGCGTAATAGTCTTCCTTGAGGATCGCCTCGACCGGCAGCCGTGGCTTGACGTCCGGGTCGTGGGCCGGGTAGCCGAGACACATGCCGAACACCGGGTAGACATGCTTCGGCAGGCGCAGCAAATCGCTGATCGCCTGGGGATTGTTGCGGATGCCGCCGATGTAGCAGATGCCCAGCCCCTCGGATTCGGCAGCGGTCGCCACGTTCTGCGCCATCAGCGCGGTGTCCACGCTGGCAACGAGCAGTTGCTCGGTCATGCCGCGCACGACGTTGGCACCGGTACGCTCCGAGGCTTCGGTGGGGCGCTTCATGTCGGCGCAGAACACCAGAAAATCCGCACAGCTGGCGATATAGCCCTGTCCGCCGGCGAGCTCGGCGATCGTTTCGCGGTTCGCCGGGTCCGTGACGTGGATAACGCTGTAGGCCTGAACGTGGCTGGAGGTCGCCGCACCCTGACCGGCGCGGATAAGTTCCAGCAGCAGCTCGCGGGGGATCTGACGGTCGCTGAACTTGCGGACCGAACGGTGGGATTTCATCAGTTCAATGACGTGGTTCATGGTGGCTCGCAAAGGTGGATGACTAAGTTTTGTCTGAAAAGTCGCAGAGCGATGGTCAGACAAGGCAAAAATCGGCGAAAAGGCGGAGTTTACGTGGTGTAAATGAGGTCTTTGAGCCGATTTTTAACGCCGAATGATCGAGCGCAGGCAGTTTTCAGGCAAAGCGTATCGCCCTTCCAGGCATCGCAAAGCCAACAAGGTAACCCCAGATGCCGACAAGGGCCAGCCGATTGCCGCGTGCGGCGCCGTGTTACGGCTCCCAGCGAGATGACGCGGCTAGGGTGCATTGAGCGCCAGCGCCATCCTGGCGAGGCGCTCGACATCGACGCTTGCGGTCGCGCCGAGGCCGGCAACTTCTTGTGGTGTGAACCAGCCGGCATCCAGGGCGTCGTCGTTGGCTTCGCCCTCACCAGCGACCCATTGGCAGCGCACGGCGATAAGGACGAAGTGGTGCCGATGCTCGCCATCCGCGGGGGTGATCATATCCAGCACCGTGAGCACCTCGCCCGGTAGTGCGCATACGCCGGTTTCTTCGTGCAGTTCGCGAACGGCAGCCGCCTGGGTGCTCTCACCCCACTCGATATGACCGCCGGGAAAGCCCCAGCGGCCGGCATCCGGCGGGTTGGCGCGGCGCACCAGCAGCACGCGACCTTCGCGCGCCACCACGGCAAGCACCGCGGGCACGGGATGTGTTGGGGGTTGCATGGGGTCGACGGCTCCTGACTCTTCTCCGCAAAGACTAACACCGGTACCTCGCCGAGTGGTCTCTCGCCAAGGGGTGTCTCGCCGAAGGGCGACTCGCCGAAGAGTGACTCGCCGAAGCACAGGGGGCGTGGCATGCTGGTCGCATCAATCGAACACGACATTTTCAGGAGGCCGGCATGTTTCAGATCCGTCATGCACACGAGCGCGGCCACGCCGATCACGGCTGGCTCGAGAGCTACCATACGTTCTCGTTCGCCGACTACCACGACCCGGCTTTCATGGGCTTCGGCCCGCTGCGCGTGATCAACGAGGACCGCGTGCAGCCCGGCCAGGGCTTCGGCACGCACAGCCATCGCGACATGGAGATCATTTCCTATGTGCTGGAGGGCGGCCTGGCGCACAAGGACAGCCTCGGCAACGGCTCGACGATCCGGCCGGGTGATGTCCAGCGTCTCTCGGCGGGCACCGGCATTACCCATAGCGAGTTCAATGGCTCCGACGAGGAGCGGGTGCATTTCCTGCAGATCTGGCTGCATCCCGAGCGCCGGGGCCTGGCGCCGAGCTACGAGGAGCGCCGCTTTCCGGAGCAGGAGAAGACCGACCGCCTGCGCCTGGTCGCCTCCCGGGACGGTCGCGAGGCGTCCGTGGTGGTCCACCAGGACCTGGATCTCTACGCGACGCGGCTCAGCGAGGGAAGCAAGGTCGAGCACCCGACCACGCCCGACCGCAAGGTGTGGATTCAGGTGGCCCACGGTGCGCTTGAGGTCAACGGCCAGCCTCTCGAGGCAGGCGACGGCATGGCCATTACCGATGAGGAGCGCATCGTGATGCAGGCGACCTCGCCGGCCGAGGCCCTGTTGTTTGATATGGGCTAGTGTTTGATATGCGCTAGCCGGGCGCTCTCCCTGCCCACCCAACCGTCTTTCCACGAGGAACCGGCATGACCACAAGCCGCTCCAGTGCCCCACCCCGAGGCAAATGGCTCGCCTTCCGGGTGACCCTGATCGGAGTGATTCTCGCCATCGTCGCGGCCCTGTCGATGGCCGGCGCCGGCCCCGCCTATCGCTCCGGGCTGCTGCCCTTGGGCGATGCCTTCAGCATGTTGCGCTATGGCGGTTACATCGCCATCGGTGGCGCGGCGGTGGGGCTGGTCGCGCTGATCATCGCCGCGCTGTACCGACGCCTGAGGCCCGCCCTGCTCAGCGTCCTGGTGATCATCGCCAGCCTCAGCATGGTCGCCATACCCTGGATGCACCTGCAGCGCGCCCAGTCGGTGCCGCCGATCCACGACATCACCACGGATACCGCCAACCCACCCGCCTTCGAAACGCTGGCCGCGGCGCGGGAGGCCGCGCCCAATGCCGTGGCCTACCCCGGCGAGGCGACCGCCCGCCAACAGCGCGAGGCCTACCCGGATATCCAGCCGTGGAACGTCGACGCCCCGCTGGCCGAGGTGCTCGAGGCCGCCGAAGCCGAGGCCCGCGAGGCGGGCTGGGAGATCGCCTCGGTCAGCGACGACACCATCGAGGCCACCGCCACCACGACCTGGTTCGGCTTCAAGGACGACGTGGTGATCCGCCTGACCGAGACCGGCGACGGCGTACGCGTGGATGTACGCTCCGCCTCGCGGCTCGGCGCCAGTGACGTAGGTACCAACGCGGCGCGGATACGGGCGTACCTGGCGGGGCTGGCGAAGCGCGTCGAGCCGACGTGACGCAGCTCAAGCTATTGATCAGCGGGCCTGGCTCAGAGCGGCAGATGAATGATCGCCCCGCGCAACCCGCGCGCATCGGCCCATAGTTTGCCGAGGGTAATCGGCAGCGAGAAGCGTCGCTTGCCGGCTGCCCCGGGGTTGAACAACAGCCTGCCGTCCTGCCATTCGCAGCGCGGCTTGTGCGAGTGACCGTGAAGCACCGCGTCGCAGGCCGTGCGGGGGTCGTAATCGGCAAGCCGGTGAACCAGATGCAGCCGCCAGCCATTGACCACCAGGTCCTGGGTATCGGGAAGGCGCTCGGCCCAGGCCGCAGTATCAATATTGCCGCGCACGGCGTAGAGCGGTGCGATCCCTTTCAGGCGTTGGAGAATGCGCTCGTCGTCTTCGCGGTGACCTACATCGCCAAGATGCAGGATCAACTCGCAGTCGGCCAACAGGCACAGCGCCTCGTCACGTAACAGGCCATGGGTATCGGCGATCACCCCGATCGGCGAGGCGAGGGAGAACGAGGTAATGGTGGATGAAACCATCGAGTGCCGGCTCATGGTGGCATATCGCCCTGCCCGCGCTGTCGAAGGGCTTCTGCAAATTCACGCCGGTAGGCGGCGGCTTGCTCACTCGGCTGCGCCGGGAAGCGCCCCAACTCGACGGCAAGCTCGAAGAAACCTGCGGCGGGTACGCCCTCCCCCCGGCGGCTGACCACCAATGCCGCCACGAACGCCCTTCCCTCGCGGGCGTCCTCGCGCATCAGCGCTTCGAGGGCCGCGGCGACGCGCTGAATGGTGCCGGGCGGTTGCAGCCCGAGGGCGGTGGCCAACTGCTGGTAGGTCAGTGGCAGCTGGGCCTCGGGCGTCGTCTCGAGGATCTGCCGGGCCCGCTCGGCCAGCGAGGCGGGGCTGCCAGTGTCGGTGTCGATCATGGGCCTGGAGGATTTCGAGTGCGAGTGACGCACTTGAGGTGTCGACGCAGGGCAGCCTTGGCCATCATGTGGGCACTGACCGGCGCAGTGGCGAACAGGAACATCGTGACCAGCGCTTCCTGGACGGAGACCCCGCTTTGCTGATGGCTGAAATACAGCAGTGAGCCGATCAGCGTACAGCCCACGCCGAGCGTGCTGGCCTTGGTGGGGCCGTGCAGGCGCATGAACAGATCGGGGAGTTTCGCCAGGCCCCAGGAGCCGACGAGCGCCACGACGGCACCGAACAGCAGGAACACGGCGATCACCAGCTCCAGTAGCCAGGACATGTCGATAGTGTTCATTCGATGACGTCCCCCCGCAGCAGGTACTTGGTCATGGCGACGGTACTGACGAATCCCATCAGCGCGATCAGCAGCGCCAGCTCGAACAGCACGCCGAGGCCCATGCGGATATCCGCCAACACGATCAGAGCGATGCTGTTGATCATCAGGGTATCGAGCGCCAGGATCCGGTCGACAATGTCCGGCCCGATCACCAATCGATAGAGATTCAACAGGGCGCCGAGCGTGAACAGCGTCAGGGCGATCGGTATGACGGTGGCAATCATCGCAGGATGTCCTTCAGCGGTTGTTCATAGCGTTGCTTGATGCCGGCGATGGTGGCGGCCTCATCTTCCAGGTGCAGCGCATGAACCAGCAGCGTATGCGCCTCGGCATCATAATGGACCGACACCGTCCCCGGAGTCAGCGAGATCGTGCTGGCCAGGATGGTGATGGCAAACTCGTCGTCGAGCTCCAGCGGGTAGCGGAAGAAACCCGGTTGCAGGTGGCGCTCGGGCCGAAGAATGCGCACGGCGACGATCAGGTTGGACCAGAAGATATCCACCAGCAGCACCAGCACATAGCGCAAGACCCGCCAAGGCCGCTTGATCCTGGCTCGCTCCGGCCAGAAGGGATGGGTGACGAAGGGAATTGCCACGCCCAGCACCAGTCCCAGCAGCAGGTGAGCCACGCTAAAGTGATTGAGCAGCAGCCAGAGCAGCGCCAGGAACAGCGAGAAGAGCGGCCGCGGCAGCCAGAACTGCCGAGACCGCAGGCCTCGATTCAGCAAACGGCGAGAATGCGGCTGGGGGGTCACGGCGCCACCTCCCTGGCGAGACGGGCCGATTCCGGCAGCACGGTATCGATGTAGGCCTGTGGGACCAGCAGCTGCTCGGCCGTCAGTTCAAGGTAGTTGATCACCGGCTCGCCGAGGGCCGACAGGCCGGCGCTGACGCCGATCATCAGGCATACCAGCCACACGCAGACCCGATCCAGCGGTCGTGGTGCCGTCATCTTTCCCGGTCGCCAGAACCAGCCACTGCCGGCCCGGCTGACCGCAACGAGGATCAGCAGGGCCGCGGCCAGCAACACGCCCCACAGCCAGAAGCCCTGCGGCTCGCCAGAGGTGGCCTGCAAAATCCACAGTTTGCTGATAAAACCGCTGAAGGGTGGCAAGCCCGCCATGCTGATTGCGGCAATGAAGAAGATGCCACCCAGCAGCCAGCGGTGCCCCATGGGGGCGATATCCGAGAAGCGGTCGTAGCCCTGCTCGCGCTGTTGGCCCAGCAGGTCGGCCAGCAGGAAGAACACGGCGGTCATGCAGGTGCTGTGGATCAGGTAGAACAGCGCGGCGCCCAGGGTGGTGGCGGTGACGAAGCTGATCGTTGCCAGCAGCGTGCCGACGGACAGGATCACCAGGTAGGCGGTCATGGTGCGCAGGCTCGCCGAGCCCAGCGCGCCGATGCCCCCCAGCCCCAACGTCAACAGCGCCAGCGGCCACAGCCAGCCCCAGGCGACCTGGTTGGCCGGGCTCTCGCCCAGGCCGAACACCAGCAGGAACACCCGCAGGATGGCGTAGACACCCACCTTGGTCATGATGGCAAACAGTGCGGCCACCGGGGCGCTCGAGGCGGAGTAGGCCCGCGGCAGCCAGAACAGCAGGGGCAGGACCGCGGCCTTGATGCCGAACACCACCAACAGCAGCATGCTGGCGGCGGTCAGCAATGGCTGCCCCGCCGCGGGTGTCGCGGCGACCGCCAGCGCCAGGTCGGCCATGTTCAGGGTGCCAGTGAGGCCATAGAGGGTGCCCAGCGCCAGCAGGAACAAGGCAGAACTCACCAGGTTGATGATCACGTAATGCAACCCGGCGCGGCTGCGCGCCCGGCCACCGCCATGCAGCAGCAGCGCATAGGAAGCGATCAACAGGATCTCGAAGAACACGAAGAGGTTGAACAGATCGCCGGTCAGGAAGGCCCCGTTGATCCCGGCCAGCTGGAACTGGAACAGTGCGTGGAAATGCGCCCCCTGGCGGTCGATGCCGCGACTGGCATACAGCACGCAGAACAGGCTCAGCCCCGCGGTCAGCAACAGCATGATCGCGCTGAGTCGGTCGAGCACCAGCACGATCCCGAACGGGGCCTGCCAGTCTCCGAGGTGATAGAGCGTGAGCTCGCCTGACCCGGCGGTGCTGACGGCCCACAGCCCCAGCAGCGTCAGCATCACGGTACTGGCGATGCTCACCAACCGCTGCACGCCCACCGGCGTCGGGTAGAGCAGCAGCAGGCTCGCGCCAGTCAGTAGGGGAATGAGAATCGGCAGGATCATCAGATGCGTCACGGCCGGTCCTCATCGGGGTTTTCCCCGTCCACATGGTCATTGCGCAGTTCGACTGCGGCCTTGAGCGCCAGCACTACCACAAAGGCGGTCATCGCAAAGCCGATGACGATGGCGGTCAGCACCAGCGCCTGGGGCAACGGGTCGGCGGAATGATCCGCGAAGCCGACGATCGCCGGCGCACTGGTGGCCAGACGTCCCGACGCAAACAGGTACAGGTTCACGGCATGCGACAGCAGGGTCAGACCGAGGATCACCGTGAAGGTCCGGGCGCGCAGCAGCAGGTAGATTCCGCAGCTGGTGAGTACTCCCAGGGTGAGGGCATATAAAAGCTCCATCAGCCGACCTCCTTGCCGGGTCCGGAAACGGTCATCAACTTGCCCAGGTTGGCCAGGATCAGCAGCGTGGCGCCCACCACGGTGGTATAGACCCCCAGGTCGAAGAGCATCGCCGTGGCCAGTTCGAATTCTCCGACCAGCGGCCAGTCGAAATGCCCGAACGCCGAGGTCAGGAAGGGCCGGCCAAACAGCCAGCTTCCCAGGCCGGTGGCTGTGGCGATCAGCACGCCGCCGCCGATCAATGGCCGGAAGTGGGTAAGCATGCGCTCCTGCGCCCACACCAACCCACCCGACATGTACTGCAGCGTCAGCGCGACGGCGGTGATCAGCCCGGCAATGAAACCGCCCCCGGGCATGTTGTGCCCGCGCAGGAAGATATACGCCGACACCAGCAGGGCGATCGGCAGCACCAGCCTTGCGACCATGCTCAGCATAATCGGATGGGGCTCGGCGACCCAATGGCCGGCGCTCGAGCCGGCGACCCGCTCCTTGAGATGCAGGTCGCGGGTGAAGGCATAGACCGCCACCGCCGCGATGCCCAGCACGGTGATCTCGCCGAGCGTATCGAAGCCGCGAAAGTCCACCAGGATCACGTTGACCACGTTGGTCCCGCCGCCGCCCGGCAGGCTGTTGGCGAGAAAGAACGTGGCGATGCTCTCGTACGGCCGGGTGAGGATGGCGAAACTCAGCGTCGCAATGCCGGCCCCGACGAGGCCGGCAATCACCAGGTCGCGACCGAAGCGGGCACCCGACGACTCCTTGGGCGACTGCTGCGGCAGGAAGGACAGCGCCAGCATCATGATCACCACGGCCATGACCTCCACCGATAGCTGTGTCAGGGCCAGGTCGGGGGCCGAGAAACGGGCAAACGTCAGGGTGACGAAAAGCCCCGTCACGCCCAACAGCAGCAGCGCCGGCAGCCGGTAGTGATGGAACAGCGCGACCCCGATCGCGGACAGGCACAGCACAGCGGCCGCCACCGCTGTCAGCGGATCAATGGCGGTGAGCGGCAAGGGGCCGCGCCAGTCGGGCAACCGGATCAGCTCCAGCCCTACCAGGATCACCGCCGTGACCAGCAGGAACATCAGGTAGCGCTGCAGGGAGCCGTTTTCCAGCTGGTAGACGCGACGCTGGGACAGCTCGATGACCCAGCGCATGATCCAGTCGAAGATCTCCTTGGCATCCACCTCCGGCAGCCGGGCATGCAAGCGGAACAGCGGCTTGCGGATAGCGTAGAACAACAGACCACCGGCCATCGCCACCAGGCTCATCGCCATGGGCAGCGCTGCACCGAGCTGGTCGAACTCGTACTGCGGCAGCAGAGTCTGGCGAGCGGCCAGTACCGCCGGATGCACCAGCCACCGATAGGCCTCCGCCGGCATCAGGCCGATGACGAGGCTCAGCATGGCGAGCAGCGCGATGGGAGCCAGCGCCGCGTAACGCGGCTCCCGGGGCGGCCAGATCGGCAGATCGATCGGCTTCCCGTTGAAATAGACGTTATGGAAGATACGGATCGAGTAAGCCACCGAAAACAGCCCCGCCAGCGTCACCCAGACCGGAATCACCGCCACGGCCCAGTCGGGCGTGGCCAACTGCAGGCTTTCACTGAACAGCATCTTCTTGCTCAGGTAGCCGCTCATCAGCGGCAGCCCGGCCATGGCGGCGGCAGGAATCGCGGAGAGCCCCATCAGCACCGGCATGAATCGCCACATACCGTTGATCTTGCGCATGTCCCGCGTGCCGGTGGCCTGATCCACGTACCCCGCCATCATGAACAGCGGCGCCTTGAACAGGGCATGACACACTAGGTGAAAGAGCGCGGCCGCCATCGCCATGGGGGTGCCCAGGCCCAGCAGCAGGGTGATCAGCCCCAGGTGGGACACGGTGGAATAAGCCAGCAGACCCTTCATGTCGTGCATGAACATGGCCACGAAGGCGCCGACCATCAGCGTCAGCATGCCGGTCACGGTGACCAGGCTGAACCACAGCTCGGTATCCGCGAGCGCCGGGTGCAGTCGCGCCATCAGGAACAGGCCGGCCTTGACCATGGTGGCGCTGTGCAGGTAGGCCGATACCGGCGTGGGCGCCGACATCGCGTGGGGCAGCCAGAGATGAAACGGAAACTGGGCCGACTTGGTGAAGGCGCCGAGCAGCACCAGGCCCAAGATCAGCCCATAGTGGTCATGGGCCCGGAGCATCGGCCCCGCGGCCAGCACGTCGGTCAGCTGATAGCTGCCGACCGCCTGGCCGAGCAGCACCAGCCCCGCGAGCAGCATCAGGCCGCCACCACCGGTGATCACCAGCGACATCCGCGCGCCCCGCCGCGCGCCCTGGCTGTCGGTATTGAAGCCGATGAGCAGGAAGGAGACCAGGCTGGTCAGCTCCCAGAACACCAGCATGAACAGCAGGTTTTCCGATAGCACAATGCCCAGCATCGCCGCCATGAATAGCAGCATGAGCGTAAAGAAACGGCCCGCGCCGGGCTTGCCGGCGAAGTAGTAGCGCGCATACCACACGATAAGACAGCCAATGCCGATGATCAGCATCGCGAACAGCCAGCTCAGCCCATCGAGGCGAAAACTGAGCTCGAGCCCCAACGACGGAATCCAGGCCAGCCGCTGCACCTGGGTGACACCGGCCAGCACCTCGGGGAGCCATGCCAGCAGCAGAACGAGGCTCAATACCGCGGGCAGCGCCGCCATCAGTGCCAGGTTGCGTGACGTCCCTTCACGCTGCCAGGCGGTCAAGCAGGCGCCCAGCAGGGGGATCAGAATGACAAGTCCAAGCGACATGAGAACTCTTTTGACTGTTGGGTCGTAAAGACGAAGACACGCTGCCCTCCGTATGGCGCCAAGGGGTGTCCGCGCGACTCATGAAGGATCCAATCCCGCATATGCCCTACAATACGCGTTCGAACGTCGTCTTCTATTGGTCAAAAGCCTTAAACGGGCGCGCGCGCCACCTCACATCAAGACGAGACACACCATGCTGACCATTTCCAATACGGTGGAACTGGGCGACTGGGAAATCGATATCAGCCAGATCCGCGCCCAGGGTTCGGGCGGGCAGAACGTCAACAAGGTCGCCTCGGCGGTGCATCTGCGTTTCGATATCCTCCACTCCAGTCTGCCGCCCTTCTACAAGGAGCGACTGATGGCGCTGTCCGATCAGCGCATCAGCAAGGAAGGCATCGTCATCATCAAGGCACAGAGCTTTCGCACGTTGGAACTGAACAAGGAAGATGCGCTGAAACGCCTCAAGGCGTTGATCCGAAGTGCCGCGAAACAGCACAAGACCCGCCGGCCCACCAAGCCCACCAAGGGTTCCCAGCGTCGCCGGGTCGATAATAAGACCCGCAAGGGCAAGACCAAGTCGCTACGCGGAAAAGTGTCGTGAATCGCCCCGGGTTTCGTAGACACCTCCAGGCCTTATACTGAAGGCACCCAAGAGGTCCCATGAGCCACCAGCGATATACCGAGGAATTCAAGATCGAAGCCGCCAAGCGGGTGACGGAACGAGGCCACCCCGTCACGGAGGTGGCCGCCGCCCGGAGGTCCCGTTGAGCTTCACTCTGTCTGCCGGGCATCGGGCCGATTCACATCAGTTCATCGGTCTGCTTGAGTAGGTACATCTGCCCGGTGATCGGGGACGTCCTCGCAAGCGCTGTCGGTACGTGGTCGTGGACCAGGGCTACGACAGTGATCCACTGCATCACGACTGCACCCGCTTCGGCATACGTCCGATCATCGCCCGGCGCAGCATACATCGCTGCCCTCGGCGTGGTCTGCCCTATCAGTTCGCCCCCCCCCCCCCCGAAGTACTGTAGTGGTCCAATGAAACCGGACACCAACGTAGATGGTAACATTGCCACCGTTCACGAGGTGTCTAATGACCAGGAAACGACGATCTTTTACACCGGAGTTCAAGCAGGAAGCGGCCTGTCTGGTGCTTGACCAAGGCTATTCTGTTGCCGAAGCCAGCCGTTCTTTGAATGTCGGCGAAAACGCCCTCAGGCGATGAGTAAAGCAGCTCTCTGAAGAGCGTGGCGGGGTGACTCCCCAGTCCAAAGCGCTGACCAATATTGTCGTAACCGTTGAGATGACGCTGCATGGTCATCATCCAGGCGTTCTCTCCCTTCGGCAGGGCTATGACATGCTTGTCGGTGGCCAGTTGCCAATCGCCCGGCTCAAACCCATGCGCCCTGAGCCACCAGCTTGGCGCAGCCACTGCCCCGTCGGTACCGGCGAGGTTAGCCTCCTGCACCGGCCTTGCCCCCTCGTCGCGTAGCGGCTTGTTGAAGTGACCCACGGGATGCATGGCAACTTTTAGGTTTTCAAGCGAAGCCGGCAATTCCTCACCCTTGGGAACGCCCACGGTATAACGGCTTGCGTAATAGGGCTTGGTAGACGCGGCGAACGTGCTAAGGCGTGAGTTCTCGGTAAACCCGCAGGCAACCAGATCGAGCTGGCCATGTTGCAGTGCGGCTAGTAGGTTGCTATCGCTATCCCAATGCCATTCAATTTCCGCATTCAGTTCTTCAGCGAGTTCCTGGATGATCTCCGGCTCGAGCCCGGCAGGGCCGGCATCAGTACGTATCACCCAAGGGGGATTTTCCGCCAGCCCGACATTCAGCACACCGCCGCGTATCTTCTCGGTGGTATGCTCGATATCGTTGGGAAAGCCGCAGCCTGCCAATGCGGGCACCGCGACAATCAGTAGCCTTCCAGCCCACCCCCAACCGCCATTCCTGAGCCCCTGTTCGCTTCGTCGGATCTGCATATCAACCTCCTGATCTACGCATGATTCCGCTCAGGGGGTGCGTAACAGGCTCGACTCCATGAAGCCGATACGTCGCCCGACGATCATTTCCATCGCCCAAGAGGAGAGGACGGACGTATAGGCCTGCTGGCAGGTTTCGCTACTCATGGCGTGATCGGCGCCATCCACGATGCGATGCGTCAGCGAGTGTGCCTTCTCGAAGGCCCGGCGATAGTTCATGATGGTTTCGTGCGGAATCAGATGGTCATGCTCGGCCTCGACGAGCAGGACATCCCCCTCGAACCGCGAACAAGCGGCCAGCGCCTTGTTCTCTGTCGGATCCACACGTGTGATGCGATATTGAGCGAGGTCCTCCCGGTCGAGGTGGTGCTTGGCCACATCCCACTCCGCATTCCGATACAGCGCGGGCACACTCAACGCCAGCCATCTCACCGGACGCTGTGTGGTCAGCATCGAGGCCAGATAACCACCGTAACTGTTGCCCATTACGGCAATTGCGGAGCGATCGATATCGGGGTTGTCGGCCAGTACGTCGTAAGCCGCGATAACGTCGCGTAGGTTATCCGCCCGGCTGACGGTCTGTTGCTGCGCCATTGTTCCGCCATGCCCGCGCAGGTCGAAGGTCAGGCAAATACAGCCAAGGGCGGCGATGCGCTTGGCCAGAATGAGGTCGCTCTCCTGGCTGCCACCCCAACCATGCACGAACAACACGCCGGGCAGCCTGGATTCAGGTGAAAGAACAGTTCCGTTAACCTGTTCGCTCTCCACCGCTATCTTGATCCTTTCACTGCTTGTCGTCATAAGCGTTCACCGTGACGCACTTTGTTATCGGCCCTACGTCTGCATCAACCCCGCTATAGAGAATGGTGGCATCCGAAGGTGGTGTCTTCTTCGTGCCGTAGATTTCATGCGATGAAGCGCTTACGACTCGCGGGGCCGGTGTCGCTTGCAGGGCTTCAAGCGCAACCACTTCGGCGCTGCTCGCGCCACCGATGCGCCACGACTGCTCCAGCACACCGACTCGCCGATTACCCCGTGCATCGCTCCCGCATGCCACATCGTAGTTTCGGCGCGAGGCGAAAAAGGCTGGAAAACACTCTGTCGCCGCCGTGTCGAACACCAAGGCTTGCGCTATCACGCGTAGGATTTCCACGGGAAGCTCCAACGCAAGCAGCGCTTCGAAATCGCCCCTGGTGACTACCAGATCCGTGCCGCCGTAAACCATGGCACCTTCATTGTCTTCGGTGAGGTGCTGCGTACCGTAGTAGGAAGCCTGGTATTCCCCAACGCGGACCTGCCCGACGCTATAGGTCGTGACGTCAGCGAGATGCTCTTCGAGCACAAGGCCATGAATCGCCACTTCCTCGGCATCCAGTGTGTTCAATACTCGAGTGAGGTCAGCAGCATCGCTAACGGCGGCCTGCCCTCGTCCGGCGGTGGCCCGTACCGACTTGATGCGCGCCGGACCGCACTCGAGTAGGCGCAGTCCCGCCGCATGGGCATCTTCAAGGGAAAACGCCGAGTAACCGGTAAGCACGGCGTCGCTCACTCGCCGGCAGAAGTCCTCGGACCATCCCGGCGGTGCTGTCGCATGGTTACCACACAGCGGATGTGCGATTGCCTTGGTGGCCATGAAAGGTTGCGATACGACACCGCCGAACAGGTCATGCTCATCCCGTATACCCAATCGGCGGGCTTCATCTATAACGATGGCATCTATCGGGACGAAATATAGTGATTCCCGGTAATTTGCGGAGGCATCATACTCACCGGCAAAAGCCCGCCCCAGGAGACTGGCGAGACGCCGAGCAACCTCGTGGTGCGAAGTTCGCTGATGTTCGGGTTCCTGTTCAGGCCCCGTATAAACGACCACGCTCCCTCGCTTTTCTCGTGTCATTGACTTTCCTTGTCGTCCCGTGATGCCGCCTCGCCTAGGCTACAGTCCTGCAGCTAGAACCTCCGAGTTTAGGCCACCTCCCTGCGGCGCGAAGCCTCCTTGGGCAATTAACCACCCAGCAGCCGCAGCAAACTCTCCTTAAAAGTTGCGCCCGCCGCTGTTGCTGTTCCTGCCTCCCTTCTAACCGCCCTTCAGGACGGTATCAATATAGAATTCTTTTCCATGGGCTTGCGAGGTAGTATCTCCACTTCTCTTGCCCGCTTCATTAACACCCCTGCTTTCGTTGCTTGCCCTGCGCTTGTCAGCCATGCCGGCCTCCGTTTCGCGATGGCAAATGGTTCAAGGCAGCGGTATATTCATGAACCCTAGGCCAACTACCTTATATTAGCCAATTTACTTGATACATATGTTTTTTAAAGAAGAATAAGGGTAGGTTAAAAACTAACTTTTATTTAAATTCGGTTAAAATGAAAGCTTACCCCTGTAGGCAAGGAGAAATTAAATAAGCAAGAGTAGAACGTACATCCAAATACCTTGTGCCCTCGGTCGATGCCTTCTATTTATCAGAGACGGGAACATGCTCGCTATCTTCTGGCTTAATAGGAGGAAAGCTCATGACACGAGGACTCGGTGGCCAATCCCCCGCTAACGTGACGCATCACCTTAGTGGAATAGATTTTCCTGCAAGCCGCACCGGCCTTGAGCGACATGCCAAGGATAACGGCGCAGGAGAGGATGTCCTTGATATCATACGCAACATGCCCGACCAGGAATATGGCAGCATGGCCGATGTAACGTCGGGAAAAAGTTTACAGGGATCATCTACAGCCTAGCGGACCGCACCGGACTGGGAGTCGCTACCTTCTTTTTCCACGGTGGGGCACTAGCAATTGCTATGAAAAGTTTCTCGAACAGCGATGCCTACATGCCAAGCCCTTCCATCACGTCTGGTTTCGAAACAGGCTGGCGACTGTGGTCTTTGCCCTCCTGAACAGATCAAGCTGGTGGTAATCTTCGGCATGCATTTCCATAGCGCGAGTACGGTCTTCTTCAAAGTGGCGGTCGAGTTCGCTCAACACCGCCTCGTCCAGAATGAGCAAGGCCAACTCGTCATCCTTGCTCATGGAGCGCTGATCAAAATTGGCCGACCCGACACAGGCGACCACATCGTCTACCGTGATAATCTTGGCGTGCAGCATGCTGGGCTGGTATCTCCACATCCGGACTCCCGCCTGCATGAGCGGGACGTATTCATCTTCCTGCGCCAACTGGGCCATCCGATGGTTGTGATGCGGGCCAGGAATCAGGACCTGTACATCCACACCGCGCTGGGCCGTCTTCTTCAGGAGCTGCACCATCGCAGCGTTAGGCACGAAGTAGGCCGTGGTGATGCGCACCTTATGACGCGCCAGAGTGAGCAAGACATGAAACAGGGTAGCGATGGGACTCCAGTTCACCGCAGCGGTCGTCTTGACCACCTGGATATGGCTCTTGCCAAGCGGCTGGAGGGTTTCGGCGTAGCCGATCTGGGTCACATCATCTTGCATTGGCCGGCCAGCCTCCACCCAATTGTCGAGGAAGGCGGCCTGTAGCCCGGGGACAGCGGGCCCTTCAACTTGAAAATGGGTGTCCCGCCATTCGTTGGGGTTGCGTGCATCGCCCTCCCACTCCTCGGCAATGCCGACCCCCCCGGTAAAGGCGATTCGTCCGTCGCAGACGAGTACCTTTCGGTGTGTGCGGTTGTCCAATTTCCAAAATTGCCAGCGGGCAGGTGGGCGGAACCACGCAACGTGCACACCCGCTGCCCGCATCTGTTCGATCAGCGACTTCGACATCTTTAGTGCCCCGATAGCGTCCAGGATGACACGCACCCGTACCCCGGCCTTGGCGCGCTCTATCAAGGCATCGGCGAACCGCCGTGCCACAGCCCCCTTCCAATAGACGAAGGTGAGGAGATCCACGCTGAAGCATGCTTGACGGATGGCCTCGATCATGGGGGGAAATATTTCGATGCCGTTGCGCAGCACTCTTACTCGATTGCCGCCGCTAAAGGAGTGACCTAGGGTTCCCTCCAGCACCTTCTGGTACTGGAACGAGTTAACCTCGGCGCCTGAAGCGCGTAGGCATGGCTTTGTCGAAATCACTGTTCGCTTTGTTCCAATACGGGGTCGAACTCAAAATGCAGGGCATCCAGGCAGGTGCGGTACCGCTCTCGTAGCGCCTCGTGGCTATCCGCACCAAGATAGATCGTACCGATGTGATACGAAAAGCTGTCTTGATTCGGCAGGTCACTCAGCTGCATGCCCGGCGCGATGTCCAGCTTGATCATGGTGCCAGGAAAGCGCTCGCTGAGTTCAGCCAACTCTTGCTGGCTGGGTACGCGCTTGACGATGGCATCCTCGTGCTTATGGGGGATGAGACATTTAGCGGCTACCGGAAACTGGCCTTGCCGATTGACTAACGAGGGGCGCTGTCCCAGGGCAATGTCAAGGGCCACCTCGTGGTTGGACATGCCGTCGACCATGATGAACATTTCGCTATGCGACTGGGAAATGCGCGTATTGAACTCGACCAGCCACAGCTGATCGCTCTCCTCGTCCCACATGAACTCGGCATTGAAGCAACCGTTGTCAAAGCCGATATGCTCGAGGAAGCGCTTGCTGGCATCTAGCATTCGCCGCTGAATCCGCTCCGGCAGGCTGGAAGGATACTCCAGGCGGTCGAACAGGGTGGCGCCTTCATCCACGGGCTGGTCGAACACCCCGTGCACATTGAATTCTCCTTGGAACATGGTGCCCTCCGGTGCCCCCTGTATGCCCGAAATAATTTGCTCGGCAATACAGGTGTTCCCGTTGGCCTGTTGAATCTCGGGAGGCAGTTCGATGTGGCCAAGTGCCTCGTTGAACGGATCGCCAAAATGATGAATCGTTTCACGCGTCTCGCTGATAGCCGTATGAAACTGCTCTGCATTCTCGATTTTGAAGCCAAGCTGGGAGGAAAAGGCCTTGACCGGCTTGAGCCAGAACGGATAGTCGAGCGTTACCTGCCCCAGAGGATCCGCCGCGAAAGGGTCGACCGAGCAGAAACCAGGCACATGTTCAGGGATCACTTGCTTCTGTTCCATCCGGCTCCAGTATTTGTGTTCGCATTTAAGCACACTCTCAAGCGGCGGAGCGGGGATGCCGTAATCCTTGCACAGGATCGGCACCAAAACGCTGGTAGGAAAATCCCAGTGGGCAATGATGCCATCGACAGAGCCAACAGTGTCGAGGGCCTGTTGCAGCTCGTGGCGGGCCTGTTCAAGCAGCCGGTCAAAAGAAAACGATTCCGGTTCGACCAACGTTTCCACATCCAGTAAGCCATAAAATGCAAGCTCTTCTGCACTACGCAGTGTTTCGAGTTCTCTGCGTTGCTGTTTCTCCAACGCCGGGATAAATACGTTACGTGTCATCTTTCTGCCTCCATGGCTTTTTACAAGCGCTTGGCCAAGCCCGCTTGCTTTCCTAGGTATATTTTGCTCTTAGTATCTCGCCATTGCGGTAAAAAAAATTATTATATATTTCAATATCTTAAAAGAATTTCTTTCCTTTTATCAGGGGCGCTTTCTACGCTTCGATATACCAGCGGGTTAACCGTAGTACAGCCCCTTGTGAGGGCCACGCAGCGATCCACCAGTACCCGCTTGCGATGAGCGCGAGTCAGGAGGATGCTCAGCCGCCCATAAAGAGCGGATTAAACAAGCGCAGGGCCATCCCTGCCCGCATGAGCCGCGCTCAGTCACGGTGTTTCTGGCCTTTGGCACCGTAGCGGTCGAGGAGCACCTGGACATGAACGCCACGATCGGCGACCTGGACCAAGGCGCCGACGATCAGCGAGGCGTCCGGACGCAAACAGGTATTGTTCGAATAACACCGACTCGTTAGCCGTTTCGATGGCTGACATTATCGCTGGCGGGTAGTGCTTGGCATCGGAGAGCAAGGTGATTGGTTGCCGCTTCTCCAGGCGTGAGGCATCTGTGTCCACCTTGTATAGCATATGGCCCATGATGTACGACTCAACGAAGGGTAGTAGTTCGCCGTGTCAAGCCAATGTTGATGCAGGATACCCAGCGCCACTCCTGATATCGTTAACTCAGATTTAAATAAGTAACACAGAAATTAAAAAATTAACGTTTAAACACGTATCAGGAAACTAAAGGCTTGCAAGCTACCGAATAGCGTCTATTCTAAAAACTCCAGGTTGATACATGCTTCGCAAGGTAAGCGAGCTAAGCGTTACCAAAATGTATTAACTTTTGTTAAGGACGACTGTAAGGAGACTATCATGGCTGATAAACGCAAAGACGATAAGGGTATGTCAACAAGTGAAGCGGGCAAGAAAGGTGGCGAAGCGACATCACAGAGCCATGACAGGGAGTTTTATGAAGACATAGGCCATAAAGGCGGCCAACAGAGTGGTGGTAATTTCGCCAACGACCCGGAGCGAGCCTCTGAAGCGGGTCAAAAGGGTGGCCAACAGAGCGGTGGTAACTTCGCCAATGATCCTGAAAAGGCCTCTGAGGCTGGCAAGAAAGGCGGCGAACACAGCAGAGGAGGCGGCCGCAATTCTTGATGGGCCAAGCAAGCGTATGACGGTGACCTGATCGCTTCAATGTCACTGTTTCGAACGTGTATCACAAGGCCAGAGGAACTTCCTCTGGCCTTGTTCGTTAACGGCCGATCTCGCTTGCGACATTGACGATTCCCTTGTTTCGCGACGTCTGCGCGAGTGTCACTCGGCCTCACCCACTCCTTTCAATACGTCTGCCATGTCTTCGTACTCTCTGTCAGGCATGTTGCGAACCACTTCAAGAATCTCATCGTCGGCACCATTCTCTTGGGCCTGTTGCTCAATATCCGCGCGCGAGGCAGGAAAATCGGTGCCTTTGAGATGGTGCGTCACGTTCGCAGGGGAATGTCCGCCAAGACCACGGGTCATATCAGCCTCCTTTCCATGGAAGAGTGAAAACAGGGATAACCCTCATCCCTGTCTGTCAGCGTAGAAGCGAGCCGCCGCTGACACAAACTGGATGTGAGACGGCAGCGGTTTTTCAGGGTGGATCGCCATGTTGAGACCATTCACTTCAATCGCTATTTACTGTTTCTCTATAGTAAAATATCCTCATCGAGACCATGCTACGAGTGAAAAACAATTGTTAAATATCTAGCATGCCGAATTTAAAACATAGCTAAATGCGTTACCTTCAATTTTTTGAATTAGAAGTATAAGCGTAAAGAAAAGCCTGTTTTTCTATGGATGATGCTTGCCGAGCTATAATCAACCTGCTAGTTTTTTAAACATACCAGGCCCGCTGCACTTAGCGACCCACCCCGGGTCGCTTTTTTATTGTGATAACCAGCAAGCGCTGCAAGGCAAGTCGCCGCCTATAAAAGGCAGGCCCTATGGCTAGCCTGCCTTGCAAAGAGAGTCCTGGCGGCCTTCAGTTAGGCACAATAGCTCACCTGAAAGGCCGTAGCAGGGCACAGACCAAGGTTAATGATTGATGAGGCGTGGACATTATGGTCCATTTCACCCCTGCTAAATCGCAAAACCCATTGACACGCCCTGCACCTCTCGAGCCTATTTGCTGCGTGCGCATAATGGACGTCAATACTGCCATCATTCGTAGGTAAACAATCGACGAGATCGCTCGCTGGAGCCAAATGACCGTGGACGAAAGAGAGGCCGTCTAGGTGCGCCTGGAGACGACCACTCAATCCGCCCCGGAGTGGCGGCTGCTGAGGATATGATGCAGGCCGAGGCACTCCACCAGCGAGTCCTCGCAGTTGATGACGATGTCGGAACGTGCCAGCACATAGCTCTTGCCGGTGATGGTGTTCTCCACCACCTGATGGGGGCCTTCCTGATGCAAGTTGGTGAACTCGCCGATGAAGCCCGTTTCGCGCAGCGAGACGGTTTCAAGCTTGTCGCCCTTCTTGAGACGGCCCTCGTAGTGCATCAGCGCCAGGCGCGCGGAGGTGCCGGTGCCGGTAGTGCTGCGACAGATCACGTCCTGATGCACATAGGTCGTCGACCGCGAGCGATAGAAATGATCGGAGACCTGCTCCACCGGCCCCATGAAATGAAGGAACGGCAGCGGCCCGACATCGCCCAGGGTGTAGTGGGAAAAGCCCTTCTCGGCCTGGATCGCCTCGACGATCGCGTGGGCACAATCGCTCAGGCGTCGCTCCTCCTCCCTGATCAGTGAGAACCCCAGCTCGGTGGCATCGACCAGGGCGTAGAAACCGCCGCTGTAGGCGATGCTATAGGTCACCTCGCCCACAGTGGGCACGTGAATGCTGGCCCGGTAGGTATCGATGTAGCTGGGCAGGCCCTCGCAGGTAATCGCCTCGACCACCCCGTTCTCGACCAGGGCCTCGATCTGCACCAGCCCGGCCGGGGATTCCAGCATGAAGCGCTGACGCCCTTCCTGCTTGGGCACGATGCCGCTCTCCAGCACCGCCGTAGCGGTGCAGATGGTATTGGAGCCAGAGTAGATGGGATAACCCATCACTTCCATGATGATGTAGCCCGTCTCGGCCCTGGGGTCGGTGGCGGGCACGATCAGGTCTACCGACATCTCGGGAATCCCGTAGGGCTCGTTCAGCAACAGCTTGCGCAGTCCATCGGCATCGTCCCGCAGGTATTCCATCTGCTGCCTGACCGTCGTACCGGGCAACGGGTCGATACCACCGACCACAATGCGGCTGACATCGCCTCCGGCATGGGTATCGATCAGTTGCAGTGTCAGTTCATTACTCATGGAAATCCTTAACGGGCGTTGGCGGATAGTGAATAGCGCGCACCGTGTTCCTGCCATTGTGAGTCCGGCACGATCACGATCTTGCCCAGGTAGTTGCTGCCACGATTGACGAAGTAGGTTTCGGCCTCGTGCAGGTCGGAAAGCTTGAAGGCGGCGTGCAGCACCGGCTTCAGCTGGCCGGCGCGAATCCAGGTCACCAGTTGCTCGGCCTCTTCGCGGGTGCCGTGCGACACCCCGAAGATCTGCACCTGGTAGAGATAGATGCGCGTCCACATGATCTCGCTGACATTGCCGCCACTGGCCCCGGCGATGCTCAGCCGTGGGTAGCTCTCGCGACTCGCCATGTCGAAGATCATGGCGTCGATGAAGCGGTCGGTCATCTCGCCGCCGACCAAGTCCATGACCGCATCGATGGGGCGGCCGCCGGTCAGTTCGCGCACCTTGTCGGTGAAACCTTCCATGGATGAGCGGTCCAGCACGGCTTCGGCGCCGAGTTCAAGCAAGGCGGTGGCCTTGTCCGGCTGGCTGAGCGCATAGGGAATCGCCCCCATGATCCGGCACAGCTGGATCAGTGCCGTGCCTACCCCGCCGCTGGCGCCGGTAACCAGTATCCGCTCGCCGGCCTTCACGCCGGCCGACGTCAGCATGTGCAGCGCCGTCTGGTAGGAACACATGCCCATGGCGGCGAGTTCGGCATCGCCAAGCTCGGGGTTTTCCACCCGGTGGAACTGTTCCGAGGGCACGGCAATGTACTCGGCGTACCCGCCATCGGCGCCATGGCCGTAATAGTCAGGCATCAGGTTAATGTCACGGCGCGTATCGGGGTAGAGGTTAAAGTCCAGCAGGCCGCGATGCCCGATGCGTTCGATATCCACGCCTTCACCCACGGCGACCACGCGGCCGGCCACGTCGGCCCCCTGGATACGCGGAAAACTCAGCGTCGGCGTGCCGCCCATGGCGAAGGAGGCCACCTCGCCCTTGTCCTTGGTGGGATAGAGTCCTTCGCGCGCCTTGCGGTCGGTATTGTTCTTCGCCGTCGCCGTTACCTGCACCAGCACTTCGCCCTTGGCAGGCCGGGGCGTGGGTACGTCCTGGCGATAAACGAGCTTGTCAAGGCCGCCATGGCCGGTCAGCAGCATGGCTGCCATGGTCTCGGGAATCTTGCTGTGCGTATCGGAAGCCATCGGCTGCCTCCTTGCGTTGGCCAGTCTCTCAAGGCCTGACAATAGCAAACTTTGCCCCACCTAACAGGGGGTTCCGGGCGTCGCGAAACGCCTTGACGAGAAAATCCTGTGCCTTCCTGAATAAAACTCCGCATCTTGATGTTGCACTGCACCAATCGCTTTGCTATTGTGCATTGCAACAGAGACGAGGAAGGCATCGGGAGACACCCAGGGCCTTCTAGATATTTAGAACCCTCAGGAGGGTCAACCATGAAAAACTTCGACACCACCCAGATCACCAATCAATTCGAATCCATGTTCTTCGCTCCGGCTCGCGCCTATGCCGAGCTGTCCGTGGACTACACCGAGAAGCTGATCAACGCCCAGCTCGACGCGGGCAAGGCTTACTCCGACACCAGCCTGGCGCAGCTGCGCAACCTCATGAACGTCAAGGATGCCGAAGGCCTCCGCGAGTACATGGAAGGCCAGCAGCAAGTCGCCAAGGACCTGACCGAGCGCCTGAAAGGCGATGCCGAGAAGGTCGTGGCCCTGCAGCAGGACTTCGTCAAGGACAGCCAGAAGCTGACCGAAGAGAACGTCAAGCAGAGCCAGAAGCTGGCCGAAGAGAACGTCAAGAAGACCCAGAAGGCTGCCGAGAGCAACGCCAAGCAGGCGACTGACAGCACCGATACCAGCGCCAAGACTGCCAAGTCTGCCTGATCCAGGCGCCGGCCATGCCGGCGTACTGAAGGGTTAATGCCAAGAGCCGCCGATCATCGATCGGCGGCTTTTTTGTGGGTTAAACGCCAGTAAAGACAGGCAGCCCTGGACACTCTCCACCGCTAGAGCCAGCGCTTGCGCCGGAACAGCCACAACAGCCCCAGCCCGATAGCCAGCATCAAGCCCATCAGCATGAAGTACCCATAGCGATAACCAAGCTCCGGCATGTACGCGAAGTTCATGCCGTAGATGCCGGCGAGGAAGGTCAGCGGCACGAAGATAGCGGTGATGACCGTGAGCACCCGCATGGTGATATTGAGCTGATGCGAGGACAGCGAAATGTAGCCGTCGATCAGGTCGCCGCAGATGTCGTAGTACATCTGGGTCAGGCTGTGCAGCCGTTCGAAGCGCTCATGCACATCGTTGATAGCGTGCAGGGTGTCCTCGTTGTCGCGCGGCAGATGCGAGTAATCGTAGGCGGTGAGTTCCTGGGTGATGCCGACGTGATAGTTGAAGACCCGCCGCATCTTTACCAGCCGCGAGCGGTAGGCAATGATCCGGCGCATCAGCGCGTCGCTTCCCGCATCGATGAGTTCATCCTCCAGATCGCTGAGCTGGTTCTCGAACTCGAGCAGACTGTCCAGATAGAACCCCGCCGAGACGTACATGACCCTGAGCGCGACATGCTCGGGGGAGCGACGCAGCAGCGTGCTGCCCTCGTGCACCATCAGGCGGTCGATGCTCAACGCGGTGCCGGGATGCAGGCTGATGAGAAAGCGCTCGCCGAGAAAGAAGGCGACCTGCTGGGGGACGAAGTTGAGCTCGGCATCGAACGACGAGATCCCCCGATAGAGAATCAGCGTGTGGTGCTCGAACTCCTCGATCTTGGGCGGATGGCGCTCGCGGTGGGCGTCGTCGATGGCCAATGGATGGCAGCCGAACGCCTCCAGCAGCTCGCGCTCGCGGGCCTGAGGCTCGCCCTGGAGGTCGATCCATAGCCGGCTCTGCGGGGTTTCGCGAAAGCGCGCCAGCAGCTCCTCCCCGCCCCGGATCACCTCGCCATCGGCATCGAGCAGTAGCGTACGTATCATCGTTTGGTCATCCTCGGACGAGACAATGACTGGCAAGATACGCAAGCGGCTGGGCTTTGCCCAGCTTCCTCACCCTGATGACGTGGAGGCGACATGCCCCATGACCGCCACAGAACTGGCGAGGTCTTCCGCGCCTTCCTGCTGCTTGGCCTGACCTCCTTCGGTGGGCCCATCGCGCACCTGGGGTATTTTCGCGGCGAGTTCGTCGCCCGGCGCCGGTGGCTGGACGAGCAGGCCTATGCGGATCTGGTGGCGCTATGCCAGTTCCTGCCCGGCCCGGCGAGCAGCCAGGTGGGCTTCGCCCTGGGGCTATTGCGCGCCGGCCCGCTCGGCGCGCTGGCCGCCTGGGCGGCGTTTACCCTGCCCTCGGCGCTACTGCTGGTGCTGTTCGCCATGGGTGCAGCGAGTTTTGAGGGCCCGCTGGGCAGCGCCTTGCTGCATGGCCTGAAGATCGTGGCCGTCGCCATCGTCGCGCATGCGGTATGGGGCATGGCGCGCCAGCTCTGTCCGGATCGGCAACGGGCCACCATTGCTGTGGCGACGGTACTGCTGGTAATTGGCGTGGGCGGGGCCATGGGGCAGGTAGCGGCGATCCTGCTGGGCGGATTGGCCGGCCTCTGGTGCTGTCGCGACGGCGCTGTGGCCGATGCGAACACCTTGGCCATGCCGATCTCGAAACGCACCGGCCTGATCTGCCTGGCGACTTTCGCGATTCTGCTGGTCGGCCTGCCCTTACTGGTGATGGCCGGGGCGGGTCAGGGCGTCGTGCTGATCGATGCGTTCTATCGCGCCGGAGCCCTGGTGTTCGGCGGCGGCCACGTAGTGCTGCCGCTGCTGGAAGCGGAGACGGTACAGTCAGGCTGGATGAGCGCCAACGATTTCCTGGCCGGTTACGGTGCCGCCCAGGCGGTGCCGGGGCCGCTGTTCACCTTCGCTGCCTATCTGGGCATGGTCATCGAAGGCGGGGGGATGATCGCCGCCCTGCTGGCGTTGCTGGCCATCTTCGTTCCCGGTTTCTTGCTGCTATTGGCCGCCCTGCCGTTCTGGCACGCGCTTCGCGCCCGGCCCGGCATCCAAGCGGGGTTGCGGGGCGCCAATGCGGCCGTGGTTGGCCTGCTGGGGGCGGCGCTGTATCACCCGGTGTGGACGAGTGCGATCCTTGGCCGGGCAGAATTCGCCCTGGCGCTGGTCGGCTTTGCGTTGCTCAGCGTATGGAAGCTGCCAGCGTGGGTGGTGGTGCTGGTCTGCGCGCTGGGCGGTCTGCTGCTCGGCGTAGGTGACGCCTGAACGCGTCATTCCGCCGGCGTCGCGGACACCAGCGTCGAGGCATCGCTCTGGGTAGCGCCCAGTGTGTCATCGCTTTCCAGCGCCACCGGGCCATTGAGGTAGCGAAACATGAAATCGAATCCACGCGGCAGGCTGGCCCGCCACACGCGCCAGGTATGCCCGCCCGGCAAGACGTCCATGGGCACCTGCCCCGGCTGGTGGGGTTCCAGCGAGCGCTTGAGCAGGCGCGCGTGATGTTCGGTGTTGAACCTGTCGCGATGACCCGCCGTCAAGTAAAGGGGAACGATGATGTCCTTTGCCAAATACGCATCAAGATGGGCGGTGTAATTGCGCTGCTCCCAGAGTTCCTGGTCGAACTCACCGTCGCGCTCGAAGGCCGGGTGATACCAGGCCGACGAATCGGCAGGAGGCAGCGGATGATAGATCGCCGGACTGAAGGCCGCCGCCGCTCCGAAGCGCTCGGGATGCTCGAGGGCAAAGTTAACGGCGCCGAAGCCGCCCGCCGAGAGACCCGCCACTCCACGCCACTCCCGCTTGGCTACCACGTGCCAACTGTCCTCGATATGCGGAATCAGGTCGTTGAGAAAGGCGGTGCGGGCCTGCTCGTTGGCGCCATCGATCCACCAGCTCTGGCTGCCGGGCATGACGATCAGCGAGGGGGGGATGACGCCCTGGCGAATCAATCGGTCGACTGCCTGGCGCAAGCGACCGCCGCGTACCCAGTCGGTTTCGCTGCCGAAGGAGCCGTGCAGCAGGTAGATCACCGGGAAGGCCTGGTGCGATACCGCATAGCCGTCGGGAAGATAGATGGTATAGGGGTAGTCGCGTCCGAGGGTTTCCGAAAAGAATGCCTGCTCGCTGATCTGCCCCGCGGCCTTCGCCAGGCTCCCTTGAAAAAAGCCGAGCAGGGCAAGCGCGACCACACTGATTTTCATCAACATCAGCATTCTCCCTATGACGCGTCCACTTCCAGCGAACAGCAAGAGATGGGGAAAGTGAATTCATTAGCTATCGTGCGGTCAGACGCCCCGTCATGTTCCCGAGTTCCGGCCCCGCATTCCCTCGGACCAGTGGCCCGCCGCCTGGTGCCTGGCGATTATCCTCTAGGCCTGGAGACACCATGAAACGAATCGAGGAAATATACTGGCTACGCTTCTACGGCTGCCTGGCGGTCTTTCTCTTCCACTTGATCGACCGAATCGAGAGAAACTACGTCGAGCACGTCGGCCTCGACCTGGCCTACATTCCTACCGTGCTGGGCACCCCGATCTTCATCTTCATCTCGATCTTTCTGTTTTCCGCGCGTTACGGCAATGAGGTACCTCACCATTTCCTCGCCCAACGGCTCAAGTACGTGATGGTGCCCTATGTGGTCTATGGGCTGATTTATTCCATCGCCGAATATCTGCGGCTTAGCGCTGACGATGTGCGGGTGGGGTTCATCGACCACATGATCGAGTATCTGGTCTTCGCCGGCTGGCACGGTTATTTCCTGATTATTGCCATGCAATTCTACGTGCTGTTCTGGCTCTACAATCGATTCCAGCTTCAACGCTACCTGCCCGCCGGCCCTTGCCTGCTTATCAGCGTGGCGATCAGTATGGCTTACTGGGCCTTCTGGCGCTGGCAGTCCATCGAGCCACCAGGCTACCTGCACTGGATCGCGCCGCTGGGGTGGATCTATCTGTTCTTTCTGGCGTTGCTGGTGGTCAAGTATTATCCGGCATTGCAGGCACAGCCGTGGATTCGTCGCTTCTCGCATCCGGGCTGGCTGATCGCCATGGTTGCCGGCATCGTGCTGTTCACCCTGCGCGGGGAGCTTGCCTACTCCTCGAAGGAAACCTGGGTCGTGCCCTTGTTCATCCTGTCGCTGTTATGGGCCATGAACTGGCTCGCCGGAAGGAAGGCCCCTCCCTTGGTAAAGAAGGTCAATGAAAACTCCTTCGGCATCTATCTCGCCCACCCGCTGTTCTTCTCGGTGGTGGACTTCGTCACCTGGCAGGTAGCGCTTCCGCTGTGGCTCTATGTCCTTGCGCTTGCGGTAGTCGGCATGAGTGGCTCGATACTGCTCAACAACCTCGCCAATCAGGCCGACTGGAGCAGCATGCTGCTGGGCAAGCGACTGCGAGTCGTCTGAGACACTGCCGCACCCGGTGGGGATGACTACCCCTCGAAGGCCGCCTTGAGGCGATAGAATTCGGTGACGATGGCCTCCATGGCATCGGCGTCGTAGTCGCACAGGCCACTGACGACCAGCTTCTTGCTGCCCCTGCCGATCGGCTCACCGCCGGCCTGGATACGGAAATCGAGCAGGGCATCCGCCCGCTTGCCGATCACCTCCATGGACGAATCCGTCAGCTTCAGCCCCGGCAACGGGGCATCCAGTCGGTCCAGTGAGAACCCCATGCTGTCATAGATCACCAGTGGCCGACGCGGGTTGAACATCACCTGCTTGTCTTCCATCAACGGCTTGAGGTAGTGAGGGAAGTTCTTGCCCGAAAAGGCCACGTAACAGCGAGTGAAGGCCTCCACGACCGCCTCGTCATGGGTAATCTCGCCGCTTCGCTCGACTTCCAGGCAGCATTTCCCGGTCTCATCGACGATGCGAATCTTGCCATCGTCATCCTCGCGAAAGCTCAGCAAGGTGCCATCCCCCACCATGCTGAGGAAGCGAAAGCTCATGCGCTGGGCGAGACCGTAGCGGGCCAGCACCAGGGCGAACAGCAGATCGCCGGGTACGCAGAAACGCCGTGCATCGGGGTCATGGATAGGGTTGTAGTCACCGGCGATACGCTTGGCAAAGAGGCTCGCCTGCTGAGCGGAAATACGAATGCGCCCCTCTACGGGGGTATGGAAATCATCGAGAAACATGCGTTGGGTGCTGCCTTGAATCACCGGAATGGCCAAATGATGCCATAAAAACCCGCGGCAACGCAGACCGACCTGCCTGTACCATGACCTGACTTCGCTTTTCGAGTATCGCATGCCGAACTCGCACGCTGACAAACCGTCCCGTCATCGCCCCCCTCCTTTTCCCCGGCGGCGGCCCCTCGCGTGGCTGCTCGCCCTGCCGGTGCTGCTGACCCTCGGCTACCTGGCCGCGGCGAACTGGCTGCTCAACAGCGACTGGGCGCAGGGCCGGCTGGCCGAGCGCAGCGGCATATCGATCCGCTGGACGTCGGGCTGGAGCTGGCTGCCCGGACGACTCGAGATCGAGTCGCTGCGCCTGCAGCGCGATGATGACGACCTGCCCTTGCAGCTGGAAGCAGCACAGGCCGAACTGGACGTATCGCTCCTGGCGCTGTTGACGGGGCGCCTGGTGATCGAGGACGTCAGTGCCGAGGGGATACGCTCCCTGGCCCTTGGCGCCTATCGCCTGGAAGGAAGCGGACGGGCCGAGCTGTCGGGGCTGAGCCTGGCACAGGGACAGCTGGCGATCGAGCGTCTGGTTCTGCAACTCGACGAAGCCCGGGTAAGGCGCGGCACCGCCGTGCTGGCCAGCGACATCCGCCTCGATGCTGACCTCACGCTGGCCTCATTGCATCCTGACGAGACGCCGGGCATGGCGGCGGCTCGCTTGGTGAGTGGCGACCTGGCGTTCGAGGCCAGTGCAGACGCCTGGGAGGTCTTCGAACCCTATCTGCGCGACCTCGATTGGCTGGACCTGGCCGGACACGGTGACCTCAGCGGTCGCCTGCGGATCGAGCGGGGCGAGCTGGCGCCGGGCAGCGAACTGGTAATGGATTCGCCGTCGCTACGGGTGGAACTGGATGAACGGCGGCTGCTCTCGCCGCCCCGCCACCAGCAGGCCGACGAGCTACGCTGGACGGTCGCCGATGGGACCCCCGACGCTCACCGCCTGATGGGTGCCGGGCGTATCACCAGTCGGATTGAGTCGGGCGATGACGGGCCGACGGCGACGCTCGCCGTGACCCTCGATGACATGACCATGCAGCGGGCCGGGCTCTCCGACGACTTCATGACCAGCGAGCGTTTCATGCTGTCCGCGCGCCTGCCGGGTGCCGATCTGGCCAACACGCCCCGCCGGCTCGAGTCCGCCCACCTCGAGTGGCAGGGAGCCCGCCTGGCCAATGTCGGCCAGCTCTCTCACTACCTGCCCGAGGGCGGCCCGCTGTCGCTGCAAAGCGGCAGCGCGCGCCTGGAAGGCGAGCTCAATTACCGGGGCGGCATCCTTGAGGGGCACTTCCAACTGGCAGGTAACGAGATTGACCTGACACTGCTGGGCCAATCACTGCTCGGTGAGCTGACCCTGGGCCTGGTGCTGGCGGAGCTGGACCCGCAGCGCCGACGCCTGGATCTCACGGGCACTCGATTGCACGTCTCGGCGCGTGGCGATGGCGATAGGCAGCCATTGACTACCGAGCTCATCCTGGAGGACGCCCGCCTGGAGACGACGGAGCCGCTGGCTGCTCTGGTCGGCACGAGCGGACCGCACGCGCTCGATGGGCGGATCGCCCTGCGCGGCAATATTGGACACCTGAGTGTATTGGACGATTTTCTGGTGAACACCGTGGGAGGCCATGGCCTGCGCCTTGAGGGAGGCGGCGAGCTCGCCGCCAGCCTGCGAATAGCAGGAGGGCAAGTCGCCTCGGGTAGCCAATTGGCCGTGGACACCGACTCGCTGCGTATCAGCGTCCTCGACCTGACCGCCTGGGGCCAGGGCAGCCTCACGGCTACCTGGCTCGATACCCTGCAAGGCCCGCAGGCCCGCGTCGAAGCCAATCTGGATGATTCACGCGTGGATCGCCTTTCCGACGCGCAGCGGCTGATGCAAGGGGGCCGGTTCAGCCTGATCGCAGAAAGCCGCGAGGTCGACCTGGCGATGCCGTTAGCCTCTCCGCGGTTAACGCTTGCCTGGCAGGACGCGGAAATGCCCGACATCGCCGCGCTCCAGGCCTATCTGCCACCGGCGGCGCCGATCGCGCTGCAATCGGGGCTGGCAGTGACCGACGGCCAGCTTGACATCGAGGCCGGCCGGCTACGCGGCCGGCTCGCACTGACCGGCCGGCGTATCGCGATACAGCTCCTCGATGAATCGCTGGTCAGCGAACTGGACCTCGACCTGACGATCCGCGAGGCTCGGCTCGACGGCAGCCAACTCGACCTCTCCGGGTCGCGGCTCGACATGCAGACCGCCGGGGCCGGCAGAGATGGTGAAGAGCGCCTGCGCACCCTGGTCATCGCCCGGCGCGCCCAGTTCGGCCCGCTGGCAGTACCGGGCCAGACGGCTCCCACGTCCGGACTCGACGGCCAGCTGGAACTCGAGGGCGTCGTCGCCAACCTCGGCGGTCTTAACGCGTTCCTGCCCGAGGTGCATGGCCTGACCCTGCAGGGCAGCGGCCGCTTTCGCTCCGATATGCGTCTTGGCGACGACCGTCTGTTGCCGGACAGCTCGCTGTGGGTCGAGGCCGATGATCTCGCAGTGGGCTTCATGGATGCTACCGCACTCGGGCGAGGGACCCTGGAGGCGGTCATCGACGGCGAGGCGCGAGCACCCGGCGCCCGGCTGACCCTCACGCTGCCGCACTTCGTGCTGCGTCACGATGATGAGCAAGCCGCCCACCTGACCGGTCGTCACTTCCGCCTCGAGACACGCACCTCGCGTTTCGGCCTCGACGACGAGGCCCGGTCGCTGAACCATTTCACGACCCGGATTCGCCTGCCCATTGCCGAGGTGGCGGACCTGTCGCGCTATAACACCTACCTGCCCGATGATGCGGGCCTCGAGCTGCTGGAAGGCCGGGCCAGCCTGGATGTGGACCTGCGCCTGGAAGGAGAGCGGGCGCATGGGGATGTCACGCTGCAGGCCTTCGCGGCCGGGCTACGTTTGGGCGATCAACATCTGTCCGGCGATCTACGCCTCGAGGCGCGCCTTCGCGATGGCAACCTCAACGATCGCCGTTTCGATGCCTCCGGATCCCAATTGCGCCTCGACAATGTCCAGCGCCGCGATACCGACACCCAGGAGGCCGGCTGGTGGGCACGCCTGACCCTGGCAGAGGGTCGCCTGGTGTGGACGCGCCCGCTCAAGCTGGAGGCCCGGCTCGACATGGCCATGCGCGACAGCGGCCTGCTGGTTAGGCTGTTCCTGGCACGCGCCCGGGAGTGGGCGTGGCTGGGCCGCCAGCTGACCGTCAAGGACCTGCGCGGTGCCGCCGACCTGCTCCTCGACGATCACACGCTCGAGCTGCGCGATGCCCGCCTGACCGGTGGCGCGCTGGAAATGCTCGCCAACCTTCTTTTCCAGGACGAGACAATGAACGGCTCGCTCTATGCGCGCCTGGGTGTTCTGGCCGCGGGCGTGGCACTCGACGATGGCGACCCGCAAGTTCGCTTGTTGAAGCCAAGACAATGGTTCGAGGCAAACCGCCCCGGTAAGGCAGCGGGGCTGAAAGACCTAGCCCCAAGCCAGTGGCAGGATGCACTGGAGACCCGACCCTGACCGAGCAAAGGCCGCCGACAGTGAACGCCCCAAGGCGGAGATAACGAGAAATTGCACCGCGCGCATACTGCAATGCAACATTTCATGCTAAAGTTTGCGCGACTTTCTCACCCTTTCCTCCGCCTTCTTTTCGGGACAATTCAGTCATGCTGACAACCCGCTGTCTCCCCTCACGGCCCTGGCAATCTGCCCGGTGGCTGCGTCTCCTCGTGCCTGCCATTCTGGCCATACTCATCAGCCCCGCCGCCTTCGCGGTGACCGGTGAGCTCAATCTGACCGGCTCGCTGGTCGGGTATGTGGCCGTGGCCATCTTCGTGCTTGCCTACGCGCTGGTGATGGCCGAAGAAAAGATCCATATGCGCAAGTCCAAGCCGGTACTGATCGCGGCGGGCATCATCTGGGGACTGATCGGCTGGGTCTACGTGCAGAACGGCATGTCCGCGGACTCCGAGCACGCCTTCCGCCAGACGCTGCTGGAATTCACCGAACTGATGCTCTTCCTGCTGGTGGCCATGACCTACATCAACGCCATGGAAGAGCGCCGGGTCTTCGATGCCCTGCGCTCGTGGCTGGTGCGCAAGGGCTTCAGCTACCGCGCGCTGTTCTGGATCACCGGCGTGCTGGCCTTCTGCATCTCGCCGATTGCCGACAACCTGACCACGGCGCTGCTGATGTGCGCGGTGGTCACCAAGGTCGCCGAGGGTGACAAACGCTTCATCAACCTCTGCTGCATCAATATCGTGGTGGCAGCCAACGCCGGGGGGGCGTTCAGCCCTTTCGGCGACATCACCACCCTCATGGTCTGGCAGGCCGGTCTCATCGAGTTTCAGGAGTTCTTCGCCCTGCTGGTGCCCTCGCTGGTCAACTTCGTGATCCCTGCTGTGGTGATGAGCTTCTTCATCAAGAACCGCAAACCCGACAGCCTCGAGGAGGATGTCTGGCTCAAGCGGGGTGCTCGGCGCATCATTCTGCTCTTCCTGCTCACCGTGGCCACCGCCGTGGCCTGCCATACCCTGCTTCATCTGCCGCCGGTGCTGGGCATGATGACCGGCCTTGGCTACCTGCAGTTCTTTGGCTTCTACCTGCGCCGCACCCTGCCCCGCTCGCTGGAGAAGAAGCGCACCCGCTACAGCCAGCGCGGCGACTGGAAGAAGCTTGAAAGCCTGGGCAGCGTGGTGCCCTTTGATGTGTTCAACCGCGTGGCCCGCGCCGAGTGGGACACCCTGTTGTTCTTCTATGGCGTGGTGATGTGTGTCGGGGGGCTCGGCTTCATGGGCTATCTCGGCCTGTTGTCGGAAGCGCTCTACACCGGCTGGAACGCTACCTGGGCCAATATCGTCCTGGGACTGATTTCTGCGGTCATCGACAACATTCCGGTGATGTTCGCCGTGCTGACCATGGAGCCGGACATGTCGCATGGTCATTGGCTGCTGATCACCCTGACCGCCGGCGTCGGCGGCAGCCTGCTGTCGATCGGCTCGGCGGCCGGCGTAGCGCTGATGGGCCAGGCTCGCGGCAGCTATACCTTCATGGGCCACCTGCGCTGGGCGCCAGTAATCGCCCTGGGCTATATCGCCAGTGTCGCCACCCACCTGTGGCTGAATGCCGAGAGCTTTACCGTTTTCGGCTGATGATTTCTCGGGTAATCACGCCTGTGTCCGGCAATCAGGGTTGGCGGACTCAGGCGTCGGCGCGCTGAATCTCATTCTCAAAGCATGACTTCACGTGACTAGCCATATGGGGTTATGGTGCAATGCTGTAATGCCTTTACCGTAACAAAATGATCTAACGAAGAATTCCAAGCAGCATTGATCGCCGCTAATAATCGCGCCATGGATCGCAGGGAGACAGCGTCATCGACTCATCCACACTTCGTGTGCGAGAGCTCATCGCCTTATGCATGCCCTCTGGCCCGCATTATCCCGGGAAAGCCTTTCTGGCATTGCTGAAGCTGCACTCGAACCCTTCTCTTGCGAAGCATTCGCTTGTTGTGGCCATCGCGGCTCACGCAGCGGTTGATCGCTGTACCTTGGCAGGCAGGGAGCTTGGCTCATGGCATGGCTGACGAGCCTGCTTGCCCTATTCATGCTGACAGGGACGCCGGCAATAGCCGGCGAGCCCGTATTTCTCGTTGCCCATGCAGACGTCAGCACGCAGCAATTGAATCGTGACACCGCCCGGGCCATATTCGCCATGCGTCAACGCACCTGGCCGGATGGCCAGGCCGCACGCGTTTATGTGCTTGCCAATGACCACCCGGTCCATGCCCGTTTCGCCAAGGAGAACTTGACCGTCTACCCCCACCAGCTACAGCTGGCCTGGGATCGCATGGTGTTCTCGGGCACCGGTCAGGCGCCCAATCGCGTCGCTACCCAGGCGGAAATGCAGGAGCGGATCGCGACTACCCCAGGTGCGCTGGGTTATCTAGAAAGGGAGTACCTGGATGATCGTATCCAAGTTATTTCGATGGAATGACGTGAAGATTTCCGCCTTGCTGGCCGGTGTCTTGCTGGCAGGTGTGGGTAGCGACTCACATGGCGAAGAAACCGTTCTCGACACCCTCCAATTGCATGGCTTTCTCAGCCAGGCGCTGGTGATCACCGATCATAATGACTTCTTCGGCCCCAGCAGCAGCGATGACGGCAGTTTCAAGTACACGGAGATCGGTGCCAACGCATCGCTGCGTCCCCATCAGAATGTGCTGATCGCCGCCCAGGTATTGAGTCGGCGCGCGGGGAGCGACGGTTCCGATGCTCGCCCCAAGCTCGACTACGGCATTGTCGACTACCAGATGCTCTCGAACCAGCATCGCACCCTTGGCGTGCAAATCGGCCGCGTAAAGAACCCGTTCGGCTTTTATAACCAGACCCGTGATGTGGCATTTACCCGTCCCAGCATCCTGTTGCCTCAGTCGATTTATTTCGACAGGACGCGCTCGCTGGCACTCACCGGGGACGGCCTTGCCCTGTACATGGAGGAACGGCTTCCCAAGGGGGTGCTCAGAGGGCAACTGGGCGTTGGCGAGCCGCAAGCCGGGGATGACCTGAGAAGCACACTGCGCCTGGATACCACTCCCGGCTCGCTGGACCCGAAGAACTCACTGATCGGCCAGCTTCGCTATGAACATGATGGAGGGCGTATCGTGGCGGCCATTAGCGCGGCCGATGCCAACGCCCGGTTCGATTCCGATACCCCCGCATTCAGCAACGGCGATTTCTTCTTCAAGCCCTGGGTATTTTCCCTTCAATACAATGCCGAAAAATGGAGCCTGACCGGCGAATACGCCCTGCGCAACTCGGGACTTAAGGAATTCGACAATCCAAAGGTCAATTTCGATGTCACCGGAGAAAGCTGGTACCTGCAGTATAATCGCCGCTTCCTGGACGACTGGCAGTGGCTCATCCGCTACGACAGCTTGATCAGCAATCGTGATGATCGTTCAGGCAAGGCCTATGAAGCGAGCGGCGCAGGACCAGCCCATTCACAATATGCCCAGGACATCACCCTCGGGCTACAATGGAACCTCAACCCCAGCGTCATGCTGGCCGCAGAATACCATCATGTCGATGGCACTGGTTGGCTTCCTCTTCAGGATAATCCCGACTCATCAGCGACTCGCCGACGCTGGAACATGCTGCTCTTCCAGCTCTCGCTGCGCTTCTGACAACTCACTTTCGTGACATCCGCACATCGGCCGGAACTCGCTTGCATGCACGTTCATCCCCCCTTTAACCGGCGTCGGCGCCACCGCTTCAGCCTGACCTGGCGAGTGATCGCCCTGAGCAGCCTGTTGCTGTTGGGTTTGGTGGTGCTGTTCACCTGGCTCGGCCATGCCAACCTGACGCGCCAGTTTCAGGAGAGCCGTGATGACCATTATCTGCGCCAGGTCAGGGAGATACGGCTGGCACTGAACCGCTCGCAAGCCAGCCTGCAACAGCTGGCAGCCCTGACAGCCGCGTCGTCGCGTCTCGGCCCTGCAATCGAGGACGGCGCACAGGAGGGTATTTTCGAGGCGCTTTCCTCACAGTGGCCAACCTTGCAGCTCGAGGTGGGAATCGACGAGGCCATGATCTTCAGCGAGCTTGGGGAACCGTTGGCCGAGTGGGGGGAACATTATGCCGATAACAGCCTTCTCATCCAGTCGTGGGTCGACCAGGTGATGGAGGCCGAAGCCCCGCTTTCCGCCCTGCGCTGCTCAACGACTTGCCGTCAGTACGCTACTGTCCCGGTGCTGGTGGACGGGGAAAGTGTCGGCACCGTCATGCTGTCTCGCTCCCTGGCCGACGTGACGCGTCAAATTCAACAGGTATCCGACAACGATGTCGGCCTGTTGGTCAGCAGCAGCGTCGCCGTTCAGTCACTGCCGGAAGACCGTTATTTGCCCGCATGGAATGGTCGATTGCTCGCCTTGACGCGCCAGGAAGACAATCTGCCCCTGCTGCACCGCGCAGCGGAACAGCTTTCTGTCAGCGATCTGGAACGACAGCCCCAGCAGTTCAGTCGAGGCGATCGGAATATCGAACTCTCCGCCGTGCGCATGGAAGATGATACGGACCAACGCAGCACGGGCTATCTGTTGCTCATCGCTGATATTACATCTCAGCTCAACGCCATCCAGCAGGATACCCGCACCTTGATGCTGGCTGGCCTGGGTGGCTGGTTAGCTGCTGAACTATTGTTATTGGCTATCCTCTTGAGCCCAATGGCACGTCTGCGCCGGCTGGCCGATATACTGCCGGAACTGGCCCGCGGTGGTTTTACCCAGGCGCGCGCCAGCATACCCCGCCCGCACAGCCGATTTCCCGACGAGATCGATGTGCTGGAAGGCACTACGCTGGAACTCTCTGACCAGTTGGAAGCCCTGGAGGACGAAATCAGTGCCCGCGGCGTCCAACTGGCCGAGCGCGTCGAGGAGCTTGCCCGGGAGCGAGACTTTGTTGGCAGCCTCCTCGATACCGCGCGGGTATTCATCGTCACCCAGGATAAACAGGGGCGCATCGGCCTGGTCAATGACTATGCGCTGTCGGTCATGGCAACCGAAGAGACGCGACTGGTCGGGCGTCTGTTCGACGACGTTTTCTCTAACGCCCCCTCCTCTCCGGTTGTCCCCGCCAAAGCCTCTCTGCAGGAAGAACAGCCCCTGATGACCGCCGATGGCCGGCAGCGAACCATTATCTGGTACCACGCGCCGCTGCCGGCCAGTCAGAAAGGATTGGCCGTGAGGATATCGGTGGGTCTCGACATTACCGATCGCAAGGCGGCCGAGGCACGCCTGACCTGGCTGGCTGAGCGCGACCCGCTCACCGAGCTGTACAACCGTCGCTTCTTTCAGGACGCCCTGGCCGTCGCACTGCAGGAAGGCCACAAGGGCGCTGTGCTGCTGCTTGACCTCGACCAGTTCAAGGATGTCAACGAACTCAGCGGCCATCACGCCGGCGACCGCCTGTTGCGCCAGGTCGCGGATACGCTCTTCGAGGCGCTGGGCCACCGTGGTGTGATCGCCAGGCTCGGTGGTGATGAATTCGCGCTCTTGTTGGTCGGCGCCAACGAGGCCAGGGCAATTCGCGTCGCGCAGCAAATCACTCACCTATTGGATAACCTCAGCTTTGATACCGGCGGCAGGCGTCACCGAGCCAACGCCAGCACTGGCATTGCGATGTTTCCTGCCCACGGCGATACGCCTGCCGATCTGATGGCCAGTGCCGATGTGGCCATGTACAAGGCCAAGGACAGCGGCATCCAGCGCTGGCATCTGCTGTCGGCCCTGGAAGATGCCAAGGACGAGCTGCAGGATCGTGTGTACTGGATTGAACGGGTGCGCCAGGCGCTGGAAGAAGATGCCTTCGAATTGATGGTGCAGCCCATCGTTCGCCTTGAAAATCGCGAGGTCCGTCATTACGAGGTGCTGCTGCGCATGCGTGATGCTGACGGCAGTCTCATATCGCCCGGGAGTTTCATTCCGCAGGCCGAGCGGAGCGGTCAGATCGTCCAGATCGACCGCTGGGTGCTGCGCCACAGCCTTCAGGCCTTGCGCCAGCTGCAGGAAAAGGGCATCAGCCTCGCCGTCAATCTTTCAGGTCAGTCGTTGCATGACGTGGGGCTCAAGCAGTTCTTGGCCGACGAGCTGTTGAGCAGCGGCGCCGACCCCAACTCTCTGATTCTCGAAGTTACCGAGACCGCAGCCGTCACCGATTTCTCTACCGCTCGTGGCGTACTGCTCGCCATGCGTGATCTAGGTTGTCGAACGGCGCTGGACGATTTCGGTGTCGGCTTCAGCAGCTTTCACTACCTGGGACAGCTCCCGGTGGATTTCATCAAGATCGATGGCAGTTTTATTCGTAGCCTACCCGTCAGTGCCGATAGCCGAGTCATCGTCAAGGCGATTGCCGATATCGCCGCCGGTTTCGGTAAGCAGGCCATCGCCGAGTTCGTTGACCAGGAAGCGTTATTGCCCATGCTTGAGTCTTATGGCATCACATACGGGCAGGGCTTTCACCTTGGACGTCCGTTCCGATTAGCCGAAGCGCTGGGTAAGGGTTTCTCATCCTGATGGCCTCGTGGGAAGGGGCTCGTGATAAGTGCTAACGGGAATAGGGATAGGACCGGGAGCATTGAAAACAGTAGTATTCACTACATAACGCTAATATCATCCCGGCAGAGTCATAAATAAGGAACTAACAATATGGCATCTTGCCTCGCAGCAAGGGATGCGCAGCCAAGCACCAGCAACAAACTCGCCCGCTTCATGCAGGAGTTCCGCTTTCACCTGGCGGTCTCAAAGCAGCAAAAACAGCGCATCTATCGACTGAGGTATGAGATTTATTGCGAGGAGCTTGCCTACGAGGATCCAGCAGACCGCGCTTGCCGACTCGAGTACGACCTCTATGACCAGAACGCCCTGCACTGCCTCATCGAGCATCGTCGCACCGGGCTGGCCGCTGCTTGCACCCGCCTGGTCATGCCGGAACCAGGGAGTCCTGATCCTTTCGACAGACTGCCCATGGAAAGCTACGGCGGTCGAAGCCTGACTCACCCCTCTCTGCATCCCGCAAAACTGCCGACGGAGAGTTACTACGAAATTTCTCGCCTGGCGATTGCACGCGCCTTCAGGCCGAGGATCAAGGGTAGCGAAGTCCCCGGTGTCACCGATAACCCACATGACTTCAGCCATGAGGAAAGAGCCACCTTTTCCTTACTCGTGAGCGGACTTTTTCTGGCGGGCTATGCGCTGGGCTGCATGTCAAACAAGGAGCTGGCGTTTGCCATGATGGACCCCAGGCTGCCGAGGCTACTCTCGATCGCTGGCTTTCATTTCACGAAAGTCGGCGACACCATCGATTTCCATGGCCAGCGCAGCGCCTACTGTATTGGCCGGGAGCAGGCACAAGCAGGGATGAGGAAGGAATTGCAGCCCCTTTTCAGTTACATCCACAATGAGCTGGAGCCACAGTTCGAGGCGCTTCTTACTCAGGAAGCCATCGACACCCCGGCATGACGCCAGGGTCGAACCGGGGTCCGGGATAGATTGCCTTCGCCCACCGCAACACCATGATCGCCAGCACGTTACGATGCTCGCCCCCAGCCAGGTCGAGGCTACCCGACGGTGAGGGGATGATCCCTGTCGTCGGGTCGATGGCGTCGACCAGGGCGTCGCGTATCTCGCGCACCAATGGATGATGCTCCTGCCCCGCCAGCAGGAAGCTCATGGCCACTTCGGCCTGGATATCCTCGGTGGCGCGGGCCAGGAGATTGTCGGCCTCGCTTTCGAAGGCGCTCAGCGCCCAGTCGACGCTGCGGGGGTCCACGCCTTGCTGATAATAGCGGCTCGCCGCGATGACAAAGTGCGTCAGCCCATAGAGCCAGTTGCGGTATTCGGCTTCATCGAGCTTTCCGACCTCGCTCGGCGGATAACGCTGTCGAAAAGCAGCCTCCACCTCGGCGTGCAGGTCGACAATGCCCAGCTGATGAAGAAAGTGAACCTGATTGGCTACCTGGGCGGCATAGATACCCAGCACGTCGGGGTCGGTCAGAAAGGGCCGCCAATCCACCTCGGCCAGGTAGTCGAGCGCCACCGCGTGGTTAGCGATCGCCGGCAGCAGCCCGTGATAGTCGGCTTGCACCAGGCGGAACAGGAGCTTGGTGGCGAAGGCCATCTCGTCCCATTCGGCCAGCATTTCTCGCCGTGATCGCTGCTTGGCCGTTCGCTGCGGGTAGGCAGCAATGATTTCCTGGCTACGAGTTTCGGCATAACGGTAGTTGTCATGGCGGGACTCGGCCAAACCCTGAATATCCTGTGCCAGACGACACATCAGCCGCTGGCCATATGCCCGGTTGGGGGCCAGATAGCGTGCCTCGCCGGTCAAGCGATAGAGACGCTGGGCATAGTGGCGTTGCTTATCCAGCGGTAAGCTGGGCAGCGCCGCCTCGTAGACCGCCTGGATCTCGAGCCCCGCCTGACGATGACGCTCACGCTCGATATCCGGCGCAACGGTCGCACACCCGGTCAGCCACAAGAACAGGCATAGCCATGCGGTGTGCATGCGCCGGTGGTTCAGGGTAAGCCCGAGCATCGCGTCATCCTGCTGAGTGGTTCATACGCCGGTCACTTGGCATTGCCCCGTGCTTGCCTGCCGCCCCCAGCACACAAGTGCGACCTTGACCTACCACACAGGGTAGACTGGTCGAAGACGCTAATATACCCACCCGTTTATCCCCGCTCACAGGGAGCCGCCATGGACTGGAATCTTGCCTACACCTGGTTGGTCATCGCGCTGCTGCTTGGGCTTGGCGAGCTGGCCTCGGGGGCCCTGGTATTGCTGGCTCTGGCGGCAGCCGCCGCGCTTACCGCAGTACTCGCCTGGTTAGGATTCGCCCTGCCCTGGCAACTGCTGGGCATGGGCGTGTTCGCGGGTCTGCTGGTGCCACTCGCGGTAATGCGGATCCGTCCGGCATTCTCGCCCCGCGGCGTCGCCTATGGCACCACCGGCACCGGCGTGGAGAAGGGGCATCGCTACACGACGCTCAGGCGTGACTTCGACGACGCCAGCGGCATCAAGATCAACGGCGATTTCTATCGCATCCGGCTTGCCGCCGACGCTAATGAAAAAAGCGGCGAAACCGAACTGCCGGAAGGCAGCTGCGTCATCTTTCAAGATTTCGATGGCACCACCGCCATCGTCACACTCGCAACACCCGAGGAGCCATAAGCATGGAACTACCCGTAAGTCCGGGGCTGATTCTCAGCCTGATCGTTGTCGTCATCGGTATCCTGATCATCGCCAAGGGGCTGGTGATCATTCGTCAATCCGAAGTGGTGGTCATAGAGCGGCTGGGGTCGTTCAACCGACTGCTGGAGAGTGGCATCAACATCATCATCCCGTTCATCGAGCAGCCGCGTGCGATCACCATGATTCGCTACCGCAAGATGGGCGAGGACTACCAGGCCGTCACCAACGACGAGACCCGCATCGACCGTCGCGAGACGGTGATGGACTTCCCCGGCCAGCCGGTAGTGACCACCGACAACGTCACAGTGACCATCAACGGCGCGCTCTATTACCAGATCATCGATCCCAAACGTGCCGTCTACGAAGTCGCCAACATGAGCCAGGCCGTCGAGGTACTGGCCAAGACTACCCTGCGTTCGGTGGTCGGCAAGATGGAACTCGACAAGCTGTTCGAGTCGCGCGGCGAGGTCAACAATTCGATCCAGGCGGCCATGGAAGAGCCCGCCTCGAAGTGGGGCGTGAAGATCTCGCGGGTCGAGGTCCAGGACATCGCCATGCCCGAGGAGGTCGAGACCGCCATGCGCCTGCAGATGGCCGCCGAGCGCAAGCGCCGCGCCACCGTGACCGAAGCCGAGGGCGAGAAGTCCGCGGCCATCGCCAAGGCCCAGGGGCAGCGCGAATCCTCGATTCTCAATGCCGAGGGCGACAAGCAGTCCGCCATCCTGCGCGCCCAGGGCGAGCAGGAATCAATCAAGCTGGTGCTGGGCGCCATTGGTGACAACGAGGAGAACAAGCGCACCGTGGTCGGCTACCTGCTCGGACAGAGCTATATCAAGTCGCTGCCGACCATGGCCCAGGAAGGCGAGCGAGTGTTCGTACCCTACGAATCCTCCGCCCTGCTCGGCTCGATGGGCATGTTCCGCGAGATGGCCGGCTCGCCGGAGGACACCGTATCCCGGCACCTCCGTTCCCATGACAGTCAGGACGGCCTGCGCAGCGGCATGGTGGGCGGCGCCGGCGGTAGCGTCTAACCCGCGCTGCACTCCTTATGGACGCCGTTCCTATGGCCCGGCATCCCTATGACTCTGGCTTTCCTCTTGCCAGACATACCAGCGGCCGGCGGATGTCCGGCCGCTTGGCAATTGGCGCCCAGCATCTATCCTGAAGACACCTAGCCTGACAATTTGCTTGGCTTGACGACACATTCTCGGGGAGAGACCACGCCATCCATGGACCGATAGCGATATCGCCGAGCGTGGGCGAGCAAGGAGCGCGCGATGCCATTACGTTTGAAACCCCTTCATGAGCAGACCCTCGTCATCACCGGCGCGACCACTGGCATTGGCCTGGCGACCGCACGGATGGCCGCCGATCACGGCGCCCGCCTGGTGGTGGCCGCACGCGACGAGGCGTCACTGATCCGCTTGGCCGACGAAACCCGGCGCCGCGGCAGCGACACCCTGCATGTCGTCGTCGATGTCGGCGACGAAGAGCAGGTGGCGCAGCTGGCCGACGCCGCCATCGAGCGCTTCGGGGCGTTCGACACTTGGATCAACAATGCCGGCGTATCGCTCTACGGCCCTTTGCTGGACGTGCCCACGACAGACTTTCACCGTCTGTTCGATACCAATTTCTGGGGCGTGGTCTACGGCTCGCGCGAAGCCGCCCGCCACCTGCGTAAACGCCATGACGGCTACGGCGGTGCAATCATCAACCTCGGGTCACTGGTGTCGGATCGGGCGATTCCCCTGCAGGGCATGTATTCGGCATCGAAGCAGGCGGTGCGTGGCTTCACCGATGCGCTGCGCATGGAACTGGAAGAGGCGGGAGCGCCGGTGGCCGTCACGCTCGTCAAGCCCGGCAGCATCGCCACCCCCTTTCCGCAACACGCCCAGAACTATCTGAACGAGGAACCCACCTTGCCCCCGCCCCTGTACGATCCCGGCGTGGTCGCCAGGAGCATCCTGCACTGCGCTGAGGTGCCAAGACGCGACATCTACGTCGGTGGCGGCGGCAGGTTGCTGAGCGTACTGGGACAGTACGCGCCCCATCTCACCGACAAGATGATGGAAAAGACGCTATTTAATCGCCAGAAATCCGGCCGGCCGGAATATCGCCAGCGCTTCGCGCTGCATGATCCCGCCACGGATAACCGTGAGCGCGGCGATTACGCCGCTCATGTAGCCGATTCGAGCCTGTATACCGAGGCCTCGATGCACCCTTTGATGACGGCCACGGTAGTCGCCAGCGCCGCCCTGGGGATCGCGGCGCTGGTAAGCTGGGCGTCTTCCACCCGATCATCCTTGCATTGAAGCGCCGCTAGCCCGGCTCAGGAACGTCGCTTGCGCCGCGACTGCTCGGGGCGAATCATGCGCACCCGCACCTTGGGGCGCGGCGGCGCGGACGGCGGTGGCGGCAGTTCGCCCTTCTCGGACGGTGGCGAAGGCTCGGGTGTGCGCTGGAACACCACCCAGGCGAAGGTCGGCAGCGCCAGGTGCCAGTGGATGGCCGCAAGGCGCAGGCCCAGGGTGACCAGCAGCGCCATGGCCACGTTCAGGCCGCCGGGCACCGCCAGGGCGTCCAGCGAGACATAGGTCACGCCCCCCGCAATGGCCGCCGTGGCATAGACTTCCTGGCGCAGCACCATGGGCACCCGACGCGCCAGCACGTCACGCACCATGCCACCGGCCACGCCGGTCAGCAGCCCCATCAGCACCGCCACCACGCCGGGCGCCTCGAGCAGCAGCGCCTTGTGGGTGCCGATCACCGTGAACAGCGCCAGGCCGAAGGCATCGGCCACCGGCAGGAAGCCGCGGGACAGGCGATGGATGTAGTGAAAGCCGAGGATGGAGAGCCCCACCGTCGCCAGGATCACCCAGAGATAGGTAGGGTCACTGACCCAGAACACCGGCCGCACGCCGAGCACCAGGTCGCGCAGGGTGCCGCCGCCGATGCCGGTCACCGCGGCCAGCACCAGCATGCCGAACGGGTCCATCCGCGAGCGGCAGGCCAGTATCACACCCGACAGTGCAAAGACGATCACCCCCGCCATGTCGAGCCAGTAGATCAGGCTTGTCAACGCCGTGTCTCCTCGTCTTCGATCTGCCAACCGGCGCCCGACCTACGCCGGGAGCGCTAGTTTCTGTGGGAAAGATCAGGGCAGCCCCGCCGAGGCGAAACGGCCGTTACCACGGGACTACCACCGAACTACAACTGAAAAGGATAGACGGCGCCGATGGCAAGGATCGCGGTCAGCTCATCGAGTGCGGCCAGCGCTTCCATCGCCAGTTGCGGGTCGGCGAGATCGGCAGGTGCCAGGCGGTCGCGATAGTGGCGTTCCACCCAGGTGACGAGCTCATCGTGCAGGATATCGTCTAACAGCACACGCCCCGAGAGCGCGGCGCGCTCGGCGTCGCTCAACACCACGCGCAGCCGCAGGCAGGCGGGGCCGCCGCCGTTGCGCATGCTCTGCTTGACGTCCTTGACCACCACCTCGCTGATGGGATTGTGGCCGGCCAACAAGTAATCCTGGATGGTGCGCCAGACGCTCTCGCGTTCCTGGCACTCGCCGGGCACCACCAGCGTCATGCTGCCATCGGGGTTGGATAACAGCTGCGAATTGAACAGGTACGAGGCCACGGCGTCCTCGAGGCTCACCGCCTCGAGGGGAACCCGGATCGGTACCAGCGGCACGTGCATCTTGTCGCGCAACTCATCCAGGGTCGCCTGCTCGTCGAGGAACGCCATCTCGTGATAGAGCAGTACCGGCCCGTTGCCCACCGCGATAACGTCGTTGTGGAAAACGCCGGCGTCGATGGCGTCGGGATGCTGCTGGGCGAAGACCGTCTGGTGTTCGGCGAGCCCGTGCTGGCGGGCCACCGCCTGGCTGGCTTCCAGCGTCTGGCGAGCCGGATAACGCGCCGGCACCACCCCGGTCTCGTCTTCCCAACCGAAGGCCTGGCGGCCATACACAAACAGGTGCACCCCAGGCTCGCCGTAGTCGCCACACAGCCGGGTATGGTTGGCCGCGCCCTCATCGGCGAAGGCAGGGCTCGCCGGCAGCGCCAGATGATGCGCGAAGTGCGTCTCGTCGCGGAAGATCGCCGCCAGTATGCGCCCGGTGGTGGCCGGCTCCAGAAAGCGGTGAAAGCTCGACTGGAGATTGGCCGGTGTGAAGTGCACGCGTGCATCCGGCGCGTCGACGGAAGGCGTCAGCGTGGCGGCATTGGCCGTCCACATGCTCGAGGCCGAACAGACCGCCCGCAGAATCTGCGGTGCCTCGCCCGCCGCCCGGGCCAGCACCTGGGCATCGCTGCCGGAAAAGCCCAGCGCGCGCAGCATGCCGAGATCGGGGCGCTGCTGAGGCGGCAACACGCCTTGGGCATAACCCGCGTCGCGCAGCGACTTCATCTTGGCCAGGCCCTGCAGGGCGGCCTCCTTCGGGTTGGCCACCAGCCCGCCGTGCGTCATCGAGGCCACGTTGCCCAGGGCCAGGCCCGAATAGTTGTGGGTCGGACCGACCAGACCGTCGAAATTGACCTCACGAAACGCCGTCTCGCTCATGACCTCACGGCTCATAACGTCACCCCCGGCGGCAGCTTGTCGGGCAGGCTCAACGCCTCGCTCTCCATGGAGGCGACCGGATAGGCGCAGTAGTCGGCGGCGTAATAGGCGCTGGGGCGATGATTGCCGCTCTCGCCCACGCCACCGAAGGGCGCGTCACCCGAGGCACCGGTGGTCTGTCGGTTCCAGTTGACGATGCCGGCGCGGATGCGCAGCAGGAAGTTGTCCCAGTCGGCGCGCTCGCCACCGATCAGCCCGGCGGAGAGGCCGTAGCGGGTGTCGTTGGCCAAGATGATCGCCTCGTCCCATGTCCGGTAACGCGTGACCCTGAGCAGCGGGCCGAAGTGCTCCTCGTCGGGCACCTCAAGCCCCGTGACATCGATCAGCGCCGGGCTCAGCAGGCTGGTGCCGGGCGCGAGCCGCTCCATCCGCGAGAGTACCACGCCGCCCAGCGCCTCCAGATCGTCCTGAGCCTTGAGCAGCCCGTCGGCGGCCGCCTGGCTGACCAGGCCGCCATAGAAGGGGGCGGGCTCGCTGAACTGGCCGGCCACCTGTAGGCGCGAGATGGCGTCCGACAGCGCGTCCAGCAGATGATCGCCGACCTGCCCTTCCGGCACCAGCAAGCGCCGGGCGCAGGTGCAGCGCTGCCCGCCGGAGAGAAACGCCGATTGCAGAATGGTCAGCACCGCCGCCTCCTGGTCGGGCACATCCTTGACCACCAGCGGGTTGTTGCCGCCAAGCTCCAGCGCCAGGATCTTGTCGAACTGACCGGCGAACTGGCGATGCAGCACGCCGCCCACCTTGGCACTACCGGTGAACAACAGGCCGTCGATGCCGGGATCGGCGGAGAGCGCCTGGCCCACTGGCGCGCCCCCCTGCACCAGGTTGATCACGCCATCGGGAAGCCCGGCCTCCTGCCAGCACTGCATGACCAGATCGGCGGTCAACGGCGTCTGTTCGCTGGGCTTGAAGACCACCGTGTTGCCGGCCAGCAACGACGGCACGATATGCCCGTTGGGCAGATGGCCGGGAAAGTTGTAGGGGCCGAAGACCGCCATCACGCCGTGGGGCCGATGGCGCAACACCGCGGTGGCATCGCCCAGGTCGCGGCGGCGCTCGCCGGTGCGCTCCTGGTAGGCGCGAACCGAGATCGCCACCTTGCCGATCATCGCTCCCACCTCGGTACTCGACTCCCAGAACGGCTTGCCGGTCTCCTGGGCGATCGCCCGAGCCAGCGGCTCACGGTGGGATTCCAGCACCTCGCGGAAGCGCTCGGTCAACGCCTGGCGCTCGGCGAACGACAGGCGCGCCCACACCGGGAAGGCCGTTCGCGCCGCCGCCACCGCGGCATTTACCTGGGCGTCGCTGGCCGCCGCACCCTCCCAGAGGCGCTCGCCGGACACCGGATCGTGCTTGGCAAAGCCTTCACCGTCGCCTTCGTACCAGCGGCCGCCGATCAGCAACTCTGCTCGTGCCTTCATCACGCCTCCTTCTCGGTATCCAGGATTCGCAGGGTGTCGCCGGTCGCCACGTCCAGCCGCCGGGCCTCAGTCGCGTCGAGGGTGACCACGTCGTGCGCGTCCGGCCCCTGGCCGAGCCAGGCGGCCCGGAAGCTTGCCATGTCGGTGGTCGCCGCCAGCCAGCGCGGTCGGTCCGCCTTGGGATGGCGCTCGGGGTTCACTTCCACCCGGCAGTGGCGCGACAGCCGCACGCCGCGCACATCGTCGATATAGGCCTCGACCGTCGGGCCGCCATCGAAGATGTCGATGAAGCCCTCCCAGCGCAGCCCTTGCTGCTTGAGCATGGCGAGTGCCGGGCGGGTCTGCTCGTGCACCTGGCCGATGCAGGCCCGCGCCTGCTCATTCAGGAAGGGAGTATAGATCGGGAACTTGGGCATCAATTCGCCGATGAAGCTCTTCTGGCCGAGGCCCGTCAGGCGATCGGCCTCATCGAAATCCAGCGGGAAGAAATGGCTGCCCAGGCAGTCCCAGAACGGGCTCCGCCCCTGGTCGTCAAAGACCCCGCGCATTTCCGCCAGCACCTTCTCGGGGAAGCGGTCGCGAAATTCGGCCATGAACAGCCAGCGCATCATCGACAACAGCGCGCCGTTTCGCTGATGGCGGCGATCGACGCCGCGATACGCGGGGCGCAGGAACAGCGAGGCCACTTCGGCGTCGCCGGTATGGTCGGAGCTGAGAAACAGCGTGTCGATGGTGCGATGCAGATCGAGCTGCACCGACGAGTGCGCCAGAGTCCCCAGGCGATAATGATAGAAGGGAATCTCGCGTCCGACCTGGCCCTCGATGGCGCAGCAGCCGGCGAGTCGGCCGGTCTCTTCATCTTCCAGCACGAAGAAGTAGAGCCGCTGGTCCACCGGCGTGCGCTCCTCGAACGCGCTCACCGTCGAGGCGATGCGCGCCGCCAGGAAGTCGCGGTTGTCGGGCAGCGAGGTGAAGCCAACGCCCGTCTCGCGGGCCAGGGCCTGCAGCTCATCCAGGTCACCCTCGGCAATCGATCGAATGCGCATTACAGCTCCCCCTCGTCATAGCCCGGGTTGTGCTCGTCGCCGCCCTCTGCTCCCCGCCCGGGCAGCGCCAGCGGCGAGGCCAGCACCGCGCGCCCTTCCTCGACCCCCAGGCGCTCGGCATGCTCGGCCGAGAGCAACAGCTGGCCGGTCGGCGACAAGGCGTAGCGGGCCACCACGCAGCGAAACTCCTCCAGCTGCTGGTTGGCGACCATCGCCGGCTCGGCGTCGGGCAGGGTGTGCGCCGGGCGAATGCGGACGGGGTGCCAGGCGGCCCGCCGGAAACTCGCCAGCCGTTCGCGCTCGCCCTTGACCACCGGGCCGGCATCGAAGATGTCGACGTGGCGCGAGCGCAGGAAGCCTTCGGAGAGCATTTCGGCCAGCGCCTGCTCGTGATCCGGATGCTCGCGGCCTATCGCGGCCCGCGCCTGGGGGGTGAGCAGCGCCAGATAGAGCGGGAACTGCGGCATCACCTCGGCGATGAAGCTCTTCGAGCGCACCCCGGCCAGATAATTGATCTCCTGGTAGTCGCGCACGAAGAAATGCCGGCCCACGCTGTTCCAGAACGGCGACTCGCCCTGTTCGTCCAGGTAACCCGGAAACGCCATGGCCAGGATCTCGGCGAAGCGCTCCGGGTACTGGGCGATGAACATCAGCCGCGCTCGACGCAGCAGGCTCTCAGCGCTGGTGCCCTGGTAGCGGGCATCCAGCGAGAACGCGCAGAGCTGGCTCGCCTCGGACACCTCATGGGACAGCGACAGCGTCGGCACCTCGCGGCGCACGTTGAGCTGTTGCGAGGCGTGGATCAGCGTTTCCTGGCGATAGGTGTAGTAGGCCTCGCGCGAGCCCGCCTGGGCGCGGATGGTGGCGGTTCCCACCACCGCGTCGCGCTGCAGGTCCTCGAGCACGAAGGTGTAGTGCTCGTCGCCGGGAAACTCCACCTCGCGGGAAAACGCCAGCCGGGAGCGCGCGATGCGCTCCTCCAGGCGGTCGCGGTGCGCCGGCAGGTTGGTCAGCCGCGGCGAGGCGCTGCTCGCCAGTCGCTCGAGGGCCGGCAGGTCCGCCGAACGGACGGGACGTACAACCAGCATGGCATGACCTCCGCAGCAAACGTCGTTGTCGGTCTCGGCGAACTGACTCACCGCCCCGCCACCAGCCTGGCCACGGCGCGCTCCAGGCGCACCATGCCCTCGTCGATATCGGCCTCCGGAATCACCAGCGAGGGCGCCATGCGCAGCACGTTGGGTCCCGCGATCAGCGCCATCAGCCCCTCCTCGATGGCCAGCGGCAGGATCTCCTTGGCGCGTCCCGCGTACTCGGGAGCCATCTCGGCGCCGATCAGCAGCCCCATGCCGCGGATCTCGCGGAACACCCCATGCTGGCGATTGATGGCCTCGAGGTGCTCGCGAAAGCATTCGTGACGCGCCCTGACCCCCGCCAGCACCTCGGGCGTGTCGATGAACTCGACCGCCGCCAGCGCCACGGCGGAGGCCAGGGCGTTGCCGCCATAGGTGGAGCCGTGGCTACCGACAGCCATGGCCGGGGCGACGCGGTCGGTGGTGAGCATGGCGCCCACCGGAAAGCCGCCGCCCAGCGACTTGGCACTGGTGAGAATGTCCGGCGTCACGCCGTATTCCATGTAGGCGAAGAACGCACCGCTGCGGCCCACCCCGGTCTGTACTTCGTCGAAGATCAGCAGCGCGTCGACGCTGTCGCACATCTCGCGCAGGCCGGCCAGAAACGCCGGGGTGGCCGGAATGATCCCGCCCTCGCCCTGCATCGGCTCGACGATCACCGCGCAGGTCCGGTCGTCGATCAGCTCGCGTACGCTGTCGAGGCTGTTGAACTCGCCGTGCACGATGCCGCCGGGGACCGGCCCGAACCCCTGGGAGTACTTGGGCTGACCGCCGACGCTGACGGTAAAGAAGGTGCGGCCGTGAAAGGAGTGCGAGAAGGAGACGATGCGATCCTTCTGGGCGCCGTGATGGTCATGGGCCCAGCGCCGCGCCAGCTTGAGCGCCGCCTCGTTGGCCTCGCCGCCGGACGAGCACAGGTACGCCTTGTCAGCGAAGGTGCGCTCGACCAGGGCGCGCGCGAGCTTGAGTGCCGGCTCATTGGTATAGACGTTGGAGAGATGCCAAAGCTTGTTCGCTTGCGTGATGAGCGCCTCGACCAGCACCGGATGGCAGTGGCCGAGGGAATTGACCGCGATGCCGCCGGCAAAGTCGATGTACTCGCGCCCGGCCTGGTCCCATAGCCGGCTGCCCTCGCCGCGCACCGGAATGGTCTGCTGGGGGGCGTAGTTGGGCAGCATGTACTGGTCGAAGTCGGCGCGGGTCGGGGTCTGGCTCATGGGGGAAGGCACTCCATCGGCAGGAAAACGGCATCGGCAAACGGTAAAAAAACAAATCGCAGAAGATCAGGGTCGAGTATAAGCACTGGTTTACCCAAGCGCTTTCAGCAATGGGACGGCGACTTGTCAAAAAGAGAACTCTAGAAGGCAACTTCAGAAGGCAACCCCAACCACCAGTAGGTAGCGAGACGCCCCCTGTCACCATCGCCGATGGCGTAGGCTAGGGTAAAGCCCCGCCGATGCCGCAAGGAGTTCGCATGATCAACACCACCGGCTGGAATCGCCTGCGCTACACGCTCTACGCCCCGCTCTACGATACCGTGGCCGAACGTGCCTTCCGGCGGCCCCGGCGCCTCGCGCTGGAACAGGTGCACTGGCAACCCGGCATGCGCGTGCTGCTGGTGGGCGCCGGCACCGGGCTCGACCTGCCCTGGCTGCCGCGGGACGTGGAGATACACGCCACGGATCTCGCCCCGGCGATGGTCAAGCGCCTTGTGCAGCGCGCCGAGGCGCTGGGCATGGACGTTCAGGCCGAACCGATGGACGCCGAACGCCTCGACTTTCCCGACGGCTACTTCGACGTGGTGGTCATGCACCTGATCCTCGCGGTCATGCCCGACCCCGCCCAGGGCCTCGCCGAGGCGCGACGGGTGTTGAAACCCGGCGGCCAGCTGTGCGTGATGGACAAGTTCCAGGCCGACGACCGCCCTTCGGGGCCGCTTCGCCGCGGCTTCAATGCCGTCACGTCGGCCATCGCCACCGATATCACGCGCCAGGCGCGACCGCTCCTCGAGGGCGCCGGCTTCGTCATCGAGCAGGACACTCCGGTGCTGATGGGCTCACTGGTCCGCGCCCTGCTGGCGCGTCGCCCTTGAGGGTCTCGCCCGACGCGGCAAGATGGTGCACCAGACACCGACGATCACCACCAGGCTGCCGATCACCTGCACCGGCAGGATGCGATCACCCAGCCACCACCAGGCGCCGAGCATGGTGAACACCGGCAACAGATTGAGGTAGACCGCGGCGCGGGAAGGGCCGATGTCGGCCAGGGCACTGTTGTAGAGCAGCAGCGCCACGACCGACGGAAAGATGCCCAGATACGCCAGGCCGGCAAGCTCGGCGGCCTCGAGCCGCGGCAATACCTGCCAGGCGCCTTCCAACAAGGCGATGGGCGCCAGCGCCAGATTGGCGATGGCCAGCATCACCAGCAGGCTGCCGTAGCGCGGGAAGCGCGCCATATGCTCCTTGACCAGCAGCGAGTACCCCACCCAGACCAGCACCGCCAGCAGCATGATCAGATCGCCAGGATTGATGCCGCCCGGTACTGCCGCAGCGCCCTCTCCCGCCGCGATCACCACCACCGCACCGCAAAGCGACAGCACCACGCCCGCCCACTGCAGCAGGCGATAGCGCTCTCCCAGCAGCAGCACACTGAGCAGCAGAGTCACCACGGGAATCAGCGATTCAAGGATCGCGACGTTGGTCGGCGAGGTAAAGGACAGTGCGGCGTAGATCAGCGCATTGAAGAACGCCACCCCCGATAGCGCCAGCCCCAGCAGGGGCCGCCAATGCCGCCGGAATACCGGCCAGCCATCACGCGCCTGATGCCAGCCCAGCGGCAGCATGATCACCAAGGCGATGAATACCCGGCCCATCGAGATGGTGAAGGGCGGCAGGTCGGAAAGCGCCTTGCCGACCAGGATGTTGCCGGAAAAGATCATCACCACCAGCAGCAGGAAGAGATGGGGTCTCAGGATGCTCAAGTGCGCTCCTTGGGTTGCGGCATCGAGGGTGGCCAACCCTTACATCAAACGCTCTTCCCGGGGCGACACCCCGAAATGGTGGCGGTAGGCCGTGGAAAAATGCGCGGCCGAGGAAAACCCCGTGGCCAGCGCGATTTCGCCGGCCGGAAGGTCGCTGTCACGCAACAGCCGTCGCGCCTGCTGCAGGCGCAGGTTCAGATAATAGCGGCTGGGTACCGCCTGCAGATACTTCTTGAACAACCGCTCCAGCTGGCGTCGCGAGATACCCAGATGCTCGCCGAGTTCGTGGGTGGAGAGCGGCTCCTCGATATTGGCTTTCATGAGCGCCACCGCCTCGAGCAGGCTCTCGGGGGCGTGGCCGAGCCTTGCCCGCAGCGAGGCCTGCTGGGGCTCATCGCCCATGCGCACCCGCTCCAGCACGAAGTGCTCGGAGACTCGCTCGGCAAGGGAGCTGCCCTGCTGGGCGGCGATCAACGTCATCATCATGTCCATGGCCGCCGTGCCGCCGCCGCAGGTCAGGCGGTCGCGGTCGATCTCGAACAACTGCCGGGAGAGATGGATGCGGGGACAGGCCTGGGCCACCGCCTCGAAGCGCTGCCAGGGTAGCGTGGCACGATAGCCCTCCAGCAGACCGGCCCTGGCCAGCACCTCGACGCCGCCCCCGATGCCGCCAAGCACCACGCCTCGCGCCGCCAACCACCTGAGCCATCCCGACAGGCGGTCCAGATCGCCTGGCGCCAACGGCGTCTGGGCGCAGACCAACAACATGTCGACCCCGGCCAGCGCCTCGCCGATCCCCGCCTGGGGAAGCAGCCACTGCCGGGACTGGCTGGCCACCGCCCGCTCATCGAGGGCGAAGGTGCTGAGACGATATAACGCTCGATCGGCGAGCTGATTGGCAACCGCCAGCGGCTCGGTTGCACAGGCCTGAGCCAGCAGCGAGAAGCCGGGCAGCACCACGACGCCGACATACCGCGTCAACGGCGAGCCTTGCGACGGGGTGGCGCCGATCAGTCGCCGACGCCATAGATCAACAGGGCGGCGATCAGAATCCCCAGCACCGCGATCACGATCGGCAGTACGCGCTGAAACCCCTTGGCTGGCGCCTTGGCTTCCGGCTGGCGGGCATCGGGTTCGGGATGCTCGAAGTCTTCCGGCTCCTTCACTTCCTTGAGATGCTTGAGCTCTTCCTTCTGCGTCTTGCTTTCCTCGGTATTCATCACAACCTCCCCAGCGTTGTTCTCAGCGGTGGCAGCGGATCAGGCTCTTATAAGGTTACGACATCGAATTCGACCTGGGGGTCCACGTCGGCCGTGTAGTCCACGTCGTCACGCTCGAAGCCAAACAGCTTGAGAAAGTCGTGCTTGTAGCCCGCGTAGTCGGTGATCGCAAAGAGGTTCTCGGTGGTCACCTTCGGCCACAGGTCCTTGCAGGCCTGCTGCACATCGTCGCGCAGTTCCCAGTCGTCCAGGCGCAGTCGGCGAGCCTCGTCGGTGCGGCAGTCATTGCCCTGTCCTTCGCGAGAATAGAGACATTCGCCGAACAGGCGGTTGAGCTGGTCAATGGTGCCCTCGTGCAGGCCCTTCTCCTTCATCACCTTGTAGACCATGGCGATGTAGAGCGGCATCACCGGGATCGCCGCGCTGGCCTGGGTCACCACCGACTTGAGCACCGCCACGTTGGCGCTCCCGCCGCTTGACGAGAGGCGCTTGTCGATCTCGCCGGCGGCGCGGTCAAGGTCTTCCTTGGCCTTGCCCAGCGCCCCGTGCCAGTAAATCGGCCAGGTGATCTCGGTGCCGATGTAGCTGAAGGCCACGCTGCGCGCGCCGGGCGCCAGCACGCCGGCGCGGTCCAGGGCATCGATCCACAGCTCCCAGTCCTCACCGCCCATCACCGCCTTGGTGTCCTCGATCTCCTGCTCGGTGGCGGGCTCGACCTCGGCCTCGATGATGGCGTCCTTGTTGGTGTCGATGGCCGTGGCGCGGTAGGTTTCGCCGATCGGCTTGAGCGCCGAGCGCTTGAGCTCGCCGCTGTCCGGCAGTTTGCGCACCGGCGAGGCCAGCGAGTAGACCACCAGGTCGATCTGGCCAAGATCCTGCTGGATCAGCTCGATGGCCTTGTCGCGCGCCGCGTGAGAGAAGGCGTCGCCGTTGATCGACTTGCTGTAGCGCCCCTCGGCCTTGGCAAACTTGTCGAAGGCCGCCGAGTTGTACCAGCCGGCGGTGCCGGGCTTGGTCTCGGTCGAGGGCTTTTCGAAGAACACCCCCAGGGTATCGGCGCCATAACCGAAGGCCGCGGTGATGCGCGCCGCCAGGCCGTAACCGCTGGAGGCCCCGATCACCAGCACTTTCTTCGGTCGCTGTTGCTCGTCAGTCAGCGCCTTGTCCAGGCCGCGGGCACGGGTCGCCTCGATCTGCTCGAGCACGTTCTTCTCGCAGCCGACGGGGTGGGTGGTGGTGCAGATGAATCCGCGAACCTTGGGTTTGATGATCACGACAGACCTCACTATTGGGGATCGGGCCGCAGGCGGCCCGTTCAAATGTTTCGGCGTGCTCCGATGCTTTACCATGAGCGTGCGTGCCATTCTAGCGAGGGACGAGCGCACTGTCCGCCCTTGCGCTCGAGACACACAGACGATATCCACCAACGGCAGGAGACCCCGATGAACGCTCAACGCCTGGTCGATGAACGCGGCGATCTCTGGCTGGCCCTTGCCCCACTATGGCTTGAACGCGAACCGCGAGAGACCGACTACGCCCGCATGATCGCGGTCATCCAGCGTCACGATCTTACCCTGCAGCAACTCGAATGGGTGTTTCGCCTGGAGCTCGCGCCGGTGCTGTCACGCCAGCAGATGTCGGTGGCGGGGGAATGGCGAGCCTTCGACGACTACAAGCTGATGAAGCAGTTGGTAGCCCACAACCTGCGCCTCAAGGGCTGGCGTCGCAAGAGCTGGATGCTGTTCTCGGGATTGACCACCATGATGACCCGGCATCGCTGGAACGAGCTGATGGCCCGCCTGATGGTGGAACGCGGCGAGATGCCCTGAAGTCCGGCGCTCAAGTCTCGTCGAGGGCAAGCTCCAGCGCCTCGCGCAGTTCCAGCTCGCCGTCACGCGGCGAGAAGCGGCGGATTACCCGCCCGTCGCGCCCAACCAGAAACTTGGTAAAGTTCCACTTGATCATGCCGGTACCCAGCACGCCCGGCGCCTCACGCTTGAGTTCTTCAAACAGCGGATGTGCGCCCGGTCCGTTGACCTTGACCTTTTCCATCAGCGGAAACGTGACGCGGTACTCCCGCACGCTGAAATCGCAGAAATCCAGCGCCGACTCCGGCGACTGGCGGGCGAACTGATTGCAAGGGAACCCCAGCACGGTGAAGCCACGGTCACGATAGCGCACATAGAGCCGCTCGAGGTCCTTGAGCTGAGGGGTAAAGCCGCAACGGCTGGCGACGTTGACGATGAGCAGTACCTGGCCGCGCAGCGCGCCGAAGTTGAAGGGTTCACCCTGGGCGGTGCGGCATTGGTGATCGTGAATGGACATGCGCGCGCCTTCATAGTCGTTTTACTTCAAGATGCCACGCTGTCGCGCCGGACGCCAGTCCGAGGCGATGCATCGTCATGCCCGACGCCTTCGCAGCCGTCGTTGCACCTCGGCGACACGCACGGCCAGTTGGCGGTGGCGCTGGCGGCGTTCGGCCTCGTCTAGCGGCGCATAAAGCAGCCGCTCGGCGTGATGGGCGCAGTCCTCGAGTGCCGGACCCGCCGCCCCGGCGCGGGGCGCCAGCCGCCGCAGGTGGCTCGCCGGCGACTCCCCCGGCAGCGACTCGAGGCCGCGCCGTTCCAGCCAGGCTTGGAGCGCCAGCAACTGGGCCCGCGCGTCACGATCGAGCCGCCAGCGACGCCACATCCGCCTGCCCAGCCACGCCGCTGCCACCGTGCCTGCTGCGATGTTCATAAGACCCAGCAGGCTCGCCGCCAGGCCCCGCCCCGATGCCACCTCGACGAGCCAGGCCCGAACCGCCTGCCAACCATTCGCCAGGCGCGCCAGGAGCTCGCCGCGGGCACCGCGCTGATAGCCGATCACACCGCGCTGCCAGCGATATTCCAGCCGCTCCCACGCCAATCGCAGCGGGTTGGCCCAGCCCAGCTCGCGCAGGCGCAGTGGCGAGAAAGGCGCATCGGCCAGGAATCGCTCCCGACCATCGCGAACTGCCTGGGGGCCCTGCTCGATGCGCTCAGGGGCGATCGCTGCGGTTGGGTCAAGGCGCTGCCAGCCACCCTCGAGCCACACCTCGACCCAGGCATGGGCATCGTAGTCGCGCACCGTAAAATGGCCATCCGGGTGTCGCTCGCCGCCCAGAAAGCCGGCCACGATACGCGCCGGAATGCCCACCGCCCTGGCCATCACCGCCGCGGCAGAGGCGTAGTGGGTACAGTAGCCGGCGCGGCTCTCGAAGAGGAATTCGTCGACGCGATCGCGGGAACCCAGCCGCGGGGGCGAGAGTGTGTAGCGAAACGGCGCCTCGCCGAAGCGCGCCATCACCCGCCCGAGATAAACACGTGTATCACCGCCGCTTTCGCGCCACAGCCGCTCGGCGAGTTCGCGGGTGCGCGGGTTGCCCCGCGGCGGCAGCATGGCATGAAAGGCCGCTCCGGCGGGGTCGGCGTGGGCCGGCGCCTGCCCGCTGCTTTCGACCGTCAGCAGAGTGCGCGACGACAGCGGCGCGCGTCCCTCCAGCGTGCCGTCGGCCAGATAACGCTGGCGGCTGTCGGTGGCCAGCGGCGTGCCCAGCGAGGGGCGCCAGGGACGGCTGTCGGGCTCGAGCAACAGCTCGGCGGTAAAGCGCGGCGGGTCGTTTTCGTCCTGCCAGGGGGAACGCCGCCCCTCGCGCATGAAATCCGCGAGGGGGCGTGCCAGGGTCGCCGACAGCGCCTGGGGCGTGACCCGCGACCAGCGCACGCCATCGAAGTGCGTCAGCGTGTAGACCCGCCAGTAGCGCTCGCTGACCGTGGGCTCGCGCCCCCTGAAACGCGCCCGGAAGGCGCGGGCGTCGCTGCGCGAGAGCGCGGCGATGTCGCCCGGTGCGATCTCGTCGGTCAGCCCAGTGGAGGCCCTGTCCAGCTGCGGCATCGCCCACAGCGGCCCGAGCCTCGGCACGCCGACGAACAGCGCCACCATCAGCGGCGCCGAAAGCCCCAGCAGCCAGGCCGTCTCGCGCCAGGCGCTGGCCGCACTGCCCGCCCCGGCCAGCCGGACCAGCGATTGCACCTGCCAGCCCAGCATCAGCAAGGCGCCCACCGCCATGGGAATGCCCTGGTCATGCAGAAACGCCGAGGCGGTCGCGACCATGCCGATCAGCACCACCACCCGGGCATCGCGGCGGTCGTGGGTCTCGAGCAGCTTGAGCAGGTAGACCCCGATCAACAGCCCGATCAGCCCCTGCATGCCATACAGGATGCCGTACTCCAGCCACAACGCCGCCAGCAGCCCAGCCACCGCCGTCAGGCGCAGCACGAGCCCCGCCCGCGGCAAGCGGCCGCACAACTGCAGGTAGCGATGGCCCGCCACGGCGGCGGCAAGCGCGATCAGCCAGAGCGGCATCCACGCCAGGTGCAGCGCCAGGATCAGGCACTGGCCGATAAACAGCTGGCGCAGCATGGCGTTGCCCAGCGCCCGGCCGTCGGCCAGTACCGCCGGCTCCGGAATGGCACGCAACTCGATACGCCGCCCGATCACGTGGGCAAACCCTGACGGATGGCGTCGGACGGCGGGAAGCGGGCCAGTGCGTCGAGGGCGGCGCGGCGCTGGCTCGCGCCTTCACCCTGGGGCAGGGTCAAGCCCGGCAGGCGTAGGCCGAAGCGGTCGCCGGCGCGATGATGCGCCAGCACGCGAGCGCAGAGCACCGACAGGCGGCGCTCGAGGTCGCCCCGGCAGGTAGCGTAGTCAAGCCAGAGCTGCTGGCGCGGCGGCGCTTGGAATGTCTTGGCGGCCAGCACGCCGGTGCGGCTCCATTGTTTCCAGGCCAGCCGCGTGGGGCTGTCGCCGGGTACTGCACGGCGCAGCCCGGCGAAGTCGCTCTCCTCGCGGCCCTGCCCCGCCTGACGATAATGCGCGGCCTCGAGCTCCAGCGGCTGCGGATAGACCCATAGCGTCTCGGCGGTTTCGAGCCAGGCCACCACGCGCACCAGCCCCAGCGGCCAGCGACTCTGCAAGCGCAGCATCGGCAGGCGCTGCCGACCGCGCCGGGGAGCGGGCAACGCCAGGACGGTCTCGCCACGGCCGTCGGGCAGGTCGACACTAGCCATCGCAGCGGCGCCATGCACCTCGAGGGCGGTGCGCGGCCGGCTGGCCTCGAGAATCACCCCGAGCCGCGCCTCGCCGCCGGCGAACACCTCGCGGGGCAGGCGCAGTGTCATCTTCACACCAAGCAGGTTACGCCAGCCGCGCAGCAACGCCACCGCGCCGAGGGCAAACAGCCAGAAGGCCAGCCCGTAGGCCAGGCTGTTCTGGTAATTGATCCCGAACAGCAGCAGCACCACGACCAGCACCATCCAGCCCAGCCCGAAGCGGGTCGGCAGCAGGAACAGCCGGCGCTGGGGAAGCGGTCTGGCCATTGGCGCCGTCAGGCGGCGGAACAGGCGCCGACGCAGGCGCTTACCGGGCGCCGCGTCGGTCCCGGCATGGGCCTCAGTACGCGCCTTACTACGCGACATAAAAAGCCCACGCCATCATCCCGACATTACCGACACGCGGGCGAGCAGATGGCGCGCCAGCGCCTCGCCTTCCTCGCGCGGGCCACTGCTCAGGCGATGCCCGGTGACCGGCACCCAGACCGCCTGGACATCCTCCGGCAGCACATGGTCGCGCCCCGCCAGCAACGCCCAGCCCCGCGCGGCCTGAAGCAGCGCCAGCACGCCGCGGGTGGAGAGGCCCCAGGCCAGCTCGGGATGTTCCCGGCTGGCCGCCGCCAGCGCCTGCACGTAATCGAGCAGCGCCTCGGCGACATGAACCCCGGCCAGCCGCGCTTGCCAGGCCCGCATGCGCTCGGCATTGAACAGCGCCGGCAGCGACTCGAGCTTCACCCGGCCGGCATTGCCGCGCAGTATCTCGCGCTCCGCCGCCGGGTTGGGGTAGCCCAGCGACAGACGCATCAGGAAGCGGTCGAGTTGCGACTCCGGCAAGGCGAACGTGCCCGCCTGCTCTTGCGGGTTCTGGGTGGCGATGACGAAGAAGGGGTCGGGAAGCGCCCGGGTCTCGCCTTCCACCGTCACCTTGCCCTCCTCCATGGCCTCGAGCAGCGCGCTCTGGGTCTTGGGGGTGGCGCGGTTGATCTCGTCGGCCAGCACCAAGCCGTGGAAGACCGGCCCGGGATGAAAGCGGAAGCACACCTCGCGGGGATCGAACACTGAAACGCCCAGCACGTCGGCGGGCAGGAGGTCGCTGGTGAACTGCAGGCGCTGCATGTCCAGCCCGGTGACTCTCGCCAGCGCCTGGGCCAGCGTGGTCTTGCCGAGTCCCGGCAGGTCCTCGATCAACAGATGCCCGCGACACAGCAGGCAGCACAGCGCCAGGCGTACTTCATGCGGCTTGCCGAGCACCACCGCCTCGAGCGCGGCCACTACTGGTGCCAGACTCTCGAGCCGTGCTGGATCCTCATCTCGCGCCCTGCTCTGCTGCCGCAACGTGCTCTCCCCCTTCGCCTGGCGATTCATGGCGCCACCGCGAGAGCGCCGGTCTCGTCCAGCGCCATCACGGCCTGGCGGGTATCCGGCGTCACGCCTTCAAGCGCCAGGGCGTCTTCCGGCGACAGCCAGAAGGCCTCGGCCACCTCTTCCGCCTGCAGTACGAGCGGCCCGTCATGCTCGACCACAAAGACGCTGCCGAAGATGTGATGGCCGCCCTCGGCATGCACGAATTCCAGCACGTGGCGCAGCGGGGCATGGTTGACGCCGAGCTCCTCGGCAAGCTCGCGGCGCGCCGCCACGTGCACCGCTTCGCCAGCCCCCACCACGCCACCAGCAGCCAGATCGAGGCCACCGGGGAAGACTTCCTTGGTCAAGGTGCGTCGCTGCACACAGAGCTCGCCCCGCCGGTTGCGCACCACGATATAGGTGGCGCGATGCCAGCACCGAAAACGCCGCATCGTCGCCCGCATGGCGCTGCCGCAGGGGCGATTGCGCGCGTCCACCAGCTGGATGCGTTCATCGGCGATATGCGGGCGCGGCAGCGACGCGGGCAAGGAGATGTCGGCGGTCATGAGAGCCTCCCGGTAAAAGGCCTTCAGCCTAACCAGTCGCGCCTGGCACGTCACCTAGTGCGTCTCCTGCCCCGCTCTCCACGTTGGTTTGCCACGTTGACCGCTGGCTACGTTGACCGTTGGGATAGCGCCGACCATGCTCAGACAAGCGCACCACCGTCGGAGGTTTCCCCATGGCCGACCAGGCGCCCCGCTCACGCCAGGGCACGCATGAGGTGGATAACCAGCCCGATGTCAGCGGCGACCGCGACCTGCTGGCAGCGGACCTGCCCCTGCAGGAAGCGCTCGCCCGCGACGCCCCGCAGTGGGTCGCCCAGCGACTCGCCGCCCTCGGCGAGGAGGCCGGCAGCGCCCGCGTGCGCGAACTTGGCCAGGCAGCCGACCGCCACCCGCCGGTGCTGAGGGCCTTCGACGCTTATGGCCGGCGACTCGACGAAGTGAGCTATCACCCCGCCTACCATGAGCTGATGCACCTGGCCATCGACCATGGCTGGCACGCCGTGGCCTGGCAGGAAGAGGGCTGCGGCGGCCACCAGGCCCACGTCGCCGCGCTCTACCTGCTCACCCAGGCCGAACCGGGCTTCTGCTGCCCGATCACCATGACCCACGCTGCCATGCCGGTGCTTCGCCATTCGACCGTCGTGCATGCCCGCTGGGCGCCAGGGCTGCTGGCCTGGGACTATGACCCCCGCGCAATTCCCGCCAGCGACAAGAGCGGCCTGACCTTCGGCATGGCGATGACCGAGAAGCAGGGCGGCAGCGATCTGCGGGCCATCAGCACGCGTGCCGAACCGGACAGCGACGGCTGGCGACTCATCGGCCACAAGTGGTTCTGCAGCGCGCCGATGTCCGATGCTTTCCTGACGCTTGCCCGGAGCGATGCCGGACTTGGCTGTTTTCTGGTCCCGCGCTTCACGCCGGATGGCCAGCGCAACCCCATCGAACTGCAACGCCTAAAGGACAAGTGCGGCAATCGTGCCAATGCCTCGGCGGAGATCGAATATCGCGGCGCCTGGGCGGAACCGATCGGCGAGCCGGGCCGCGGCATCGCCACCCTGCTCGAAATGGTCCAGCAGACGCGCCTGGATACCGCCACCGCCCCGGTGGGCATGATGCGTCAGGCACTGGACGAGGTATGGCGCCATGCCCGCCAGCGCCACGCCTTCGGCCGACCGCTGGCCGACCAGCCACTGATGCGCGGGGTAATCGCCGACCTGGCGCTGGAAGTAGAAGCCGGCCTGGCGCTGGTGATGCGTACCGCGCGCGCCTTCGACGCCGCGGCCCGTGGCGAGCAGGACGAAGCCGCGCTGGCCAGGCTACTGCCGGCGCTGGCCAAATACTGGCACAACAAGCGCGGGCCGGGCTTCATGGCCGAGGCCATGGAGTGCCTGGGCGGAATCGGCTATGTCGAGGAGCTGCCTTTGGCGCGTCTTTACCGCGAAGCGCCGGTCAACTCGATCTGGGAAGGCTCGGGCAACGTGATCTGCCTGGATGTGCTGCGGGTGCTTGCGCGTCACCCCGAGGCGCTCGACGCCCTGCGCCAGCTGCTGGGGAAGGCGCGGGGGCAACAGGCGAATTTCGATGCCGCACTCAATGAACTGGAGCGCGAATTCGGCCAGCCAGTGGAAGACCTCGAACCGCGCGCCCGCTGGTTGGCTCAGCGCCTGGCGCAGTGTACCCAGGCCGCGCTGCTGTTACACCACGCGCCGAATGCCGTCGCCGAGACCTTCTGTCGCGCCCGTCTCGGCAGCGAGGCGAGTCCGGCCTACGGCATATTGCCGAGCGACGCGCCGCTTGCCGCCATCCTCGAGCGAATCGGCAACTGATACCGCGCCAGCGCGGGAATGGCGTTCGCGGGTACCGGTCGCGACAGGCCGAAGCCCTGCACGTGCGTGCAGCCGAAATGCTCCAGCAGTGGCAGGATACGCAGCTCCTCGATGCCCTCGGCCACCACGCGGATGCCCAGCCGCCGGCCGAGCAGCGCCACTGCCTCGACGATCGCCGAATCCTGGGGGTTTTCATGCAAGTGGCTGACGAAACTGCGGTCGATCTTGACCTCGCTGATCGGCAGCACCTGCAAGCGTGACAGCGACGAGAAGCCCACGCCGAAATCGTCCACCGACATTTCCAGCCCGCCAAGATGCAGCCGGGCCGCCACTTCGCTGCCCAATAGTTCGTCTTCCATCGCGGCACTCTCGGTGATTTCCAGCACCACCAGCTGTGGGCTGTCGGGCACCGCGTGGCGTGCCATGTCCAGCAAATCGGGGCTCGTCAGGTCGTCGGCGGTCACGTTGACCGACAGCGACAGCACAACCCCTTCTTCACGCCACTGCTCGGCATCGTCCAGTGCACGCTTCAGCACGTAGCGAGTGAGGCGCTTGCCCTGGGCACGAGTCAGCAGGGGCAGGAAGCTGTCCGGGCCAAGCAGACCCAGGCGCGGATGGTCCCAGCGCACCAGCGCCTCGACGCCGCTCAGGCGGTCGCTGGCGAGCTCGTACTGAGGCTGGTAGTAGAGCGTCAGCTCATTGCCGGCGAGAGCTATTGCGAGCTCCTGCGTGCTCACTACCGGCTCTGTCTCGGGGCGGGGAGGCGTCTCGCGGACGGCACGCCACCGGCCGAGACGTTGGCGCAACTCGGCCAGCCGCATGGGCTTTTCCAGTGAACCGAGCATCTGCAAGCCCAGCGTCTGACCCACCCGCTCGGCGATCTGCGACACCTTGCGCTCCACCCCGCTGATCAGCAGCACGCGGCCCCGGTAATCGGCCTCGGCGAGCCGATGCAGCAAGGCGATGCCGTCCTGCTCACCGAACTCGAGCGTCATGATCACCAGCGGCGGCGGATAGAGGGCGACTTCTTCCAGTAGGGCCGCGGCCTGGTAGAAATGACAGCTTTCCATACCAAGCACGCGGAGTTGCAGGGAAAGCTCGGCGGCGACTTCCAGGTCGGTCTCCAGCACCAGCGCTCGCGTTCTGTGTAATGGATCGTGCATCGACCACGATTTCCGCTACAGAAGACACCTTGAGGATAGCACCAGCACGAGTGGCCAATGGCCAATCTCTGTATCAATTAGACGACATCATCACCCAACCAGTTCCTGGCCGGTCAGGGGGCCGATCATCACCCGCGTGGCCAGCGCCAGCAGCAGCACGCCAGTAATGCGATTGATCCAGTGCGCCCGGGCCTGCAGCCACGGCAACACCCGCGAGTGGGAAAGACTCAGCGCCACCAGCACGTACCAGCCGCCGTCGATGACCATCGCCGTCAGCACGATGATCGCCCGGTCCGACATACGCATGTCCGGCGTCACGAACTGGCTGAGCAAGGCCACGAAGAACAGGATCAATTTGGGATTGCCCAGCGCCACCAGCATGCCCTCACGCGCCGCCTGGCGTCGGGTGGTGGTCAGCGTCGTCGCCGCGAAGGCACCGGCTCGCCCGGCGCGCAGCGCTTTGATGCCCAGCCATGCCAGGTAAGCGGCACCGAGCCAGGTGATGACCTGAAATACCCCGGGCAGGCGCACGATCATCGCCCCCAGCCCCCAGACGGTGAGCAGGGCATAAAAGCCCACGCCCAGCGCATGAGACAGCGCCGCCGTGACGCCCGGCGCTCGACCACCACCCAAGGTGTGACGCAGCACCAGTGCCAGGCTCGGTCCCGGCGACATGGCGCCCAGGGCGCAGATCATGGCCAGCGACAGCCAGAGCGAGAGGGGCATGCAGGCAGCTCCAGACGTCGAGGTTGGTAAAGACTCAGCGGTGGAACTGCCCTTCCCGCTCGGGCTGCCAGAGAATGGCATCGATGCGTAGCCGCACCTCACGCCCGCCAGGCAGCGGCCAGTCGATGGTGTCGCCGATGCGCAGGCCGAGCAAGGCCGCGCCCACGGGCGCCATCACGGAGATACCGTCCTCGGTGGTGGCCAGTGCATGGGGATAGACCAGCGTACGAATGATCTGCCGGTCACGCTCCAGGTCGGTGAACTGCACCTGACTGCACATGCTCACCACGTCTGCAGGGATCTGCTCCGGATCAATCACTTCGCCGCGCGCCAGCTCCTCTTCCAGCGAGCGGGCCACTGCCTGGTCCTTGTCGTCGGCCTCGTCAATGAGCCGTTGCAACCGATCGGCATCGAGTCGGTTGATAATGATGGTGGGGCGCGTTGCCATGGAACCTCCTGAACATCGTCAACGATGATTTCACGCTTTCGGGGTAACCAACGAAAAAAGCCCTCCGCCCGTGAACGGGCAAAGGACTATGTTACCACTACCTTACGCCATCCCCAGACAAGGCGACAGCCCCGCAGGGCTGCAGCCCGCTTGCGCATGACGCTACACTATGCGGCAAACCTTGACAGAGACGCTGCCATGACGGTTCGGACCTTCGCCCTCGCCCTGGAATTCCTCGGCATACTGCTGATCATTATTGGTTGGCAGGGCGCCAGTCCCGTCGGCTTCGTGGGCCCGGCGCTGATGCTGCTTGGCGGCATCCTCTTTTTCACTCGGAGGTCGAATGGTCGATGACTCTCCCGGGATGGAGCCGGAAGTCCCGCCTACCGATCTGACGGCCCTGCTCGAACAGATACAGCATGCCGGGGAAGGCGAGGAAAGGGTAAGCCTGGAGGCCATCCTCGATAGCGTCGGCCAGCGCTCCTTCGCACCGTTCCTGCTGATCGCAGGGCTGATTACCCTGGCCCCGCTGATTGGCGATCTTCCCGGCGTGCCCACGCTGATGGCCACTCTAGTGGTGCTGTCAGCCGGTCAACTGCTCGCCGGACGCAAGCACGTCTGGTTTCCCCGCTGGCTACTGACGCGCCAGGTATCGCGGGAGCGCTTTCAAAAAGCCATGGGGTGGATGAAGCGTCCGGCGAGCTGGGTCGACCGCCTGCTCAAGCCGCGGCTCTCGCGATTGACGCGCCCGCCGGCCCACCTGCCCGTGGCGCTGACCTGTCTGCTGATCGCCATGGCCATGCCCCCCATGGAGTTCGTGCCCTTCACCGCCAACGGCGCCGGCCTGGCGCTGACCCTGTTCGGCCTCGCCCTGCTCGCCGATGATGGGTTAATGGCGCTGTTCGCTTATATGTTGACAGGCGGCACCCTGGCAGTCGTGGTGACCAGCTTGGCCTGATCAACATAAAGGAAAACGCATGACAAGACCCATAGCCTCACTGCGACAAGGCGTTAGCTTGGCGGCGCGGGCGGGTTACGTGGCCAAGGGCGTCGTCTATCTATTGATCGGAGGATTCGCCTTCATGGCCGCCATGGGTCTGGGTGGCGACAATGTCGGTTCGAAAGGGGCCATCAATCAGCTCATCACGAAACCTTTCGGCGATATCATGCTGGGTTTGTTGGGAGTAGGCCTGTTCGCCTATGCCTTGTGGCGTCTGCTCCAGGCATTGATGGATACCGAAAATCTCGGTGCGGGGCTCAAGGGTATCGTGTCGCGCCTGGCCTTTTTGGTCAGCAGCCTGACGCACGCAAGCCTTGGGGTCTATTGTGTCGACCTGCTGAGTAGCCTGGCGATGTCCTCCGGCAACAGCTCACCAGAGGATCGTACCGCGCAGTTGATGGGGCATCAGGGAGGCATCTATCTCATCGCCCTTGTCGGGCTCGTGCTGATCGGCGTCGGGTTCCGGCAATTTGTGCGTGCCTACAAGCGCAGCTATCTCGACAACTGGTATCGCAAGGATATGAGCACGACATTACGACGCCTGGCGGAAGTCGTCACCCGCTGGGGGTTAACGGCACGCGGTCTGGTCTTTCAAATCATCGGCGGGTTGCTATGCCTTGCGGCCTGGCATGCCGACCCCAATCAGGCGGAAGGATTGGGTGGCGCCCTGAACGTACTTGCCGCACAACCCTTTGGCCCCTGGTTACTGGGTGCAGTCGCCCTGGGGCTATTCAGCTACGGCCTTTACTGCCTGATCAATGCCGCTTTCCGGGACACCACCATAGACTGACCCGATAGCACCGAACCCTCCGGCCCGCGCCATCAGTCCAGTTTCACCAGATAGGAAACACCCCTAGAAGGTTCATCACAAGGAATCAAGCTTGGAAGGAACCGCTAAGAGCTTGATTTTTAATGGTGCCGGCGGTCGGACTCGAACCGACACACTGTCTCCAGCGGCGGATTTTGAATCGAGGCGGCATCATGCCATTTTTTGCCTTTGGCTTTCCTAGCAACAGCTTACGAAGCTCCGCATTGCCTCTATCCGCCTTTACCTGCGTTTTTGTCGTCAACTTGTGGACACTGGTACTTGATAAAGTATATTAGTAATATAGCTAAAAAACACAGGAATTAGGGGCAATGAAACGACTTCTGGCTGCGCTGCTGCTTCTCCCGCTTGCCGCCCAGGCTCAGGTGTATCGATGTGATGTCGACGGTCGAACGATCTTCCAGGATAGCCCCTGCGGTGAGAATTCGACCCGAGTCAGTCAGGACTCCCTCACGACTTACCAGCCACCTGCTGCGCATACCCGGCCGTTACGCTCACGCTCTAGGTCCAACACTAAGCCCCAATCCGAGATGGCTGCTTCTGACGGCTTAACCTACCTGGAGCGCATCAACAAGCGTAACAATATCGTTAAGGCTCGTGGGCGCGGCCAACTCGCTGTTGGCATGTCCGAGACCGACACCATTTCCATCCTTGGCTATCCCAACAACTATGCATCACAGCGACTTAAAAGAGACGAATGCAAGCAATTTCGCTGGTATAATCCAAGGTTTTCTAGCGGCCATCACTACGCCCTTATCTGTGACGGCAAGGTAATAAAACATAACTTAATTGACAGGTAGTTTTAACTTACCTTTTCTTCAACATGGTTTACAAATACACCACAAGTTACAAGCATATATTTTGCGTCATAAAAATCTACATACCTTTCGCTTTTAACGCCATACGTTTTCGAAAACTTCATACATCCTCTTCTCTGAAGTCTAAAGCACTATTTGTATTTATAATTTATAGACCCCAAACTATTAGCTATAACCAAGGTAACTCAATACGGCAAAAAATAATGCACCAATAACTAAAATACCCACAACAACCAACTTAATAGTCGCTTTATTGTTTAGCCTCTTTATTCTTGGCCTATTATTCTTCTCAACTCTTACCCACGCACCATTGACCTTCTTAAACCGAGGCTCTCTTCTCCCTGATTTCCTCCAGTAATAATCCCTGTCTTGAATACCCATCATCCCATCCTCTAATTCTAACCCCTACCTCCCAGATACCATCTATCCACGACTTGTTTGGTTATTCTGTATCCGTTCCCATCTGCTTGAGCGTCTTACGCGGCTTCTCTCATCTCCGAGTTTGTCTGCCCGCATGGCACATCCATTTAGCAGAGCACGTCTCGCTGAGAGACGATGAAACATGCGGAAAACCAACTATAACCGTCAATAAGGGTTGAGGGAAATGACGAAGCATCCTGGACAGCGGTGAGGTAGCCACGCCGCACCTGAAAACCAAGCGGACACGGGAAAACTGCCCAAAAATTGGTGGGCTCTCGGTTGCCACGTTAGAAAAAACGCAAGGAATCAAGCTCGGAAGGAACCGCTAAGAGCTTGATTTTTAATGGTGCCGGCGGTCGGACTCGAACCGACACACTGTCTCCAGCGGCGGATTTTGAATCCGCTGCGTCTACCAATTCCGCCACGCCGGCAGCGCGAACGCATTATACGTGGCACGCGTGCCAGGTCAATCGTTCGGCTGACTTCATCGGCCTGAGACGGTATCCTTGCCGGCTTTCGCCGCTCATCGCCATGCGACCCGGCTGCAAACTCAATCTTCTCAACCGGACCGAAACGCCTCTCATGCAGCGTGCCGATTTTCACTTCGATCTCCCCGACGAGCTGATCGCCCGTTACCCCTCGCAGCAGCGCAGTGACTGCCGCCTGCTGTGCGTCGAGGGCGAGCGCGGTGCCCTGGCGCATCGCCGCTTCACCGACCTGCTCGAGCTGCTCGAGCCCGGCGACCTGCTGGTGTTCAACGATACTCGCGTGATCCCGGCCCGGCTGCACGGGCACAAGGCCAGCGGAGGTAAGGTCGAGATGCTGCTCGAGCGCCCTCTGGACGCCCATCGCGGCCTGGCCCACCTGCGCAGCAGCAAGACGCCGAAGCCAGGCACCGAGATCCGCTTCGAGGGCGACGTTCTCGCCGTGGTCGAAGGCCGCCGCGATGCGCTGTTCGAGCTGCGCTTTTTCGGCGAGACACCGCTGATCGAGCTGCTGGAGCGATACGGCCACATGCCGCTTCCGCCTTACATCGACCGAGCCGACGAGCTTGCCGACCGCGAGCGCTACCAGACCGTCTACGCCCGCCGCGACGGCGCCGTGGCCGCCCCCACGGCGGGGCTGCACTTCGACGAACCGCTGCTCGAGGCGCTCGCCGCCAAGGGCGTCAATAGCGCCTTCGTCACCCTCCACGTGGGGGCCGGCACCTTCCAGCCAATGCGCGTCGACGATATCCGCGAGCATCAGATGCACAGCGAATGGATCGAGGTCGACGAGAAAGCCTGCGAGCAGGTGCGCGCCACCCAGGCGGCGGGACGTCGGGTGGTGGCCGTCGGCACGACCAGCGTGCGCTGCCTGGAAAGCGCCTGCCTGATGAGCGACAGCGGTGACATCGCCCCCCTTCGCGGCGAGACCGATATCTTCATCTATCCAGGCTACGCGTGGCGCTGCGTCGATGCGCTGGTGACCAACTTCCACCTGCCGGAATCGACCCTGATGATGCTGGTGGCGTCCTTCATCGGCTTCGAGACCACGATGGTGGCCTACCGCGAAGCCGTGACCGAACGCTACGCCTTCTTCAGCTACGGCGATGCGATGTTCCTAACCCGCCAGCGTTCCTGACACGAGACATACATGCGTGACGAAAGCTTCATGACCTTCGAACACCTGGCAAGCGATGGGCGTGCCCGTCGCGGCCGCCTGACCTTTCCCCGTGGCAGCGTAGAGACGCCGGCCTTCATGCCGGTGGGTACCTACGGCACGGTCAAGGGCATGACGCCCGCCGCGGTGGAGGAGATCGGGGCCGAGATCATTCTCGGCAACACCTTTCACCTGTGGCTGCGTCCCGGGACCGAGGTCATCGAGGCCCACGGCGACCTGCACGATTTCGCACAATGGCAGAAACCGATCCTCACCGACTCCGGTGGCTTCCAGGTTTTTTCCCTCGGCGAGACGCGCAAGATCACGGAGCAGGGCGTGCATTTCCGCTCGCCGGTGGACGGCGCCAAGGTGTTCATGGGTCCCGAGGAATCCATGGCGGTGCAGCGCGCGCTGGGCTCCGACGTGGTGATGATCTTCGACGAATGCACGCCCTACCCGGCCACCGAGCAGGAGGCCGAGGTGTCGATGGAGCGCTCGCTGCGCTGGGCGAAGCGCTCCCGCGAGGCCCATGGTGACTCGTCCTCGGCGCTGTTCGGGATCATCCAGGGCGGCATGTATCCCGAGCTGCGCCGCCGCTCGCTCGAGGGCCTGCTGGAGATCGGCTTCGATGGCCTGGCCATCGGCGGCCTGTCGGTCGGCGAGCCCAAGCACGAGATGATCGCCACATTGGACTACCTGCCCGACTGGATGCCCGCACAATATCCGCGCTACTTGATGGGCGTGGGCAAGCCCGAGGATCTGGTGGAGGGCGTGCGCCGCGGCATCGACATGTTCGACTGCGTGATGCCCACCCGCAACGCACGCAACGCGCACCTGTTCACCTTCGATGGCACCGTGAAGATCCGCAACGCCAAGCACCGCCACGACACCCGGCCGCTGGAGGCCGGCTGCGACTGTTATACCTGTCAGCATTTTTCGCGCGGTTATCTGCATCACCTGGAGCGTTGCGGGGAGATGCTCGGCTCGATGCTCAACACGGTCCACAATCTACGCCATTACCAGCGGCTTATGGCCGGTTTGCGCGGTGCCATTGAAGCGGGTACATTGGCCAACTTCGTGGAAGGCTTCTATGCGCAGCGTGGGCTGCCGGTTCCTCCCGCACCGAACTGATTTAAGAGCCGGTGCCATCCTGGATGGCACCGGCCGGCGTGAACACGAACCGCGTTCCTGTCGCGCCTACCTTGGCCCTCTCACGCCACTTTCCGTCAAACCATCAGGAGACACACCTTCATGCTGGACTTCTTCATCTCACCGGCCATGGCCCAGGACGCGGGCGCCGCGGGCGGCGGTATCGCTCAGATTGTCATGCTGGTCGGCTTCGTCGCGATCTTCTACTTTCTGCTGTGGCGTCCCCAGGCCAAGCGCGCCAAGCAGCACAAACAGCTGATCGCTAGCCTCTCCAAGGGTGACGAAGTCGTCATCGGCGGCGGCATGCTGGGCCGGATCACCAAGGTTTCCGACGACAGCGAGTTCCTGACCATGGAAATCGCCGAGGGCACCGAAATCAGTGTGCAGAAAGCCGCCGTTGCTCAAGTGCTGCCCAAGGGCACCATCAAGTCCATCTGACGCACGCTGGCTACGCCGTGCGCCCCCCTGACGGTGCACGAATCCGGAACGAGACCATCCGCGGATGGTCTCGAGCCCCTATTCCCTGCGAGCGCACCACGCTAGCTACAAGGCAGGCCTTGCATGCTTAACCGTTATCCCCTGTGGAAGTATCTGCTGATACTCGTTGTCCTTCTTACCGGCCTGATCTACTCCCTGCCCAACCTCTTTCCCCAGGACCCAGCGGTGCAGGTCAGCAGCGCTCAGGGCGACGCGCGTATCGACGAGCGCCAGGTCGAACGCATCCGCTCCGCGCTGGAAGACGCGGACATCGCTATCAAGGCCATGGATGCCGAGGAAGGCCGGTTACTGGTGCGTCTGGAAGATGACGATGACCAGCTCGACGCCCGCGACCGTATCGCCGAGATCCTCGACGAGGACTTCGTGGTGGCCCTGAACCTGGCCGAATCGACGCCCTCCTGGCTCGAGGGCCTCTCCGCCTCGCCGATGACCCTGGGCCTGGACCTGCGCGGTGGCGTACATTTCTTGCTCGAAGTCGACATGGCGGCCGCCCTCGAGCAACGCCTCGAAGTCAACGCTAGCGCCATGCGCGAAACGCTGCGCAGCGAGCGGATTCGCTATCGTGACACCGAGATCGACGACCGCACCATTTCCATGGTCTTTACCAATGCCGAGGACCGCGGCCAGGCACGCAGCCTGATCAGCCACGAATTTCCCGACTTCGACTACGCCAATGAGGGCGAGGACCGCGGCGCCCGACTGGTGATGACCATGACCGATCAGGCGGTGAATGAGCTGCAGGACTACGCCATCAACCAGAACCTCACCACCCTGCGCAACCGTGTCAACGAGTTGGGGGTGGCCGAGCCACTGGTCCAGCGTCAGGGCCCGGATCGCATCGTGGTCGAGCTGCCCGGCGTTCAGGATACCACCGCCGCCAAGCGCATCGTGGGCGCGACCGCCAACCTGGAGTTTCGCCTCGAGGCGCGTCCCGACACGCCGGACAACGAGACCCAGAGCTTTCCCTTTCGCAACGACGAATCGCGCAGCGCCGATCTGATGCGCGATGTGATCATCACCGGCGACAGCGTCTCCAGCGCCAATCACAGCTTCGACGAGAACGGTCGCCCCCAGGTCAACATCGATCTGGACGGCACCGGCGGCACCCTGATGAACCGTGCCACGCGCACCAACATCGGCCGTAACATGGCGGTGCTGTTCATCGAGCACAAGAGCCGCGACCGCACGGTGATGGAGGATGGCGAGCCGGTCGTCGAGCGCGAGACCTATACCGAGCGCGGGATCATCAGCCTGGCGACCATCCAGAGCGCGCTGGGCAACAGCTTTCGCATCACCGGGCTGGACTCGCCCACCGAAGCCGCCGAACTCGCGCTGCTGCTGCGTTCGGGCTCGCTGGCCGCGCCGATCTACTTCGCCCAGGAACGCACCATCGGGCCAAGCCTCGGCGCCGAGAACATCGAGCGCGGCCTGCTCTCGGTGCAGATCGGCCTGCTGCTGGTCGTGGCGTTCATGCTGGTGCGCTACAAGGTGTTCGGTGCGTTCGCGACGGTCGCGCTCGGCCTCAACCTGACGCTGCTGATCGCGGTCATGTCGATGCTCGGTGCGACCCTGACGCTGCCCGGCATCGCCGGTATTGTGTTGACGCTGGGCATGGCGGTCGACGCCAACGTGCTGATCTTCGAGCGAATACGCGAGGAGTTGCGCACCGGCCTGTCGGTCCAGCAGGCGATTCAAGCCGGCTACGAGCGTGCCTTCACCTCGATCGTCGATGCCAACATCACCACCCTGCTTGTGGCGGTGATCCTGTTCTCGATCGGCACCGGGCCGGTCAAGGGCTTCGCGGTGACCCTGTCCATCGGGATTCTCACCTCGCTGTTCACCGCCCTGATGGTGACCCGGGCGATGGTGAACCTGACCTACGGTGGCAAGCCGGTCAAGAAGCTCTGGATATAAGAGGTGGTAATGAAAACCCTCGTGACTCGACAGTTCGATTTCATGGGCAAGCGCCGCATCGCCTTCGCGGTATCGGGTCTGATGTTGCTGGTGGCCTTCGCCGCGCTGCTGTTCCAGACGCTCAACCTCGGTCTGGACTTCACCGGCGGCACCCTTGTCGAAGTGCAATATGCGACAGCGCCGAGTCTGGATGCAGTTCGTCAGTTGCTGGAAAATGCCGGCTTCCGTGATGTCTCGGTGCAGACCTTCGGTGCCTCCACCGAGGTGCTGATTCGCCTGCAGCAGGCCTTCGACCCCGATGTCGGCGAGCAGGTGGTCAGCATGCTGCGCGATGCCGGCGAGCAGGTGGAGCTGGTGCGCGCCGAGTTCGTCGGCGCCCAGGTGGGCGATCAGCTGCGCGACCAGAGCGGCATGGGCCTGCTGGTGGCCCTGGGCGTGGTGATGCTCTACGTGGCATTCCGTTTCCAGTACAAGTTCGCCATCGGTGCACTGCTCGCGCTCATGCATGACGTGATCATCGTGCTCGGCGCCTTCGCGCTGTTCCAGTGGGAGTTCGACCTGACGGTGCTGGCGGCCTTGCTGGCGGTGATCGGCTATTCGCTCAACGACACCATCGTGGTCTACGACCGCATCCGCGAGACCATCCGCAAGTCACGCATCGACGACATGCCGGCGATCTTCAACGAAGCGATCAACATGACCCTGTCGCGCACCCTGGCGACCTCCGGCACCACCCTGCTGGTCCTCCTGGCGCTGCTGCTGCTGGGTGGCGACATGATCGAGGGCTTCGCGATCGCGCTGATCATCGGCGTGGTGGTCGGTACCTTCTCGTCCATCTACGTGGCCTCAGCCCTGCTGTTGACCGTGCATCTAGACCGCGAGGACTTGATCCCGCCGAAAAAGGAGGCGGACGACGAGGAAGAACAGCTGCCCTGACGCCTGCGCTGCGCCACCAGCAGGTAGCGCTCACTCATGGAAAGACGCCACCCGGCAAGCCGGGTGGCGTCTTCATTTCATGCCGACAATTGCCAGGCGGCCTCGCTGACACCAGGGCTTTGCTAATGGCTAATGTCAGGAGGCCTCGCTGAAGCGGATACGCGGCCCGAAGATCTCGTAATGGAGTTGGTCATCGCCGTAGCCCATCCGCTTGAGCAGGATGTTCAGGCCCGACATGAAGGCGGTGGGACCACAGAAATAAACGTCACCACGACCCTCGAAGGGCAGCCACTTCTCGAGGATGTCCGTATCCAGATAGCCGAGATGATCGGCCCCCTCCCCCTGCTCGTAGGCGACATAATACTTGAAGCCCTTCTGCGCACTCAGCGCGCGAAGCTCATCGTGCATGACATGGTGCGAGCGGTCGCGGCAGCAATGGATAAACACCAGATGCTCGAGTTCCCAGCCTTGCTGCACGGCATTGAGCAGCATGCTGACCAGCGGCGTGATGCCGATACCCCCGCCGATCAACACCGGCCTCTCGGAACGCTTTTCGACGACAAAATCACCGGTAGGCGGCCGCAGCCAGACCCTGTCGCCGACATTGGCATCGTGCAGGAAGTTGGAGACCTGGCCGGGGGCCGAGGTGCCGGTAGCCTCCGCCTTGACGGTAATACGATAGTAGGGATCCCCCGGGGCACTGGATAGCGAGTACTGGCGGATCTCGTCGAATTCCGAGGACGGCGGCTGGGTCTTGATTCCCACGTACTGACCGGGACGGAAGTCGGCGATCGGCTGGCCGTCTTCCGGCCGCAGATAGAAGGACTTGATCTCGTCGGTCTCGGGTTCGGCCCTGTCGATGATGAAGGCCCGATCGCCGCGCCAGCCGCCGGGCGTGGCTTCGTTCGCCTGGTAGATCCCCTCCTCGGTCTGGATGAAGATCGCCGCCAGGGCCTCGTAGGCCTCTGCCCACGCTGTCAGCACCGGATCGTCGTGGTGCAGCTTAAGGTGGTCACGAATCGCTTCCAGCAGATATTTGCCGACGATGGGGTAGTGCTCCGGGGCCACCTGAAGGCTGGCATGCTTGTGCGCGATGCGCTTGACCGCCGGCCCCAAGGCCTCCAGCTGATCGATATGACTGGCATAGGCGAACACCGAATCGGCCAGGGCGCGCGCCTGCTCGCCCTTCGCCTGGTTAGCCATGTTGAAGATGTTCTTGAGCTCGGGATGGTGATTGAACAGCTTTTCGTAGAACAAACGGGTGATTTTTTCCCCTTCATCTGCGAGTAGCGGGGCGGTGCTCTTGACCGTATCGATGGTGGACTGGGACAGCATACGACCCTCCAGGATGACGTGCGGGATTTAAGTGGTATTTAGAATGCCTCTTTTAACCGAATCAAACAAGAAGCGACTCGCATCGCGCTCGATGGCACGGTCTCATGGGGCCGACACAGCGTACCCCGCTGCTCGGCATCGGGGGGCTCAACCCAACTGGTGACCATGCATCTGAACCGCGAGAACGAGGTTCTCTTGAGTAAAGAAGGAAATGGACAAAAAAGGAAGAGCAGCTGCCCTGACCGCCGCCGTGGTGAGATTGAGGGCGGCCTCATCTATCATGATGGACCCGTCGAGTTTGCCAACGGCAAGTTCATCGACGATGATTCATGGGTCGTTATCGCCCCTTACATCTTTATTCCCCCTCGAGGCAATATGATCCTGCTGGTAGCCTTTGCCGTGTTATCTATCGGCGTCTCCTTTGTTTGCTCGTTGCTCGAAGCGGCGCTGCTGTCCCTGACGCCAAGCTATATCGCCCGGCTGCGCGATACCCGACCCGCGCTGCATACCCGGCTCGCCAAGCTGAAACAGAATATCGACCAGCCGTTGGCGGCAATCCTTACGCTCAACACCATCGCCCACACGGTGGGGGCCACCGGCGTGGGGGCTCAAGTCACGGTGGTGTTCGGCGAAGCCTGGTTAGGGGCCGCCTCGGCAGTGATGACGCTGCTGATCCTGATTCTCTCGGAGATCATCCCCAAGACCATCGGCGCCAGCTACTGGCGTCAATTGTCGCCTATGCTCGCGCCGACGCTGGATGGCATGGTGTGGATTCTCAAGCCCTTCATCTGGCTCTCCGAGCGAATCACCAACCGTATCGGCAAGGATAGCCAGGACACCGACATGCGCGGCGAAATCAAGGCGCTGGCACAGATCGGCCTGGAGGAGAAGTCGCTGGACCCGGACGAGACCCGGGTTATCACCAACATTCTCAACCTGCACGATATTCCAGTGAAGGAGGCGATGACCCCGCGCACCGTCTGCGTGACGGTCAAGCCGCAGATGACCGTGGCCGAGTTCGACAAGGCGCTCGGACGCTCGGCGTTTACCCGCTTCCCGGTAATGGATGGCGGCGAGAACGCCCTTGGCTATGTGCACAAGGCTGACACCTACCACGCGGACGATACGGCCGAGCTCAAGTCGATCATGCATCCGGTGAAGTCGGTGAACGCCGAGGACAACGTCGAGCACATCTTCACCTCGATGGTGCTGGACCGCCAGCACCTCTGTGTCGTCTACGACGAACTGGGCACCTGGGTCGGGCTCATCACCATGGAGGATGTCATCGAGACGATTCTCGGTCAGGACATCGTCGACGAGACCGACAACGTGGCCAACCTGCGCAAGTACGCCAAGCAGCGCTGGACCAAGGGACGCCGGCACCAGGGCGCCTGACTCAGCACCTGTCGTCCACCAATACGACACCGCCCTCGCAGCGACGCTGCGGGGGCGGTGGTGGCTTCGGCGTCAGGCGTCGAGGAGCCGCAACTCTCAAAATGCGTCAGAACTGCGTCTGAAACGCCTCAGAAATGCGGCTTGAGCTGCTGCACCAGCGACTTGTAGAGCCGTGGACCGGCGGCCATCAGCTGCCCTTCGATCTTGATGTCGGGCTGACCGTCGGGGGTACCCATCAGCGCCCCGGCCTCCTTGAGCAACAGCGAGCCGACGTGCATGTCCTGCTCCTCGAGGCCCAGCACGAAGGCGGCATCGACGCGGCCCGCGGCCAGGTCGGCCAGGTCGAGCAGGCCGCTGCCGGAGGCGCGCTGAACTTCGATCTGCGGCCCGAGCTGCTGCGCCAGCGTCAGGTAGGCGGGCATGTGCCGGGGGCGCAGCCAGGTCTCGGGCAGGCCCAGGGCGACGCGCGCACCACCGACGGCCGTGGTGCGCGGTACGCGGATGCGCTTGCCGTTGAGCTGAGCACCCCGTCCACGGCTGGCCAGGTATTCGTCATCGCTGAAGGGGGAGATCACCACCGCATGCTCGGGACGGCCCTTGACCAGGCAGACCAGCGACAGCGCGAAAGACGGCGCGGCCACGGTCAGGTTGGAATAGCCATGGAAGGGTTCGATCTTCCATAGGGTGTCCTGGCCCTCGCCTTCGCCGTCACGGTGGGGGGTGAAGCGACCCACCACGCCGTGCTGGGGATAGCCACGGGAGAGCTGATGGGCGATCAGCGACTCGGCATTGCGGGCGGCGTCCTCGAGGAGACGGTCGAGATTGTGCTCCTGGTGGGAGTTCTCGATTCTCTCGCGGATGCGCAGAAACTGTTCGGCGGCGCTGCGTGAGGCGCGCAGCGCGAATTGGACCATCGGATGCATGATCGGGCCTAGGCGTCGGTGGTGTTAAAGAACGGATCGGCGCGAATCCTAGCAGAAGCCGAGAAGCTTCGCCATTCGAAGCGTCTCGCCGACATGCTAGAATCCCTCGCCATCGTTTCGACACTTCGACTTGAAGGCACCCTCATGCTCGAGCGCATCCGCATCGTCCTGATCGGCACCAGCCACCCCGGCAATATCGGCGGCACCGCGCGCGCCATGCACAACATGGGGCTTGCGGACCTGGCGCTGGTCGCCCCGCGCTGCGAGCCGATCAGCGCCGATACCGTGTCGCGCGCTTCGGGCGCCGATCATATCGTCCATGCGGCCCGCCAGGTGGCGACGCTGGAAGAGGCGGTGGCCGACTGCACCCTGGTAGTGGGCGCCAGCGCCCGTTCGCGCACCTTGCCCTGGCCGATGACCACGCCACGCGAGCTTGCCGAGTCGCTGCCCGCCGAACTCGCCGACGAGCGCGCCCGGGTGGCCCTGGTGTTCGGGCGCGAGGATAGCGGGCTTTCCAACAGCGAACTGCAACGCTGCCACGCCCACGTCAACATTCCCGCCAATCCTGACTTCAGCTCGCTGAACCTGGCGACGGCGGTCCAGGTGCTGGCCTACGAGTGCCGGCTGGTCTGGCTGGCGCAGCAAGTGGGGGATACCGACGACACCCCCGAGGCCGCCGCGCCCACGCCCCATGCGCTGGCGAATCACCAGGAACTCGAGCGCTATTTCGCGCACCTGGAACGCACGCTTGTCGCGATTGGCTTTCACGACCCGGCCACCCCGCGTCAGCTCATGGCCCGGCTGCGACGCTTCACCCTGCGGGCCCGTCCCGAGCGCATGGAGCTCAACATCCTGCGCGGCATTCTCACCGCCACCGAGCAACGCACCCGGTGCCCGAAGACAGATGAGTGAGCCGGCTTGAAGCTGGCTCGCAGCGCCCCCACTATTAAGACGTATCTTCTAGCGCCCATTATTCCGCCGCGAAAGCCATACTGAGCGAAAGCCAGGCCAATCGCTCCTCTTTGCCCCGCCACTCAAGGATCGTCGCATGTTTCAACGTCTGCGCGAGGACATCAACAGCGTGTTCACCCGCGACCCGGCGGCACGCAACTTCCTGGAAGTCCTGACCAACTACCCAGGGCTGCACGCACTGCTGATCCATCGTCTCGCCCACTGGCTGTGGCAGAAGAACCTGAAGTGGTTGGCGCGCAGCCTCTCGACCTTCTCGCGCTGGCTGACCGGCATCGAGATCCACCCCGGCGCGGTCATCGGGCGGCGCTTCTTCATCGACCATGGCATGGGCGTGGTGATCGGCGAGACCGCCGAGGTGGGCGACGATGTAACTCTCTATCAGGGCGTGACCCTGGGCGGCACCAGTTGGAACAAGGGCAAGCGGCACCCGACGCTGGAGGACGGCGTGATTGTCGGCGCCGGGGCCAAGATTCTCGGACCCTTCAGTGTCGGCGCCGGGGCCAAGATCGGCTCCAACGCCGTGGTCACCAAGGAAGTACCCGCCGGGGCGACGGTGGTCGGTATCCCGGGCAAGGTCGTCCAGCGCCTCGACCCGGACCAGGCCGAAGAGCTGGACATCGATCCGGCCAGGCGTGAGGCCATGCAGGAGAAGTTCGGCTTCGATGCCTACGGCATCAGTCAGGACATGCCCGACCCGGTGGCCCGCTCGATCCAGGCCATGCTCGATCACATGCATGCCGTGGATGAGCGCATCGAGCGCATGTGCACCACCCTGCGCAAGGTCGACGCGAGCTACCGTGAGGGCCAATTACCTGAACTGCGCGACGAAGACTTTGCCGATATCCTCGCCGATGTCGACAGCTGCTGCCCCCCACCTGATCACGACGCCCCACGGCAGGCGGACGAGCCCAGCCAGCGGTCCGTCGAGCCCCGGCGGCGCAATGGTTGACCGCGACACTCGGTCTTTCCCATAATAGCCCTACAATTTGTGCGGTCTTCTGCCTGTGAGAAGCCGCTTTCTTCATCAGTCGCCATATCGACGCCGAGGTGCCCACTGGCATGCGCCTGACCACCAAGGGACGCTACGCCGTCACCGCTATGCTCGACCTGGCCGTGAACGCCGCGACGGGACCCATCAGCCTCGCCGACATTTCGCGGCGCCAGGAGATTTCGCTCTCCTATCTCGAGCAGCTGTTCGCGAGACTGCGCCGCGCACGGCTGGTGGAAAGCGTGCGCGGGCCCGGCGGAGGCTACCTGCTCGCCATGGCGCCGGAGAGCATCTCGGTGGCGCAGGTGATCGATGCGGTCGACGAGTCCGTGGATTCCACGCGCTGCGGCGGGCTCTCCGACTGTCAGCAGGGCGATACCTGCCTGACCCACCATCTATGGTGCGAACTGTCGGAGCAGATCCACGGCTTCCTCGACGGCATCACGCTGGGGCAGCTGGCCGTTCGCCAGGAGGTGCAGACGATCGCCAACCGCCAGCGTCGGCGCCTGGACAACGACGGCATCCTGGCCTCGGCGCCCTGATGGTCTGCACGCCGGCCTGCCAACCCGAGACGATTCCGAGCCCATGAACGCATCCGTCTACCTCGATTACGCTGCCACCACGCCGGTCGACCCGCGCGTCGCCGAGGTCATGAGTCGTCACCTGACTCAGGAGGGCATCTTCGCCAATCCCGCCTCGCGCAGCCATATGCTGGGCTGGCAGGCGGAACAGGTGGTGGAGATGGCCCGCCGCCAGGTCGCCGAGCTGATCGGGGCCGACCCACGCGAGATCGTCTGGACCAGCGGCGCCACCGAGGCCGACAACCTGGCGCTGATCGGCTTCATGCGCGCCAATCGTGCCCGGGGTCGGCATCTGGTAACCTCGATCATCGAACACAAGGCGGTGGTGGATACCGCCAGGGCACTCGAGGCCGAAGGCTTCGATGTCACCTGGCTGACCCCGGGGCGCGACGGACGGGTCACGCCCGACCAGCTGCGCGAGGCCATGCGCCGCGACACCGTGCTGGTCTCGCTGATGGCAGTGAACAACGAACTAGGCAGTATCCACGATCTGGCGGCGCTGGCCGAGATCGCTCACCAGGGCGGCGCGGCCTTTCATACCGATGCCGCCCAGGCGGTGGGCCGCACGCCGCTGGCGGTTGGTACGCTCGGCATCGACCTGATGTCGCTGTCCGGCCACAAGGCCTATGGCCCCAAGGGCATCGGGGCCCTGTACGTCAGGCGCAGCCCCGACATCCGCGTGGAAGCGCTGATCCACGGCGGCGGACACGAGCGCGGCATGCGCTCCGGCACCCTGGCCACCCATCAGATCGCCGGCATGGGCGAGGCCTTTGCGCTGGCCGCCGCCGAGGGCGAGGCCGACCAGCGCCGCATCGTCGCGCTGCGCGACCGCCTGCTGGCCGGCCTTGCGGATCACCCCGGTGTCCACCGCAATACCGATACAGACGTGGCGGTGCCCAATATTCTTAACCTTGCCTTCGAGGGCGTGGATGGCGAGTCGCTGTTGATGGCACTGCGCGACGTGGCGCTCTCGACCGGCTCGGCCTGCAACTCGGCGAGCGTCGAGCCGTCCTATGTATTGAAGGGCATTGGAGTCCCACGTGCGCTGGCGCTGTCCTCATTGCGTTTCAGCTTCGGGCGCTTCACGACCCCAGCCGATATCGACCATGCACTGAATGCCTTGCGCCACGCCCTCGACGGGCTGCGGCGCCGGGCTATCTGACCCATCACCCGAGCAGGAGAACCATTATGGCGCATCTTTCGATCACCAACGCCGCCGCCGACCAGATCCGCCGGGTACTCGACGAACGCGGCCACGGCCTGGGCCTGCGGGTCACGGTCAAGCCCAGCGGCTGTTCCGGCTATAGCTACGTGCTCGACTTCGCCGACGAAGCCGCCAACGACGACGTGATCTTCGAGGATCACGGCGTGACCGTCTACGTCGCCCCCGAGGCCCTGGAAATGCTTGACGGCAGCGAAGTCGACTATGTCTCGGAAGGGCTGAACCGTTTCTTCCGTTTCAACAACCCCAACGTCAAGGATCAGTGCGGCTGTGGGGAAAGCTTCAGCGTCTGATCACTGCCTGACGTCAGGCGACGCCGCGGCCGGCCTGAACTCGCGAAGGTGGGGCGGATCGGTCGACGATTGTTCAACGCCCCTGTGGGCGGTATACTCACCGCCCTGTCGGCGAGCTTGCCGCACTGCCGGAACGCCGGACCGCTTTATTCGATTCGCCGCGCCGCCCCTCGCTCTCGATTCAGGAGCTACCGGGGCGGCGCAGTGCTATTCAACACCTCTCGCTATTTTAACCGGAGATATGCCCATGGCTAACCAGCGCACCCTGTCGATCATCAAGCCCGACGCCGTCGCCAAGAACGTGATCGGCGAAATCGAGAGCCGCTTCGAGAAAGCCGGCTTGAAGATTGTGGCCGCCAAGATGCAGCAGCTTAGCCAGGCGCAGGCCGAAGGCTTCTATGCCGAGCACAAGGAACGCCCCTTCTTTCAGGATCTGGTCGGCTTCATGACCTCAGGTCCGGTGGTGGTCCAGGTGCTCGAAGGCGAGAACGCCATCGCCGCCAATCGTGACCTGATGGGGGCCACCAACCCCAAGGAAGCCGAGGCCGGCACCATTCGCGCCGACTTCGCCGACACCATCGATGCCAACGCCGTGCACGGTTCCGACTCTCCGGAATCGGCCGAGCGCGAGATCGCCTACTTCTTCCAGGACAGCGAGATCTGCCCGCGCGGCTGATCGACGCCCAAGCGGGGGCTGTTCGCCCCCGCGCCCTGCCCCACCGAACGCTGACTGCCATGACAACCACGACCGCTCCCCACCTCACCAACCTGCTCGGCATGTCGCGCCAGCAGATGGAAGCCTTCTTTCTCTCCATCGGCGAGAAGAAATTCCGTGCTGCCCAGGTGATGAAGTGGATTCACATCGAAGGCTGCGACGACTTCGCGGCCATGACCAACCTCTCCAAGACGCTGCGTGCGCGGCTGGCCGAGGTCGCTGAGGTGCGTGGCCCCGGGGTGGTCTACGAGGGCAGCTCCAGCGATGGTACCCGCAAGTGGGTACTGGAAGTGGAAGATGGCAGTTATGTGGAAACCGTGCTGATCCCCGCCGACAACGGCAAGCGCCGTACCCTGTGCGTTTCCTCGCAGGTAGGCTGTTCGCTGGACTGCAGCTTCTGCTCCACCGGCAAGCAAGGTTTTCAGCGCAACCTCACCGCCGCCGAGATCATCGGCCAGGTATGGGTGGCGCAACGCAGCGTGGGGCCGCGCCGCGACACCGCCAACCGGCCGGTCACCAACGTGGTGATGATGGGCATGGGCGAGCCGCTGATGAACTACGACAACGTCGTGCCGGCCATGAAGCTGATGCTCGACGACGACGGTTATGGCCTGTCCAAGCGCCGCGTCACGCTCTCCACCTCCGGAGTGGTGCCGATGATCGACAAGCTCGGCGACGAACTCGACGTCAGCCTGGCGATCTCGCTGCACGCCGCCACTGATGAGCTGCGCAGCGAACTGGTGCCGCTCAATCGCAAGTACAATATCCGCAGCCTGCTCGATGCCTGTCATCGCTATCTCGCCAAGTGCGCTGACACGCGCATGGTCACCATCGAGTACACCCTGATCAAGGACGTCAATGACCAGCAGGCGCACGCCGAGCAGCTTGCCGCGCTGCTCAAGGAGTTGCCGTGCAAGATCAACCTGATCCCGTTCAATCCCTTCCCCCACTCGGGTTATGAGACGCCTTCACGCAATCAGCAGATGCGCTTCCAGCAGTGGCTCTACGACCTGGGCTACACGGCACAGATCCGCACCACCCGGGGCGAGGACATCGACGCTGCCTGTGGTCAGCTGGTAGGTCGCGTCAAGGATCGTACGCGTCGCCATGAACGCTATATCCAGTCGATCCAGCTCGATGCCGACTGAGCGGAGGCTGGCTTGACTTCAACCGGACTCGGCGCTTTGATGGTCAGGCATTTTTTGCCGGTAACGCGGCGTCCAGTTCGCCTTTCCGGCCGTCCAGTGCCCACGACCAAGAGGATGCCATGACCCGCCGCTCCCGTTCGCTCGGACGCCAGCAGGCCCTCATCGCCGTCCTGCTGGCGTCGCTGTGGCTGGCCGGCTGCGTGAGCCAGGCAAGCCAGCCCGGAGGCGGCGAGGGCAATCCGGCGGAAGCCTACACTCGTCTGGGCGTGGCCTACCTGGAGCGCGGCAATATCCAGCGGGCCATGAACGCCCTCGACCGTGCGCTGGCGGTGGACCCCGACGACGCCGAGGCACTCCAGGCCATGGCTATCGTCTATCAACGCCAGGGCGAGGAAGACCTCGCCGACGCGACGTTTCGCAAGGCGATCGAGGCTGACCCCGAGTACACTCGCACGCGTAACAACTATGCCGCGTTTCTCTTCGATCGCAACCGCATACGCGAGGCCTGCGAGCAGCTCAAGCAGGCCACACGGGATACGCAATACGACAATCGGGCCCAGCTTTTCGCCAACCTGGGCCAGTGCCAGCGCGAACTGGGCGACCCCGAGGCCGCCCGCGAGAGCCTCGCCCGAGCGCAGTCCATCGACCCACGCAGCGCGCGCAGCTACCTGATGCTTGCCGAGCTCGAATTCGCGCAAGGCAATCTCGGCCGCGCCGAGCAGCAACTGGAGGGGTTCATGCGCCTGGCTGGCCCCAATGCGAATGCCCTGCGCCTGGCCCGTGACATTGCCCGGGAGCGCGGCGACCCGGCCACCGCCAGCTTCTATGCCGACCAGCTGGAGTGATGCCGTGCCGGGTCCTGACCACCGTTTTCTGATGAAGGATGCTCAGCCATGAGCGACACCTATTTCCCCGAGGAGGCCGTTACGATCTCGCCGGGTGAGCAGCTGAAACGCGAGCGCGCGACCCAGGGGCTGGCGCTCGAGGAGGTCGCCGCCTCCTTGAACCTGCGACCGGCCGTGATCCAGGGCCTCGAGAACGACAGCTACGAGGAAATTCCCGTTGCCACCTATCGTCGCGGCTACCTGCGCGCCTACGCTCATCTGCTGGGCATCGACGATGGTCCGGTGCTGGAGGCCTATCGGGCCCGTTTCGCCCGGGAAGATGCTGAGGAACGGAAGGTCACCCCGGTGCACATCACCCGGCCGCCTTCGCGGCTGGGCGCCTGGCTGTTTCGGCTGGTGACCCTGCTGGTGATCGCCGGCCTGATCGGCCTGACATTGTTGTGGTGGCAGAGCCGCGGCGGCAACGAGGTTCCCGACGTGAGCAACAACGACCCGGTATCGGTCGACAATATGGACGGCAGCGCGGCGATCACCGAGCGCGACGCGCCGGAGACGGCTGACGACGCCGGCGTCCCGGCGGAAAGCGGCGATATTGACTCTCTCCCGCCGCTGCCCCAGGAGGAGAGCGAGCTGGGCCTGGTCGCCGCGCCGGAAACCGACAGCGAGGCCGCTTCGCCCGACGACGCGCCGGTGGCCGCCAACGGTGAAGGTGCCCCAGCCGCTGATGAAACAGGCGCCGAGGTCGCCGCTACCGATGAAACGGACGCCGTTACAACGAACGCCGCGTCGACGGATGCCGATTCCGACACCGCCAGCGCCGACGACACGACCTCCGACGAGGCTGCCGGCGATGGTGGCCGCGTCATCGAGCTGACCTTCAACGAACAGTCTTGGACCGAGGTCTTCGACGCCAGCAATCAGCGTGTCTTCGTGGGCCTGCAGGAACCCGGCACCACGGCGCGCGTCGAAGGCGAACCCCCTTTCCGCCTGACCGTGGGCAACGCCACCGGCGTCGAGATGCGCTGGCGCGGCGAGAGCACGAACCTCGGCACGCGCGCCGGCGCCAACAATGTCGCCCGCTTCACTCTGGGAGAATGATCTAGCCGCCATGCATTCCCAATCGCCCATCATCCGTCGCAAGTCACGTCAGATCCATGTCGGCAAGGTGCCGGTCGGGGGCGACGCCCCCATTTCCGTGCAGAGCATGACCAATACCGACACCCTCGACGTCGCCGCCACCGTGGCCCAGATCCGCCAGCTCGAGAAGGCCGGCGCCGACATCGTGCGCGTCTCGGTGCCCGACATGGACGCCGCCGAGGCCTTCGGGCGCATCAAGCGCGAGGTCGAGGTGCCGCTGGTCGCCGATATTCACTTCGATTACAAGATCGCCCTGCGCGTCGCCGAGCTCGGCGTCGACTGCCTGCGCATCAACCCCGGCAATATCGGCCGTGAGGAGCGCGTCCGAGCGGTGGTCAGCGCCGCGCGCGACAACGGCATCCCGATCCGCATCGGCGTCAACGCCGGCTCCCTGGAGAAGGATCTGCAGAAGAAGTACGGCGAGCCAACCCCGGCCGCGCTGGTCGAGTCTGCCATGCGCCATATCGACCACCTGGAGCGTCTCGACTTCCCGGACTTCAAGGTCAGCGTCAAGGCCTCCGATGTCTTCATGGCCGTAGCTGCCTACCGCGACCTGGCCAGCCGCATTGAACAGCCCCTGCACCTGGGTATCACCGAGGCCGGCGGGCTGCGTTCGGGCACCGTCAAGTCGTCGATCGGGCTTGGCATGCTGTTGATGGACGGCATCGGCGACACCATCCGTGTGTCGCTGGCCGCCGACCCGGTCGAGGAGATCAAGGTCGGCTTCGACATGCTCAAGAGCCTGCGCCTGCGCAGCAAGGGCATCAACTTCATCGCCTGCCCCAGCTGCTCGCGCCAGAACTTCGATGTCATCGGCACCATGAACGCCCTGGAGGAGCGCCTCGAGGACGTCATGACGCCGCTCGACGTGTCCGTGATCGGCTGCGTGGTCAACGGCCCGGGCGAGGCCAAGGAGGTCGACATCGGTCTCACCGGCGGCAGTCCCGCCAACCTCGTCTACCTCGACGGCAAGCCCGCCACCAAGCTGCGCAACGACCACCTGGTCGACGACCTGGAGCGGTTGATTCGCGACAGGGTCCGCGAGAAGCAGCAGGCCGAACAGGACCTGATCGCCCGCGAGACGTGAGGCGGGTGACGACAAGGAGCACGCATTGAGCACCAAGAAGATCCAGGCCATTCGTGGCATGAACGACCTGTTGCCGGAACAGTCGACGCTGTGGCAATACTTCGAGGGCCAGGTGCGCACCCTGATGCAGCGCTACGGCTACGACGAGATTCGCACGCCCATCGTCGAGCAGACGGCGCTCTTCAAGCGCTCGATCGGCGAGGTCACCGACATCGTCGAGAAGGAAATGTATACCTTCGAGGACCGCAACGGCGACAGCCTCACGCTGCGCCCGGAGGGCACGGCGAGCTGCGTGCGCGCCGCCATGGAGCATGGCCTGCTGCACAACCAGACCCAGCGCCTGTGGTATCAGGGACCGATGTTTCGCCATGAGCGACCCCAGAAGGGCCGCTACCGCCAGTTCCACCAGATCGGTGTGGAGACTTTCGGCCTCGAGGGCCCGGACATCGATGCCGAGCTGATCCTGCTCTCGGCGCGGCTCTGGAAGCAGCTTGGTCTCTTCGAGCATGTCACCCTGGAGCTCAACTCCCTGGGCTCGAGCGAGGCGCGCGCCGCCTACCGCGAGCGGCTGGTGGCTTATTTCGACCAGCACTTCGACCAGCTCGATGAGGACTCGCGTCGCCGGCTGTCGAGCAACCCGCTGCGCATTCTGGATGCCAAGAATCCTGCCATGGCCGAGATGCTGGCCGGGGCGCCGAAACTGATCGATCACCTCGACAGTGAATCCCGTGAGCACTTCGCGGCGCTGACTGCCATGCTCAACGCCGCCGGCATCGACTACGTGCTCAACCCGCGGCTGGTACGCGGGCTAGACTACTACGGGCGTACCGTCTTCGAGTGGACCACCACCGCCCTTGGCAGCCAGGGCACGGTGTGCGCCGGCGGCCGCTACGACGGCCTGGTGGAACAGCTCGGCGGCAAGCCCACGCCGGCAGTGGGCTTCGCCATGGGCATCGAGCGGTTGATCCTGCTGCTCGAGACCCTAGACGTGGTGCCCGACGACGCCCGCGGCGAGCTCGACCTCTACCTGCTGCCCATCGACGACACCGCCACCCAACCGGCGCTGCTACTCGGCGAACGGCTGCGCGGCGAACTGCCCGAGTTGGCCCTGCAGCTTCACTGCGGCGGCGGGAGTTTCAAGAGTCGTATCAAGAAGGCCGACAAGAGCGGCGCCCGGCTGGCCCTGCTGCTCGGCGAGGACGAGCTGGCCAAGGGCACGGCGACCGTCAAGTTCCTGCGCGAGGACCGCGACCAGCTGACCCTGGCCCAGGACGACTTGACCACCACGCTGAGCGCTCTGCTGGCGGACACCTCCGCTTGATGCCTGAAACCCGGAGGTCCGGACAGGCGTCTCACGGCGCTGGACGTTCAGCCCCTGTATCGCCAGACCCTATTTCTCCAGACCAATATGAGGAGACCGCCCGTGGCGGAGCTGAGAAGCGAAGAAGAACAGCTTGATGCGATCAAGCAGTGGTGGAAGCAGAACGGCACCTCGCTGATCGCAGGCGTAGCGCTCGCGGCGGCCGGTGTGTTCGGCTGGAACGCCTGGCAGGACTACCAGGCCAACCAGGCCGAGGCGGCTTCCATGCGCTACCAGCAACTGCTCTCGCTGAGCGGTCAGGAAGAGCTCGACGAGTCGGCCCGCGCGCGCGCCAGCGAGCTGGTCGCCGAGATCACCGACGAGCACGGCGATACCCTCTATGCCGACCTGGCCTTGCTGATCGATGCCCGCCTCGCCGTCGGACAGAGCGACCTTGCCGCCGCCCGAAACGCCCTCGAAGCGGTCATCGACACCAGCAGCCGCGACTACCTGCAGGGGTTGGCTCGCCTGCGCCTGAGCCGCCTGCAGGTCGCCGAGGGCGATGCCGAGGCCGCCCTCGCCACCCTCGAGGCCGGCGTACCCGAGGCGCTGGCCGCCCAACGGGCCAACGTACGCGGCGACGCTCACTACGCCCAGGGCCAGGAAGACGCAGCGCGTCAAGCGTGGGAAGAAGCCCTGACGCTTGCTCAGGAGCGCGACCAGCCGCTCTACGGCGTAGAGCTCAAACTCGACAACCTGGGTCACGACGAGGCCACGCTATGAAACCGACACTCCTGATCGCCGCCCTCACCAGCGTCGCCTTGCTGGCCGGCTGTGCCGGCAAGGTGGAACCCCAGTACCCGCCCAAGGAACTGCGCGACTTTGCACAGAGCGCCGCCCTGGACAGCGTCTGGGACGAGCAGGTCGGCGACGGCCTGAGCCGCGCCACCTACCCCATCGCCCCGGCACGCGACGGCGATCGTGTCTTCGCGGCCGACGCGTTCGGCACGCTGATGGCACTCGATGCCGACAATGGTGATACGGCATGGGAGACCGATCTGGACGTGCCCATATCCAGCGGCCTGACCGCCATGGCCGGTGAGGTCTACCTGGGTACTCGCAACGGTGAAGTCCTGGCCATCGACCAGCGCGATGGCAGCGTCAACTGGCGCGCCCGTGTGCCCAGCGAAGTGCTGGCCGCACCCCAGCCCAACCAGCAGTTGCTGGTGGTACAGAGCATCGATGGCAGCGTTACCGCGCTGGACCGCGCCACCGGCCAGCAGCGCTGGACCTACAGCGCCAACCGGCCTTCGCTGACCCTGCGCGGCACTGGCACGCCCCAGGTCATCGACCCGGTGACCTTTGCCGGCTTCGCCAATGGTCGCCTGGTGACGATCGACAATCGCGACGGTCGGGTGCTCAACGAGCAGCGCATCGCCGTGCCCCAGGGCCGCAGCGACATTGAGCGGTTGGTCGATCTCGCCGCCCAGCCGGTACTGACCCAGGACGGCCGCCTGTTCGTGACCAGCTATAATGGCAAACTGGTCGCACTGGACGCGACGCGCGGCGAGCTCTTATGGCAACGCGATTACTCCAGCTACCTGACGCCGGTACTGGTCGGCGATACGCTTTTCAGCGTTGACGAATCGGGTGAAGTGCTGGCCGTGAACGCCGCTAATGGTAATGAAGTGTGGCGCAACGACGACCTGACCGGACGCAAGCTCACCGCACCTGCCTACGCTGGCGACCATCTGGTGTTCGGCGACTTCGAAGGCTATCTGCACCTGATCGAGCCTGCCACCGGGGCGATCGTCGGGCGCGAGCGGATCGACCGCTCCGGGATCAGCGTTCGCCCCCTCACCGAGGGCCGGCGCATTTTCGCACTGGCCAATGACGGCAGCCTCGAGGCTCTGGATATCGCCGAATGACACCCGTGATCGCCCTGGTCGGCCGCCCCAATGTGGGCAAGTCGACCCTGTTCAACCAGCTCACCCGCACCCGCGACGCCCTCGTGGCCGACTTTCCGGGCCTCACCCGTGACCGTAAGTACGGCAACGGCATGTTGGGCGGCAAGGCCTACACGGTGATCGATACCGGCGGCATCAGCGGCGACGAGGAGGGCATCGATGGCGCCATGGCCGAGCAGTCGCTGGCGGCCATCGACGAGGCCGATATCGTGCTGTTCATGGTCGATGCCAGGGCCGGCCTCAACGTGGCCGACGAGGCCATCGCCAACCACCTGCGCGTCAACCAGAAGAAGACCTGGCTGGTGGTCAACAAGACCGACGGCCTGGAAGAGCACAGCGCCATGGCGGACTTCTGGACGCTGGGCATCGGCGACCCCTACCCCATTGCCGCCGCCCACGGCCGCAACGTCACCGGCCTGATCGACATCGTGCTCGAGCCCTTCCCCGCGCGCGACGAGAGCATTCCGGCCGATACCGGTACCAAGGGCATACGCATCGGCGTCATCGGCCGGCCCAACGTCGGCAAGTCGACCCTGGTCAACCGGCTGCTCGGCGAGGAGCGCGTCGTGGTCTTCGACGAGGCGGGCACCACGCGCGACGCCATCGAGATCCCCTTCGAGCGGCGCGGCAAGCCCTACGTGCTCATCGATACCGCCGGCGTGCGGCGCCGCAAGAACGTCAGCCAGATCGCCGAGAAGTTCTCGATCATCAAGACGCTGGAAGCGATCAAGCAGTGCCACGTCGCGGTGATGGTGCTCGATGCGCGCACCGGGCTGGTGGAACAGGACCTTCACCTGCTCGACTACGTGCTCACCTCCGGCCGCGCGCTGGTGCTGGCGGTCAACAAGTGGGACGGCCTGGAACACGAGGCCAAGGACAAGATGCGCGCCGAGATCAAGCGGCGGCTGGGCTTCGCCGACTACGCCGAGATGCACTTCATCTCGGCCCTGCACGGCACCGGCGTCGGGGATCTCTATCCTTCCATCGAGCGCGCCTTTGACTCGGCCAACAGCCACTGGACGACCAACCGCCTGACCAACATCCTTCAGGACGCCGTGACCCAGCATCAGCCGCCGCTGGTGCACGGCCGGCGCATCAAGCTGCGCATGGCCCACCAGGGCGGCAGTAACCCGCCGATCATCGTGGTCCACGGCAACCAGACCGGCTCGCTGCCGGAGTCCTATCGCCGCTACCTGACCAATACCTTTCGCAAGGTGCTCAAGGTGCGCGGCACACCCATGCGTTTCGAGTTTCGCTCGGGCAAGAACCCCTTCGATGCGATGGCCGGCGCCAGCGACAAGGAAAAGGCCAAGAAGCGCGAACTCGGCCGCACCCGCGAGGCGCGCAAGAGCCGCCGTTGAGGACTGTTCCGACCTGCCGGTCCGCGTTAACGCTGAGCTTGTTGCGGCCTGCCGGTAAACAAGACAGGCCGCTGGAGGCTCAGCGCTCGGTATCGAGGCGCCGCGCGCCGACCCACTGGCAGGCGAACTGCCAGGCCACGCGGCCACTGCGCCCACCACGCAGGGTCGCGAAACGCACCGCCGCGTCACTGGCCTCGGCATCCCAGTCATCGGCGTGGCCCAAGTGGCCGACCCAATGTCGACAGGTTTCCAGGTAGGTTTCCTGATTGAAGGGGCGAAAGCCGAGCCAGAGCCCGAAGCGGTCCGACAGGGAGATCTTCTCTTCCACGGCGTCGCCGTGATGCAGTTCGTCGCCCACCAGCCGCGAGCCCTCGTTGTCGCTCATCGACTCCGGCAGCAGGTGCCGGCGGTTCGAGGTGGCGTAGAGCAGCACATTGGGCGGCGGGCCGGTCAAGGTGCCGTCGAGGACGCTCTTGAGCGCCTTGTAGGCGTCGTCATGGCCCTCGAAGGACAGATCGTCGCAATACACCACGAAGGGGTGCGGCTGATGGCGCAGCTGCTCCACCAGCGTCGGCAAGCCGGCCAGGTCGTGGCGGTCCACCTGGACCAGACGCAGCCCCTCGGCGGCCAGGCTGTTGAGCAGCGCACGCACCAGCGACGACTTGCCGCTACCTCGCGACCCCCACAACAGGGCATGATTGGCCGGGTGGCCCTGCAGAAAGGCCCGGGTATTATCGATCAGTGCGCGCTTCTGACGCTCGATGCCGAGCAGATCATTGAGGCTCAGCGCATCGCGCGGCGGCACGGGCACCAGACGACCGCCCAGCGGATGGCGTTGCCACAGGGCAGCCACATCACGTTCCCAGTCCACCGCCACCGGGGTGGGCGGTAACCAGTGCTCGACGTGATCCAGCAGTGCCAGCAGGCGGCGCGAGAGCTCCGCATCCATAACTATCTCCTCAGCTGTCGATATGGCAGAACGGTGTTGACCCGACAAGTGGTCGGGGTATCTTGTAGCGACCTTTCATGACACGTCCAGCATCATCAGGTGCCTGGGCAACGGAGGAATCACCCCATGCGCTGGACGCATTACCTCGCCATCGGCACCCTCAGTTTGACGCTGGCCGCCTGCACGACCTCACCGACCGGCCGCTCGCAGCTGACCCTGGTGTCCGACGCCCAGCTTAATCAAATGGGCGCCCAGGCGTTCGAGCAGTATCAGCAGGACCTGCCCGCGGCCAACGCCGCCGCGCAGCGTTATGCCCAGTGCGTGGCCGATGCTCTGGTAGCGGAGCTTCCCGACAATCAACGCGACCAGAACTGGCAGATTCGCGTGTTCGAATCGGAACAGGCCAACGCCTTCGCCCTGCCGGGCGGTTACATGGGCGTCAACACCGGCCTGCTCGAGGTCGCCGAGAACCAGGACCAGCTGGCGGCCGTGGTGGCCCACGAGATTGCCCACGTGCTGGCGCGCCATGCCAATGAGCGAGTCTCGACCGAGACGGCGACCAAGATGGGGCTATCGGTACTGTCATCGGCCTCGGGCCTACAGGGCGCCGGTGGCCAGCAACTGATGGGCGCCTTGGGGCTCGGGGCCCAGTACGGCATTCTGCTGCCCTTCTCGCGCAGCCACGAGAGCGAAGCCGACGTCATCGGCCTGCAGCTGATGGCCGATGCCGGCTTCGATCCCCGCGCGAGCCTGGCGCTGTGGGAGAACATGAGCGCCGCCGGCGGCGGCCAGCCGCCGGCCTGGATGTCGACCCACCCGAGCCACGGCCAGCGCATCGGCGGCCTGCAGGCGCAGATGGACAGCGCCCTGGCCCGCTATCAGCAGGCCGGACAGCGGCCCAGTTGCGCTCGCCCATGACGTTTCTGCCCTTGTCCCCCTGCGAACAGGCTCCCGAATGCTGAAACTTGGACTCTTGCTGTTGATCCTTCCCCTCCTGGTGCTGATGGGAGTGTACTTCTGGGAGCTCGGGGACGTGCGTGCCTGCACCCTGGACGGCGGCTACTGGGACTATCGGGCCGGCGTCTGCCGGGACACGCCGCAACCTTTTGTCTCCTGGCTCCAGCGCTACCCCTGGCTGGTCAATGGCGGCATGCTGCTCTCGGTCGCCGGCGTGGCGATGTGCATGGTCGGGCTCTATACCAAGCGGCGCTGACCTATCGATCTGCCCCCCCGAGGCGCTTCACAGCGAGCGCCTCAGCCTCTCGAGCACCGGGGCAGTGTCGGAACGCTTGCCACGCCATTGAAAGAACGACTCCGCGGCCTGCTCGACCAGCATGCCGAGGCCGTCCATGGTCCCGGCACCCCGAGCGGCCGCCCAGCGCAGGAAGACCGTCGGCTCGGCGCCATACATCATGTCGTAGGCCCCGGCACTCGGTGAGAATAGTGTATCAGGCAGCGGCGGCAGCTCGCCGGAAAGACTGGCACTGGTGCCGTTGATCACCAGGTCGAACGGTCCCTGAACGTCCTCGAAGCCGCTACCGATAATCGCCCCCAGATCGCTGAAGTCATGGGCAAGCGCCTCCGCCTTGGCCGCTGTACGGTTGGCCACCTGAAGCGATTGCGGCGCCTGCGCGAGCAGCGGCTCGAGCACGCCGCGCACCGCCCCGCCGGCGCCCAGCACCAGGATTCGCGCACCCTCGAGCGCGACGCCATGACGTACCAGGTCGCGCACCAGGCCGACGCCATCGGTGGTGTCGCCATGGACCTTGAAATCGCTGCTCTTGCCATTGCCGCTGAGGACCAGGGTATTTACCGCCCCGGCGCGGCGCGCGCGGGTGCTCAGCACGTCGCAGCAGCGAAAGGCATCTTCCTTGAAGGGCACGGTAACGTTGGCACCGCGACCGCCTGCGGCGACGAAGCGCTGCCAAGCACCACAGAAGTCGTCCAGCGGCGCCTCGATGGCGGTGTACTCGATCGCCTCACCGGTCTGCTCGGCGAAGGCGGCATGAATCGACGGGGATTTTGAGTGGCCGATGGGGTGGCCAAACACGCAGTAGCGATCGGTCATGCTGGGTTCTCCCGGGCTTGCTCGCCGAGCCAGTCGCGAGGGTGGAGGTAATCTCGAGTCAGCACTGCCTCGGGGCTGTCCGGTTCGGGCGTCCAGTCGTATTGCCAGCGCGCCAGCGGCGGCATCGACATCAGAATCGACTCGGTGCGACCGCCGCTCTGCAGGCCGAACAGGGTGCCGCGGTCCCACACTAGGTTGAATTCCACGTAACGGCCCCGCCGGTAGAGCTGAAAATCGCGCTCACGCTGGCCCCAAGGGGTGTCGCGTCGCCGCCGCACGATGGGCAGGTAGGCCGCGAGGAAGCTGTCGGCGACGGCCCGCTGGAAGGCGAAGCTGCACTCGAAGCCCCAGTCGTTGAGATCATCGAAGAACAGCCCGCCGACACCGCGCGTCTCGTCGCGGTGCTTGAGGAAGAAGTAGTCGTCGCACCACGCCTTGTAGCGCGGGTAGACCTCCTCGCCGAAGGGCGCGCAGGCCTCGCGGGCCACGCGATGCCAGTGCAGTACATCGCCATGAACCGGGTAATAGGGCGTCAGGTCGTAGCCGCCGCCGAACCACCAGACCGGTGTTTCGCCGGGTTTCTCGGCGATCAGGAAGCGCACATTGCCATGGCTGGTCGGCACGTGGGGGTTCTCGGGATGCAGCACCCACGACACCCCAACCGCATGGAAGCTGCGCCCGGCGAGCTCGGGCCGCGCCGCAGTGGCCGAGGGCGGGAGACGCTCGCCGAACACATGCGAGAAGTTCACCCCGCCCTTCTCGAACACGCCCCCGTGCTCGATCACGCGGGAGCGGCCGCCACCACCCTCCTCGCGAGTCCAGGCGTCTTCGCGAAAGTGGCTACCGTCCTCGTCGGCCAAGGCCGCGCAGAGGCGCTCCTGGAGGTCGAGCAGGTAGGTCTTGACGTCATCGAGATTGGCGTAGGCCAACGCAGCCTCCGGCAGTGATCAGGAACGCAGTACCCGGCCGGTCGCCAGGTCGCGAATGGTACTGGGACGCTCGAGGCCGCCCAGGCGGCCCTCGAGCACATGATCGAGTTCATCGCCAAAGACCTCGCGCACCGCCTCGGCAGTCATGGCCGGGGGCTCGTCCGCGAGATTGGCCGAGGTGGATACCAGCGGGCCACCGAAGGCCTGGCACAGCGCCACGACCAATGGATGATCGCTGACGCGCAGCGCCACGCGATCATGCGCGCCGCGCACCAGCGGGCGTGAGCGGCCATTGTCGGGAACCAGCCAGGTGGTGGGGCCCGGCCAGCTGGCCACCAGCGGCGCATGCTGCTCGAGGGGCAACCCTTCGAGCCAGGGCGCGAACTGATCGATGCTCGCCGCCACCAGGATCATGCCCTTGCTCGGATCGCGCCGCTTGAGGCGCAGCAGCCGGGTCAAGGCCACATCGCTGTCCGGATCGCAGCCCAGCCCCCATACCGCCTCGGTAGGATAGGCGATCACGCCACCCTCACGTAGCGCGGTCACGGCGGCGTCGAGCCGGCGGGCCTCGGTCATGTCGTCCCTCGCAGTGTCTATGAGCCGGAGCGGATCGCCCGGGGGTACCTTGGCGTTTTCTTCATCGCCGTCTTTCACCTACTGGGGCGGTCGCGGTCATCTGGCTCGGGTCCACGGTGCAGGCGCTTATGCTATCACGCACAAGGCTAGTGAGGCAGGCGCACCCAGCCGCCCGCGGTCTGGGTCGCCTGCCCTTCCAGCTCGAGCTCCAGCAGTCCCCGCTGGCATTCGGCGATGCCCAGCCCCGAGAGGCCGACCAGGGTATCTACGGGGGTCGGCGAACTGCTCAACCAGCGCAGCAACGGGCCCGACGGGGCATTGATATCGGCAGCGCCTTGGTCGCAGGCTGGTGTCGTGGTGGGCGCAGCCGATGAAGGGACGAGAGGCACCGGCATGGCCCAATGCCCCAGTTCGGCGAGCATATCGTCGACATCGCGCACCAATACGGCGCCATCGCGGATCAGCTGCAGGCAGCCGCGACTCTGCGGATTGTGCAGCGAGCCGGGCAGCGCGAAGAGCTCGCGGTTCTGCTCGCCGGCCAGCCGGGCGCTGATCAGCGAGCCACTCTTCTCGGCCGCCTCGACGACCAGCACACCAAGCGAGAGGCCGGTGACGATGCGATTGCGGCGCGGGAAGAAACCGGCACGAGCCCGCGTGCCGGGAGGGTGCTCGGAGAGCAGCAGGCCACCCGACGCCTGCAGGCGCTCGTGGAGCCGGTGATGACGCGGCGGGTAGATCACATCGACACCGCAGCCGAGCACCGCCACGCTGCTGCCGCCCGCGTCCAGGGCGGCCTGCTGCGCCGCGCCGTCCACACCCAACGCCATGCCACTGACCACGCCCCAGCCGCGCCGGGCCAGCTCGCTGGCGAAGGCTGCGGCATTGGTCTGGCCTTCGCGGGTCGGCCGTCGCGAACCGACCATCGCCAGGCGGGGCGGCTCGAGGGCGGCAAGATCCCCGAGCGCCCAGAGCACCGGCGGCGGGTCGGGAATCTCGTCGAGCAGCGCCGGCCAATCGGGATGGCCCCGGTAAAGCAGCTCGCGTGCCGGCTCGGCCTCGAGCCAGGCCATGTCGGCATCGATGCGCGCCGACAGCGGGCTCTTGGCGGGATGATCGAGCCATAGCCGCAGCGTGCTTGCCGCCTCGCCGGGCAGGGCCGCGAGCCAGCCATCGGGCCAGTCGGGGCAGTGCTCCGCCATCAGCGACAGCTGCCGGCTGCCCACCCCGGGCAGCCGCGCCAGCGCCAGCCATTCGCGAGCCTGCATTGCGCGCTCCTCTCTCATCCATCCACTCCCAGCTCACCCACCTCTTTCTCACTCACCCCTTTCCTCTTCTCGCTGTCCATCACGAACCGTCAGCGCAGGGCGGCATCCAGGTTACGGCGGGGATTGTGCACCCGGTCACCCACCGCCAGGGTGCGGGAGGCCTCCATCACCAGGCCATAACTCATCTTGTCGTAGGGACGGAAAATCATCACCAGCCCGGCCTCCTCGCCGGGCAGGCGCAGTGCCTCGCCGGTGCGTGGATCGTCAACCAGCTCGCCGCGCTGCTCGACCCTCAGCACATGCCCGGTTTCCAGGCCATCGCGCCGGCCACGATCAATCGCCACCACCTGCAGGCGGCCGATGAAGCGCACACCGCCGGGCACCGCGAGGATTCGCCCATCGACGGCCCGTTCGGGGGGGCGGGGGTAGAACTGCCTCGTCAGCGCGCGATCCTCCAGCGGCAGGACGATATCGTTATTGCGCACCTCCTGGCTCGAGGCCGTCACCTCCAGCACCACGATATCGTCTTCGCTGCGCTCGCGACGCGCCTGGCCGATGCTTTCCAACGCCAGGCCCAGCAGCTCGCCGCTGGCGCTGTCGACATAGCGCTCCCCGGTGCGATAGAGGCCGACACGGCCGACACGCTCGACGCTGCCGCGTGCATATAGCCGGTCGCCGGCGCCGCTGATCAGCCGCCGATCGTCGCCGCCGACCACGTAGGCCAGCTCGTCGAGCGTATCGGGGTCCTCGATCACCCGATGCTCGCGCAGGAACTGACCGATCGCCTCCATGGGTATCGGCTCGATGGCCTCGCGATGCGGTGTGGTGCGCATGGTCGGTGAGAGCCTCACCTGGCCCTGGCCGCGCTCCAGACCCAGGCAGGGGCGCCCGTTGCAGTCATACAGGTAGACCACGTCGCCCGGATAGATCAGGTGCGGATTCTCGATCTGTGGGTTGACCTGCCACACCTCGGGCCACTGCCAGGGATGGCGCAGGAAGCGTCCCGCGATGTCCCAGAGGGTGTCGCCTCGGCTGACGGGATAGCGCTCCGGGGCGTCGCTGCGCAGGCCATCGTCCCAACTCAGCGCCTGGGCGTGGACGCTGCCCGACTCGGCCACCGCCCCTTCGGGCATCACCGCCGGCGCGAGGCTCAGCGCCATGATCAGCCCCAGCCCCGCCACCGAACCGCCCCGCCGCCAGTCTCTCGTCTTATCCTTTATCCGTTGTTTCATTCCGGCTTCCCCTGCGTTGGTCGTCTCGCGCGCCGCCATGGAACCGCTGAGGCGTGATACAATCCAACCCTTATTGATAACATCGACGCTCGGCTGCATGCCTCTGCCCCGCACGGGTAACATGTCCCGCTGGCATGTCTTGCTGGCAGCGCTTGTTGGACAGTGTGACGCTAAAACAGCCTCAACTTGTAAACGAAGCATAACGGTGATTCCAACGCCATGGCCAAATTACCCATCCTCGAATTTCCCGATGAGCGGCTGCGCACCAAGGCAGCGCCGGTCGAGGCGGTCGACGACGAGGTGCGCCGGCTGGTCGACGACATGCTCGAGACCATGTACGACGCCAGCGGCATCGGGCTTGCCGCCACCCAGGTCGACGTGCATCGCCGCGTGATCGTCATGGACGTCAGCGACGACCGTTCGAGCCCGCGGGTCTTGATCAATCCCGAGGTCACGACGCTCGGTGACGAACGCGAGCCGTTGCAGGAAGGCTGCCTGTCGATCCCCGAGTATTATGCCGAGGTGCCGCGCGCCCTGCGCGTTCATCTCAAGGCACTGGACCGTGACGGCACGCCCTTTGATCTCGAGGCCGATGGTCTGCTGGCGCATTGCATCCAGCATGAGCACGACCATCTCGAGGGCATCCTTTTCATCGACTACCTTTCGCCGCTCAAGCGCGACCGGGTAGCGAAGAAAATGCTCAAGCGCCAGAAGCAGTTGCAAACAGCCTGACGGCCAGACCCTCACGCGATCCCGAAGACCGATGCTCATGCATCGGTCTTCGTCGTTTGCGGCCGCCTCCGCTATCATGAACCCTGTCTCTCACCGGCAAGGCCATCCGAGATCATGTCCCGACCCCTTAGCGTCATCTTCGCCGGCACGCCCGACTTCGCCGCCGAAAGCCTGGCGGCCCTGCTGGCCAGCCGGCACCGAGTCGTCGCCGTCTACACGCAGCCGGACCGACCGGCCGGCCGCGGACGCAAGCTCACTCCGAGCCCGGTCAAGCGGCTGGCCCTGGCCCACGAACTTCCGGTCCATCAGCCTGCGTCCCTCAAGGCCCCCGAGGTTCAGCGCGAACTGGCCGCCCATACGGCGGACGTGATGGTCGTGGTGGCCTACGGGCTGATCCTGCCCCGCGCCGTGCTGGCAATCCCCCGGCTGGGCTGTCTCAACGTGCATGCCTCGCTGCTGCCGCGCTGGCGCGGCGCCGCCCCCATCCAGCGCGCCATCGAGGCCGGCGACGCGGAGAGCGGTGTGACGCTGATGCAGATGGACGAGGGACTGGATACCGGTGGCATGCTGCTGGTACGTCGCGCGCCGATCACCGCCACCACCACCGGCGGCGAGCTTCACGACCGTCTCGCCACCCTCGGCGGCGCGGCCCTCGTCGAGGCGCTGGACGCCCTGGCCGCGGGCGAGATGGTCGCCACGCCTCAGCCCGAAGCAGGCGTCACCTACGCCGCCAAGCTCTCCAAGGCCGAGGCGGAGCTCGACTTCGGCCGTCCCGCCGCCGAGCTCGCCAACCGGGTGCGCGCCTTCAACCCTTGGCCGGTGGCCTGGTGCGCCCTCGAGGATGACCGCCTGCGCCTGTTGATGGCCGAGGCCGCACCGCTCGCCGAGGGCGAAACCCCGGCGGCGCCCGGCACTCTGCTGTCCCCCGATGCCGAGGCGCTGCGCATCGCCGCAGGCCCCGAGGGCGACCAGGTATTGCGCGTTACGCGGGCCCAACTGCCGGGCGGCAAGCCGCTGCCGGTCCGCGAGCTGCTGCATTCTCGCGCCGAGCGCCTGCCACCCGGCCTGCGCCTGGGCCGCCACGACGAGGAGACGTCGGCATGAACAACGACCGACCCGGCAACCGTCGTCCGCCCTCGCGTGGCCTGCACAACGACACCGGGGTGGTCGTGCGTGCCGCGGCCGCCAGTGCCCTGGTGCCGGTCATCACCGGCAAGGGCTCGCTGAACGATCTTGACGACCATCAGGTGGTCGCCCGCGACCGCGCGCTGTTCAAGGCGCTCTGCTACGGCTGTTGTCGTACCCTGCCACGCCTGGAGGCGCTGGCCGGTGAGCTGCTGGTCAAGCCCTTCAAGGCCCGCGACGCCGACATTCAGGCGCTGCTGCTGCTCGGCATCTTCCAGCAGCTTTACCTGCGGGTGCCGGCGCACGCTGCCGTGGGCGAGACCGCCGGCGCCGCGCGCCTGCTCGGCAAGGAGTGGGCGACGAGGGTGCTTAATGGCTGCCTGCGCCGCTTGCAGCGCGAATCCGCCGCCCTGCAGGCCGAGGTCGACCGCGACCCGGCGGTGGCGCTGCTGCACCCGCGCTGGCTGCTCAAGGCCCTGCGCCAGGCCTGGCCCGACGACTGGCGCGACATCGCCATGGCCAACAATGACCCCGGCCCCATGACACTGCGAGTCAATCGTCGCCACGGCGACCGCGAGGCCTATCTGGAAAAGCTGGCGGGCGCCGGGCTGCCGGCTCGGCTATGCTCCCATGCCCCCGATGGCGTGACCCTCGAGACCCCTTGCGACGTGCACCAGTTGCCGGGCTTCGAGGAAGGCCATGTCAGCGTTCAGGACGAGGCGGCCCAGCTCACCGGCGTGCTGCTCGGGCCGGCGCTGGCGCCACGCCCGGGCGCGCGGGTGCTGGATGCCTGCTGCGCGCCGGGTGGCAAGACCGCCCAGTTGCTCGAGGTCTACAATATCGATCTCTGCGCGGTGGACAGCGATGCCGCGCGCCTATCCCGTGTCGAGGACGCCCTGGCGCGGCTGGGGTTAGCTGCCACGCTGCTGCATGGCGACGCGACTCAGCGTAACTGGTGGGACGGCTCCCTCTTCGATGCCATCCTGCTCGACGCGCCCTGCTCCGGCAGTGGCGTGATCCGCCGCCACCCCGACATCAAGCGGCTGCGCCGGCCCTCCGATATCGTCAAGCTGGCCCAGCTCCAAGGGCGGCTGCTCGACAATCTCTGGTCACTGCTGCGGCCCGGCGGCACATTGCTCTACGCGACCTGCTCGGTGCTGCCCGATGAGAATGCCGAGCAGATCGCGGCCTTTCTTGAACGTACACCCAACGCCCTTGCCACCACGCCCGATGACGTCGCCTGGGGGCGTCCTGCCGGCGCCGGCCGCCAACTGCTGCCGGCCTCCGGCAGTCACGATGGCTTCTTCTATGCCAGACTGGTCAAGCAGGCCGGCTGAATCCGCCGGCCTGCCTTACAGTACACCGTGCACTTAGCGCTAGTGCACCTGGCGATAGCAAAAGGAGATAGCCATGAGCCAGCACGTCTACAAACACATCGAACTCACCGGGTCCTCTGAAAATGGCATCGAGGAGGCCGTCAACAACGCCATCAACAAGGCCTCAGACAGCCTGCACGGCATGCGCTGGCTCGAGGTCACCGATACCCGTGGCCATATCGAGAACGGCCGGGTGGCCCATTGGCAGGTGACGGTCAAGGTCGGCTTCACGCTGGACTGACCGGCTGCCACGCTCCCCTGTTCCCGGAGCGCCGCCTGGTTTAAGCTGCTCTCTCTGTTGCGACGCACAATAGGCGTCACCGGGAACGGAAGCGGACACAACAAACATGAAAATCATCATTCTTGGCGCAGGCCAGGTGGGTGGCACGCTGGCCGAACACCTGGCCCGCGAGGAAAACGACATCACCGTGGTCGACACCGACGGCGACCGATTGCGCGAACTGCATACCCGGCTCGACATCCGCACCGTGGTCGGGCCGGGCTCTTACCCGATGGTATTGCGCCAGGCCGGCTGCGAGGACGCCGACATGCTGATCGCGGTGACCAGCCGCGACGAAGTCAACATGATCGCCTGCCAGGTCGCCCACACGCTGTTCCGCACGCCGACCAAGATCGCTCGGGTACGCGCCACCGCTTACCTCACCCGCAAGGGGTTGTTCGCCCACGAGGCGGTACCCATCGACGTGCTGATCAGCCCCGAGCAGGTAGTCACCGACCACATCCGCCGGCTGATCGAGCATCCCGGCGCCCTGCAGGTGCTGGAATTCGCCGGCGGCCTCGTCCAGCTGGTGGCGGTCAAGGCCATCTATGGCGGCCCGCTGGTTGGCCAGGACCTGGCCTTCCTGCGCCGCCACATGCCCAGCGTCGATACCCGTGTGGCGGCCATCTACCGCCGCAACCGCCCGATCATTCCCCGTGGCGACACCGTTATCGAGGCCGACGATGAGGTGTTCTTCATCGCCGCGCGCCGCGACATCCGTGCGGTAATGAGCGAGCTTCGCCGCCTCGACCGCGACTTTCGCCGCGTGGTCATCGCCGGGGGCGGCAATATCGGCGAACGCCTCGCCGAGCACCTCGAGCACAGCCACCAGGTCAAGATCATCGAGCACAGCCTCGAGCGCTGTACCCAGCTCTCGGAGCGCCTCGACCGCACCGTGGTGCTGCACGGCAGCGCCACCAGCAAGCGGCTGCTCGAGGAAGAGAACATCGAGGAATGCGATATCTTCTGCGCGCTGACCAACGACGACGAGGTCAATATCATGTCCTCGATGCTCGCCAAGCGCATGGGCGCCAAGAAAGTGTTGACGCTGATCAACAACGCCGCCTATGTCGACCTGGTGCAGGGCGGTGAGATCGACATCGCCATCTCGCCCCAGCAGGCTACCATCGGCAGCTTGCTGACCCATGTGCGGCGCGGCGACATTGTCAATGTGCACTCGCTGCGTCGCGGCGCCGCCGAGGCCATCGAGGCCATCGCTCATGGTGATGTCCAGTCCTCGAAGGTCGTCGGCCGCCCGATCGGCGAGATCGACCTGCCCAAGGGCACTACCATCGGTGCGGTAGTGCGCGGCAAGAACGTATTGATCGCCCACGACGACGTCGTGGTCGAATCCGGCGATCACGTGATCCTGTTCGTGATCGACAAGCGCCGCATCCGCGATGTGGAAAGACTCTTCCAGGTCGGCCTGACATTCTTCTAATGCAGCCACGGCATTTGCTGCCGCCGTCACGGCGTTTTCGATGAGGAGAGCCGCGCCATGAGCCTGCGCATGATCCTGCGTATCCTGGGCCTGCTGTTGATGCTGTTCAGCTTGACCATGATGCCGCCGATCCTGATCTCGCTGCTTTACGCCGACGGCCTCTGGGACGCCTTCGCCACCGCCATCGCTATCACCGTGGTGACGGGTGCACTGATGTTCCTGCCCAATCGTAACGCCCGGCGCGAGCTGCGCACCCGCGACGGCTTTTTGATCGCCGTGCTGTTCTGGAGCGTACTGGCCCTGTTCGGCTCGCTGCCGTTGATGCTGACCGGCGCCGATGCGCTGTCGATCACCGATGCGGTGTTCGAGTCCTTCTCGGGGCTCACCACCACCGGGGCCACGGTGATCACCGGCATCGAGTTCCTGCCCAAGTCGATTCTCTACTATCGCCAACAGCTGCAGTGGCTGGGGGGGATGGGGATCGTCGTGCTGGCCGTGGCGATCCTGCCGACCCTGGGCGTCGGCGGCATGGCGCTGTATCGCACCGAAATTCCGGGGCCGCTGAAGGACTCCAAGCTGACCCCGCGCATTACCGAAACCGCCAAGGCGCTGTGGTACATCTATGCCAGCCTGACGATCGCCTGCTTTCTTGCCTACTTCGCCGCCGGCATGGACTGGTTCGATGCCTTGGGGCACAGCTTTTCCACCGTCGCCATCGGCGGTTTCTCCACCTATGACACCAGCATCGGCTACTTCGACAGTGCCGCCATCGAGCTGATCTGTGCGGGCTTTCTGATCGTCTCGGCAATGAGCTTCAGCCTGCACTTCGTCGCCTGGCGCCAGCGCAGCGTGACGCACTATTTCCAGGACCCCGAGGCACGCTTCCTGATGCTCTTCCTCGCCGGGCTGACGGTGATTACCGTGATCTCGCTGTGGCTTTCGGGTCAGTACGGCACCGCGATGGGTCTACGTCACGGTTTCTTCGAAGTGGTCTCGATCGCCACAACCTCGGGGTTCGCCGTCGCCGACTTCTCGGCCTGGCCCGGCGCCCTGCCCTTCCTGCTGTTCGTGGCCGCCTTCGTCGGCGGCTGCTCGGGGTCGACCGGTGGTGGCATGAAGGTGATCCGCATCATCCTGATCCTCAAGCAGGGCATGCGCGAGGTAATGCGCCTGATTCATCCCAGTGCGGTGATCGCCGTCAAGGTCGGCAAGGTCAGCGTGCCCGATGGCATCGCCCAGGCGGTATGGGGGTTCTTCTCGGCCTATGTGATGCTGTTCTTCCTGATGCTGGTGGGCGTGATGGCCACCGGCGTCGACCAGGTCACCGCCTGGTCCTCGGTAGCCTCGGCGCTCAACAACCTCGGCCCGGCGCTGGGCGATGCCTCCGCCAACTACGGCGACCTGCCGATGGCCGCCAAGTGGATTCTCGTGGTGGCCATGCTGCTTGGGCGCCTGGAGATCTTTACCGTGCTGGTACTCTTCACGCCCGCGTTCTGGCGGCGCTGATACCGAGGCATCGAGGGTTTGGCGTGACGGGGCCCTTCATGGATAATCACTCTCTTCGACCATTGAATACCGAGCGTCCATGACCGACTCCCAGGAATCCGTGATCGCCGAGCGACAGGACGGCAGCACCAGCGGCCCGCGCCGCGTCGTTCAGGTTGGCGACACCCGCTACACCCTGCTGGGTACCGCCCATGTCTCCGCCGAGAGCGCTGCGGACGTACGGACGATGATCCGCTCGGGGGACTACGACGCGGTGGCGATCGAGTTGTGCGACTCGCGCCGCCAGAGCCTTGCCAATCCGGATGCCATGGGTGAACAGGACCTGTTCCAGATCTTTCGCCAGGGCAAGGCTGGCATGGTCGCCGCCAGCCTGGCGCTGGGCGCCTTCCAGCAGCGTCTCGCCGAGCAGTCCGGCATCGAGCCCGGCGCCGAGATGCGCGCCGCGCTGGAGGAATCGCGCCGCTCCGGGCTGCCGCTGGTGCTGATCGACCGCGACGTGGGCGTGACGCTCAAGCGCATCTACCACAACGTGCCGTGGTGGCAGCGTTTCGGGCTGTTCTCGGGCCTGCTCGGCAGCGTAATGTCGCGTCAGGAGGTGTCTGCCGCGGACATCGAACGCCTCAAGGAAGGCGACGTGCTGGAGTCCACCTTCAGCGAGTTCGCCGCCGAGTCGAAGAACCTCTATGTGCCGTTGATTACCGAGCGTGACCGCTATATGGTGCTGCGCCTAGCCGAGGAGGCTCCGCCGGGTCGCTATCGTCATGTGCTGGTAGTGGTTGGCGCCGGCCACATGAAGGGCATGGCCGAGCAGCTGGAGGCGGAGGTTCCCGTCTCGCCGGTTGCCGAACGCCAGCAACTGGAGGACACTCCACCACCGTCGAAACTCTGGAAGGCGCTGCCCTGGCTGATCACTGCGCTGGTGCTGACCGGCTTCGCCATCGGCTTCTCGCGTAATACCGATCTGGGCTGGCAGCTGGTCATCGAATGGTTCCTGATCAATGGTGTGCTCTCGGGCGCCGCCACCCTGGCGGCTCTGGCGCACCCGGTGACCGTGATCGCAACCTTCTTTGCCGCCCCGCTCACCTCGCTCAATCCCACCATCGGCGCCGGGTTCGTCGCCGCCGGGGTCGAACTCTACATGCGCAAGCCCAAGGTGCGTGACTTCTCGACCCTGCGCCACGATGTCACCGAGCTCAAGGGCTGGTGGCGTAACCGCGTCTCGCGCACCCTGCTGGTGTTTATCCTGGCCACGCTGGGCTCGGCCGCCGGCACCTGGATCGCCGGCTTTCGCATCGCCGGGGCGCTCTTCGGCTGAGCCTGCCCCCAACGCCCTGTCTGCTGTCTGCATCGGCTGCCAAGGCGGCGCCGGGAAAGCCCCGGCGCCGTTCTACCGCTACCCCGAGTCTACCGCCTCTCCCAGGTCTACAGCTCCTTGGCCCAGCTCTCGCGCCCCAGCGCCATGACGCGCTCTACCTCGTCCGCCGGCACCGCCTGGGTATCGCCGAGTTCCAAGGGGTCGTAATGGAAGACATACAACCGCGAGGCGAACTCGGCGATGGGTAGCGAGGCTTCGCCAGGGCGCTCGCCGTAGCCCTGGGTCTGGCAGGTGATGCCCTGCCCCCAGTCCTGACCGCTGTCGTTGTTGGGGTTGTAGAAGTAGACGCGCATCACGCCCTGCGGGTCCAGCGCCACCCGCAGAATGGTGATCGCATGCCGGCCGACGAAACGCGCGGCACTGTCGGTCACCGCGATACCCGCCGGCTGCGGGTGGATCAGCGGCAGGTTGCCGTTGTAGTAGGGGTGGTAGCGCACATAGAACTGGCGCAAGAAGCCCTCGTAGTCGTCGAGCTTGCCGGTGTGAATGTCGGCCACGACCCGAAAGCCATAGCCCACCCACCAGCCGTAGAACTCCGGATTGATCCAGCGGTGCAGGTCGTCGTCGCGCTCCCCGCACAGCCGCCCCATCTCCATGTAGAGGCGGTCGAGGTGCGGCACCAGGATCAGCGACACCGGGTCGACATCCAACGGCGCTTCCTTGGCCAGGCCCGGCTCCAGCTCGCGTGACGATACGCGTTGACCCTCGAAACGCGCCAGCACCTCGTCATCGCGCGCCGCCCAGGCCACCAGCTGCAGCAGATAATCGGCATCGTTGTAGGCCCACATGGACAATCCGATCACTGACTGGCAGGTCGGATTGTTGCCCTGCCCGACACCCAGCGGCTGACCCAGCAGGCTCAACACCCCCGCGAGCAGGAAGACCCGCGCCGGCCTGGCCTCACCGAAGACCTGACGCAGGGTTGCCTCGGACTGCTCGGACAGCGGCAGCTCGATCTGGCGCCACAGTGCCGCGGCGATCGGCGGCGTGAACAGGGCACCACGCTCGAGCAGCAGTGTCAGGCCGTAGACGGCCTGGCTGGTCTCGGGATAGATCGCCTCGTCGATCAATGCATGCACCAGCTGCGGATAGCACTTCATTACCTCATGGCCGGTACTGCTGAGCCCCAATGCAGCCGGCAGCAGGTCGTCGCGGCGATGGTGCAGATGGCGAACCAGCACCGGGTGATACGGCGACACCAGCCCGGTGTCATGCATGGCGCGCGCGAAGCCGCTTACCTCTTCGATCAACGCGTCATCGTCCATGTCCGCCAGGCGTTGGGCATAGATCACCAGCCCCGGGTCCTCGCGACAGCCCGGGGTCGGGCCGAACAGGGCGCTCACCAGACGCGCGGCGCTGTCCATTCCGGCGGTTTCGATCGCCGGGTCGAAGAGGCACTTGGCGATCTGGCTGATCATCTGCTTGATGCCATCGGCCTGCAACGGGCGCTGGGCCAGCAAACGCCAGACTTCTTCGACCAGGCTTTCAAGGATGCTTTCGTAGCCCAGGCGGCTCAGCATGTACTGGTAGAGCGTGTGGACGAGCGTGCCCAGCGCTTGCGGGCGCTCGCGGTCGGCCTCGCTCATCTGCTCCGACAGCAGGTCGAGGTTCAGCGCCATCACCTGGGTCAGGAAGTTTCTCGCCTGCTCGGCCGAGATGCCGGGATGGAAGTAGTCACCCGACGCGACCGCCAGCAGGCGGATCTCGCTGAGCGCCTCAATGACCGTGTAGCTCGGCTCGCCGTGGCGAAGGGTACGCTCGGCCAGCACCGGCTGAAGGATGGCCGGCTGCCCCCAATCGCTATTGGCAAAGACCCCGGCCGCCTCGATGTCAGGCACGCGGGCATACAGTGCATCCAGCCCCCCGGGGGCGATCATCAGCGCCTGCGCCGAACTCAGCACCTCGGTTTTCGGTGGCTTGGGTTCGGTCAGGCGGGCCTGTACGAAGCGTTCGAGCGCGGCGTCGAACTGCTCGAGCGCCGTCTGGAGAGCATCAGCGGGGTGATCGGGGGTCATGAGGGCCAGGTTCCTTCCCTTGCGGTGGTGATGCCGAGTCGTCTCGGCAGCGTCCTCACAAGATAGTGGCCCTCCACGCCGACCGCACGCCGCGTTTGCACGGCATGGCCGTCACGCCTCGACTAGGCATCAGCCTGTCGCGAGCGCAAGCGGCGCATTGCCGCGGTGGGTGTCTCGAGCTTCTCGAAGCGTCGACTGGCGGCGTAACTGTCGTTGAAGACATCGAAATAGTCGTCGAGCACCTCGCCCGCCGTGACGTCGCCGGACTGCGTCAAGAGCTCGGCGGCCACCTCGGCAGTGCACAGATGGGCCGCGGACGCCGGCTTGCGCAGCCGGTAGCGAGTCAGCCGCTCGGTTGCCAGCGGCAGCACCGGCAGCGAATCGAGGTAGGGACTCTTGCGAAAGATACGCCGGCACTGCCGCCAGGTGCCATCGAGAATAATAAAGACCGGTATTCGCCCGTGGACTTTCTCGACGGCCACTGCATCCATACCCACCACGCTTTCGGCATAGTCCGGCTGGTCGTCGGGAAAGACCACGAAGGGCGCGTAACGACTGTCCGCAAGCAGGGCCAGCAGGCGCTCGTCCGGTGCCGTGCGATACCAGGTGAAGACCTCGGTATCGGGCAGCACGTCGCGGATCAACCGGCCGGTATTGGTGGGCTTGTGGTGCTCCAGCGGGTGCGTCAGCAGCCAGACCCGCGCGGTGCTCTCGGCGCCGACCCGATAGGGACACAGGCAGTTGAGCGCCGGCAGGTTGCAGCCCGCACAGCGCCTGACCAGGCTGCCGCGCGCCTTGAACTCGCGGCGCGGCGGTCGCGGATGACCAGTCGCGGGGTCACTAGAGAGACCAGTCGCGGGGTCACGGTCGATAACCTCGGTAAATGCGTCGTCCAGCATGGTACGGCTCGAAAAAAGGGGCGAGCATTCTAGCATGCCCGTACCGCAATGACGCTCGGACGGGTCAGCCCAGCAGCGTCTCCGGCAGCCAGAGCCGACCCTCGCGCTGCCAGTGACGGACCAGTGCCGGCACGCCCTGCCCCGCAGACTGGTTGAGTCGCGCCACGCCGGGAGGCGCCAATACCTGGGCGTCGGGGTCGACCAGCACGCAGGGCGCGTCCAGCGGGGCATGATCGAGCAGCGAGGCGGCCGGCATCACGGCAAGCGAGGTGCCGACCACTAGCAGCAGGTCCGCCTCGGCGGCGACCTCGCACGCCTCGACGAAATGCGGCACGGCCTCGCCGAACCACACCACGTCGGGGCGCAGCTGGCTGCCCTTGTCGCACAGATCGCCGAGGGAGATGCCGCCGCGCGGCAGCGGATAGTGCATGCGCGGATCGACGGACGAGCGCGCCTTGAGGATCTCGCCGTGCAGGTGCAGCACCTGGCGCGAACCGGCCCGTTCATGCAGGTCATCGATGTTCTGGGTAATGATGCTGACCCGAAAGCCCCGCCGCTCCAGGCTGGCCAACGCCTGATGCGCGGGATTGGGGCGTGCGCGGCGCACCTGGTCGCGGCGCATGTCATAGAAGCGCAGCACGCGCTCGGGGTCTCGCCGCCAGGCCTCGGGCGTGGCGACATCCTCGATAGCATGATCGGCCCAAAGGCCGTCGCTGGCTCGAAAGGTCTGGATACCACTCTCGGCACTGATCCCCGCACCGGTGAACACCACCAGATGCGGCGCTCGCTGCTTCGCCATTTATCCCCTCTCGCCACTCTGGCGCCAGTCACTCACTTTCCAGAAATTACCATTGAGTGAAATTACCACTTTGGGCCCCAGTGCGACCAGAAAGTGCATCGCCGACGGACATTTCCAACATAAACCGGTCCGCCGGTAATGCGAGATATCCGCTACGTTTACCCTGTATGTGAGCCGCTTACCTGTATATGAGCCGCTTAAGAGTAGGTGACCTCTTTGCGGAGAGGTCCGGTCAAGGTATCCGCCATGCTACTCGTGCTTCGAAGCCTGCTGTTGTGCCTCCCGCTCATGCTATTACTCAGCGCAGCGCAGGCAGGCGATGATCGAGCTGAGCGGTCCATGACTCTCGCAGCGAAGATGACCGCTTGGGTGGCTGCGCAGACTGACTACACCGCGCCTGATCCTCCACCTGTTGAATTCCTTGATCAGATAGCCCTACGGCAACGCTGCTACCCTGGTTTCGATCTGAACCATGTCCCGCAGGTAGGTGGGCTCTATGATCCGAAGAATAAAACCATATATTTGGATGTTGACTGTGACCTCAATGATCTGACGTCCGCCAGCTATTTGCTGCACGAGGTCGTTCACCATGTCCAGCTCGCCAATAATGCACACTTACGAGTCAGGTGTCGTGAACAGTTAGAAGGGGAGGCGGTGACACTTCAGGCCCTTTGGTTAAAGGACAAGGGCATCTCCGATCCACTCGATGCACTCGGCATCGACGAGCGCACCTTACGTATCATCGGTTCGTGCCCTAGATCGGGGTGAAAGTTCCTGCCGAACTGTTTTCACTAACTGTAAACTGATCGAAAGGCACTATGTTGTTTGAAAGTCCCTGTCGCCTGAGCGGTAAACCGCCAGCCGCGGCTGGCGTTCTCGTTAGCAAATATGGCGCGGTAAGGTCAGGCCCCGTGATAGCCATCCTCTTCGGGGCTTTCATGATCCCCCTTGGCTAACTCACCGGCCCAGGCCATGGCCGCGACATGATCGCGCTTGGGAAAAGTGCGGATCTCCACGGCCTTGAACAGCCGCTCTTCGAGATGGGCAAGTTGCTTGACCCACTCCTGGTCGGTGACCACGGCGGCCCGGTGGTAGTGCTCGAGATCGCCAAGCTGGGTCAGGCCGTAGCCGATATCCCTCAGCAGGGCGGTCAGGGTCATGAAGCGCAGGGCGTCGATCTCGACCACCAGGCTGACCTTGGGATGGGCCCGCTTGGCGACCTCGATGGCATCGATGGCGCGCTGCAGCTCATGGGCGGTCACGACACCCCCCGCTTTCATCGCCACGACATGGTCCGCCGGATGGGAGATGAGGTCCAACATGGGCGTTCTCCTTGGGTTATGAGAAAAGCAAAGCGCCTCGGTCGCTTTCAGCATAGCGCGCTGTGACAGCCCTGCCGCTAGTAGACCAGGCCGTTGCTGTCGGTGCCCGCGAAGCGCTGCTTGTTGCGATACGGGTAGACGTCGATCACCCGCCCGTCGCGGATCGCCTGCTGTACGCTTTTCCAATAGTCGGCATCGAACAGTTCCGGATGCAGCTCGAAGAACAGCTTGCGCAGCCGCACGTCGGCGAACAGAAAGGGCCCGAATTCCTCGGGGAAAATATCGTTGGGTCCCACCGAATACCAAGGCTCGTCGGCGAGTTCCTGCTCGGGATACATGGGCTCGGGAATATGGCGGAAGTTACACTCGGTCAGGTAGCTGACCTCATCGTAATCGTAGAAGATCACTCGCCCATGGCGGGTCACACCGAAGTTCTTGAGTAGCATGTCGCCGGGGAAGATGTTGGCCGCCGCCATCTGCTTGATGGCGTTGCCATAGTCCTTGAGCACCGCACGGATCTCGTCGGCGTCGCACTGTTCCACGTAGATGTTCAGCGGCGTCATCATGCGCTCGGTATAGCAGTGCTCGATGATGACCTTGTCGCCCTTCAGGTGCACCGTCGAGGGCGCCACATGGAGCAAGTGTTCCAGGCATTCAGGGTCGAAGTGGTCCTGGCGGGCGATGAAGTGCGAAAACTCCTGAGTATCGGCCATGCGCCCCACTCGGTCGTGACGCTTGACCAGCCGATACTTCTCGCGCACGTTCTCGCGGCTCATTTCCTTGGTGGGGTCGAAACGGTCCTTGATGATCTTGAACACGGTGCGATAGGACGGCAATACGAACACCGCCATCACCATGCCGCGCACGCCGGGGGCGATGATGAAGCGATCCTCGCGCTTGGCGACATGGTGATTCAGCGCGCGAAAGAATTCGGTCTTGCCGTGCTTGAAGAAACCGATGGCGGCGTAGAGCTCGCCTTCCGGCTTGTCGGGCATCAGTTCCTTGAGGTAGCGGACGAACTCGCGAGGCACCTGGACGTTCACCTGGAAATAGGCGCGGGTGAAGGAAAAGATGATCGATACCTCGTCGGGCTCGATGATCACGGTATCCAGATGCAGCCCCTTGCCGTCGTCATGCAGCACCGGCAACACCAGCGGTACCTGCTCGCCGCCCCCCTTGATGCGACCCACCAGATAGGCGCCCTTGTTGCGATAGAACACGCTCTTGAGCAGCTCGATCTCGGCATCCGGAGCGTCGAGGATGGCGCCCGGCAGATGATGGCGGAGAAACTCCCCACCCAGACGGGCGTCGTGTTGCAGGTCGTCGTAGGGCGTCTCGAAGGGCGCCTCCGCCAGGGCCCAGCGAATCGCCGCATCCCAGTCGCCCCCCACCTTCACTCGACGGCAGCGCTCGATGCCCGAATGGTGGGCGGCGCCGTCCCGCGAGCTGTAGACAAACATCCAGTCATTGCGGATATGACGATGATGGAAGAGCGAGCAGAACATCGAATTGAAGTAGGTCTCGGCCAGTTCATAGTCGAGGCGCTGACTGATCAGCTCGGCATAGTGGCGCTTGGCCTCGCCCCAGCACTCGCAGTGGGTCAGCACCTCCTCGTCAAACGTGCGGCACAGGCGCTCGCGCGTCTCGTCGACCTTCTCACCGTAGAGGTTGATGCGCTCCGCCGAGGCCTGCTGAGCCTCCCGCCAGGCGGCATCACGAAAGCGCCGGCTGGCATCAGTGGTGATCTGTTTGAAGCGTGAGCGGTACTCGTCGAAGCCGTGCAACACGGTAGCGGCGAGTCGATAGGCGGGCGAATGCTTCATGGGTTCACTCCTGGCAGCGTCACCGTTCAGCATCCCCGATATCGCAGCGCAGCGCGAGCCGACCATGGTGGTGGTAGCATCCCGGAAGCGATGAAGAGCGAGTGTCATTATCGGGTCACGGAATGGTCGGGATGATCCTGCTCGTCAAGGAGATAAAAGGGCTTTTTCAAATCGGTACCTTTTTGGTACTCTTTGCAAGGCGTAGCCATTCGCGCCCCGGACACTACTCCGTTCAGGAACGCCTCCGATGTCGACCCCCCCAGAGCACCATCAGGCCACCCGCCGGGTTACCTACCTGTCCATCTGGGTCAACTGCCTGCTGGGCATCGCCAAGGTCATCACCGGAACGATTGTCGGCTCGGCCGCCCTGGTCGCCGACGGCGTGCATTCCTTCTCCGACCTGGTCACCGACAGCTTCGTGCTGACCGCGGCCCACTATGGCCGCCAGGGGCCCGACCAGGATCACCACTACGGCCACGGCCGTATCGAGACGCTGGCCACGCTGTTCCTGGGTAGCGTGCTGATTTTCGTTGCCGGCGGCATCGCCTGGTCGAGCCTGAATCGCCTGCTGGCGGGCGCCGATATCCCGCCACCGGGAATCTGGGCGATGCTACTCACCGCCTTCGCCCTGCTCGCCAAGGAGTGGCTCTACCATGTCACTCGCCGGATAGCGCGGCGCATCAATTCCAAGCTGCTCGAGGCCAACGCCTGGCATCATCGCAGCGACGTTCTTTCGACTGGTGTGGTGATGATCGCCCTGGTGGGCAGCCAGTTCGGCGTCGCCTGGCTCGACACCGCCGCGGCCATCCTGGTCGGCCTGCTGGTCGGCAAGGTCGGTTGGGAGCTGTTGTGGGACGCCGGCCGCGAGCTGGTCGACACTGCACTGCCGGAAGCCGAGCAGCAGCGCATGCGCGAGGTCGCCTGCGATATCCCTGGCGTCGAGGGCGTGCATGACCTGCGAACTCGCCAATCCGCCGGCCGCACCATGCTCGACCTGCACGTGGTGGTTTCGCCGCGCATCAGCGTCTCCGAGGGCCACGAGATCGGCAACGAGGTCAGCCGCCGCCTGCGCAACGCCTTCCCGGCGCTGACCGACCTGACCTTTCACGTCGACCCCGAGGACGACGCCGGCGAGGGCGACCCCAGCCGCTTCCCCGGCCTGCCGCTGCGCCCCGACATCGAGAGCGACCTCGCCGAGCGCTGGTCCAGGCACGAGGTCTGGCCCCAGATCCACGAGCTCGAGCTTCATTACCTCGATGGACGCGTGACCGTGGTGGCCTGCCTTGAGGAGTCCGCCGAGGTGGACTGCGAGCAGGCCCGCCGAGAACTCGACGCCGCCGCACGCGATCTTTCCTGGTACTCGCATCTGGAGTTTCGTCGCCTGCTCACCGCCAAGGCGTCATGACGCCGCTTGCGCGTCTCACTGCTGCTGCTCGCCCAGCCTCAGCACATGATTGACCGCGCGCCACAGCCCCCAGCCGTCGCGCCATCCCGGCGACACCGCCACATGCTCAAGCCCGCCGGCTTCGAACAGGCGCGCCTGACCCTCCGGCAGCGCGTCACGTAGCCGCCGGCTATGGCTGATCGGAATCACCCGATCTTGCGGCCCGTGGATCAATACCAGCTCCGCCTCCAGCCTGTCGAGGTCGCGGTTCGAGAGATCCAGCGCCTCGAGCTCGGCGATCAACGAGGGCGGCAGCGCCTCGATCAGCGCCTCTACCCGCGCCGGATCCTGGTTGGTCACCAGGGCGTAGAGCGCCCTGCCCTGCGGGCCGAGCCGTTCCACCTCTTCTTCTACTTGCTCGGCTCCTATTGGTTCGTCTTCTGCCGACTCGGCCTGGGATGCCAGCCGGCGCCGGGCAATGGTGGCGAGCCGCTCACGATCCCGCTCGTCCTCCAGCCACTGCAGCTGACTCAACAGCACCGCCCAGCGTGCGCCCCGCTGCGGCGGCGGTGCCGCCTGGCCCTCGCCGTGGCGATCCTCGCCGGTAGTGACATAGCGCAGCATCTCCACCAGGTCGTAATAGCCGCCCACGGAGACTATGAAGCTCACCCGCTGCGCGGTATCTTCCTGAAGGGCGGCAATCACTGCCGGCCCGACCGCGAAGCTGATGGCCGCCAGCGCCGTCTGCGGCTCGCCCTCGGGCAGCGCTTGCGTGGCATGGCGGATGGCGTCGGCGATGGCCACCACCTCGCGCGTGCTGATCGAATAATCGCGCAGCCCCTCGAGCTCCGGCACCATCACCGTGAAGCCCACGCGTGACAGTGTGGTCGCGAAATCCACCAGTCGCGGGTCGCGACGGCCGTCCTCGGTGAAGCCATGCACCAGGATCATCATGCCCCGGTCCGGCGTCGCCGGGTGATAGACATCCGCCTGGTAGTCACGACCCTCCTGCGCATAACGGATGCCCTCGCGGGTCGGGGCCTCGGTGCGTGCCTTGAGCCGGCTTTCCTCGCTGCCGGCGGCAAGGTCGCCCAGCACCAGCAAGGCCTCGTGACCCCGACTGAGGCTGCTGCACCCCGCCAGCAGAAGGACGATGACGACCAAGACCGCCAGACAAACGACTTGGTGCAGAAGAAGACGCAACGTGGCTCGGCTCGCTTGTGTCGTCAGGTGACATCCTCCCGGTAGGTCGCGTCCGCGAACTCGATGGGTACATCAATATTCACGAAGGTTAGCATCGTTCGCGGTCCTTACTCGCTGCTATTGCGGTGGTTCGATCACCCAAGGCTCCAGCGCCACCTCGTTCTTGCAGCTATCGTCGATGGTCTTGTAAGGGTCGTCGAGAAACGCATCGACCATGGTCGAACGACACTCGTTGACGGGGTTATGGCCCAGCCCCTGGTATTCCACGAACTGCAGGTTGGGCATGGTCTGGCGCACATGCTCACTCCAGCGTGTCCCACAGCAGGGGTCCATCTGGCCATGAATGGCCAGCGCCGGTATGTCCGATATCGGTGGGTCATTATGCTCGCTGGGCACGTCGCCATCCTCGCCCCACCAGCCGCAGACCCAGGGAGGCTCGAAGCCCAGAATGGCCGGCTCGCGCTGCACGGCGGCGATCGAGTCTTGCTTAGTTGGCCGATTGGCGCCCATATCGCCACAGACGTGGGCAAGGAAGTAGCCCAAGGCATAGTTCGGGGACTCCGTCTCGGGCTCGTAGCTGTCGATCAGGAAGAACTCCTCAAGGCGCGTGTAGTCGCCCGCCTCGATGTCGGCGACGAGGCTGGGCAATTCCGCATAGGCCGAGGGCAGCATCAGGTAGAGCGTATCGAGAAAGGCCGCGCCATCGAAGTAGAGCGTCTTGTCATTGCCGGCAGCATCTTTTACATCTACCACATAGGGTCGGCTATCCAGGGTGCGCCGCGCCCTGTCGACCGCGAGCAGCCAGCCGGGCAGCATCTCGCGGCATGCCTCGTCCTCGGCAACACACAGCGACAGCGTATCGTTGAAGATCTGCTTGGCCGTGTAGAACTCATCGACGGGGGGACGGTTGCGCAGATGGCTGAACCAGGGCCAGCCGAAAATTGCGGCGCGTATGCTGTCCGGGTGGTACTGAATGAAGGACAGCACGGTACCGCTACCCGTCGACGAACCGAAGGCATCGATGACGTCGTAGTCCAGCAGCTGGCGGATCTCATCGACATCACGCGATACCGCATGCTGGTTGTACTGTGCGACGTCGATCCCCTCTTCCGTGAGTTTCCGGTAGCACGCTTCTACGGCGCTGGTGATCGGTTGCAGGCGCTCCATGGGGTCAAGCGATGAGGTGATCGCCGGGGTATGAATGATGTTGTGGTAAGGGGAGACGGCCGCGTAGTCGGGACATTCCAGCGCCGGTTCGGCATGAATGAAGCCGCGATGGTCCATCGTCACCAGCGTGCGGTTGCCGATATCCTCGCGTAATTGCTCCATGTAGTCCCGGTTGCCCAGTGAGGAGTAGCCCGGGCCACCCGGGAAGAAGAAGACCGGTACCTCATCGGACGCTTCTTCTCCTTCAGGCTTTCCCTCCTCTGGCTCGATAACGGCCACTGGCAGCCGGACTTGATTGTCACTGGGCTCGTTCCAGTTCTCATAACCGTGAAAGGTGTAACAATCCGCGCCCAACTCGGTTAACGCTTCGGTTACGCATTCGGAGGCTTCCAGGCGCGGCACCGTCGCCGATTCAGTGGATTGCGCATGGAGGGAGGAGTGTGCCATCAGCAGGGAAAGGGAGACGGCACGCATGAAGAATCGGCCACCACGTCGGCGGGGCTGCCAGAGAGGGAGACTCATGACATACCTCCTGGGGGTTGTTCTTGCTGTTAGAGGGAGTTTCGTTTCAAGCTAGCGATCCGCCGTAAGGGCGTCAAACGGGTATGAAAGGCCCAACCGAAGGGCCACTGGCGGAAGGAAGGGGTTGAATGAATCTTCGTAACATTGCCCATTACGCAACAACCCGCAGGGTCACAGCCGTTGTCGCGTTAGCCATCCTCTTCCTCGCTTTCAGGTTCTTCCTGACGGAGCGCATGGAAGGCGGACCCTTCGTCAGCATGCTGACACTTGGGCTGGGCTTGTTTGGTATTTCTCTGGTATGGGATCGGATCGAGCAGTTCACGCTCTTTGGTAGCGAGATCAAGCTTAGAAACTTGACCAAGAGTGCCGAGCACATGCTTTCGAACCTGAGTGAGAGCAGGGTCTCTCTGTATCGGATCGCACTACGCCTCGTTAAGCAGGAGTCGAGAGTTCCTGATGATCTTCTTGACGCTCGCGACGAACGAAGCGTTGATGCTATAGATCTACTCAAGGAAATCGAGAAAGCCGATCTGATTGAGCCGCTAGCCCCGGAAATTATCGCAACGCTTGATGTCATTATCGACAAGACACATTCCAGGCTGCTCGAAGCCCCGTTGTTCGATCGGCAAGGCGCGGCGCCAGGTCCTGACGAGTTACTCAAGCGCTATGACGAGCACGCCATTGGCAATTTCGCCGCTGTACGCCAGGAAACACCGACCGATACGCGACTCTCCGAAACCATCGAACAACTCCGGATAATGCTTGAGTACCGCCACAAGGCGTCTACTGCGCTCCAGGACAGCAGACACTAGTACTGCGCCGACTCAATCCATGAAGCGGGCGTGGCGGCTCAGGGGGCATTGGCGAATGGCGCTAGAAGCATCAAACTGGGGTACGCTCCCAGAGGGGCGATCATACCTTTCATTACCCAGCGCACAGGAAAATCCATGACCATTACCCAGGGCGACAAGATTCCCGACGTGACGATCAAGACCAACGGCCCGGATGGCCCGCAGGACATCTCCACTGGCGAGCTCTTTGCCGGCAAGCGCGTGGTGCTGTTCGCGGTGCCCGGCGCCTTCACGCCCGGTTGCTCCAACACCCACATGCCGGGGTTCGTGGTCAACGCCGACAAGATCCTCGCCAAGGGCGTGGACACCATCGCCTGCATGGCGGTGAACGATGCCTTCGTGCTCGACGCCTGGCAGAAGGCGCAGAACGCCGAGGCCTTCACCATGCTCGCCGATGGCAACGCCGACTTCGCCCGGGCGCTGGGCACCGAAATGGACGCTTCCGGCGGCGGCATGGGCATTCGCAGCCGGCGCTTCGCGCTGATCGCCAATGACGGCGTGGTCGAGTACATCGGCATCGACGCCAAGGGCGTGGACAAGAGCAGCGCCGAAAGCGTGCTCGCCCGGCTCTAGCATTCCGGGCGATCGACGCCCAGCTGTTCACTCACTGCTCTTCAGCTAGTGCTGGCCACACCGCCAAACGTGCCCTCACGCATCCCAGTTGGGGGCGAAGTCCGGGTCGGCGATGCGCTCGCCGCGATCCAGGGCGGCGATGGCATCGCGCTCGGCCTGGCTCAGCTCGATCCGCAAGGCCTCGATGTTGCCCTGCAGGTTCTTGGCCTTGGTGGAGGACGGAATCGCCACGATGCCGCGCGAGACGACCCAGGCCAGGGCGATCTGCGCTGGGGTGGCGCCATGGTCGTCGGCGATGCGTTTGAGGGTGTCGTCTTTCATCACCTTGCCGACCGCCAGCGGCATGTAGCCGGTCACGGTGAGGCCCAGGCGCTGACAGTGCTCAACGACTTTATGGTTCTGCAGGAAGGGATGCACCTCGACCTGGTTGGTCAACAGAGCATCGGCACCGAGGAGTTCGACGGCCTGGTCGACCTGAGCGATGGTGAAGTTAGATACCCCGATATGCCGCGCCTTACCGGCCTGCCGGACGTCGCGCAGGGCGCCCAGGTAATCGGCCATGGGCACCGCATCATCGGGTGATGGCCAGTGAATCAGCAACAGGTCGAGGTAGTCGGTACCGAGCTTGGCCAGGCTCTCGTCGACGCTGGCCTTCAACGCCTGGGGCTCGAGCCTGTCGTACCAGACCTTGGTAGTAAGGAAAATATCCTTGCGAGACAAATCGCTTTCGGCGATCGCCGCGCCGACATCGGACTCATTGCCGTACATCTGGGCAGTGTCGATGTGGCGAAAGCCGCATGCCAGCGCGGCATGAACCGACTGCTTGAGAGTGTCGCCCGTGAGGCGGAAAGTGCCAAGGCCGGGATTGGGTAAAGGGGTGTGCTCATGAAGGCTCCTGGGCGTTATCCGAACTTTGTAAAAAACTGGGTAAAAAAACTGGGCGAAACGCTCATCTGCTGTAGCAGTGAGATGCGGGAGGATCGCCACGACTTCAAGGCCGGGGTGACAACACCGCCTCGGGCAGCGACAATAGCGCCCTTTTTTGCCTTTGTGCTCTTTACCTTTGTCGATGCCACCATGACGCCACCGCTGACCCTACTCTATCGCGACGATCATTTGGTCGCCGTGCGCAAGCCGGCGGGCCTGCTGGTGCATCGCACGGCCCTCGCCCGCGGCGAGCGCGAGTTCCTGTTGCAGCAGTTGCGTGATCAGCTTGGCCAGCGCGTCTATCCGGTGCATCGGCTGGACCGCCCCACGTCCGGGGTAATGATTTTCGCGCTGTCGCCCGAGGTGGCCACGCCGCTGGCGGCGGCCTTCTCTGAGCGCCGGGTGGCGAAACGTTACCTGGCGGTGGTGCGCGGGGTAGGGCCTGAACGGGCACGCCTCGACTACGCGCTGCGCGAGGAGGATGGCCGACGCCCCAAGGCCGAAATGCCGGCGCTGGCCGCCGTCACCGAGGTCAAGCGCCTGGACAGCGTCGAGCTGCCAGTGAGCGTCGACCGCTATCCCCAGGCGCGCTATTCGCTGATGGAAGCACGCCCGCTGACCGGACGACGCCACCAGATTCGCCGACATCTCTCGCGCCGCGGCTATCCCATCATCGGCGACGCCAAGCACGGCAAAGGCAACCACAATCGCTTCTTCAAGGAACAGCTGGGCTGCCCGCACTTGTTATTGGCAGCGGTCGGCCTGGCCTTCGACCATCCGATCGACGGACGCCCGCTGCGGCTCACCTGTGGTCTCGAACCGACGATGGCGGGCCTGCTCGAGCGCTTCGGTTGGGCCGGCCACCTGCCGGTGAACCGGGCGCAGTTCGAAGCCTCCACTGTCGACTCTGTCCCAACGCCATAGTGCGCGATTCCATAATGCACTACCCCATGACACCCACACCCATGCCTATGCCCATAAGCGATTCCCCGACCTCATTCGAAAACGACTCCTTGAGCGACGCCGCGACACAAGACATGCCGCCCTTCACCAGCCATTCTGGTGACGACCACGAGCTGCGCTTCGGCGGTATCCGCCGGCTCTACGGTGGCCGCGCCTTCGCACGCTTTCGTCGCGCGCATGTGGTCGTGGTCGGCGTGGGTGGGGTCGGTAGCTGGGCGGTCGAGGCGCTGGCCCGCTCGGGGATCGGCAAGCTGACGCTGATCGACCTGGACGATGTCTGTGTGTCCAATATCAATCGCCAGTTGCACGCGCTGGACGGCACCATTGGACGCCCCAAGGTCGAGGTGCTGGCCGAGCGCTGCCGGGCCATCCAGCCGGAGATCGAGGTGGTCGCCGACAGCGCCTTCGTCACGCCGCACAATCTCGCCGAGCGCCTCCCTGCCGATGCCGACCTGGTGCTCGATGCCATCGACAACGTGATGGCCAAGGCGGCGCTGATCGCCTGGTGCAAGCGCCGCAAGTTGCCGATCGTGGTGACCGGGGCGGCGGGTGGCCAGACCGACCCGACGCGCATTCGCGTGGCGGACCTGTCGCGCACCGAGCACGACCCACTGCTCGCCAAGGTGCGTGCGCGATTGCGTCGCGATTTCGGCTTCTCGCGCAACCCCAAGCGGCGCTTCTCGGTGGAGTGCGTCTATTCCGACGAACAACTGGTCTATCCTTCCAGCGATGGCGAGGTGTGCTTGCAAAAGCCCGGCACCGGCGACGTCACCCGGCTCGATTGCGCCTCCGGGTTCGGCGCCGCCACCTTCGTCACCGGCAGTTTCGGCTTCGTCGCTGCCTCGCGCGCCCTGGCACGACTGGCCAAGCAAGCGGCTATCCGCCCCCCGACCGAAGGAGCCACGACATGAGCCAAGCCCTCCCCGTTCCCGGCATCTATTCCCATTACAAGGGACACCACTACGAGGTGCTCGGCGTCGCCCATCACAGCGAGACCGAGGAGCCGCTGGTGGTCTATCGCGCGCTCTACGGCGATTACGGCCTGTGGGTGAGACCGCTGGAGATGTTCACGGAAACCGTCGAGGTGCAGGACGAGCCGGTGTCGCGGTTCGCGCTCGTGAAGGCCTTTTCTTGACAAGCGTGAGGGACTTTCTTGACAAGAAAGTTTTCTGACGCGGCGACCTCGAGCACGACCGCTGCCTGGCTGACACGACAAGACGCCCCGCTGCGAACAGCGAGGCGCTGAGATATAATGCAGCAGGCGCTGGCGCGCTTATTCGTCGCCGGCTTCCTGCATCTGCGTCTGCATGTAGTTCTCGATACCCACCTTGTCGATCAGGCCGAGTTCGGTCTCGATATGATCGATGTGGTCTTCCTCGTCGGCGAGGATGTCACGGAAGAGATCACGGCTGACGTAGTCCTTGACCTGTTCGCAGTGGGTGATCGCCTCGATATAGTCCTCACGGCCCTCGTGCTCGATCTTGAGATCGCATTCGAGCATCTCGCGCACGTTCTCGCCGATGTGCAGCTTGCCGAGATCCTGGAGGTTGGGCACGCCTTCGAGGAACAGGATGCGCTCGATCAGCTTGTCGGCGTGCTGCATCTCCTCGATGGACTCATCATATTCCCACTTGGCCAGCGCCTTGAGGCCCCAGTCCTTGTACATCTTGGCGTGCAGGAAATACTGGTTGATGGCCACCAGCTCGTTGCCGAGCGCGGTGTTGAGATATTCGATGACCTTGATATCGCCTTTCATCGTCGTGCTCCGTGGTTGTCGCGGTCAGGTGTCGGGGCTTGCCGAAGCCAGCGCTGCCGGCAGGCGCGCAGCAGCACTCAGTATGTATGACGTAGCTTAGTATTGGCTAGTCAACATGGAAAGTGCAACAACGACAACAGCTTGGGAGAAGCTCAGGCGCAGTTAAGGAAAGTTGAGCGTCGTCCGGGGGCGGCACGGGGCACTTGATGGCGCGTAGCGCCGCCTCTGGGAAAGGCAGCGCAGTGGGGCTGTCATGCGATCACACCGCGTAGGCAAGATCGGCGGAAGCGGCGTTCAGTTCCCTGACCACGGCCTCGCGGGTAATGTCCTTGCCCAGGCAGGCGCATTTGCCGCACTGGGTGCCGCAGCCGGTATCGGCCTGCACCTCGCGCCAGCTGCGCGCCCCGTCCTCGACGGACTGGCGGATCTGATGGTTCGTCACACCCTTGCAGATACAGACATACATTTGGCTCACCTCGTTCGTCAGCGCTACCCGAAGACCGTGACAGCAAATGTAAATGATTCGCATGGGTCATTACAACCCAAAACCGTACCTTTTTTGTCCTATTTATCGGTCCTGTTTATCCGACCGCGCTCAACGGTCGATGTTTCGGCGCGTCTTGTCGGGCTTGGGCAGCACCACGACCTGGCTTCGCGAGGCGATATCGCCCCAGCTACGCCGCTGGGGGTCGAACAGCACCCACCAATAGCCAAGGCCCAGCGCGGCCAGCGACACCCAGGCCATGAGAAAACGCACCAGCGCCTGGACCGGGGTAATCGAGGCGCCATCGGGAGTCTGCACGCGTAGCCGCCAGGCCTGCATGCCCAGCGTCATGCCGCCGCGCACCCAGAAGAAGGCGAAGAAGGCAAAGGCGCTAATCAACAGCAGCGCCCGCAGCGACAGCACCTGGGCCAGCCCGCTGCCGACCTCCTCGGGCGGCAGTCCCAGCACCAGGCGCACCGTGACCAGATGCAGCGCCGTGACCAGCAGCCAGATCGCCGCGACCAGAAAGCCGTCGTAGAGCATGGCACCCAGCCGCCGGCCGAGACCGGCGGGCCAGACGTCGTCGAGTTGGTCGAAGCGTCGTTGCATGGCAAGCCCTTAACGAGTCAGGTGGCGCCCGCGACGGAGCGGTAGGCAACGTTCGGCTCAGCCGGTGCGCCGCAGCAGATAGAGCCCCAGCACCGCACAGATCAGCATCGGCGCCAGCACCGCCCAGGCCGGCGAGAAGCCGAATATGGTCGATGCCGGGGCCAGCAGGTCCTGCAGGTACTTGAAGGACAGCCCGGTGATCACGCCGTAGAACACTCGCGTGCCGGCGGCCACGGTGCGCAGCGGCCCGAACACGAACGACGCCGCCACCAGCACCAGCGAGGCCAGGGTCAGCGGCAGCAACAGCTTCTGCCAGAAATGCAGCAGCGGCGCGGAGGCCTCCTGGCCCTGGGTGCGAAGGTAGCGGGAGAGCGCCCACAGCTCGCTTGGCGCCTGGCTTTCGACCTCGCGCAGTAAGCGACCCAGCTGATCGGGCGACAGCTCGGTCTCCCAGAGCAGGGTGTCGTGGTGCTCGACCTCGGTGCTCGCCTCCTCGAAACGGGTCACGGCCGCCTCCTCGAGCTGCCATTGATCGTCTTGCCACACCGCCCGTTGCGCACTGACGGCCTCGCGCAGCTGCTGCCCCTCGAAGCGGTAACGGGTCAGATCGAGCACGGTGTCATCGGCGCGAATGGCCCCGAAACGATAGAAACTGTCGCCCTCGCGTTGCCAGCCACCGCGCTGAGTGACCACGGCGCCCTCGCCCTGCACCTGCTCCAGCCGCCAGGCGCTGGCAAACTGCTCGGTTCGCGGGCTGACGTACTCGGCGACCAGCAACAATAGTACGACGACCAGCAGTACCGGTTTCATCACGCCCCACAGGATGCGGGTCAGCGAGCGTCCGGCGGCGCGCATCACCGTCAATTCATTGCTCGAGGCCATGGTACCCAGCCCGATCAGGGCGCCGATCAGCACGCCCACCGGGGCGTATTGATAGAAGCGCCAGGGCAGGCGCATCAGTAGGTAAACAAAGACCTGGAAGGCGCCGTAGTCGCCCTCGATGTCGCCCAGGTCGTTGATGTAGGTGATCACCAGATCGAGCCCCAGCAGCACCACCTGTACCACGAGGATGGCGCCGAGCACGTGGCGCGCGATGTAGCGGTCCAGCCGGTCGGTGATCATCCGCTTATCCCCTTGCGCTGTGCATTGGCCATCATCGCCAGGCCGAGGGCCAGAAAACCGGCATGTATCGGCCACATGCCCACCGCCACCGGCAGGCTGCCGCGGCCGATGGCATCGAGGGCGGCGAGCAGCAGGCTGAGATAGGCGATATGCAGGAAGATCGCCGGCAGCAGCTTGGCGAAACGGCCCTGGCGCGGATTGACCCGAGACAGTGGCATGGCCAGCAGCGTCAGCACGAATACCATCAGCGGCATGCTCAACCGCCACTGCAGCTGTGCCTGGGCCTCCGGGTCGTCGTTATCGATCAACGCGGCGGTGGTGGCGTACTCCGGCGAGAACAGCTCGGCGCGATCCTCGGCCCGCGACAGGCGCACGGCGTAGGTGTCGAAGATCAGCCGCTCGGCCTGATGGCGGCCCGGCTCGACGCTGTAGCGCTCGCCGTCGGCCAGCACCAGAAAGCGGCTGCCCGTCTCGTCGTCGACCACCTGATAACCCTCCTCGGCGCGGGTGACCACGCTCTCGGGGGTGCCATCACGACGTTGCTGGCGTTCACTGATAAACACGCTCCGCATGCGGGTACGATCGTTATTATAGGCCTCGGTATAGGCGGTACGGCCGCCGCCGAAGTCCTGGAAGCGCCCCGGCGCCAGGGCCGAGAAATCGATCTGGCTGCGCTGATCCTCGATCATTATCTCGTTCTGCAGGGCGCCGGCCGGCGTGAGCAGCAGGCTGCACAGCCCTACCAGCACCGCCACCAGGGCGGCCGGCACCAGGCTCACCTGCAGCAGCTTCAGCGGGCTGGTCCCGCAGGCCACCAGCACGGTGATCTCGCTGTTCAGATAGAGTTGCCCGTAGGCCAGTAGAATCCCCAGGAAGAACGCCAACGGCAGGATCAGCTCAAGGAACCCGGGTAGGTGGAAGAGCATCAGGGTGCCAAGAATGCTCGCCGGGATATCGCCCTCGGCGGCATTGCTGAAGTAGCGAATGAAGCGGCTGCCCATGATTACCAGCAGCAGCACGCCGGCGACCGCCGTCATGGTCAGCAGGATCTCGCGAGTCAGGTAACGAAAGATGATCATGCAGCAGCCTTCCATGCATTCGGGCCATGCGTTGGGTACACTGAGGTGACATGGCCGAGTGCCGGCATTATCCAGATTCCCCCTTTTTTTGTAACCCTTGAGCGTTAGTAACCCTTGAGAGTTGACGCCCTTCGGGCCAGCAACTCTCGGACCGTAACCCTATCGCTTGTCATGTGGAGACACCATGGAATTCCCAGTTCGGACCGCCAACCCCGTCAAGACCGAGACGTCCTGTCTCGTGGTACCGGTGTTCAAGGACGGCGATCTGTTGCCCACCGCGGCCAAGCTCGACGACGCCACCGAGCGCCTGATCGGCCAGCTGATCGAGCGCGGCGACTTCGAGGCCAAGCTGGGCAACGTCCAGATGATCCCGTTCGCGCCGGGCATCGGTGCCGAGCGCCTGCTGCTGGTGGGTCTGGGAGAGCGCGAGAAGCACCGCGAAGGCGCCTTCCGCAAGGCGCTGGACGCCGCCTTTACCGCCCTGGCGCAACTGCCGGTGGACGATGCCGCCGTGGCCTTCACCGACGTGCCGCTGCCCGAGCGTGCCTGCCACTGGAAGGCCCGCATGGTCGCCGAGGCAGCCCATCGCGCCCTCTACCGCTTCGACGAGTTCAAGTCCGAGAAGGCGCCGCGTTCGCGTCTCGAGCAAGTGACCCTGCTGGTCAGCGAAAGCGGTGATTCCGCGGCCGCCCGAGAAGGCGCGCGCATCGGTGATGCCATCGGCGAAGGGGTCGCCTACACGCGCACTCTGGGCAACCTGCCGCCCAACGTGTGTACGCCGCGCTACCTGGCCGAGCAAGCCGAGGCACTCGGCGCGGCGTCGGACGGCGCGCTGTCGGTCGACATCCTCGATGAAGAGGCGCTGGAGCGCCTGGGTGCCAATAGCCTGCTCGCCGTGGGTCGCGGCAGTGCCGAGCCCTCACGGCTGATCGTGATGAGTTACCAAGGCGCGGAAAGCCCCGACGACGCCCCGCACGTGCTGGTGGGTAAGGGCATCACCTTCGATACCGGCGGCATCTCGCTCAAGCCCGGCGAGGCCATGGACGAGATGAAATTCGACATGTGCGGCGCCGCCAGCGTCTTGGGCACCGTCAAGTCGATACTCGCCATCAAGCCGAAGCTCAACCTGGTCTTCGTCGTTGCCTCGGCCGAGAACATGCCCGACGGACGCGCCGTCAAGCCCGGTGACATCTTGAAGACCCTCAAGGGGCTAACGGTCGAGGTGCTCAACACCGACGCCGAGGGGCGCCTGGTACTCTGCGACGCCCTGACCTACGTCGAGCGCTTCAAGCCGGCGAGCGTGGTCGATATCGCCACCCTCACCGGGGCGGCCATCGTGGCGCTTGGCCACCACGCCACCGGCCTGCTCGCCAATAACGACGACCTGGCCCTCGACCTGCTCGACGCCGGCACCACCGCCTGGGATCGCGCCTGGCACCTGCCGCTGTGGGACGAATATCAGGAACAGCTCGACTCCAACTTCGCCGATCTCGCCAATATCGGCGGCAAGCCGGCGGGTACCATCACCGCCGCCTGCTTCCTCTCGCGCTTCGCCGACCAGTTCCCCTGGGCACACCTGGACATCGCCGGCACCGCCTGGCATTCCGGCAAAGAGAAAGGCGCCACCGGCCGCCCGGTGGGGCTGCTGACCCAATACCTGCTCGACCGCGAGGAAGTGGCCCGCAGCGTGGAGAACGGCAAAGAGCTGTAAATGACCCAGGTCGATTTCTACATCCTCCCCGATACCACCCTGGAGGCGCGTCTCGGCTTCGCCTGCCGGCTGGCCGAGACAATCTATCGCAAGGGCTATCGGCTGCACCTGCACGCCGAGGACGAGGCCATGGCCCGCGACCTCGACGAGCGGCTGTGGTGTTTTCGTCCCGACGTCTACGTACCCCATGCCCTGCTCGGCAGCGACATGGCCGACAGCGTGCCGGTGACCATCGGCTTTGCAGGCCCACCGGCGCCGGATCTCAGCGTTCAGGCGATGCTCAACCTGCACCCCGGCATTCCGGAATGGTTCTCGCGCTTCGAACGGGTCGCCGAGATCATCAATCAGCATCAGGACGTGTTGACTGCCAAGCGCGAATGCTGGCAGACCTACCGCAAGCGCGGCTACCCGGTCACGCCGCACCACCTGAAGGGCCAGGCACAACGCTAGCGCAAGCGTGAGCTGCGGCTAATGCCGCGCCATGACGGCGCCCCGGCACAGAGGGTATAATCCTCTCCATTTTCGCCACCTGCCGGCGGTGCCCCGCGCGCCGCCGACACGCCAGAGCCGACCGATTCCATGGACAAGACATACCAACCCGAGCAGATCGAATCCCGCTGGTATCAGCGCTGGGAAACCGACAACCGCTTCGCCCCTTCTGGCGAGGGCGAGCCCTACTCCATCATGATCCCGCCGCCCAACGTCACCGGCAGCCTGCACATGGGCCATGCCTTCCAGGTCACCATCATGGACACGCTGATCCGCTGGCGGCGGATGCAGGGGCGCAACACCCTCTGGCAGGTTGGGGCCGACCACGCCGGCATCGCGACGCAAATGCTGGTCGAGCGCAAGATCGCCGCCGAGGAAGGCAAGACGCGCTTTGACCTGGGCCGCGACGCCTTCATCGACAAGGTGTGGGAGTGGAAGCAGGAATCCGGCGGGCATATCACCCGCCAGCTGCGCCGCATGGGCGCCAGTGTCGACTGGAGCCGCGAGCGCTTCACCATGGACGATGGCTTCTACCAGGCGGTGCAGGAAGTCTTTGTGCAGCTTTTCGACGACGACCTGATCTATCGCGGCAAGCGGCTGGTCAATTGGGACCCGACCCTGCATACCGCGATTTCCGATCTCGAAGTGGAGAACCGCGACCAGCAGGGCCAGTTCTGGCATTTCCGCTATCCGCTGGCCGACGGCGTGACCACCGACGCGGGCCTCGACCACTTGGTCGTCGCCACCACTCGCCCCGAGACCCTGCTCGGCGATAGCGGCGTTGCCGTCAACCCCGAAGACCCCCGCTATGCCTCGCTGGTCGGCAAGTTCGTGACGCTTCCCCTGGTCGGGCGGCGCATCCCCATCGTCGCCGACGAGCACGCCGACATGGACAAGGGCTCGGGCTGCGTGAAGGTCACGCCGGCCCACGATTTCAACGACTACGAGGTCGGCCGTCGCCAGACCCTGCCGTTGATCAATGTCTTCACCCAGGACGCGCGGATCCTCGAGCGCGCCGAAGCCTACGACATCCAGGGCAGAGCGCTGCCCGATATCGACCCGACCCTGCCCGCCAAGTACGCCGGGCTCGACCGCTTCGAGGCGCGCCAGCAGCTCGTCGCCGACATGGACGCTGCGGGCCTGCTCGAGCAGGTCGAGACGGTCAATAACACCCTCCCCTACGGAGACCGCTCGGGTGATGTCATCGAGCCACTGCTGACCGACCAATGGTTCGTGGCGGTGGAGAAGCTGGCTCGGCCCGCCATCGAGGCGGTGGAAAACGGCGACATCCAGTTCGTGCCCAAGAACTACGAGAACATGTACTTCGCCTGGATGCGCGACCTGCAGGACTGGTGCATCTCGCGCCAGCTGTGGTGGGGCCACCGCATCCCGGCCTGGTACGACGAGGCCGGTAACGTCTACGTGGCGCGCAGCGAAGCGGAGGCCCGCGACAAGCACGGCCTTGCCGCCGATGTGACGTTGACCCAAGACGACGACGTGCTCGACACCTGGTTCAGCTCGGGTCTTTGGACCTTCGGTACCCTGGGCTGGCCCGAGAAGACCCCGGAGCTCGACACCTTCCATCCGTCCAGCGTGCTGGTCACCGGCTTCGACATCATCTTCTTCTGGGTCGCGCGGATGATCATGCTGACTCTGAAGTTCCGCGATGAGGTGCCGTTCAAACAGGTCTACGTGCATGGCCTGGTGCGCGACGGCCAGGGCCAGAAGATGTCCAAGTCCAAGGGCAACGTGCTCGACCCCATCGACCTGATCGACGGTATCGCCCTTGAGGATCTGGTCGACAAGCGCACCGGTAGCCTGATGCAGCCGCAGAAGGCCAAGGCCATCGCCAAGGCCACCCGCGACGAGTTCGCGGGTGGCATCGAGGCCCACGGCACCGACGCACTGCGCTTCACCTTCCTCTCGCAGGCCACCACCGGGCGCGACATCAAGTTCGACATGGGTCGCCTCGATGGCTATCGCAACTTCTGCAACAAGCTATGGAACGCCTCGCGCTACGTGCTGATGAACGCCGAGGGCGAGGATTGCGGGGCCTCGCCCGAAGGTCAGGGAGGAGAGATCGAACTGTCGCTGGCCGACCGCTGGATCGTCTCGCGCCTGCAACAGACCGAGGCCCAGGTGACCAGGGCCATGGAAGAGTTCCGCTTCGACCATGCCTCGCAAGCGCTCTACGACTTCGTGTGGAACGAATACTGCGACTGGTACCTGGAGCTCTCCAAGCCGGTGATGTGGGACGACGAGGCCAGCCCCGCCGCCAAGCGCGGCACCCGCCGTACCTTGGTGCGCGTGCTCGAGGCGATCCTGCGCCTGGCCCACCCGATGATGCCGTTCATCTCCGAGGAGATCTGGCAGCGCGTCGCCCCCCTGGCCGGCAAGGCGACAGGCGAAGGCAGCGAATCGATCATGAATCAACCCTGGCCGCTGGCCGAGGAGGCGAAGGTCGACGCGGCGGCCACGCGCGATATTGAGTGGGTGAAAGACGTCATCGTCGCGGTGCGCAATATTCGCGCCGAGATGAACCTCGCCCCGGGCAAGCCGCTGGATGTGCTGCTGACCAAGGGCAGCCCGGGCGATCGCGAACGCCTCGAGGCCAACCGGCCGTTCGTCGCCAAGCTGGCCAAGCTGGAGCGCATCGAGTGGCTCGAGGACCCCGAACAGGCGCCGCTCTCGGCCACGCAGCTGGTCGGCGAGATGGAAGTGCTGGTGCCCATGGCCGACCTGATCGACAAGGACGCCGAACTCGCCCGCCTCGCCAAGGAGATCGACAAGCAGGACAGGCTGATCGGCGGTATCGAGAAGAAGCTCGGCAACGAGAGCTTCGTCGCCAAGGCCCCCGAAGCCGTGGTCGAGAAGGAACGCGGCAAGCTGGCGGATTTCCATGCCGCGCGCACGCTGCTCGTCGAGCAGCGCGACAAGATCGCCGCACTGTAGCCAGCAGCCTACGGCTCTTTCCTGCCGTCCTCGATGCCAACGGCCCGCCGATGCGGGCCGTTGGCGTTTCGTGCTGGCCAGAATGGCATCGCGCTTGACATCGTTGGTGTCTCGTATTTATATAGAACGGTCTATATAGGAATAATCACCCATGCCAGCCTCCAAGCGCGACCAGCTGCTCGCCACGGCCGAGCGGCTCTTTTATGAACAGGGTTTTCACGCCACCGGCATCGACCGCATCGTGGCGGCTGCCGGGGTGGTGCGCATGACGCTCTACAACCACTTCGCCTCCAAGGAGGCCCTGGTGGCGGCAGTCCTGGCGGCCCGCCATGAGCGCTTCATCGCCAGCCTGGAGGCGGCAGTCGCCGCGGCATCGCCGGGCCAGGCGACCCGCGCTCTGGTCGATGCGCACGGCGATTGGCTGGAACGCTACAGCCAGCATGGCTGCATCATGGCCAAGGCGATGGGAGAGTTCGAAGAGCATAGCCCCGAGATCCACGCCCTGGCGGCGGCGGCCAAGACCGACCTGCTGGCGCGCCTGGAAGCCGCCGTGGCACGCGACGGGCTGGGCCAGCCCGCCGGTCTGGCGCGACGCGTCTTCATGGTGCTGGAAGGCAGCAATACGGCAGTGGCTCTGATGGGCGCGCAAACGGCCCTGGCCGACACGCGTGCGGTAGTCGACACCCTGCTCGCCACCGCCCGGAGCGAGACCCGATGAAGCCGCTCTCCCCCCTCGGCATGGCGGCCCTCGGCAGCGGGGTCATTGCCATCACCTACGGCCTGGCCCGCTTCGTGTTCGGACTCTTCTTGCCTGCGATGCGCGACGAGCTGACGATCACCCCGACCATGGCGGGGGTGATCGGCGCCCTGCCGTTCCTGAGTTTCGTCTTCGCGATCCTCGCCGCCACCTGGGTGATACGCCGCCTCGGGGTGCGTCGCACGGGAGTCGCGGCCGCCGGCCTGGCCGTGATCGGGCTAGTGACGATTGCCCTGGCACCCTCGTCGTGGCTGCTGGCCCTCGGCGTGCTGATCTGCGGCATCAGCACCGGGCTGTCCTCGCCGGTCATGGCGGAGGCGGTCCACCGGGTCGTGCCGACCTGGGTGATGCGCGGGCGGGTCAACGCCACCATCAATGCGGGCACCAGCCTGGGGATCGCGATCGCCATGCCGGCGGTGCTGATCTGGGCGGAGGCCTGGCGCAGCGCCTACCTCGGGTTCGCCGCCCTGGCGGCCCTGGGCGCCCTGGCGGCCTTCTGCTATCTGCCGCGGGATGGCCAACGCTCCTCCTCACAGCCTCGCCCGGCTGCCCTGGCGGCGAGCCGGGCGCAGTGGTTCGGGATCGCCCGACTGAGCGGCCTGGCCGTCGGCATGGGGGGCGTGAGTGCGGCCTACTGGGTGTTCGCCCCCGATGCGGTGATCAATGCCGGGGAACTCGCGCCGCGCCAGACCGCCTGGATGTGGCTGGCCGTCGGCGTCGGGGGGCTGGCGGGCGCCGGCGCCGGTGACCTCATCACGCGCCTCGGGCCGTCCCCCAGCCATGTGGTCGGCCTGGTGGTGATGTCTTTCAGCCTCGCGCTGCTGGCGCTCGATCCGGGAAACTTTGCCCTCGCGCTGGTGTCGGCGGCCCTGTTCGGCGCCGGGTACATGACGCTCAGCGGCTTCTACCTGGTCAGGAGTACCCAGATCATGACCGAGGCGCCCTCCTTCGCCCCGGTGCTCCCGCTGCTCGCCACCTCGGTCGGCCAGATTGCCGGCTCTCCACTGGCCGGCTGGCTGGTCGGGGCCGAAGGCCATGTCACCGCCTTCATGTTCTTCGCCGCCTCGGGCCTCGCGGTCGCGGGGCTGGGAGCGTGGTTACTGAGAGCGCGAGGCACCGTCGATTGGCACGCCCGTTGATAGGTGCGTTTCTTTACGCTCGTGCGCTGGCCTCCAAGGCGGCCACAGCGATTAGAGCTGTTTCACTCTGACCGGCCATAGCCGCAGTGACGGATGTAGCGCTCACACTCGTCAGTTGGAAACTGCTCGAGGCATACGCCAGTCGCCGCCCACAGCGTGTCGATGGTGCGGGCAGCCGTCTGGCGCAACAGCGCCTTCAGCTTCGCAAAGACTTGCTCGATGGGGTTGTCGTCGGGCTATACGCCGGTAGATAACGCAAAGAAATGTGGTGGTCTTCCCATGGCCATACGGAAGGGCCGCGACACAGCGTTGTCCCCGCGGCGAACGCCCCCGATGGTGGCTCATCTGCGTCGTGGCCCACGTCTCATCGAGAAAGACCCGCCGCGGGGTATCAAGGTGAGGTTGCTCAGCCGCCCAGACGTGCCTCGCCTGAGCGACGTCGGCGCTTTGCTGCTCGGCTGCGTGGAGCGTTTTTTTCCAGGTGAGGCCGAGTCGGCCCAACGTCTTCCACAGGGTCGTCACGCTCACCCGACGACCATGCTCCCTCTCGACCCACTGGCAGAGCTGGGCCAGGGTCTGTCGGGGACGGCGGCCACTTGCCCCGCCAAAGCGCTTTCCTGCCCCTGGAGCCGGAGGGGAACATGGTTGCACTGGGCACCGGCCGTCACGCCCCGACGCTGTCGGGCCCGCACCCGGGCCACGTAGGAGACACTCACGCCATAGCGGGTAGCCACCTCATGGAGTAAGCCCTCCGCCGCCATGACCCGATCACGCAAATCTTGCCCATACGCTTGTCCGCACCGCCAGCGCATCGTTGCATCCTCAAGTGAGCCTTGCCACAAGGGACTTCATTGATGAGCTTGGCAGCGGATCTTGGGCGCTTCCAGTTATTCAGTCAGCGTAAATCTGCTCTAAAGCAGCGATCAACATGGCCACCCGAGCTCGACACAGTCACCGGGCGGTGGCTGCTGACCTTCCGGCCGATCCGGGTACCAGATCCGGCATTCGCCGGGAGGCGGCCGCCCGGCACAGGAACTTCATACCCCTCTCCTTAGTGACGTGCCCGATAGGACTCTAACGCTCCCGGCATGATGCGCGAAGTCGCCCCGACTTGCCCTACGTCAATTGTCCTCTTAGCTGGTAGGTTCTAGGCTATTTATATCCCCCCTGGGAGGATATGAGTCTACATACCTGGTGGCCACGGGTCACTGCGCCTCAAGAGGGACTGTATGGAACTGTTTCGGGATCGGCGCTATCGCCATCTGTTTTCCGCACAGGTCATCGCCCTGATCGGCACCGGCCTGACCACGGTCGGCCTGGCGCTGCTGGCCAGCGAACTGGCCGGGGAGCGCGCCGGTGTAGTGCTGGGTACTGCGCTGGCCATCAAGATGGTCGCCTATGTGGGCCTCGCGCCGGTGGTCGGCGCCTATGCCACCCGGCTGCCGCGGCGCGCCTTGCTGGTCACCCTCGACCTGCTGCGCGCCGCGGTGGTGGTGAGCCTGCCGTTCGTGACAGAGGTGTGGCAGATCTACCTGCTGATCTTCCTGCTCAACGCCTGCTCGGCGGGCTTCACGCCGGTCTTCCAGGCCACGATTCCCGATATCTTCGAGGATGAGCGGCGCTACACCCGGGCGCTCTCCCTGTCACGCCTGGCCTATGACCTGGAGAACCTGCTGAGCCCATTGCTCGCCGCGCTGCTGCTGCTGCTGGTGATCTCCTTCAACCTGCTGTTCGTGCTGAATGCGACGGCCTTCCTGCTCTCGGCGCTGCTTGTGGTCAGCGTGTCGCTGCCTTCGCCGCATCCGCAGCCGACCGGCGGCGGGGTCTGGGCCAGGCTGACCCGGGGCATCAATCACTATTTGGGCACCGCGCGGCTGCGCGGCCTGCTGGCTCTCAACATGGCGGTGGCCGCGGCCGGCGCCATGCAGATCGTCAATACCGTGGTCTATGTGCGTCACGCGCTAGGCATGGGGGAGACTCAGGTGGCCATCGCCTTCGCGGCGGCGGGCGGCGGCTCGATGGTCGTCGCCCTCACCCTGCCCAAGCTGCTGGAGCGCCTGGACCAGCGCCCGGTGATGCTGGCGGGTGGCCTGCTGATGAGTGCCAGCCTGTTGGCGGGGCTGATGGCGCCCGGCTTCGTGGCGTTGTTGCTGCTGTGGTTCATGCTGGGCGCCGGGGCCTCGATGGTGATGACCCCCACCGGCCGGCTGCTCAAGCAGTCCTGCGAGGCAGAGGAGCGCCCGGCGCTGTTCGCCGCCCAGTTCTCGCTCTCCCACGCCTGCTGGCTGGTGGCCTATCCGCTGGCCGGCTGGCTGGGCAGCGCTCTGGGCATGATGACCGCCTTCACGGTCCTGGCCATCCTGGCCCTGGCCGCCACCCTGCTGGCCGCACGCCTGTGGCCGGCGGAAACGACAGAAGCATGCGCCTGAGCATGCCGTCATACCGAGGAGAGAAACCGATGACACCCTTTGTCATGAAAACGACGCTGATCGTTGCCACCCTGGCCCTGCTGGCGGGCAGTGCCCAGGCCCAGGAGGGTACCGCTGAAGGCCTGGTGGCGGGTATGGAGCGGGCCGACATGACCTATCGCGAGCTGATGGAGGTCATGGGCGGCGCCTCCGGCCTGATGCACGAAGGTATCCTGCGGCAGAACCCTCAGATGGTGAAGAGCGGGGCCAATATCATTCTCACCCACCCGGCACCGAGCCACGATCCCTGGGCCATCATGGCCGAGGAGGACCAGGCCGGCTTCAAGTCCAGCCTGGTCGCCTTCGACAAGCTGCTGGATGAGTATTCCGAGAGCACCGCCGCCGCCGCCTCGGAGAGGGATTGGCCCGCCGCCAGCCAGGCCCTGCAGGAGCTGAATACCGCCTGTGTCAGCTGTCATGCCATGTGGAAGGACAAGGTGAAGTAGCGGCAACGGTCAACCCACGCCACTAAGATACAGGGGTACTACAGATAGCGGACGATGGCCTTGAACTCCTCGATATGGGCCTGCTGGGCCTGGGTGCTGTCGCCGATAGCCTCGTCCAGGCAGTGGTCGATGTGATCCTGCACCAGAGTCCGCTTGGCCTGCTGGATGGCCCTCTCCACGGCATGCAGCTGCTGGGCGATGTCCAGGCAGGGGCGCCCTTCCTCGATCATCCGGGTGACGCTTTGCAGGTGGCCTCCGGCGCGGTTGAGCCGCTTGATGATCTCGGGGTGGCTCTCGTGAGTATGTGGTGGCATGTTTAGGCTCCCTGTCGTTGTTCCTACCCCCTCGGGAGGATGTTAGGCTCTTGCCGACAGCCTGCCAATGCCGCCCGTTGCGGCCCGGTACCTGCGCCCCGGTTTTCCCTGCCATCCTGGTTGGGTATTCATGCTTCTCCGGCTGCGCCATCTCCTTGGCTACCTGCTTCTTCTGCTGCTGTTCCTGCCCGGCCTGGTGCTGACCAGTGCCGGGGAGTCGCGTGCCCATGGGACGCTGAGCGCGGCAGCGAGCGAGGCGGCACACCAGGAGTCAGAGGTCGACCGCCATGGTCATGCCCATGACCACGTGGACGACAGGGAGCAAGGGGACGGTCGCCATCTGCATCACGAGATTGGCAGCCACTTCCACGAGACGGCGGACTGTCTCGCGGCAGGCGTGAGTCTGGCACCGCGCTTCCGTGACGCCCTGCGGATCGGCGGCCGGTAAGGCGTTCCGCTGCGCCGTGTCTATCGCCTGGAGCGCCCTCCACGGCCGGTCATCGCTTGATGACCGGGGCCGTCCACCGGACGGTCGACACCCAAGGCAGACCCGTGGAGGTTTCATGTTCCCATCCCGAATGGGGGAGGCGTTCGGCGTGCCTGACAAGGCCCGACGCCATGCCCTGACACTGCTCATGCTGCTGGTGATGCTCCTGGGAGCCAGCGGTGATGCCCTTGCCCATGCCGTCGCCGAAGGCGACAAAGGCTACATCCAGGAGATCTATGACGTTCACTTGATCTCGTTCGTTTACCTCGGCGCCAAGCATATGGTGCCGGGGTACGACCACATCCTGTTTCTGCTGGGGGTGATCTTCTTCCTCTACCGGATGCAGCACATCGCCCTCTACGTCAGCCTCTTCGCCATCGGTCACTCCACGACCATGCTGCTGGGGGTGGTCTTCAACATCGGCATCAACAGCTATCTCATTGATGCCATCATCGGCCTCTCCGTCGTCTACAAGGCGCTGGACAACCTCGGCGCCTACCAGCGCTGGTTTGGCGTTCAGCCCAATACCAAGGCGGCGACGCTGGTCTTCGGCTTCTTCCACGGCTTCGGGCTGTCGAGCAAGATCATCGAGCACGAAATCGCCTCGGCCGGCCTGGTCCCCAACCTGCTGGCGTTCAACGTCGGGGTGGAGATCGGCCAGCTGCTAGCCCTGAGTACCATCCTGATCGTCATGGGCTTCTGGCGGCGTACCGCCGGATTCCTGCGCCACGCCTATACCGCCAACGTCGCCATGATGTGCGCCGGTTTCATGCTGGTCGGTTACCAGCTCGCCGGCTATTTCGTCGCCTGATCTAGGGACTCCACGATGTACAACACTGATCTTCCCACCCGGGCCGAGCTGCCCTCGACCGGCAAGCTGATCCGTTCCACCCTGGTGGCCGCCGTGGTGGTCGCCGCCTTGCTGGTGACCGTGGTGCTGCCCGCGGAGTACGCCATCGACCCCACCGGCGCCGGGCGCCTGCTGGGCCTGACCGAGATGGGGGAAATCAAGCAGCAGCTGGCCGAGGAGGCCGAACTCGACCGGGAGGTTTCACAGGCCGCCGACGAGGCGTCGCCGGTCGTCACAGCGCCGGCGCCCCAGGCCTCGGCAGGTAGCCAAGCCACCGCCGACACCTCGCCCCAGGCAACCCCAGAGCAACCAGCGACCGCCTCAACCTCGAGCGACGAGGCTGACCCGACGGCCGCTTCCGCGCCCGCCCAGGATGAACCGCAACCCGAGGCCAGCCAGACGGTGGCTGAAGTCTCCTCGTCCCAGGAAGAGACCTCGGAAGCGACCGAGGAAGCGGCCACCTGGCGTGATGAGGTGAGCTTCACCCTAACCCCGGGCGAGGGCACCGAGTACAAACTGACCATGGAGGAAGGTGCCGTCGCGACGTTCGCCTAGTTGTCCATGGAGGGCAGACCAACTTCGACACCTATGGCGACGGGAGCGGGAACTCGATCAGCTACGAGAAGGGCCGAGGCGTGCCCAAGGACGAGGGCGAGCTGGAATAAGTTACGGCGGAGGCCCCCAAGGGCAAGGGCAAGCCGAGCTTCCCGAGCCGATGGCGAGGCAACGTTCCCTATGACTCGCAGACCGTGCGGTTGCGGCCCTGCGCCTTGGCCCGATAGAGAAGCTCGTCGGTTTTCTGCAAGCATCCATCCAGGTCACTGGAGCCGGTCAGTGAGCAGACGCCGATGCTGGCAGTAATGAAGAGCGGAGAGGAGATGTCATCCCGCATTGGCGTGGTGGCCAGGAGCTGGTGAAGCCGGTCAGCGGCATGCCGTGCTTCCGCCACGGTGGCCCTTGGCAGCATAACCACAAATTCCTCGCCGCCCCAGCGGCCAATCACATCGGCCTGTCGAAATGCCTCCCGGCACAAATCGGTGAAACGCACAAGGACCTCGTCCCCGGCCTGGTGGCCCAGGGCGTCGTTGACCCTCTTGAAGTGGTCCAGGTCGATCAGCATCAGGGCAGCAGGGGGAGCGCCGCGCTGTATCAGTGCTACCTCCTGGTTGAGGCGCTGCTCGAAGGCCCGACGATTGAGCAGGCCGGTAAGCGGGTCGGTGGCGGCGCGCTTGGCCAGTTCGTGCCGCGTCGCTTCCAGTTCGCGTATCAGCTCGGCCTGTTCGCGGTGGGCCTGCATCAGTTCCATGTGCGCCACCACCTGGTTGGCAAGGGCCTGAAGCGCGAAGCGTTGGCGTTCGGTCAGCTCGCGGGGCTGATAATCGAGGACACACAGTGTCCCCAGCGGATAGCCATCATGGCTTTCCAATAGTGCTCCGGCATAGAAGCGCAGGTGAGGCTCGCCGGTCACCAGAGGGTTGTTGGCGAAACGCGGATCCTGGGTAGTATCGGGTACGATGAACAGACCCGGCTGCAGGATGGCATGCGCACAGATCGAGACATCGAGTAGGGTCTCGCGCACCCCGAGCCCCTTTTCCGACTTGAACCACTGTCGATCGCGGTCAACAAAGGTGACGACGGCAATGGGCGCCTCGCAGATGAGCGAGGCCACTTCGACGATATCATCAAACGCTGACTCTTCTGGCGTATCGAGGATCTGGTAGTCGGCCAGCGCCTGTAAGCGCTGCTCTTCATACTCGGCTGAGCAGACATCGAGGTTGCTGGGCATTAGCGCGAAGGTGTTCCGGCAAGGCAATAGGCGGCCGTGGGCGCCACAGCCACCTCCTGCTGCACCTTCATCAAGGCGAACTTGTTGAGCATTTCCCCTCCCTGCGTGATGTTCTGCTCGGATCGGTTCCCGACAAACATTAAAGATAGTGAATGAGCGTCATGGGATGAGCAAGCAGAACCTGGCCTGTGCACTTGCCTGTCAGGCCAATAGCGGCGGGGCCGTGGAACTGATGGGCGCCTCCTGGCTGCTCCCGCCTCTAGGGTCTGGAGGTGGCGAAGAAGGTCACCTCCTCGACCGCCCGCGGCCAGTTGTGGTGGTGTCCAACCAACAAAGGGTAACTCGAACCCCATCCCGGTCAGCTGGCGCGGCGAAAGCCACCCAATACTCGCTGGTCCGGGCCGAAGAACACCAGGCGGTCGTGGTCGATCAGGAAGCGATAGGCGGTCTCGAGCATCTCCCTGACGCGCTCGGCGTCCTCCGCCTCGGGGCAGCTCCGACGGGTGGTGGCGAAGTCCTGAAATTCGATACGCTGGCGCTCACCCAGGCGCACCTGGCCGCGCAACTGGTTGCAGCCATCGCTGCCACTGACGCTGCCGTCGCGAGCGATCACGAAGTGCGCGCTCTCCGGCAGCGAGAGTCGCTCATTAGTCCCCACCAGCAGCAAGTTCCAGCGCGGCCCGACGATCGGCCCCGAAAGCTCGTCGGTGGGGCTCGGCTCCTGTAGCGCGGGCTGACTGCTGCACGCGGCAAGCACCAGCATGCCGATCAGCACGGTCAACGATTTGCTTAAACAATTGATCTTCATGGTATCTTCCTGAAGCACACGGCGTGAGCGAAAGCGCCAAGCTTGCCCCAATCGGGGCACCGAGACAATTCCCGCCTTCGACGAGGTCCTCGCATGTTGCACGCACTTCACAACGACGCCCTCGGCAAGCTGATCCTGCGCCTGGCCGTGGCCGGCCTGCTGCTGCCCCACGGCCTGACCAAGCTGCTGAACCCGGGCAGCCTGACCTGGATTGGTGACACCCTGGCCGGCCAGGGCCTACCAACCTTTCTTACCTACGGCGTGCTGGTCGGCGAGCTCGTGGCACCGGCCATGGCGCTGATCGGCTGGCAGACGCGGGTGGCCGGCGCGCTGATGGCGGGCAACATGGTCGTGGCCATCTACCTTGTCCACGGTCATGAGCTGCTTGCGCTCGGCACGGGAGGCGGCTGGGCGCTGGAGCTACAAGGCATGTTCCTGTTCGGCGCACTGGCGATCATGTTCCTGGGAAGTGGACGCATGGCCTACCTCCCCGACTGAATATTGCATTGCATCATCAGGATGCCTACGTAGCGGCAATTAAGGGCACGTCGACGCCGTGCGCGAGGTCAACGGGAAACAGCGCATCGCGCTTTGATGCCCAGGCGGCCAACGGAAGGGAGCCCGGTACCAGTGCGCCGGATGAAAATACGGACGAGGAGGACAGCGCCGCCCAGTACTTCTGGTTTAAATCAGGCGCTGGGCCACGCCAAGCTGTTCCAGGCGCGACTCGAGCAGCTCGGGAAAACGCTTGAACCAGGTCTGGTTAAGGGGCGAGGGGTGAGGCAGCGGCGCCAGTTCGAAGGTCGCGTCACGGCCATCCTCGAGTACAAGCGTAGTGGTGTGTATCGCCTCGAAGCAGTCCTCACGGCGCCAGAACGCATCCAGCGCCTGGCGCACCTCACGCGGCTGGTTGATGCCGAACCACAGAAAGGCCTCGCGCCCCAAGGTGATCACTTCGCGGCCCTGCCAGTGTGTGATAAGCAGCTCCGCCATCAGGGGCTGAAAGCGCTTTTTGACGGACATCGACCAGGCCTTGTTGCCGGTCGGCTTGTAGGGCACGGTGTTGGCCCAGAAGACGCGCCGCCCGACTTCCCGCGAGGCCTCGAAATCGGGCAGCGGCTCGCCATGCATGGCCAGATGAAGCCCCTGGCGCACCTTCTGGCCGCCGCTGCCGATGAACGGCTCACCCCACTTGACCTCCTGCTTGCCCGGGTCGCGACCCAAAAATCCCACTGGCGCATCGCTAGGACCCAAGCCAATGATCGGCTCGAAAGGATCCTTACCGAACTCCCGGTAGGTCGGAAGGTCGATCCCTTCGAGGTGCTGCGCCTCGCGCCGGAACGCCTCGCGCAGCGTATCGTCAAGTGACATCGCGCTCCTCCTTGAGCATTGCCACATGTGGCTGAAGTCGATTACCAACTACCGCTGTTCGCCATCGACGCCCAGGGCTCCTGGGACGGCAGGGGTTCCCCCTTCTGCAACAGTTCCACGGAAATGTTGTCCGGGCTGCGCACGAAGGCCATGTGCCCGTCACGCGGCGGCCGGTTGATGGTCACACCATTGGCCTGCAGATGCTCGCAAAGCGCATAGATATCGTCGACGCGATAGGCCAGGTGGCCGAAGTTGCGGCCGCCCGTGTATTCCTCGGGGTCCCAGTTGTAGGTCAGCTCGAGTTCCGGCGCCTTGAGCTCGGCGGAGCGCGGCTCATCCTCGGGGGCAGCGAGGAACACCAGGGTAAAGCGGCCCTTGTCGTTCTCCTTGCGACGCACTTCCTTGAGGCCGAGCAGGTCGCAGAAGAAATGCAGCGTGGCGTCGAGGTCGCTGACGCGAATCATGGTATGAAGGTATTGCATGGCAGGGGGTCTCCGGGTTCACTGATCGATCACGCTATCCTGACAAGCCTGGCCGCCCCTGCCAATCCCGGCGGACGACAACGAGAGCCTTCCGATGAGCGACTATTGCCATCTCGCGCCGGTGCAAGCGCGCGTTCTGGCCGCTGGCCCGGCCTGGACACGCATTTAACCAAGGACCTACGCGATGGATTCGATTACCCAGGCCGCCTTGGGCGCGGCGATCGGTGGCACCGTGCTGGGCCGACGACTGGGCCGCAAGGCGGTGCTGATCGGCGCGGTCCTCGGCACCCTGCCCGACCTCGACGTGGTCATCGATTATGGCGACGCCGTGGCCAACGTCACCGAGCACCGCGGCTTCAGCCATTCGCTGTTCGTGCTCGCGGGGCTGGCAACGTCGCTGACCCTGCTGGCCTCGCGCTTCGCGCCGGCCCGCGATATCGGCCTGCGCCACTGGGGGGTATTCTTCGGGCTGATTCTCTTGACCCACCCGCTGCTCGATGCGCTGACCACCTACGGCACTCAGATTTGGTGGCCGCTGGACGTGCGCCCCACCGCCTGGCCGATCTTTTTCATCATCGATCCGCTGTATACCCTGCCGCTGCTGATCGGCATCTTGGTGGCGCTGATCACCGGTAACGGTCGGCGCGGCCCCGCCTGGGGCCTGGCGCTGTCGTGCGGGTATCTGGTGTTCGCGTTCGGCGCCAAGGTAGTGGTGGAGCAACGTCTGGCGCCGGTGCTTGCCGAACAGGGCCTGGAGCAGGCGCCGCGGCTGGTGCAGCCCACTCCGTTCAACACCCTGTTGTGGCGGGTCACGGTGGCCGATGGTGACGTTTACCACGAAACCCTGGTGGGCCTGTTCGACGGCGACGAGGTCCCGGCCTTGGAGACATTCTCGCGAGGCGCCGACCTCGAGCCGGTCGCGCTGGCAACCCCGCATGGCCGGCAGCTCGACTGGTTCGCCGGTCCCTTCCTGCGCTACGAGACCCGCGAGCTCGGTGGCCGCGAGACGCTGGTGGCCACCGACATACGGCTGGGCTTTCCAGGCTTTCACCCCTTCGCCTTCACCCTGGCGACCCGCCAGGACGACGCCTGGCAGCCGGTGGCGGTCACCACCCAGCTGCCATCGGCGGCGCGGGGCAACCGCGAGGCGCTGGCCCGGCTGGGTTCGCGAATCCTGAGACCGCAGCCGATGCTGTGTACCAGCGACTTCGTGCCGCCTCAGTGGCGGGTCTCGGCCCCGGCGGCATGCGGCTGAGATCGTCGATCAGGGCTGTGCCTGTCAGGGCGCAATGCCCTGCCCGCAACCGCGATAGGTCTCGCCATCGAGGGTCAGGGTCACGCGGGTCGGGTAAGGCTCGCCGCTCATGCTGTCGAAGCAGGCGCCGGCCTCCAGGCGCAGCTCGAAGGGCGTGTCGGCCCGGCCGCTGGCCAGCTGCATCCGCCCCGCGGCGTTGTCCAGCGCCGTCACCCGATAGGGCAGGGTCAGCTGGCGTTCGCCGTAATCGAGCAGCAGGTCGAGTTCCGGCAGGTCGCTTGGCAGGCTGAGCGTCCAGCCCGGTTCCTGGCCCCGACCGTGGAACATCACGCCGGGGCGGTCTTGTCGGGTCATCGCCTCGCGCGTCATGTCGCGAGTGCAGTCGAGTCGCCCGCGAGGGCCTTCCACTACGGCCTGCTCGCCCTTGTCCCAGAGGCTCAGCTCACCCTGTTGATACCGCGCGCCACTGGCCACCACGGCCGGCGCCAGCCGCCAGGCGCCGTGTGCCGACCAGAGCCGCAGTTCGTCATCGCCATTCGCGGTGACCAGATCCTGGTCAGGGATACAACGCCAGGCGACGAAGGTCTCCGCTCCGCCGGCAAAGAAACTCGAGGGCATCAGCGGCGCCGTGGGTTTGACAACCTTGTCGCTTGAAGCGCCGCTGCGATCGGTCACCTCGGGCGGCGAGGCCGGCTCGCTTGGCGATACGGCGCAACCGGCCAACAGCAGGCCGACAACGAGCGGCATGAAAAGCGGCGTGAGACCACGGGCGGCAAGCGAAACGGAAAGCAGCATGGCAACTCCTTGGGTGCGACGAATATCCATAAGGAAAGCATGATACCAGTCACCACAAGATTAGGTGTGTGCTACCGACTCAACGCCAGCCTGATACGTCACGCTGTCAGCCATGCCGCTGCCTGAGCGTTCTGGCAGCCTCGACCATATTGGCCAGCGCCGGGGCGACTTCCGCCCAGCCTCGCGTCTTAAGACCGCAATCAGGGTTGACCCACAGCCGCTCGACGGGGATGCGCTCGGCGGCTTTTCCCATCAGGGCGATCATCCAGGCGACCTCGGGGATATTGGGCGAGTGAATGTCATAGACCCCCGGGCCAATCTCGTTTGGGTAGGCGAAGTCGCGAAAGGCGTCGAGCAACTCCATGGCCGAGCGCGAAGTCTCGATGGTGATCACGTCGGCATCGAGGGCGGCGATCGCGTCGATGATATCGTTGAATTCCGCGTAGCACATGTGGGTGTGGATCTGGGTTGCATCGCTCACTCCCGAAGCGGCGAGCCGAAAGCATTCCACCGCCCAGGCAAGATACCCCGGCCACTCGGCGCGGCGCAGCGGCAGGCCCTCGCGTAGCGCCGGCTCGTCGATCTGGATGGCGCGGATGCCCGCCGCCTCCAGGTCGAGCACTTCGTCGCGCAGCGCCAGGGCGATCTGACGACAAGTGACCTCGCGGGGCTGGTCGTCGCGGACGAAGGCCCATTGCAGCATGGTCACCGGGCCGGTCAGCATGCCTTTCATGGGCCGGTCGGTGAGCGACTGGGCATGCTTGCTCCAGCGCACCGTCATGGGGCCGGGCCGGCTGACATCGCCAACGATCACCGGTGGCTTGACGCAGCGCGAGCCATAGCTCTGCACCCAGCCGTTGGCGGTAAAGACGTAGCCCTCGAGCTGTTCGCCAAAGTACTCGACCATGTCGTTACGCTCGGCCTCGCCGTGGACCAGCATGTCGAGCCCCAGCGACTCCTGACGCACCACGGTCTCGGCAATCTCCTCGCGCATCCGTGCCTCGTAGGCCTCCACCGATAGCGCGCCGTGCTTGAAATCGCGCCGCGTGGCGCGAATCTCGGTCGTCTGGGGAAAGGAGCCGATGGTGGTGGTGGGAAACAGCGGCAGGTTGAGGGCTCGCCGCTGCGCCACGGCGCGCTGCGGATAGGCGCTCGCCCTTTGCGTATCTTCCGGCCTGACCCCTCCGAGGCGTTCGGCTACTGCGGGGCGGTGCAGCTGCACGGCCTCGCGGCGGGCCTGCAGCGCCAGGCTGGCGGCCTCGAGCCGCTCGCGATCGCGCGGCGTGTCGCGACCCTCGAGCAGCCGGGCAAGGGTCACGATCTCGTCGAGCTTCTGGCGCGCGAAGGCCAGCCAGCGTTTCAGGTCAGGGGCAAGTTCGCGCTCGTTGTCGAGATCCACCGGCACATGCAGCAAGGAGCAGGACGCCGACAGCCATAACCGCTCGCCCAGGCGCCGGCGTGCTTCCATCAAGCTGTCGCGTAGCCGGGCAAGGTCGGCTCGCCAGACATTGCGCCCGTCGATGGCGCCCGCGGAGAGCACCTTGTAGGCGGGCAGGCGGTCGAGCACCGCCTCGAGCTGCTCGGGCGCGCGCACCGCGTCGATGTGCAACCCCGCCACCGGGAGGTTCACGGCGAGGCCGAGGTTGTCGCCCAGACCGCCGTAAACACTGGCCAGCAGCAGCTTGACCGGGGCGCCGCCAAGTACGTGATAGGCACGCTCATAAGCCTGCTGCCAGGCGCGGGGCAGGTCCTGCACCAGCGCCGGCTCGTCGAGCTGCACCCACTCCACGCCCTGCTCGGCAAGACGAGTGAGAATTTCACCGTAGACCGGCAACAGCGCCTCCAGCAGTGCCAGGCGGTCGAATTCCTCGCCTGCCGGCGGCTCATCTCTGATCTTCCCCAGCCAGAGCCAGGTCAGCGGCCCGAGCAGGGTCACCTTGACCGGATGGCCCGCCGCCAGCGCCTCGTCGACCTGGTCAAACAGCGCCGAACTGGCCAGGCGAAAGCTCTGCCCCGCGTGCAGTTCGGGCACCAGATAGTGGTAGTTGGTATCAAAATACTTGGTCATCTCGCAGGCGGCGGCCGGCTCGCCGGAGGGCGCCCGACCACGCGCCATGCGAAAGGCGGTATCCAGGTCCACCTGGCCGTCGGCTATTTCCTGGTCGGCCTGGAAACGCCCCGGCACCGCGCCGAGCATCACCGAGAGGTCGAGCACCTGATCGTAGAAGGCGAAATCACCCACCGTCACCCAATCGAGTCCCGCCTCGCGCTGCTGCGCCCAATGGCGCTGGCGAAGCTCGGCGCCAGTGGCCTCGAGCGAGACTCGATCGAGCCCGCCCTGCCAGTAGGCTTCGGTTGCCCTCTTCAGTTCGCGGCCGGCGCCGATCCGCGGATATCCGGCAATATGAGCCAATGTCATGTTGGTTCCTCTCTGCATGAGCAATTCCGTACAGTCTTGCTGGCACGCAGAAGTGAATCAAACTAAACTTTTACATCTTCATTATGAAATGAGTTCATTGACATGCTCGAGCTACGCCACCTGCGCACCTTGCTCGCCCTGCGCGATGCCGGCTCGCTGGTCGAGGCCGCCGAACGCGTGCACCTCACCCAGTCGGCGCTCTCGCACCAGATAAAGGATCTGGAGGAGCGGCTGGACGGCCCGCTATTCGTGCGCAAGACACGCCCCGTGGAGTTCACCCGCGCCGGCCAGCGCTTGCTGAACCTTGCCGAGCAGATCCTGCCCCAGGTGCGCATGGCCGAGCGCGACCTGGCGCGCCTGGCTGGTAGCGAGCAGGGGCGCCTGCACATGGCCATCGAGTGCCACAGCTGCTTCCAGTGGTTGATGCCGACCATCGATCACTTTCGCAACCACTGGCCGGAGGTAGAGATCGACATTCCCGGGGGCCATCATTTCGACCCGCTGCCGGCGCTCGCCCGCGAACAGCTCGACCTGGTGATCACCGCCGACCCTCAGGCGCTGGCCGGGATCAGCTACGAGCCGCTGTTCCGCTACGAGGGGCTGCTCGCGGTGGCCCGCCAGCACCCCCTGGCCGGCAAGGCCTACGTTACGCCCGAGGAACTTGCCGCCGAGACGCTGATCACCTACCCGGTCGAGCATGCCAGGCTGGACGTCTTCACCCAGTTTCTTGACCCCGCTGGTCTGCGGCCCCGTGAGGTGCGCACCGCGGAGCTGACCATCATGATGATGCAATTAGTGGCCAGCGGTCGGGGGGTCTGCGCATTACCTAACTGGGCACTGACCGAATACCTGGAGCGTCGCTACGTGAGCGCCGTGGCGCTCGGCGAGCAGGGCGTATGGAGCACGCTGTTCGCGGCGATCCGCGACGAGAGCCGCGGCGCACCATGGATGGAAGACTTCCTGCGCACCGCACGCGAGACCTCGTTCGCGGTGCTGGAAGGCATCAAGCCGGCATGACCGGCCGGCGCGGCAGCAGGAGTGTGAAGCGGGCGCCACCCAGTTCCGGGCTGTCGTCCACCGCCACACTGCCGCCATGCCAGGTCATGACCTTCTGCACGATGGAAAGCCCTAGGCCGTAGCCGCCCGAACGACGGGCGCGGCTGTCATCGAGCCGGGCGAAGGGCTTGAAGACCTCCAGGCGCTCGCCGACCGGCACGCCGGGGCCGTCATCCTCCACGTCCATGCGCACCAGCCGCGGCTCGCCGTACAGGCGAATCACGACCCGGCTCTTCGCATGTCGGCAGGCATTGGCCACCAGGTTCTGCAGCGCCCGCTGGAGGTAGCGCGGCTCGGCGTCCACTTCCACCTCACCCCCATCGGCCAGCTCGATCGACAGATGACCATGCAGGGGCCGCAATGCCTCGATGACCCTCTGTGCCATGGCCTGGCAATCGACCAGTGAGGCCGACATTTCCTGCCCATTGATCGCTTCGCTGCCCAGTCGGGCGTAGGTCAGGATCTCATCGATCAGGCCGTCGAGCTCCTCGATATCACCGTCGATGCCTTCCAGCTGCCGCCTAACGGCCGGGTCGTCGGTCATGTCCTCGACCATCTGCATGGCGAAGCGAATGCGCGCGACCGGCGTACGAAGCTCGTGGGATACCGCACGAATCATGTCCTGCTGCGCGCGTAGCAAAGACTGAACCTGCGCCGCCATGCCGTTGAACGCCATGCCCAGACGCCCCAGGAAGTCGCCGCTCTCGACCTTGACGCGGGTATCCAGGCGTCCCGCGGCGATTCGCGAGGCCGCCAGCTCCAGCCTGGCCATCCGCGCCTCGAGGGCACTCATCACCAGATAGATCGGGAAGGCCGATATCCCCAGGATGAACAGCATCAGCAGCAGATGCAGCGACCACGGCATCGGCTCGAAAGAGGCGAACGGGCCAACCAACAGCCACCGTGGCAATCCGGCCGGAGTAATCACCTGTTGATAGACGGTAAGACCGCCCTGGCGACTGATCAACTGAATCAGCGGCTCGCCCGATGCCAGCTCGGTCAGCTGGCTTTCTTCCAACCCCGCTGGCGGCTGGCTGGTCAGCGTGACCGGCAGGTTCGCCGCCTGAAGCCGTGCCACCCGCTGCGGTCGCTGCCCCGCATCGCCATCGGCGAGCCAGCTGCCCATGTGATGGATCACCCGGCCCAGTTGGCGCTCGTCAAAACCGTTGAACCAGGCCTCAATCACCCGCGACTCATCGACTAGCCCCTGAGTGAGCCGCCAGCCCCCCGCGACGCGACTGACCAGCACTCTCCCGCTTTGCAGCCGCTGCCGGTCAAAGAAGCCATAATCCCTCTCTCTGAGCGGCGACAGACGTATCTCGATATCGAGTTCGCGGGCCATTCCCGCCAGCCACTCATCCCGCTGCGCCGGCTCGAGGTCGGCGAGACGCTCGCTCAGCCAGCGCATCGGCGCCTGGGCGAGATCCTCGCGGTACTGCTCGAGGCGTACCTGCTCGATGACCACGCGACCCGTCATGGCCATGGCACCCGCCACGACCAGGATCACGGCCAGGATGAGATAGAACCGCTGGAAGGAACCGATGGACAAGGACGACCTCGACATCGTGCTCAGCCATCCCTGACGAAGAGGTAGCCCTTGCTGCGCACTGTCTTGATACGGTGAGGCTGATTCGGATCGTCACCGATCTTGGGGCGAATCCGTGAGACTCGCACGTCAATCGAGCGATCCTGGCCGTCATACTTGATGCCGCGCAGCTGAGAAAAGATCTCCTCCCGCGTCAGGACCCGGCCCGCATTGCTGGCCAACAGCCAGAGCAGGTCGAACTCGGCGCTGGTCAGGTCAATGCGCTCGCCGGCAAGCCAGGCCTCCCGCGTCGCGCTGTCGACGTCCAGATTGCCGAAGACAAGGCGCGGCTCACCGCTCACGTCGCTGATATCGGTACGCCGCAGCAGAGCCCGCATGCGCGCCAGCAGGACGCGGGGCTGAACCGGTTTGGGCACGTAGTCATCGGCCCCCATCTCCAGCCCCAGCACCTGATCCATGTCATCGGTGCGGGCGGTGAGCATGAGGATCGGGCCTTGATACTCGCCGCGCACTCGGCGGCAGATCGACAGGCCATCCTCGCCGGGCAGCATCAGATCGAGAATTACCAGATCGGGATGCAGGGTCAGTATCCTCTCGACCCCGTGAGCGCCATCGGGCTCGACCGTGACACGAAACCCGTTGGCCTCCAGATAGTCACGCGTCAGGCCGGCAAGCCGCTCATCGTCCTCGATGATCAGCACATGATCTTGTTCCGGATGTTCCAAGCTGTCTTCCATCCTCTATATCCATCCTGGCAGGCAGGTAATCGGGTCGTGACGCGCCCCCATCGCCGGGCGGCAGCCGTCAATGGCTGAAGGATACCCGAAAAAGGCCATGTCGCCTTCACGTAGACAAACAACGACACCCAATCCTCCGAGAAATTGCGAGGGCACATTGCTTGCTGCACCCGCGAGGACTAACGTAATGGAGTATGTCAAACAGGCCAACCAGGAGACTTCGCCATGAGCGAACCCAAGAGCGTGATCAAACGGGTTTTCGTTCCCGCCCATGTCCGTGACCTGCCCAACGGCGAACGGGTCCGAGTGCCCGGCCATTACAAGCCTCCCAAGAATTGACGCACCCCACTGCCGCCTATCTAATGCAGCGACCCATCATCGGTTTTCATCGCGACGACGAGCGCCACTGGGTGGCGGAGCTGGCGTGCGGCCATCATCAGCATGTGCGTCATCAGCCACCTTGGGTCGAACGCCCCTGGGTGACGACGCTTGCCGGCCGCCGCTCGCGGCTGGGCATGCCACTCGATTGCGTGAAATGCGACCGAGGCGACCCCCGCGACTTCGTTTGATACCGACCTACCCTGCTGTTCCATCAGCCACGAACGAGAACGGGCAAGCGATATGCCTGCCCGATCCTACCGCTGACGCGGGTCAAGGTCGCTATCCCTTGGGCCCGAACAGGAACCAGACGATCAACCCGACCAAGGGGAAGAAGAGCAGAACGAGGATCCACAACACCTTGGCGAGGCCACCCGCCGTACTCTTGGCAACCTTTACGATCGCCCAGATCACGATGATCAGCCAGATAAGGCCCAGCAGGCCGCCTACTTCGATACCCATTCGACGTCTCCTTGTCGGTTTCCATTCGGCGAATTGCCGTCCCTATGAGTAGCACAGTAGCCGCGAAACGCCAATCGAGGCCAGTAGCGATTTGTCAGCACGGGTAACGGGGTCGCCGCTCACTCCGGCGCTAAGTGCCCAACCTTGACGTAGATCAGCGCGCCATCTTCCTGCGTGAAAGGCGTGTGCTGACTGCGATGGGGACTGCGCAGCCAGCTGCCGGCGGGATAAGCTCCATGCTCGTCATGGAAGGTGCCCTCGAGGACCAGGATTTCCTCTCCGCCCCAGTGGGCATGGGGCTGGAAGCGGGTGTTCGGCGCCCAGCGTACCAGCGCCACATGCTCACCCTCGAAGTCGTGAAGCGGGAGTACCTCCAGCCCGTCGACGAGACCGGGCCGCCAAGGCTCGGCGCGGGTGTCGATAGCCTTCTGAACAGTGTCGTCCGAGGAGAACTGGTGCAGCTTGACGAAGATCAGCGCCCCCTGCCCGCCCACCCGCGGGGCGTGAGCGGTGCCGATGGGGTTACGCAGGTAGTGGCCCGCGGGGTAGCGGCCGTGCTCGTCGGCGAACTCACCCTCCAGCACCAGGATCTCTTCGCCCCCGCCGTGCTCATGGGTCGGGAAGGTGCTGTTGGGCGCATAGCGCACCAGGGAGGTGGCGCGGGCCACTTCATCCCCGACCCGGTCGAGCATCATCCGCTCCACACCAGAGGTGGGAGACGCCACCCAGCGATACTGGTCGGGGGTCACTACCGCGCGGCGACTGAAATCGGCATTGAGTCGCATGATGCTCTCCTTCTGACTAGGCCTCTCGGTGCCAAGCCCGCCAATCTGGCCCGGCGTTTGCCTAACCACGACGTAGTTACCATCGGGTAGAATGGGTCTCCCCACCCCCGTTTGCAAGGAGGCACCCTTGGCCATCGGATTGTTGCTCAATATCCTCATCTTCCTCGCCGCTGCGGTGATGATCGTGCCGATCTTCAAGCGGCTGGGGCTTGGCGAGGTGCTGGGCTACCTGGCCGCCGGGGTGGTAATCGGTCCCTCGGTACTGGCGTTGGTCCCCGACGCCGAAGGAGTGCTGCAGTTCTCTCAGGTGGGCATCGTCTTCCTGCTGTTCGTGATCGGCCTGGAACTCAAGCCGTCGCGCCTGAAGGTAATGCGCAAGTCGGTGTTCGGCTTCGGCAGCCTCCAGGTGGCGGTGACCACCACGCTGCTTTCTGTGGCCGCCTGGTGGCTGGGCCTGTCGCCTGCGGCGGCGCTGGTGGTGGGATTCAGCCTGGGGCTCTGCTCCACGCCGCTGGTGCTGCACCTGCTCGGCGAGCGCAAGGAGCTGCAGACTCGCCACGGTCGTAATGCCTTTGCCCTGCTGTTGTTTCAGGATCTCGCGGCCATTCCGGTGCTGGCGGCAATTCCCATGCTGGCCGCCGACAGCTTGATGGCCGACGGGGCCCTGCCGCTGCTGCGTGAAGTGGTGGTCGCCGCGGGCGCCTTCGCGGGCCTGATCATCGGTGGCCACTTCCTGCTGCGCCCGCTGTTTCACTATGCCGCCGCCACCCGCAGCCGCGAGGTGTTCGCCGGCACCGCCCTGCTGGTGGTGATCGGCGCCGCCCTGCTTATGGAGCTGGCTGGGCTGTCCATGGCGCTGGGCGCCTTCGTGGCCGGCGTGCTGCTCGCCGACTCCGAATACCGCCACAGCATCGAGGCCGATATCGAGCCCTTCCGCGGGCTGCTGCTGGGGTTGTTCTTCATGGCCGTGGGCATGACCGCCCAGATCGCTCTGCTGGCCGAGATGCCACTGACGATTCTCGCGCTGACGCTGGGCCTGGTGCTGCTCAAGGGCGTCTCGATGGGCCTGGCCGCGCGTCTCTACGGCCGCGGCTGGAAGGAGTCGATCACCCTCGGCGTGCTGCTCTCCCAGGGCGGTGAATTCGGCTTCGTGCTGCTCTCCGCCGCAGCCGCCGTGGCCCTGCTCGACGCCGACCTGGTCGGCCTGCTGATTCTGGTAATCACGCTATCCATGGCGACCACGCCGCTGCTCTTCCAGGTGCACGTTCATGGCGTGCGCAAGCTGTTCCGCAAGCGCCGCGAGAAGACGAGCTACGACAGCCCGGCCGATGAGTCGCCGGAAATCCTGATCGCCGGCTTCGGCCGTTTCGGACAGATCATGGGCCGCGCCCTGCAGGGGTTGAAGATTCCCTATACCGTGCTCGACATCAATGCCGACCAGGTGGAATTTGTGCGCCGCTACGGCAACAAGGTGTATTTCGGCGACGCCTCGCGCATCGACCTGCTCGAGGCCTCGGGTGCCAGACGGGCCAGGCTTCTGGTGGTGGCCGTCGGCGAACCTCAGGCCTCGATGCGTATCGTCGAGCAGGTCAGGCGCCATTTTCCTCACCTCAAGCTCTATGCCCGGGCCCGAAACCGGTATCACGCCCACCTGCTGATGCGCGCCGGGGTCACGCATATCGTGCGCGAGCTGTTGCCCGCCAGCCTCGAGCTGACGCGTGACACGCTGATCGGACTGGGGATACCTGTTGATCAGGCCCAGCACACCGTCGACACCTTCCGCGCGCACGACGAGCAGGCCCTGATGCGCCAGCTCGAGGTGTTTGGTAACGAGAAGAAGCTCATCCAGACCATCCAGGAGGCCGCGCTGGAACTGGAGACACTCTACGAGGCCGACGAGGATATCGCCATGACCAGCCCTGCCATTAACCGCATCAAGTAGCGGTGACTCGTCAGCCGGCGGGTAAACGCCACCACGCCGGTAGCCGCGAACGCACCTCGTCGCGCGCGAAGCGATCATCCATCAGCACCAGCACACCGCGATCCTCGGGGCCGCGAATCACCCGCCCCGCCGCCTGCACCACCTTGATCAGCCCCGGTACCCGGTAGGCATAGTCGTCGCCGCGGCCGAAACGCGCCTCGAGCCGCGCCTTGAGCGCCTCATTGAAATCATCGAAGGGTGGGAGCCCCAGGGTGGCAATGAAGGCGCCAATCAACCGCTCGCCGGGCAGGTCGATGCCCTCGGCGAAGGCGCCCCCCAAGACCGCAAAGCCGATGCTCCGACCGCCGCTGGCGAATCCGGCCAGGAAGGCGTCGCGCTCGGCTTCCGGCATGCCGCGTCGCTGGGCGCGCACCGGAATCGCTGGCGCCGCTTCATGTAGCCGCGTCATCACCGCGTCGAGATAGGCGAAACTGCTGAAGAACGCCAGATAATGCCCGGGGCGCTGATGATACTGGCGGACGAGTTCGTCGACGATGGGCGCGATTGAGGCGTCGCGGTCGCGCATCCGGGTGGAAATGTCCGAGCGGATACGCACCTCGAGCTGATCGGCGACGAAGGGCGAGTCGACCTCCTGCCAGACGCTACCGGCCGGCAGTCCCAGCAGGTCGCGATGATAGTCGGCGGGACTCAGCGTCGCCGAGAACAGCACCACCGTTTGCGCCGCGGTGAAGCGCGGCGTCAGGAAGTCCGCCGGCACCAGGTTGCGCAGCCCCAGCACCGCGCGGCCGCGCGCGGGGCAGGACAGGTCGCAGAGCGAATGGTCACCGAAGGACTCGGCGAGCCGACAGAAGGCGAGCGCCTCGAACAGCACCTCCTGCAGCTCGGCGCCGGCCTGCTCCGGGTGCTCGCCGAGGTGCTCGGTGATCGCGCTGGCCAGCTGCTGCATCGCGGCGACCAGCTTGGCGGGAAGCGCCTCGAGGAGGCGATAGTTCGACGCGCCCTGCTCCTGGCACACCGACTCGCGCACGAGGGCCTGCCACTGCCGCGACGCACGCGCCAGTGGCCGGGACAGCGCCTCGGGTGCGAAGCGGCGCAGGCGGTTGAGGCGTTGCTGGTCCAGTTCGGTGCTGTACATGCCGCGGGCCCGCGCCACCAGGTTGTGCGCCTCGTCCACCAGCAGCCCGAACCGCCAGCCGTTGGCCTGGGCCAGGCCATGCAGCAAGGCGTTGGCATCGAAGTAGTGATTGACGTCACCGACGATGACATCGCACCAGCGCGCCAGCTCCTGGCCTAGATAGTAGGGGCAGACCCCATGCGCCAGGGCCACCTCGCGCAGGCCCTCGCCATCGAGCCAGCCCTGCGTGACCGCGGCCTCGCGCGCCGCCGGCAGCCGGTCGTAGAAGCCCGCCGCCAGCGGGCAGGACTCGCCGTGGCAGGCGCGGTCGGGATACTCGCAGGCCTTGTCGCGGGCCACCAGTTCCAGCACCCGCAGCGGCAAGGCGTCGTTAACACCCCTCGCACCTCCCTCCCCATCGTCATCCGTCCGCGCGTTAACACCCAGGCTGACCAGCGCGTCCAGCGCTAACCGTCGTCCCGGGGTCTTCATGGTCAGGAAGGCGATGCGGTCGAGCGACTGACGCGGCATGGCTGTGAGCAGCGGGAAGAGCGTGCCCAGGGTCTTGCCGATCCCGGTGGGCGCCTGGGTGAGCAGGCAGCGTCCAGTGGCCGCCGCCTTGTAGACGCCCTCGGCGAGTTCGCGCTGGCCGGTGCGAAACGACGCGTGCGGAAAGCGCAGCCGACGTAGAGCGGCGTCGCGGCGAACGCGATGCGCGGCCTCCTGCCGAGCCCAGGCGAGAAAGCGGCGACACTGGGTGGTGAAGAATGCCTGCAACTCCTCGACCGTGGCGGTCTCGGTCAGCACTGTCTCGCGCCCGGTCGCCACCTCAAGATAGACCAGCGCCAGGGTCACCGAACCGAGGCCCCGCTCGGCGCACAGCAGCGCCCCGTAGACTCTCACCTGCGCCCAATGCAGGGCGCGCTGATTCTCGGCCATGCGATCCAGCCGCCCGCGGTGGGTCTTGACCTCCTCCAGGCGATTCGCCGTCGGATTGTAGCCGTCGGCGCGGCCGGTCACGGTCAGCCCCTCGACGCGGCCGGAAAGCGTCAGTTCGGCCTCATAGGCATCGCCACGGCGCCCCGCGACCAGCGCATGACCGGCGATGCCTTCCCGGGCGCTGGGCGAGGGCGTGAAGCGGTGGTCGAGATCGCCGCTTCGTGCGGTAAAGTCGCACAATGCGCGGACGGCAACGCGGTAGTCCTCCGGCGGGCTCATGGCTCCGCCTGCCAGGTCACATGGCAGACGACGGCGGGCATGGCGTGGCGGTGGAAGAACGCCAGCCAGCGGCGCTGGTTGTCCTGGAGGCGATCGCCCGGTCCCTTGACCTCGATGAACCGGTAGCGCGGCTCGCCGCCCGAGGCCTCGGGAAGGAACTGGACCAGGTCCGGCAGGCCGGCGCGATTGGCCTTGAGATCCCCGAGCAACCGCTCGAAGCACAGCCGCAGATGCTCGGCCGGAAGGCAGGCCAGCGCCTGGTCGATCAGGCGCTCGTCGAGCACGCCCCAGTGTACGAAGGGATTGGCCAGCCCGTGCTTGTCTTGCCAGGTCGCGCGGATCGCCTCTCGGTAGCTGCCATCGGCAAGCTTGCCCAGGCAGGCAGCGAAACGCTCGCGGCGACGCGCAACGAAATCCTCGCGGTAGAGATCGGCCGGGCCATTGTGAAAGGGGTGGAAGAAGGCGCCGGGCAACGGCGCGAACAGCGCCTCCCAGCAGAGCAGGCCGAAGAGCCCGGTCAGCAGGGTATTTTCCACGTAGTGCACCGGCGTCAGGTTGCGAGACAGATGATCGCGCACGGCAATTTCCACACAGCGCGTCGCACCATCAAGGCCGAGCGGCGATAGATTCAGCGACCAGCGTTCGGTGTCGGGCTCGGCCGCACGCGGCAGCGCGGGCCGCCCCAGGCGACGGCGGAGCCGCGGCAGCAGGCGCTCAAGCGCCTGAGCCTCGGCGCCATCGCCCAGGCCGCCAGCCAGCCTGCCCAGGGCCCGCTCGGCGAGGGCATGGGCGCGCGCGTGTTCGCCGCACCGCTCCAACAGGCGTAAATGGCGGATGCGTGCCTCGCGCTCGCCGGTCTCGCCGTGCCCTTTCTCTACCTGCCCCGCCTCGGCATACAGCGACACGGCCGCATCGAGCTGACCTGTCCGCTCGGCCTCGCGCCCCAGCTGGAAGAGCAAGCGATTGCGCCGGCCGCGCAGCCAGGCATTGTCCGGGGGGATATCGGGCAGTTCGGTGTACAGCGAGGTCGGTACCTCGCCCTCCTCAAGGCGCTCGCGCAGCCGATGCAGGGCGAGATAGGCATCGACCTCATGGCGGTACTGGAACGCGCGGGACGACGATGTGAAGGGGACCCGCTCAAAGCGCTGGAGACCCAGCTCGGCAAGCACAAACTCCGACCAGTCCTGACGCAGGTTGCCGAAGAACATCAGCCGCAGCCGATCGCAGGTCGCCATCACGGCGAGGCGCACCACTCGGTCCGGCGCCTCAGGCCACCAGTCAGCAAGCCGGTGAGGCTCGGTAAGCCGCGGAGACAGCGCCTCGTACAGGTGCGCCTTGCCCGCGGTGCTCGTCAATCCTGCCGCCGCGATTTCGCCGGCCAGCGCGTCGCGCAGCTCCGCCAGGCGCAGCTGACGAAAGAGAACTTCAAACGGCAATGTCGGGTCGGGATCGACCCAGCCGGCTTCGACCAGCGGCGCGAGCGCCGCGGACGTATCACCGATCTCGGCATAGGCGAGTTTCGCCAGGCGAAAATGCTCACCCTTGCGCATCACCATGCGCACCAGCAGCGCCTGGGAAGGCCGCGGCAGTATCATGAAGCCGGTGATGAAGTCGCGCTCGGCCTCGTTCAGCAGATCCCCATGACGCTTGGCGACCCAATCCAGTACGAAGCGGAAATTCGCCAGATAATAGAAGGGGTCGTCCAGCGACGCGGTCACCGCAGCAGAAGGGAAAGCACTGTTCATGCATCCATGATATCAAGCTCGCCGGGGCGGTGACAGCAGGCGTTGCCTATCGCGGTGGAGACAGCCCCTTCGCCAATGCCTTTACGACCTCGGCCGCCGGCACCTCGCGACAGCCGCTGGCATTCTGCCCGGCCCATAGCGGCGAGAAATCGCCGCTGCCCTGCGCCTCGGCGGCGGCGCGCAGCGGGGCGATGGCGGCCGTAGCCAGCGGGAAGGCGGGAGCGGCTTCGCCGATCGGGCCGAGTTCGCGCATCAGCCGGGTGACGATGCCGCGGGCCGGGCGACCGCTATAGAGGTTGGTCAGCGCCGTATGACGCGCCGCGTCGCTTTGCAGTGCCTGACGATGCAGCGTCGAGGTGGTCGCCTCGGGGCAGCACAGGAACGCGGTGCCGACCTGTACCGCCGAGGCGCCCAGCGTCAGCGCCGCAGTCACGCCATGGGCATCGGCGATGCCACCGGCGGCGATGACCGGCACCTCGACGGCGGCGACGATCTGCGGCAGCAGCGCGAAGATGCCGACCTGGGTGGTGAGCGCATCACTCAGGAACATGCCGCGATGGCCGCCGGCCTCCAGACCCTGGGCGATCACCGCATCGACACCTCGTGCCTCCAGCCACCGCGCCTCTTCCACCGTGGTCGCCGACGACAGGACGATCGCGCCCCAGCTCTTGACGCGCGCCAGCAGCTCTGGCGCCGGCAGGCCAAAATGAAAGCTCACGACCTGGGGACGAAACGCCTCGAGCGCATCGCAGGCCTCGTGGTCGAAGGGCCGGCGCCCGGGCCCCGAGGTCACGCTGCCGATATCCAGGCCGAATTCGGCGTAGTACGGCGCCAGCGCGGTGTGCCACTGGGCCTCACGCTCGTCGTCAGGCTCCGGCGGGGTGTGACAGAAAAAGTTGACGTTAAGCGGTCGGTCGGTGCGCTGTCGGATCAGTGCGAGCTCGTCGGCCATGGCGTCAGGGCCGAGCATCGCACAGGGCAAGGCGCCCAACGCACCGCTCGCCGAGACGGCGGCGGCCAGTGCGCTGCCCTGCACGCCCGCCATGGGCGCCTGGAGAATCGGCAGGTCGATGCCCAGTCGGTCGGTCAGTGTCATGAAGTATCTCCTTGGTCGGCGGTGTCTTGACCGGCGGCGTTATGATGGGCGTCGTTATTTCCGGAAGCGTTGCGCTTGCGACCGACTCGTCGCCAGGGCCATTTGCGGCCCAGGGTATCGGCGGCGTAGGCGTCGCGCTCACCCGGGGGGCGGGGCTCGCCGACGGTGGTATCGCGAAAGGTCTGGCGCTCCATTTCCGCATTGATCTCCGCGCCCAGCAACACGACGAACGCCGAGAGCCAGAACCACAGCATCAGCATCACCACCGCGCCCAGCGAGCCATAGACCTCGCTCAGATTGACCACGCGGCCGAAGTAGAACGACAGCCCGCCGGAGCCGACCAGCCACATCAGCGTGGCGATGATGGAGCCGACACTGAGCCAGCGCCAGCGCGGCGGCCGCCGATAGGGCCCGAAGCGGTAGAAGACGGCGATGACCAACATCATTATCAACAGCAGCACCGGCCAGCGTAGCCACACGATCACCGTGACCAGCTGTGTATCGAGGCCCAGCATGCCGATAGCCAGCGGGAAGAAGGCGACGAAGGTGATGGCGATGAGCAGCACCAGGATCAGCCCCAGCGTCAGCACCGCGACGATCAAGCCGCGCTGCAGCGACCCCCGGCGGTCCGCTTCGCCATATACCACATTCAGCCCCACCACCATCCACAGCACACCCTTGGAGGCAACGAACATCGCCACTACCACGCTACCCAAGGCCGTCAGGCTGAGGCCGGTGCTGGTGCTCTCGCTAATCTTGCGGGCCTGGTCGTTGATCAGGCTCGACGCCTCGGGCGGCAGATAGCGGCTAAGCTCGACGATCTGGTTCGCCAGGTCCTGGGGGTTCATCACCAGCGCCCAGATCGAGATGATCGCGGCGATGGTCGGAAAGAGCGCCAGCATGGCATTGAAGGCGATGCCGGCGGCCATCATGGCGACGAGGTCCTGAAGGGCCTCCTGCTTGACACGCCATAGAATATCCAGCCATCCAGCGGCGGGGATCTGACCGGGCTTGCCGGCGCAGCGACCGCGTTTGGGCTTCGCCATAAGCACCTCAGTTGCGTTGCGGGGGAAGGAGCATCATCTGCGAGTCACGAATCTCGATATCGAAACGGTTGAGAAAGCTCATTCCCAGCAGCGCCGTATCACCATCCATCCCCGGGCTGATCGACCCTCGCACCTGGCTGGCGGAGAAGCCGCCCAGGCTCACCTCATCAAGTGTAGTGAGCTCACCGCGTACCCGCCCATTGGCGGTATTGAACCAGGCGCTGCCGTTGGAGGCGAGACCCAGCCGCTCAGCCAGGTCGCCGGGCACAGCCACGTAGGTCGCCCCGGTATCGAGCAGAAAATCCACAGGCTCACCATTGATGCGCCCGGTGGCCACGAAATGGCCCGAGCGGTTGCGCTCCAGCACTACCGGTTCACCCTCGCCACTCACGGCATTGACCAGATGGGCATTGGGATTGCGCTGATTCTCCAGATAATCATGGAACCACCAGCTTCCGGTGCCCAGAAACAGCATCCAGAACAGCAACATCATGCCGAGCCCGGTACGCCGGGTAGAACGCTCTTCGCTCATGACAGACCCTCCCGGGCCGTTGATGAACATGGGTATCCGTGCGTTGACATCCGGCACCCTCCTGTCTGTACTGAACGCCGTCCGCTCGCCCCCAAGGTCAAACACAAGGATAACGCCCCATGCAGGACAGCACCCGGCTTTCGACCCCCGCAAGCGTCCATCATTCCCTTGTTGCCGGCGTCTGCCTGTGCGCCGCGCTGCTGGCCGGCGGCGCCCACGCCTGGGAAGGCCTGGTCGAGAAGCAGGTCTTCGAGATGGACGAATACACCACCCGTGGCGGCGAGACCATTGCCCCGCTGACGGTGGGCTGGGAGGCCTACGGCACCCTCAACGAGGCCCGTGACAACGCTATCCTGATTACTCATTTCTTCTCAGGCACCAGCCAGGCCGCCGGGCGCTACGCAGAGGACGGGCCGGTCGGCTACTGGGACAGTATCATCGGGCCCGGCAAGCCGCTGAACACCGACGAGTATTACATCATCGCTTCGGACACCCTGGTTAACCTCAATGCCCATGACCCGAACGTGATCACCACCGGCCCGGCATCGATTCGCCCCGAAACCGGCGAACCCTGGGGCATGGACTTCCCGGTGGTGACCATCGGCGACTTCGTCGACGTCCAGAAGGCTCTGCTCGAGAGCCAGGGCATCGAGCAACTGCACGCCGTGATGGGCGCCTCCATGGGGGCGCAGCAGGCCTACGAGTGGGCCAGCAGCTATCCCGACCGGGTCGAGCGGCTGATCCCGGTGATCGGCGCCGGCGAAACCGACCCCTGGCTGTTAGCTACGCTCGGCGCCTGGGCCGCACCGATCCGCGTGGACGCCAACTGGAACGACGGCGACTACTACGCTGGTGAACCACCCATGGACGGCCTGCGCGAGGCGCTCAAGCTCGTCACCCTCAACGCCAACCACTGGCAGTGGGCCAACGAGACCTTCGATCGAAGCTGGGCCGACGAGGATGCCGACCCCACTCGAGACCTCCACGCCCGCTACGCCATTGAGCAGACTCTGGACGACATCGCCGCGGCCCGCGCCAAACTCGCCGATGCCAACCACCTGCTCTACCTGGTGCGAGCCAACCAAGCCTTCACGGCGGGCCACGGCGAGAGCCTGGAAGCAGGGCTGACCGACATCGAGGCCCCGACGCTGATCCTCTACAGCGAGGACGACCTGGTTTTCGTCCCCCCGAGTGTGCGCCGCACCGCCGACCTGATCGCCGCCGACGGCACCCCGGTGGAGCTGATCCCTCTGGCGGGTAACCGTGGCCACCTGGACGGCGTCGTTTCCATCGACCAGGCTGGCGAGGCGCTGAGCGACTTCTTGTCCAAGTAAGAGAGCGCAGCACCTGAGGGGCTCGGCCTGCCAAGCAGGCGCCGGCCAGGCCAAGCTTGCTCACCCTGCCAGCGAGCGCATCGTGAGATAGCCGCCCATGGCCAGCAAGCCGGCAAAGAAGACGCGGCGAAAGACGACCTCGGACAGCCGGTGGCGCAACCGCTGCCCCAGCTGCATGCCAACCAAGGCCGGCACCAGGGCCAGCGTGGAGAGCCCGAGCAGTTGACCGCTCAGCAGGTGCTGGCCACCCATGGCCAGTCCCAGTGCCAGCGTCGAGCCCGTGAACAGCATACCCATCGCCTGGATCAGGGTGTCACGCGGTAGCCCCAGCGCCTGCAGGTAGGCCACGCCCGGAAATACCGACGACCCCGTCATGCCGGTGAACAGGCCATTGACGAGCCCCGACACCAGCCCGGCGCGGCGCTCATGGCGCACCGGCAAGGACAGCCGGGCAGCCCCCAGGTTCATCAATGCATAACCGACGATCAGCAGGCCAAGCAGCAGCGACAGCCAGCGCGGGTCGGCCCGTGCCAGCACCATCACGCCGGGCCAGACAGCCACCACCGACGCCAGCAGGAACGGCCAGAGGCGGCGTGCGATCGCCGCGAAACGGCCCCCGACCAGCGCCTGCCAGACATTGGTCACCAGCGTCGGCACCAGCAACAGCGCCATGGCGGGCTGCAGCCCCAGGGTCGCGGTGAGCAGCGCCAGCGACACCGTGGGCATGCCCATGCCGATCACTCCCTTGACGCTGCCGGCGACCAGGAAGGTCGCGGCGACCAGCATCAACAGCACTGGATCGCTCATTGGGCGAGGCCCGCCTCGGAGCCGGTGCGCTCTGCTGACGCTTCACGGTCGCGCGCCTCCCAGTCCCGCGCGGCCTGCTGACCCCGGGCCTGGTCGACGCCCAGGCAAATGACGATCGCCAGGATGAACAGCGCCGCACAGAGCAGGATCGATGCCTGCAGCCCCACTACCGACTGGAGAAGCCCCAGGCCAATGATGCCGATTACCCCGGCGAGCTTGTTGGCCAGGCCCCAGAAGCCGAAGAATTCGGCGGCCTTGCGCGTGGGCGAGAACAGCCCCACCAGGGCGCGACTGGCCGACTGACTGGAACCCAGGGAGAGCCCCGCCAGGCAGCCCACCACCAGAAAGAGATGCTGGGCCTGCCAGTCGAGCCCCAGGTGAGCATTCAGGAAGGTCGTGACCTCGGGCGTGGCCCAGATGGCGACGATCGCCGCCACCCATAGCACCAGGGTGAACAGGTAGGTGACGCGGGTGCCGATGCGATCCTGCAGAAAGCCGAACCCCAGCGCGCCCGCCGCCGCCGTGACCTGCACGACGATGAACATGATATTGCGCGTCGCGGCGTCCCAGCCGATCACCTGGGCGCCGTAGATGAAGGCGAAGGCGATGATGATGTAAACCCCGGCCATGGAGAACAGCAGCGAGACCAAAAAGAGGCCCAGATCGCGAAAGCGCTTGAGCTCGTGCAGGGTCGTGGCGACGCGCTCGATGGCGATCTGCCGATAGGGCTTGCCGGGCGGCTGCGGCATGCCGCGCTCCTTCACCCACAGGAAGGTGGGTATCGCGGTAATCAGGAAGAAACCGGCGGCAAACGGTCCGACCCAGCGAACGCGCTCGAAGTTTTCCGCCGTCGCCTCGCCGAGCACCACCAGCGTGAACCCGGCAGCAAAGAGCCCGCCCACATACCCGAGCGCCCAGCCGAAGCCGGAGATCTTGCCCAGATCCTCGGGCGGCCCCAGGTCGGGCAGGAAGGCGGCGATGAAGGACTCGCCCATCGAGTAGGCGTAATTGGACACCACGATCAACGCAAGGCCCAGCAGTACATAGCCCGGCGCCACGAAGTAGAGCATGGCGGTGGTCGCCACCGTGGCGAGATAACTGACGAACAGGAAACGCTTCTTGGCGGCCTGGTAGTCCATTACCGCCCCGAAAAGCGGCCCGGTGATCACCACCAGCAGGTAGCTGGTGGCCAACGCCAGGCTCCACAGCAGGTTGGCCAGCCGGTAGCCATCGCCGCGGTCGCCGACAATCACCGTGGTGAAAAGCTCACCGAACACCACGGTGATGATCAGCAGGGTATAAGCCTGGTTGGCGAAGTCGAACATCGCCCAGCCGACGATCTCCTTCTTCGAGGCACGCGGCCGGGGCATGTCCGACACGGCCGGTTGGCTCTCACTCATGGGGACGTTCCTTGCGGGGACCCGGCTAGCCTATCGCAAAGCCCGATGGTGATCATTCGCTACACTGGTAGGGTTCACGGCGAGGAGGTTCACGATGAAAGGATTCATGAGCGGTCTTCCCCTTCTGGTGTGGGTCGTGGTTCCCGGCCAGGCTCTGTTTGCCCAAGACAATGTGCAGGAAACGCTGGACACCGAACACCAGACGCTGCAGTTGGTCAGGATCGTCGACGGCCTCGAGCATCCCTTGAGCGTGGCCATCATCCCGAACGACGGCTATCTGGTGACCGAACGTTCCGGCCGCCTGCAGCGGGTGGAACAGGGCCGAACGATCGAGGTCGCCGGCGTCCCCGAGGTCCATGCCCAGATCCAGGGCGGCCTTCTCGAAGTGGTGCCTCACCCGGACTACGACGAGAACCGTTGGCTCTACTTCGCCTATTCGCAGGGCGACAGCGACGCCACTGCCACGGCGTTAGGACGTGCCCGGCTGGGTGGCGAGGCGCTGGTCGAGCATCAGGAACTGTTCGAGCAGAATCGACGCTCCCACCCCAGTCGCCACTACGGCTCAGAGCTGGCCTGGCTGCCCGACGGTAGCCTGCTGATGACCATCGGCGATCGGGGCGAACCCGAACGTGCCCAGGACACCAGCGACCATGCCGGTTCGATTCTCCGCCTGGGTGAAGACGGCCTGGCGCTAGAAGGTAATCCGTATTTCGAAGAGGTAGGCTACCTTCCGGCGCTGTATTCCTGGGGACACCGCATGATCCGCGGGATCGCTGTCGACCCGCAGGACGGCACCGTCTGGGCTACCGAGCCCAGCCCTCATGAGGGCGGCGAGCTCAACCGCATTCAGGCAGGGAACAACTATGGCTGGCCCGAGGTCATCCAGGGCCGCCCCAACGGCAACGACGAACCCGTCATGGACGCCGTCGAAAGCGCCCTTTTCAATGACGATATCGTCGCGCCGGCGCATACGTTCGCGCCTCCCGCCGTTCCCAGCGGGCTGGCCCTGGTCACCAGCGACCATTATCCACACTGGCAGGGCAACCTGATTGTCGGCGACGCGACTTCCGGCAATGCCTACCGCCTCACGGTCGAGGGCAGCGATGTGGCGCAGGCAGAAACGCTATCGCTTGACCAGGTGGAGGGGATACGCGATATCCAGCAAGGCCCCGATGGCTATCTGTATGTACTGAGCAACGGCGAGAACGGTGCGCTCTACCGACTCGAGCCCGCCGACGAGAGCCGCTGACAGAGGTTGATAGGCAATTGGCAGACGCCCCCGGCTGAGCCCCCGCGTCTGAACCCTAGGCCCCGGCGTCCGCCGAGGGCCTCTCTCAGACCAGGTCGCGGGGAATCGTCTCGTCCCAAGTGCGCGCATAGACGCGGGTCTCACCTTCCCAGGCGTCAAGGGTGGCGCGAATGCGGAAGTTGTCAGCGTCGCTGGTCAACAGGGTACGCGTGAGGGTATGCACCTCCCAGTCGCCGCGCTTGAAGCTGCGATTCCACTCCGTCCAGCCGCTGAGGCTGTCGTAGTTACCGTACGAATAGCTGTAGCGCTCGGTGACCCGAGCGGCGATCTCCAGATTGATCTCGTCGATGCGGTAACGGCCCTCGTCGTTGACCACCTCGAGGGTGGTCTTGTCGTTGGCGAGATCGCGGATCACGCACCAGCTTTCCTGCGTCGGCTGCAGTAGCGTCTTGGCCAGTGGCGGTGCACCCTCGGGGTCGGCGAAGGCCGGCAGTGCCGCTTCTTCGGCAGGACGCGGCTCGCGTAGTGGCAAGATCAAACGGCTGCGCCCCGGCCAGACCGTCAAGCGCGCCGGCTGCGGCGCAGGCCAGGCCAGCGGCCAGTAACTGGTCGAAAGCGAGAGCCGAAGAGCGTGCCCGGCGGCAAACTGCTGGGCAATATGCTTGAGCGCGATGCGGACCCGGTAGCGCTTGCCGGGTTCAAGCGGCTCGGGGTGCTCGTTACTGTCGCGGTGCGTCAGGTTGAGGAGCCCATAGGACACCCGGGTGGCCTTGTCGTCTTCGGCGACATCAGAAATCCGCAACGCCACCATGGCCACCGGCTGGTCGGCGGCGAGCTCGAGCTCGACCACCGGCCCGCCGCAGATTTCCAGCGGCGCCCCGAGCCTGGCGGACTGAAAGATCAACGACCCGCCATCTTCGTCACGCTGGTCATGGGGCAGGTCCGGCGGAGCGTTGTAGGAGCACCACTTGCCGGCGTAGAGCCCTACCGAGAGCGGCGAGCGGATATCCAGGCAGGCATCATCGTCGTCGTCTTCCACTTCGCTGCCCTCGAGCAGCAGGTCGTGGCCAACGGTGAGACGAAACGCGCTCGGCTGGATATTCGGCGAGGGCCAGTCGGGTTCGGCCACCCAGCGCCCGGGGCGCTCATCGTAACGCGCCGAGGGCGGCACAGACTCCTGCATCCACAGGCGGAGCATGGGCTCATCCATGATCCCGGTATCGACGCCCTTGAGCCACTGGTCCCACCAGCGCAGCGACTCCTGCAGGAAGCCGATGGCAGGCCCCGGCACCCCCAGATGCGGATACTTGTGTGCCCAGGGGCCGACCAGCCCCTTGCGCGGTACGTCGATGCCTTCCAGCAATCGGAACACGGCATTGCAGTAGCCGTCGGCCCAGCCACTGACGGCGTAGACCGGGCACTGGATGGCCGAGTAGTCCTCGCAGACCGAGCCGTGTTTCCAGTAGGCGTCGCGGCGCTGGTGGGCGAGCCACTGGGCCAACCACAGTCCACTGCCGTCGAGGCGCTCGAGCCACATGTCGCGCCAGCGCTCGCCGACCAGCTCCGGGTCCGGCGGGCAGGCATTGCCGTCGAACATGGTCGAGGCCCAGGAAAGGTTGTCGCCCAGCAGGCAGCCCCCCATGTGATGAATGTCATCGGCGTAGCGGTCGTCGGTGAAGCAGAGCGTGATCACCGCCTTGAGCTGCGGGGGCTGCAGGGCGGCGATCTGCAGGCCGTTGAAGCCGCCCCAGGAGATGCCGACCATCCCGACATCGCCGGTGCACCAAGGCTGCGCCTCGAGCCAGGCCAGAATCGCCAGGCCGTCTTCGAGTTCCTGCGGCAGGTATTCGTCGGTGAGCACGCCATCGGAATCGCCGGTGCCGCGGATATCCACCCGCACCCCGGCGTAGCCGTGGCCCGCCCAGTAAAGGTGGCTCTGGACGTCGCGCTCGGCCGTCAGGTCGCGCTTGCGATAGGGCAGATACTCGAGGATCGCCGGAACCGGATGTCGTTCGGCATCCACCGGTCGCCAGATGCGCGCCGCCAGGCGGGTGCCATCGGCCAGAGGAATCCACGTCTCCTCCTCCATGACCCGGCGGGGAAACTCGTTGACGATGCGCATTCACGCACTCCTTAACTGACGATATCGGCGAACTCAAACTGCAGTTGGGCGACCAGACGCTCGTAATTGGCCAGCAGCGTGTCGCTGTCCTCGGCGCCCATCCAGATATAGGCCAGGGCGTAGCTGTAGCTGTCCTGCTCGGGCAGGGTCGACAATTGCTGACCGACCTCGACCTGGATGGCGATCACCGTGCCGGGGAAGGCCGACTCGAGCTCGGCGACCTCCTCGGGGCTGGGGATTCGCGTCACCACGGCGTCGCTGAAGAATACTCGATAGAAGAACTTGGCCGCCATGGGAAAATCGCCCTGGCGAGAGGGCATGTCCGGGCGGTGGCCCAGGCCCAGATCGATGGTCACCTGCTGATTGCTGACGCCATCGACCTTCTCGAACAGGTCGCAGTGCGACTGTGAGATGCGTGTATTGATCTCGAGCAGCCAGATGCGGTCCTGCACTTCGTCCCAGAAGTATTCGACATTGAAGGCTGCGTTGTCATAGCCGATGTGGCGCATCACCGTGTCCGTCAGCTCGACCATCTTGTCCTGTATCGGATCGGGTAGCCCCGAGGGATAGCGGTAGTGGAAGAAGCTCAGCACCTGGGGATAGCGCAGCGAGTCGACGATCCCGTAGCTGACCACCTGGCCGTTGTGGACATAGCCTTCGATGGTGCACTGCCAGCCGCCGATGATCTCCTCGGCCATGCAGAAGTGGCCGTCCACCGCCGCCACCTCCGGCGGCAACCGAGCGTGCTCGAGCACCGTGTTGAAGGGGTCGGCGATCATGCCGATCGAGCCGCGCAACTGCTCGATGGCCTGGTAGAAGTCTTCCGGCGTGTCGATGCGAAAGCCCAGCCGCGACCCCGACGACTTGATCGGCTTGACGAAGAAGGGAAAGTAGAGCCCGGCCGCACCAATCTGGGTCAGCGCCTCGTCATCGAAGGGGTCAAAGGCGGTGAACGCCGGGATAAACTCGGGAATCACCTCGCGCTGTACGCGGCGGCTCCAGTACTTGTGCTCGCACTTGAGCAGGCTTTCCAGCGAGGTGCTGCGCGTGCCGAAGCGCTCGCAGAGGATCGGCAGCATGGTCGAGACCGGAAAATCCATGTAGCCGACGATGGCATCGATGGACCCCTCGAACGCCTCCAGCTGCGCCGTGGCCTCTTCCAGCATGGCGGCGATATCGAATTCTTCGGTATCGTAGACGGCCTCTGGGGCGATCACGCCGTGAAAGCGGTAGTGCTCCACCCCACGTAGCGTCTCGAGGCGCTGTCGGTTGAAGTCATTGAGCCCTATGACGAAGATATTCTTGGTGTCATCCATTACATTCATCTCAAGTCGACCCCCGACAAACTCGGCAGGCCAGGGACTGGCTTCCACGAACCAGCATAGCCTAGCCGGGATGGCGAGGAACCTGGCGCCACCGAATGATCGTCAACGGGAATACGATGATCGGTACGTTGACCTCGGCAAGCCGCCCTGTCGCCTCAGCGTCGATGGCTATCTCTTGTCACGTTCTCTGGCCCGATGGCTCGGGTCGGCCTCGCGTCATTGCCACGCTGTAACCGGTCGATGGCGCTGCTGCCCTGGCTCGCCAGCGCCGCCAGGCGGTCGATCTGATCGTCGAGCCTGGGTAGCGCCTCCTGGCGATAGCGCGACAGGTCGTCGATGGCCCCCATCACATCGCCGAAGGCCTGCTCGAGCGCCTGCATGTCGAGCATCGACGATGAGGCACGCTTCTGGATGTCCACGCCCTGCTGGCGCAGCGCCTTGGCGGTGCCGCTGATCATCTCCGAGGTGGTGGTATTGATCGCCTCGACACGGTCCAGCACCAGCCGTTGGTTGGCGAGGGCCAGCGCCACGGTGACCGCCACGGTCAGTGCCGAGACGGTGACGTTGATGGCGCGATCCACGCCGCGCATCAGTTCGCGGTTGTTGCGGATGATCACTTCCAGCGCCAGCACGCCCTGCTGGCTGACCGCGAGCTGCTGCTGAAGGTCGACGACGCGCTGACGCAGCGGAAACAGCAACTCCTCCTCGAGAAAGGCGCGCTGCGGGTCATTCTCATCACGGCGCATGACGGCGGCCTGGAGACGCTCGTCGATCATGCGTCCCAACGTCACCTGCCGATTCAACTGGGCAAGGCTGTCGCGCAGGGCCTGCTGGTCGTCGCTCAGCGTCAGGTTGTCGCGATACAGCATGTCGCGCCCGCCCTCGAGGTCGGCGATGATCGCATCCAGCGCCTGCTGGGCATTCTCGAACTTGCGAAAGTAGCGCTGCAGGCGGCTGCCGGCGCCGGGGATCAACGCCAGTACGCGATCCAGCGGGCTCGGCGAGAGGCGATGCTTGGCGGGGTCCAGGGTCTGCATCCGACCGCGCAGGTCGACCAACGCCTTGGCCACCGGCCCCCCCTCGTCGCCCTGATGGGCCAGCTTGCGCAGCGGCGTCTGCAGCATCGCGCTCTTGTGGGCGGCCTGCTGTTGCAGCTCGAGGCCCATCTCGTCGACGGCACGGCGCTGGCGTGCCAGCGACCCGGCATCGCCTCCGGCGATCACCTCATCGACGAAGGCATCGGCCTGGGCCGCCAGCGCCGGGTCTTCGTCGCCGTCGCGTACGATGTCGGATCCATCGTCCAACTGACGCGATATCTCCTCCACCGGCGGCAACGACAGGCGGGACTTGCCTTCGAACTCCTGACTCATAAACACCTCTTGCGACGTGAAACCGTCATGCCGATGGCCGGCATGACGGGCGGGCAGTCCATGCTCTCGCACACCTTTCACTAGACCTTATCCTTTCATCAGGCCCCCCTCCTTTCACCAGGCCTCAACGCTCGCTGCGCCCGTAGCGATCGGCGCGCTCGACGAAGTGGCGCAACTCGCTCAGCGCCCGGTCGGTGGTGACCGAGGCCTGGGGACGTCCGGTCTCGATACGCGCCATGGCCACGGCCGTGTCGTCGAGTACCGTGAGGGCCGACTCGTTGCGCGCCGCCAACTCGCCCAAGCGCCGCTCGGTCTCGGCGAGCAGTTCCAGTCGACGTGTCAGCGCAACACGCTCCTCCTCGCTCAAGCGCTTGCTTTCCTTGGCCAGGCGACGCCGCACGAAGTCGCCGTCCACGCTCACCACGCCACTGGCCTGGGAGGCCATGGAGTTGAGGGTATCCACCGCGCCCAGGCAGACTTCGCCGACCAGGCTGCGCGAGCGCTCGAAGGCCAGTTCGCCGCGGTCGAAGCGCCCGCCGAGCACCTCCATCACATGCCGATAACGGCTGTACAGGCGGTCGGCCTGGATGGCCAGGTCGGGGCGACGCACGTCGAGCAGCGCCTGCTTGGCCCGGCACATGGCCAGCACCAAGTCATCGGCGCCGACCGGTGGCTGGGCCGGATCGAGCACGGCGACACCCGCCTCCTGGGCCTCGCGCTCTTGCTGCGCGCGCAGGCGGTCGGCCTCGGTCGCCAGCCTGGCCTGCCGGCGACGTTCCCGCCGACGGCCCAGCCAGCCTCGCAGGTGCCGTTCCAGCGGCAGCGCCGCGGGAATCGCAACGAGCCCCGCGATCCAGCCGAGCAGGCTCGGCCCGAAGCCGCCCCACAGCGAGGTCAGCCACAGCACCATGCTGATGAAAGGCACCAGCAGGCAATAACGCACGATCACCTGCAAGCGGCCGAAAGGCTCGCTTGGCAAGGCCAGGCGCGGGTTGACCAGCCCCACCAGCAGCCAGGGCAGGCAGGTCATGAACAGTCCATAGGAAAACCCCTGCAGAAATCCCAACATAGGCGTTGTGGTCCTTTACCTCGGGCAAGCAGTCTCAAGTGTAGAGTAAGCGTGTCGGCAGGATAAGCGCTGGCATCGCCGTGATGCGCCGGCGATAGGCCAGCTCGAACGCTGCGCCTCGGCAGTGGAGGCTCGCTCGGACTCACGTCTGTAGATATTGCGACAGCTTTGGCTAGGGTAATGTTCGACGCTGACGAGGGTGGCGCCGAGCGTGTTCTCGTCTTAGAGCAGCAAATGGAGCATCAAGGCCACAGCCCCCACCAGCAGGGCGGTGATCACGGCGATATCGACCAGACAATCCAGCCAGCGGTCGATATCCATCTGGCTCAGGCGGCGTGGCGGGCGGCGGCGAGTGGCACCCCGCCGCGGTGGACCGCGGGAAGCGCTGTCACGAGGCATTAGAGAAGTCCGATCCATCCCTGTTTTGCTGGAGCTTACGGGGTCTGACTAGTGCCTGGCCAGCATCTTCGTCAACCCTGCCTCGTGAACTTTGACAGCGGTATCAATGATTGATGCGGCGATTGACGACATTGGGAGCGCGCCGCAGGCGTTCCTCCTCGCCCATCTGCTCGGCCTCGAAGGCATCGGCCCCCACCGGTGTCTCACCATGGCGTCGATACAGCTGGGTGAGCATCGCCCGACGGTCGGCTCGCAGCTCGCGCACCAGCACGATCACCATGCCGTAGAGGATGAAGGTGAACGGCAGCGCCGAGAGTACCGAGGCCGACTGCAGGCCGGACAACCCGCCCGCGGCAATCAGCGTCAGGCAAATGGCGGCGATCAACACGCCCCAGGCCACCCGCTTGAACAGCGGCGGGTTGATGGAGCCGGCGTCGGTCATCTGCGCCACGATGTAGGAGGCCGAGTCGGCGGAGGTCACCAGGAAGATGAAGATCAGCAGCATCGCCACCACCGACAGCAGGCCGCTGAAGGGCATCAGCTCGAACATCTCGAACAGCGCCACAGTGATATTGTCCTGGGTGGCCGCCGCCAGGCCCACATCGCCGGCGAGCTCCATGTTGATCGCCGCACCGCCGAACACGCCGATCCACAGGCAGGCCAGCAGCGGCGGCACCAGCAGCACCCCCAGGACATACTCCTTGATCGTCCGCCCGCGCGACACCCGCGCCACGAAAGTGCCCACGAAGGGCGACCAGGCGATTACCCAGGCCCAGTAGAAGATCGTCCAGTTGCTCGCCCAGCTGTTGTCGTTGTAGGGCGAGATGCGCAGGCTCATGCCGATAAAGTTCTGCAGGTAGTCGCCCAGCCCCAGGGTGATGGTCTCGAGGATCGCGATGGTGGGACCGGTGACCAGCACGTAGAGCATCAGGCCGATGCACAGGATCATGTTGAGGTTGGACAGGCGCTTGATGCCCTTGTCGAGGCCCGACCAGGTCGAGGCCATGTAGGCCAGGAACATCACGAAGAGAATGATGAACTGCCAGAGCGTGTTCTCGGGCAGGCCAAAGACGGCGTTGAGGCCACCGTTCATCTGCAGTACGCCCAGGCCCAGCGACGTCGCCACGCCCATCACCGTGGCCACTACGGCGAAGATATCCAGCGCCGGGGCATAGGGGCGAACACCGGGATGCTTGGCGGTCACCGAGGAGAGCACCGATGACACCAGGCCGGCCTGGCCCTTGCGAAACTGGAAGTAGGCGATGATCAGCCCCACCACCGAAAACGCCGCCCACTGGTGGATGCCCCAGTTGAAATAGCTGTACTGAATGGCGTAGCGGGCCGACTCGGTGGTTTCTGCGGTGACGTCACCGTAGGGTGGCTCGATGTAATGGGTCATCGGCTCGGCCATGCCATAGAACACCAGGCCCACGCCGAAACCCGCCGCCAACAGCATGCTGATCCAGGAAAAAAAGCTGTAACTCGGCGTACTGTCCTGCGGACCCAGGCGCACCTTGCCATACTTGCTGAAGGCCAGGCCGAACATGAAGAGTACGAACCCGAATACCGAAAACAGGTAGAACCAGCCGAAGAGTCGGGTCACGTTTTCCAGCGCCGCCCCGGCGACATTGCCGAACCCTTCGGGAAACGCGGCGCCCAGCGCAACGAGCGCCAGGATAATCAGGGCCGAAATGGTAAAGACCCGCTGACCTCCATGGTTTGCCATGCTGCCATCCCTTGTCAAAGATTTGTACAGATTAATGCTAACAAATAATTCCCTCAGCCTCGAATGGGCAGGCGGGTGCCTCGGGATTGCATTCCGTCCCCACCGCCCCAATGCTGTAGGGGCGATGAAAAGCCCAGCAGGCTAACAATTCTTCTTGATGGACACACCCTATGCCCAGACTCGCCGATACGCCACTCTCCGTGCTCGATCTGGCTCCCATTCGCCAGGGCGGCAGCGTCGCTGACACCTTCCATGAAAGCGTGTCGCTCGCCCGGCTCACCGAGCGACTCGGTTTCACGCGTTTCTGGCTTGCCGAGCACCACAGTATCGAAGGCATTGCCAGCGCTGCCACGGCCGTGCTGATTGGCCATGTCGCCGGTGCGACCGAGCAGATCCGGGTCGGCAGCGGCGGCATCATGCTGCCTAACCATCCACCGCTGGTGGTTGCCGAGCAGTTCGGTACCCTGGAAACGCTCTATCCGGGCCGCATCGACCTGGGCCTGGGCCGCGCGCCGGGCTCCGACGGCCCAACCATGGCCGCCATGCGCCGCGACCCCTATGCCGGCGTCGATGACTTTCCCCAGCGGCTGGCCGAACTGCAAGGCTTTCTCGATGAGGCCAGGCCGAACCAACGCGTCCGCGCCGTACCCGGTCAGGGCACGCATGTGCCGCTGTGGCTGCTCGGCTCCAGCGACTTCAGCGCGCGGCTGGCGGCCCGCGAGGGGCTGCCCTTCGCCTTCGCCGCCCAGTTCGCCCCGGCTCAGCTGTTCGAGGCGCTCAAGCTTTACCGCGAAAACTTCCGCCCCTCCGCGGTGCTCGACAAACCACACGCCATGGTCGGCCTGCCGGTGATCGCCGCAGAGAGTGACGAGCGGGCGGAATTTCTGGCCTCCACCGCCCGGCAGAAGTTCCTCAACCTGATCCGCGGCGCTCGGACCCTGTCGCTGCCGCCGGTCGAGCAACTCGACTGGACACCCCGGGAGCGCGCCCAGGTTCAGCAGTTCCTGGGCGCCGCGATCATCGGCGGCCCCGAGACCGTTCGCGATGGGCTCGAGCATATTCTCGAGCAAACCGGTGCCGACGAGCTGATGCTCAACACCGATGTCTTCGACGCCGCCGATCGGCTGGCAAGCTACGAGATTGTCGCCGACGTGTGGCGTTCGTGACTCTCGAGCATGACTCGCGGCTGACCCTGGGCCACCTCGTCAGTGGTTTTCGCCGCATGGCACCGTTGTCGCTGTTCGTCATCGTCTTCGGGCTGGCCTTCGGGGTGGCGGCCCTGCAACAGGGACTTTCCGGTCTTGAAACGATGATGATGAGCGGCCTGGTGTTTGCCGGGGCGGCCCAGTTCGCAACGCTGGAGCTCTGGGGCGAGACGATCCCATTACTGCCGCTGATCGCCATCACCCTGGCGATCAATGCCCGCCACCTGCTGATGGGGGCGGCCTTCTACCCTCACCTGCGCGAGCTGCCCGCCGGCCGGCGCTACGCCAGCCTGATCCTGCTCAGCGATGCCAACTGGGCGATGGCCATGACCGGCGGCTCCAACGCCGCGCGCCTGGGCATCCTGGTGGGGGGCGGCATTGCCCTGTGGTCTACCTGGATGATCGGCACCGGCCTGGGCGTGGTCTTCGGCAGCGGCATCAACGAGCCAGAAAGCTTCGGGCTCGACGCCATCATGGGTTGCTTCCTGCTGGCCATGCTGGTTGGCGACAAACGCGACCTGAGCGTGTTGCTGCCCTGGGGCGCCGCGGCACTGGCAGCGCTGGCGGCGATGGCCTGGCTGCCGCCCCATGCCCATGTGATCGTGGGCGCGCTGGCGGGCGGCGTGGTGGGGCTGCTGCTGCCGTCTCGCCAGGAGAGCCGCGCATGATGCTGGATGCCACACGCAGCGGTGTGATGCTGGCCATCGTGATCATGGCGCTGGTGACCTACCTGACCCGCGCCGGCGGGGTGTTCGTAATGTCGCGGGTGCCCATCGGGCCGCGGGTCGAGCGCTTCATCAATGCCATGGCCGGCTCGGTGCTGGTCGCGGTCATAACCCCCATGGCCGTGAATGGCGACTGGGGCGCGCGAATGGCGCTAGTGGCTACACTGATGGTGATGCTGACCCTGCGCAAGCCGCTGCCGGCGATCACCGCCGGGGTTCTCACCGCCGCGCTGTGGCGCCTTTTCTGACGCTCAGCCTTCCGCGGCACTACTCCTCAGGAACGATTGTCCTCGCGCGTCCTCCAAAGGGCAGCCACACGGGGTGAGCATGACGCGCCCCGCCACAGCCGAGGAGACCTCCATGCCAGAGTCACCCAATTCAAACCGCGACCCTCGCCAGAACGCCGCTTGGCAGGCCGCCCAGCAGTGGCGTGAACGCGCCCGCCAGACCCGCCCCACCGGCCTTGCAGGCAGCCTCAAGATGCTGCTTACCTGGCTGCTGTTCGGCGCCATGATGATCGTCGCGATGGTGCTGGGGTTGTTTCTGCTGCTGGTCGGCTGGGCCATGCTGCCCTTCTTGCGTCACCGCATGAAAAAGCGCATGGAGCAGATGCGTGCCGACCAGGCCCAAGGCGTCGGCGGCGGGGCTCACTATCGCGAGACCCATTACCGGGAAACGCGACGCAACGGCGAGGCCTATCGCGAACGGTCTTATCGCAAACAACAGGTACTGGAAGGCGACTATGTAGTGAGAGACAAGGAAGTGAAGGACGGTGAGGTCAATGACAAGAATCGCAAGGGACCTGACGTCTCCTGACGGCTGACGCTACGGAGAGGCCCGCCTGACCCTCCACAGTTGGACGGCAGGCCTCGTCAGGTGCATAGAGGGTATTTAATGACTGCCCAGTGCCTCCAGGGTGCTGGCATTGGGACAGAAACCGCAGGTCTCGGGCTCCGGCGCGTCGTCCAGTACCCGGGCACAGCGCGCTTTTTGAGGACATAGGGTGCAGACCCGCTCGAGGTCGCGCTTCACCCCGTTGCCGACTACCAGGGGCGTCATCTCGTCGACGCCATAAACCGCCATCATGCGTGGCAGCAGATCGGACGCCGAGCTCCCCTCGGACCAGAACAACGGAACATCGATCCGGGCCAGACCCAGGTCACGCAGCCGCGACTCACGCCCGGCCTCATCGAGACCCAGCCATTCTCGATGCTGGCGACCGCGCCGCCAGGCACCGGCCATCGTATGGGCCAGGCGCTCGGCCGTGGCATTAATACCGTCGCGTAATGTCGTCATGGTCAAGCCTCCTGTCGGTCAGAGCCATGAAGTCACACTAGGCCAGCTCGCGCCTCGATATCTTGACCTGCGTCAGACAAGAGCCAGACCAAAAGGCTCAGTTGATGTCGGCCGGACGCAGTACGGCCACCGGGCAGCGCGCCTCGTGCAGTACCTCGTGGCTGACGCTGCCCGCTATCACCTGGGAGAGCCCGCTACGACCGTGGGTAGTCATGGCCAGCATGGTGTTCTGGCAGTCCGCCAGGTAGCTGACGATCGAATCGGCTGGATCACCGTGCAGCACTTCCCAGTCCACTTCCATGGCATGGTCGGCCCGCAGGCGACGCGCCAGGCCATGCACATAGCCGGATTCCATCACGTCGGCGTGGCCGCCATCGAGTGGTACCGCGGCGGCGGCACCGGTGTCGATCACCTGCAATAGTTGCAGGCGGGCAACCAGCCGCCTGGAGAGCTCCACCGCATGAGGCAGGATCGCCTCGGAGAGCGCCGAGCCATCCACACAAACCATCAGCACCTCCACCTGGCGATGGGACCCGGCATCGAAGCGAGGTCCGCACAGGTAGACCGGCCGGTTGGCGCGCCGCACCACGCCGGCGGTAACGCTGCCGACCAGCATCTCCGGCACCGGGCGCCGCCCATGAGCCATCATGCACAGCCCGACGTCGTCGCGGCCAGCCAGTTGGCCCAGGTAATCCTTGGCGCTCTCGTGGACCGCCACCTCGACGATCACATCCTCCGCCTCCCGGTCCACCAGACGCGACTGCAGGGCCGCGCGCCGAGGCTCGACGCGATCTTCGGCCGCCACCACGGAGGTGATACTCAGCGGTACCGCCAGCTGCCGAGCCAAGTGCTGGCCGAGCGTCAAGGCGCGCAGCGAAGCGTCGCTCTCGTCCATCGCCACATGAATCTTGTCCATCGTTGGACTCCTCTGGATAGCATTGTTCTTGAAATCGCGACAATCAAGATCGCTTGCGGGCTTCGGCTTGCTCGGTCTTACGCCCGAGGCCGGGCAGTGGCCGGTGCAGCAGGGCATAGGCGAGCCCACCGACCACCACGCCCCAGAAGGCCGAGCCCAGCCCCAGGAAGCTGATCCCGGATGCCGTGGCGATGAAAGTGATCACCGAGGCCTCCAAGTGATCCTTGTGGGCGGCAAAAGCACTGAGGTTGCTGGTGATGGCGCCGATCAGCGCCAGGCCTGCCAGTACCGCGACGAACTCACCGGGCAGCGAAGTGAAGAGCAGCACGATGGTGCCGGCAAAGGTGCCGCCGATCAGATAGAAGACCCCATTGGCCACCCCGGCCACATAGCGCTTATCGGGATCTTCGTGGGCTTCCTTGCTAGTGCAGATGGCCGCAGTGATCGCCGCGATCACCGTGGTGATACCGCCGAAGAAAGCCGTCACGAAGGAGGTCAGGCTGGTCACCGTGACGATCGGCCGCGCCGGGGTGTTGTAGCCGGAGCTGCGCATGATCGCCATGCCCGGCAAGAATTGCCCCGTCAGGCTCACCAGTACCAGCGGGACGGCCAGGCTCAGGGTGGCGTTCCAGGTCCACTCGGGGCGGATGAACTGCGGCTGGGCCAGTTGCACCGCAACTCCTTCCAGGCTGGCGCCTTCGAGCGCCACGGCAAGGGCGACACCAACAATCAGCAACAGCACCAGGCTGTAGCGCGGGGTCAGGCGCTTGAAGACCAGATACGCCAGGATCATGCCGATGGCCAGCGCCGGCACCGACTCAAGTGAGATGAAGACCCCGACTCCGAACTGGAACAGGATCCCTGCCATCATGGCGCTGGCGATACCCGGCGGGATCATCTGGATGATGCGGTCGAAGGAGCCGGTGATGCCGATCACGAAGATCACCGCTGCCGCCGTGAGATAGGCCCCTACCGCCTCGTTCAGTGACAGGCCGGGGAAAAGCGTGACCAGCAGCGCCGTGCCCGGGGCCGACCAGGCCGTGACCACGGGGACCTTCAGCCAGAGGCTAAGCCCGATCCCCGAGACAGCAGCGCCCATGGAGATCGCCCAGACCCAGGAGGTCATCATGGCCGTCGATATCTCGGCACTCTGGGCCGCCTGGAAGAAGATCGCCAGAGGGCCCGAGTAGGATACGAGCACCGCCACGAAGCCGGCGGTGACGGCAGGTACTGACCAATCCTTGTGAAGTTGCATGAAACGTCTCTCCCGCATTCCTCAGGCGACGCCGAGGTGAGTGTCGAGGATGGAGGGGTCTTCCTTCAGGCCCTGGGAGTCGCCGCTGTAGACCACCTCGCCCTTGACCAGCAGGATGTGTGTCTCGGCCACCTCCAGCAGGTTGTCGATGTTCTTGTCGACGATGATGGTGGCGATGCCGGAGGCCTTGATCTCGTGAATGATCTTCCAGATCTCTTCGCGGATCAGCGGTGCGAGGCCCTCGGTGGCTTCGTCGAGGATCATCAGGTCCGGATTGAGGGTCAAGGCCCGGCCGATGGAAAGCATCTGCTGCTCACCGCCGGAGAGAAAGGAGCCGTCATGATTGATACGCTGACCGAGCCTGGGGAAAGTGTCCAGCACGCGCTCCAGCGTCCAAGGCGACTCGCCCCGGTCGTTGGGCCGAGCGGCCATAACCAGATGCTCGCGAACGCTGATGCCGGGAAAGATCCCGCGCCCTTCCGGCACGTAGCCGATGCCTTGGCGGATCAACTGCCAGGGACGCCGCTTCGCCACCGGGATCCCCTTGATGCGCACGTCGCCGCGACGCGGAGGCACGAAGCCCAGTATCGACTTGAGCGTAGTGGTCTTGCCCATGCCGTTGCGGCCCATCAGGCTCAGGGTCTCGCCGGGCATCAGGGTGAGGTCGACACCATGCAGGATGTGGCTTTCGCCATAATAAGTATGCAGCCCGCGGGCATCGATCAGCGGAGTGATCTGTTGCTGTGCCGTCATGCTGTCGCCTCCTCGTGGTGGCGCCCGAGATAGACGTCACGCACCTTCTCGCTCGCGCGGATCTGGTCGGTGGGTCCGCTCTCCAGCACGCAGCCATCCACCATTACGGTGATGCGGTCGGCCAGGCGGAAGACGCTGTCCATGTCGTGCTCGATCAGCACCAGGGTATAGCGGTCGGTCAGACTCTCGAGCAGCTCGGTGACCTGGACGGTTTCCTCGCGACCCATGCCGGCCATGGGTTCGTCGAGCAGCATCAGGCTGGGCGCTGTGGCCAGTACCATGGCAATCTGCAGCTGGCGCTGCTCGCCGTAGCTCATGTCGGCGGCCGGGGTATAGGCGCGATGGGCCAGATGGCAGGTCTCGAGCACGTCGAGCGCCCGCTCGCTCACTTTCTGGGCCCGCTGACGGGACCGCCAGCTGCCGAAGACGCCACCCATGTGGATACGCCCCGCCAGCTCGCAGTTCTGCAGGCAGTTGAGGCGCGGGAAGATGTTGGTCTTCTGATGGCTGCGGCCGATGCCCATGCGGGCAATCTGGCGAACACTCTTGCCCTGGATCGGCTTGCCATGAAAGAGCACCTGCCCCTCCGAAGGCGAGATCTCCCCCGACAGCAGGTTGATCAGGGTGCTCTTGCCGGCGCCGTTGGGCCCGAGGATGGCGTGGATCTCGCCCGGCGTGACGTCGAAGTCGACATTGTTGACCGCTACCAGGCCGCCAAAGCGACGGGTCAGTCCGTGAGTGGCCAGGATCGGTTCATCGCTCATGGCTTACCCCTCCTTGTTCGGTACGGCAGGTTTCACGGGGATGTCGGCCGGGGGTCGGTTTCTGCCTAACCGGCGCAGCCACGGGGACTTCATCAGCTCGGCCTTGCCCGGCGGTGCGATAATCAGCCCGGCGATACCGCGCGGCAGCACCAGTACGGCCGCGATGATGGTCAGGCCCATCAGGATCGGCCAATGCACCGTCAGGTGCTCGTAGACGTAAAGCAGGATCTCGTAGGCGAAGGCACCGAGGATTGGACCGAAGATGGTGCCCATGCCGCCGAGGATCAACATCATCAGTACCTCGCCGGAGGTGTGCCAGCCGAGCTGGGCCGGGTTGGCGAAGCCGTACTGCATGGCCGCCAGCATGCCGGCGACGGCGGCAAGCACGCCACTGATCACGAAGGCGACCAGCTTGTAGCCGCCGGTAGCGTAGCCCAGCGCCTGCATGCGGTGCTCGTTATCATGGATGCCATCGAGTACCTGGCCGAAGTAGGAGCGGGTCAGCCAGCGCAGGAACAGGAAGCCCGCGACCAGCATCCCCAGGCAGAGATAGAAGAAGGTCTGGGGGTTGTCGAGGTCCAGCAGCACGCTCTCGCCTGCCGTCACGCTGGGCCGGAACATGATGAAGACGCCATCGGTGCCACCGGCAAACGGCGCGGTACTGATCAGATAGTAGAGCATCTGCCCGAACGCCAGGGTGGTCATGATGAAGAAGATGCCCTTGGTGCGGATCACCAGCAGGCCCACCACCAGGGCGGCAACCGCGGCGACCAGCATGACCAGTGGCAGCATCCACCACAGCGAAGCCGCATCGAACTCGGGGCTGGCGAGTGCCAGGGTATAGGCGCCGAGGCCGAAGAACAGGGCGTGACCCAGGCTCACCAGGCCGATGACGCCTACCAACAGATCGAGGCTCATGGCGAACAGTGCCAGGATCACCATCAAGGTCAGCTTCTCCAGGATGAAATCCGACTGGCTACCGAAAAGCGTCGGCCCCCAGAGCGGGAAAGTCGCGACGATGGCCAGCAGGACCAGCATGATGATGGCGACGCGCTTGGGATATCTATGCAACATGTCTCGTCCTCCTCAAGCGAACAGGCCGCGTGGCTTGACCAGCAGCACGGCGGCCATGATCAGGTAAATCACCATGCTGGCGATGCTCGGAATCAACACCGAGCCGAAGGTCTCGGCCATGCCGATCAGGATGGCGCCCCAGAAGGCACCCTTGATCGAGCCGATCCCACCGATGACCACGACAACGAAACAGGTGATCAGGATGCTGTCGCCCATGCCCGGGGTGATGGAGGTCAAGGGGGCGGCGATCATGCCGGCGAAGGCCGTCAGCGCCACGCCGACGCTGAAGATCAGCGTGAACAGGGTGCGCACGTTGATGCCGAGCCCCTCTACCATGTCACGGTTCACGGCCCCCGCGCGGATGATGATGCCCAGCCGGGTATGGCGAATCACCCAGTAGATGACGCCGGCCAACGCCAGGCAGACACCCATCACGAATAGCCGATAGACCGAGTACTGCAGGTTGTCGGTAAGCTGCAGGCTGGCGTCGAAAGGCGCCGGCACCGCCACGCTATGCACGTCGCCGCCCCAGATGATGCGCTGCGCCTCGTTGATCACCAGAATCAGGCCGAAGGTCAGCAGCACCTGGTAGAGATGGTCGCGCTTGTAGAGCGTGTCCAGGAACAACCGCTCGATGATCAGCCCAAGCACCACGGCGATGGGAATGGCTACGGCGATAGCCAACCAGAAGTTGCCCAGTCGCAGGGTCAAGTCATAGACCAGGTAGGCACCGATCATGTACATGGCGCCGTGGGCCAGGTTGATGATGCCCATGATGCCGAAGATCAGGGTCAGGCCGCTGGCGATCAGGAACAGCAACAGTCCGTACTGCAGCCCGTTGAGGAGCTGCACACCAAAGAATGCGAGATCCATGAAGATCTCCTCCGCGATGGAAGGGGCGAGCCAGGCTCGCCCCGAGAAGTCAGGCGTTTACCGGTTCACATCTTGCAGGCGTCATCCGGCACCTCGAGTTGCTCGGAGGCGATATCGACGACTTCATGCTTGCCATCCCGGATCTCGCGCAGGTAGACGTTCTGGATCGGGTGGTGGGAGTCAGAGAAGCTCATCAGACCCCGCGGGCTCTCGAGCTCCACATTGGCCAGGGCCTCGATCAGGGCGTCCTGGTCTTCGGTATTGCCTTCGACCTTGTCGAGCGCCTGAACCAGCATGGCGCCGGTGTCATAACCCTGCACCGAATAGGTGTCCGGGGTCACGCCGTAGGCGTCCTCGTAGGCCGACACGAAGGCCTGGTTCTCCTCGCTGTCCAGGGTCTCGGCATAGTGCATGGTGGTCAGTACACCCTCGCCGGCGCCATCCAGGGCCGCGATGTTGCCCTCGGTCAAGAAGCCCGAGCCCATCAGCGGGATACTCTCCTTGAGGCCGGCGGCAGCATAGTCGCGCACGAAGCTGACGCCCCCGCCACCGGCAAAGAAAGTGTAGACGGCGTCCGGGGCGATGCTGGCGATCTGGGCAAGGTAGCTCTGGAACTCGGTATCCGGGAAGGGGACGAAGATCTCCTCGACGATCTCACCGCCCTCCTCCTCGAAGGCCTCCTTGAAGCCGGCCACATCTTCCTTGCCCCCGGCGTAGTCCCAGGTGATGGTCACGACCTCGCGGTGTCCCCGGTCATAGGCGACCTTGCCCATCGGGAAACTGTTCTGCCACATGCTGAACGAGGTACGAAAGACGTTTGGCATGCACAGCTGGTTGGTAGCGGCTTCCAGGCCGGCATTGGGGATGATGGTGATGGCGCCGCTCTGCTTGGCCACCCGCAACATGCCCATGGCAACACCGGAATGGACCGGGCCGATAACGAAGTCGACGTTATCCCCCTTGACCAGGCGGCTCATGTTCTGCGGTGCCTTGGAGGGGTTGGCCTCGGAATCGAGCTGCACGTACTCGACATCACGACCGCCGAGCTGGCCGCCGTTCTGCTCGATGGCCAATTTCAAACCGTTGGTGATGGCCTCGCCCAGGGCCGTATAGGTGCCCGAGTAAGGCAGCATCAGGCCGACCTTGACCGGCTCGGCCGCAACGGTCATGCCGGACGTCACGAGGGTAATGCCAGCCAATGAGGCCAGGGCAGCTTGCTTGACGATCTTCTTCATTCTTTTTCACCAGGGATATTATGTTGTGGTTATGGGGCAGCGTTGACGCCCTTGTTATTGCATATCCTTGTCATGCACCGCGACGTCCCTGCCGCGGGGTCCATTGGGTATCAGACCGAGGGTCAGACGTGGTACACGTCGATGACCTGGTGGATGTAGTCGTTGTTGAGTTGCACGACCTTCTTGGTGATCAACGGCGTCTCGCCCGACACGTCCAGGGTGTAGAAGGCATGGCCGAAGTAACTGTCGGTCTTCTGGTAACGGTGGCTCAGGGTGTGCCAGTTGAAGCGCAGCTCCAGCGTGTCGCCCGCTTCCTTCAGGATTTCCAGGTTGGTGACCTGATGCGTGGTACGCGGCTCGGGCATGCTGGCCCCGCTGCGCTCGGTCTTGATCCGGTAGACCCGGTCCTCGAGCCCCTCGCGGTTCGGGTAGTAGATCAGCGAGATCTCCGACTCCGGGTCGCGGGTCAGCTGGTCGTCGTCGTCCCAGGCCGGCATCCAGAACACCGCGTCCTGACGGTAGCAGGCCAACCAGTCGTCCCACTGGCGGTCGTCGAGCAGGCGGGCCTCGCGGTACAGGAAGGCCTGGATGTCGTGATAGCTAAAGCTCATGTCTGTTCTCCCCTTCTCGGTTCGTGCCGGACTTACGCGGACTGGGTGGCGATAAACTGGCTGCGTTCCTTGTCGATGGCGCGCAGCATCTCTTCGACCCAGTGCTTGTGGTGCAGCACGTAGAGGCCTTCGTCTTCCGGGGAGGCCCCGCTGAGCAGCGGCTTCATGCCGATCGCCTGGGCGTTGTCGTCGGCGCCCTCGATCCATTGCTTGGCGCCGCGCGAGAGGTCGTTCCACTCGGCCAGCGCGCCGTTGTAGCCCGCCTGGCAGGCACGGAATTCTTCCAGATCATCCGGCGTGCCCATGCCCGAGACGTTGAAGAAGTCCTCGTACTGGCGGATGCGCACCCGACGGTTCTCCGCGGACTCGCCCTTGGGCGCGAAGCAGTAGATGGTGACTTCGCTCTTGTCCACGGCGAGCGGACGGATCACGCGGATCTGCGTGGAGAACTGGTCCATCAGGTAGACGTTGGGGTAGAGGCACAGGTTGCGGGTCTGGTTGACGATGGAGTCGGCCCGCGCCTCGCCGAATTCCTGCTCGATCCAGTCCTTGTTGCTGTAGACCGGGCGCACCTCGGGGTTGAGCAGGCGCGTCCACAGCAGCATGTGGCCGTTCTTGTAGGAGTAGAAGCCGCCCAGGCTCTTCGACCAGCCGTCGGCGTCCACCGCCTTGGTGCCGCCGGCGTCGTAGTTGCGACGCTCCATGGTCGAGGCGTAGTTCCAGTGCACCGAACTGACGTGGTAGCCGTCGGCCCCGTTCTCGGCGCCCAGCTTCCAGTTGCCGTTGAAGGTGTAGGAGGAGGTGCCGCGCAGGATCTCGAGGCCTTCCGGCGCCTGGTCGACGATGTTGTCGATGATCTTCATCGTCTCGCCCAGGTACTCCTCGAGCGGCTGGACGTCATCGCTCAGGCTGCCGAACAAAAAGCCCTTGTAGTTGGCGAAGCGTGGCAGACGCTTGAGGTCGTGGGAGCCTTCCTGCTTGAAGCTGTCCGGGTAGGCGCCGGTCTTCTCGTTCTTGGCCTTGAGCAGCTTGCCGTCGTTCTTGAAGGTCCAGCCGTGGAAGGGGCAGGTGAAGGTGCCCTTGTTGCCTTGCTTGCGGCGGCACAGGGTGGCACCACGGTGGGCGCAGGCGTTGATCAGGCCATGCAGCTCGCCGGCCTTGTCGCGGGTGATGACCACCGGCTGGCGGCCCATGGTCACGGTGAAGTAGTCACCCGGCTCACTGATCTGGCTCTCGTGGGCCAGAAACAGCCAGTTGCCCTCGAAGACGTGCTTCATCTCCAGCTCGAAGAAGGCCTCGTCGGTGAACATGCTGCGATGGCAGCGGAAGATGCCGGCCTCGGCGTCGTCGACGACGGCGCCACGGACACGCTGTTCGAGTTGGTCAAGTTTGGTCGTCATGGTCCAGGTCCTCGATTGTTCTAGGGGGCTGGCCCTTGCGCTCGTGGGCCGGCCCGGTCGTCGTGGAAAAAGGGGTCGGCTCAGACCTTGGCGCTGCCGGCCAGCTGGCTGTGCTGGTCCTGCGCGTCTTCCTTGGCCCGCGGGCGGGCGTGGCGGTGCTGCAGCTCGGGGGCCTCGGTCCTGGCCAGTTCGATGTCGAACACCACCTCGGAAAACGGGCCATCCAGCTCGCGCTTGGCGATCTCGGCCGGGTCTTCGATACGCTTGGCCGGCACCACCAGTTCCTCGCGAGTGGCGAAGGCGAAGTCGTCGAAGGTATAGGGGTCGCCGGCCAGGTTGATCTGGGTGGTCAGGTGCTGATGATCCGGCGCCGAGACGAAGTAGTGGATGTGCGCCGGGCGCTCGCCGTGACGGCCCAGGGCCTTGAGCACCACGTCGGTGGGGGCGCCTTCCGGCACGCCGTAGCCGGAGGGGATGATGCTGCGCGCGGTATAGCGCCCTTCGCTGTCGGCGTAGATGGTGCGGCGCATGTTGTACTCGTCCTGGGACGGGTCGAAGAACGAGTAGTTGCCCTTGGAGTTGCAATGCCAGATCTCGACCTTGGCGCCGGGGATCGGCGTGCCGTCGACGTCACGCACCTGGCCGGTCAGCCACATCACCTCGCCATCGGGGTCGCTGCCGTCGTCCATGCGCGCGAAGCCCTCGGCTTCCGGGGCGCCGGCCACGTAGAGCGGGCCCTCGATGGTGCGCGGAGTGCCGCCGGTGCGCTTGGCCTCGGCATCGATGGCGTCCTGGCGCATGTCCAGGTAGTGGTCGAAGCCCAGCCCCGGGGACAGCAGGCCGAACTGGGTGTCGTGACCCAGCGCGTTGAGCAGGCTGACGGTCGACCAGTACTCTTCCTCGGTGACGTCGAAGTCGTCGATCAGCCGGTACAGGTCGGACAGCAGCCGGTGCATGATCTGCTTGGCGCGCGGGTTGCCGCCCGTCTG
>NZ_FPBP01000008.1 GCF_900116705.1 Halomonas korlensis | reverse complement strand
TGATGACCCGCGTGCTCTACCGCTTCGACATCGCCGATATCCCCGGCGGCAAGGAGATGATCGACGGCGAGATCCACAAGCTCGGCCCGCTCAGCCAGGGCGAGAAGATGGTGATGCTCGTCTTCGGCTCGGCGGCGTTCCTGTGGGTCGTGCCCGGCCTGCTCGCCACGCTGCCCGGGGTAGGGGAGATGCTGGGGCCCCTTGGCGATCTGGATGATACCGCCATCGCCATCGGCGCCGGTATCGCGATGTTCCTGCTGCCCGCGCGAGGTCGGAGCGAGATGGTGCTGACCTGGCAGGACGCCGAGGATGGGCTGCCCTGGGGCGTGCTGCTGCTGTTCGGCGGCGGCCTGAGCCTCGCCGGCGCGGTCGCCGGCACCGGCCTTGACAGCTGGTTCGGTCAGCAGATTACCGGGCTGCAGGTGCTGCCGATCCTGCTGCTGGTCGCCGCCATCACCACGCTGGTGCTGTTCCTCACCGAGGTGACCAGCAACACCGCCACGGCCGCGACCTTCATTCCGGTGCTCGGCGGGGTGGCGGTGGGCATCGGCGCCGACCCGATGACGCTGCTGATCCCGGCGGCCTTCGCCGCGACCTGCGCCTTCATGCTGCCGGTCGGCACGCCGCCGAACGCCATCGTGTTCGGCACCGGCGCGGTCACCATCGCCCAGATGGCGCGCGGCGGCATCGTCCTCAATATCGTCGGGATCGTGCTGATCACGCTGTTCTGCTACCTGATCGGTGGCTTCGCGCTTGGGCTGCAGTTCTGATGCCAGGCGGTGAGGCTTCCTTCCGTGACAGGCTGCTGTACGGTATGGCGTAGCATCGTCCGGTTGCCCCATTGACACCCCGGCTGGTGGCAAAGCGATCATCGAGATCGCTATTGCCGCCATTAAAAGCGAATAAAAGCGAGTGAGGAAAAGACATGGCAGACGATTTACGCGACAGCGCCCTGAAGTATCATCGCTTCCCCCGCCCCGGCAAGCTGGCGATCCAGGCGACCAAGCCCATGGCCAGCCAGCGGGATCTGTCGCTGGCCTATTCGCCCGGCGTGGCCTCGGCCTGCGAGGAGATCGAACGTGATCCCCTGATGGCGGCCGAGTATACCGCCCGCGGCAACCTGGTGGCCGTGGTCAGCAACGGCACGGCGGTGCTGGGGCTGGGCGCCATCGGTGCATTGGCTTCCAAGCCGGTCATGGAAGGCAAGGCCGTGCTGTTCAAGAAGTTCGCCGACGTGGACGTGTTCGATATCGAGATCGAGGAGCGCGACCCGGACAAGTTTATCGAGATCGTCGCCGGTCTGGAGGCCACCTTCGGCGGCATCAACCTGGAAGACATCAAGGCCCCGGAATGCTTCGAGATCGAGCGGCGTCTGCGCGAGCGGATGAAGATTCCGGTCTTCCACGACGACCAGCACGGTACCGCCATCGTCACGGCGGCCGCCCTGCTCAACGGCCTGCGGGTGGTGGGCAAGAACCTCGGCGACATCCGCCTGGTCTGCAACGGCGCAGGCTCCGCGGCCCTGGCCTGTCTGGACCTGGCGGTGTCCCTAGGGGTGCGCCAGGAAAATATTCTGGTATGCGACCGCAGTGGGGTGATCCACAGCGACCGTGACGGTCTGGACCAATACAAGGCGCGCTACGCAGCCCAGACCGAGGCCCGCGCCCTGGCCGATGCCGTCAACGGGGCCGACGTGTTCCTCGGTCTTTCTAGCGGGGGCGCGCTCAAGCCGGAGATGGTGGCGACCATGGCCGACCGGCCATTGATCCTGGCCATGGCCAACCCCAACCCGGAAATCATGCCGGAGGATGCCAAGGCGGTACGCCCGGATGCCGTGCTCGCCACCGGACGCTCGGATTACCCCAACCAGGTCAACAACGTCCTGTGCTTCCCGTTCATCTTCCGGGGTGCCCTGGACTGCGGCGCCACCACTATCAACGAGGAGATGAAACTGGCCGCCGTCATGGCCATCGCCGACATGGCGACCACCACGGTGCCGGAAACGGTGGCGGTGGCCTATGGCGGCCAGGCGCTGACCTTCGGCCCCGAGTACATCCTGCCCAAACCCTTCGACCCGCGCCTGATCGACACCATTCCGCCGGCGGTGGCCAAGGCCGCCATGGACAGCGGGGTGGCGGCTCGTCCCATCGCCGACATGGACGCCTACACCCGCTCGCTGTCACGTCTGGTCTACCGCTCCGGCAACGTGATGGAGCCGGTATTCGAGCGGGCGCGACAGAACCCGCTCCGCTTGCTGTACGCCGAAGGCGAGGACGAGCGCGTCCTGCGCGCCATGGAGGTCTGCGTCAGTCAGCACTACGCCAAACCCGTGCTGATCGGCCGCCGTGAGATCATCGAGGCTCGCATCGAGGAACTGGGCCTGCCGGTGCAGCCCGGCGTCGATTTCGAGCTGATCGACGCGCATGACTGTCCCGACTACGCCGAACTGGCCGGCGAGTACCACCAGTTGATGGGACGGCGTGGTGTGCATCCCGAAGCCGCGGAGAAGCGGGTCCGCAGCCGGTCCACCATCCTGGCTTCGCTGCTGCTGCGCCGGGGTGATGTGGACGCCATGATCGCCGGCCCAGTGGGCACCTACCAAGAGCACCTGCACCTGGTGCTGGACGTCATTGGCCTGCGCGAGGGCGTCAGCACGCCGGCCGCCCTGCAACTGCTGATTCTCGAGCGGACCACTCTGTTCATTGCCGATCCCTTCGTCAATTACGATCCCGATGCCGGTCAGATTGCCGAGATCACCCTGTTGGCCGCGGAGCAGGTTCGCCGCTTCGGCATCACGCCCCGGGCCGCCCTGGTTTCCCACTCGAATTTCGGTAGCTCCGACTTCGAGAGTGCCGGGAAGATGCGCGAAGCCCTGGCGTTGATTCGGGAGCGCGCACCGGATCTGGTGGTGGACGGCGAAATGCAGGCCGACTCGGCGCTGTCCATGGGCGTGCGCGGGCGCATCCTGCCCGATTCTCTCCTCGAGGGCGAAGCCAACCTGTTGATCATGCCCAACCTGGACTCAGCGAATATCGCCTTTACCGCTCTGAAGGTGCTGGGCAACGGCGTGTCCGTGGGTCCCATCCTGCTGGGGGCCGCCAAGCCGGTTCACGTGCTCAACCGCACGGTCACCGCGCGGGGTATTGCCAACATGAGCGCCTTCGCCGTAGTGGAGGCGCAGACGGAACAGAACGATGGTTGAATGAAACGGTCTTGCCGAGCGGCGTGCGCTCGGCATTTCCTCACGCTTCAGTCGAAGCCGGCAGTTCCAGCAGCAGCGGCTCGCCGGCAAGCGCTTGCTGCAAGCGAGTGGCGAGGATGTCGACGATAGTGTCATTCTCACCCACCAGCCGCGTCGTGGAAACGCTCAGGCCGGGCGATCGCGACATTGCCTGTTCGCACATCTCGGCAATATCGCCGCCTTCGCCGGCGTGGCGGCCGGGGGAGAGAAACAGCATGGACAGGATCACGTCGCTATGGGCAAGTGCCGGTGAGGCCAGCAGATTTTCCAACAGCGGCTCGTTGAAGCGGTAGGCCTCGCCGTCGCGGCGCTCCATGGAGGCAAAGGTGACGCAGCCGGCCTCATCGGCCAGCAGCACGCTGAGCTGGCCAGCCAGGTAGTTGCGCACCGCCGTGACCTCGGGGATCGGGCTGCCGTGATCAACCAGCACGACCGCCGGTCGTGACCGCCCAGCAATGCGCTCGCGCACGTTGTCCGCCAGTAGCTGCGCCAGGCGCAGATCCACCGTTGCCTGGGTGTCGACCAGCGGCAGGGCGACCCTGACGCTCAGCTGCGGATAAGTGGCCTGCACCTCGGTCAGGCGCTCGGGCAGGTAGCCGGTCAGTGCCTGGCTGGGGCCGAAGAAGAAGGGCAGGATCAGCAGCTCGGTAACGCCCTCCGCCGCATACCGCTCGGCCAGTGGCCCCAGCGATGCGGCCTTGTGGCCGTCGAGCTTCTCGGCGGCAATCTTGTACGAGTGCAGCAGCGACGCGGCCTCGACCGTCTCGCCGGTGGCCTGGCCCAGCGCGTGGGCGAGGCGACGTAGATTGAGCGTGGCCTGCGGGCGCAGGGAACCGTTGTCGACGAGCACGATCCTTCGCATGGCAGTCCTCGTCGAGTTCATGCCTGGTCTGCGTCGCTGATCGTCTGGATGGCCTCGAAGCCCTCGAACTTCGGCGGGCCGAGATACAGCCCCTCGCGGCGGCTCTGGCCCGCGTTGGCGTGCGCGGCGCGGAACGCCTCGGAGTGCGTCCAGGCCTCGAAATCCTCGCGCGAACGCCACACGGTGTGCGAAGCGTAAAGCACGTGATCCTCCTCCTCGGGGCCGCGCAGCATATTGAACTCGACGAAACCGGGCAGGCCCTGCAGGTGGGTTTCCCGCTCCAGCCACATCTGCTCGAACTCTTCGACTCTCTCGGGATTGACCCGGAAACGATTCATGGCGATGAACACGTGGTGATCTCCTTATGGCTAGGTGACGAATGGCTGTGGATGACGATGGCACCTTACCGGGTGAGGAGCAAGGAGGAGCAAGGAGGGGCAGGGCGGGCGATATCGAGTCTGCCAGTGCTTCTATATCGATGACATGTATATCGATGACATGACCGGCGGTTTCGCGCTTGGGCATCGCCCACCTGGCTGAGCTAAGCCGCTTTCTCGGCCCGGTGGCTCAGTTGGCTTGTGGCTCTGTTCTCATGTCGCTGAGAAAGCGCATCAGCACGCGGGTCGCGCGGTCGGCGTCTTCGACGCTGATGGCTTCGTCGGGGTGATGGCTCAGACCGTCCTTGCAGCGAACGAAAAGCATGCCGATATCGGTCAGGTCGTTCATGGCCAGGCCGTCGTGGCCGGCGCCGCTGAACATGCGTTCGGTTGGCTCGTGGCAGGCCTGGCAGGCACTCTCGAGGGCTTCGATCAGCCACTCGGCACAGGCCACCGCTTCGGCCTGGTAAGTGCGCTCGCTCGATAGCTCGAGCCCGCGCGCCTGGGCGAGTTGCTGGCAGGCTTCCAGAATCTCCTTGCGACCCTTCTCGCGTACTTCGGCGAAGGGGGAGCGCAGCTCGAGGGTGAAACGCACCTCGGCGGGAATCACATTCACGGCGTTGGGCCGCACCTCCAGCTTGCCTACCACCCCAACGAAATCCTGCGTGGCGTTCAATATTCTATCCGCTGCCACCACCATCTCGGCCGCACCCACTAGGGCGTCGCGACGGCCTGGCATCGGCGTGGTCCCGGCATGTCCGGCCTTTCCGGTCACGATCATTCGGTGGCGTTCGATCCCGGTCAGCGCGGTAACGACGCCCACCGCCTGGTCGCGCTGCTCCAGCACCGGCCCCTGCTCGATATGCACCTCGACGAAGCCGATTACCGACTCGGGCCTGCGAGCCAGTTGGGGAATCGCTTCCGGATTGCCGCCGAAGGCCTTGAGGGCCTCACCGAGGGTCATGCCGTCGGCATCACGCGCCTCCAGGCTTGCAGGATCGAAGGTCCCCGCCAGGGCACGGCTGCCGACCAGCGTCGACTGGAAGCGCGTGCCTTCCTCGTCGCCAAAGGCCACCACCTCGACGCCATAAGGGAGCTCGGTGCCGGCTTCCTTCAGGGCCTGCAGGGCTTGCAGCGGCATTGCGACGCCCAACATGCCATCGTACTTGCCCCCTTCGACCACCGTATCCTGATGGGAGCCGAGGATCAGCGTCTTTTCGCCTGCCATGGCGCGTGCATTGCGCCCCACCAGAGTGCCTGCCGCATCGAGTTCGGGGGTCAGTCCGGCCTGGCGCATCCAGTCGGCGATAAGCGCCAATATCTCGCGATGCTCGTCGGAACAGAACAGGCGCGTGACGCCCGGGCCGGGCCTGGAATAGCGCGAGGCCTCGTCCAGGCGCGCCATCAATTGGTGGCCCAGTGCCGCCTGCGTCGTGGAATCGGGCATGGTCTCTCCTGAACTTAATGAGTCATGGACAGGCTCGTGCTGCGTGATCAGTAACCGACGTAGTGGCCGATGACCAGGCCGACCCAGGCGAGCATGTACACCAGCACCATGAAGGGCAGGATCGCCTTGAGCCACTTCACGTAGGAGACCCGCCCGAGGGCCAGCATGGCCAGGGTGCCACCGGAGGTGGGGACGATCAGGTTGGTCAGGCCGTCGCCCACCTGGAAGGCCGTGATCATCAGCTGGCGGCTCATGCCCACCAGGTCCGCCACCGGAATCAGAATCGGCATGGTAACCAGGGCTTGCCCGGAGCCGGAAGGCACGAAGAGGTTGATCACCCCTTGCACGATACTGGCCATGATTGCCGACATGGCGCCGGGAATTTCCTCAATCAGGCCGCTTAGTGCATACACGATGGTATCGATTATCTGGGCCTGGCTGAGGATCACCTGGATGGAGGCGGCCAGGCCGATCACCAGCGCCCCGGGCGTGACCTTGGCAGCACCTTCCATCATCTGAGCGACAATCTCGTTGGCGGAGAGCCGGTTGACAATACCGATCACGATGGCGATCAGCAGGAACATGCCGGCAATCTCATTGATGTACCAGCCTTGCGTGAAAACCCCCACCAGCATCGCCGCGAGGCCCAGTATGAACACGGCCAGGGTCAGCTTGTTGCGCTTCGAAAGTTGGTACTCATCCAGGGATTTGGTCATAGCCTTGGTGTTGTCGGGCTCCTCGAAGTCCATCTTGACCACCCACTTGCAGTTGTAGAATGCGAGCAAGGCCAGCGAAGCGACCACCAGCAGGGTACGCAGCCAGGCGCCGGAGAAGGTGGGCAATTCGGCGATGCCCTGGGCCACGCCTACGGTGTAGGGATTGATCGGCGAGAGCGCGAAGCCGATACCGATACCGCCGACGGCCATGGTGGTGCCAACCAGGCTGGAACAGCCGATGGCGCTGGCGATAAGCACCGCGATGGGCACCAGGGCGATGTTGTTCTCGAAGCCCACGGCCACGCCGAAGAAGCCGTAGATAAAGGTGCCGGCGGTGATGATGATGTTGCGACGTTCGACACCCACGCGGTTCACCGCCACGCCGATCGCATTCTCCAGCGCCCCGGTACGTTGCAGGATATGGAACAGGCCACCGGCGATGAACACGATGAAAAGATACAGCGACGCTTCATTGAGGCCGCGCGGAACCGCCACGAAGATATCGAACGGCGAGATGGCACTTACATCGGGGAGATACTCGAAGGAATCCGGGACCACGCGTGTGCGGCCGTCCTGCTCGACCCGCTCATACTCACCGGCGGGCACCACGAAGGTGAGGGCATAGGTGGCCAGCAGGATCATGAAGATCAGGACCATGGGGTCGGGAACCGTCTGGTACCACCTCTTCTTGCGCTGCGGCAGCGCCTGCTCGGTTGTATTCATGTCATTGTCCTTGTTGTTCTCCACGCGCCAGCGAGAACAATACCGACGCCTTACTTTCAACTTATCAGGAGAAATGGGTCGGTCAAGGAACTGCCAATACAGCCCTGAGCAGAAACGTATCCTTTACGTTCGCTTGGCTTGCCGGAGGCGTTTCATTTCAACCCGATGCTTCTCGACTCGATCAGGCTGGCGCTAGCGGTGTCCTTCCAACAGCGCTGACATGCAGCGTATTAGGTGCCAATGAGCCTTCACGACCCATCCCGCTGACCTCGGCCCGCTATTTCGGGGTGCAGTTCTACTGGGAGGAGCTGCTGGGCCATCCCGTAAACCTGGTGACCGACAAGACGTTTCGCTCCGAGTTCAGGCCCTATGTCGAGCGTGAGGCGCTGCGTGTCTGAGGCTCGCGAGTAACCTCCCCTCCTCGATCAATCCTGCGAACCCTAATCGAAACTGACCAGTCCGTTGATCCAGCGCATGGGACAAAGCATTCTTTGGTGCTAGGCTGCGTATTAGCAAATTATAACGATACCGCCGATACGCAAGGAATGGCCGCATGATGACGGACTTCGCCGAGCCCCGCCTCAACCTGCACCCGCACTCAAACCGGGTGCGGGTCGTCATCGACGGCACCCTGCTCGCCGACACCACCCGTGCCATCGAGTTGCGCGAGCGCGGCTACCCGCCGCGTCAGTACATCCCCCGCGACGACGTGCGCATGGACTTGCTGACGCCTTCCGAGACCGTGACCCACTGCCCCTTCAAGGGCGATGCCTCGTACTTCTCCTTTGGCGAGCACAAGGATGTGGCGTGGCGTTATCAGCAGCCGGTTGAGGGGATAGAGATGCTTGCTGGGAAGTTGGCATTCTATGGTGACGAAGTTGAATGACCGGTTTCGACCCAAAGCGGCCATGCCGACAAAGTTGGTGGACTGTTCATCAATGTGGGATAGTTGAGTAAATACAGAATGGTTAGGGCGTAAGACAAGGCGATTGGAGTTATCTTGAAAACCAACTATGTCCTCATCGATTTCGAAAACGTACAGCCAGTCGATTTAGGCTTGCTCAACGGGCATGCATTCAAGGTCAAGGTATTCATGGGCGCTAACCAGACGAAAGTTCCTATTGCGCTCGCTTCAGCGCTTCAGGCATTGGGTGAAAGCGCCGAATACATCACGCTCGCTTCGAGTGGGCGCAACGCCCTCGATTTCCATATTGCCTATTATCTAGGGGTTCTCTCTAGCCATGATCCAAAGGCATTTTTCCATGTCATTTCCAAAGACGCCGGGTTCGATCCGTTGATCAAACACTTGAAGAGCAAGGGAGTGTTCGCTCAGCGCTCCGTGTCCATCAGCGACATCCCGTTTTTTAATGCTCCGGCGTCTCAGCCTAGGCTCTTGGTAGTCGTTGACGATTTGATCAGGCGCAAAGCATCGAAGCCGAGGAGGCAAAAGACCCTTCTCAGCACAATGGCCGCCTTGTTCAACAAGGAGCTTTCAGAAACTGAATTACAGGAACTCTTCGAGTCTTTTGTGCAAACAAGGTGTAGTGCGGGTAGAAGGAACCAAAGTTACCTATGACCTGCCAGCCTAATGTAGCAAAATCAGCCTTAAAAATTGTGTGGATTGGACCGCGCAAACGAGGTCTCTCACGTTGATTGCTATATTGGGTTTGCTGGAGCTCTGCTTCTGGCCGGTTGAAGAATGTTAGTCTATGCTGATGAGCAGGAAATGGCAGTTGACGACTCAAAGCGGTCATGCTGGAAAAGGCAGCAGGCACACTCATCATTTTTAAGTAGCGAAGAGGAAATATTGAACTATGGATAGGCAGCAAGTGGAAGGCGCTATCGAGTCTCTGGATTCTCTTCTACAGTCACGTAATACACCTGAAGAAGCTTTTCAGAAATGGTTCGAGGATAATCCTGTCGCATTTTATGTGCTTGGCTTTCATTATCATATCCCGCATCCAAAAATCAAAGCGGCAAGCGGTGAATTGTATATCCCTGACTTCATGGCAAAGCGGCCCAACAGCGCATGGGAGGTCATTGAGCTTAAGGCTTCTGCGACGGAGATCTTACGTAATAAAGATAGGCGAGAGACTTTTTATGCGTCGTTTGAAAGTTATCTATCGCAGTGTCACGAGTATTCTGAAGCTTTGGATGACTCTTCGGCAAGGAGAAATTTAGAAGAGAAATACAGCATAGACTTGATGCAAAAACGGCCATCGTCGATCCTCATTGCAGGAAGCGGAGAGCATCTGGATGTAGCCCGACTCTTGCGACTTAGTTCCCGCAGAACGCCACCAATAGCCGTCTACACATATGACGACTTGCGGTCCGCGCTTTTATCGTATAGGACGTTCAATTTCGGAGAATACGATTCGGCAAATGGAATCTGCGTACACAGTGTTATGTATATTCACAGACCTAACGGCGCTCCGACTGTAAATCATATACTAGACATAGGGATGCATCATGACCGAGACCGAGTGTCAATTTATATTGATGAGAAAGGGTGCATCTGCCTTAGGGTCCTTGACACAAATGGCGCGGAGCATTTGGCGCATTCAGCGAAGCCCTTTGAGGGTCAACTCTATGAGGTAGCACATTGGTTTTTGTTTGAAGTTGGTGTATCTGATGGGTTTGGTTTTATAAGCATTCAGATAGATGGCCGATACTACGCTGACATACGAATCAACGATTTTCCATTTCATATTTCCCATGAGTACGTAATCGGTTCTGACTGGGAAGCCAAAGCACCAAGCTGGTTCTCATTCGTTGAGATGGCAGTTCTTAATCGTGCTTTGTCATTTGAGGAAAAGATGAAAATGCGGACGCATTCTGTAAACGCAGGGAGACATTTACCCGCAGAACTAATGGACCTTAACTGGAGTGCCTATTACTCAGCGGGGCCAGGGGGGCGGCTAGAATTTAGAGGACACAAGTGGATGCACACAGCGCGCCACCCTGCTGGCTGTGCTTAACACCGTGCTGCTGTAGGAAAACTTTCGGCTTCGCTCTAAATTTTCCGCAGGGCGTGGCGTTATCCGCGAAAAGGAAAGTAATGATTAATATAATAAAATCAGAAATTATCCCGGTACTTCACTACGGCTTAGGATTACTAGCCGGCTGCATTTTTGTAGCACTCGCAATTTACCTCGGATATTTGCTTGCTCAGCCCCCCGGTATAAAAACCTCTGACTATATCCAGATACTAGTTCTAGTAGTTATTACCATGACGCTATGTGTTTCACTTTATGTACAAAAGCATAAGGAAAAGCATGATGAGTCGCAAATATATCTTGAGAAATCTATCGACCTCATTAAAAAAGCATACGACGTTCTCAACGGACAAGGCGACGGGCTAACTTCAGAGCGTGTAGCCTGGGTTACGGCTGCAAGACTCATCAAGCGTGCTGATGAATTGTCAGCCGAAATTGGTCTACGGTCACATAGAAATATATTTCAGTCTGAGCATGACTACCAGCGACATCGGTTTGGGCACTTGTTGAAAGTTAACGACCGACCATTGCCTACTGAGTTTTTCCTAGGAAAAGGACATGTTCCGGGATCTATTGGAAAAAGCGCAGAGAACACCATTTCTGGCAAAGGTAGTTCTTGGATTCCACTGACCGTCGTCTCAGAGATCTATCGATTCAGGGCTTTTCCGGAACACTACGAAGACCCACTTGAAAATACAGCTCGCCTTAGTAATAGAGAGCTGGAAAGGTTGTGGCTGTTTGATGACAAGGGCGTACATGACTATTTCATTTTCAGAAAGCATTTTTCATGTGTAAACACCTCTGTCTACGAAATCGAAAGGAAGGAAGGTGGGGAAAAAGTAGCTGCTGACGAAATTGATCAAAAAATGGCATCTCTATCCGGCACTAATTTCCATTGTGATGAGTAGTATTAAAAAGTCATTACTACGTGCCGTCGGTGCCGGACGCCAACTCCGCTGGCGCCGGTAATGAACGGCGTTAAAAATCATAAATTCTCAATGTGCACATCTGGCCAGATGCTTAACTTCAGGCTACGCTGATGGAGCTGGTGCAGCAGCTTACGACCCAAAGCGGCCATGGTGGCAAAGGCAGAAGGGACGTTCATTGGGGTTATGCGTAATCGCCCAGCGCATAGCATAAATAAACACAGGGCATGGAGATATCAAATGAAAAAAGCAGCATTATTGTTCGTGACATCATCTATTTTTTGGTCTGCACTAAGTTTTGCATCCCCTTTGATCAACCAGTGGGCTGGTACAGGTGCTGATGCAGATAAGATTTTTTGTGAGTATGGTGATGGTGAGGTGAAGGTTATATACGGGAATCAAAACTGTCCAATGTCTAATTAATTATCGTCTGCGCATAACAAGTCAAAGCACTCGGACGCAGCATAGCTGCGCCGGTGTTTGAGGCGTTATACGTCAGGAAAATCTCAATAGCTGCTTCTGGCCGGAAGCGTGGGTAGCACGTGCTAAAATGTGGAGAACATCGCTTGGGTCCTTTGCCAAATGGTATTGTCTGAATTTCAATTAACGGTTTTAAGAAAATCCTCAGAAACCCGAGGGTACGGGGGGCATACTGCTATTTCTTGCAGACGCCATCTTGAAAGAGCTTGGGAGATAAAAGACGACATGCCTGAAGTTGCAGTCTTTCTGGCAATTACTGCAGAGGAGGAAGCTGCAACTTCTTTATTCCATGCCCTAAAAAAACGAAATTATGATAATGCAAATAGAATCAAGCTGCGAGATCACAGGTTCAAAGCAGGCGTCTATCCTTTCTTAAAACTACTAGGCGAGACGCTGATCCCGCTAAAAGAGTCACTTTCATTACAGCTCTACTTTGATTCAGAGTTTCAACCGAGTGGGGAAGAGATTTTCAGGGTTAAAATGCCAATGTTTGTTAAGGGTGAAAGAGAGTACTGCTTAATACCTGAGCCGCCATTGCACATTTTTTCAAAAGACGCAGCGGGTGAAAATAAAGACTACCTAAAAGAGGTCAGAGGTGTCGCTACAGAAAAAGGGATTGAGTCAATCTATTTATATATAAAAGGGTTGGCAAATGAACGAAATAAAGTACTTTATGCTTCAGATTCAGGCATACCGAATGTTGTAGACGCAACCCCAGCCCTGCAAAGGCATACTAATGCGGCAATGTTGAATTTAACAATTTACCTATTGATTGAGCCACATAAGCGTCAAAACCTTCCTCAGGAAGCACTGAATGCATTTATTAAGGTTCTTGATAGAATTGAAGAGAAATGCTGAAGAGATTCAGGCGATATGTCTTGATGGTTTTCAAATGCTTAATGTCCGCTTCTGGCCGAATGGTGAATGTCAGGCTATGCTTATGGAGCTATTGCGGTAGCTGGCGACCCCAAAGCGGCCATGCCGGGAAAGGCAGCAGGTATGTTCATTCGTGATACGTATAGGAATGGAGCTGTGAATAGAGAAGATCTTGAAGAGCTAAAAGCCAGCTCGTTACCTTTAAAAGGTAACGAGCAAGGAATCTATTTGCTATTCGATGCTGATGAGCTTGTATATGTCGGGAGAGGTTGGAATTGTTTTCTTCGAGTGGCAGAGCACACGAGAAAAGAATCGAAAAAATTTTTCACCTCGTGGAATTTAATCCCGGTAGAAAGCTCTGAAGGAATTAGGCATATTGAAATGGATTTGATTAAAGAATACAAACCAAAATATAACATCCATCATAGAGGATAGTTTACATACAATCGCAGGCACGGCGACAGATTTATCGTTATCGGCTACGAAAACATTATAAGGCCGTGCGTGCTGCGGGGATTATATCAGTACCGTATGAATGTCCGCTTCTGGCCGACAGTTGCCCTTGAGTAGGGCAGTTATCCCACTGGTGGCGATTTTTGATCTTGTGAAATAACGGATACCCACTTTCGTGGTCATCCAGAGTCGGGGCGTATGTTGGTAGCTTAGTTGTCGGGAGTGGATGTTCTTTATTTTTCAGGTGTGGGCGTGTCGGCGCTCGATTCTGGTGGCGACGATCGGATCTTCTGCGGAGGCGGAGGCAGCGGAAAGCTAAGCCTCGTCCGCCGGCCCAGGTGAGCCTCCGCGGCCGAATCGCCCGTCGACGCCAAATGCCAATCATCGATGCGGCCTCAGGGGCGAGGTTCGCCGAAACCTTGCGCCCGTGGCGAGCATGAAGTGGACTACGCTAGCTAATAGCCTGATCGCCGACCTCGACAGGGTCGGCCGGACCACATCGAGCGCGGCGTAGGGGTGGATGTCGTTTTGGCGTCCGACGTGTCGGGCCGCGCAGTGACGCAGGGAGGAACCATGGCGGCGATTGAGCGCTACGACGTGATCTGCATTGGCGGCGGCTCCGGGCTGACGGCCGCCTATTTCGGGCAGCAGGACGGCAAGTCGGTCGCGCTGGTCGATGACCGTCCCGAGCAGCTCGGCGGCACCTGCGTGAACCGCGGCTGCATCCCCACGAAGGGCCTGATCCAGGCTGCCGAGGTGATGCAGACCATCCGGCACGCCGCGGACTTTGGTATCCACCTGGATCAGTCGTCGGTTCGCGTCGACTTCCAGGCCGTTCTCGACACGGTCCGCCGGCGGCGCGAGGACGACGCCGCTGCCGTGCGCCGCTGGGTGGAGAGCGCCTTCACCCCCTACTATGGCCGGGCGCGTTTTGTGGGCGACAAGCTGATCGAGATGGAGGACGGGCGCCGGCTGACCGGCGAGCGGATCTTCATCGCGGCGGGCGCGCGACCCGCGATCCCGCCGATCCCCGGGCTGGCAGAGAGCGGGTACCTCACCAACGAGTCCGTCATCTTCGACCTCACCGAGCAGCCCGAACACCTGATCATCCTCGGCGGCGGCTACATCGGCTGCGAGTTTGCCCATTTTTTCTCCGCTTTGGGCACCCGCGTCACGGTGATCGACCATTCCGAATGCCTGCTGGCCGAAGACGACGACGTGCGGGCGCTGTTCACGCAGGAGCTTGCCAAGCAGGTGGAGCCCGTGCTGCAAGCCGAGGCGCGCCAGGCGCTGGTGCGCGGCGGGCAGTGTGGCCTGGTCGTCGCCACCGACGATGGCGAACGTACCGTGCTCGGCGATCGGCTCCTGCTGGCCACCGGTCGGCGTCCCAACACCGATGGGCTCTCACTGGAGAAGACGGGGGTCGAGCTTAACGACCGCGGCTTCGTGGTGGTCGACGACGGGCTGCGGACCACGCACCCCGACATCTATGCCTATGGCGACGTCATCGGGCAGGGGATGTTCAAGCACACCTCGAGCTACGAAGGTGAGCTTGCCTACCGCAACGCGCACGGTGCCTCTCTGGCCGTCGACTACACCGCCAACCCGCACGCCGTGTTCAGCCATCCGCAGATCGGCTCGGCCGGGCTGACCGAGCGTGCCTGTCGCGACCAGGGCCTCGATTACACTGTGGCCCGGAAGCATTACGCTGATTTCGCCAAGGGCAAGATCGTCGGTTCACCCCCGGGCTTTGCGAAACTCCTGGTCGAGAAGGGCAGCGACCGGATCCTGGGCTTCCACCTGATCGGCCCCCAGGCAGCCGATCTGATTCACGAGGTGGTGGTCGCCATGAACACCCCGGGGGCCAAGGCACAACGGGTGCGCGACAGCATCCATGTCCACCCGACGCTCGCTGAGTTGGTCAAGCAGGTGTTCGATGCCACCGCGTAGGAGCCAGTCAGCACTGTGGTTCTTGGTAAAGTGCGATGAGCTAAACATGAGGGGTGGACTCCCTCATTTCTCAGATATCGGGACCTCTGTCGGGCTGAACGTGAAATTATACAAATATCAATAACTTCTGAATGACTGCTCCTGTCCGTCAGCGTCGCATTTTCGCCTGCTAAGCTGAAGAGAGGTCCCCGCGCCGCCGCCAGGAAGGGCGCCAGAGCCAGGGGGAAAGGCGCGCGTGACAGCATCGAGAGGAGGTTTACCATGCCCACCAGAGCACGCTATTCCCATGTCGGCTGGCTAGGCGCCGCCTTGGGGCTCTTCCTGGCGGCTCCCCTGGCCGTCGCCGAGGTGCGGGAAGCCACCGGTGAGTGGCGCCGGATGGCACCGCTACCCGAATCACGTACCGAAGTCAGCGTGGCCACCGACGGCGAGCGCATCTTCCTCGCTGGCGGCTTCCAGCAGGCCGGTGGGCGCGACCCCACCGCACCGCGCACGCTCTTCGTCTATGACCCCGGCGACGACCGCTGGGAAGCCCTCACGGAGCTGCCGCGTGGCGTCAATCACGCCGGCTTCGAGTATCACGACGGCCGTCTCTACGTGATCGCCGGCTACGACGACGCCAGCTTCAAGCCCACCGACGCTTTCCATATCTATGACATCGACACGGAGGAATGGCACCAGGGCCCGGTGGTCCCCACCCCGCGGGGTGCCTTGGCCACGGCCGTGCTCGATGGGCGCATTCACGCCATTGGCGGCACCACGCACGGCCGGGAGGATGTCGGCGTCCACGAGGTCTACGACCCGCAACGCGACGCGTGGAGCCAGCTCGCGGCCATGCCCACTCCGCGCAACCATCACCGTGCCGCCGAGATCGACGGTCGCATCGTCGTCCTCGCCGGTCGTGACGACGCTACCTTCCGCCTCACCACCAACGAGATCTATCACCCGGAGGAAGATCATTGGGAGGAGGGGGCCCCGGTGCCCACCGGGCGCAGCGGGGTCGCTGTGACGGCGCTCGACGGCTGGGTCTACCTGTTCGGCGGCGAGACCGTCTCGCCCGAGAAACGCACCTTCGACGAGGCGGAGCGCTACCACCTGGAGGAGGACCGCTGGAAGCGCCTGCCCGCCATGCCTACGGCTCGCCACGGCTTGGATGCGGCGGCGGTGGAGGGGGCCATCTACGTTATCGCCGGTGGCCCGGAAGCCGGCTTCGCCTTTTCCGGCGACAACGAGCGGCTGATTCCCGACGACTGAGGCTCCCCTCGCCGGTGATCCCATGCATGAAACAAAACATTCTTTGGTGCTAGGCTGAGTCTCGGAACAACATAACGACATTGCCCGTACGCAAGGGATGGCAACATGGCAACAGCTGCCTCCGGGCCCCGCATCGCCCTGCGCCCGCACGCTCGCCGGGTGCAGGTGGTGTCGGCGACACCCTGCTCGCCGACACCACCTGCACCATCGAACTCCGCGAACGCGGCTACCCAACGCGGCAGTAGCCTCATCCATTATCCCGTATTCGCTTTCTAATAAGGTAAACCAATGCTTGGCTCGGGTGATGCCGGTGTAGACAGGCTCATGTGTCAGGACCGGATTGGGCGCGTCGGGCAGTACCCACTTGATGGGCTTGTCGGCGTTCGCCGTGGAAAAGGCGACGCGCAGCACGCTTCTGCTTCAAGGCGGGTTTTGCTCACGCCATCGCGGCCCTATATAGCGGTCCGCTCCCGTTACAGCGTCTCTTCCAGGAGCATGGACAGTCGCTTGTGGTGCAGGGCGTCGGCGGCTGCGTCGTAGGAGGGGGCGTCTTTGGCCGTGAAGCCGTGGGCTGCGCCCTTGTAGAGTTCGGTGGTGAAGTGCACGCCGGCTGCCGCCAGTGCCTCGTCCATGCGGGCGATCTGCTCGGGGGGCAGCAACTCGTCCTTGTCGGCGTGGCCGAAATAGACGCGCCCCTCGATGTTGCCGACCACGTGCATGGGACTGTTCGGGTCGTCGGCCTCCGCCAGCCGGGCCGAGTGGAAACCGGCCGCCGCGGCAACGCGGCCGGGGTATTCGGCCGCCATGCGCAGCGCGAAGGCCCCGGTCATGCAATAGCCGATCACGCCTATCTTGCCGTCCGCGAACTCAGCCTCGTTATCGATGGCGTCCAGTAGCGCCGCGAAGTCGCGGGATTGTGCCTCGGGCGTGAGGTGGCCGGCATACTCGACCAGCGTCGGTCGCACGTCCGGGTCGCGGAAGGACTTGCCCTCCGGCACGACGGGGCCATTCGCATCGCGGTAATAGACATTGGGCATCAACACGGCATAGCCGTTGTCCGCGACCTGCTGGGCCTTCTCATGATAGCAGGGCCGCAGGGCGCCGATATCGGTGAACAGCACCACGGCCGGAAGGGGGCCGTCGGCATTCCCGGGCGTGAAGACATGAGCGTCGATGGTGCCGTCAACGGCGGGGATTTCGATAGCACGAGACATGAATAGGCTCCTGGGTGTCGATGGCGAGGTCGTTAGTTGCTGTACATAATATGGTCGTTTTCTCGTAAAGAAATTGCGTCAGCTTTTTTTACGTTCAGGAATGGTATGTTTTTTTGCCTATCCTGGGACGAGGCTGCCTTTAGGGGAGGGGCGTGCGGCTCCTGGGCCGGTTGTTGCCTTGTCCCTGGCACCAGGGGCGCTGTTCGTAGGGCTCCGGGCGTCGCAGAGCAGGCCGTAGCCTTCGTTATCCGTGTGAAGCACACTGGCACGCATGGAGCACTACAAAGGGAACTGACGATGCGCTTGAGAATACTGTCGGACCTGCATCTGGAGCACTTCGACGAACCGCGAATATTGCCACAGGTCGATGCCGATGCCGTCATTCTGGCCGGCGACATTCACGCAGGCGTCCAGGGCCTCGGCTGGGCGGCAGAGCGGTTTGCCGGCACGCCTATTCTCTACGTCCCCGGCAATCATGAATTCTACGGCACTGCCATGCCGGCGCTGCGTCGGCAACTGGAGGATGAGGCCGCACGGCTCGGCATCCACCTGCTGGACAATCGCACGCTGACCATGAACGGCGTGCGCTTTCATGGCACCACGCTGTGGACCGACTTTGCCCTCTATGCCGGTCAGCCCGACCATGATCCGACACTCACCGAGGCCAGGGCACTGGACCTGATGCCGGACTTCCGAATCATCGAGCAACCGGACGGGGAGGTGTTCACCCCAGCGGGGAGTCGACGCCTGCATGCTGAAGCGCTGGCCTGGCTGGAAGGGGAGCTGTCACGGCCGTTCAATGGGCCGAGAGTGGTGATTAGCCACCATGCGCCCCTGTCCGCCTGTATCCCATCACGCTACCGCGGCGATTCGCTCTCCCCGGCTTTTGCCTCCCATCTCCCGCAGCTGATGGGCCGCATGGAGCTATGGATTCATGGCCATGTGCACGAGCCGGTGAATCTCGATACAGGCGGAACACATGTCATCGCCAACCCCGGTGGCTATCCCGACGAGTTCGACCCTCCCCTGTTCACGCCTGACCTGATTGTCGAGGTCAACCACGCTTGACATGAGGTGTCTCCGCCGATGAGCTCCTTGTCTCTAGCCTAGCCTCGACGCTCAGACAGAATGCGAAGAGAACCAAGGTCAGTTCGCGACAATGGTGCCAAGCCGGCACGAGAAGACAAGCTGCAGCGGTCAAACGAATAGAACGACACCGGTGACAAGGCCCGCTTCTGGCCGACGGGTGAATTTGCGCCTACGATTTTCAATAATATCTGGCACCTGACGACCCAAAGCGCCTATGCCGACAAAGGCAGCCAGCGTGCCGACGAAAGATATGCGGTATAACCCGATGGGAAATACCGGCGCATTCACGTCAATGAACCAGTTGCCTGCCGTATCCCTGTCAGGCCGCAAACGTGATTGCCGCCAATCTTCGAACGGAGGACTGCTACTCAATCAATACACGGGAGGAGATGCTATGGCCGAGATTACGGGAGGCTCCAGCGTCGCACGGGAGGGCATTGAACAAACCAACCGGCATTTTGAGAAAGCCTTCAACGCAGGCGACATCATTGGCGCGGTGGACGGAGTCTACACAACAGAGGCGCGCGTGCTTCCGCCCGATGCGCCCATGGTGAGAGGGCACGCCGATATCGCTCATTTCTGGACTGCTGCGGCGCAGCAGCTTGGCATCCAGCGCTTCGAACTCTCTACGATCGAACTGGACATCCAGGGCGATCATGCTCATGAAATTGGGAGAGCGACGCTTACCCTGGGAGCGGGCCAGAAGGTCGATCTAAAATATGTGGTGGTCTGGCGGCAGGAGGGCGGTCAGTGGCGTTGGGATATCGACATCTGGAATGGCGATGTATAGATAAGTCCTGTTGGGCTGAAAGGCTGTAACACCGCGCTCAAGCGTGCCCATCGCTGGGCAACGGGTTCGACTGACCGCACGTTGTGGGGCCGACGCTCGGCCTTAGCTTCGCCGTTATGTGGCTCCATGTTTCTCGGTTTTATAGACGGAGCTTGCCCACTCGAATCCGTCGGAGAAGCTCGCAATGAGTTTTGGGAAAGACGATAAACACGCTGTGCAGCGTGGCAGGCGGCAAGCCGAAGAAATAATAAACGAGCGGAACAACGATATGGCAGGAGTTTCTATTCAGAAATCCTATCTTCTTGATTCGCCACCGGACGTCCCTCGCCATAAACGTGATGCTCTTGGGCCAAAGCGGCCGAATGGCACGCTGATCGCCGAGGGCGATTCTTGGTTTGATTATCCTCGATCCGACATCTTGACTATCTTGGGCGATCGTTTTGGATTCGAAATTGAAACGGTCGCTCGTCGTGGCGACAAAGTTGAGGAAATGGCTTATTCGAAGGGCCAATTATACGGGTTTACGCAGCGAATCGAAGCGGTGATTCGACGCGGGGATGCCCCCCGTGCCGTGCTGCTGTCGGGGGGTGGCAATGACATTGCGGGTCCGGAGTTAGCGTATATCCTTGATCATGCAGATAGCCCGACCCCGGGATTGAACAAGGCGGTACTTGAAGGCGTCATCAACGAGCGTCTCCGACACTCCTATCTTACTATCATTACTGCTTTAACCTCAGTATGCGAAGAGCGGGTTGGAAGGCGACTTCCGATACTCGTGCATGGCTACGACTATGCAGTACCTGATGGACGTGGGTTCATGGGCGGGTGGGGGCCGTTGCCAGGTCCGTGGCTCGAGCCAAGCTTTAGGGAAAAGGGGTATTCCCCAGGACAGGCTCGCCGCCGCCTGGTCCGAGAGCTTATTGATTCGTTCAATTACATGCTTGAGAACCTGACTTCTAGCACCACGATGTCCCACGTCATCTACGTCAATCTGCGCAATAGTCTTAATAACGACCCTTCCGAGTACAAGAAATGGTGGGCTAATGAGCTACATCCAACGCCCTCGGGGTTTCTGCTCGTAGCATCTCGGTTTGCTGAAGCAATCAAGCGCGGTGACAACGCCACATAATGCGGCACTGCAGCTGTCACCGCGCAAGCCGCCGCCTCACTGGGTTCGCATAAGCGCCAACCGATCCAGGACAGCTGCGGGGCCTCTCTGTCCTGAGTGTCGAGTCAATCCACCGACGGTGGCGGCGTGCCGCTGATCGGTTTCGGGGAGGCTACCCTTTCCTCTTGCCAGGCAAAGTAGAGGAACAACGCACCCATCACCAGGTAGCCCATCACGAAATCCGGGGCGGCATTGAAGTCGAGCTTGGGGGCATGCATCAGTCCGACGTAGGAGAAGCCTGCGGCCACGCCGGCAAAGGCGGCGGCGCGGCGGAACTGGTGGTCAATCACCGAGACCGTCATGGCGCCGATCAGGATCGCCATGAACATGGCGCCCTGGCCCAGCGGCACGATGCCAGTGGAGATGCCGCTCACCGTCTCCTCGGCGGCCCGCCCGAAACGGGTCATCACATAGTTGGCGAAGTAGGGCAGCATGGCCAGGGCCACGGCCGGGTAGTAGCGGGTCTCGTTGCTCTGAAAGGCGGTGGCGATCATCGACATGCCGACGAACACCAGGATGGGCGCCACCACGGAGACCGGGATGATGGCAGCCAGGGCAGCGATCAGGCCGAACATGGTCGCCAGGCCGTAGACAGCGCCGTTGAGCAGGCTGTAGCCGCGTCCGGCACCCATCCACTTGGCGCCCACGGTGGCAATGTAGACGGTGGTGGGAAAGACACCGCCGAACAGGGCACCGATCATGGTGCCGGCGCCATCCACCGCCTGGCACTCGCGCACGTCATACTTGTCGCCGGCAGCCTCCATGGCCTCGACGTTGTTCATGGTCTCGATGGCGTTGTATAGCGTGATCGGCAGCACAACGGTGAGCACCGCCAGCATGCTGGTGAACAGCAGTCCCAGGCCCTCGAACCAGGCAAGGTTGGGCAGCAGCGGGTAGAAGCCCAGGTGGGTGAAGGCGTCACTGAAGCGTTCTCCGCCGGCGTCGCCGATCAGGTAGGCCATGGCGGTACCCAGTACGATGGCGAACAGCGAGGTGGGCAGCCCGAAGGGCATGGTCACCCGCGCCACCAGGCCGACGATGATGATCGTCAGCACCAGCAGGCCGATCACCGGCATCTCCAGGGTCTTGAACAGCATCTCGCCGGCGATGAAGGTCAGTGCCACGCCGGCCACGGCACCCAGCATGGCGGCCCGCGGCCGGTGGTGCTGGATCCAGCGGCCGATCAGGCTGATCGCCGCCTCGATGGCGCCGCTGATGAAGCAGGCGGCCACCGCCACTTTCCAGGCCAGTTCGGCGTCACCGGTCAGCTGCTTGGCGGGCAGCAGCACGCCAAACAGGAAGACGAACATAACCGGAGTGGAAATACCGTAGGAGAGGGCGGTGACGTCGGCCCGGTTCTCCTTCCGGGCCAGTCGTGCCGCGCTCCAGGCGTAGTAGAAGTTGCCGACCATCACGGCCACAGCGGCGCCGGGCAGTACCTGACCGAAGACAATGCTGGCCGGAAATTCCATGCCGAGCATTGTGATGGCGATGATGACGAAGTTGGCGATGTTGTTCTGGAACAGCGCGAAGAAGGCGTCGGTATCTTCCTTCTTGTACCAGGGGTAATGCACGTGGGAGCCGACAGGAGCTACCGCCATGGGAAGTGGCCTCTTGATATTGGGATGATTGTGTACAAGGCAAATACCATTCTGGATTCGGCTTGACTGATCGGTCAAGCCAAGCCTTGCCATGGTCGCCCCAGGGCGGCTTCTATCGATTGAACCGGTGAAGCCGTGAACGCGGTCAACGGCGAAGGAGGGAAAGGTAGGCCCAACGATAGTCAGGGGATTTCGCCGAAGGTCTTGCGCCAGTCGCGGGGGCTGACCTGATGGCGCTGCCTGAAATGCTGCCGGAACGACGTGGCCGTAGGGAAACCGATCCTTTCCGCAATCGCTTCGACCGACAAGGACGTGGTTTCCAACAGCTCGCGTCCTCGCCGTAACCGCTCGCTCACCAGCCACGCCACCACCGTCATGCCGGTGGCCTTGTGGAAATGGCGCGTGAAGGTACGCCGGCTCATGGCGGTACGGGCAGCGAGCTCGTCGATAGTGTGCGATTCCGCCAGGTGTTCTCGCAGGTAGTCGAGCAGGCGGTTGATATGCGCATCCTGGGTGGAGGCGGCAACCGGCTGCTCAATGAACTGCGCCTGCCCACCCTCTCGATGCGGCGGGATCACCATGGCACGAGCCACCTTGTTGGCAACCTGCGCGCCGTAATATTCGCGTACCAGGAACAAGCAACAATCCAGGCCGGCAGCGGTACCGGCAGACGTCACCAGACGCTCCTCCTCCACGTAGAGCGCATTGGTATCCAGCTTGACCCTGGGGAAGCGGCTATGGAAATCGCGCTCGGCCATCCAGTGAGTCGACGCCCGCCTGCCGTCCAGTAGCCCGGCGTAAGCCAGGGCATAGGTGCCGTAACAGAGTCCCACCACATGGGCGCCCCGCTCATGACAGCGAACGAGCGCCTCGGCCAACTCTGGCGGCGGCGCTTCATTCAGGTCATGCCAGCCAGGCACCACCGCGATATCCACCCAGTCCAGCAGCTCCAGGCCGCCGTCGGGCCGTATCGTCATCGCCCGCTCGCCCTCCAGCGGCTTTCCCTCCGGCGCCACGATGGACAGATCGAACAGCGGGCGATCGGGCACGGCCATACCGAACACCGTATAGGGCACCGAGAAGTGGAAGGGACTGATACTCGGATAAAGAATCAATCCGACGCTGGGCGGCAACAAGGCGCGACTCTTGGGATTTGTTCCTCATTATTGTGACATCGTGGCCCGAAAGTTTCGAATATTGTCGTTCAGGCCAATTTTTTGCACAGCCGAGCCCCTCTAGACTGCTTGCCATCACCCCAGCAACCTAATGAAGGAGCATCCACATGCTGATCAAGACCCTCGCCGGTTCCCTGGCCCTGGCCACGGCCTTCATCGCCGGCAGTGTCTCCGCGGACTCGATCGCCCAGGAGACAACGCAGCAGGTGCAGCAGATCCGCAATGCCACAGTGAAGATCACCTATGGGGATACCACTTTCCTGATCGACCCCATGCTGGCCGAGCAGGGCGCCTACCCGGGCTTCGAGGACACCTACCGCAGCGAGTTGCGCAATCCGCTGGTTGGGCTGCCAATGCCGGCAGAGGAGGTGATCGGTGACGCGGACGCCGTGATTGTCACTCACACCCACCTCGACCACTGGGACACCGCCGCCCAGGAGCTGCTGCCGCAGGACATTCCCCTGTTCGCCCAGAACGCCGCCGATGCCGAGCTGATTCGCGCCCAGGGCTTCAGCGATGTGCGCACCCTCGATGGTGACGCCGAGTTCGGTGGGGTGCAGCTCCACAAGACGGGCGGCCAGCACGGCTCCGATACCCTCTATGCTATCCCCGACCTCGCACAAGCACTCGGCGATGTCATGGGGGTAGTCTTCGAGGCGCCGGGACAGAAGACCACCTATGTGGTCGGTGATACCGTATGGCGCGACGAGGTCGAACGGGCACTGGAGCGCCACAACCCCGAGGTGATCGTGTTGAACACCGGCGCCGCCGAGATGACAGGCTTCGAAGGTGACCCCATCATCATGGGCAAGGAAGATACGCTGCGTACCCATCAGGCGGCCCCAGATGCGACCATCATCGCGGTGCATATGGACGCCGTGAACCATATGACGCTAAGCCGTGACGAACTGGCCGATTACGTGCAGGAAGCGGGCATCGAAGATAATGTCGTGATCCCCGCTGACGGCGAGGTCATTTCCTTCTGATCCCAAGGGCCGCCACCTTCATGGCGGCCCGTTTCTCCTACCGCCGCGTTGGAGGCGTTCTCGTCCGCCCCTCCGCAGTCTTGCCAGAGCATAAAACGCTGGCACGGAAGGCGAATGGCTCCCGGACGCGCTTCAGAAGGTCGAGCGTCAGCTTGCCTGGTTCCAGCGGCAGCTGTTCGGCAGCACGTCCGAACGCCTGCAGCAGGCCGGTATCCCGCTCAGTCGTGCCACGCTGACCCGGCAGGTCGCCCGTGCCGCGGCGCTGCTCTCGCCGATCCATCTCGCCCAGCTCGACCACGTGCTGAAAAGTCAGGTGCTGGCCATGGACGAGACACCGATCAAGGCCGGCCGCAAAGTCAAGGGCAAGATGAAGGAGGCGTGGTTCTGGCCGTTGTACGGTGACCACGACGAGAACAGTTTCACCTTCTCCTCGTCGCGGGCCAAGGCACATATCGACAAACTGCAGGCGCGTACCAACTACAGCGAACCGCGGGTCAAAGCCTTCTGGCAATGGTGCGATCAGCAACTCTACCGGGACGACCTCGAACCCACGCATCCGCTGCGTCAGGCCGTCGGGTACGCGCTGAAACGGGAGGCGGAAAACCTGGGTCTGGTTCCGGGCATGCAGATGGACATCGGCTCGCCGCCTTGAACCCTGGCTTCTCTCAGCAGTCCAAAACAAGCATAAATGCACGAAACAGACTCTGCCTTGTGCGGGTTGGTCGACCTCACAAATGTGAGGCGGGCACAGTCGCTTCGAGAAGACAGCAAGTGCAGAATCACAAAGAACAATGACGCACCGGTGGGCAGGGATATGAAAAAAGGGGCAATGGGATCCGTGCAAGCAAGAAAAGGCAGGCCGGGCCCCATTGCCGAACAGGCCCGAGATCTTCACGAACGCACCGCGGCCGACAGCGCCGGCAAGGATGTGAGTAAGGACGGCGCCCGCCTGACCGCGGTAACAACCGACGGCGTCTCCGGTGCCCGCGCGCTGGCTAGAAAGCACCTGGCGGTGGCCGATGCCTGTCCATCCGAGCAACCTACCCTGCGCCCGTTTCTGGAGACCCTGTTCGCGGGGGTCAGCGCCTAGTGTCCGCCCTGGCAATGGAGGCCGGCACCGTGCTGGCAGTGGACGACGTCCACTTCAGCTGGCCGGAGCGCCCGGTGCTCCGTGGCCTGAGCATGCAGCTGGCAGAGGGCGAGCTGTACGCCCTGCTCGGCCCAAACGGCGCCGGCAAGACCACACTGATCAAGGCCATATGCGGCCGCATTCGCCCGGGGAAGGGCCGCATCCGGCTTGATGGCGAGGAGACGGCCTCCAGTGCCGTGCGCCAGCGAATCGGCCTGGTTCCCCAGGAGCTGGCGATCTATACCCATCTAACGCCCAGGGAAAACCTGCAAGTGTTCGCCCGTCTCGCCGGCGTTGCCCGCCGAGATGTCGGCGAGGCCGTGACCCGCGTATTGCAGGCGGCCATGCTGCAGGAGCGTGCGGATGATCTGGTCAGGACGCTATCCGGCGGCTACCAGCGACGCGTCAACATCGCCGCGGCCATTCTTCATCGGCCCCGGCTGCTCATTCTGGACGAACCCACGGTGGGTGTGGACGTGGACGCCCGCGGCTCCATCCATCAGGTACTGCACAACCTGCGCGCCGGCGGCATGGCCGTGCTGCTGACCACCCACGACCTGGAACAGGCCGAGGCGCTATCCGACCGGGTCGGGTTCCTGCTGGATGGTCGGCTGGCCGATCAGGGAACACCGCAACAGTTGCTGCAACAGTATTTCGGCGATGCCCGGGAGCTGGTGCTGGTACTGCGACAGACCCCGGACACGGCCCAGGCCGAGTGGCTGCGGGAGCAAGGCCTGACGCCCGCACGCGCAGCATCCATCTGGGCCGGGCTGCAGCCGGCCGACCGCGGCGGCGCCGAGCATCTGTCGGGGCGCCTGCAAGCCCGGGGCATGGAGGTGCGCGAGCTGCGCCTGCGGCAGCCGGACCTTAACAGCCTGTTTCTCAAGCTGACCGGCCAGGAGGCCACACCGTGACTCTTGCCATCTTCCGCATCATGCTGCTGAACTTGCTGCGCGACCGGGGGGCGCTGGCCATGGCCTTTCTGCTGCCACCGGCGATTTTCGTGATCTTCGCCGCCATTTTCTCCGGCACCAGCGGTGACGCGCTTGAGTTGCGGGTGCACCTGGCAGACACAGTGCAAAGCGAGCGCACGCTGCAATTGACGCAGACGCTGCGCGAACAGTCCGGGTTGCGCATCGTGGGTTCAGCGGACGCCCCGGAAGCGTCCGTGCGGGAAGCGGTACGGGACGCCACGGCGGATGCGGGTATCGTCATCCGCGGCTCGCTGCAAGGCCGGCCCCATGCCGGACAGCCGCCCATTCTGATCATCGGAGACCAGGGCCGCGCCATGGCTGCGGCCATGGTCATGGGTCAGGTGCAGAACGCGCTGGAGTCCGCGTTGCCTGAACTCGGCGTCGAACGGGCACTGGGCCGGGTCCAGGAACTTACCGGTGGTTTCACCCCGGAACAGCAACAGCGTATCGGCCGGATGCTGGCGCAGGAGGCGGATTTCCCGACGGAGCAGCCACGGCTGGTGGGCATGCAGGAGTTGGGCGCCGAAGGCGGGGCGGACGGCGCGGTCAACTATTATGCTGGTGCCGTGGCCGTGCTGTTCCTGCTGTTCTCCGCCATGCAGGGCGCCGCGACACTGATCGAGGAGCGCCAGTCCGGCGTCGTGGACCGCCTGTTGCTGGGGCCGGGCGGCACCCGGGTGGTGGTCTCCGGCAAGTTCGTGTTTCTGTCGGTGCAGGGCACGCTGCAGGTGACGCTGATTTTCGTCGTGGCCTGGCTGGCCTACGGGCTGGATCTGCCGGGGAACCTCTTGCCCTGGCTGCTGACAACAGTAGTGACGGCCATGGCAGTGGCCGGCCTGGCGCTGGCACTGTGTGCCGCCTGCAGCACCCGCCAGCAGGCCCAGAGCCTGTCCACATTCTTCGTGCTGATCCTGTCGGCCGTGGGCGGGAGCATGGTGCCGCGGTTCATGATGCCGCCGTGGCTGCAGGAGCTTGGCTGGCTGACGCCCAACGCCTGGGCAATCGAGGCCTATCAGGGAATTTTCTGGCGCGGCGAACCGCTGGATGTGCTGGCGTTGCGCTGGGCGGTACTATTGGCCAGCGGACTGGTCGCCTTCGGCATTGCACTGGTGCTGTCGGCACGGCTCGCACGGGCCTGATACGGGAGATCAAAACATGTCCACCTGGCTGGTCAACGCCCTCATTCTGTCTGTAACCGTGGTCGGCATGGAATACTTTGCCTGGGCCATGCACCGCTACGTGATGCACGGATGGGGTTGGGGCTGGCACCGCTCCCATCATGAGCCTGGCCGCGGCCTGCTGGAGAAAAATGATCGGTACGCGCTGGTGTTCGCCGGCATCGCTATCGGCTTCATCGTGCATGGCGCCGCGGACCATGGCCCCACCTACTGGATCGGTATGGGCGCCACCGTGTATGGCGTGCTTTACTTCATCGTTCACGATGGCATGGTGCACAAGCGCTGGCCGTTTCGTTACATCCCCCGCAAGGGTTACCTGAAGCGCCTGTACCAGGCCCATCGCATGCATCACGCCGTGCACGGACGCGAAGGCTGCGTGTCCTTCGGTTTTCTCATCGCACCGCCCATTCAGACCATACGCGCGCAGTTGAAGGAAAATATACGCAGCGGGCGCGCCAGGGTTTCGGAGCAATGGCCGGGATGACTGACGGCGGCCGGGTCATGAACGCAGGAGCCGGCACCGGCGTTCTGCTGGCGTTGCTGGTTCTGGGCAGCTGGGCGGTGGTGCATGTGCTGGCGGTTTTCCAGCTGCCTTTACAGGGTTACGGCCTGGTGCTCGCACCCGTCGTTATCGCCGTACAGTGCTGGCTTTACGTGGGGCTGTTCATTGTCGCTCACGACTGTATGCACGGCTCCCTGGCCCCCGGCAATCCCCGCCTTAACCGGCGACTCGGCGCCCTGTGTCTGTGGCTCTATGCCGCCTTTCCCTGGCAAGAACTGCGGGCCGCCCATTTCGATCACCATCGCTACGTGGGCACAGCGGATGATCCGGACTTTGACGCGGCCCACCCCACCGCGTTCCTGCCATGGTATGTGCATTTCATGCGGCGCTACGCCGGCTGGCGTCAACCGGTGTTTTTCGGCACGGTCATGGGGTCTTACGTGCTGATACTGGGTGTGCCCCCGGCCAATGCCCTGCTGTTTATTGCACTCCCCGCCCTGCTGTCGTCCATGCAGCTGTTCTACTTCGGCACCTACCGCCCCCACCGCCACGAAGCAACGCCGTTTGCGGACCGGCACCATAGCCGCAGTAGCGGTTACTCCTGGCTGCTGTCGCTGCTGAGCTGCTTTCACTTCGGCTATCACCACGCCCACCATCTGCACCCCGGCGTGCCGTGGTGGCAGCTTCCGCGGGTTCAGGGGCGGACTGAAGCATAGGATGGCGTTAGAGTCGTAGGACCAGTTCAACGCCTTGAGCGCGTCCACAACCCCTGCCGCGGCGGCGGCTCGCGCCAGCGGCCGACGGTGCGCGCCAGCAGCGCAAGGACGCTTGCGCGCAGTAACAGGCGGACCTTGCGCCAGCGCGAGGTGGATACCCGGCTGTCCCAAGCGGCGGAACCGAGCTTGTGCACACCCCGGCCGATGTCGGCGACGGCGGAGTCGTAATAGGGTTCCGCTTCTTCCACCATGCGGCGGGCGACCCGGGCCAGTCCGGCGCGGTTGGCGGGGTTGCGCAGGTCATTGGGGCCCACGCCGGCCTCCAGCAACCAGTCTTCCGGCAGATAGCAGCGGCCCATGGCGGCGCATCCAGCGGCATCGGCGCCGAAACCGCACGCCACGCATCCCGAGCGGGCTACCGGGTGGTGCTGACGACCCGCTCAGGCCAGACATCGAAGGGTAAGTCCAGACGCTCTGGAATGACCGCTTACAAGACGACGATCGTCCACGATGCCTGCGCCACGCAAAATCTTGAATTCGATGGCATAACAGTGCCGGCATTTCAGGTCCACGCCGCGATGATGGCAGCCTTGGCATTCGCTTACGGCACGGTAACAACCACGGACCAACACATCGCGTAACGCCATCGACCTGTTCGACGCGGCCCCCTCACTGCCGCCTTCGTGGCACCGCTGATGGAAGGCGGCATTTGGGCGCCGGATCACCCCCGACGGTATCCCGCTAGAATTGACGTAAATGAGATGAGCAGAGTGGTCGCCCTCTCAGTTTTTGATCTTTCCGCCAGAGCTGACGCTAAGGTGGGATCCGAGGTTTCATGTGCTGAGCGGGGTTAAAAAAGAATCAACTGAAAGACCGCTTTTGGCCGAGATCTGCCACCACTACTTACTTACAGGGGCAGCTTTTCTTAACCTGGCTCTGATCCACTCATCCTTATCACTTCACGATTCACGGTTTCACAACGAGGCTTGCCCCGTTCAGGGAAAGTGTCATGTCGGTTTATCGCGCCAATGCTTGAGAAAGAGCACGCAGGCCGAGGGGAAATGCGCGATTCCAAAGCCGAGCAAGAACATCGCCAGCTTGTCGCCGCCCTCCAGCATCGGGAAGTAGCGAGCGCTGAGCGCCCAGCCGACGCCCAGCCCGAGAAAAACAAGGAATATGCGGGTGGGCCAGAGCGTGCTTTTTTTCGCTGCGTGCTGCGGCAGTCGGTAATGGGCATAAACCACCAGAAACAAGCTCAGTAACGCCAACATCCATAGCATGGGGCCTCCAAGGTCTGAGCGCTTTCTGCCTGATCGAGCGATATAAACGATTGGGTGTGAGGCCAGTTTATGACAATCCCAGCCCACTCACGCGTACGACTTGCCTGGTCACCGCCTCATCCAATATCCCACGCCCGCTTTCCACTAAGGTAAACCAATGCTTGGCGCGGGTGATGCCGGTATAGACAAGCTCCCGTGTCAGGATCGGATTGGGCGCGTCGGGCAGCACCAGCGCAGTATGGGTGAATTCTGAGCCTTGCGACTTGTGCACCGTCATGGCGAACACGGTATCCACCGCTTGCAGGCGGCTGGGCAGTGCCCACTTGATGGGTTTGTCGGCGTTCGCCGTGGGGAAGGCAACGCGCAACACGCTTCTGCTCGGGTCTTCCGGGTGCGGCAGGGCGAGGGTGATGCCGATGTCGCCATTCATCAGGCCGAGGCCGTAGTCGTTGCGGGTGACGAGCACCGGGCGGCCGATATACCAGCCGCGTTCGAGTTCCCTGTCGCTGGCGCTAATCAGCCTCTCGCGCCGCAGCGCCTTGCCGATGCGCAGGTTCAGGCCTTCCACGCCCCACGGGCCCTTGCGCAGCGCGCACAGCAATTGAAAGCGGTTATGCGCGTCGAGCACCGCCAGCGCCCAGTCGTCATGGCGCACTTTCACTTCGTCGAACGACGCCTCGCCCAGGGCGCGTTTGTCCGGCCTCTGGCGATGCAACACGTCGAGATAGTGGCGATAGCCGGTGGGCGGGGCGAGGTCGTTGCCGCGGTGTTGCCGACCGATGCCTCGGTGCTTGAAGCCTGCCGGGTGGCCGTCGACCACCAGCCGCTCGAAGGTGGGGTCGTCGGCGTCCGCCAGCGGCAGGCGGGCGATATCGGCGTAACGTGGGTTCGCTGCGGGGCCGAACACTTCGCGGATGGCGTATTTCTTCTCTTGTGGCGGGTGGTCGCTGCTCGGTGGCCGGTTGACGGCCTGGGCGAGTTGGCCGATGCCGCTGGCCGCATCGAAGCGGTGGCTGACGCGCAGCATGGCGATGGCCTGGTCGAGCGGCTGGCCGCCCGTGTTTTGGTACTGATCAGGAACCACCGTGCCGGTCGCCTGCTCCAGCCATTGGCAGGTCGCGTGATGGTAGTGGCCACCCTCGGCGCGCTGGCACAGGTCGCCGAGCACCGCGCCGGCCTCCACCGAGGCGAGCTGGTCCTTGTCGCCGAGCAGGATCAGCCGCGCCCGCGGCGGTAGGGCGCCGAGCACGGCGGCCATCATCTCGATATCGACCATCGAGGCTTCGTCGATCACCAGCACGTCGAGCGCCAGCGGGTTACCGGCGTGGTGGCGAAAGTGGCGGGTATCTGGCCGCGAGCCGAGCAGGCGGTGCAGGGTCGTCACTTCCCGAGGGATAACGCCGCGCAGCGCCTCGGGCTCGTCGCTCAGGCCGGCCAGTGCCAGGCCCGCGACCTGCCCGGCGATCGATTCGTTGAGCCGCGCGGCGGCCTTGCCGGTGGGTGCGGCCAGGCGGATGCGCAGCGCTCGGTCGGCCTGGGCGAGCTGCTGCGACTGCAGCAGGGCGAGCAGCTTGACCACGGTGGTGGTCTTGCCGGTACCGGGGCCGCCGGTGATCACCGCGAAGGGCGAGCGGGCGGCCAGCGCGCAGGCGGCCTTCTGCCAGTCGAGTTCCACGGTGGTGGGGAAGAGGGTGTCCAGCGCGGCGGCCAGCGACGCCGGGTTGCTACTGGCAGGGTTCCTATCGTAGGAACCGTCATCCAGCCGGGCGGCGATGCGGGCGCGAATGTCCTGCTCGTACTGCCAGTAGCGGCGCAGGTAGAGCCGAGCGCTTCCAAGGCCTGTCAGCCTGACCAGCGGCGTGCTGCCGGCCTGGTGGTCGTGGCCGTCGGCAATCAGCAGCGGGTGGTCGAGCGCGGCGCACCAGTATTCGAGTTCCAGCCCTTCCAGTACCTGGCTAGGCAGCGGCGGCGGATCGCTGAGGTCGTCGCCTTCCGGCGGCAGCGAAAGCGCCAGGTTGGGCGCGGCCAGGGTCTGGGCAAGATCCAGGCACACGTGGCCGCGACCGAGCTGGTGGCTGGCCAGCGCAGCGGCGAGCAGCAGCAGCGGCGAACCGTCGTTGACTTCGCGATGCAGGAACACCACGAGCGCGCGGTCCAGCGCACGCAGCCAGCCGCGCGCCACCCAGCGGTCGAGCAGGGCGATCAGCGCGTCGATGTCCTGAAGCGCCGGGTGGGGTTCCAACGGCTCTTGTTCCGAAGGTCGGGGTTCGAAGGGCTCGGGCAGATCGTCGAAGAGGTCCTTGATGTCGTTCATGCCGGGGCCTCCGTAGCGCGCGTGGGCGTTGTCTCGCCGCGAAACAGCGCGTCCATCGCTTCGATCAGCTCGCGGGGCGGACGCTCGGCATGCACGCCGCGGCTCCCGGCATTCGCGCCACGCAGGAACACCGTCAGCGAGCCGCCGATATGCCGGTCGTAGTCGTAATCCGGCAGGCGCGACTTGAGCAGCCGATGCAGGGCGAGCAGGTAGAGCGCGAACTGCAGGTCGTAGCGCTTCTCGGCCATCGCCAGGCGCATCGCCTCCGGGCTGTAGGCGGTATCATCCGGGCCGAGGTGGTTGGACTTCCAGTCGGCGACGTAATAGCGCCCTTCGCACTCGAACACCAGATCGATAAAGCCCTTGAGCATGCCGTTGAGCGTATCGGCGTCCAACGGCGCGCGCGGGGTGCTGGCGTGGTTGCTGGAGTAGGCGTCGCGGAGGGTGTAAGCGCTGACGAGAGCGTCCAGCCGGCGGGTATCGACGCGGTGGGCGGCGAACCAGAATTCCATCTCGACCTGGTAGGTGGCAAGCGATGCCAGCCGGCACGGCGTGCCCGCCTCGGGCAGCGGCAGGGGAAGAGGAGCGCTGAGCAGTTCGCCGAACCAGTCGTGCAGGGTGGACAGCCAGTGCGACCAGCCGCGCAGGTTCAGGCGCCGCGCCAGGGCGTCCTCCCGGGCGGCGGGGTCGGCGGCCACGCGGGCGAAACCCTGCTCGCCGGCCCATTCGAGAATGCCGTGCAAGAAAGTGCCGGGGCCGGGGCCTCTTGGAAAGCGGTGCAGGTTGGCGGTGGGTTCGCTGCTGCCGCTGTCGCGGGGCTCTTCGATCACTTCCAGCGCGGTGGCCTCCCGCGCGGTGGCCGGTTCAGGCAATGCAGCGTTCTCGGCGGGGCTGTTGTCGGGTGCCTCAGGTGAGTCACCGCTTGCCGAGTGAAGGGGTGGAACGACGCCCAGCGGCGCGCCGTCGGCGGAAACACGCAGCGCCGAGTAGCTGGCGATCCACCAGTGCTCACGGGCGGGACGCTTGGGCATGCGTGCCGCTCCAAGGGGGCGCTCGTCGCGGCTCAGGTCGACGACCCGGGCATGCGCCGGCGGCGCGGGCTCGATATGGATGCTCGGGCAGGCGTCGCCTCCGTGCCCCTTGAGCCGGCCGAGGGCCTTGCCGAAGTCGTTGGGTTCGATCGCGGCGCCGTCGCTGAGCAGCTGGCCGATGGCGCCGCCTTCCAGGCCCTTGAGCGGCGCCATGCCTAGCCAGGTGGCGTGGCGCGCGCGGGTCAGGGCGACGTAGAGCTTGCGCAGGTCCTCGCCCAGGCGCTCGCGGTCGACAATGGCCAGCCGCTCGTCGTCGGCCTTCAGGCTGATACGCAGCCGCCCCTTGGCGTCGTGCCAGCGCAGCGGTGAGTCGTCCTTCCTGGTCGGACGATGGCCGCAGATGAACGGCAGGAACACCAGCGGGTACTCGAGCCCCTTGGACTTGTGGATGGTGATCACCTGCACCAGGTCGGCGTCGCTCTCCAGGCGCAGGCGGTGGGCGTCGCCCTGGCCCTCGGGGTGGGCGATGGACTCGGCCAGAAAGCGGATCAGCGCGTGTTCGCCGTCGAGTTCCTGGCTGGCGTGCTGCAGCAGTTCGCCGAGGTGCAGCAGGTCGGTGAGCCAGCGCTCGCCTTCACTGGCCGGCCCGCCCTCGAGTAGCCGCGTGGCGATGCCGAAGTCGTTAATCAGTCGCCGCACCAATGGCAACACGCCCTGGGTCTGCCACAGGCGATGGTAGTCGCGGAACTGCATGACCCGGCCTTCCCAGACGAGCTCATCTTCGTTCAAAGCCGAGAGCGTGGCGATATCCAGCCCCAGCGCGGGCATGGCCAGCGCGGTGTGCAGCTTGCGCGCCTCGTCGGGCTCGGCGCAGGCGTGCAGCCAGGCTTCCAGCTGCGAGGCCATGGGCGAGGCGAACACCTTGTCCTTGTCAGAGAGATAGACGCTCTTGACCCCGCGCCGCGCCAGCGCCTGGCGTATCGCCTTGGCTTCGCCCAGGCCGTTGACCAGCACCGCCATGTCGGAGGGCTTGAGCGCCTTGAAGGCGTCGTCGCTACTAAACCCCGCACGGCCGCGTTGACCCTGTTCGAGCAGCTCGACCATGTACGAGGCGCAGCGCTCGGCCATCTCCTGGTGGTAGGCGGTCTTGGAGAGCGGTTCATCGACATCGAGTTGCCACAGCGTCATGGCCGGCTGGGGCTGGCCGTCCACGGTCAGCGTATCCTTACGCCCCTTGGCCTCGACGCCGACGAAGGGCACCGGGTTCTTGCCCTCGGGCTCCTTGAACAGGAAGGCGCCGGGCGGGTGCGCCTCGGCATGCGCGAAGCAGCGATTGACCGCCTCGACCATCTCGCTGCAGGAGCGGAAGTTGGTACCCAGGGTGACGTGGCGGCCCTCGGTGTCGCGGCGCGCGCGCAGATAGGTGTAGATGTCGGCGCCGCGGAAGGCGTAGATCGCCTGCTTGGGATCGCCGATCAGGAACACCCCGCACTCGCGGCGGTTCTCGCGGATGCGGTAGACGCAGTCGAAGATGCGGTACTGCACCGGGTCGGTGTCCTGGAACTCGTCGACCAGCGCCACCGGGAACTGGCGGCGGATCTGCGCGCCCAGCGCCTCGCAGTTGGCGCCGGCCAGCGCGCGGTCGAGCTGGGTCAACAGCTCGTTGGGGCCCATCTCGGCGCGGCGCTCCTGCTCGTGGTCGAGCCGCTCGCGGCACCAGTGCACGGCGTGGGTGAGCAGGTCGGCATGCGGGTCGGGCAGGGCGTTGAGTTCGTCTTGCAGGCGTTCCAGCGCGGCCAGCGCGGGGTGAGTCGGTGGCTCGCCCTTGAGCCAGATCTCGGCCATGCCCTGCGGCGTCAGGCGCTTCCAGGCGGCGGGCGTCAGGCCGGGCCAGGTGGCGACGCTTTGGCACCACTCGCGCAGCGCGCCCAGCCAGTTGGCGCGGCTCCTGGCGTTGAAGCTCTGACCCTTGAAGGCTTTCAGTTTGGCGGCGTCCTCGAATAGCGCCTCGCACTCGTCGACCCATTTCGCCCAGGGCGCCTTGAGTTCGGTCAGGCGCTGGGCGGTTTCCTGCTGGGCCCAGGCCACGGTCTCGCCAGGGGGTGAGGCGCCCTTGTCGAGTGCCGCACATTCGGGCATCAGGTCGCGCACCGCCTGATGCAGCGCTTCGGGCGAATCCCAGTGGCGCACCACGCCGGCCAGCGCGTCGTCGCCGAGCGGGTAGTAGAAGCTGCGCCAGTAGTCGCGTACCACCTCGAGTTCCAGCTCGGTCTGGTCGTTCTCCAGATTCAGCGAGAACAGGCTGCCGCTGTCGAAGGCGTGCTCGCGCAGCATGCGGTAGCACCAGCTGTGAATGGTCGACACCGCGGCCTCGTCCATCCATTCGGCAGCGAGCTGCAGGCGCCGCGCGCAGGCCGGCCAACTGGCCTCGGGGTAGTCGTCGCGTAGTTGAACGAGTAAAGGGTCTCCGGCTGGGTTCGGCGCGGCTTCGGGCGACTGATTGAGCGCGGCTTCGGGCGCTTGTAGAAAGACCTCGGCGGCCTCGACCAGCCGCGTGCGGATACGCTCGCGCAGTTCCTGGGTGGCGGCGTTGGTAAAGGTCACCACCAGAATTTCCGGCGGGGTCAGCGGACGCTCGAAGGCGGCCGCGTCACTCTCCGAGCGTGCGCCCAGTACCAGACGCACGTAGAGCAGGGCGATGGTGAAGGTCTTGCCGGTGCCGGCGCTGGCCTCGATCAATCGGCTACCGTAAAGCGGAAACTCGAGGGGGGCTAGCTGCGTGATGTCGCTCATGTTTTGTTCCCTCTCGGTGTTTCCCGGCGCCCGGCCAATGGTGCCGTAAAACACAGGGGGGATAAACGTATTCCCTCAATCCTTTCTACTTGGGTTCGCCGGAAACAGCGCCAAGGGGCGCACTCTGGATTACCATGGAGGCAGGGCTGGCAAACATTGACGAGGGTGAGTCGATGAAAGCTTTGAGCACCTTGCTTCTGCTTCTGCCGCTGCTCACCGTGGTCATCGTGCTGATCGCGCTGGGCACGGCAGGTCGGTAACCGTTGCAGTGGATCGGGGCAGGCATGACCGCTTACGGTTTTCTCTATTTTGTCGCCCACGACGCCTTGGTGCATCAGCGCTGGCCGTTTCGCTATGTGCCGCGCCGTGGTTATCTCAAGCGACTCTACCAGGCGCACCTGATGCATCACGCCGTGCATGGCCGCGATGGCTGCGTGTCGTTCGGTTTCCTGTTTGCGCCGCCTGTCGCCAAGCTCAAGTGACAGCTACGCAAGCGGCACGGCGGGCCATTGGCTAAAGAGGGCGCCGCCACAGCGATGCCGGGCGCGGTGCGGGCGTCTCGCCGCGAGAACTAAGCGTCATCCACGCGCCGCGGGTCAGTAGGCGTAGCTTGTCCGCCTTGCTGGTCGAGATCCGTTCCTCCCAGGCGTGGGGGCCGCGTGCCTTCACTTTGATTCCGATTTCCCGATAGACGCCGTGCGCCGTGGCGATGGCCCAGGCCGAGCGCAGCGGCAGCGCTCCGAGCCCGCCGCGGGCGGAGTGGTAATAGGGCTCGGCGGTTTCGACCAGGCGTGCCGCGAGTCCCGCCAGGGCCGGACGATACTCGGGGGCGACTAGCTTGTCTGCAGGAATACCCGCTTCGTGCAGCCACTCCGTGGGCAGATAGCATCGGTTCATGCCGGCGTCCTCGACGATGTCGCGCGCAATATTGGTCAGCTGGAAGGCCAGGCCCAGGTCGCAGGCCCTATCCAGGGTGGTCTCCTCCTTCACTCCCATGATCCGGGCCATCATGATCCCCACGACGCCGGCCACGCCGTAGCAGTAGCGCAGGGTGTCGTGGAGAGTTTCATAGCGCTCTCCCTGAACGTCCATGGCGAAGCCATCCAGGTGCTGCTGAGGGTAGCGCTCGGCGATGGCGTGGCGTTGCACCACTTCCTGAAAGGCGGCGAAGGCCGGCAGCGTCATCGGCTCGCCGGCGTAGGCGCGGCGAGTCAGGTCGCGCAGCTCGGCCAGGCGCTGTCGGCCATCGGGACTCTGCCTCTCGGCGTCTGGCTGGTCCGCAAATCCCAGCGTCTGCCCATCCACCACGTCGTCGCAGTAGCGGCACCAGGCGTAGAGCATCACCGCGCTGCGGCGGGTGGCAGGGTCGAACAGCCGTGCGGCGGTAGCGAAGCTCTTGGAGCCGGCCTCGATGGTCTGGTTGGCGTGGGTCACCAGTGCTTCGCTCATGGCTGCTCCAGCATCAGGCCGGCCGTGGCCTTGGCCGAACCGATCACGCCCGGCACACCCGCGCCGGGGTGGGTACCGGCGCCTACCAGGTAGAGATTAGGGATTCGGGCATCGCGATTATGCGGGCGGAACCAGGCGCTCTGGGTGAGGATCGGTTCCAGCGAGAAGGCCGAGCCGAGGTGGGCGTTGAGCTCGTCGCGAAAGCCCTCGGGCGTGAAGTGGCGACAGGTCACCAGATGCTCACGCAGCCCGGGAATGTAGTGCGCTTCCAGATAGGCGAGGATACGGTCGCGATAGCGCGGCCCCTCGCGCTGCCAGTCGATGGGCGCGTTGCCCAAGTGCGGCACCGGCGCGAGCACATAGTGGGCGCTAGCGCCGGGCGGGGCGAGCGAGGGGTCGGTGACGCAGGGAGCATGCAGGTAGAGCGAGAAGTCGTCGGCCAGCGTTTCGGCCTTGAAAATCTCGTCGATCAGCTCCCGATAGCGCGGGCCGAAGCAGACGGTATGGTGCGCAAGCCCTGCTGGTGGCGGCACGTCGAGGCCGAAGTAGATCACGAACAGCGACATGCTGAAGCGCTTGCTGCCAAGCCGTTTGGCTTCGCGGGCGCCGCGTGGATGGTCGCGAAGCAGCTGACCATAGGTGTGCATCACATCGGCATTGGAAGCCACGGCGTCGGCGTCGAAGCGCCTACCGTCGTCAAGCTGCACGGCCGTGACACGATCCTGCTCGACGTCGATGCTCGCAACGGCTGCATTGAGTTCGAGCTTGCCGCCAAGCTCCTCGAACAGCCTCACCAGCCCCTGCACCAGTGCGCCTGTGCCGCCGCGGGGGAACCACACGCCCCACTCCCGCTCCAGGGCATGGATCAGGGTGTAGATCGACGAGGTGGCGAAGGGGTTGCCGCCCACCAGCAGCGAATGGAACGAGAGCACCTGGCGCAGGTGCTCGTCCTCGATGAAGCTCGCCACCTTGCTGTAGACGCTGCGCCATGCCTGCAGCCGGGCCAGCTGCGGTCCGGCGCGGGCCATGTCGCGAAAGTTCAGGAAGGGCACCGCCCCGAGCTTGAGATAGCCCTCCTCGAAGACTGCGCGGGAATAGACCAAGAAGCGGCGGTAGCCCTCCACATCGGCGGGATGGCGCTGGGCAATCTGCCGCTCGAGTTCGGCCTGGTCGTTGCCATAATCGAAGGCGGGGGCATTTTCCCAGCACAGACGATAGAAGGGCGCGACCGGCAGCAGCTCGACGTAGTCAGCCATGCGGCGGCCAGCCAGAGTGAACAGCTCCTCGAGTGCCGTGGGGTCGGTGATCACCGTGGGGCCGGCATCGAAGATGAAGCCCTTGTCCTCGTAGACGTAGGCGCGCCCGCCGGGCTTGTCGCGCTTTTCGAGCAGGGTGGTCTGCATGCCGCCCGCTTGCAGGCGGATGGCCAATGCCAGGCCACCGAAGCCGGCGCCGATTACCACGGCACGTTGGGGTTCTCTCATCGCGGTGTCCTGATCTGGTGGGGGGAGCCGAGTCGTGCGGCATGCAGCGCCTCGCCCATGGGCACCGGGGGTTTGCCGGTGACGATACGAAGCTTGTCCAGAGCGGTGAGCTGTCCTGCATAGAAGCGCTGGATAAGCGGCTCTGGCAGGCCGTAGAAGCGTTGCATGACTTGCCAGCGCTGCTCAGGGGGGCCGGCCAGGAACAGCATGCGGTTTAGCAGGCGAAAATAGCCCTGGCGACGCCACTCCTTTATTGCCACTCGTTGAATGACATCGAACAGGGCCGAAGCGCTCAGGTCATCGCGGCAAGCGATGAGCTCGGCCAGCCGCACGGCGTGGGGCAATGAGTAACCGGTGGTGGGGTGGAACAGCCCGGCGCGCAGGCCGCTGCGCGGCTGATGCTGCGCCTCGCGCCAGAAGGCCTCAATGTCGCCGGCCAGGGTGATCGGCAGCACGCCGTGCTCTTCGCGTATCACTGCCTCGACAGACCAATCGTTGGCACGGGCATAGGCGGCGATATTGTGTCTCAGGCAGCCCGCGTCGAGTTCGCCGTTGCCGACATGGTGTTTATCGATATAGTGCGTGTCTTCAATCAGCAGGGTGTCGGGAGAGAAGGGCAGCACATAGACGAAGCGGTAGCCGTCGCCTTGAGGGACCGTGGCGTCCATCAGGATAGGGCCGCCGAGTCCGTGAGGGCGTGTAAGCTTGAGCACCTGACCGAGAAAGGCCTGATAGCCCAGCGCCAGATGGGGGCTTGATGCCACGCCACGACCGTCGATGACCGCACCGGCGTACAGGATTTGACCGTCGCTCAGACATACCTGACGCGGGCCGAGCTTGGTCACGCGGGTCTTGACCCGAAGTGCATCGCCGAGCGTGGCACGCAGCAGCGTGGCGAAATCCTCCGAGAAAATACTGGCATAGCCGCTTGCCAAGGTGCGCCGCCGCTGAGGGAAATGCACCTCGTGATATGCCCAGCGACAGCCTACCAACGGCGCGACCCAGGCCCATTGAGCGGTCGTGAGGTCACTGTCGTGAAATGACCAGGTATGGTTGCCACCGGGCGAGTCCGCTTGTTCCAGCATGAGCACATCGAGTTCGGGGCGTGCCTTCTTGAGCAGCAGGGCGATCAAGCCGTTGGCAAGGCCGCCCCCGACCAGGATCAGATCATGGTCTGCATTCATTCCTTCATTCCTTGAAAGCCTCCAAACTGATATCTGCTGCCCGCGAGACGCCGCCGGCCGCTTTGATCTCTTCACCAAGGCGCGCCAAGGGGGCGGCGAAGGTGGTATCCGTGAGTAACCTTTCCAGTATTGCGCTCAACGTACGATGGCCGTCGAGGCGCGGCGAGGCGCGCAGCCCCACGCCTGCATGCTGGACTCGCACGGCCACACCGGGTTGGTCGAAAGCGATGGGCAGTACGAGCAAGGGGGTGCGGGCGACCAGGGCGTCCATCACCGTATTGAGCCCACCATGAGTTATCACGACATCGGCGCGCGATACCACGGCGGCCTGAGGGAAGGCGTCGGCCACCTGGCTTGCCCCCTCGTTCAGCAGGATCTCTTCCTGTCGGTGATCAAGCCCACCGCAATGTGCCAGCAGCAGCTGTGCGTCGAGACGTCGGCAGGCCCGGGCGATGCGACGGAACAGCCCGAAGCGGTGGCCTTGTAGCGTCCCCAGCGAGGCGAACACCACGGGCTTGTCGTATGCCAGCGAGGGCGTCGGCTGCCATGCTTCCTGCCGAGCCGGGCGCAGCGGACCGACGTGATAAAAATGCGCGGGCAGGTGCTGGCGGGGCAGTTCGAAGCCCGGCACCGTCTGGCTGATCTGTGCATGAGGGGAGAGACACCCGTGCAGGCCTTCACGCGGGGCGAGGCCGAACGCCCTGGCATGGTGGGCTACGGTCCGCCGATGCCTTGCCATCAAGAAGTCGTAGATTCCTTCACTGGCGGCATAGCGCTGCAAGAAATGTTGGCTTCGGCCATAAGCGAAGGGCATGACCGGCAGCGGCAGGCCGGGTTCGCGATTGACTGGCAGGGCGCACGCTACCGAAACGAAGGGCCGCCCGCTCGCTTCGGCCACCAGACCGCCGGCGGCTTCCATCTGGTCACACAGCAGGGCGTCGATGTGGAGCGCGTCAAGCGCGCGAGGCAGCTCTCGGCACAGCATGTCGGTGGTGAAGCTCATGTCGGCAATCAGACGGCGGAGCCCCAGTGGTCCACCGGGCTGAGCCGCCAATCGCAGCGTACGTGCCAGGGAGCCTGGCGGATGGCTATCGTGACCCACTGCATGGAAGCCAATGCTGTCGGTGTCGAGCCAGCGGGCAGCATCTCGTTGATGGATGAAGGTGGTCCGGTGGCCGCGGGCAACCAGTGCTTCCGCCAGTGTCTGCAGGGCACGGAAATGGCTGGGTAAGGGCGGCGCGATGATGCCAATATGGCGCGGCATGTCAGGTATGTCCTGGGAAAATTACGACCAGCTGCTATGTTTCAGGGGAGGCAAGATGCCGCGTAACCCTTGTACAAGAATCTAGCCCAATGGAATGGCGCGTCAACGTGTGATTTGTTAGTACGGCACCTATGCCGGGCATTGCCTGGCAGATGAATGAGTACAACATACATGGACTTTCCCCTGCCACGTATCGAAGGCGTCGTTCACGACCCAGGCGAATATATCGAGATTCGCGAGCTTATCGGCACACGGCTGGCGGCACTGCTTCCGCCAGCAGACAGCGAGCAGGATCGAGTCGGGCTGGCAATGCGGACAAGCCTGCTCTCGGGCGGCAAACGTATCAGGCCCACGCTGCTGGTGCTTGCCGGACGGGGGCTGGGGAATAACTCACCGGCACTGCTCGACCTGGGGTGCGCGGTGGAGATGGTGCACGGCGCCTCGCTGATCCTCGACGACCTACCCTGCATGGACGATGCTCTGTTGCGCCGAGGCCAGCCGACGATTCACCGCCAGTTCGGTGAAGATGTGGCGATGCTCGCCGCCGTGGCGCTATTGACTGACGCCTTTCGACTGGTGGCATCGATCCCGGGAGTACCGGCTGAGGCTCGCGTGCAGCTTATTGCCAGGCTGGCGGAGGCTTCAGGCATGCAAGGGTTGGTCAAGGGGCAATATCGCGACCTGCACGATAACGCCCACTTGTGTTCGGCGCATGCCGCGTTGACTACCAATGAGTTGAAGACGGGCGCGCTGTTCGAGGCAGCGATGGCCATGGCTGCCATTGCCAGTGAAGCGGGCGCTTTTGCCACCGCTTCGCTGAGCCGCTTCGCCCAGGCACTGGGTCAAGCCTTTCAGCTCCACGACGACCTTACTGACGATCACGGTGGGTATGGCAAGGATGCCGGACAGGATCGTGGCAGGACGACGCTTGTCGCTCTGCTCGGGACGGAGGCGGTGCGATGCCGCCTTGGCGTGCACCTTGAGGAGGCCGAAGGGCACCTGGCGCAGATATTCGGGCCCGACCAGTCGATTCGTCGCTATGTTCATGTGCTGTTTACCCAGCTTGCCCGAAACCTCTGAGCTGCCCCTTCACTCTTTCCCCTTAACTGCCAGATGCACCGGGGCAAGCAGCCGTTCGGCCAGCTCGGCGAAGCTGTCGGGCTGGTGGCGGTTGGCCTCGACCAGGTCGCGGAAGCTCGGCCAGCGGTGGGCCAGGTAGGGGTTGCGGCTGACCTCGCCGGGGGTGAAGTCGTCGCCCTCGTAGTGCTTGCGCGCGGCCTGCCAGGCGTCGTGGTCGGGGGTGATGTCGGCCGGGGTGTCGTTGGGCCCGCGCTTGCTCAGCCAGACAAAGGCGCTGCCGATGGCCAGCGGCAGCGGGGCGCCCATGCCGGCCTGCCAGGCGGCGGTGAGCGTGTGCAGGTGGGCGCGGGCCTGTTCGGGGTCAAGCGAAGGCAGCGTGACGTGGCCGGCCTTGGAAAGCAGCCGGGTGGTCATGCGCTCGCCCTCTAGATGCCCGGCCAGGTGCGTGACCCAAGGCCGCAGCAGGTGGTGCCAGTGATACTTGCCTTTCTTGATCAGACTGCTGGTCGAAAGCAACAGCCGGCAGCGGTTGCCGTCGGCGTCCCGGCGCAGCTCGTCCAGCCAGTCCTCGATGAGTAAATTCGGCGCCAGGTCCAGGCGGACCGGCTCCGGCTCGTCGATAGCCTGCGGCCAGTCCTGAAGCGCTGCTTCGTAGGCCTCGAAGAGCGCATCCATCGGCTCGATGAGCTGCTCGCGCATGCGGCTGCCGAACGCGCCCATCGCCAGCACGCCCTGTCCCTCCAGGCGGTCCAGCGTGGCGAGCATGGCCGGCTCGCGGGGCTCGCCGTCATCGATGGCGCGGCGCTGCGCCTGGATCAGCAGGTCCTGCAGCTGCCAGTTGCCCAGGCCGTCGAGGGCGAAGGGTTCCTGATCCAGGCTGGTGACGTCTTCCCGGTCGAGGAACACCTTGAGCCGGGTCGTGAAAAAGGCCTTGGCGGGGTCACGCAGAAAGTTACCGAGTTGGATCAGTGTGAGCGGGTTTTCTTGCGTGAACTCGCCGAGGTCGCCGGTCGCGGCCACAGGAGCCGATTCGCCATGCGCCTCGTGCCACTCGTGGGCATAGGTGAACAGCCGCTTGTCGGCGATGCGGCGCGCGGCCTGATGACGGACGTCGGGAAAGTAGGCGCGGCTGAACGGCTGCAGCGGATGCACGGTGGTCAAGGCGTCGAGCAGGGCGCTGTCGTCCTGCGCCTGCCAGCCGGCCGTGAGGTGGTCGCGCAGCTGGCCGACCAGCACCGAGGGCGGCTTTTCCGTGTTGTCGACGATGCTGCGGCCGACCCAACTGACGTAGAACTGGTCGCGGGCCGAGAGCAGCGCTTCGAGAAACAGGTAGCGGTCGTCCTCACGCCGCGAGCGGTCGCCGGGGCGGTAGCCGCCGTTCATCAGGTCGAAATCCATCGGTGGATGGCTGCGCGGGTAGTCGCCGTCGTTCATGCCCAGCAGGCAGACGCGCTTGAAGGGGATCGCGCGCATCGGCATCAGCGTGGCGAAGTTGACCGCGCCGGCCATGAAGCGCTGCGACAGGCTCGCCTCGTCGATCTGCGCAAGCCAGTGCTCGCGCACCACCGATAGCGGAAGCTCGCGGGTCAATTCGGCTTCCTCGGCGCTCTCCTGCCAGTCCTGCAGGGCCTGTTCGAGCTGCGCCAGCATCAGGCTGTCGTGGGCGTCATCGCCGCTGAAGCTCTCCTCGAGCAGTTGGCGCAGGCGCTGCACCCAGCCGTTGACGTCGGTGGGCTCGCGCAGCGCGTGCCACTGGCGCTCGAGGGTCTCGAGCAGGCTAGCGAGCGGCCCGGCGAGCTGCGCTTCCAGGCCACCGATGTCGTCGAACGGCTCGATGGTCTGCCAGGGGCCGGCGGCGGCCTCGCCCACGGTATAGCCGAGCAGCAGCCGGCGCAGGCCGAAGGCCCAGGTGTTCTGCTCCATGTCCTCGGGTAGGTCGAGGCTCGCGCGTTGGCGGGCATGCAGGCCCCAGCGGATGCCGGCGCCCTCGATCCAGCGACGCAGGGTCGGCAGGTCGTCCGCGTCGATGCCGAAGCGCTCACGCAGCGCCGGCACATCGATCAAGTCGAGCAGCTCGCTCACCGACAGGCGCAGTTCCGGCAGGCGCAGCAGTTTCTCGAGTGCGATCAGCAGCGGCAGGCGGTGTCGGCGGCCCTGGTCGGAGAGGGTGTAGGGAATGAAGCGTGGGTCGTCGCGCGCGTGCTGGTTCCTCGCATACTGGCCGAAAACGGCGAGGATATGCGGCGCGTACTGGTCGATGTCCGGCACCATCACGATAATGTCGCGCGGGCGCAGTCCGGGATCGGCGCTGAAGGCGGCGAGCAGCTGGTCGTGGAGGATCTCGACCTCGCGCTGCGGGCCGTGGGCGATATGGAAGACGATCGAGTCGTCGTGGCGGGTATCCACCGCCGGCCAGGTCTCGCGGGTCTCATGGGGCGGGCGCAGCTCGCGGATGTCATCCTGCAACTGGTTGAGCAGACGCTGCTCGCCGTGGCTATCGACGCATGGCTCGAACAGGTCGATGCGCAGCGAGTCGGCGGCGAACAGCCCCTCGTATTGCTGGGCATCGTCGTGCTCGTCGAGCAGGCGCAGGTAGTCGCGGCCCTGCTTGCCCCAGGCAGCGAGCAGCGGCTGGGCGTGCAGATGCAGGCCGGCCTCGCCGTCGCCATCGCCGAGCACGTCGAGGCGTGCCGGCATGCCCGCCTTGCGGTATTGCCGGTAGCGCTCGGCGCGCAGCAGGTCCTTGTGCTCGATGATGTCCGCCCAGTAGTGCTGGCAGGGGTTGTGCACGCACAGCACCACCTGGCTGCAACGGGCGATAGCGGCCAGCGCCTCGAGGGTTTGCTGGGGCAGCGACGAGATGCCGAACACCATCACCCGGCGCGGCAGGCCGGGCGGACATTCGTCGGGCGTCAGGGCGTTGGCGGCGGCGAGAAAGCGCCGGTGGACCATGGCGCGGCTGGAATCGACGCCGTCGTCGCCGACGTCCTCAATCAGGGCACGCCAAAGGGCCGGCTGCCAGCGCTGGGCGTCGTCGATCGGGCGGGACTCGCCGCGAGCGCCGATCAGTACGTCCTCGCCACGGCCCCAGGCGTCGAGCCAGTCGGCGCGGTAGACCTGGTACTGGTCGAACAGGTCGGCCAGGCGCTCGGCGAGCTGGTGGTGCTTGCGCAGGTCGCCGTCGCCGTCGAGAAACTGGCGCAGCGGGGCGAATTCATCATGCCCTATCAGCTCCGGCAGCAGGCGCAGCAGGCGCCACAGCAGCCGCGACTTGTCGAACGGCGAGGTGGCCGGCACAGCATTGGGGTCGTTCTCGACGTGGGTCAGCACCGCGCGGTAGGCCTGCCACAGGAAGCGCGCCGGCAGGGTGATGTTGAGTGCCGCGGCGATGCCCGAACCGCCGGTGCCATCGTCGCGCTCATCGGCCGCCAGCGCCAGCTTCATCCACTGGCTGATGCCGTTGCTCTGCACCAGGATGACCTCGTTCTCCAGCGGCGAGAGCGGATGGCGCTTCATCCACTCGACGGCCAGGCCGCGCAGGTCTTCCAGGCGATTGCCGTGGACCACCATGAAGCCGGGGGGAAGGGCAGACGACGACGCGAGGGGCATGGCGATCCTGCATGACTGGATAAATGAGCAGAGGTTATGGTGCCCCAGCGAGCGGCGTGAGCATAGGATAGAAATGTATTGCCGTGTATTGAGCGGAGGTATCGACGCTGAATCGATCCGAGACGCTATGGATCGCCTCGACCTTCAGGGTAGGAAAGAAGCTCTCGGTGCACGCGTTGTCGTAACAACTGCGCTTGGCACTCATGCTGCACACCAGGTCGCGACGAATCACCGGTGGCTGGTACAGGGTCGAGCGCACTCGGTTTCAGCGGCCAAGGATGCTTATCGTTATAACGAATAAAGCGAAAACATACCGGCGACAGTTCTCATGGATGAGTTTTGCCACCGGATGTATGTGATGCAGTCTTTTCAGCTTGCAGTTAAGCCGATCAAGAGTCGTAGCGGTTCCATTGGTTGCTTCCCTTGGGAACTGCTCTTTTGACCTCCTCGCTGCGTTGTTGACTGACTTCCATGCTCTTTTTGTCAGCTTCTTCAACACTCATGATCGCGTCGTTAGGTTTCTGCTCGCGAAGTCCATCGGTAGATGTAACGTGTGCCTGGGGGTCGTCTATATATTGCCAGGGTTCACCTAGGATGGGGCTGCTCCCTTCATTCCATGGACCTCTGGCTTCCTGGCCCTTGGACAAGTTGAAATAAAGGTTGCTGTAGCGAGGATCGCCTTGAGTAACCCCGGGCGGGAAATTCGGCTTCAAGGTTGATAGTGCCGCCTCGAACATTTGATGGTGGGCGACTTCGCGTGTCATTAGAAACTTCAAGGTTTCTTTTACTTCAGGGTCACCGGTAAACTGCATCAAGTATTCGTAAGTGATCTTGGCACGCGTTTCTGCAGCGATATCCGAACGAAGATCGACGGTCAAATCGCCATTGGCATCCACATAATAGCCTGACCAAGGAACGCCTTGACTATTGGTTACGGTTGGCCCTCCTCCGCTTACGACCATAAACATCGGGTTAACCATTGCCTCATGAATGATGTTTTCCTTTTCCGACTTTCCTACGACCATTTGCATGATTTCGGATTGCTCGGAAATATCTTTTAGTTCACCATTGACTCCATTCATCAGCATTTGAATTGTTGCGCCAACTATTTCAAGATGGCTGAACTCCTCGGTCGCGATGTCCATCAACATGTCATATATTTCTGGATATGGCTGGCGAGCGGCAAAAGCTTGAGTGAAATACTGCATTGCCGCTTTAAGCTCGCCATTCATTCCCCCGAATTGTTCCAAGAGCAGGCTCGCGAATTTGGGGTCGGGTTTCGAAACACGAGCGTTAAACTGCAACTCCTTCGCATGATAAAACATGGTCTCTCCTTGACGGTTATTTACACACCATAAATGGAGTGTATTTAACAAAGTTAGGCAAGCCGAGGAAGGGTGGCAAGTTGAGCCTCTTAATTCTTTTTTGTTAAAATTCAATAATAATATGGAAAAAAGCTAATTGTATATCTTTTATATTAAATCTCCCTTTGTTAGTAGCGAGCCAGGATTTTGCTAAATCAGCGGTACGTGATCCGACATCAGAGGGTTTCGATCAGGTCAGCTCCGGCGAGAAGGCCGACAAGTGGTTGAGATGAACGCGATGAATCAGCCACTCCCGCTGCTTTCGCGCAAAGGGACGGAAGCCATGGTTGCTGGCGTTATCCAGAATGATAACTGAGCCTTGTGAACCGAAGACCCACCGCTTCACCGGTCAGACGTTACGCCGACATGGGGGGTAGAGCAGACCGCCTGGCGTTTGGCCACGTTAACGGGCGCACTGATACACACCAGGCAAGCCAGTATCAGCCCGATCCCAACCCAGCCCATTGCCGGCAGGCGTTCGCCAACAATAACGACCGCCAGGCCGGCAGCGACCACGGGTTCGAAGAGAGTGATCGTCGTCGCAGTGCTGGCAGGTATCCGCGCCAGGCCGTACCCAAAGCAGAGATATCCGAGCAGCATCGGCACCAATGCCATGTACAGGCCCACGGTGGCGTTCCCCCACGATGCCAGCAGCGGTGCCCCGGTGATGAAAAGTACCGGCATCAGCATCAGGCCACCAATACCGAAGGTGGCGCCCATGGCCGCCCGAGAGGCGATGCCACACTGCATCAGACGACGTGCCGTCCACGAATACAGGGCATAGCTCAGGCCGGCCAGTAACCCCAGCAGTACCCCAGGGATGACACCTGAATCGGTCCCCGTTGGCACATGGCCGCTTCCCTCGGCCAGGCAGAGCAGCAACATGCCGGTTAGCCCGAGCCCCGCACCGCTCATCCAGCGCTTGGTGAGCCGTAGCCCGTCCAGGCGATACTCGATCAGTGCCGAGAGCAGCGGTGCCGAACCGATGGAGACCGCTGTGCCAATGGTCACGCCGGCCAGGCGCATGGAGGCATAGAATGCCAGCGGATAGATCGCCACGGCGATAGCTCCCAGCAAAAGGCAGCGCCATTGCGCTCGCAGCAGGCTGGCATGGCGACGGATCCGCCGCGCGGCGAGCAGGGCCTGCAACAGGCCACCACCGCCCATGGCCACGGCGCCGATCGCCACGGCGCTGACCTCGGGAGCGAAGGTCGCTGCGGTGCCGGTGGTTCCCCAGAGAATGGCGGCAATGAGGACGGTCGCGATGCCCAGCAGACGTTCGTTGCCCGCCCGGTTCATGATGCATCCAGCGGGGCTGCCCGCTTCACGATGGTTGCGATGCCCGTTGACGTGTTGCCGTGGCTGTCGAGCAGCATGGAAGCCGCATGGATGAGGCGGTCATGGGGGCTCTTGGGCGCCTGGGTGGGTGAAGAGAGCATGCTGGCGCCTCAGTTAATCGCAAGGGTAGGTAGCCCAATCTACCTACCCTTGCCGCAGCGTCAAGCATCACTCTTGGCCTTGCCGATGCCATGCAGTAACTTACCTGGCGACCGGTGGCGGCACTATCGCCGCCCCATCGCCCAACTAACGGGTAATGACGATCTCCAGGTACTCCGAGGGCACCACCATGGTGCCGTCCGTGGCGCGGTTGTGCGCGTCGATCAGGGCGAGGATGTCCGCGCGCAGCGCCTGTCCGGCCTCGGCATCCAGCGCTTCAAGGGCCTTCAGTGTCGGCCCGTAATAGGTGCTGAACACGTCCAGCCAATGTTGCGGTGACAGGTAGCGGAAGATGAATTGCCGCGGCTGGGCCTCGATTGCCTGCACGTGCGGACCGAACTGCGCGACGAGAAAGTCTTGCGTGCCCCAGGCGGCCGGGGAGTTCACGCCCGCCGGCGGCGCTATATAGCGACCAACGGTCTTGAACAACTGGCCGATGAAGCCCGTTGGGGTCCAGTTGGCCAGCCCGATCTTGCCGCCGGGCTTGCAGACGCGGCGCAGTTCCGCGGCGGCCTGATCCTGGTTGGGTGTGAACATCACCCCGTAGGTAGATATGACGTTGTCGAAGGTGGCGTCTGCGAACGACAGGTTCTCGGCATCCGCCGTCTGGTAGTCGATCGCCAGGCCTTCCGCTTCAGCACGCCTGGCAGACTTGGCCAGCAGCGCCTCGACGTAGTCGGTGGAGACGACCTTGCAGAAGCGCCGGGCCGCGGCCAGCGAGGCGTTGCCGTTGCCGCCGGCAACGTCGAGCACGGACTGGCCGGCACGCAGGTCCATGGCTTCGCAGAGCTGCTCACCGACGATCTGCAGGGTGACGCCGATGCGCGCATAGTCACCGGCGCCCCAGACCGCTTGTTGCTTGGCCTTGATCGCCGTGTAATCGGGCGTAGCGGACTGCGGCTTGAGTGAGGATGTCAGGGTCATGGCAGGACTCCTTGAGGTGGGTTGTAAAGGTGCCGTCGGAAGACTGCCTTGGTGGATGCCACCCGAACGGTAAGCTCAGCTTAAGCAGCACCACTGCGGCCGGCTTGCGGGCCGCGTGGGAATTTGCGGGGGATTTGCGGGGGGATCGGATGGCAAGCGTGTGGCGATTACGTGGCAGCGGCGACGACGACTACAGCTACTACAGCGCCATCAGCCGAGCGCCATGCTTCTGCCCGACCAGTGCGACCACCTGCTCATGCGACAGGTCGGGCTTGATGCGGTAGGCATCGCCCATCGCCTGGCGCGCGAGGTCATGCTTGCCGTCGAGCCGATGGATGGCAGCCAGCACGATGCGCGGCATGTAGCAGCGATCGCCGCGCTGGCAGGCCAGTTCGGCCTGTTCGCGGGCGGCGACGCGGTCGCCGAGGAGCAGATGAGCCGTGGCGAGCACTGCGCCCCAGATAGCGAGGCGACTATCGAGCGGACTGATGCGAATGCCGTGGCGTAGATGAACGATCGCTTCGTCCGGGCGGTTGCCGGCCAGATACGCTGAGCCCAATGCCGCCCAGGCTTGGGCATTGGCCGGGTTGAGTTCCACGGCATTGCGCAGAATCGGCAGGCCACGGTCGGGATAGCCGGTATCGGCAAGTGCGCAGCCGGCAAAGCCGAGCACGGTCGAGTCCATGCTGTCGAGCTGTAACGCGCGCTCCGCGGCATCGAGCGCCTCCGTCCGGGCCGACTCGCGGTCGCCCATGAGCTCGAAGCGATGTCCCAGGCCGCGCACCAGTGAGAGATACGCCGCCGCCAGTGCGAACCCCGGCTCCCGTTGCCAACTGCGCCGCAGGAGATCCGCCGCTATTGCAAAGGACTCGTGATGCCAGCCCTGGAGCACCAGAATACCGCTGGCCTCGAGATAGAGCTGACGTGCGCTATGTTCGCCATCGATGCTGCGCACCGTGTGATAGATAGCGCGGTGCAGTTGCGGTTCCAGCTTGGCGATGATGGCGAGCACACCGGCGTCAAGAGCTTCGCGCAACGGCCCGACCAGCGTGAAGGTTTCAGCCCAGAGGCGAAAACCGGACTTGGCATCGGCCAGATGCACGGTAACGCGCACCCGCTCCGCGCCCGCGTCGGGCCAGGCCTGCACGACGCTACCTTCCAGTACGTAGTCGACCCCCAGCGTTTCGTGAATCTCGCGTGGAGTCGGCGTCACCGGGCGGTCGAGGTAATATCCGCTCCGGGCGCTCAGGCGCAGCAACGGTATCCGCGTGAGGATGGAACTCAACTCGCCGGTCAGCGCGTCGACGAACCGGACGAGCTCGGGCGTGTCGGCAAGCGCACGCAGCGGGAGGATGAGCAGGGAAGGGTCGTCACTGCCGGCGGTCCAGGAAGCGTCGGTCGCGGAGCGTACCGGCGAGGCACGGTCGGACTCGGTGACGTTCGCGGTAAAGCGGAAGCCACGGCCACGCACCGTCTTGATGTAGGTCTGAGCATCGCCGCTGTCGTCCAGCGCGCGGCGTGCCTGCTTGATGCAGGAAGCCACTGTGGCATCGGAGACGACTCGCCCTGCCCACACGGCGTCGATCAGTTCGTCGCGACGGAAGACACGATCTGGATGGAGGGCAAAATGCACGAGCAGATCGAACACCATCGGCTCCACGCGACGCAACTCGCCGTGTCGACGCAGTTCGTAGCGCGCCGTATCGAGTTCGAAGTCGTCAAACCGCAGGGTCATGGCGTGGGCCTTCGGCGTGCAGGCGCCGCCAGCGCTGCGGGGCCATGCCCAGGGCTCGGTGGAAATGCCGGGTGAAGTGCGACTGGTCGCAGAACCCGCAGTCCTGAGCGATCCGCGACAGTGGCTCGTCGCCGTTGAGCATCCGCTCGCATGCCCGTGCCAGTCGGCGGCGGGTAACATGAGCCAATGGAGGGATGCCGTAGGTCTGCTTGAAGGCGTGGGCGAAATGGCCAAGACTGAGCCGAGTCACGGCCGCCAGGTCGCGGACGTGAATCGTCTCGTCCAGATGCGCGTCGATATGGGCTTCGATCCGCCGAATCTGCCAGTCGGCGAGTCCGCCATGGGGCACGGAAGCCTCCCCTCGGGCAGGAGACGCAGCGTCGGCACTGCCTGACAGCGCCATCACCGCGGCGTGCAGGGCCTGCTGCACATGACAATTGTCCCGGCCGGGCGACAGGATAATGACGATGGGGGTGTCGGCCAGATCGCTGAGCAATTTCTCGAACTCGTCAGGCTGGAAGTCCTGGCGGTCCAGCAGGAGGACATCGGGGTGCCGAATGCGGACGCGTGCAGCGGCACGTCGAGCGCTGCTTGTCGCCTCGACGCCTGGCAAGCTCGGCTGATCTTCGACGATCATGGTGCCTCGCTGCATGACCTGCTCTCCGCATGACTTATCGGCTTCCCGAAACAGGATTAACACCAGACACGGGTATTGATTATAGTGCTACCGGCACGAGGCGTCGTCAGCTCCCGTTGCGCTCGTATCAGGACAGAGGCAGGCGTCAGAACCCCCGCCTCTGTGTGTGCTGCCGATGGCTCAGATCGAACGAGCCCGAAACTCATGGGGTGTCAGGTAGCCGTCATGGTTCCTGTCCATCACCCGGAAGGGTTCCGGCAGGACCCGTTGAGTGACCTCGTCGGCTGAGATCCTGCCATTGCCGTCCGTATCCAGGTATTCGAATTGGCCGCGACCCTGGGATGCCACGGATTCAGCGCGAGCCTGCTCCATGCGATGCTGCTTGAAGGGTTCCCCATCGGCCCAGACGAACCCCGGTACCAGCAGCGATCCCAGCAATGCCACGATGGCGAGTCTGTGAATGACCATGTTCATCATCCTCCTGAATGGACCTGATGGTGCATCGGGTCACAGGAAAAGCATGGTCCTGAGCCGCGAAAAATGCTTGAGCGTCTCTGTGAGACTGGAATATTCCTGCGGTAAGATCATCATCCCAGCTTGAAGCGTCACGGTTATTGCTTCTTGAACTATTGCCCCATGAACCATTGCCCCATGAACTATGCTGGGAGGCAGGCTGTGCTATGGCCTCGGGCGTACACTAAAAACATACAGGAGGTAAGTTATGACGCGCGTTATCACCCTCGGCAAGGAAGCTTCATGCCAGTTGGCCGTCGTGCTGCTGCTCGCGGCGTCGCCTGCCTTGGCCAGTAATGGCCATGATCTCACCTTTACCGGTGACGGCACCTTCAATTTGCCGCATGGAGACCAGGCCATCCAAGTGGCGCTCTATGACGTGGCGGCCGGGGAAGTGGTGGCTACAGAATCCGGCCACGTGGCGCCAGACGAAGATCCGGCCTTTTCCTTCACCTTCCCCGGTGCGCTTGAGGAGGGCAAGCTCTACGACGTTCATTACTGGATCGACTCCAACTTCGGCGGGGGCGATGAAGGTAGCTGCGACCCGGTGAACATCGACCACCAGTGGCGCGTTGCCCTCACGGACATCACCGAGCCGGTGAGTCTCGAGGTAAACCACGAACCCGCCGATCAGGCACCGGTCTGCACCAGCTTCGAATAAGCGCGTTGGTTCATCTGACTCCTTTGGCTCTGCGCGGCTCCCTTGAACAATCGAGCCCAGCGGGGGGACACTCTCGGTCCCGATCCATCAAGCGAGCCCACATTTATGAGCGACTACCTGCTGGAGGAACACGGGCTGAGCCCCGGCAAGATCTACCGTCTGTTCTCGGGGTCGATCTGCCCCCGTCCGATCGCCTGGGTCTCGACCCGGGCCGCCAACGGCAACGCCAATCTGGCGCCATTCTCGTTCTTCAACGTGGTTAGCGTGGCGCCGCCGGTGCTGGGCTTCTCGCCGCTGCTGGACGGCGAGAGCCAGCCCAAGGACACGATCCGCAACCTTGAGGTAGTGCCGGAGTGTGTGGTGCATATCGGTGGCGAGGCGCTGGTCGAGGCGCTTAATACTACCAGCACGAGCCTGCCCCACGGCGAGGATGAGTTCACGCTGGCGGGGCTGGAAAAGGCAGCGATGCCGGGTATCTCGGTGCCGCGGGTGGCGGCGGCGCCGGTGGCCTTCGGCTGCCGGCTGCGCGAGATCATCCGCTTCGGCGACCAGCCGCTGGCCGGTAATCTGGTGCTTGCCGAGGTGGTGTCGATTCATGTCGATGAGGCGGTCTGGAACGGGCGCCATGTCGACCTGGAGGCCTTGCGTCCCATCGGCCGCATGGCCGGCAGCGACTATGCGCGAACGAGCGACCTCTTTGCGCTGGAGCGCCCGGCCTGATCCTGGCGATAAAAGCCTACCACCGCGTCACGTTACCTCACGCCACCTCCCGACAAGGACTTGCCATGCCACGCCCGCTGACGCTGCACAACCGTCCGCAGAAGGTCCTTGACGCCATCGCCACGGCCAACGCGGCCCTCAGCGATGACGACCGCCAGGCCAAATATGCCAAGCTCGCGGAGTCGCCCTACCGGTTCTTTCGTGGCACCAACCACCTCTACTGGGATGATGTCTGGCACGACTGGCGGTTCGCGCTGTTCGGCGGCCTGCCAGAGACCCAGACCTGGCTGCAGGGCGATGCCCATGCCTACAATTTCGGGGCCTACGGGCATCATGACGACGCCGTGCGCTACGGCATGGACGACTTCGACGATGCCCTGATCAGTGACTACCAGTACGATCTTTGGCGCCTGGCCATCAGCCTCGTGCTCGATGCCCGCGAGAACGTCGAGCTCTCGCGCAAGGGGACGCGCAAGGCGCTGAAGGCGCTGGTCGAGAGCTATCACGACGAACTGGCCGGCCATGCACGCGGCGAGGTGCCGGAGGCGGTTACCCTGGAGACCGCCAAGGGAACGCTGGCACCTTTCCTCGAGAAGGTGAGCCGCAAGCAGAGCCGCGCCAAGATGCTCGAGAAGTGGACGCAGCTGACCGACGAGGGACGCAATTTCGCCGAGCGACCGGGCAAGCTCGCCCGGCTGCCCGCCCCTCTGGCCAGCCAGCTGCGCAAGGCCATCGAGGAAGAGTATCGCCACACGCTGGTGAAGGCGCATACCCCGACCGATGAGGCTCATTTTCGCGTAAAGGACATGGCGCGCCGGCTGGATGCCGGGACCGGCTCGCTGGGCCTCGAGCGTTTCTATGTGCTGATCGAGGGCGGGCGCGACCATGAGCACGACGACGTGATCCTCGACGTCAAGCAGCAGACCCCGCCGGAGGGCTGGCGGCTGATGAACGCCGCCGAGAAACGCGCCTGGCGCGCTGCCTTCCCTCACGAGGGGGCCCGGCATGCCGCGGCGTTGTGCGCCATCGCCGAACATCCCGATCCCTACCTGGGCTGGCTACACCTGGATAAAGCGGTCTTCTCGGTGCGCGAGCGCTCGCCTTTCAAGGAAGATTTTCCGACCTACAAGCTGGACGGCGCCAAGCCCTATCGCAAGCTGGTCAAGCAGTGGGGGCGGATACTGGCGCGTGAGCATCTGCGTGGGGCTCGTGCCTTGCACCCGGACGACCCGGCGCGCTTCGCCAGGTGTGTCTGCGAGCGGGTCGATGGCCGGCTCGATCACTTCGTCGAGGTGATATCCCTGCTGGCGGTCAGTTATGCCGATTGCGTGAGCCAGGACTATCGCACCTTCGTCGAGTCCCTGGATGACCTTGCTAAGCCCCCCGCATCGTAATCGGACTCACCCGGCAAGGTTGGTGATCGGCTTTCCCGTGTCGAACGCCAAGAGGTTGTCGAAGGCGTCGCCGAAGTAGAGCTCGTAGCTGTCCTTCTCGACATATCCCAGGTGCGGGGTGGCCAGCAGGTTGGGCAGCTCGAGCAGGGGGTGGGTGATCACCGGTTCCTGCTCGAAGACGTCCACCGCCGCCTGGCCGGGCCGGCCATGGCGCAGCGCCGCCTCCAGGGCGCCGGCGGCGATCAAGGGCGCGCGGCTGGTATTGACCAGCAAGGCCGTGGGCTTCATGGCGGCAAGATCCCGGGCGGTGACGATGCCCTGCGTCTCGTCGTTGAGGCGAAGATGCAGGCTCAGCACGTCGGCGCGCTCGAACAGCGCCTGCTGGCTCTCGGCGACCTCCAGGCCGGCCTCGGCGGCGCGCTGACGAGTGCTGTCGCGACCCCATACCAGCACCTCCATGCCGAAGGCCTGGCCGTAGCCGGCCACCAGCTTGCCGATCTTGCCATAACCGAAGATGCCCAGCGTGCGCCCCTTCAGGCCGGTGCCCAGGGTGCGCTGCCAGCGGCCGGCCTTGAGATTGGCGACCTCTTCGGGGATGTGGCGCATGGCGGCCAGCACCAGTCCCCAGGTGAGCTCGGCCGCCGCATGGGGCGAGCCGGTGCCGGCCAGCACGGTGACGCCGTGACGCTGGCAGGCCGCCTGGTCGATATGGGCGATGCCCCCGCCGGTCTGGCTGATGACCTTCAGCTCGGGCAGGCGGGCGAGCAGCGCTTCGGTAATCGAGGTGCGTTCGCGGATCAGCACCAGGGCCTCGGCAGCGGCGAAACGCTCGGCCAGGGTGTCGAGGTCGCTGACGGTGTCATGGAAGACCCTGACCTCATGACCCTCGAGCTTGGCGAAGGCCGCGAGTGTTGGGACAGCGTTCTGATAATCGTCGGGGATCACGATCTGCATTCAGCACTCCAGTTGGTCGGCCAGGTGGTGGAAGTCGCTGGCGACCAGGTCGAAACACGGATCGGCGCTCAGGTCCGGTTCGGCGTCCGGGCCGTGTTCGAGCGGGCGCATCACGAAGGCGGTACGAAAGCCCTCGCGATGGGCCGCCTGAAGATCGTCCTGATGGGCGGCAACCATCATGATCTGCCCCGGTTCGAGGTCGAGCAGGCCCGCGGCCATGCGATAGACCTCGGGGTCGCGCTTGTAGTGGCCGGCAAGCTCCGCCGAAAGTACGCAGTCCCAGGGCAGGTCGGCATGCTTGGCCATGTTGACCAGCAGCGACATGTTGCCGTTGGAGAGCGAGGCCAGGATGAAGCGCTGGCGCAGGCGCTGCATACCGGCCACCGAGTCCGGCCAGGGCGTCAGCCGATGCCAGACGCGATTGAAGTGTTCCTTATCGGCCTCATCGAGTCGCTCGGCGATGCCGACGTCATCGAGCAGCCGGTCGAGGGTCATTCGATGCAGCTGATCCAGGCGCGTCCAGGGCAGCTCACCCCGGCGCACCCGGTCCATGGCCGGGGCGTAGCCTCCTCGCCAGGCATCGGCGAAGGCGGCCCAGTCTACCGCCAACTGATAGCGACGGCCGAGCGCCTCGCCCTCGTGGATCACGCTGCTGCGCCAATCAACTACGGTGCCGAAGACATCGAAGGTCAAGGCCCTGACATCAGCCAGGCCGGAGGGAAGTGGGGACATCACGGGCTCTCCATGAAAGGTACAGGCCTTGATTGTGGCCGCAAACCGGCCAACCCAACAACGCCGGCGACGTAGTGGCGTCAGAGTTCGCCAGCCAGGCTCTTCTCCAGCAGGTCGAGGCGGTCCTGGCCCCAGAAGGGTTCGCCGTCCAGGTCGTACCACGGCGAGCCGAAGCAGCCTAGCGCGAGGGCCTGGTCGCAGGCCGCCTCGAGGCGCTGCTGGCCCTGATCTGTTTCCGAGGCAGCGAGCAGGGCCGCGCCGTCGAGGCTATTGGCATCGGCGATCGCGCTCAGGGTGTCGAGGTCGGCAATGTCGCGCTCCTCGGCCCAGGTGGCGTGCAGCATGGCCAGAGTGAGCGCGGCGATGTCATGCCCCTGCGCCTTGGCGGTCAGCGCCAGACGGGCCGCCGGGCGGTCGTCGGTGGGGAAGTGCTTGGGTTCCACGTTGAGGGGGATGCCGAGCAGACGCGGCCAGCGCTTGAGCTCGGCCATTCGGTAGGCCTGGCGCTCGGGGGCGCGCTTGGGCAATGGCAGGCCGCCGGTCCTGGGGAAGATGGCGCTCAAGGTGATCGGCACATAGTCGATCGTGGCGCCATGGCGGGCGGCGATTTCGCCGAGCCGGGCGTGGCCGAGGTAGGTCCAGGGCGAGACGGGAGTGAAGCAATAGGTGATGCGCTTGGCCATGGGGTGGCTCCGGCAGGGAGGCCATCTCTCCTGCATCGGGAGAGATGGCGAGGGAAGCTTGTCGCTCAGCGATAGATGTCCTTGAACTGTTCGCGCAGCTGGTTCTTCTGGACCTTGCCCATGGTGTTGCGCGGCAGGGTGTCGGTGAAGAGGACCCGCTTGGGCTGCTTGTACCGGGCCAGCTTGCCGTCGAGAAAGCCCAGCACCTTGGCCTCGTCGAGATCCGCGCCTTCCTTGGGGACCACCACGGCGGTGACGCCCTCGCCGAAGTCGGGATGCGTCACGCCGATCACTGCGGACTCGAAGACACCATCGAGTTCGTCGATGACCTGCTCGATCTCCTTGGGGTAGACGTTGTAGCCGCCGGAAATCACCAGGTCCTTGTCGCGCCCGACGATGTGCACATAGCCACGCTCGTCGACCATCGCCAGGTCGCCGGTGACGAAGAAGCCGTCTTCCAGCAGTTCCTCGCGGGTCTTTTCCGGCATGCGCCAGTATCCGATGAAGACGTTGGGGCCGCGCACCTCGAGCATGCCGATCTCGCCCTGGGGGACGGGCTCGTGGGTCTCGCGGTCGGTGATGCGAAACTCGACGCCGGGTAGCGGCACGCCCACGGTGCCCGCGCGGCGCTCGCCGTCGTAGGGGTTGGAGGTGTTCATGTTGGTTTCGGTCATGCCGTAACGCTCGAGAATCGCATGGCCGGTCTTGTGCTCGAAGGCCTGGTGGGTCTCGGCAGTGAGCGGCGCCGAGCCGGAGACGAACAGCCGCATGTTGGCGGTCACCTCGGGCGTCAGGCGATCGTCTTGGAGCAGACGCGTATAGAAGGTCGGCACGCCCATCATCACGGTGCCACGGGGCAGCTCTTCGAAGATCACGTCGGCGTCGAACCTGGGCAGGAAGAGCATGCTCGAGCCGGCCATCAGGGTGACGTTGCAGGCGACGAAGAGGCCGTGCGTATGGAAGATCGGCAGCGCGTGGATCAGCCGGTCGTCCTCGCTGAAGTGCCAGAATGCCACCAGCGCCTCGGCATTGGAGCCCAGGTTGCGGTGCGTGAGCATCGCGCCCTTGGAGCGCCCGGTGGTGCCTGAGGTGTAGAGGATGGCCGCCAGGTCGTCGGGCTCGCGCGGGGCAATGTCGTCGTGGGGCGCGGCCTGCTCGGTGACCTCCATCAGGCTGCCGTCGGCGGCCTTGCCGAGCGTTTCCACTGCCGGGCAGCCGCTCTCGGTGGCAATCTTGCGCGCTTCCTCGACATTGCCGGGCCGACAGACGAACAGCGCCGGTTCGGCGTCGCCGAGGAAGTAGCGAATCTCGTCCCCGGTGTAGCCGGTATTGAGCGGCAGGTAGACGCCCCCCACGCGCAGCGTGGCGAGGTAGAGCAGGATCGCCTCGGGGCTCTTGTCGGTCTGGACCGCGACCCGGTCGCCCGGCGTCACACCCAGCTCGGTCAAGGCGCCGGCCAGGCGCGCCGTGGCGGCCAGGGCCTCGGCGTGGGAGTAAGCGTGGCCCTCGCGCGTGGTGATGAAATCGGCATCGCCGCGCGCTTGCATGCGCCGGGCGAAGGTGGCGAAGAGGTTGTGATTCATTTTGTGTTCTCTCCCTTGGCCAGCTTCCTGGCCTTGCGGGCGAGGTCCTTGACCTCGCTTGAACGGGCCACGGTGGCGTTGGCGGTATAATTCTCATGATTGCGCTCGATGTCGTCGAGCACGTAGAGGTAGTTGACCATCAGGCCGGCGGCCTGCTTCAGGCCCTTCTTCGACACATCGCCCAGCCAGTTGATGCGGTGCAGCTCGGCACCGTTGCCGAGGTGGAAACGGGCGACCGGGTTGAGCGGCTGGCCACGGGCGTTCTTCTCGTCGACCAGGTAGCGCGCGGCCAGCGGCTTGATCACCGACTTGAGCTTGTCGGCGCGTTCGGGGTCGCGGTGCCAGTCGGGATCTTCCAGCTCGGCGAGGCTCTTGCGCACCGAGTCGGGCAGGCTGTCGTCGTCGCGTCGCTCGGCAAGCCAAGGGCCGAAGCCCGGGACCGGTGAAAGCGTGACGAAGTACTTGAGCAGAGGCAGTTCCTGCTTGAGCTCCTGCACCACTTGCTTGATCAGGAAATTACCGAAGGAGATGCCACGCAGGCCGGTCTGGCAGTTGCTGATGCCGAAGAAGGCCGCGGTGTCCGCGGATTCGGGGTCCTCGATCTCGTGGCGCTCACCGGAGAGGATCGGCTGGATCTTGTTGGGCAGCCCCTTGTGCAGGGCCACCTCGACGAAGATCAGCGGCTCGTCGCCAATCGCCGGGTGGAAGAAGCCGAAGCAGCGGCGATCACGGGCGTCCAGGCGCCGGCGCAGGTCGTTCCAGTCCTGGATCTCGTGAACCGCCTCGTAGCGGATGATCTTCTCGAGGATCGAGGCCGGGGTGTTCCAGTCGATGCGCTTGAGCATCAAAAAGCCGCGATTGAACCAGGAGCCGAACAGGTGGGCGAAGTCGGCATCGATGCCGGCAAGCTCGCTCTTGTCAGGGCCTGGCTTCTCCCGCATCAGCCTGAGCAGGTCCTCGCGCATGCGCACCAGCTCATAGGTGCCGTCGGGGGCCAGGTTGAGCCGCCGGAACAGCTCCTGGCGGCGCGGCTCGCAGGCCTCGAACAGCGCCTGCAGGCTGGCATTGTCACGGTGGTGCTGATAGGCCTTGTAGGCCGCGTCGATCGCGGCCGGGTCGGCGGCGAAATCCGTCGCCAGCCGCTCGAAGAAGCGCACCTCCTGGGTCTCGTCGAGGCGGTTGAACATGGCCAACACCCGGCTGGCCAGGGCAATGCTGGAGGCCTCGCCGTCGCTTTCCAGCAGCGCCCGGCAGGCCTTCAACAGCTGGGTGTGGTCCGTCGTCTCCGCGTCACCCTGGCGGCGACGCCGCAGGGCGTCGCGCTGGGTGATGGAGTTGAACATCTCTTGCAGGAAGGTCATGTTCATGGTGTCAGTGACTCCTTCAGCCCATGATGAGGTTGGGAAGCCAGGTCACAATCCCCGGGAAGAAACACAGCAGCAAGATACCCAGCACCATGCACAGGGCATAGGGCAGGCTGCCCATCAGCACGTCACGCAGCGAGATGTCGGGTGCGATGCTGTTGATGATGAAGAGATTCAGTCCCACCGGTGGTGTGATCAGGCCGATCTCCAGGTTGATGGTCAGGATGACGGCGAACCAGTACGGGTCAAAGTTCGCGGCCAGGATGATCGGCAGCAGGATCGGCGCGGTCATCACGATCACCGCCACCGGGGGCAGGAAGAAGCCCGCCACCAGCAGGAAGACATTGATGATGCCCATCAGCACCCAGCGGTTGACCTCCAGGTCGGCGATGCCGCCGGCCACGGTCTGGGTGATGTACAGCGACGACAGCGCATAGGCGAAGACCTCGGCCGCGGCGATAATCAGCATGATCATCACGCTCTCGCGCAAGGCGTCGCGCATGATCAGCTTGAGCGGCTTCAACTGCCACATGCGGTAGACGAGGATGGCCAGCGCCACACAGAAGAAGGCGCCGACACCGGCGGCCTCGGACGGCGTGGCGACCCCGCCGTAGAGCGCGAAAAGAATGCCTGCGACCACGGCGAGGAAGGGCAGCACACGGACCAGGGCGCGCAGGTTGCCCTCCACGTTGGCCTTCATTTTCGCGGCGGCCTCGGCGACCGGATTGGGGCTGTTGTAGCCGCCAGCCATCTTGCAGGCGATCAGCGTCCAGATCATGAACAGCCCGGCGAGCATGAAACCCGGGACCACGCCGGCGATGAACAGGCGCCCGATCGAGGTTTCGGTGGCGATGCCGTAGATGATCATGGTCACCGAGGGCGGAATCAGGATGCCCAGGGTGCCGCCCGCAGCGATACAGCCTGCGGCCACGCCATCGGGATAGCCACGACTGCGCATCTCGGGGATACCCATCTTGCCGATGGCCGCACAGGTCGCCGGCGAGGAGCCGGAGAGCGCCGAGAATACGGTGCAGGCGCCGATGTTGGAGATCGCCAGGCCGCCGGGCAGCTTGCCCAGCCACAGGTCCAGCGAGCGGTAGAGGTCACGCCCGGTAGGCGATGAGGCCACCGCGGCGCCCATCAGGATGAACATGGGGATGGCGACGAAGCCAAATTCCGCGATGCGATCGAAGAAGGTTTCGCCGAAATAGGTCAGTTCGGATACGCCGCGGTCGGAGACCAGGGCAATCAGCGAGATGCCGCCGAGTGCGAAGGCGATCGGCGTGCCGATGGCCATCAGCACGACCAGCCCGACGGCGACGAAAATGCCGGCTGTAACAGGATCCATGATCAGTTCCCCCCGCGCAGGATTTCGGCGACGTATTGCAGTGTCAGAAGAGTGGCCCCCACGGCCATGGGAAGCAGCGCCGGCCACAGGACCGGATTCCAGACGGTGCCGGTGGTCCAGCCGCCATGCCAGGCCTCGAGAACGTAGATCCACGAGGCATAGGCCAGGGCGAGACAGAAGCCCAGCCCGAACAGAGCCGCGACGAGCCGCATCACGGTTCCGATCACGCCGCCGATGGCGTCCGGCAGCAGGGTGATGGAGACGTGCCCGCCGGTCATCAGCACATAGGGGCTACCGAGCAGCATGGCGCCGGTCACGGAAAAGATCGTGAATTCGGTCTGCCAGCTCGAACTCATGCCGAGCACGTAACGCACGAAGACCATCTGGCACACGACGATCACCCCGGCGATGAACAGTGCCGCGGCGAGATAGGCGGTGAGGCGGGAGAGTTTATCCATCAGGCGAATGTAGCCACCAACGAGCCCACCGGGCGTCGTGGCATCAGTGCGGGAGTGTTCCATGAGGCCCTCCGATAAGACGGGATGGCCGCCCCGGTGAAGGGGCGGCCAGTGTCGGTTACTGCCTTATTGACACGTGATCATTCCACCGCGAGGGCGGCGTCGATCAGGGCCTGGCCGTTCTCGACGTTCTCGGCGAAGGTCTTGTAGGAGCTTTCCTTGGCCACTTCGAGCCAGGCGTCGTAGTCCTCCTGGGACATGCTGACCACCTCGACGCCGTTCTCCTTGAACACCTCGACCATGGTGTCATCGAGACCCGCGGCTTCGGCGGCGAAGTACTCTTCCGCGGCCTGGCCGGCTTCGGTCAGCGCCTGCTGCTGCTCCTCGGTGAGGTCCTGCCAGACCTGCTCGGAGATCAGGATCGGTTCGTACATGAACCACAGGGCGTTCTCGCCGGGCTCGGTCAGGCAGGTGACCTGCTCGTAGATGCGGTAGGAGACGAAGGAGCCCGAGGAAGTGTTGGCACCGTCGAGCACGCCGGTCTGCATGGCGGTGTAGATCTCGGAGGAGGGCATGGAGGCGATCGAAGCCCCGGCGGTCTCAAGCATCTCGTCGAAGGCCGGGCCGGCGGCACGCATGCTTTGCCCTTCAACGGTATCCGGCGAGGTGATGCAGCGCTCGCTGGAGGCGAAGCCGCCGGCAAGCCAAGCGTCGGCCAGCACGCGGGCGCCGCCTTCGTTGATGACCTCCTTGATCATGTCCATGAACTCGGAGTCGTTCAGGCGCTGGGCGTGCTCGTGGTTGCGCACCAGACCGGGCATCAGGGTCGCGGAGAATTCCGGGTGACGTCCGCTGGCGTAATCGAGCGGCAGGGCGGTGATGTCGAGACGGCCACGTACCAGCGCGCCCCACTGCTCGTCGGCCTTGAACAGCGACTGGCCGGGGTAGACCTCGATTTTCAGATCGGCGCCGGAATCCTCGACGTGCTTGGCCATCATCTGCACCATCTCGTCGCGGACGTCACCCTGGCCGCCGGGAAACTGGTGGGACGCGCGCAGGACGGTCTCGGCCGAGGCGGCACTGCTGAACGCAATGGCAGCGAGGGTCAAGGTAGCGATGGCGGGCGTAAGTGTGCGTTTCGGCGTGAGTGTACGATTCATAGTATCTCCAAATACGTTGTTCTTGTGACGCGAAATCTGTTCTTGTGGGGACAAATGTCTATCAGCGATGCTGATGTATACATCATTAGACCCCTGGCTATACTAGTGTCAATGTTGCGGGGCTAGACATAAGTCGCAACTTCGTCGCCGACAATAAAGAAAAATTCAGGGAAAAAAGAGGGTTATGGCATGAAACGATCCAATGCCCAGCGACTCCGCGATGCCTTGGAAGACGACATCATCAATGGTCGTCGGGTCCCCGGCGAACGTCTCGAGCCACTCGCCCTGTGCCGCGACTTCGAGGTGTCGCGGACCCCGGTGCGCGAGGCGATCCAGCAGCTGGTGGCCAGCGGCCTGGTCACGGTGATGCCGAAGCGGGGTACCTTCGTGGCCCGCGTCGGGCTCGACCAGTTGATCGAGATGTTCGAGGTGATGGCCGAGCTCGAGGGCATGTGCGCCCGGCTGGCGGCCAGGCGCGCCACCAGGGAAGAGCTCGGCGAGCTGAGGCAGGCGATGGCGCGCTGCGAGGCGGCGGCCGAGGCCGGCGATACCGACGAGTACTACTACGAGAACGAGAGCTTCCATCTGGCCATCTATGCCGCGAGCCACAATGGTTTCCTGGCCAGCGAAGCCAACCAGCTCAAGCAGCGGCTCAAGCCCTACCGTCGCCTGCAGCTGCAGGTCCGCCACCGGATGCGCAACTCGCTGGCCGAGCATCGCGAGATCCTGGCGGCCATCGAGGCCGGCGATGACGAGGCGGCGGAGCGGCGGATACGCGAGCACGTGCTGATCCAGGGCGAGCGCTTCAGCGACTTCGTGTCCAGCGTTCGAAAGCTCGATGGTGCCCTGACCCTGTCCGGTTGAAGGCTGCCATCAACGCGTCGCCTGCGGTACTCTCTTGTCCCGGATAACGACAACGGCCGCAGACCGGCCCGCCAATGCTGGATCGACAAGGGGCACCCATGAACCGCATCAAGACGCTCACCCTCGCCGTGGCGACTGCCGCCCTGGCCGCTTCGACGCTCTCTGCCCAGGCACGCGACTTTCGCCTGGGGCTGATCACCCCGCCGCAGCATCTCTGGTCCACTGAGGCCGAGGCCTTCGCCGCGACCCTGGCCGAGCGCTCGGATGGCGAGCACAACGTCAGCGTGTTCCCGGCCCAGCAACTGGGCAACGAGGCGCAGATGGTCCAGCAGCTGCAGACCGGCGCGCTGGATATGGCCTTCCTGACCATCGCTGAAATCTCCAACCGCATTCCCGACTTCGGTGCCCTCTACGCGCCCTATCTGGTGGACGACGTCGACCACGCCGCGCGGCTGTTGCGCTCCGAGACGGCGGCTGAGTTGCTCGAACTGATGCCGGCGGGCGTAGGCATGGTGGGGCTGGGTTACGGGATGGTCGGCATGCGTCAGGTGCTCAGCCGCGAGCCCATCGAAACCGCTGAGGATCTCGAGGGGCTGCGCCTGCGTATCACCCCGTTCGAGCCGATCCGTGACTTCTACACCGCCACCGGGGCGGCGCCGGCGCCGATGCCGCTGCTCGAGGTCTACGACTCGCTGGCCAACGGCCAGGTCGACGCCATCGACATGGACTTCGATTCGATCCTGATCCTCAAATTCTACGAGCAAGCCGACCACCTGCTGATCTCCAACCACATGATGTTCCCGATGGTCGGGGTAGTATCCGGTCGGGTGTGGAGTGAGCTCTCCGAGCAGGACCGCGAGATGATCGAGACCGCGATGTCGGAGCATCTGGAGAACGTGCTCACCGGTTTCCAGCAGAAGGACGCCGACCAGGAAGCCGAGATCCGCGAGCTCGACCTTACGATCGTCGAAGCCGACGCCGAGTTCTTCTCCGAGGCCATCGCAGAATGGGAAAGCGTATGGGCCGACAAGGCGCCGATGCTCGAGGACCTGCGCGAACAGGCCGACCAGTTGCGCGAGTAGGGGTGCGGTGAGCCGATGCTGTCCCGTCTATCCGACCGGCTCGCCCGGCTCGAGGAGTTAAGCGCCGCCACACTGGCGGCGCTGATTACCCTGCTGATCCTGACCAATATCGCCTTTCGGGCCGCCGGCAGCCCGCTCTACTGGATCAGCGAGTTGTCGATCTACGCGATGGTCTGGATGACCTTCCTGATCGCCTCGGTGGTGCTCAAGCGCCGCCAGGGAGTCGCCGTGACGCTGCTCAGCGATGTACTGCCGCGGCCGGCGCGTCGCGTCTTGACGGCAGGAGTCGACGCCGCGGTGCTGGCCTTCGCGCTGCTGCTGCTTTGGTTCTGCTGGCGCTGGTACCAGCCGCTGGCGCTGGCGCGCGCCGGCTTCGACGTGCAGGCCTTCCAGGCCGAGACGTTCAACTTCATCTACGCCGAGACCACCTCGACGCTGGGTATCGCCAAGTTCTGGGTGTGGCTGGTGGTGCCGTGGTTCGCGCTCTCGCTGAGCGTCCACGGCCTGGTCAACCTGGTGGGCGCACTGCGCGGGTTGCCCGGTTCGCGTGACGGTGCGACCCCGCCGGATGCCTCGTCATGACGGCGGTGGTGTTTGCGGTGCTACTGCTCGGCGCGGTGCCGATCGCGCTGGTGCTGGCGCTGACCGCCATGTTCTATATCCAGAGCTCGGGCAATAGCGTGCTCTTCGCCTCCTACCCCCAGCAGCTGTTCGGGGCGATCGAGAGCTACGGGCTGCTGGCGATCCCGTTGTTCATGCTCGCCGGCGAGCTGATGAACGAGGGTGGAGTGACCCGTCGATTGATCGACCTGGCGCGGCTGCTGGTCGGTGGGTTCCGCGGCGGGCTCGCCTACATCAATCTCGTGGCCAACATGATGATGGCGGCGATTATCGGCTCGGCCGCCTCGCAGATCGCCATCATGTCGCGGGCCATGGTGCCGGCCATGGAGGCCGAAGGTTACGACCGGCCGTTCAGCGCCGCGGTTACCGCCGCTGGTGGGCTGCTTTCGCCGATCCTGCCGCCCTCGATGCTGTTCGTGCTGTTCGGCGTGATGGCCCAGGTGCCCATCGCCGAGATGTTCCTCGCCGGCATCCTGCCCGGGCTGTTGTTGGGCGTCGCGTTCTTCCTGACTATCGCCGTGGTCGGGCTGGTGCAGCAGTATCCCAAGGGGCGCTGGCCGACCCGCGAAGAAGGGCGGCGAGCGTTGCGGATGGGCCTGCCGGCGATGGCGATTCCGCTGATCATCATCGGCGGTATCCTGCTGGGGCTGGCCACGCCGACCGAGTCGGCGGCGCTGGCCTCGCTGGCGGCGCTGCTGCTGGGGCGCTTTCTCTACGGCGACCTGAAATGGACGATGCTGCCCACCGTGCTCAGGCGCACCGCGGTCAATGCGGGGCTGGTGATCATGCTGATCGCCGCCGCCGGCGTCTTCGGCTGGGTGGTGACCTACGAGCGGCTGCCGCAACTGGCCGCGGCCTGGATCGCCGCGCTGACCACCGACCCCTTCGCCTTTCTGCTGTTGCTGATCGGGGTGCTGCTGCTGGTGGGGATGATCATCGATGGCATCGCCGCGCTGATCCTGGTGGTACCGATCCTGCTGCCGATCGCCCAGGGCCAGTTCGGCATCAGCCCCTACCAGTTCGGGGTGGTCGTCTGCTTGACGCTGGTGCTGGGCCTGCTCACGCCACCGGTGGGGGCGGGGTTGTTCATCGCCTCGTCGATGACCGGCACGCCGCCGCTGCGTATCTTTCGCGCGCTCCTGCCGTTCTTGGTGGCGAGTCTTGCCACCCTGGTGCTGCTGGCCTGGCAGCCCTGGTTGACCACAGCCTTCATCGGTCGATAAACCTAAAGTTGAGTCATATACTTGGTTTTTGACGAGTACTTGGTTTTTGACGAGTGCATGCTGCGCCCGCGCAGCCTCGACTGGAGGAGCCATGTTTCCTGATTTCATCTTGCGCTACGCTCGCCTGCCGGAGCACCTCTTCAAGCGCTTCGACCCCGTGCCGGTCGCGGCCCCAAGGCTGGTCGCCTTCAACCGGCCCCTCGCGGAGGAACTGGGTTTCGATCTCGATGCCTACGACGAGGCCGAGGCGACCCAGTGGTTTTCCGGCAACCAGGTACCGCCCGGGGCCGAGCCGCTGGCTCAGGCCTATGCGGGGCATCAATTCGGCAATTTCGTGCCGCAGCTGGGCGATGGGCGTGCGGTGCTGCTTGGCGAGGTCATCGACCGCAACGGGCAACTGCGCGATATCCAGCTCAAGGGGGCCGGGCGTACGCCATTTTCCCGGGGTGGCGATGGCCGCTCCCCGCTGGGGCCGGTGCTGCGCGAATATCTGGTCAGCGAGGCGATGCATGTCATGGGCGTACCGGCGACCCGCGCGCTTGCCGCCGTGACCACCGGCGAACGGGTCTTCCGGCGGATGGCCGAACCGGGTGGAGTGCTGACCCGCGTAGCGAAGAGTCATCTGCGCGTGGGGACCTTCCAGTACTTCGCCGCCCGTGGCGATACCGAGGCGGTGCGGATTCTCGCCGATGAGGCCATCGAACGGCATTACCCTGAGCTCTCGCCCCTCGTCGGTGGCGAGCGCTATCTGGCGCTCATTGAGGCCGTGCTGGCGCGCCAGGCGGCACTGGTGGCCAAGTGGATGGGCCTGGGTTTCATTCACGGTGTGATGAATACCGACAATACGTCGATCTCCGGCGAGACGCTCGACTTCGGCCCCTGCGCCTTCATGGAGGCCTACGATCCGCGCACCGTGTTGAGCTCCGTCGACGAAGGCGGGCGCTACGCCTACGCCAACCAGCCGTGGATAATCCAGTGGAATCTTGCGCGTCTCGCCGAGACCCTGCTGCCGTTGATCGAGGAAGACCCCGAGCGCGCCATCGCGCCCGCTACGGCGCTGCTCGAGGCCTATCCCGATGTCTACGAGGCCGAATGGCTGGCGATCATGCGCGCCAAGCTGGGGCTCGAGCGTGAGGAGGCCGGCGATCGTGCCCTGGTCGATGATCTGCTCGAGGCCATGCATCACGGCCATGCCGATTTCACCCTGACGTTCCGCCAGCTCGCCGATGTGGCGGAAGCCGATAACGATGCGTCGCTCGTCGCGCTGTTCGACAACCCCGGCGAGATTCACGACTGGCTGTCGCGCTGGCGCGAGCGCTCGACGCTGGAGCTGTCGGGCGGGGCGGTGATCGCCTCGCGCATGCGCACGGTGAGCCCACTCTATATACCGCGCAACCACAAGGTCGAGGAGGCGCTCGTCGCAGCGTCGGAGGCGGATGACTTCGCGCCCTTCGAGACGCTACGCGAGGTGCTCGCCGATCCCTTCGAACCGCAAACCGGACGCGAGGCCTATGCCCGGCCGGCGGCGCCTGACGAGCGGGTGTTTCGGACCTTTTGCGGGACTTGAAGCCGTCTCGAATGTCGTGTCAGCCAAAAGGAGCAAGCCCGCTCCTTTTGGCCTTGACTGCCATGCTCAATCAGTTCGTTTCAGTTTCCGTTTCGTCTTCCTCTTCAAGGTCCTCCTGTGGGGTGATGTTCGCCTCGTCCTCTTCGATATCGTCGGTATCCTGATTCTCTCTCAGTAACCCCGCCGGATCTTGCGTGCCGGGCCTTTGGTTCTGGCTTGTGCCACCCTGCTGGTTGCGATCTTGTCGGCTTTCCTGGCCATTGTTCTGGTCACGCTCTGCCTCCCGAAGACCTTCAGCAAAGCCTTGGCGATAGCCTCTTATGGCACCTTCCTGCAAGCCTTCCTCTCTGCCTTCCATGTAGCCTTGAAGGAAAACGCTTTGCGGTGTCAGGTCGCGTTGTTGGCCACGCTCGTCCGAACCGCGCTGTTGCGAGCCACCTCGCGACTGGTCATGCCAGCGATCGTCCTGCTGGCCCTGGTTGTACTGGTCGCGATCTTGCTGCCAGCGGTCGTCTTGCCGGCCCTGGTTGTACCGGCCACGATCCTGGTTCTGCCTGCGATCGTCCTGCCGGCCCTGGTTGTACTGGCCGCGATCCTGGTCCTGCCAGCGGTCGTCCTGCCGGCCCTGGTTGTACCGGCTACGATCCTGGTCCTGCCAGTGGTCGTCTTGGCGGCCCTGACCGGACTGGCCGCGGTCCTGGTCGCGCCAATGCTGATCCTGGTGCTGCTGTTGGTACCGCTGATTGTCATCCCACTGCTGACCTTGTTGCGCCAAGGCTGAGCCAGTCGATGCAGTAGCGAGAGCAGCTGATATTGCCGATGTGATTAGCAGCTTTTTAAACATTTCTAACTCCTTTAGAAGTTGTTTAATCAAGCGCATTGATCGATGAAGGGGCATACCCAGTTTGGTGTAAACCAAAACAAGGCATGTTCCCGTTAAGTTAGTCGCTATCTTTGTAAGAGGAAAAGTGTTAATGGCGTTTTTTGTATTTTTTGTTTGGTTATTTAAAGGTGAAATACCGATATTCGTAAGAAATAGTAAATATCCCATATTCCTGTCTTGGGTACTTAGGGCAAGACTATCTCAGCTACCGCCCAGGTAGGTCATACTCGTGACGATTCTCGCCTGGGTGTCTTGCTGGTGCTGCATCTGCTGATCGCCGGTCGTGAGCCTGACCATCTTCGCTGCCAACCCTCGAGTGCTGATCGTCTGGCTATCCTACGCTTAGATAAACTCGATACCATCTGACCTTCTGCCGGCGGTCATTTACAATCGAATACCGCTGGACGATGTCCAATGGCATCAAGACAGGCGAGAAAGCCCTAGATGTGCTTCCGCCAGTACCTGACAAGATCACGAGAGAGGAGCACGCCACTATGTCCGTTCGCGAAATCCCTATGGTTATCGACGGCCAGTCCGTCCCGTCGCAGAGCCAGGACTGGCGCGACGTGATCAACCCGGCCACCCAGGAAGTCGTCGCCCGGGTGCCGTTCTGCACCGCCGAGGAGGTCGACCGCGCCGTGGCCAGTGCCAAGGAGGCATTCAAGACCTGGCGCAAGGTGCCGCTCGGCAAGCGCATGCGCATCATGCTCAAGCTGCAGGCGCTGATCCGCGACAACACCGCCGAGCTTGCCGCGCTGATCACCGAGGAACACGGCAAGACTCTGCCCGACGCCGAAGGCGAAGTAGGTCGTGGCCTGGAGGTGGTAGAGCATGCCTGCTCGATCACCTCGCTGCAGCTGGGCGAGCTGGCCGAGAATGCCGGCACCGAGATCGATGTCTATACCCTCAACCAGCCGCTGGGCGTGGGGGCGGGGATTACCGCCTTCAACTTCCCGATCATGCTGCCCTGCTTCATGTTCCCGCTGGCCATCGCCACCGGCAATACCTTCCTGCTCAAGCCTTCCGAGCAGGACCCGAGCTCGACCATGCGCCTGGTCGAACTGGCCCATGAGGCCGGCATTCCGCCGGGCGTGCTCAACGTGGTGCACGGCGGGCCGGAGGTGGCCAACCAGATCGCCGATCACCCGGACATCAAGGCGCTGTCATTCATCGGCTCGACCCATGTCGGCACGCTGCTCTACAACCGCGCCGCCGCCGCGGGCAAGCGCATGCAGTCGATGATGGGCGCCAAGAATCATTGCGTGGTGATGCCGGATGCCAACCGCAGCCAGGCGATCAACAATCTGCTGGGGTCGGCTTTCGGCGCCGCCGGCCAGCGTTGCATGGCCAACTCGGTGGTGGTGCTGGTCGGCGAGGCCCGCCAGTGGCTTGACGAGCTCGTCGAGGGCGCGCGCCAGATGACGGTCGGCCCCGGCACCCAGCGCGATGCCGACCTCGGCCCACTGGTCTCGCCGCAGGCCAGGGAGCGCGTCGAGCACCTGATCGATGTCGGCGAGAAGGAGGGGGCCCGCCTGATGCTCGATGGCCGCGGCTGTCAGGTCGACGGCTACCCGGACGGCAACTTCGTCGGACCCACCGTGTTCGCCGACGTGACGGCCGAGATGACGATCTACCGCGAGGAGATCTTCGGTCCGGTGCTCTGCGTGGCCGGCGTCGATACCCTCAGTGATGCGATCGCCTTCGTGAACGCCAACCCCAACGGCAATGGCACCTCGATCTTCACCAATTCCGGCTGGGTGGCGAAGCGCTTCGAGCGCGATATCGATGTCGGCCAGGTGGGCATCAACGTGCCGATCCCGGTGCCGGTGGCCTACTTCAGCTTCACCGGTTCGCGCGGCTCCAAGCTTGGCGACCTGGGGCCCAATGGCAAGCAGGCCATTGCCTTCTGGACCCAGACCAAGACCGTCACCGCCCGCTGGTTCGAGCCCGAGAACGTCTCCAGCGGCATCAACAGCACCATCTCGATGCACTGACGTCGAGGCACTGGCGTTGAGCCAATCGCAGGAAACGCGGCCCCGCCTCGGAAGAGGCGGGGCCGTTGCGCGTGAGCATCGCGTTACTGGTCGATGGCTGGCATCAGGGCTTTCAGGGCTCTGATCACTCGGTGTCGATCGTCCTGCTCAAGTCGACCAGCCTGGCGGATGATCAGACGTGCATCTAGGGTAAAGAGCTTCATGCGCACGATGGAAGAAGCGGGTAGGCCTGCGGCATCGAGATCCTGGATCTCGGTATCCAGTGGCCAGGTGGAGTTCCTGGCGCTGGTGATCATCGCCAGCACGACGTGATCGGTTGGCCGATTGAAGTTGTCGAGCGAGGAGAGGACCAGCGCCGGTCGGCGTTTGGTAGTCGATCGGTCGGTGAAGGGAAAAGGGACGACGACGACATCGAAAGCCTCAAAGCTCACGGAAGGCTTCCTCGTCGACGTCTGACTCCCACTCGCTCAGGGTTCCCTCGACGGCGTTTGTAAAGGCCAGGTCGATGGGGCGGGCCTTGCGCAGGCGAATCTCACCATCCTCGATTTCGAAGCTGATCGCATCGCCGGCGTGCAGACCCAGTGCCTTGCGCACGATGCCGGGAATGGTGGCCTGGTATTTGCTGGTAAGCCGACTGGTTGCCGTGGGCATGGTGATAGCCCTCCTTATCAAGGAGTAATACGGTAATACTAGCTGGCGCTGCGGCGCAGCACAATGAGACGCTCTTCCTCGGTGCGAATCCTCCAACTGCACCAGCTTGCTGCGTGTTTCGCTTCAGGGAGCTACGACGCCCCTTGTCTCTGCCGAGGCGGGGGGCGTTCTATGTCAATGAACGATGGCCTCTTTCGCCGCCGAGTCAGGCCGGCACTATTTGCTAGTGCAGGTGAAAGAGGTTCTGCGGGTCGAACCGTGCCTTGATCCTGGCGAGCCGTTCGTAGCCCTCCCACCCGGAAAACAGTGGCGAGGGCTGCGCCACAGGTGCTATGGACAGTGGCATGACGTTAACGTTAACTGGAAGTCGAGTCGCTATTTGTCCATGACGCCCAGGAGCCACCATGACTACCCCGATCAGCCGTTTTCCCCTTCCCGAATCGATCCAGGACCTGCCCGAGGATCTTCGCGACGCCATGCTGGCGGTGCAGGAGAAGGCCGGCTTCGTGCCCAACGTCTTCCTGATGCTGGCCCACCGACCGGATGAGTTTCGCGCTTTCTTCGCCTACCACGACGCCTTGATGGAGCGCGAGTCCGACACCCTGACCAAGGCGGAGAAGGAGATGATCGTGGTAGCCACCAGCGCCCGGAATCACTGCCTGTATTGTGTGGTTGCCCACGGCGCGCTGGTGCGCATCTACAGCAAGGACCCTTTGTTGGCGGATCAGGTGGCGGTCAACCACCGCGTGGCGGGTCTCAGTGAGCGCCACCGAGTGATGCTCGACTTCGCCTTCTACAGCGGCCTGGAAGTTGGAGAGCTCACCAATGAGTGGCAGACCCGCCTGCTCGAGGTCGGCTTCACCCAGGAGGATATCTGGGACATCGGCGCCATCGCCGCCTTCTTCGGCATGTCCAACCGCCTGGTTACTCTGGCCGGCACACCGCCGAATGAAGAGTTCTATCTGATGGGGCGAGTGCCGCGAGACAGTTAGCGACCCTGTCTTGCCGCCGGTTAAGACCATCACCTCCTGCTGGCTCGAGCCCCACAACGTCTCCAGTGGCATTACAGCCTTATCGCGATGGACTGACGACAGAACAAGTCGTAAAAAAGCGGTCCCGCCTCGCAAGAGGCGAGGCCGCTTGCGTATGTCGTTGTACCTGCTTAGTGGGCGTTATTGAGGTGCGTTGTAGGCTGACTGACCCGACATTAGAAAAAGCTGCTAAAGTCCGGTAATCGTAGGGTTGCGGCCGTGGAGGGTGCTTGACCTGTTACTTGTCATTCTTCCGTCAGCGGCTGGATAGCCTGCTGCGCGACGGCTGTCTCGCGATGCTTTGTCTTGTCGCCTTGCCGGCGTCGGCCGCCATCGATGTCATAGAGGTGCCCGGCGAGTTCAATCTCGGGCCGTGAGTTGCGTTGCTGGAGGACCCCGCTCGGGAGCTCGACATCGACACGCTGCTGGCGAGAGGCGACGCCTTGCCCTGGCAGCCATCCGAGCAGCAGGCCATCAACTTCAGCTTTTCCTCATCCGCCTGGTGGCTGCAGTTCGAGCTGACAAATACTACGTCGGAACCGGTGAGGCGGCTGCTGGAGCTGGCCATGCCGCTGCATGACTATCTGGATGCCTGGTTGGTCGACGCCAATGGTGAGTTCGTCCGCGAGTGGCAGACCGGCGATCGGCGCGCCTTCGATTCCCGTCCGATCGTCCACCGCACCTTTGTGATGTCGATACCGTTGCCGCCGGGCGAGACTCGCCGCGTCGTTTTACGGCTGGACACGCACGACGGACTTTTCGACGCTACGCCGCTCTACCTGATGGACGATGCCAGCTTTCTCGCCAAGTCCCAGCGCGAGCTGATGGCCTTCAGCCTCTACTTCGGGGCGCTGCTGGCGCTGTTGGTCTTCAACCTGCTGCTCTATGTTGTCACCCGGGAGCGTCCGCTGCTGCTATACGTGCTCTACCTCAGCGTCTTCTTCGTGCTGATGTTTTCCTCTCGCGGCTTCGCTTTCCAGTATTGGTGGCCGCGCTGGCCGACCTTCAACAATCAACTGATACCACTCAACATTGGGTTGTTCGCCGTCACCCTCGCCATCTTCAGTAACAGTTATCTGGACCTGGGGCGTCATGCTCCCCGGTTGGCTCGGGTGCTGGTGGGTCTGGCGGGATTATGCCTCGTGAGCGCCTTGCCGGCCTTGCAGGGGCACTACGCCCCGGTATTCCGGTTGATGATTCCCGCCGCCATCATGCTGAGCGGCATGCTGCTGGGTGTGGCGGTATGGCGAAGCTGGCACCGCGACATCCTGGCCAGGGTATATCTGGTGGCCTGGAGCGTGCTGCTGGTCGGCATTACGCTGTATTTCTTGCGGGTGGCAGGCGTACTGCCTTACAACCTTGTCACCGAGTACGCCGTCCAGGCGGGGTCGGGCATCGAGTTTCTGTTGTTGGCCCTGGGCCTGGCCTGGAAGATCAATCAGCTCAAGAACGACAAGCTGGCGGCCGAACGGGTCACCCACGAGATGCAGCGCTCCCACAATCAGCAACTCGAGGCCCAGGTACACGCGCGCACCCGAGAATTGGAGCAAGCCAATCGGCAGTTGGAGATCGTGTCGCACACCGACCCGCTCACCGGGTTGCTCAATCGCCGACAGTTCGAGGCACTTGTCGATGAGGAACTCAACCGGCGGCGTCGCCACGGTCGGGCACTACTGTTCGCGGTCATGGATATCGATACTTTCAAGGCCTACAACGACACCTATGGCCATCGGGCCGGCGATGTCGTGCTCGAGAAGGTCGCTGCGCTACTCAACATCCACTTCCGCCGCGCCGGCGACCGGCTCTTTCGCCTCGGCGGTGAGGAATTCGCGTTGATGCTGGAAAGCGATGCTCGCGTGGAAGGCCAGGCCGCTCTGGAGCGCTTCCGTCGTGCCCTGGAAGGGCTGGGCATCGAACATCGCGGCTCGCAGCATGGCGTCGTGACGGCCTCCTTCGGCCTTGTCGCCTGCGAGAACTTTACCCAAGTCACCGATGCCCAGACGCTCTACCAGCAAGCCGACCAGGCCATGTACGAAGCCAAGGAGCGCCACCGCAATCGGGTGGTGACGCGCTCAATTATTTCCGAGTCGTGAGGTGACTCACGATACATGGCATTAAATGCTTGGTGTTGTTAAGGGTTGGCCGAGTAGACCAAACGAGTGGTACGTTGCTCTAAGAAAGTATTATCTTCCAGATGACCAGGAAAGCATTGAATGGATCAGCTACCTGCAGGTGTTTATGAGCGGTTGCTTGATGAAGAGCTCAATCGACAATTGCAGGCCTACCCCGAGCTTAAGCCTGTGCTGCGTGCGATCGACGATGAGGCAGTGCCGCATGCCTACTCACAGTTCATTGGTCAGCTTCTGCATCGTGCGCTGAGAATCGTAGACCCTCAGCAGCGGCTTCCCCTTTTGAATCGCATCATTGATCTGCTCTCGGCCACCGACGGGCTCGATTATCTAATCCGCAATAGACTGCTCAGCACAGACAAGCCAGTTCTGACTGAACTCAGCGGTACCGGCGAGCCATTACCGCGACCCGATACTCCGCTCACTACTAGCGCGTTATTGACGGGGTTAGGGCATGACCCGCCGCTAGAACATGAGTTGCGTGCGGAGATGGCAACGGCGGATAGCGTCGATATTCTGATTTCATTCATCAAATGGTCAGGCCTGCGCCTGTTAATGCCGGCCTTTGAGCGGCTGGCCGAGCGGAACATACCCGTACGCCTTATCTCTACCAGCTACATGGGCGCCAGCGACCCGACGGCGCTGGAATGGCTGTCCCAGCAGCCCAACGTCACCGTGCGTGTCTCCTATGACACCGGTGGCACCCGCCTACATGCCAAGGCCTATCATTTTAAGCGTAACAGTGGTTATTCCACCGCCTATATTGGCTCAGCGAACATGTCCCACTCGGCGATGACCCAGGGGCTAGAGTGGACAGTCAAGGTCACTGCACAGGATATGGGACATATTCTAGACTGCTTTACGGCTGAGTTTTCTGCTTACTGGGAGAACGACGAGTTCGAACCCTATGCCCAGGAGGATTTCACGCGGTTTCGAAAGGCGATCGCCGCGCACAAGGAGCGCGACCAGCGAGGGGCAACGTTCTTTGCCGAGATTACGCCGCGGCCTTTTCAGTTGCGAATTTTGGAAGCTTTGGAAGCAGCACGTCAGCGCGGCTCATTTCGAAACCTGGTCGTGGCGGCCACCGGCACCGGCAAAACCGTGATATCGGCGCTGGACTATCGAGATGTCTGCGAGCGTGAAGGGCGTCGGGTGTCGCTTTTATTTGTGGCCCACCGCAAGGAGATTCTGGAACAGGCTCAGGCCTGTTTCCGCACCGTGTTGCGCGACCAGAATTTCGGTGAACTCTGGGTGGGTGATCAAACACCCACCGAGCACTGCCACCTGTTCGCCTCGGTGCAGACGCTGAATCGGCAGTGTCCCTGGGAATGGCTAGGAGCAGAGCACTTTCACTATGTGGTAATTGATGAGGCTCACCATGAGGCCGCCAGTAGCTATCGGGTGCTGCTCGAGGACTTAAAACCGATGGTGTTGCTGGGGCTGACGGCGACGCCTGAACGGATGGACGGCAGCAGCATTCTTCCGGACTTCGATGGTGACTTTGCCGCCGAGATTCGCTTGCCTGAGGCGCTGGAAGAGAAGCTGCTATGTCCCTTCCACTACTTCGGGGTGAGCGATAGCATCGATCTCAGCGACGACAGCCTGTGGCGTAATGGGCGCTATGACGCTCGTCAGTTGGAGAACCTGCTGACCGGAGACGACTTTCGTGCCCGCCAGCGGGTCGACACCGTCTTGCAAGCGCTTCAGCGTTATCAGCCGGACTTGACCGGCGTACGTGCGATCGGCTTCTGTGTTGGTGTTCGGCACGCCGAGTATATGGCGCGGTGTTTCAATAGTATTGGCGGAGTTTACTCTGCGGCGGTGTTGCTGGGTAGCACGCCAATTGATGTCCGAAATGAGCGGTTGCGCGACTTTCGCGAAGGCCGGTTGCCCTTTCTGTTTGCCGTCGATGTGCTTAGTGAGGGAGTGGATGTTCCTGATATTAATTTGGTGATGTTTTTAAGGCCCACCGAGAGCCTCACGGTATTCTTGCAGCAACTTGGGCGTGGTCTTCGCCACGCGCCGGGTAAAGACTGTCTAACCGTGCTCGATTTTGTGGGGCAGACCCATCGCCGTTACCGCCTTGATACCAAGTTCACCGCACTGTTGTCGAGACAGCGCCAGCGGCTGGATCGGGAAGTCGAAGCCGACTTCCCGAGTCTGCCACCGGGTTGCAACATTCAGCTTGAGCGTGTGGCACGAGAGCGTGTGCTGGCTAAAATTCGGTCGGTGCTTGCCGATCTCAATCACTTTATTCCCGAAGCGATCCGGACATGGCAGCAAGAAGTTGGTCAGCCTCTGACCTTCGGGCGCTTTATCGAAGTCACTGGGCTGCCTCCCTTGCAACTCCTGGCCAGGCGTAGTTGGTCAGAATGGAAGGCAATGGCCTACCGAGAAGCTTCCCCCAACGACCCGGACCTCACGCAAGCCAGAAAGGCGCTACCGCGTATCGCTTTGCGGAGCGATCCTGAGCTGCTCTCGGCCGTCGAAACTCTCGGCCGCCTGGATAGCAGCGTTCAGGAAACCATGGAGCGCTACGACGTCGCGCAGCAGACGGCGCTGCACTATCTCTTGTGGGGCCGGAAGGGCGGTCTGGTTGGCGTCGATAGCCTCCAGCAATCTCTGCAGAAGTGGCGTGCCAACCCCAGTGTGGCGGCCGATGCTGCAGAGATTGCCGTCTGGCGGCGAGCCCATCAGCGGGTGCCGCTACATTCTCTCGACGATCTACCGTTCGACTGCGGGCTTCAGCTACATGCTGACTACGGCACCGCCGAGATCAAGGCGGCTTTAGGCCTGGCCAGCCTGGAGAAGCCAGGGTCGACCGGGCTGGGTGTGATTCACGCTAGCGAACTTCGCACCTACATTCACTTGGTAACCTTCCAGAAGGACGAGCGTGATTTTTCTCCCACCACGCGCTATCGCGACTACCCCATTAGCCGAACGCTGCTGCACTGGGAGAGCCAGTCGAATACCACTCAGTTCAGCGGTACCGGCCAAAACTATCTCCATTTCGAAGAGCGCGGCTATACCATCTTGTTCTTCGCTCGGCTCACCAAGCGTATCGATGGAGAGACGGCGCCTTTTATTTTCTTGGGACCGGCCAAGGCGCTGAAGAGCTATCAGGGAGACCGCCCCATCGCCATGACCTGGGAGCTCGAGTATCCAATACCTGCAGAGCTTTTCGAGGAGGCGAGGCCGGCATAGTTCAGGTGCGGTCCAAATGATCACAACGGCATGAACCATGCTCACCAGCCCTCTTTTTAACGAGAATTCCTTTCTGACGGACTGGTTGCCCAAGGCATATTCCTTGGCTTAGGTATAGGGCGGCGAGAGTTTTCCGGCGCCGGTGGTCGTTCATGGGCGGGCGTTGGTATATCATCCTCATGGATTGAACGTTATGTCGGCCCCGCTGGCCGCAACGTGAGCTTCAATCCCACAATCCATTCATTGTCGCCAGGGGAGTCCCGCCTCGTCGCATGACGAGGGGGGCTGAGAGGGTGCCGCAAGGCGCCGACCCTGGAACCTGATCCGGTTCATACCGGCGGAGGAAGTGCGACATGCCTTACCTGACGTCTGCCGTGCTCGGCGCGGCGCTGCTGTGCTTTGCTTTCCTGGGCCTCAAGGCCCGCCGGGCCGATGGCCCCCTCGACGATTACATCACCGCCCGCAACTCCCAGAGCGCCTCGACCCTGGGGCTATCGTTCCTGGCCTCCGGCATGGGGGCCTGGATCCTCTTCGCGCCGCCCGAGATCGGTGCCTTCGTCGGCCCGCTGGCGCTGGCCGGCTACGCCATCGGCTCGGCGTTGCCACTGCTGGTGCTGGCCCGCTACGGTCCCGCCATCCGCCGTCATCTGCCCGAAGGACGCAGCATCGGTGAGTTTTCCGAGGCGTGCTACGGCGCCGGGGTGCGCCGCTGGGTGTCGCTGGTCTCGGTCCTCTACATGGCGTGCTTTTTAACCGCGGAGCTCACCGCCATCGGCTCGATTACCGCGCTGCTCTCTGATGTACCGCCGTCGCTGGTGGTCATTGGGGTCGCCTTGACCACGCTGGTCTATACGGCAATCGGCGGTCTGCGCGCGAGTCTGGCGACCGACCGTTGGCAGGCCTGGCTGTTGCTGGCCCTGCTGGCGCTGGTCGGCGGCGTGGCGCTGACCCGGCTGCCGGCGATGCCGGCGGACGTCACCATGCCGTCGATCCCCGTGGGCAGCGCGCTAAGTGTGGCGTTGACGCTGGTGATCGCCGTCACCGCGGCCAACCTCTTTCACCAGGGCTACTGGCAGCGCGTCTGGGCGGCGCGCGACGACCGTGCGCTGGCGCACGGGGCCTGGCTGGGCAGCGGCATTACCGTGGTGGTGGTGGCAGTGGTCGGGGGCCTCGGCATGCTCGCCGCGATGAGCGGCCTGGCCTTGGGCGAGCCACCGATTCCCTTCTTCGCCCTGCTGGCCGCGGCGCCCGAGTGGCTGGCCTTGCCGGCGCTGGTGCTGGCGGTCTCGCTGGTGGTCTCGAGCGTCGACAGCTTGCAGAGCGGCATCGCCTCGCTGGTGGTGGCGAGCTCCGGCAAGCGGGGTCTGTCGATCACCGCAGCCCGCCTGGCCACGGTGGTGCTGATGATCCCGGTGGTGATCGTGGCGCTGCAGGGCCACTCGGTGCTGCGACTCTTCCTGATCGCCGATCTGCTCTGTGCCGCCATCATCGTGCCGGTATTGCTGGGGCTCTGGCCGCGCATGAGCCCGCTGGCCGCGGTGGCGGGCGGCGTGGCGGGTATGCTGGGCGCCATCCTGCCCGGTTGGATCGCCCAGGGCAGTCTTGGCGCCGGCGTGCTGGCGGCGAGCTTTCCGGCCGGCGTGCCGACGCTCGCGCCGTTTCTGGGCGCCTTGCTGGCCTCGACCCTGGTCAGCCTGCTGATCGCCTGGTGGCGACCCGCCCCTCAATCCGTCGTTCTTCATTCCAGCACCCCTAATTCCACCACAGAGCGGAGCTGACGCCATGTCGATGCCCCGAACCGACTACGCGGCCTGGGCCGCCGAACGCAGCGCGCCACGCCTCACCGACTGGCTGCGCGAGACCAGCGAGCCCGACTGGTCGGCGGTGGTGAACCATCCGCTGTTCGATGCGCTGGCGGAGGGCAGCCTCCCCGGTGAGGCCTTCGCCGACTACATGGTGCAGGACTACGGCTTCGTCGACCCCTTCACCGCCTTGCTCGGCCATGCCATCGGTCATGCGCCGGGAATGGCGGACCGCGTGGTGTTGGGTCAGTTTGTGGGGATGCTGACCAGCGACGAGAACAGCGTCTTCCAGCGCACCTTCGAGACCTTCGGCGTGCCGGAGACCGACCGCAACGCTCCGGAATATCTGCCGGCCACCGCGTCCTTCCAGCAACTGCTGCGCGAGACGGGGGCCAGCGAGAGCTACGCGCAGATGCTCGCGGTGCTGGTGGTCACCGAGTGGCTCTACCTTGGCTGGGCCACGCGCATCACCCGGGGCGAGATATTGCATCCGTTGTACGACGAGTGGGTCGGCCTGCACGACAGTCAGGCCTTTCAGACCTTCGTTGCCTGGCTGCGTCGCCGTCTCGAGGAGATCGCCGAGACGCTCGATGAAACCGAGTTCGCCCGCATGGTCGAGCGTTTTCACGAGACGGTAGCGCGGGAGCGGGCGTTTCACGACGCCGTCTATTCGGGCTGAACTTTTCAGGCTGAACATTGGCGAGGGCCAGGCTGCTCATCGGCGCCTCGCCTCGCCTTTTTGAACCACTGACACGCCACCGAGTCACCCAAAGCGTTCCGTCAGGCACCGACAGCGGGTACTCTATGGCGAGACTATTCCAGCAAGACCCTTACAGCAAAACCATTTCAGCAAAACGATAACGTTCGATGACCGTGTCTTTGTAAAAAACACATTGTCATTACAAGAAACCGTGTCATTGCAAGTTGCAGGACAAGAAGAGGAGAGCGCCCCATGTCCGATACCCCCCAGGATTCCCGTCGTCGTCATTCGTCCCAGGTAGTGGATGGCCCCGGCAAGGCCGCCAGCCGCTCCATGCTGCGGGCGGTGGGCTTTACCGACGAGGATTTCACCAAGCCGCAGGTCGGCATTGCCTCGACCTGGAGCAACCTCACGCCCTGCAACAGCCACATCGATGAGCTGGCGCGGCGTGCGAGCGACGGCGCCGATGCCGCCGGCGGCAAGGGGGTCATCTTCAACACCATCACCATTTCCGACGGCATCGCCAACGGCACCGAGGGCATGAAGTACTCGCTGGTGTCGCGGGAAGTGATCGCCGACTCCATCGAGACGGTGACCGCGTGCGAAGGCTTCGACGGGGTGGTCGCGATCGGCGGCTGCGACAAGAACATGCCGGGCTGCATGATGGGGCTGGCGCGCCTGAACCGTCCCAGCGTCTTCGTTTACGGCGGCACCATCCTGCCGGGCAAGGGCCACACCGACATCGTCTCGGTGTTCGAGGCCATGGGCGCCCACAGCCGCGGCGATCTCGACCTCATTCAGGTCAAGCAGATCGAGGAGACGGCGATTCCCGGCCCCGGCTCCTGCGGCGGCATGTACACCGCCAACACCATGGCCTCGGCCATTGAGGCGCTGGGCATGAGCCTGCCCGGCAGTTCGGCGCAGAACGCCGTCTCCCAGGCCAAGAGCGATGACTGTCATGCGGCGGGCGAGGCCGTACTCGAGTTGCTGGCGCGCGACATCAAGCCCTCGGACATCATGACCCGCGAGGCCTTCGAGAATGCCATCACCGTAGTGATTGCGCTCGGCGGCTCGACCAATGCGGTGCTGCATCTGATCGCCATGGCCAGCACCATCGACGTGGAGCTCTCGCTCGATGACTTTACTCGCCTTGGCAAGCGGGTGCCGGTGCTCGCCGACCTGCGGCCCAGCGGCCACTACATGATGAGTGAGCTGGTCGAGATCGGCGGCATCCAGCCGATGATGAAGATGCTGCTTGATGCCGGCATGCTGCATGGAGACTGCCTGACGGTGACCGGCAAGACCCTGGCCGACAACCTCGCCGAGGTGGCCCCGTATCCCGACGGGCAGAAGATCATCTCGCCGCTGGACGCGCCGGTGAAGGCCGAAAGCCACCTGCGCATGCTCTACGGCAACCTGGCGCCCGAGGGCGCGGTGGCCAAGATCACCGGCAAGGAAGGTACCCACTTCACCGGCAGCGCCCGGGTGTTCGGCTCCGAGGAGGAGGCTCAGGCGCGCATCAACGACGGCACCGTGGTGGCCGGCGACGTGGTGGTGATCCGCTACGAAGGCCCCAAGGGCGGCCCGGGCATGCGCGAGATGCTCACGCCGACCTCGGCGATCATGGGGCGCGGACTCGGCAGCGAGGTGGCGCTGATCACCGACGGGCGCTTCTCGGGGGGCAGCCACGGCTTCGTGGTCGGCCATGTGACCCCCGAAGCCTTCGACGGCGGGCCCCTGGCGCTGGTCGAGGACGGAGACATCATTACCATCGATGCCGAGGCGGATATCATCGAGGTCAACATCGACAACGACACCCTGATGCGTCGCCGGGCGGCCTGGCAGCAGCCGGCGCCGCGCTATGCCCGCGGCGTGCTGGCCAAGTACGCCAGAACCGTCAGTTCCGCCTCCCTGGGGGCGGTGACCGACCTGCCGGAGTAACGCCGGCCCCGTGCGGCAATGGCTGACATTCAGCCGCAAGACAACGTCCCGTCGGTTCCCGGCGGGACGTTTTTCATGGCGAGCTTTTCAGTCACACCGAGGAGAGGCCGGCGAGGGGAGGTGAAAACACATTATTCGATGCCGAACTTTGTCTAGGCGAAATCGGTATAGCGGGGTGTTGACTCGTTGTTCCTACACTGATATGGCCAATCACCATCTGCGTGCTTGGAACTAACGGCAGGGCCGGTAAAGATCGCCGGCCCGTTCGACCTTATTGCCCGCCTCGCTGGCCGGCGGCTTCCCTGCTTCGGCCTGGCGAACGGGGGCACGAGCCACGGAGGCAACCATGAAAACACTTCCCCCAACCGCCATCGACGCGTTCAGAGCGCACTTCGCAGGTGAGGTGCTGACGCCCGACGATGACAACTACGACGACATCCGCCAGATCTGGAACGCCATGATCGACCGCCGGCCCGCGCTCATCGCCCGCTGTAGCTCGGCCGACGATGTGATGCGCGCCGTTGATTTCACGCGCGAGCACGACCTGATCGCGTCTGTTCGCGGCGGCGGCCATAACATCGCCGGCAATGCGGTCTGCAATGATGGGCTGTTGATCGACCTTTCGTTGATGAAGCAGGTGCGTATTGACCCCGAGACCCGGCGTGCCAGCGTCGAGCCGGGCTGTACCCTGGCCGACTTCGATGTGGCCGCGCAGGAGCACGGCCTGGCCACGCCCCTGGGGATCAACTCGACCACTGGTGTGGCCGGCCTGACGCTCGGCGGCGGCTTCGGCTGGTTGAGCCGCAAGTACGGCATGACCATCGACAACCTGCTGGGCGCGGATGTCGTCACGGCGGACAGCCGGCAGATACACGCCAGCGAGTCGGAAAACCCCGATCTCTTCTGGGGACTGCGCGGCGGCGGCGGAAACTTCGGTATCGTCACCCGCTTCGAGTTCCAGCTGCACCCCGTCGGGCCGGAGGTGCTCAGCGGGCTTATCGTCTTCCCGTTCGAGCAGGCCGGCGCGGTGATCCAGAAATTTGCCGATTTCACCCAGACCATGCCCGAGGAGCTCAACGTCTGGATGGTGACGCGCCAGGCGCCGCCGTTGTCCTTCTTGCCCGACCAGGTGCACGGCACGCCGATCGTCGCTCTCGCCCTGTGTTATGCCGGCGACCCCGACACCGGCGCGCAGCTGATCGAGCCGCTGCGTCGTTTCGGCACGGTGCTCGGCGAGCATGTCGGCGTGCAGCCTTACGTTGCCTGGCAACAGGCCTTCGACCCGCTGCTGGCGCCGGGTGCACGCAACTACTGGAAGTCGCATAACTTCACGCAGCTCGAAGCCGGCGCCATCGATGCCATCATCGAATACGTCGACACGCTGCCCTCGCCGCACTGCGAGATCTTCGTCGGCACCATCGGGGGCCAGACGACCCGGCCGTCACCCGAGGCGATGGCCTATTCGAGCCGTGATGCCAACTACGTGATGAACGTGCATGCCCGTTGGGAAACCCCGGAGGGAGATGAAAAGTGCATCGGCTGGGCGCGGGACTTCTTCGCCAGGACACAGCCGTTTGCCAGTGGCGGGGCCTATATCAATTTTCTCACCGAGGAAGAGGCCGACCGCATCGAGTTCGCCTATGGGGCTACCTATCAGCGGCTGGTAGAGCTCAAGGGCCGCTACGACCCGACCAACCTGTTCAGGATGAACCAGAACATCCAGCCGGCCCACGAACCGTCCCTGGCATCCGGTCTGTAACGAAGTCAGCAAGAGAAGGGTCCAATGCCGCCCGTCAATACGGGTGGCATTGGCTTGCTCGAGAGTCACCTGGAATGCTCGGCTCACCTGACCAGAATTCCAGATAGAAGCCGAGTTGGGTTTCGCTAGAACGTGCCGGGATAGCTGCCGCCATCGAGCAGCAGGTTCTGTCCCGTCATATAGCCGGCCTGCTCGCTGCAAAGAAAGGCGCAAAAGGCACCGAACTCATCTGCTGTGCCGAATCTGCGCGAGGGTATCCCCTGGACACGTTGTTCGCGTAATAGGTTCAGGTCCTGGTTGGTTTTCTGCGCTGTGGTGGAGAGATTATTTCGCAGTCGCTCAGTGTCGAAGGCGCCTGGCAACAAGTTGTTGATTGTGACGTTGTTCGCCGCCAGGCTCGGCTGGCGGGCCAGGCCGGCGATGAAACCGGTCAGGCCACTTCGAGCGCCGTTGGAGAGTCCCAGGATATCGATGGGCGCCTTCACTGCCCCCGAGGTGATGTTCACGACGCGCCCGAAGCCGTTGTCGGCCATGCTATCCACGGTGGCCTTGATCAGCTCGATCGGGGTGACCATGTTGGCGTCCACCGCCTTGAGCCAGTCGTCACGACTCCAGTCGCGAAAATCCCCCGGGGGTGGCCCGCCGTTGTTGTTGACCAGAATATCCACGCGCGGGCAGGCCAACAGCATGGCCGAGCGTACGGCCTCGGTGCCGATGTCGCCCGCGACGACATGCACCTCGATGTTCGGGTTACAGGCGCGAAACTCCTGCGCTGCGTCTTCCAGGTCGGCCTTCCCACGGGCATTGATGACCAGATTGGCGCCTTCCACTGCCAATGCCTTGGCGCAACCCTTACCTAATCCCTTGCTGGCGGCGCATACCACGGCCCAGCGTCCTGCGATTCCTAGATCCATACGATTTCTCCTCTTGGTATAAAGACATTGTCACTGTGGAAAGGCATCGCCACGCTCGCCTTGTCTTTAGGTCAATGATTGTTGCAATGAACCGACGATGCGCCAGCTTGTGTATCGGCACACTCGGCCATCATGGTTCGCTCTGAGCGGTATGTCGCAGGCGCAGGCGGTTGCGCAGACGGCGAGCGAGGATGTCCACACCAATATTGAGAAGGGCGGTGATCACGATCAAGACCATGGCCCGGTCGAAGCGGATCTCCTGGATCGCGCTGTCGACGTAGAACCCCAGGGTGGCGATGCCGAGAATGCCGAGGATGGCGGTCTCGCGCATGATGATTTCCCAGCGGTAGAACAGGAAGGCCAGGAAGGGACCGTAGAGACGCGGGGTGAGCTCGAAGGCGTAGCGCTCGATGCCGCGTGGCGCATCGGGGCGAAGCGACACCTCGTTGCTGCGCCGCCCGATCAGATGGCCGATGATGCCGCCGTTGTGGATCGCCAGCGCCACCACCGCCGGCAGCATCGATGGCCCCCAGAGCTGCAGCAGAATGAAGGCCAGCAGGTACTCCGGGGTCGAGCGCATCACCACCAGTACGCCGTGGCCCAGCGCACCGCGCACCCGGCCGGTGAAGTGGCGCCCCGTGAAATGATGAGAAACCAGCGGATACAGCGCGAGCGTCAGAAGGCCAGTCGCCACCAGCGCGATCTGGGTCAGTACCAGGGTGTTCCAGATGCCCGGCAGCGCCTCGTTGGCGAGCAGGTCGCCCAGCCAGGGCACGAGCCCCGCGAGCCCTTCGCCCTGGCGCAGCGGTTCGGGAACGATGTCTTCGGTGAAGAACCGCGAGACGTTCTGCCAGCGAATTGGCAGGCCGTCGCCGAGCAGGAAGGGTGCGGCCAGCAGGTAGAACGGCAGCAGGCGCGGGCGTGCCCAGAGTCTGAGCGTGGCGATCAGCGCATAGAACAGCAACAACAGCGCACCCACCGTGGCGTACTGGCCCTGGGCAAACGAGGATTCCAGGTAGAACCCCAGGGTGGGCATGCCCACGAAGCCCAACACGGCGCTGGAGCGCAGGCCACACTCGAGCCGGTAGGCGGTGTAGGTAACCAGGTGCGGCCAGGCCTGGCTGAAGCGGGTATAGGCGAGTGCCGAGACCAGGCCGGTGCCGTGGGGAATCACCTTCGATGGGCTTGGGTCGCTCTCGTCGAGGATCTCGGCATACACCTTGGCGAAGATGCCGGCATAGGGAATGGCAATGGCGAGCACCCCGGTCAGCGGGTGCAGGCCGAAGAACTGCAGGAAGATCAGCGCCCAGAACAGCTCGTGTATGGCGCGCACGAAGGCACAGCTGGTGCGCACCACCAGATGGCGAAACACCAGCGCCAGCAACAGGCCCGCTGCCGCTCCCAGCCCCACGCCGACGAAGGCGAAGGCCAAGGTGCGTACGATCGCCTCACCGAGATAGTCCACCGCCTCGAAATCCGGCTGCACCAGCCCCAGGAACAGGCGACCCAGTTCCGCCCAGGGCGCGTGGGCGCTGATCTCGAAGTCGGCGACGAATACACAGGCGATGGCCAGCACCACGAAGCCGAGGCTGGTACGAACGGTCGCCGAGCGCCACATGTCAGTACAGCACCAGCAGATCCTGGACACTGAGCCGGCGGCTGGGCTCGTCCAGGGCGATCGCACCATCGGCGATGCCCACGACCCGGTCGGTGAAGCGCAGGGCCAGCTCCACGTCGTGCATGGCCAACACTGCGGTGGGGTAGGCCTCGGTCAAGGCCGCCATGACCAGTTCGGCCAGTGGCCCGTCGAGGGCCGAGACCGGCTCGTCGGCCAGCAGCAGGTCGCCTTGCTGGTAAATCGCCCGCGCCGCGGCGACGCGCTGGCTCTGGCCACCCGAGAGCTCGCCGGCCGCGGCCCAGCATTTGTCGGCGATGCCGAGCCGCTCGAGCAGCGGCGTGATGGCGTCGATATCGCGGCGGAAGGGGCGCACCAGGCTGGCCAGGTTGTACCAGCTGGGTCGCCTGGCGAGCCCGCCCATATAAACGTTGTGAAAGACGCTCAGCGAGGGCACCAGACCCAGCTCCTGGGGCATCAGGGCCGCGCCACTTGCCTGCCAGTGCTGCTGCATGATGCTCAGCAGCGTCGATTTCCCGGCCCCGCTTCTGCCCACCAGGGCCACCCGCTCGCCGTGCGCCAGCGTCAGGTTGAGCGGACCGAGCACGCGCGCGCCGCCGTAATTGGCCACCACGTCGGTGAGGGCGAGCGAGGTCATCAATCGAGGATGTCGAGCTGCTGGCCGACTTGGTGGATAATCTCGTAGTCGTCGTTATCCACCGGGATGAAGCCCGAGCGCGGGAAGCTCTCGAGCAGTGCCGGATCGTCCATGTCGAGCAGCGCCTGCTGGACTCGCTCGCTGAAGCCGTCGCCGAAGCGCGCGTCGACATCGCCGCGAATCGTCCATTGATAGTCGGGATAGGGCGGCGTCTCCCAGACGACCTGCACCGCATCGGTATCCACGTTGCCGGCGGCGACCTCGTTCTCCCAGGCCTTGTAGCTGACCACGCCGGCCTGATAGGCGCCGGAGGCGACCAGCGAGATGGTGCGGCTGTGGTTGCCGCTGAAGCCGACGCGTTCGAAGATCTCTTCCGGCGCCGCGCCGAAATCGTTGCGCAGGAAATACTCGGGCATCAGCCGGCCGGAGGTGGAGCTCTTGGAGCCGAAGCTGAACGTCAGGCCGCGCAGCGCCTCCGGCGCACTGTCGCCCTCGACCGGGGTCAGACCGCTGTCGCGATGGGCGATGACATAGCTCTTGTAGTCGGGGTCCTCCACGCCCTGGGCGATGGCCTGCGAGCCGGGCACGCGCTGGCGCGCCTGCACGCCGGAGAGACCCCCGAACCAGGCCAGTTGCACCTGATCGTTGCGAAAGGCGGTGACCGCCGCGGCGTAGGACTTTACCGGCACGAAGCGCACCTCGACCTCGAGCTCGTCCGCGAGATAATCGGCGACTTTCTGGAAGCGCTGCTGCAGGCGCGTCTCGTCCTCGTCGGGAATGGCGGTGAAGACGAAGGGGCTGGCCCCGGCGATTGAGGTGGCAAGCAGCAGTGGCAGCGCAACCGACAACACTAGAGACAAGCGTCCGAGCATGAGGCGATCCTTGCAGGGTGGGATAAAGGCGCCATGTTACCCAAAAGCCGCCGGGTTTCCGATGTCAGCGCGCACAGGTGCGAAACCCCGCCAGAACATCGCGGCGGTCGGGCATGAAGAAATTGCGATAGCCATTATGGATCAGCCGCGAGCGTGTCGCCCAGGCGCCGCCACGCTGGACGCGGCGGCCTTCCGGGAACCAGGGGGCCGAGTAGTCGCGGTAGAGATCAGGGGAAAACCCGGGGAAGGGCCCGAAGGTCGAGGCCGTCCACTCCCAGACATTGCCCAGCATCTGCCGACAGCCGAAGGCGCTGTCACCGTCGGCGAAGGCGGCGACATCGACGCGCCCCAGGCGCCAGGCGTCCAGGTTGGCCCGGCGGGCATCGGGTGGTGCCTCGCCCCAGGGATAGCGACGCTTGCCGGGTGCCAGCGATTTTCCGTCGTCCGTCGGCACGCGGCTGGCGGCGACCTCCCATTCGGCCTCCGTGGGCAGCCGTCGCCCGGCCCACTGGCACCAGGCCTGGGCCTCGTGCCAGCTGACATGCGCCACCGGCTGATGCGGCGCCAGGGGCAGCCAGCGGTCGAAGTGGCGCTCCTCCCAGCCATTGGCGCCAGGGATTCCCGCCTGGGTCTTTCGCCAGTCGCCCGGGGCGTGCAGGTCCACAGACGTGCGCCATTGCCATCCCGCCTCGCTCCACAGCTCGCGCCGTTCATACCCCTCGTCGGCGACGAAGGCGGCGAACTCGGCGTTGGTCACCGGCGCGCGGGCGATCCGGAAGGGGGCGACCTCGACGGTCATCGGCGGCTTCTCGTTATCAAAGCGAAAGGGCACGCTGTCATCGGAGCCCAGCAGGTGGCGCCCGCCGGGAATGGCGACGTCGCTGGGCAGCGGACCGGTGGCCATCTCGCCGGGACGCTGGTCCGGCGGTGGCTTGCCCAGCTCGGGCGCGGGGTCGCCGAGGGTCTGGCGGGTGTAGAGAAACGCCTCGCCGTGCATGTCCTCGTGCAGGGTGGTGAGCTGGTAGACGTAACTCTGCGCCGCGCTCGCCTGGCCCTCGGGCAGTCGCTCGAGCATGGCCTGCTCGACGCGCGACAGATAGTCCAGCGTCGTCTCGCACGCCGGCAGCGGTAGCGCCCAACGGTCGTCGTGGGCGATGCTGCTCGAATCAAACAACCGGTCGGCATCGGCAAGTTGATAGTCCGGCAGCGCGTAGAGCCCGCGCAGGGCGAAATAATCGTGGAAGAACCCAAGATGACCCAGCTCCCACAGCGGTGGATTGACGATGGCGAGCCGCGGGCCGAGCTCGCGGGCGTCCAGAGTGTCATGCATCAGCGCCAGGCTGCGTTGGCGGGCATCGGTGAGCATGGCCGCCAGATCGTCGGCGGCGCGCGGGGGTGTGGGGGGTGTGCTGAAGGTGGTAGAGAGCATGCCGACCTCGTCGAGGAGAAACGCCAGTGGTGAAAATAGCGCTGATCACCCCGGCGGGTCGAGGCTCGCGTGCCGGCAATCGTGCTACGGCGACGCGCTGGGCAAGGCTGCTGCGCGAGCTAGGCTGCCGGGTGCGGGTGGTCGGCTCCGACGAAGACGCCGATGCGTGCCGCCTCGATGGCAGGCCGCCGGACCTGGTGGTGGCGTTGCACGCCCTGCGCAGCCACGCGGCCATTCGCGCTTGCCGCGAGGCCTTCGCGAACACCCCGCTGGCCGTGGCGCTCACCGGCACCGATATCTACCGCTTCCAGCACAGCCACCCCGAGGCGTTTCTCGAGAGTCTCACGTCGGCCGACGCGCTGGTGGGCCTGCACGACGAGGTGAAAGCGGATATCCCGCCGTGCTTTCATGCGCGTCTGCATGTCGTGCATCAATCGGCATTGCCCTTGCCGCCAGGCGCGCCGGGGCCGATCAAGGGCCACTACGAGGTGCTGGTAGCCGGCCATCTGCGCGAGGAGAAGGACTCGCTGCGTGCCGCACTGGCCGTGCGCGAGCTGCCGGCGGCGTCGCGCCTGCGGGTCATCCAGCTGGGGGGCGTTCACGACGAGACATGGGCTGAAAATGCCCGTGACGAGATGGCGCGCAATCCGCGTTACCGTTGGCTCGGCGACCTGCCCCATTGGCAGGTGCGCCGCTGGATGGCCAGGGCGCGGCTGATGGTGATCAGCTCGCGCATGGAGGGCGGCGCCAACGTGGTTAGCGAGGCCTGCGTGGCAGGGCTGCCGGTGCTGGCCTCCGACATTGCCGGCAACCGCGGCCTGCTCGGCGAGGACTACGCCGGCTACTTTGCGGTGGCCGATACCCAGGCGTTGCGCGAGGGCCTGCTGCGCGCCGAGGCGGAGCCCGCCTTCGTCGAGGGGCTGCGCCGCCAGGTTCAGGCACGAGCACCGCTGTTTCATCCCGATGCCGAACGCGCGGGGTTGGCGCGGGTCATCGCCGCCTGCGGCCTCACCCTTTAACACTATCCACTATCCACTATCCACTATCCACTATCGACTGCCATCGGTCAGGCGGATGGGTTCCAGCGCCTCACCCGAGGCGTGAACCTGACCGATGATCGCCGCCTGGCCGTAGCCGAGAGCGTGCAGGGCGCTCAGGCAGGCCGCCGCGCGCTCGGCGGGGACGCTGGCCAGCAGGCCGCCGGCGGTCTGCGGGTCGAACAGCAGCGGATAACGGGGGTGGTCGACCCACGCCGCCTGATCGTGGATGGCCCGGCGCAGGCGCACGTTAGCCGGCTGCAAGGAGCTGAGAATGCCTGCGGCGACGGTCTCCTCCGCGCCATCGAGAAGCGGCAGGGCGGCGAGGTCGAGTTCGGCATCGACGCCCGAGGGGCGGGTCATCTCGACCAGGTGCCCCAGCAGGCCGAAGCCGGTGAGATCGGTGCAGGCGGTGGCCCCATGCTCGCGCAGGCAGGCCGCGCCCTGGCGATTGGACTGGCACATGTGCGTGAGCGCGGCGTCGATCCAACGCCCCTTGGCGCCCAGCCGGGCGTGGGCGGCGAACAGGGTACCGGTGCCGATGGGCTTGGTGAGGATCAGCGCCTGGCCGGGACGCAGGCCGCCCTTAGTCAGTATGGAATCGGTCAGGGCGCTATCGCCGCCGGCATCGATCAGGCCGTTGACTGCGAACCCGAGTGCCAGCTCCTGGCCCTCGCCGGTGTGTCCGCCGACCAGCGAGCAGCCGGCCTCGTTCAGCACCTCCAGGGCGCCGCGCATCATCTGGTACACCGTATCCTCGACCTTGGCCTCGAGCCCCTGCGGCACGGTGGCCACGGCGGTGGCGGTCTGCGCCTCGGCGCCCATGGCGAAGATGTCACCCAGCGCATGATTGGCCGCGACCTTGCCGAACACATAGGGGTCGTCGATGAAGGCGCGAAAGAAATCAACCGTGTGCACCATGTCCTTGCCCGGCGGGACGCGCACCACCGCAGCGTCGTCCGGGGCGTGCAGACCGACCAGTATCTCTTCGCGCGGGAAGGGCTCAAGCGTCGACAGCGCCCGCGACAGCACCGAGGCGCCGACCTTGGCGCCACAGCCGCCGCAGCGCATGGCGATCGCCGAGATCGCCTGGGCGCTCTCTTCCTCGTCGAGCGCCACCCGGCTGGGTTTCGCCGTCTTGCCCTGGTGCGCTGGCATGGGGAGCAGGTCGTTGAGCTGGGTCGTGAATCGGGCCATGAAGCGCCGGTCGATCCAATCCTTCCAGCGCCAGACCCAGTCGCCGGCCAGATACAGGTCGCCGCGCGAGGCCACGGCAGACTGGTCGCCGGTGCTGATCAGGGCCAGCCAGCGGCGCTGGGGGCGATAGGGCCTGAGTGGCCGGCCGGTGATGGCGGCGCGCAGGTTGTCGGCCAGCGGACGGCCCTGACGCACGGCGAACACGCCGGCCTTCTCGCGGGAATGGTTGACCTGGCTGGCGATATCGCCGGCGGCGAAGATGCCGGGGTCGCTCAGCGACTGCAGGGTGTCGCCGACCTGGATGAAACCGTCGTCGTCCAGCACCAGGCGCGTCTCGCGCAGCCAGGCCGCGCCGCCGGCGTTGGTGACCCAGACGATCTCGTCGGCGTTGTGCCAGTCGCCTGAGGCGCTCTGCAGCCGGCCCGCCTCGACGGCGACCACCTCGGTCGCGGTGTGCAGCTCGACGCGGCGCTCGGTGAGGGTGCGCTGGAAATGCTCGCGCACGCGGGCATTGTGGGTCGGCAGGATCTGGCTGCCCCGAGTGTAGAGCGCGAACACCAGTTCGTCGGGGTCGCGCCCTTGGCGGGCAAGCTCGCCACGCAACCGGGTCTGCATGGCCAGCAGCAGTTCGACCCCGCCCGCGCCACCGCCGACCACCGCCACGCGGGTCCTGCCGGGATGGTGCCTTGGGTGATGGTGCGTAAGTCGCTCGATGAGCGCCTGCCAGCGGTCGTTGAACTGGTGGATGGGCTTGACCGGCACGGCATGCTCGCCGGCGCCCCGCACCGCATCGACCCGCGGCGTCGAGCCGATGTTGATCGATAGCTGGTCGAAGGGCACCGGCGGGCGCGACCGGCACAGCACGGTTCGCGCGTCGTGGTCGATGCCCAAGGCCTCGTCGCTGAAGAAGCGGGCCCCAGCGTACTGGGCGAGTCGACGCAGGTCGATATGCACCTGGTCGTAGGTGTAATGCCCGGCCACATAGCCCGGCAGCATGCCGGAATAGGGCGTGTGGGTGTCGCGGCAGATCAGCGTCAGGCGCACACCGGGTTCGGGCCGCATGGCAAAGCGCTTGAGGACACCGACATGACTGTGACCGCCGCCGACCAGCACGATATCGCGCAATACCGGGGAATCCGGTTGCTGCATGGGAAGACTCTCTCTAGATTGAAGGATCACGCTCAGCAGTGTTCACGAAGACAGTGTTCATGAGGACAGTGCTCACGAGGATACGCCATGACCCAGGCCGTGCGCTTTCACGATCAGCATGTTGACGACGCCGATCCGTCCTTTCTCGATGACGTGATGTCAGGCCTGAGCGCCCGACCCAAGGCATTGTCGCCGAAATACTTCTATGACCGGCGGGGTTCGGCGCTCTTCGAGCGCATCTGCACCCAGCCCGAGTATTACCTGACCCGCACCGAGGAGCAGATTCTCGCCGCGGCCACCGCCGAGATCGCCGAGCTTGCCGGCCCCGAGTCGCTGCTGGTCGAGCTTGGCAGCGGGGCGAGTCGCAAGGTCCGCTTGCTGCTCGAGGCGATGCAGCCGGCGCGCTATCTGGGCGTCGATATCTCACGCGAGTTCCTGCTGGAAAGCACGCGGCGTCTCGCCGCTGATTACCCTTGGCTCGAGGTGCATGCCGTCTGGGCAGACTTTTCACGACGCCTGTCCTTGCCTCAAGGAGTGAGCGGGGGACGTGCGGTGGCTTTCTTCCCCGGGTCGAGCATCGGCAACTTCGAACCGGTGGCGGCCGAGGCCTTCCTGGCCGGGCTGCATCGTCTGCTGCCGAAGGGTAGCGGGCTTTTGATCGGGGTCGACCTGATCAAGCATCGCGACATCCTCGAGGCGGCCTACAACGACGCCGCGGGCGTGACGGCGGCGTTCAACCTGAACCTGCTCAAGCGCCTGCGCGATGAACTCGGCGCCGAACTCGTCCCGGCAGGTTTCCGGCACCTGGCGTTTTATCACGAGGCGGCGTCGCGCATCGAGATGCACCTGGAGAGCCTGCGCGAACAGGCGATCCGCGTCGGAGGGCGGGACTTTATGCTTGCGGCGGGCGAAACGCTGCATACCGAGAATTCGTGCAAGTACAGCGTCGAAGGGTTCCAGGCGCTGGCGCAACGCGCCGGCTTTGCCCCGACGGCGGTGTGGACCGATCCGCAGGCGCTGTTCAGCGTTCATTATTTATTGAGCGAACAGGCGGTCGCATATTCAAGCCGCCTAGTTCGCTGAACAACCCTACCTATCAGGTATCTATACGGGTTACCCGAATTGGCAGACCCTGGCGCACGGCGGCGCCGCTGATAGGCTCCAGCCAAGTGCCGTCCACGCTGCGAGTGGGATCCTTGAAGCCCAGGTCGTTGATGTTGATACCGGCGCGAAGCCACTCGAGATCGGGCTGGGACTCGCCGTCAATCACGTGGGGAGTGGCCCCCAGGTCGCGGTGGCCGTAGCCGTGCTCGATGCCCAGTGCTCCCGGCATCACACCCTCGCCGATCAACGCCAGGCCCACTACGCTGCCGCCGGGGCTCTCGATGCGGATGGTGTCGCCGTGCTGGATGCCGAAGCGCTCGGCGTCCTGGCGGTGCATCATCACCGGGTTGTAGGGCTTGATCATGCGCAGCCGCTCGAGGCCGATGGCGTAGGAGTTCATCAGGTTGGACTTGAACGAGAACGCCAGCAGCGGCCACTCCTCCTCGGTGAACACCTCGCGCATGCTGCGGCCGTCGGCCAGTGGTGGCAGGCCGTGGCAGGGCACGCCGCGGTTGGGCTGGCCACTCTGGGTGTTGATGCTGGTGCCCACCTGCTCGTTGTAGACGCACAGGGTGCGCTTCCAGACGCTGGTGAGGTTCTCGCCCTTGAAGTGGTCCTTGAAGTCCTCGAAGCGCCCGCCGCGGGCGTAGAGGTAGGCCACCGGGCCGCGCTCCTCGGGCTTGAGGGTGCGCTCCAGCCTGGGCAGCAGCGGGGCCAGGCCGGCGTGGGCGATGTCGCTCTCGTCGGCCGCGGGCAGCGCTTCACCCTGCATGGCCACGTTGGCGGCGGCGCTCAGGAAGAAGTCCTCGGCACGGTTGAGCGGGTGCAGGTTGCCGTCGGCGTCGGGGATCGCCTCGTCGCCGAAACCGGCCAGGCCCAGGCGCTTGGCGGTGGCGATGAAGAAGCTCTCCATGGAGACCGGCTCGCCTTCTTCGGTCTTCTGCTGGCGCGGCTCCACCACCGGCCAGCAGGCGGTGGTCATCTTGCCCAGGGTGCCTTTCCAGGCGCCGGTGAAGCCCCACACCTCATACATCACCGAGTCGGGCACGATGTAGTCGGCGTAGCGGTTGGTCTCGTTGAGGAAACCGTCGATGGCCACGAACAGCCCCAGGCGCTTGGGGTCCTTGATCTTCTCGGCGATCAGCGTCTCGAGGCCCGCCTGGCCGTAGATGGGGTTGGCCATGCAGCCGATCAGCGCCTTGATCGGGTAGGGGTAGCCGTCCAGCGCCGAGGGCAGGTGCTCGGTGAGGGTGGGCGGCGCCAGCGAACGCCAGGGGGCGCGGGCCGGGTAGGGATTCTCGCCGGCGGACACCTTGCGCTGGTACTCGGAGGACTTCTCGTAGGGGAAGCGCGAGCGGGAGAGAAAGACCCCCTGAGGGCCGCGCTTGCCGGGGAAGTTGGCCAGGTCGTAGCGGGGACCGGTGCCGACGCCGTTGAACTGGCCGCCGCCAGCGGCGCTGCCGCCCTTGCGGTTGTGGTTGCCGGCCAGCACGTTGAGCATCTGCATGCCGAAGGCGGCGTAGAAGCCGTTGCCGGACATCATGCCGCCATGGGAGTTGGCCACTGCGCGACGGCCGTGGCGGGCGAAGCGGGTGGCCAGGTCGACGATGGTGGCCTCGGGGATGCCGCAGTGTTCGGCATACTCGGCCAGGCTGTACTCGTTGGCGGACTCGCGCAGCAGGGTCATGCTGCTCTTTACCCGCACGCTCTCTCCGTCGGCGAGCTCCACCTCGCGGTCGACGAACAGCTCGGCGGCCATCACCGCGTTGCCCTGTGCCAGTTCTCCGTCGGCCACCACCATGGGCACGTCGGCGTCGCTGCCGGCCTCGGCCTGGCCTAGGTCGCTGGCGCGCAGGAAGCGGCCGCGGCGCGGGTGCTCATCGTTCGTGATCACCAGGTGGCTGGCGTTGGTGTGGGTCGCCTCCCCGGCGGCCTCGGCGGCGGGCTGGCCGGGAAGCTCCAGGAACTCCTTGGCGTAGCCCCCGTTGTCGAGCAGCCACTGGATCATGCCCATGGCCAGGGCGCTGTCGCTGCCCGGGCGGATCGGTACCCAGCGGTTGTGGTCGGCGGCATGCGAGGCCGAGGCGTTGAGGCCCGGGTCGACCACCACGTACTCCAGGCTGCCCTCGGCGCGGGCCTGGGCGATCAGGCGGCCCTGGCGCTTGAAGGGGTTGCCGGCCTGGCTGGGGGCGGTGCCCACGTAGAGGATGAAGCGGGCGTTCTGGATGTCCGGCTTGGTATGGGCGTTCTTGGCCAGATCGTCCATCACCGCGCCGGAGCCCATGCGATAGGCCAAGCCGCAGTAGGAGCCGTGGTGGCCATAGTTGCGGGTGGCGAAGGCGTTCATGGTGAAGCGCTTGAGCAGCGCGGAGCGGCCGTAATCGGTGGCCTCCATCACCATCAGCTGGTTGGCCTTCGGGCCGTACTCGGGGTTCTCGGGGTCGATCAGGGTGTCGTGGTCATGGATGGCGCGCAGGCCGTCCACTGCACCCTCGCCGAACAGGTCGCCGCCCTCGCAGATCTCCTCGATCAGCTGCTCGAAGCTGATCTTCTGCCATTCGCGGCCGCCACGCTCGCCGACCCGCTTGAGGCAGTGAGTGACGCGGAAGGGGCTGTCGATCTGCGCCATCATGGCGTTGCCGCGGGCGCAGGCGGTGGAGCGGTTCTGCTGGCCCTGGTCGCCATAGGCGCTCAGCCCGCGCAGGGCCTCGACCACCGGGGTGCGCATGGGCAGGTGCTCGTCGGCGGAGAGCGGGTGGTAGGGGTTACCGGAGACGCGCAGCACCTGGTCGGTGTCATTGTCGACGCGCACCCGCACCCCACACTTGGTGGTGCAGCCGTAGCAGACGGTGAAGGCCACGCGCTGGTCGGGGTTGAGGGTCAGCTCGCCGCTCTCGGGGTCGACGGTGTACTCCGGCGCCAGGGAGTTGCCGTGGATGCGGTGCTCGGGCTTCTCGCCGGCGCTGCCGGTGACGCCCTTGCCCATCTTGATCAGCGGGTCGGAGTAGCCGGCGGCGAAGGTGGCGGCACCACCGGCGGCGACGGCCCCCTTCATGAAGCGGCGGCGTAAGGAATCGACGGGGGACTTAGCCATGGCTGGGGGCTCCTTCAGTGGTTTCCGCAGCGCTCTGGGCGTCGGGGTGTGCAGGGGCGGAGTTTGCAGGTGAAAGGTCGGCGGCGCTGCCGCCCTGGCGGGCCTGGCGCCACGGCACGAAGAGGTCGATCAGCAGGATGGCGGCTAGCCACAGGCCGAAGGTGCCGACGATGCCGAGGATGCCGGAAGAGCCGGCGGGAATGCCGTAGTGGTGGAAGCCGGCGCTGTGGCGGGCCACGGTCTGCACGTCCATCAGCACCACCCAGCGGAACATCCAGCCGACGTGCAGGGCCACCAGGCCGAGCACCCAGGCCCAGGCATAGAGTGCCGGGCGACGTGAGGCGGGGCGAGTCAGCAGGTAGAGCACGGCGCCGAACAGCACCACGCCGGTGAGGCCGCCCCACAGAGCGGTGCTGCGCCACTCGGCGCTGCCGCGCACGGACTCCATGGCCGCGGCCACCGAGCCGACGCTGGCGTTGATGCCGTCGAGGAACCAGCTGCCGGCGACGAGTCCGGCGACCAGGCAGGCCCCCAGCATCACCTTGAGCATCTGGCGGCTGACCGTGGTGCTGCGTTCACCGGCCACGCGGTTGAGCACCAGGATCAGGCCGGTGGCGGCGATGAAGCCGGTGGCCACGAACATCGGCGGCAGCCACACGGTGTGCCACAGCGGACGGGCCTTGACGATGGCCACCTCGGCGCCGGTATAGAGCATGATGCCGGTGGAGAGGGCCAGGGTACCGAGGCCCACCAGCACCACCAGGGCGCGCGGGGTAGGGGCGTCGCCCAGCGATAGCCAGCGGGCCACGAAACCGGCGATGCCGGGGGCCTGGCGATGGGCCTGCAGCGCCGGGCGCCAGGCGAGCCAGGCCAGCACGATCACGCCGACCACGTAGAGGGGCAACACCAGACTGCCGACGGACATCCAGGAGTGGCTGTTGGCGTAGGCATAGAAGTGCCAGAAGCGCAGCGGCTGGTGCAGGTCGGCGAGCAGCGCCACCGGCGCCACCAGGGTGGTGGTGAGGCAGGCGAGCAGCGCCAGGCGTGCGGTGGGCAGCCAGCGCTGCTTGCCGAACACCAGCGCCGGGGCGGCCAGCCACAGGGTGGCGTAGGACAGCGCGATCATGAAGAAGTACTGCACCGCCCAGGGGTACCAGGCGATGTCGTAGCGCGGGGCGAGCAGCTCAATGGCGGAATTCATAGCCCATCTCCTGGCCGTGGGGATCGAGGACTTCCAGGGCGACCGGCTCGGCGTCGGGGCGAGTCACGAAGCGCTCGTCCATGCCGAGGTAGAAGACCTGGGGCAGGGTGTTCTTTTCCGGCTGCAGCACCATCAGCTCGTCGCGGTGCTCGGCGATCATGCGGCTGATCTGGCTCTCCGGATCACGCATGTCGCCGATGATCCGTGCGCCACCCACGCAGCTCTCCACGCAGGCCGGCAGCAGGCCGGCTTCCAGCCGATGGGCGCAGAAGGTGCACTTGTCGGCGGTCTGGGTACGCTCGTTGATGAAGCGGGCGTCGTAGGGGCAGGCGTTGACGCAGTAGGCGCAGCCCACGCAGCGGTCGCTGTCGACCACCACGATGCCGTCCTGTCGCTGGAAGGTGGCCTCCACCGGGCAAACCGGCACGCAGGGCGGGTTCTCGCAGTGGTTGCACAGGCGCGGCAGCATGAAGGTGGCGACCTCACCGGTCTCCTGGTGCTCCACCTCGTACTGGGAGACGGTGGTGCGGAAGCTGCCCAGCGGGGCGGCGTTCTCGATATGGCACGACACGGTGCAGGCCTGGCAGCCGATGCACTGGCGCAGGTCGATAAGCATGCCGTAGCGCTTGCTGGGATCGCCTTCGCGACGAAGTGGCTGCTGGTTGATGCCGGCGCTGGCAACGCTGGGGAGCGGTATCAGGGCGGCACCCGCGCTGAGGCGGGCCAGCTGGCCGAGAAGGGTGCGGCGAATGGGGTCCATGGCGCCTCCGGTGGCCTGGTTGAGCGGGAATGTTCCGCATGTTGGGGTCAAGGCGATACCGGGAGGCTACCTGCGACCAAGGCCTAGGCGCTTGACATTGATCAAGAGAACGTTAGCAAGCTCTTAATTCTCGCTTAATGTTTCGGCAAGTCGTTGAGGTGCCTAGGGGTCTCGGGATATCAGGCAGGTAAAAAAAACGCCCCGCCGGAAGACCGGCAGGGCGTTTGTTGTTCGAACGATCGGCTGGCGCGCTAGGGTGGAGTAAGCTGCGATTCGATGCTGCGGTAGACGAGGCGTAGCTCGTCGACGGAGAGGTGTTCGAGCCGGCCCGAGAGCAGGTCGCTGATCTTCTGCATTGGCAACCCGGCGCGGCGGGCGATCTCCCTGCTGCCGAGATCCGAGACGGCGATCAGCCGAGTGACGATACGCATGAGGCGTGTACGTTGTTCCAGGTCCCTGACGTCGAGGTCAGGGCTGCTTCGCGGAGGATCGAGGCATTCCGCGTGTGCGGTGTGACGTGCCGTGTTCATGTGGCTCCAGTGAACGATTGCGACACCGACATCATGGTCACTTTAGCGCGGGTTTTCCAGTGGCAATTTGATGATGTTTTACGTCATGGTAGATGCCATCAGCGTGACGTTGAACTGCCGCCCTTCGCGTATGCTGTCGGTGGCGTACTCTAACGCTGTGAAGAGTTTCTTGACGGTCACGCTGATGCCGGCGTGGCAATCGTTCACCGACTGCGGGGCAAGTCATGTACGACTTCATCATCATCGGCGGCGGGATCCTTGGCATGTCCACCGCCATGCAGCTCAAGCAGGCCTACCCGGACCGCCGCATGCTGCTGCTGGAAAAGGAGTCGGGCCCCGCCAGGCACCAGTCCGGCCACAACAGCGGCGTGATACATGCCGGCGTGTACTACGCCCCGGGTAGCCTCAAGGCGCGATTCTGCCTGGCCGGCAACCGGGCCACCCGTGAGTTCTGCGATACCCACAAGATTCCCTACGACATCTGCGGCAAGCTGCTGGTGGCAACGGATGACGAGGAAATGCAACGCATGGAGGCGTTGTGGGAACGCACGGCGGCCAACGGCCTGGAGCGCGAGTGGCTGTCGGCCGGTGCCCTGCGCGAACGCGAGCCCAACATCGTCGGCATCGGCGGCATCCTGGTGCCCTCCAGCGGTATCGTCGATTACGCCGAGGTCACCCGCGCCATGGCCGCCGAATTCGAGCGCATGGGCGGCGAGATCCGCTACGAGTGGTCGGTCACGGCACTGGAGGAGCGCCGTCAGGAAGTGTTGGTGACGACCTCGCAGGGTGAGGTGAGCAGCCGCTATCTGGTCACCTGTTCGGGGCTGATGGCCGATCGGGTGATACACATGCTTGGCCAGAAACCCGGGTTCACCATCTGCCCGTTTCGGGGCGAATATTACCGGTTGCCAGAGCGCCACAATCGTATCGTCAACCATCTCATCTACCCGATTCCCGATCCTTCCATGCCGTTTCTCGGGGTGCATCTGACGCGAATGATCGATGGTTCGGTCACCGTGGGTCCCAATGCGGTGCTGGCGCTCAAGCGCGAGGGCTATCGCAAGCGCGATGTGTCGCTGCTCGACATGTCCCGGATGTTCACCAACCCGGGTATCCTCAAGGTGCTGGGCAAGAACCTGCGCCCCGGGCTCGCCGAGATGCGCCATTCGCTGTCACGCAAGAGTTACCTGGAGCTGGTGCGCAAGTATTGCCCGAGCCTGCAACTCGATGACCTCGAGCCCTATCCGGCGGGGGTGCGTGCCCAGGCGGTGTCGCGCGACGGCAAACTGGTGGACGACTTCCTGTTCGTCAATACGCCGCGCACGGTGAACGTGGGTAACGCACCGTCCCCGGCGGCGACCTCGGCGATTCCCATCGGCGCGCACATCGTCGAAAAGGTCAAGGCGCTGGTCGAGGAATAGGCCGTCCGGGCCGGGCATGCGAGCCGGGCATGGCGGCAGTCGACCATGCGCGGATTGGCGAATATCATTCAAAACGTAGAAATTGCTCGATTGGTCTCTCACGCAGCGACCGTGCTAGTTTCACCTGTAGGCGCTCGATCACTCTCTTGCAAGGAAGCGTCTCCACACCACACAACAAACCTGGTTCCCAGGACCGGAGGAATGCCATGCGAACTCTGAAATATGCTGTTGCCGCCTCACTGCTGGTCACGGCCCCGTTGGCCGCTGCCCAGCAGATCTCTATCGCCACCGGCGGCACCGGCGGGGTCTACTACCCGATCGGCGGCGGTCTGGCAGAGATGATCAACAAGCACATTGAAGGCTATGAGGCCACCGCTGAAGTTACCGGTGCCTCGGTGGAGAACATGGGCCTGATCATGCGCGGCGACGCCGACCTGGCTCTGGTGCTGGCCGACACCGCTTATCAGGCCTATGAGGGCAGCGGGGATTTTGAAGGTCGCCAGGTCGAGAACACACGTGCCCTGGCCTCGGTTTATCCCAACGCCGTGCAGCTGGTCACCCTGGCCGATTCTGACATCGAGTCGCTTTCCGACCTGGAAGGCAAGCGGGTCTCCGTGGGCGCTCCCGGCAGCGGTACCGAGCTCAACGTCCAAGCCCTGCTCGAAGCCAACGGCATCACCTACGACGACTTCGAGCCCCAGCGCCTGAACTTCAACGAGACCGCCGACGCGATCCGCGACGGCGACATTGATGCCGGCTTCTGGAGTGTCGGGCCGCCCACCAGTTCGATCATGAACCTGGCCACCACCCGCGACATCCGCCTGATCGGCCTTTCCGACGAGGAGGTCGAGAACGCCCGGGAAGAGGAGTCGGTGTTCGCGCCCTATACCTTGGAAGAGGGCCTCTACGAGGGCATGGACGAGGATGTCCAGACCATCGGCATACCCAACGTCCTGGTGGTCAACGCCGACATGGACGAGGAGCTGGCCTACCAGTTGACCCAACTGTTGTTCGAGCGCACCGATGAGCTGATCGACGTGCACCCGGCGGCCAATGACACCACCGTGGAGTTCACCATGGAATCCACTCCGGTGCCGCTGCACCCCGGTGCGATCCGCTACTTCGAGGAGGTCGAGGCGGAGATTCCCGACCACCTTCGTCCCTGAGGCGGTATGACTTTACTACGCCTCACGTCAGGGCGGGCCTTGCTGCCCGCCCTGCTGTTTTTTGCAGGACTGCTGGGCAGCGTCCCCGCGGCACCGCTCGAGGCCGATGACGCGACCGTTCTCGAAGTGCTTGACGTCCAGGGCGAGCGCCTGCTGGCGATCCCCATGCCGAAAGGCGCCGGCTGGTGCCTGGAGTGGAACCATTCCGTGGCGGGCTTCGCGGTACTAGACTGCTATCGTCATCGCGACGGCCGGATGGTATTGCAGCGTAGCCATATGCCGGACTTCGCCGCCGGGCTCGATCATATCCCCGGGCGCGGCCGCCAGGTCTCCGACGGCGAGGGCGGCTACTGGATCGAGGACATCGACGAGCCTGTACCGGGCAATGCCTATCGGCTGCGGGTCGGGTCGATGAACGTCGATCACCGCCTGGTCACCGATAGCTCGCGTGTCAGTCTGAGCGCACTGGCAGCCGATCGACGCGTGACCATTCGCCTGGCAGTCCCTTCCTCCTCATCCGATTAAATGACAACCCTGCGAGAAAACCAAGATGAGCGATTCGGGAGTCTCCCCCGTCATTCCCGGCAGCCAGGCGAAGCATCCTCGCCCGGTGTTGTGGTTGATCACCCTGCTGGCGGTAGGGCTGTCGCTGTTCCAGCTCTACTCCGCCGGCATCCAGCCGCTGGGCCTTTTCTACCAGCGCAGCATTCACTTGATGCTGATCATGATGCTGGCTTTCCTGATGTATCCTCTGCTAGGGCCCCACCGGGCCCGCGGCCCGATCAGCGGCCTGATCGACCTGGCGTTCTTCGTCGGTGCGTTGATCACCGGCGGTTATCTGGTGCTCTTTCTCGACGAGATCATCAATCGTGCCGGCTTCTGGAACGAGACCGATATCATGGTCGGCATGATCGCCACGGTGACCGTGCTTGAGGCCGCCCGCCGCTCGGTGGGGCTGGGGATGACGATCATCGGGGTAGTAGCGCTTCTTTATGCGTTGGCCGGACCGCGCGGCGATCTGCCCTGGCTGGGCCAGTTCCTGCCGGGGATACTCGAGCATCGCGGCTACAATCTCGATCGCCTGGTGGGCCAGCTTTATCTCGGGCAGGAGGGGATCTTCGGTTTACCACTGGGGGTCGCAGCGACCTATATCTTCATCTTCGTGCTGTTCGGCGCCTTCCTGGAAATCACCGGGGCCGGCAAGTTCTTCATCGAGCTGGCCTATGCCGCCACCGGCCGTCAGCGCGGGGGGCCGGCCAAGGCGGCGGTCATCGCCTCCGCCGGCATGGGCTCGATCTCGGGCAGCGCCATCGCCAACGTAGTGACCACCGGAGCCTTCACCATCCCCCTGATGAAGCGCCTGGGCTACAAGCCCCATCAGGCCGGCGGTATCGAGGCGGCGGCCTCCACCGGCGGACAGATCATGCCGCCGCTGATGGGCGCCGGTGCCTTCCTTATCGCCGAATACACGCGCATGCCCTATCTCGACGTGGTCAAGGTCAGCATCGTGCCCGCGATGATGTACTTCTCCACCGTCTACCTGTTCGTGCATATCATCGCGCTCAAGGAGGGCATGCAGGGCATGGCACGCTCGGAGCTGCCGCAGATGCGCGATGTGATGCGCTCGGGCTGGCACTTCCTGCTGCCGCTGGCGGTCCTGGTGTGGTTGCTGGCGATGAGCATCTCGCCGACACGGGTGGGCTTCTACGCAATTCTCACCATGCTCGCCGTGGCGGTGCTGCGCTTTGCGGTGTGGTTCTTCTTCATGGCGCCTCGTGAAGGGCAGTCGGTTACCGCCGATTCGTTGCGCGTGGTCGTGCGCAACGGCCTGATCAAGCTGGTGGAGGCGCTGGAGCTGGGCGCGCGCAATGCCGTGGCGGTCTCGATGGCCTGCGCCGTGGCCGGCATCATCGTTGGGGTGGTGGGCCTGACAGGTCTGGGGCTGAAGTTCTCCTCGATGATGATGGCGTTTTCCGGTGGCAACCTGCTGCTCGCGCTGGTGATGGTGCTGCTGGCAAGCCTGGTACTGGGCATGGGCCTACCGGTGACCGCGAGCTATATCGTGCTGATCGTGCTGGTGGGCCCGGCCCTGACGGCCGAGTTCGGGGTGCCGCTGCTGATCGCCCACCTGGTGGTGTTCTGGTACTCGCAGGACTCCAACGTCACGCCGCCTATTGCGCTGGCCGCCTTCGCCGGGGCGGCGATCGCCGGCAGCAAGCCCATGGAAACCGGCTTCCAGGCCTGGAAGTTCGCCAAGGGGCTCTATCTGATCCCGCTGTTCATGGTCTACAACCCGGAGCTGATCATGGGCGGGCCGGTGCCGCTGGTGGCCTGGACCGTGTTGACCGGCTTCCTGGCGCTGGGGGCGTTCGCCGCCTCACTCGAAGGGTACCTGTTCACCCGGATGTCGGCGCCGATACGCCTGGTGCTGCTGCCGGCGATCGTGGCGGTGTTCTACCCCAACCTGATGGTCGAGATCGTGGGGGCGGCGGTGATGGCTCTAGCACTAGCCGGCAACTGGTTGGCCAGCCGGCGCCAGGCGCAGACTGCCGGCTGAGTGCGGTCCTCGAGCAGAAGAAGCCCAGCGGGCATGGCCTGCTGGGCTTCGAGGTCAGGCTGTCCGAGCCCTTACTGCTCGTCGTCGCCGCTGTCTTCGGTCGTTTCCGTGGATGCTTCCGCGTCGTCTGTCATGGGCTCGTCCTCCGCGTCCATGGCGTCGCCTTCTTCGGGCATCTCGTCGGTCTCCGTGGCCTCGGCATTGGCCTCGATGGCGGTGTCGGCCTCGTTCTCAGCCTCGTTCTCGGCCTCAAGAGCGGTATCGGAGGAGTCGGTGCCCGCTTCGGCCTCTTCTTCCAGCATGGATTCCTGGGAGCCCTGGAGGTCCTCGTCCGCGGCCCCTTCGTCCGCGGCCCCTTCGTCGTCGGCCGCCGCCTCGTCCTCCGGCGCCCCGGCCTCGAAGTCGCCGGCCTCGTCGGCCGTGGCCTCGTCGGCCGTGGTCTCGGTGGCCTGGTCGGTGGTGTCTATTGTCTCTTCGTCGGCGTTGTCACAGCCGGCCAGCGCCAGGGTACTGGCGAGTGCAGCGATCAGAATCATGGAACGCGTCATGTTGTGTCTCCTTCCCGGGATAAGGCTCGTGAGGATTCACGAGCGACGTTTCATTGCCCAAGACTAAGGGATAGTCGTCCCGAGAGGGCGCAACAAGGGTGCAAGCGTTGTCGCCTGACAACGACAGCGACAGGCAGTGAGGCTTTCCACGGCCCGCGGGAGGCGGTATGCTGCGCGGTTTTCGGGCGGCTATGCTTGTGTTGTCGGGCCGTCGTTGCGTGTCGCGACATCATCATCGGGAGAGTTGTCCATGCAGTCGTCGCACCAGGCGCCACGGGTTGGCGTGATCATGGGGTCAAAATCCGATTGGCCGGTCATGGAACATGCTGTGGCGATGCTCGAGCAATTGGGCGTGGCCTTCGAGACACGCGTGGTCTCCGCTCATCGCACGCCGGACCTGCTTTTCGATTACGCCAAGGGCGCCGCCGGGCGGGGCCTGCAGGTGATCATCGCCGGGGCCGGCGGGGCGGCCCATCTACCGGGTATGGTGGCATCCCAGACGCCGCTGCCGGTGCTTGGCGTGCCAGTGGAGTCCAAGTCGCTCAAGGGACTCGACTCCCTGCTCTCGATCGCCCAGATGCCCGGGGGGATCGCCGTGGGCACGCTCGCCATCGGCAAACCCGGGGCGACTAACGCCGGCCTGCTGGCCGCCCAGATCATTGCGCTGCAGGATGCCGGGGTGCGTGCCGCGGTCGACGCCTTTCGCGCCGAGCAGACCCGCAAGGTACTCGACAATCCCGACCCCCGGGGCGAGTGATAGCCGAGCGACAGGAGAGACGACATGAACATTGGCATCCTGGGTGCCGGCCAGCTTGGCCGCATGCTGGCACTCGCCGGCTATCCCCTGGCCAACCGCTTTACCTTCCTCGACACCACCGGCCACCCCAGCGCCGGCATCGGTGATGTGATCATCGATACCGACAGGAAGCACCTCGAGGCCTTCCTGGATAAGGTGGATCTCGTCACTTACGAGTTCGAGCACCTGCCGGTCTCGCTGGTGCAGGCCATTGAGGAGGTCAGGCCGGTCTATCCCTCCAGCGAGGCGATCCGTGTCTGCCAGAACCGTGCCGAGGAGAAGGCGCTGTTCGACCGCCTGGGCATCCCCACTCCGGCCTACCGCTTGGTGGAGCATGCCGACGAGCTGGAGGCCGCGGCCCGCGAGCTGGGCTGCCCGGTGGTGGCCAAGTCGGTCACTGAGGGCTATGACGGCAAGGGCCAGGCGGTGCTCAAGGACCCCGGCGAGGCCCATGACGCCTGGCGCGCGATCAACCACCCGCGGCTGGTCGTGGAGGCCTTTGTCGACTTCGTGCGCGAGGTGTCGATCATCGCCGTGCGCGGTCGTGACGGCGAGGTGGTTTTCTATCCGATGGCCGAGAACCAGCACGTGGACGGCATCCTGCGCTACTCCATCGCGCCCCTGCCGGACCTGGACGAGGGGGTCGAGCAGATCGCGGATGGCTACATCCGTGCCCTGCTCGACGAGCTCGACTACGTGGGCGTGCTGACCCTGGAGCTCTTCCAGTGCGCCGATGGCAGCCTGCTGGCCAACGAGATGGCGCCCCGCGTACACAACTCGGGCCACTGGTCGATCGACGGCGCGGTGACCAGCCAGTTCGAGAACCACCTGCGTGCCATCCAAGGGTTACCGCTGGGCGATACCTCGGCGCGCATGCCCACCTGCATGGTCAACGTGATCGGCCGCGAGGGCGACCCCGCGCAGATACTCGCCATCGAGGACGCCCACCTGCATCGCTACGACAAGAGCGAGCGGGCCGGGCGCAAGCTGGGCCACGTCAATCTGTTGGCGCCAACCCACGGCGAGCTGCTGGGGAAGGTACGCGCCTGCGCGGCCCTGTTGCCCGACGCCCCGGCGCCGCGCTTCAGCTTCGAGTAGAAACGGCTCGTCCCCCCTGAATGCCGAAGGCCCCGCATGTTCGGGGCCTTCGGCGTTTCCGGGCCCCATCTGACCGGGATCAAGGAAGCGTTGACTCGTGACGCTTTTCATTGATCCCGGTACTGGCAGGGCAACAAAGTGAGGGGATCACGGTGCAGGGGAGAGGAGATGCGATACCATCCGAGGGCGGGCGATCTTGCCTTGGCGGCGGCCGTGCTGCTGCCGCTGGTGGTAGCCCTGCCACGGCTGGGCTGGCCCGCCAACGAAGCCGGCGACTGGCTGGCCTGGACCGGCCGCGTCACGGGGATCCTGGGGCTCGCCATGTTGCTGCTGGCGGCGGCGATCAGCATCCGGGTGCCGGGTTGGGATCGTCCCTTCGGGGGGCTGGCCCGGCTCTGGCGGTTGCACCACGGGCTGGGCTTTGGCGCCTTCGTGCTGCTAATGGTCCACGCTCTGGCGCTGGCGCTGGCGGCGGTGCCACTGGGGCTGCCGGTGGCGGTGGAGGTGCTCTTCCCGCCGTTTTCTCGGGGTGTCATCTGGCTCGGCTGGCTGGCATGGCTGGCGATGGTGCTCTTCCTCGCCCCCACGTTCGGCTTCTTCGGCCGGCCCCGCTACCAGGCCTGGAAGCGTCTTCACCTAGTGTCAGCCGTTGCCCTACTGCTGGCCCTGGCTCACGCCCTGCCGCTGGCGGGGGAGACCTGGCCCTGGTGGCTGCTGGGGATGGCTGGCCTCGCGGCTATCGCCTGGCGCAAGTTGGGTTCGCGCCAGGCGCGGCTGGCCTACCGCATCGAGGCGGTGGAGCCTCTGGCCCGCGGGGTGGTGGAACTGGTGCTCGCCCCGCAGGGGCGACGGCTGGTCCACGAGCCCGGGCAATTCCTCTACCTGACCCCGTTGGACAAGACGCTGGCGGCCGGTCGCGGCGAGGAGCATCCCTATACCATTACCTCGGCCCCGGCCGATGACCGCCTGCGCATCGGCATCAAGGATCTGGGCGATGCCAGCCACGCCCTGCAGACAGTGACGCCGGGCTCGATAGCGCGGGTCGAGGGCCCCTACGGTGACTTCTATGGTCGTCATCCATCGGGGCGCCACCGGCTCTGGCTTGGCGGGGGCATCGGCATCACGCCCTTCGTCGGCGGCGCCCGCGATTTGGTGGCCCGCGGGGTGGTGGCAGCGCAGGTGTTACTGATCTACCTGACCAACCGTCGGGAGCGGGCCTACTACCTGGACGAGCTTGAGTCGATCGCCGAGCGGCTGGCGGGTTTCTCGGTGGTGGTGCACGACTATCTTGAGAGGGGAGCCCTTGATGTGGCCTTCCTCGTCGAGCACTGCCCCGGCTTCGCCGAGCGGGAGATACACCTCTGTGGCCCGCCGGCCATGAACGCTCATCTGATGCGGCTGCTCACCGGCCAGGGAGTGCCGCGCTCACGCATCCATAGCGAGGTTCTCGATTTCCTGTGAATACCGTTGCCTACACTGCCTTCATCGCTTTCCTTTCCAGCGTGCTGACCCTGGTCTCGGTCAATGCACTTTCCTCGCCGGATGCGGTCGTCCCCAGCGACCCTGAGGGCATCACCCGTGAGGAGCTGGCCCGGCACGATAGCGCCGAGAGCTGCTGGAAGGCCATCCACGGTACGGTCTATGACGTCACCGGTTTCATCGCCGACCATCCGACTCCCGCGGCGGTGATGCTCGAGTGGTGCGGCCGTGATGCCAGCGAGGCCTGGGACAACAAGCGCCCCGGCCGGCCCCACAGCAGCTTCGCCGAGGGCATGCTGGAGCGCTTCCGGGTAGGGCGGCTGGTCGACTAGGCGGTTGCGTCCCCATGCTTGGCTGGGGGCTTTACGCCAGGCCCCAGACCGATGAGGAAACGTCAAGGTGACTCTCCCCGACACACTCTCCTGGCTGCCCGTCGAGCCGAGTTTTGCCGCGGCCAGCCTGGTGATGCTGGGGGTGATCCTCTCCACGAGTATCCTCGCCGACGTGGTAGCCAGCCGAACTCGCCTGCCGCGCATCTCGCTGCTAGTGCTGGTGGGCGTCGGGGTGGCGGTCATCCAGCAATGGGGCCTGAGCCAGCCCGATGCGCGGCCGCTGGATGGCGTGGCCGAGCCGCTGATCCAGGTGGCACTGGTGATGGTGGCCTTCCTGCTCGGCGGCGAGCTGACGCTGGATCGTCTGCGCAGCACCGGCTCGCTGATCCTGATCGTCTCGCTGTCGGTGATCCTGGCCGGGGTGCTGTCCGTCGGCCTCGGCCTGCTGGCGCTGGGATTCCCGCTGGCGGTGGCGGTGTCGCTGGCCGCCATCTCCGTGGCCACCGACCCGGCGGCGGTCAGCGAAACGATCCATGAGAGCGGCGACAGCCGGCTGCGCGCCCGACTACTACTGGGAATCGTCGCGATCGACGACGGTTGGGGCATCCTGGCCTTTGGCCTGGCCATGGCGCTGCTCGGCTGGTGGCTGTCGGGCGATGGGGGAATGGCACTGCTGCATGCGACCTGGGAGTTGGGCGGGGCAATACTGCTGGGAGCCGCGATCGGGCTGCCGGCTGCCTGGCTGACCGGCCGGCTGCGCCCGGGGGAGCCGACCCAGGTCGAGGCCATTGCGCTGATCCTGCTGCTGGCCGGGAGCTCCGCCTGGCTGGGGGTCTCGTCGCTGCTGGCCGCCATGCTCGCTGGGGCCCTGGTGGCCAATCTCTCTAGCCACCACACCCGCTCGTTCAACGAGATAGAGCATATCGAGTGGCCCTTCCTGGTGTTTTTCTTCGTGCTCTCGGGCGCCAGCATCGACCTCTACCACCTGGACGAGGCGCTCGGCCTGACCCTGGCCTACATCCTGCTGCGCCTGGCGGGGCGCTATCTAGGCGGCATGCTCGGCGTTCGCCTCGCCCGGGAGCGCCAGGCCGAGCTGCCGGGGAACCTCGGTCTGGCGCTGACCCCCCAAGCGGGGGTCGCGATGGGTATGGCGTTGCTCGCTGCCGAACGTTTTCCCGAGCACGGCCCGGTGCTGCTCTCGGCGGTGGTGGCCTCGACCGTGGTCTTCGAAGTTCTCGGGCCGCTGCTGGTCAGGCGGGTGCTCGGCTGACGGTCCTTGCGGAGCCTCGATGGTTGTGGACGGCCTGGGTCAAGCACCGATGATGCCACCGTCCTCGCGGGTGATCACCAGAGTGGCCGAGCGTGGAATGGCGTTGTTCCACTCCGGCCAGTGGCTGGCAAGGCGCCCCTCGGCGAAGGCCTCGGCGGTGGTGGTGGCCCCGGGGTGCTGGATATTGACGAACATGCTGCGCTGGTCCGGCGTGATGGCAATACCAGTGATCTCCTGACCCACGGGGCCGGTGAGGAAGCGTCGAATCTCGCCGGTTTCCGGGTCGGCAGCCAGCATCTGGTTGTTGCCGAACACCTCGTGGATACCGGTATTGAGTGTCGACTCACTGATGTCGGTCTGGATCCAGACGCGGCGGTCGGGGTCGATCCAGAGTCCGTCGGGGTTGGCGAGGATGGCGTCCTGGTCCAGCGGCTCTCCGTTTGGATCACGGCTGCCGTGCTGGTCGCCGGCCAGCACGAACAGGTCCCAGGTGAAGCGCTCGGCGGCGTGGGTGCCATCCTCTTGCCAGCAGATGATGTGGCCCAGGTCGTTGCCTGGACGCGGATTGGCAGCATTCACCTCTTCGATTTCGCGTTGCGGGTTCTTGGTCAGGGTGAAATAGACCCGGCCAGTGTGGGGGTCCACGGCGCCCCACTCGGGGCGATCCATCCTGGTGGCCCCAACGGCGTCGGCGGCACTCCGGGTATTGACCAGGATGTCAGCGAGATCAGCAAAGCCGTTCTCCGCGGTCAGGCCGTTGCGGCCAGGCGCCAGGGCCAGCCATTCGCCCTCGCCATCGCCGTGGAAGCGGGCCACATACAGGGTGCCTTCGTCGAGCAGCGACCCATCGGCGCTGGCGGCGTGGTAGGGCCGGCGCGAGACGAACTTGTAGATGTACTCGAAGGCAGCATCGTCACCGGAATAGCAGACCACCGGCTCGCCCTCCACGGCGGGAGCGAAGACCACCCCCTCGTGGGCGAAACGTCCCAGGTGGGTACGCTTGACCGGCACGGAGGCGGGATCCATGGGGTCGATCTCGACCATCCAGCCGAAGGCATGGGGCTCATTACGGTAGTCATCCCGCGCCGAGGCGCCCCGGGCGCTGGCATCGAAGCGCACGAACGCGTCGGCGCCGCCCACGGCGCGATGCCATTGATAGCGACTGGTATCGCGTGTGGCGATGCCATAGCGCGCCTGGCGGCGGTCGATCTCGGTGTCCTGATTGGCAAAGTAGCCAGCCCAGTTCTCCTCGGCGGCCAGGTAGGTCTGCCATGGCGTGGCACCGCTTGCGCAGTTGCTGAGGGTGCCGCGGGTCATGGTGCCGTCGGGGCTGTAACGCGTCTGTACGTGTTCGGTGCTTGCTACCGGGCCGGCCAGGCGAACGGGGGTGAGAGCGGTCACCCGGCGGTTGCGCTCGTCGCGTACGACCTGCCACTGCCCCGCATCGCCCCGGCGGATTCGCACGATGGAGATCCCATGAGCGTTGAGCTCCTTGAGTACCTGGTCGGTGTCGCGGGACCCATCCTGCTGGCAGGGAAAGCCGCTTGAGTCGAGCGCCAGGCCCGCAGCTGCGCCGTGCAGAAAGCGCGGCTCGACGTACTCGTGGTTGAGCACCAGCAGGCCGTCGCCGGCGCTGCCGTCGAGGGGGAAGAAGTGCATGCCGTCATGATGGCTGCCCACCTGCTGGCCCTGCGCCTCGCCACTGCCGTCAGGGGCGAAGGCCGGGTAATCGCCGGTAATCGGGGTCCCCCAGGGGATCAAGTTCTGCACCCGGTAGCCATCGGGCACCACGACGTCGTCGCCGACACTGGTCGGTACCGCCTTGAAGCCGAGAAGCCGTGACGGAGCGACCTGCCCCGCCAGGACCGAGCCGAAGGGCAGGGCAGTGGCCATGGCACCGGCCACCGCTGCGGCCAAGCTGCCGCGTAGCAGGCCGCGACGACTGATGCGCGCATCGAGAACATCGCCGAAGGTATCGTTGGTAGAAGGGTTGCTCAGGGGTTCATCGCCGGCGGCGAGGACCGGGTCGACGTGCCCGGGATGCTGATGCTGGGTCATGGTCATGCCTCGCTGGAGAGAGGAGTGTCATGGCATTCCAGACTGGGCAGGCCAGGTTGCAGCGCTGTGAACGAACGAAGGCGTTTCGATGACGGCCAGGCCGTTGCTAACGACGGCCTGGCGCGCAACGGGATCACACGCCGGCCGCCAACCTCCCGTCAACCCATAGCCAGAGCGCGATCGCGACGAAGTGAGCGGGGTACCAGGCGAGCCACAGTCGGCGTGGCATCGCGGTGGGTACGGCGGGCATGGCCTTGTGGGCGCCGGCAGCCAGCAACAGCATGGCCAGGCAAGTGGCGACGGTGAATGACTTGGCCATGTCGGAGCTGTTCATCAGACCGGCAACGACCAGCACGGGAAGGGCCAGTGCCGCGGCCTGTAGCCGCTCGGGCAGTGACTCGCCGGCCAGATGCAGGCGCTGCATGGCCAGCATGTACAACGGAATCAGCAGCAGCCCATAATGTTCGTACTCGACCCAGAACCCAGCCAGCCACCAGAGGCCCAGTGCCGCCGCGACCTCGGCGACCAGGCGTCCCTGGCCGAGCGTGCCGGTGGCAATCCGCGTCGGCAGGCCCTGCAGCCAACTGCCTCCCGTCAGCCCCAACGACAGCGTGAAGCAGATGTTAAGGATGAGTGCATCGGAGGCGCGCGGCATCAACATGTAGGGCAACTGGGCGACCAGACCGATGACCAGGATGCGGCGGGCGTAGCGCAGCGGGTTTCGAGTATTGAAGAGCCCGTGCCAGGCGACCATGGCGGCGAACAGCGGAAAGGCGATACGGCCGATCGAAGAGCCGGCCCAGCCCATTTCCCAGCTAGCTGGCAGCAGATAACGGCTCAGGTGGTCCGTGGTCATGGTAATCAGGGCGAGCCACTGTCCCCAGCCGGTCCAGGCAGAGGAAGGGCGCGTGCGGTCAACCCCGGCACGGGCGGGTGCCACATCGGTCATCGGAACCTCATTGAGACATTGACGGAAGGGGTCGACCGGCAGACATTGGCTTAAGTTCCCTGTCGCGCCTGAGCGACATAGCCATGAACCCGAGGAACCGCTGCGTTCGGCCGCAAACGCCACGCTCCCAAAGAAGAATAACAACAGACAGGAAGGAAGAATGCGAAACGGTTTCGGGTTCGACCTGCGCAGCATGGAGATCTTCGTCGAAACCCTCGAGCAGGGCAGCCAGAGTGCCGCCGCCCGGCGGCTCGGGCTCAAGCAGTCGTCGGTATCGCAGAGCCTGGCGAATCTCGAGCATGCGCTGGGCGTCGCCCTCTTCAAGCGCCATAGTCGGCCGCTGGAGCCCACCAGCGCCGGGCGCCTGTTCCACGACCGGGCCAGGAGGATGCTCGAGGAGGCCCGGGCCACGCGCCGCGAGCTGCTCTCGGGGGAGGGTGGGCATCTGCATCAGGTGCGCGTGGCGCTGGTCGACTCGCTGGCCACCGCCGTCGGCCAGCCGCTGATCGAGGTCATCCGCCGTCACACCCGCGACTACACCCTGACCACCGGACTCTCGCACATGCATGGCCATGCGCTGCTTACCCGCCACGTGGATATCATCATTTCCGATGATCGCCTGGAGAACTACGACGGCCTGGAGCGCCACGGCGTGCTGGGCGAGCCTTTCGTGCTGGTGGTGCCGGAGGGCTTCGCCGGCCCGCTGGACAATATGCGCTGGCTGGCCCGCCAGCTCGATTTCATGCGCTATACCCCCCAGTCGCTGATCGGTCAGGCAATCGAGCGACACCTGCGGCTGAGCCGGCTGGAGCTGCCGGCGCGCCTGCACCTGGACAACACCTTCGCGTTGTTGCGACTGGTCAGCGCGGGGGTGGGCTGGGCGATCACCACGCCGCTGTGCCTCTACCAGGCCGGCTTGCCCGGCCTGCGCGTCAAGGTGGCGCCGTTGCCCACCGAACCGCTGGCCCGTCAGCTGACCCTGGTCGCGCGCCGCGACGAGCTCGGTGACCTGCCGGCACGGTTGGCCGCCGACAGCCGCCGCCTGCTGGAGCGTCGTTTCGTCGCCGAGATTACCCGCGAACTGCCCTGGCTGGCCGATACCTTGCGTCTTGGCGGCTGATACCGGCAAGTCCTGCCCTCCCATGGCGCGAGCCTTCCGTTGCCTGCCTCGTTGGCGTGCACTATCGGTTTTGTCGATAGTTAAAGCGTCATCAATACTGATGCTTCTTGCGGCAATGCCGATGGACTGCCAAGACTTCAAATAGCTTGTGAATAACGTCGGCCAATGGACAATCACAACATCATGCCGAAAGTCATCGTCTGCTACGTACGCTGGGTGGATGCCTTCAACCGCAAGGTGGGGCGCCTGGTCATGCTGTTGATCTTCGTGATGATGGGGGTGCTGCTCTACGGCTCGCTCTCGCGCAGCCTGTTCAACAGCCCGCTGGTCTGGGGCATCGAAGTCTCCCAGTTTCTCATGGCGGCCTATTACCTGCTGGGTGGCGCCTATTCCCTGCAGATGGATTCCCACGTGCGCATGGATCTCTTCTATACGCGCTGGTCCGACCGTACCCGGGCGCTGGTCGACGTGATGACCATGCTGCTGCTGTTCGTGTTTCTGGGCGCGCTGCTGTTCGGCGGGATCTCCAGCACCGGCTATGCGCTGCGCTACGACGAGACCAGCTACACCACCTGGGGGCCACCGCTGGCGCCGATCAAGATCATCATGACCACCGGCGTCCTGTTGATGCTGCTGCAGTGCCTCTCGACCTTCTTCAAGGACATCGCCCGGATCCGCGGGGTGGTCATCGAATGACCTACCAGACGATAGCCCTGCTGATGTTCTCGACCATGATGCTGTTGCTGCTCACCGGGCAGCGGGTGTTCGGGGTCATCGGCTTCGTCGGGGCCGCATCGGCGCTGCTGCTGTGGGGCACGGGCGGCGTGGAGATGCCCTTCACCGCGGCGATCCAGCTGATGAACTGGTACCCGCTGTTGACCCTGCCGCTGTTCATCTACATGGGCTACATGCTCTCGGAGTCGGGCATCGCCGGCGAGCTCTACGAGATGTTTCACGTCTGGATGGGCTCGCTCAAGGGTGGCTTGGCAGTCGGCACCATCGGCCTGATGGTGGTGGTGTCGGCGATGAACGGCCTGAGCGTGGCGGGCATGGCGATCGGCGCCACCATCGCCCTGCCGGAGCTGCTGCGTCGCGGTTACGACAAGATCATGGTCACCGGGGTGATCCAGGCCGGCAGTTCGCTGGGCATCCTGGTGCCGCCCAGCGTGGTGCTGGTGCTCTACGGCATGATCGCCCGCCAGCCGGTCAGCCAGCTGTGGCTGGCGGGGGCCATCCCCGGGTTGATCCTGGCCGGGCTGTTCGTGCTCTATATCGTCATTCGCTGCCACTTCCAGCCGCACCTGGGGCCGACGCTGCCGCCCGAGGAGCGCAACATGTCGATGGCCGAAAAGCTCAAGCTGCTGCGCGCCGGCCTGCTGCCGCTGCTGATCTTCTTCTTCATGACCGGGCTCTTCCTGATGGGCGTGACCAGCCTGGTGGAGAGCTCGGCGGTGGGGGCGCTGTCGGCGACCCTGGCGGCGCTGGCCAAGGGCCGGCTGAACATGGCGGTGATCGAGAGCACGCTGCGCCAGACGCTGGGCATCAGCTGCATGTTCATGTGGATCATCCTCGCCGCGCTGTGTTTCGGCGCGGTCTTCGATGGCCTGGGGGCGGTGCGCGCCATCGAGGACGTCTTCCTCGATCGTATCGGCATGACGCCCTGGCAGATACTTGTGATGATGCAGCTCTCATACATCCTGCTGGGCATGTTTCTCGACGACACCGCCATGCTGGTGATCGTCGCGCCGCTCTATGTGCCGCTGGTGATCAGCCTGGGGTTCGACCCGATCTGGTACGGGGTGCTCTACACCATCACCGTGCAGATCGCCTACATGACGCCGCCCTTCGGCTACAACCTGTTCCTGATGCGCGCCATGGCGCCGCCGGAGATCTCGCTGGGCGATATCTACCGCAGCGTCTGGCCGTTCGTCGGCATCATGCTGGTGGGGCTGGCGCTGATCACCGCCTTCCCGCAACTGGCGCTCTGGCTGCCGGAGCTCTATCGAGGGTATTGACCACGACACGCATACGAATCCATCGGGACGCCTAGCGTCTTCACGGAGATGGCAGGACGAGAGACGACCTGCCTGGCTGCACAACAACCACAACCGCAGGAGTCGAGATCATGACCAACCGCAATCGCCGCGATTTTCTCAAGAAGGCCGGGGTGGCCACCGCCGCCACGGTCGGGGCCGCCAGCGTCGGCGCGCCCTACGTGCATGCTCAGTCGGGCCCCATCCGCTGGCGCCTGCAGACCTACGCCGGCCCGGCGCTCGCCGAGCATGTCATCAAGCCCTCCATCGATGCCTTCAACAAGGCGGCCAACGGCGAGATGGAGATCGAGCTCTACTACGCCGACCAGCTGGTGCCCACCGGCGAGCTGTTTCGCGCCATGCAGCGCGGCACCATCGATGCCGTGCAGAGCGATGACGACTCCATCAACGCGCCGGTGGACGTCTCGGTGTTCGGCGGCTACTTTCCCTTCGCCTCGCGCTACAGCCTCGACGTGCCGGCACTCTTCCATCATTACGGGCTCAAGGAGATCTGGGAGGAGGCCTACGGCGAGGTCGAGGGCGTGACCTGGCTGGGATCGGGCTCCTGGGACCCCTGCAACTTCGTCACCCGTGATCCGATCCGCAGCATCAAGGACCTGGAGGGCAAGCGAGTCTTCACCTTCCCGACGGCGGGGCGTTTCCTCGAGCGATTCGGCGTGGTGCCGGTGACGCTGCCCTGGGAGGACATCGAGGTCGCCATGCAGACCCGCGAGCTCGACGGCATCGCCTGGGCGGGGATTACCGAGGCCTATACGGTCGGCTGGGCGGATGTCAGCAACTACTACCTGACCAACAACATCTCCGGCGCCTGGTCGGGCTCCTACTTCGCCAACACCGAGCGCTGGGAGGAGCTGCCCGAGCACTTGAAGACGCTGTTCCGCCTCTGCATGGACAGCTCCCACTACTACCGCCAGCACTGGTACTGGTGGGGCGAGGCGCACTACCGCACCACCGGCGGCAAGCTGGAACTGACCTCGATCCCTGAGGAGGAGTGGCAGACCATCGAGGACGAGGCGCTGTCGTTCTGGGACGAGATCGCCCAGGAGAGCGAGCGCAGCGCCAAGCTGGTGCAGATCCTCAAGAACTACCGCCAGACCATGCAGGATGCCGGGCCTCCCTACCGCTATTCCTGAGCCGGTTGACGGGCGGCGCGGCAACAGCCGCCCGCCCCGGGTTGCCGCCGCCATGGCGGCGGTGTCGCGAACCTGGCCGGATAAGCCGGATAAGGAGGTGCCATGAGCCGATTGCAGGCAAGAAAGGTCCAGAGCCACGAGGACGCGCGATGCATCGTCGAGGAGCGCGGGCTCAGCCACGTCAAGGTGGGGATGGTCGACATCGACGGCGTGATGCTCGGCAAGTACATGCACCGTGACAAGTTTTTCCACGCTCTCGAGGAGGGCTTCGCCTTCTGCAACGTGGTGCTGGGCTGGGACAGTAAGGACGAACTCTACGACAACGTCAGCTACACCGGATGGCACACTGGCTACCCGGATGCCACGCTGCGCATCCTGCCGGCAAGCTGCCGTGATGTGCCGGCCGAGGGCGACATGCTGCTGTTTCTCGCCGAGTTTGAGGGTCCCGCCGAGGCGATCTGCCCGCGAGGCCTGCTGAGACGGGTGCTGGCCCGGGCCGAGACGATGGGCTTCACGGCTCGCGCCGCCCTGGAGTACGAGTTCTTCGTCTTTCAGGAAACTCCCGAATCGATCCGCAAGAAGGGCTTTCGCCACCTCAAGCCGCTGACGCCGGACATGATGGGTTATTCAATGCTGAGAAGCTCGGTGCATGGCGAGCTCTATCACGACCTGCTGGCGCTTGCCGAGGCGATGGATTTTCCCATCGAGGGGCTGCACACCGAGACCGGCCCCGGTGTGCTCGAGGCGGCCATCGGCGTGGACGAGGCCCTGGCCGCCGCCGACAAGGGCGTGCTGTTCAAGTCCTTCACCAAGGTATGGGCGCAGCGTCGCGGCCTGATGGCCACCTTCATGGCCAAGTGGTCGCCGGACTATCCCGGCCAGAGCGGCCATATCCATCTGTCGCTGAACCATACCGACAGCGGCGAGTCGGCGTTCTTCGCTGCCGACAAGCCCCACGGGATGAGCGACCTGCAGCGTCACTTCGTGGCCGGCCAGCAACAGCTGATGCCGGAGCTGCTGGCGATGTTCGCGCCCACCATCAACAGCTACACCCGGCTGATCCCCGGTTTCTGGGCGCCCACCGATGCCACCTGGGGCATCGAGAATCGTACCACGGCGCTGCGGGTGATCCCGGGCAGCGCCAAGTCGCAGCGTGTCGAGTACCGTCTGGGCAGCGCCGACGCCAACCCCTACCTGGCCATGGCGGCGGCCATCGCCTCGGGGCTCTACGGGATCGAACACCGGCTGGAGCCGGAGGCGCCGATCGAAGGCAATGCCTACGCCCTCGAGCACCCCGAGCATCAGGCGCTGCCACGCACGCTCTGGGACGCCGCCCAGCGACTCAAGGCCTCGGGGCCCGCGCGCGAGCTGTTCGGGGACGCCTTCGTTGATCACTTCGCGGCGACCCGCGAGTGGGAAGAGAGACAGTTCCGGCGACACATCACGGATTGGGAGTTAGACCGATATTTCGAGATCATCTGAGGAAACGACCATGGCCATACAGAAAACGATCTCTCCGGTGGACGGGTCGGTCTACGTGGAGCGGGAACAGGCCGACGCCGAAGCCATCGAGGCGGCGCTGACGCGGGCGGTGGCGGCGCAGCGCGCCTGGCGCGAGACGGCGTTGGCGGAGCGCGCACGCTTCTGCCTGCGCATGGTCGAGGCGATCGTGGCGCGCCGCGATGCACTGGCCGAGGAACTGACCTGGCAGATGGGGCGCCCCATTGCGGTGGCGGGCGGCGAGATCAGCGGCTTCGAGGAGCGCGCGCGCACCATGGTCGCCCTGGCCGAGGAGGCGCTGGCCCCGCTGCGCCTGGCCGACAAGCCCGGCTTCACCCGCTACATTACCCGCGAGCCGCTGGGTGTGTCGCTGATCGTCGCGCCCTGGAACTTCCCCTTCATGACCGCCGTGAATGCGCTGGTCCCGGCGATCATGGCCGGCAATACGGTGATCCTGAAACACTCGGCGCAGACACCGCTGTGCGCCGAGCGCCTGCAGGAAGCCTTCGACGAGGCGGGTCTGCCCGAGGGCGTCTTCCAGTACCTGCATCTCTCGCATGAGGATACCGAGGCCTTGATCCGTGACCCGCGAATCCACCACGTCTCCTTCACCGGTTCGGTGGCCGGTGGCGAGCGGGTCGAGCGTAATGCCGCCGGGCGCTTCATCGCCACCGGGCTGGAACTCGGCGGCAAGGACCCCGCCTATATTCGTGCCGATGTCGACCTCGACGAAGCCGTGGCGGGCGTGATGGACGGCGCCTTCTTCAACTCCGGCCAGAGCTGCTGCGGGATTGAGCGAATCTACGTTCATCAGGACATCCTCGACGCCTTTGTCGCTCGCGCGGTGACCTGGGCGCGCCAGCTCAGGCTCGGCAACCCCACCGACCCCACGACCACCCTTGGCCCGCTGGTCAAGCCGGCCGCGGCGGACTTCGTGCGCGGCCAGATCGAAGACGCGGTCGCGGCCGGCGCCAAGGCCTGGATCGACCCCGGCGACTATCCGCTCTCCACGCCGGGTAGCGCCTATCTCGCGCCCCAGCTGTTGACGGGGGTCGATCACTCGATGCGGGTAATGTCCGAGGAGAGTTTCGGCCCGGTGGTCGGCATCATGCCGGTGGCCGACGACGAGGAGGCCGTGGCGCTGATGAACGACAGCGACTTCGGCCTGACGGCGGCGGTGTTCACGCGCGACCGGGCGGCTGGCGAGGCCATCGCCAAGCGGCTCGAGGCCGGGACGGTTTTCACCAACCGCTGCGATTATCTCGACCCCGAACTGGCCTGGACCGGCGTCAAGCAGTCGGGGCGCGGTTGTTCGCTGTCGCGGCTCGGCTACGAGACCCTGACGCGGCCCAAGTCCTTCCATCTCAAGCATGCCTGACGGCGGAGGCCCCATGAGCTTCGATCCCGACCACTACCGCATGGGCTGGAATTATCCGGCCCCGATCCTCACCGGCCCCGGGCGTATCCGCGAGTTGCCCGGCCTGTGCCGTGAGCTGGGTATGACCGCGCCGCTGCTGATCACCGACCCCGGCCTTGCCGGCCTGCCGATGGTGCGCGACATTGTCGAGCAGGCAAGTGGCGAGGGGCTCGCCATTGCCGTGTTCAGCGCGATCAAGGGCAACCCCACCGGCAAGAACGTGCTGGACGGCGTGGCGGCGTTCAATCGTGGCGGCCACGACGGCGTGATCGCCTTCGGCGGTGGCTCGGGGCTGGATGCCGCCAAGGCGGTGGCGCTGATGGCCGGCCAGCGCGAGGGGCTGTCGCTGTGGGCGCTCGAGGACGTGGGAGACAACTGGCGACAGGCCGATGCCGAGGCGCTCGTGCCCTGTGTGGCGGTACCGACCACCGCCGGCACCGGCTCCGAGGTGGGGCGGGCCTCGGTGATCACCGACGAGGCTGCCCACGTCAAGCGGATCATCTTTCACCCCAGCATGCTGCCGGCCCGGGTGATACTCGACCCGGAACTGACGGTCGGTCTGCCGCCGGCGATCACCGCGGCCACCGGCATGGATGCGCTATCGCACTGCCTGGAGGCCTGGTGCTCGCCGCGCTACCATCCCATGGCCGAGGGCATCGCCGTGGAGGGTATTCGCCGCGTCCGCGACTTCCTGTCCCGCGCCTTCGCGGATGGCCAGGACCTCGAGGCCCGCATGAACATGCTGGTGGCGTCGAGCATGGGCGCCACCGCCTTCCAGCGGGGGCTGGGGGCGATGCACGCGCTGGCGCACCCGTTGGGCGCGCTCTTCGATGCCCACCACGGCACCCTCAATGCCATCCTGATGCCCTACGTGCTGCGGGCCAACGAGCGTGCCATCGGCGAGCCCATGGTGCGTCTGGGCCGCTATCTCGACTTGCGCCAGCCCGGCACGGCCGCGGTGATCGACTGGGTGCTTTCGCTGCGCGAAGGACAGGGCATACCGCATACGCTTGCCGAGCTTGGCATCGACACCGCCCAGGCCGACAGGGTCGGCCACATGGCGGTAGCCGATCCCTCCTCGGGGACCAACCCCATTGTCTTCAATGACCACCAGTACCGCGATATCTTCGTGGCAGCAGTGGAAGGGCGGGTCTGACCATGCGTATCGGCCTTCTGCAGTGTGACGATGTGGCACCGGAGCTGCGCGAGGCCCACGGCAATTATCCCGAGATGTTCGAGGCGCTCTTTCGTCGCGTCGACCCCTCGCTCGAGTTCCGCGTCTGGCGCTGCCTGGATGGTGAGATTCCCGACGATGTCGAGGCGGTGGATGCCTGGCTGACTACCGGTTCGAAGTTCGGGGTCAACGACGACCTGCCCTGGATCGCCGAGCTGGAAGACTTCGTTCGCGACCTTTGGGAGGCGGGCAAGCCGCTGGTGGGCATCTGCTTTGGGCACCAACTGATGGCTCGGGCGCTGGGCGGGGAGGTAGCCAAGAGCGATCGGGGCTGGGGGGTGGGACTGTCGTTCAATCGCGTGACCGAGCGCGCTGACTGGATGACGCCTTGGCAACCAGGGCTCGACCTGCTGGTCAGCCACCAGGACCAGGTGGAGCGGTTGCCGTCGCAGGCGCGGGTGCTGGCCGGCAGTGAGTTCTGTCCCAGCTACCTGATGCAGCTCGGCGAGCATTTCCTCGGCGTTCAGGGCCATCCCGAGTTCACCAAGGCCTACTCGAGCGATCTGATGGCGCTGCGCGCGGAACTGATCGGGGAGCACCGAGTGCGACAGGGCGAGGCGTCGCTGTCGGCACCGGTCGATGACACCCTGATGGTGCGCTGGATCCTTGGCTTCATGCGCCAGGCCATCAGGCGTCGGAACGGTCCGTCGGGTGGCCATGCCTCGCTCATTTAGCGCCAACAGGCTGGCTGGAAGAGCCACGTCGGCGATTGCCCTAGCGAGAGCCGCTCGTCCCAACTTTCTGGTGTTGGCGCCGCTCTGTGGGTTGCTGGGTGTGCTGTTGGCGGCTCGCCAGCCGGTGATGCTTTCCGGCTATGACATCGTGCTGGTGCTGGTCGGCGGGTTGTTGGCGCATGTGGCCGTCAACCTGCTCAATGAATACGAGGATTTCCGCTCGGGTCTCGACCTGTTGACGCGTCGGACGCCTTTTTCCGGGGGAAGCGGGGCGCTGCCGGAGACGCCCCAGGCGGCCCCCTGGGTGCTGGCGGCCGGGCTGGGAGCACTGGCGTGCGTAATGGCGATCGGGGTCTATTTCCTGTGGCTGCGCGGCTGGTCGATGCTGATTATCGGCCTGGGTGGGGTGGGCCTGGTGCTGGCCTACACCCGCTGGATTACCCGCCGGCCCTGGCTATGCCTGCTGGCGCCGGGCTTGGGCTTCGGTCCGGTAATGGTGCTGGGTACCCTGGTGGCCCTGGGAGGGCAGGTTGATGCGACGGCCATGACCATCGCGGGCGTCTCCCTGTCGTTGGTCAGCGAATTGCTGTTGCTCAACCAGTTTCCCGATCTGGAAGCCGACCGGCGCAGCGGGCGCCGCCACCTGCCCATCGTGCTGGGGCTGAAACTCGCTTCGCGCTTGGCGATGGTGCTGTTGCTGGGCGCCTATGGGTTGATTGCGCTGGGTCAGCTGAGCGGGGCCTTGCCGATGGCGGTCTGGCTGGCTTGGGCAACGTTTCCTGCCGCCCTGTGGGTGGTTTGGCAACTTCCTGACGCCCTGGAGGAGCGACAGTTGATGCTCCGGGTGTTGAGCATCAATGTTGCGACTCTGCTAACGACACTTGCGCTGTTGGGCATCGGGCTGTGGTTGGCATAGCCGCAGCCAGCAACGCAAACGCCCCGGCTGGCCGGGGCGTTGAGGATAATGCTTCGATGAGGTTTACTCCTGCTCGCCGAAATATTCCTCGAAGATCTCGTCGTAGGTGCCGTCTTCCTGCAGGGCGGCCAGTGCCTCGTTGAAGGCATCGGCGAGTTCCTGGTCACGCTGGCGGAAGGCGATGCCGAAGCCCTCGCCGAAATACTCCTTCGGTTCGGTGATCATCTCGCCCACGACCTTGTAGTCGCCGGCCTCGCTGTCGATCAACGTCGACTTGCCGATCGGGAAGTCGAGGAAGACGGCGTCGAGTCGGCCGGAGTCCATGTCGAGCACCATGTCGTCGGCGGTGGCGTAACGATTGACGTCGGCCACGTCGCCGTACATGTCGGTCACGTAGTTGTCCTGCAGGGTCCCGCGCTGCACGCCGATGGTCATGCCTTCCAGCGTCTCCTCGGAGGGCGTGCCGATCTCGACGTCCGCGGGTGCGAACCAGGCGGAGGGCGGCGTGATGTAGGGGTCGGAGAACAATACCTGCTCGCGACGCTGCTCGTTGATGGTCATGGACGACATGATGGCGTCGTACTTGCGCGCCATCAGCCCTGGGATGATGCCGTCCCAGCCCTGCACGACCCATTCGCACTGGATGCCGATCTCGGCACACAGGGCGTTGCCCAGATCGATGTCGAAACCGGTCAGCTCCCCCTCGGGGGTACGATATTCCATCGGCTCGTAGGGCACGTCGACGGCGATGCGGATGTCGCGGACCTCGGCGTTGGCCGTGCCGACGATCATGGCGACGCCGAGCACGCCGAGACTCAGTGTGGTGCGTAATGTCATGGGTGGTTCCCTGTGCTTGTTGGTGGTATCGCCTTGTGAGCGATGACCAGTCCACCATAGTGGATCGTCGGGAAAGGCGGAAGGGCGGATGGCCGCTTTCAAACACTGGTCCCCAACGTGTGTTTTATGCTTGGTCACGGCCTCAGCCGCTGGCCGGCTTGAGGTGCGCGAGCAGGCGTTTTTCCAGGTAGCGGAACAGATACAGGATAGCGAAGGTGAGGCACAGGTAGATGGCCGCCACGAACAGGAAGGCCTCGAAGGGGGCATAGAAACGGGCATAGACGAAGCGGGCCGCGCCAGTCAGGTCCATGATCGTTACGACACTGGCGATGGCGCTGGCGTGGAGCATGAAGATCACCTCGTTACCGTAGGCCGGCAATGCCCGGCGAAAGGCGCTGGGAATGATGATCCGGCGCATCATTAGCCGCTGCGACATGCCGTAGGCGCGGGCCGCCTCGATCTCGCCCTTGGCCGTGGCCTTGATGGCGCCATGGAAGATCTCGGTGGTATAGGCCGCGGTATTGAGGGTGAAGGCGATCAGTGCCGGGACGAAGGGCTTCTCGAGAATCACCCATAGCCAGGTTTCCTGGATGCCCTCGACGAAGACGACCCCGTAATAGATCAGGTAGAGCTGCACCAGCAGCGGTGTGCCGCGAAACACATAGCAGTAAAGGAAGATCGGCAACCTCACCCAGCGCCGCTTCGCGCCGCGACCGATGGCCAGCGGTACCGCCGCGACCAGGCCGAGGACCAGCGACAGGAACACCAGCTGCACGGTGGTGACCAGGCCCTCGCCGTAATACGAGAGGGTCTGCAGGGTGAAGATGCTGTTGTCGGCGAGCCGGCTGTCCAGCCAGGTGATCAGGGCTTCCATCAGTCCGCCTCCGTGTAGCCGACGTTGTAGCGCTTCTGCAGCCGCGCGAAGCCCCATTCCGAGACGCTGGCGATCAGCAGGTAAATGGCCGCGACGATGATCATGAAGGTGAAAGGCTCACGGGTGGCCTTGGAGGCTTCGGTGGCGATGCGCACCATGTCGGATAGCCCGATCACCGAGACCAGCGCGGTGGTCTTGAGCAGCACCATCCAGTTGTTGGAGAGCCCCGGGATAGCATGTCGCATCATCTGCGGGAAGCGGATGCGCCGGAACACCAGCCAGTGGTTCATGCCGTAGGCGCGCCCGGCCTCGATCTGTCCACTGTCCACGGCCAGGAAGGCGCCGCGGAAGGTCTCGCCCATGTAGGCGCCGAAGATCAGGCCTATGGTGATCACCCCGGCGGCGAACTCGTTGACGTTGATGAAGATGTCGATAGCGAACTGGGTGTAGAGCCAGTCGGTGAACTGGTTGATGCCGATCTGGCCGCCGAAGAACATCAGCATCATCAGCACGAGATCGGGCACGCCGCGGATGATAGTGGTATAGAGCGTGCCGATGCGATGGGCCAGCCAGCTGCGCGACATCTTGGCGCTGGCGGTCACCAGTCCCAGCACGATGGCGAGTACCAGCGACAGCAGGGCCAGCTCGATGGTCACCAGGGCCCCTTCCAGCAGTCGCGGGCCGTAGCCGTGCAGGTCAATCATGAGCGTATCCTCCCGGGGATCAATGCTTGGGCGCCAGGAACTGCTTGAGTCGCTCCGAGCGCGGGTTGCCCAGCACCTGATCGGGGGGGCCGGCTTCCTCGACGTGCCCTTGATGCAGGTAGATCACCTGGGTGGAAACGTCGCGGGCGAAGGCCATCTCGTGGGTGACCACGATCATGGTGCGGCCTTCCTCGGCCAGGTCGCGCATGACCTTGAGCACGTCACCGACCAGTTCCGGGTCCAGCGCCGAGGTCGGCTCGTCGAACAGCATCACCTCGGGGTCCATCGCCAGCGCCCGGGCGATGGCGCCGCGCTGCTGCTGGCCGCCCGACATCTGCGCGGGATAGTAATCGGCGTGCGCGGCGAGTCCCACCCGCTCGAGCAGCGCCCGGGCATGCTCGATGGCTTCCTTCTTGGGTTTGCCCAGCACATGCACCGGCGCCTCGATGACGTTTTCCAGCAGCGTCATGTGCGCCCAGAGATTGAAGCTCTGAAAGACCATCGACAGCTTCGCGCGAATGCGCACGACCTGTTTCCAGTCGGCGGGCTCGCGGCCGTGGCGGGTCTGCTTGAAGATAATCGGCTCGCCGTGGACGATCAGCTCGCCCTCGTTGGGCTGCTCGAGCAGGTTCATGCAGCGCAGGAAGGTGCTCTTGCCGGAGCCGGAGGCCCCGATCAGGGTGATCACGTCCCCCTTGCGGGCCTCGAGCGACAGGCCCTTGAGCACTTCGGTGTCGCCGAAGCGCTTGGTGATGTTACGCACTTCCAGCGGGATCGGGGTATCGGCCATGCAACGGGCTCCGGGTGAGATAAGGTCGCCATGGGCGCCTCGCCCTGACAGACGCGGCGCGAAAAAGGAGCGATTCTACCAGTCCGCCCGGCGTTCGGCAGGGTCGGCCTGACGGATGCGGTTCGCCGTTAGTCGTGCACTGAGTCGGTTGGTGCGGCGTCCGGTGGCGGCACGGGGCTGACCAGCAACGCGGCCCGCGCGCCCAGCTCGACATTGGCATTGGGGAAGACCACCCGCAACGGCTGCTGGCCAACGGTAAAGCCATCATCCGCGCTGCCTTCGGCCAGCCGCGTGCCGGGAGCGAATTCAGTGAAGTTGGGCGTGTCGTCGGCAAAGCAGAGCCGGAACGCCTCGCTCTGGCGCATCAGTTCGTGCTCGACGCGAAAGAACGCCATGCCCGACGGGTCGGCCGAGGGTGGCTCGCGGCCGTCGATCAGCGCGCCAAGCAGCCGTCCCATCGGCGCCAGCGAGGGCAGGTCGTTGGCGCCGAAGGGCAGGGCGCGGCCCAGCTCCAGGGTAAATGTCTGGGCGCCATGGTAGTGCTTCGAGTAGTGGGAGAAGGTCCAGCTATGCCGATGCTGGTGCAGCACGGCCTGAATGTCGGCCGCCGCCATCCACCGCCACTGCTGTAGCGGCGTCGGAGTCTCGCCGTAGGGTTCGACCACGAAGCGCGGATAGCGGCTGTCGCGGATCGCCGTATGCAGATCGTAATGCAGCTTCTCGCGGTCCGGGTGGCGGGCGAAGAAGGCGTCGACCTCGGACATCAGCTCGCGGGCACGGTCCGGTTCCATGCCGGCCTCGTCGAGTTCGCGTCGGAACAGCCGGTTGAGATTGGTGGTGACATAGCGCGTCCCGTGGCGTATCGCCTCGAGGTTACCCAGTATCACCAGCACCGGGGCGCCCAGCCGCGACAGCCCCGCCTCGAGCCGCGCCAGGCAATCGCCGAGCAGCTCGATGGGTGCAGTCTCGTTGCCGTGAATACCGACCGAGAGCACGACCGCCCGGGCCTGCGGGCCTACGGCGTCCGGTATCAGTTTGAGTACGCCGGGCGCGGTCAGTCGAAAGTGGCCGCCCGGCAGAGCGCCCGTCTGCGCCTTCGGCCCTTTATCCTCCAGGGCAAGCGTCAGCCACCGGTCAAGCATCACATGACTCCTGAAAATGTCCTTTCTCGAAACAAGGCAAGGCGCCACCATGATGCCCTCCCCAAGTATTTTGTGAAACGCATATAGCATCGCCTCAGTCGGAAGGAACATGCCAATGAATCGATTCCATCGATCGGCAAGGACGAAATCCTTCGCTTTTCTACACGCCTGTGTCGCCTACACTGGAGGCGTTCTTTCATCACTACGGTGATCACCCACAAGGAGGCAGTCATGACCAAGGTTCTCGTGCTTTATCATTCCATGTACGGTCATATCGATACCCTGGCCAAGGCAGTGGCCGATGGTGCACGCAAGGTCGATGGCGTTGAGGTCACCCTCAAGCGGGTGCCCGAAACCATGAATGATGAGGCCTTCGCCAAGGCCGGCGGCCAGCAGTTCGATACGCCCGAGGCCAGCCCGCAGGAACTCGCCGACTATGACGCGGTGATCTTCGGGACGCCCACGCGTTTCGGTAACATGTCGGGTCAGATGCGCACCTTCCTCGACCAGACCGGTAGCCTCTGGGTCAATGGCTCGCTGCTGGGCAAGGTGGCCAGCGTCTTCACCTCGACCGGCACCGGTAGCGGCAACGAGACCACCATCACCTCGTTCTGGAACACCCTGGCGCACCACGGCATGGTGATCGTGCCGATCGGCTACGGCGCGAAGGAGCTGTTCGATATCTCGCAGGTCAGCGGCGGGTCGGCCTATGGCGCCTCGACCCTGGCCGGCGGCGACGGCTCGCGCCAACCCGATGGTCGCGAGCTGTCGATTTGTCACTTCCAAGGCGAACACGTGGCGCGGATCGCCGCGCGACTCGCCTCCTGAGCGTGAGCGCCGCGCTCGTCGCTAGATGAGCTTTCGATCATTGAACCGACAAGCGGTATATGACGTGTGACACGTAGCATGTAAAAGGCCCGACCGGTTTTTCCGGCCGGGCCTTCATGTGTTGCTTGTCGTCACGCAAGGCGCTCGCGATCAGCCGGCGATGCGCTCGGCGATAGCCTTGCCCAGGCTCTCGGTGGTGCCCTTGCCGCCGGCATCGGCGGTGAGTACCGACGGGTCGGCCTCGGCGAGTACCGCCTCGAAGGCGTCGACGATTGCCTGGCCGGCCTCGTGGTGGCCGAGGTGCTCGAGCATCATCGCACCGGACCAGATCTGGCCGATGGGGTTGGCGATGCCCTTGCCGGCGATATCCGGCGCGCTGCCATGCACTGGCTCGAACAGGCTGGGGAACTTGCCCTCGGGATTGATGTTGGCCGAGGGTGCCACGCCGATGGTGCCGGTACAGGCCGGCCCCAGGTCGGAGAGGATGTCGCCGAACAGGTTGCTGGCCACGACCACGTCGAACCAGTCCGGGTGCATGACGAAGTTGGCGGTCAGGATGTCGATATGGAACTGGTCGACGCTGACGTCCGGGTAACTACCGGACATCGCCTTCACGCGCTCGTCCCACCAGGGCATGGTGATGGAGATGCCGTTGGACTTGGTGGCCGAGGTGAGCTTCTTCCGCGGACGGGTCTGGGCCAGGTCAAAGGCGTACTTGAGCACCCGGTCGACGCCGGTGCGGGTCATCACGGTTTCCTGGATGACCACCTCGCGGTCGGTGCCCTCGAACATCTTGCCGCCGATGCTGGAGTATTCGCCTTCGGTGTTCTCGCGTACCACGTAGAAGTCGATGTCACCGGGCTTGCGGTTCGCCAGCGGGCTCTTGATCCCCGGCAACAGCTTGCAGGGGCGCAGGTTGACGTATTGGTCGAACTGGCGGCGAAACTGCAGCAGCGAGCCCCACAGCGAGATGTGATCGGGCACCTTGTCGGGCCAGCCCACGGCGCCGTAGAAGATGGCATCGAAGTCCTTGAGCTGGTCGAACCAGTCGTCGGGCAGCATCTTGCCGTGCTCGAGATAGTAGTCGCAGCAGGCGAAGTCGAAGTGCTCCAGGCTCAGGTCGATGTTGAAGCGCTTGGCGGCGGCTTGTAGCGCGCGTACCCCTTCGGGCATGACTTCGGTGCCGATACCGTCACCGGCAATCACGGCGATCTTGTGCGTCATGGTGTGCTCCTGTTCTGTATTCTTCGGTGGGGTAGTGGTTCGGTCTGGCATCGTCTCCCTCAGTCTAGCCCTTCTATGAAGATGGATAATGGGCCTATAATTCAATTGATTATTGACCGAAAGTGGAGAGTGGGTGGCCTATCTCGATGACCTGGCGTTCTTCCAGCGTCTGGCCCATGCCGGCAGCCTGACCGCGACCGCTCGCGAGCTGGGATTGTCGCTGTCGGCGGTGAGCAAGCGCCTCAAGCAGCTCGAGGCGCGCCTGGGCGTGGAGCTGGCCAGCCGTACCACGCGCCGCCTGACGCTCACCGCCGAGGGCGAGCGCTACTTCACACGTGGCGCCACCATTCTCGAGGAACTCAGTGAGCTGGAAGAAACGCTGGGTGACCATCAGACGGAGCTTTCGGGGCCGCTGCGGGTGAATGCCAGCTTCGGCTTCGGCCGGCGGCATGTGGCGCCGCTGCTCTCGGCGTTCTGCACCCGCCACCCGGGGATCGAGGCGGTGCTCGAGCTCAGCAATTTTCCGCTCAGCCTCGGCGATCAGGCGTACGACATCGGCATTCGCGTGGGCGAGCCGCCGGACTCGCGGCTGGTCGCCCGGCGCATTCTTACCAATCGTCGCGTGCTGTGTGCCGCCCCACGCTACCTGGCGAGCATGCCGCCGCTCGAGTCGCCCGCGGCGCTTGGCGGTCAAGCCTGTCTGCTGCTTCGCGAAAACGACAGCGACTTCGCGGTCTGGCGCTTCCATCGTCGCGACGCGCCCCAGCGGGAGCAGGCGGTGAAGGTTTCGGGGCCGCTCGCCAGCAACGATGGCGAGGTGATCATGCAGATGGCCCTGGATGGACACGGCATCGCCCTACGCTCGTGGTGGGACGTGCATGAGCATCTCGCCCGGGGCGACCTGGTCGAGCTGCTGCCAGCGTGGCAGGGCGTGCGGGCCGACTTCCATGCCGTCTACCAGCAGCGTCGCCATGTGCCGTCTCGACTCCGGGCCTTTGTGGCCTATCTTGAACAGGAGATGGCCAGTCGTGTGCCGCCGCTGCAAAATAGCCCGGTTTCAGGTTTCGGAGAGCCACTGACAAGGAGTGTCGCCGTGAAGGATGACGCATCGTGAACGTGCTGATGTTCACCAACACCTACCTGCCCATTGTCGGCGGGGTCAGCGAGTCGGTACAGCGGCTGAAGCAGCGCTTGCAGGAGATGGGCCATCGGGTGCTGCTCGTCGCGCCGCGACTCGAAGGCCAGCCACGTGAGGAAACTGACGTGGTGCGCGTGGTGGCGGTGCAGCATTTCAATGGCAGCGACTTCTCGCTGCCGGTCCCGATTCCCGGCCAGCTCTATGACAATATCGAGGCTTTCGAGCCGGATATCGTGCACTCGCACCACCCTTTCCTGCTGGGCGATACCGCCGCCCGCGCCGCGGAAACCTACGGGCTGCCGCTGGTGTTCACCCATCACACTCTCTACGAGCACTACACCCACTATGTGCCTGGGGACTCGCCGCGCATGCAGCGATTCGCGATCGCCCTGGCGACCCAGTACACCTGGCTGTGCGACGAGGTGATCGCCCCCAGCGAGAGCATTCGCGACCTGCTGCTCGAGCGCAACGCCAATCCCGCACTCAGTGTGGTGCCCAGCGGTGTGAACACGACGCGTTTTGCCGCAGGCGAGGGGAAACGCTGGCGAGGGTCGCTGGGCATTCCCGCCGGGGCCTACGTGATCGGCCACCTCGGCCGGCTGGCCCAGGAGAAGAATCTGGCGTTTCTGGCCGAGGCGGTGTGTCGCGCCCTGGTCGCGCTACCCGAGGCCCACTTTCTGGTCGTCGGGGAGGGCGAGGCCCGCCAGACCATGCGGGATATCGCCGAGACCCACGGCGTGGCCGCGCGATGTCACTTCACGGGGCGTCTGCAGGGCCAGGCACTGATCGATGCCTACCACGCCATGGACGTCTTCGCCTTCGCTTCGCACAGCGAGACCCAGGGCATGGTGGTGGCCGAGGCCATGGCGACGGGGTTGCCGGTGGTCGCGGTGTCAGCCCCGGGAGTGCGCGAAGTGGTACGCGATGGCGTTAACGGCCGCCTGTTGGCCGCGGACGATGTCGGTCAGATGGCCGAGGCGTTGATCGAGCTTGCCGAGACGGCGCGGCGCGACCCCTTGCGCCAGGAGGCGCGGGTAACCGCGGCGCGTTTCGATGAAGCCCGCTGCGCCGAGCGGTGCGTCGCGATCTATCGGCGGGCGATCGCCCGAGGTGGCCCATTCACCCACGCCGACGACGGTGGCTGGGAGCGTGTTCGGGGCCGTCTGGGGGCCGAATGGCAGATGCTCTGCTACCGCGGACGGCTGTTGCGCCACCTGGTGCAGGAGGAGTGGGAGCAGGAGCGTCCCTCGTGGTGGCCCGGCCATCACGACGAAGCCGAGCTGCCCCCGAAATGACGTTACCCTGACGCGACTGGCCCGGCACTCCCTCGATAGGGGTGCCGGGCCAAGGTCGTCATGGCGATCGATATACCGGGGCGGTGAGCCTTAACGGGTCAGGCCGGCCTGGATGATCGGCCAGGCGGCCTCGCCGTCACGGTGGGTGACACCCTCGATCATCGCCTCGACGCGTTCGGCGTTCTGGTTGATCCAGTCCTGCGCTACCTCGTCAGCATCGCGCTCCTCCTGACCGAATTCGCGGATCATCCAGCTCTGTTCTTCGGCGCTGAAGGTGAACTGCTCGAAGAAGGCCACCAAGTTGGGGTTGGCCTCGGCATAGTCGCCGCGCATCAGGGTCAGCACCTCGCTTTCGCCATTGTTCTCGCCGAACAGGTCCTTGGAGTCCTCGAGATAGCGCATCGGCAGGGCGAGGTTCATCCAGTGCGGGGTCCAGCCGACCCAGACGATCGGCTCCTCGCGGGAAATGGCGTCCTGCGCTGCGCTGAGCATGCCCACGGTGCTGGTATCCACCAGGCTCCAGTCGCCCAGCCCCCAGGCGTCCTCGTCGATGGCGGCGTTGAGAATCTCGCTGGCCGCCGAGCCGGCGCCGAAGCTGTGGATCTCGCCATCGAGCATCTCGCGGTTCTCGTCGAGGTCGGCGAAGCTCTGGATGCCCTGGTCATAGAGAGTCTCGGGCACGGCCAGCGTCATCTGGGCGCCGTCGACGTTATTGGCCACGTTGACGATGGCGCCGCTTTCCTCGCGCGGGGCGAGCATGTCGCGCTGCGCGGGCATCCAGCCGCCGAGAAAGACGTCGATATCGCCGCTTTCCATACCCTGATAAATCACCTGCAGGCCGAGTTCCTGGCTGCTGGTGGCGTAGCCCAGGGGCTCGAGCAGTTGCTCGGCGATCTGGGTCTTGACCTTGATGCCGGGCCAGGAGGGCACGCCGAAGTCCAGGGTGGCGTCATCGGCCTGGGTGGTGCCGACAAGCCCCAGGGCGAGGGGCAGCGCCAATGTGGTGCGGGCCAGTAATGGGCGATTCAGGGATACGCTCATGAAGAGTCCTTGTTTTGTGAAGATCATGTGATGGTGTTGCAAGCGGCTTAGTCCTCTCGCGCCAGCACCCGCAGCCGCGATTCGAGCATGTCGCGGTCGAGGTAGGTGCCCTGCAGATGGCGGGCGCCGGTGCTGGGGTCGAAGGCGGCTCGGCCATGCAGCACGCGACGGTTATCGAAGGCGATCATCTGTCCCGGCGCCAGGTTGAACTCCAGCTGGTGACGCGGCTCGTGGAGCAGCTGCCAGAAGCGGTAGTAGGCACGGTACCAAGCTTCGATCGTCTGCGTAGGCAGGCGCAGGGTGTCGCGAATCCAGTTGTTGAAGCGAATCTCCACCACCTTGCCATCGTCATCGCATTCGATGATGGGCGCTCGCACGCCGATATCCTGGGTCTCGTCCTGGAAGCGGAAGTCGATCGACGTCTCGCTGAGCAGGCGGAAGGTCTCGGGATTCTCGCGGCGCAGCACCTCGGCGACCTGGAAGCCATCGGCAAACAGCGACCCACCGCCCTCGGCGCCATTCTCCAGGCAGTAGAGCAGCTGGATGTCGGGCGGCTGGCGCCAGTTGGGCAGGTCGGTATGCAGCGCCAGGCCGATCGCGGTATAGGCGGCATTGTTGGGGTTGGGCTTGGAGCGCACATCGAAGCGCGCGCCGAAGTTGGTCGAGCGCAGCGGGCCGATGCGCTTGGCCAGGCGGCTGACTTCCTCGTCGGCGAGCGGCCCGTTGTCGAGCAGGACCAGGCCATCGCGCAGCAGCGCGGTCAGCCAGGCGCGCTCGCCCTCGACACCGGCGACGAAGTCGCCATGGGCGACGCGCTGCGGAAAGAAGTCGTCGCGCCAGGGGAGACGCTCGGGGGTCACGTTGCGGTTGGGTTCTCCGGGGCGGCGCTGGTGCAGCCAGCCACCATCGAAGCGGCTCGTGTGGCCATCGGCCCAGTTCACCATCAGATGGCCGTCCGTAACCTGCACCTCGGGTGCAATGTCGATCCCCTCGATGGGGAAGACCAGCCGCTCGAAGGTCTGGGCATGGCGACAGGCCGGGCAGGCGCAGTGGTCGCGCAGCCAGATCGGCGGGAACTCGGCCTGTTGGCCGTCCTGCCACTCGAGCACGACCCGATGGCCGTCTACCCTGGCCTCGCGCAGCTGCGGCGCTGCCTCGTAGGGGGTTAGTTCACGCATGTCCACCGGCGGTGCCGGGGCGATATCCATGGTGGCGATATCGGAAACGGTGTCCTGGCTCATGCGCAACTCCTGATAAGCGATCGGTAAAGCGACTTCAGGATGGCGGTTGGCCAGGCGAGTCACAAACGATTAATCTGGCCCCTATGCCCAAGCTCAGCTTATCGTAGGCTTTTTCATGTCATCGCTACCCCCCTTGTTATGGCTTCAGGCTTTCGAGGCCTCGGCGCGCACCCTGAGCTTTACCGCGGCGGGGCGCGAGCTCGGCGTGACCCAGGCGGCGATTAGTCAGCGCATTCGCCTGCTCGAGGACCGGCTGGGACAGAAACTCTTCGTGCGCCACCCGCGCAGCCTCTCGTTGACGCCGGCCGGGCAGGCCTGGCTGCCAAGCATCCTCGACGGCTTCGCGCGTATCGGCGAGGGCACGCAGGAGGTCTTCGGCAGCGCCGCGGAGCGCACGGTGACGCTGCGCGCGACGCCAGTGATGCAGCAGAACTGGCTGGCGCCGCGGTTGATCGCGTTTCATCGCGCGCACCCGGCCCTCGCCGTGCGCCTGGTCAGCGCGATCTGGCCGGACGACTTCGGCCCCGAAGGCGCCGATATCGAGCTTCGCTATGGATTGGGTAACTGGTCCGGCGTCGAGGGAGTCTGCCTGGGCGACGAAAGCCTGCTGCCGGTATGCAGCCCGTCACTGGCCTCGACGCTTCACGAACCGGCCGATCTTGCCGACCATACGCTTCTGCACGCGGCGGGCTTCGCCGTGGGCTGGCCGACCTGGCTGGAACTGGCGGGCGTGGCGGGCCTGGATGAGCGCGGCCCGGCGTTGACCTGCGACAATCAGGTGATGACACTGGCACTCGCCAGCCAAGGTGGCGGTGTCGCGCTGACGCATCGACGCCTCTTCGCAAGCCGCGATGATCTGGTGGCGCCGTTCACGCTTAGTGTGCCGAGCGCTGAGCGCTTCTGGATGGTGCGTCCCGCCCGACGTCAGTCGCGTGAGGAGTCGTCGCTGCTCTGGGACTGGCTCGTCGACGGGTTGTCGGAAGACGCCTGAGAGGGCTGGGCCGAGCGGACTTGCTTGCGGGAGGCTCGTCGCCGCGATAAGACCCTGAGGCCGATCAGCAGGCCGATGCCCAGCGCCAGGCCGCCCAACGACCACAGCAACTCCCCGCGGTTCTCGGCGGTGACCAGCTCCCCGAGCTGGCTGCCGAGCAGGGTCACGGCGACAAGGCCGGGCAGGATGCCCAGCAACGAGCCGAGCATGTAATCGCGAAAGCGCAGGTGAAAGGCGCCGGCCATCATGTTGGTGAGGGTGAAGGGCGCCAGCGGCAGCAGATTGATCAGTGTCATGGTGCGGATGCTGCGCTTGGCCAGGTAGCGCGACATGCCCTTGAGGTGGCGGCCGCCATAGTGCATCAGGGCGTCGCGGCCGAGCCGGCGACCTACCCAGTAGGACACCATGGACGAGGTCAGAGTGCCCAGCGTGGCATAGACAAGGCCCCAGGTCGGCCCGAAGATCAGGCCGGTGACGGCGACCATCAGGCTCAGCGGGAACATCACCAGCAGGGCCGCGGCGTAGATTCCCATCACCACCACAAAGGCCAGCGGCGAGTCGCGCCAGGCCAGCGTGCCCGCGGCCAGGCGCTTGAGGGCGGCAACCGTCAGCAGGTCCTGCATAGCGAGCCACTGCCATAGCCCGCCCATTACCAGCAGCGCGCCCAGCAGCAGGGCGGGAATCACCCAGCGGCGTCTCATGGGACGATACCGGAGGACGGCTCGAGCCGCGCTAGTGGGTCCTGGCGGAAGTAGCGCGCGAGCAGGGCGTAGAGGTCAGGATAGGCCTCATGGAGCAGATCCGGTGCGGTGAAGAACACCTCGCAGCAGACCGCAAAGCACTCTCCCGGGTGCGTGGCGGCGTAATCGTCGATCGGGGTCGACTCGCCGCGCGCAACTCTTGCCTGAAGATCCTCCCAGACGCCCATGAACACCCGGTGCCACTCCGCCGGGGCGATCTCGCGCGGCAGCGGCGGAAAACCGTCGATATCCAGCGAGTTGCCCATGTCGAGCTTGTGCGCGAGTTCATGGATCACCACGTTGAAACCGTCGTTGCCGCCGCTGTCCATCAGGTCGGGAAAGGCCACGACCACCGGCCCTTGGTGGGAGGTTTCGCCGGCCCGCTCGTCGACGTATTCATGCATGACGCCGGCCTCATCCATTTCCTCGACCTGGCGGGTGAAGGCGCCGGGGAGGATCAAGATTTCGCGAAGTCCGCTGAACGCCTCCTCATGCTCGGCGTCATTCCAGCCCAGCGTCAGCAGGCAGGCTTGCGCCGCCAGGCCCAGCCGGGCGGGCGGGTCGAAGGGGGTGCTCGCGGCGAGCTCGGGATGCAGGGAGAGCCGCTTTGCGTGCAGGAACTGCCAGGCACGCTGGCCTAGCCGCGCGGCCTCGTCCTCATCCAGCGCGGCCAGCAGCGGCAGGCGCGCCCGCGCCTCGGCCCAGTGGTGTTGCGGAAACGGATGACGAGCGGCGAAGCGCGCCGCCCGCCAGCGTCGCAGGCGCTCGAGCATCGGTTCAATTCTCGTCCTGCTTGGCCCCGGATGGCAGGCCCCCGGATTTCCATGACCAGTCGCGCCAGCGCAGATCGAACAGGTCCTTGCGGCGGTCCTTGAGATTGGTCACCGAGCCTTCGCTGCGCACCACGGTCAGCCGGGTGAGATCCAGGTCCGAGAACATGATCATCTCGGTATTGGGCGTGGTCTCGGCGAGCACCGCGTCGTGGGGAAAGGCGAAATCCGAGGGCGAGAACACCGAGGACTGGGCGTACTGGATGTCGAGATTCTTGATCGAGGGCACGTTGCCGACGCTGCCGCACAGCACCACGTAGCACTCGTTCTCGATGGCGCGCGCCTGGGCGCAGTGGCGAACGCGCAGATAACCGTTCTTGGTGTCGGTCCAGAAGGGCACGAAGAGAATGTCCATGTCCTGGTCGGCCAGCAACCTAGAGAGTTCAGGGAATTCCACGTCGTAGCAGATCTGGATGCCCACGCGTCCGGCATCGGTCTGGAACACCAGCAGCTCGTCGCCGCCCTCGATCACCCAATCGCGGCGCTCCTGAGGCGTGATGTGCAGCTTGGCCTGGCGCTCGATGGAGCCGTCTCGATGACACAGGTAGGCGATGTTGTAGAGCTTGCCGTCGTCGTCTTCCTCGATCATCGAGCCGGCGATGATGTTGATATTGTAGGCCACCGCCATGCGCGACAGCTCGGTCTTGAAGCGTGCGGTGAAACCGGACAGGAAACGGATCGCCGCGAGCTGGTCGAGTTGCGCGGCGCGGTCCTGCAGGCCCATCAGCGGGGCGTTGAACAGCTCCGGAAACACCGCGAAGTCGCTCTGATAGCTCGACAGCGCGTCGACGAAGTATTCGATCTGCTCGAGCACCGCCTCGACTGAGGGGAGTTCGCGCATCTGCCATTGCACGGCGCCGACGCGCACCTGGGTGCGGCGCGTTTCCAGCACCCGCTCGGCGGGCTCGAATAGGATGTTGTTCCACTCCAGCAGAGTGGCGAAGCCCTGGGACTTCTCGTCTTCCGGCAGGTACTTGCGCAGCAGGCGCTTGACCAGGAAGTCGTTGGCCAGCTGGAAGGAGAGAATCGGGTCGTGAATCTCCTTGCGCGACACCTTGTCGATGTACTCGGCCGGCGTGAGTTCGGCCGAGTACTCGTGATACTGGGGGATGCGCCCGCCGGCGAGTATCGCCCTCAGGTTCATGGAGCGGCACAGCTCCTTGCGCGCCTCGTAGAGACGCCGCCCCAAGCGATAGCCGCGGTAATCCGGGTGGATCAAGACATCCAGCCCGTACATGGCGTCGCCGTTCTCTTCGTTGAGGATGGTCTCGCTCTTGCCGATCAGGTCATCGTAGGTGTGGGGGTTGGAGAAGGTGTCGTAATCGACCAGCGCGGTCAGGGCCACGCCGACGATGGTCTCGTCATCCTCGATGATGACCTGGCCATCGGGGAACTCCTTGATCAGCTTGTCGATGGTGGGCTTGGGCCAGCACCCGCCGATATCGTGATAGACCTTGTCCATCAGCAACTTGAGTTGGGGGTAGTCATCCGGCGTCAGGTTGCGCAGATTCAGATGCAGATCGTCGAGTGACATGGCGCCTCGCTTCCCAGGAAGAGAAAAGCGCAGTTTAGCATGTGTGCCGCGAGAGATTGGGCTGTCCTCCGGTTGACACATCTCCGCCATGCCGATGTCATCGTCATGTCATCCATTGGTTCGAGGATGTCTGCAGGACTCCGAAACACGGCTACGCTCATCAGAGAGAGTGCAATAACGGATGGGCCATGCCACACCATGACAAGCCACACCAAGACAAGCCACAACAACAGGTGCACCACGGGTCGCAGGAAGACATGCAGGAAGTCATGCAAAACGACAAGCGCATCCGCCTGGTTACCGTTACCAAGCGCTGGGACGATCCCCCCGCCGTGGACGGCATTTCCTTCGACGTCGCGCCCGGCCAGTTCGTGATCCTGCTCGGCCCCTCGGGGTGCGGCAAGTCGACCACGCTGCGCATGGTCGCCGGGCTCGAGCAGGCCAGCAGCGGGCGCATCCATATCGGTGAGCGCGACGTGACCGACCTGCCGCCGGGCGATCGCGGCATCAGCATGGTCTTTCAATCCTACGCGCTGTTTCCTCATCTCAGCGTGGCCGACAACATTGTCTTTGGCCTGCGCAGCCGCAAGGTGCCCAAGCCGGAGCGTCGCCAGCGCCTGGAACGCGTCGCGCAACTCGTCGACCTCGAGGCTTTCCTAGATCGCAAGCCCGCCCAGCTCTCCGGGGGCCAGCGTCAGCGGGTGGCGCTGGCGCGGGCAATCATCTCCGAGCATCCCATCTGCCTGATGGACGAGCCGCTTTCCAACCTCGATGCCCGCTTGCGCGGCGAGATGCGCCGCGAGATCAAGGCGCTGCAGGAGCGCCTGGGCATGACGGTGATCTACGTCACCCACGACCAGGTCGAAGCCATGAGCATGGGCGACCGGGTAATCCTGATGCAGGACGGTCGCATCGTGCAGGACGACACGCCCGATGCGCTCTACGACCGGCCGGCCTCGGCGTTCGCGGCGAGCTTCATCGGCAGCCCGGCGATGAACTTGGTGCGCCTGGCGGCGGGTGCTGATGGCGCCATCATCGAGGGCGAGCCCCGGGTCATGATCGCCGAGCATGCGGCAGTCGGCGGGATGCTGGGCATTCGGCCCGAGGATATCGCGGTGACGACACCAGCCTCGCCGGGCGTGCCGGCGGAGGTCATCGACGCCGAGTACCTGGGCGCCGACACCATTCTGCGCCTGGCCGTAGGCAGCCAGGTCATGCGTGCCCGGCTCGCCGGCAAGCCGGTCGTGACCAAGGGCTCGGCGTGCCGGCTTGCCTGGCCACTGGACAAGTCCCACCTGTTCGCCGCCGATGGCAAGCGCCGCGATGACTTGACGCGCTTTCCCGTCGCCCGGGGCGATAGCGAGCAGGCCAGCGAAGGCGCGCGGCTGGCCGCCTCGCGCGCCCTGCATCCGGCGAACCGTATCGCCGATCGCGCATCCGACCACCCCCCAGGCAGTCCTCGATAACTCAGGTAGGTCTCGATAACCCAGGAGTCGTTCCATGCGTTTTTTGAAACCCAATGTTCCCATGCGCTTTAGCCTAGTGGCCGCCGGCCTGTTGAGTGCCGGGCAGGCGCTCGCACAGACCGGTGACGAGCCGGTCGAGCTGACCATGTACTATCCGGTCGCCGTCGGCGGGGCCCTGACCGATGTGGTCGACGATCTGGTCGAGGACTTCGAGGCCGAACATCCCGATATCGATGTCGAGGCCATCTATGCCGGCAACTATGACGACACCCGGGTGCGCGCCATGTCGGCCATCGAGGCCGGCGATGCCCCGCAGCTGTCGGTGATGTTTTCCATCGATCTTTTTGATCTGATCGAGCAGGACGCCATCGTTGCCTTCGACGACCTGGTCGAGACCGAGGAGGAGCAGGCCTGGCTCGACAGCTTCTACCCCGGGCTGATGGAAAACGGCCAGCTCGACGGCCAGACCTACGGCATTCCCTTCCAGCGCTCGACCATCGTGCTGTACTGGAACAAGGACGCCTTCGAGGTGGCCGGCCTTGACCCCGAGCAGCCGCCCGAGACCTGGGAAGAGATGGCCGAGATGGGAGCGGCTGTGCGCGAGGCCTCCGGCGGCGAGCAGTGGGGGGTGATGGTGCCTTCCACCGGTTACCCTTACTGGATGTTCCAGGCCTTCGCCTTCCAGAACGGCCATCGGCTGATGAGCGAGGACGGCACCGAGGTCTATTTCGATGACCCAGCGGCGGTCGAGGCGCTCGAATACTGGGTGTCGCTGGCCGACGAGCACGCGGCGATGCCCGACGGCACCATCGAATGGGGCACGCTGCGCCAGAATTTCCTCGAGCAGTCCACGGCGATGATATGGCACAGCACCGGCAACCTGACCGCGGTGCGCAATGATGCCGATTTCGACTTCGGCGTGGCGATGCTGCCCATGAAGACCCAGCGCGGCAGCCCCACTGGTGGCGGCAATTTCTATCTGTTCAAGGACACCACCGAGGAAGAGCAGCAAGCCGCCATGACCTTCATTCGCTGGATGACCTCGCCGGAGCGCGCCGCCGCCTGGTCGATCGAGACCGGCTACATGGGCGTGAGCCCTGAGGCCTACGAGACCGAGGCGCTGCAGCGCTACGTCGAGGAGTTCCCTCCCGCGGCGGTGGCGCGCGACCAGCTCGAGCATGGCACCGCCGAGCTCGCCACTTATCAAGGCGGTCGGGTGCGCCGGGCGCTGGACAACGCCGTGCAGGCGGCGCTGACCGGCCAGATGACACCCGAGGAGGCCCTGACGCAGGCTCAGCGCGAGGCGGATGCGGCACTGCGCCGTTATGCGCGCTAACGCTGAGGCCAGACTCTGGAGGAGATGCAGACGGGGGCGCCGGGGACAAAGGTCAGAGAGGAGGCGCTGTGAATCCCTCCTTGGACGCTACATTTGCCATCCTTGGCAAATGACCTCCTCACTGACCTGTACCCGGCTCGTTCACAGCACAGGAGGCAAGCCCTAGTGATTCAAAACGCCGACCGACGCATGCAGATCTACGGCGCGCTGTTGCTGTTGCCGGCGGCGGTGCTGCTGGCCACCTTCGCCTACTTGCCGACCGTCGCCACCCTGGTCAACAGTCTGTTCCTGCCCGGCTTTCGCGGTGAGCCCGCTACGTTCGTGGGGCTCGAGAACTACCAACTGCTGATCGAGGACGACACCTTCTGGCAGGTGGCGCGCAACAACTTGCTCTACGCGCTGGGCACGATTCCGACCTCCATCGCCCTGGCGCTGGGCATGGCGCTGCTCGTCAACGCTCGCCTACCGGGACGGGGCTTCGTGCGCATGGCTTATTTCACGCCTACCATCCTGCCGATGATTGCCGCGGCCAATATCTGGATGTTCTTTTACGCGCCGCAGATCGGCCTGTTCAACGCCCTGCTCGGTTGGCTGGGACTGCCGGGCGTCAACTGGCTCGGCGATCCCGGCGTGGCGCTTGGCTCGGTGATCGTGATGACGGTGTGGAAGGAGGCGGGCTTCTTCATGATCTTCTACCTGGCGGCGCTACAGAGCATCCCGCCGGAACTCGAGGAGGCCTCGAACCTGGAAGGCACCAGCCGCTGGAGCTTCTTCTGGCGGGTCACCTTCCCGCTGTTGATGCCGACCACGCTGTTCGTGCTGATCAATGCGCTGATCAACGCGGTGCGCGTGGTCGATCATCTGTTCATCCTGACCAAGGGCGGCCCCAATAACGCCACCAATCTGCTGCTCTACTACGTCTACGAGAACGCCTTCTCGTTCTTCGACCGCACCTACGCCGCCACCATCACCGTGGTGATCCTGCTGGTGCTGGCCGTGGTGGCCACGGTGAAGTTCACCGTGCTCGACCGCAGGACGCATTATCAATGAACACTTCCATTGCCTCTGCGGCGCGGCCGAGTCGCCGATTCTCGTTGCCGCGTCTGGAAACCGTGGCCGCCTGGCTGCTGGCGATCGTCTGGATCTTCCCGCTGCTCTACGCCTTCTGGGCGGCCTTTCACCCGTCGGAATTCATGGTGCGTTTTGACTTGCTGGCACCGCTGACGCTGGAAAACTTCGCCGATGCCTGGGAGCAGGCGCCCTTTGCCCGCTACTACCTCAATACCTTCGCGCTGGTCACCGGGGTGGTGTTGGCGCAGTTCGTGGTCTGTACCCTGGCCGGCTTCGCCTTCGCACGCTTCCCCGTCCCTGGAAAGGACATCCTGTTCATGCTGGTGCTGATCCAGCTGTTCGTTTTTCCAGAGGTGCTGATCGTCGAGAACTACCGCATCGCAAGCGGCCTGGGGCTGGTCGATACCATCACCGGCATCGGCCTGCCCTATGTGGCCAGTGCCTTCGGTATCTTCCTGTTGCGCCAGACCTTCAAGACGATCCCCCGCGAGCTCGAGGACGCCGCCCGAATCGAGGGCTGTGGCTGGATGGCAATCCTGCTCAAGGTCTACGTGCCGCTGGCCAAACCCACCTACCTGGCCTATGGCCTGGTATCGATCAGCCACCACTGGAACAACTTCCTTTGGCCGCTGGTGGTCACCAACTCGGTGGAGAGCCGCCCGCTTACCGTGGGTCTCGGCGTCTTCTCGGCACCGGAAACCGGCGTCAACTGGGCCACCGTCAGCGCCGCGACGCTACTCAGCATTGCGCCGCTGCTGGTCGCCTTCCTGCTCTTCCAGCGCCAGTTCGTGCAGTCGTTCCTCAGGGCGGGGATACGCTAGTTGCGAAATAGCCACGAGTGGTTAAGGTCAATATCGGGGCGTTTTTCTGCGCCGGCCCCCATCACCGAGGAGAGACATCATGGCCACCCTGACCATCAACGGCCGAGAGCATGAGCTCGACGTGCCGGACGACATGCCGTTGCTCTGGGCACTTCGCGACGTGGCGGGCCTGACCGGCACCAAGTTCGGTTGCGGCATCGCCGAGTGCGGTGCTTGTACCGTGCACCTGGACGGCGAGGCTACGCGGTCCTGCGTGACGCCGGTCTCCGCCGTGCAGGGACGCCAGGTAACCACCATCGAGGCGATGGCCGACGATGCCGTCGGCAAGAAAGTCCAGCAGGCCTGGCTTGATCTGGGGGTTGCCCAGTGCGGGTACTGCCAGGGAGGGCAGATCATGAATGCCACGGCGCTGCTGAAGAAAAGCCCGAAACCGGAAACCCAGGAAATAGTCGACGCCATGGCCGGCAACTTGTGTCGGTGTGGCACCTACAATCGCATCCTGTCGGCCATTGAACGGGTCGCGGACCAGGAGGTGGCCAGCTCATGAACCAATCAGTCGATTCGCTGTTGCTCGCCAATGTCAGCCGCCGTGGTCTGCTGAAAGGACTTGCCGGGGGCTCGGCACTCTTGCTGGCAGCCCGCTGGGATCTGGGGCTCGCCAATGAACAGGCCCAGTTTGGTGCCGGCGCCATGCCCGGTGGCTGGGTGGACAACCCGAATGTGTTTATCCACATCGAATCCGACGGCGTGGTCACCATTGTTAATAACCGTGCCGAGATGGGGCAGGGTATACGTACGAGCCTGGTCATGGTGGCTGCCGATGAGCTGGGTGCGGACTGGGAACAGGTTCAGGCGCAGCAGGCGAACGCGGACCAGGACAAGTACGGTAACCAGAATACCGATGGCTCCCGCAGCATGCGCCACTGGTACGACCCCATGCGCCGTGCAGCGGCCGCCGCCCGGCTGATGCTTGAGCAGGCCGCGGCCGATCAATGGGATGTGCCGATACATGAGGTGCGGGCCGAGATCCACAAGGTGGTACATCCAGCCACAGGCCGTGAAATCGGCTTCGGGGACCTCGCAAAGGCAGCAAGCGAGCTGGACGTTCCAGTTCGCGATGCGCTGGTTCTGAAGTCCGATAGCGAGCTGCGCTTTATCGGCAAGGAATCCGGTCTGATCAACGGCGAACTGAAGTCCGCGCACCCCAAGGCCATCGATGGCGAAGACATTGTTACCGGCAAGGCGGTTTTTGGCGCCGATGTGGATCTGGAGGACACCCTCTATGCGGTAGTGGCCCGTCCGCCTGTTTATGGTGCCAAGGTCAAAAGTGTCGATGACAAGGAAGCGTTAAAAGTCACCGGTGTAAAAAAGACAATTCGCATAGAGGGCACTGGCCAGCCCGCCGCGTTCAGCCCGCTCGGTGGCGTTGCCGTGGTGGCTTCCAACACCTGGGCCGCCCTGGAGGGCCGCAAGGCCCTTAAGATCGAGTGGGACTTGGCTTCGGCCGGAGACAATGCCAACTACACCTCCGATGCTTACCGGGAGTCCCTGGAAAAGGCGGCGCAATCGCCTGGCAAGGTCATCCGCCAGTCCGGTGATGTCGAGGCCGCGCTGGAAGAGGCTGACAAGCGGGTGACAGCGACCTATTACATGCCTCATATGGCACATGCCACCATTGAACCGCCAGTGGCAGTGGTAAGGATCAAGGATGGCAAGGCCGAGGCCTGGGCGCCGATCCAGAATCCGAGGGCGACCCGCGAGGGCATTGCGGGACTGCTGGAGATGGACGAGGAAAACGTTATCGTTCATCAAACGCTTCTTGGCGGCGGCTTCGGCCGCAAGGCGAAACCGGATTTTGTGCTCGAAGCAGCCCGAGTGGCGAAGGAATTCGAGGGACAGCCCGTCAAGCTGCAGTGGTCCCGGGAAGACGATATCCAGCATGCCTACTTCCACGCCGTATCCGTCGATCATCTGGAAGCGGGCCTGGACGGAGAGGGCAAGGCGACCAGTTGGCGCCACCGGACGCTGTCTCCTAGCATCGCCTCGCTCTTTGCCGCAGACCCCAAGCATAAGGGGGAATTCGAACTGGGTATGGGCTTCAATACCATGCCATTCAGTATTCCCGCTATTCGTCTGGAAAACCCGCCCGCCCCGGCCCATGTCCGTATCGGTTGGTTCCGTTCAGTGTACAACCTGCCCCATGCCTGGGCGATCCAGAGCTTTGCCCATGAAATGGCCGTGGCGGCCGGCAGGGACCACCGGGACTATGTGCTGGAACTGCTGGGGCCGGACCGGGAAGTTCATAATTTGACCTTTGGTGATGGCTGGAATTACGGCGAGGATCCGGATCTGTATCCAATCGATGTGGCCCGCATGCGCCGCGTCATTGAGCGCGCTACCGACGAGGCCGGCTGGGGGCGCGAAACCGGGAAGGGGCGAGGTCTGGGGCTGGCCTTTCATCACAGCTTCGTCTCCTACACCGCCATCGTCTTTGACGTCGAGGTGGACGATGAGGGCGAACTGACCATTCACCGCGCGGACATCGCCTTCGACTGTGGGCCCCAAGCCAATCCGGAGCGAATCCGGTCGCAGATGGAGGGTTCCTGCGTGATGGGCATTGGTATTGCCCTGCAAAGCGAGGTGACCTTCAAGGATGGCGTTGCCCAGCAGGGTAACTTTGACAAGTACCTGATTCCGCGTATGCCGGACGCGCCCAAGGTCGTCCGGGTGCACTTGATCGACAACCCCAGCGACGCCATGGGAGGCGTTGGCGAGCCAGGCCTTCCACCCGTGGCACCAGCACTTTGCAATGCCATCTTCGCCGCCACCGGCAAGCGCATCCGGCGCCTGCCGGTCGGCGATCAACTGGCGAGCTGAGGATGCGCCATCTCGACCTGCAGGTGGTCGACCAGGCATTGGCCTGGCTGCGTAAGGGGCGACGGATCTGGTTCTGTACAGTGCTTGCCACCTTCGGATCCTCGCCGCGGGAGCCGGGCTCGATGCTGGTGGCAAGGGGCGACGGCCGGCATGTCGGGTCGCTTTCCGGGGGCTGTGTCGAAGAGGACTTCCTCGCTCGCCTGCGCGACGGCGAGTTCGACTCGGGCCTGCAGACGCTGCGCTACGGCGATCCCGAGGGCCCGGATGGCCCGCGGATCAGTCTGCCTTGTGGCGGAATCCTCGATGTGCTGATCGAGCCCATGGAACCCGATGCCGCTACCCTGACCCACCTGGAGGTGATGCAGGCGACCCTGCTCGGTCGACGGCCACTGGCCCGCCGGGTCGACCTGGCCAGCGGCCGGTTGCAGTTCGCCGAGGATGGCGGCCTGGGGCCCCGGGTCGTGCAGGATCGCGGGGCGAGGAGGGTGACCCTGCGCATCGGTCCCGCGGCGCGGCTGATCCTTGCCGGCATCTCACCGGTGGCCGAGGCTTGTGCCGAATTCGCCCGGCCCTTGGGCTTTGAGGTGATCGTCTGCGACCCTCGCGAGGAAGTGCGGGCGGGGTTTTGCGTCGAGGGCGTCGAGGTACAGTCGGTGCTGCCCTCGATCTTCATCGCCTCGGGCGCCTGCCATGCCGCCACCGCTGTGGTGGCACTGACCCATGATCCGCGCATCGATGACCTGGCGATGATCGAGGCGGTTCGCACCCCGGCCTTCTATATCGGCGTGATGGGATCGCAACGGACTTCGGCGGTACGTGCCGAACGCCTGCGCCGCTCGGGTGGCCTGGGCGAGGAGGAGATGGCGCGAATAAAGATGCCAATTGGCCTGGCGCTGGGCAGCAAGACGCCGGCCGAGATCGCCTTGGCAGTGATGGCCGATATCGTCCGCGTGCAGCGGGGTCGATCCCGTGAGTCCCTCTAAGGCAGCGTTCCCTATTCGCGAGATTCCACCCGTCCAGGTTGCGGCCCTGGTCATGGCGGCCGGACGCTCCCGCCGTTTCGGTACCGCCGACAAGCGTCGGGCGCGCCTGGCCGATGGTCGCACCTTGCTGGCGAGTGCCGTCCAGCGGGCCGCCGGGACCTTCGCCGACTGCTATGTGGTGCTGCGCGAGGAGGACGACCCCGCGGCACTTGGCCTCTCGCCCGACACGCGCCTGATACGCGCCTTGCACGCCGACCGGGGGCTGGGCAGCAGCTTGGCCGATGCAGTCGGCGTGCTGGATGGGATGCCCGGTCCGGAGGCGCTCGTGGTGCTGCTGGGCGATATGCCGGGCATCGCCCCGTCCACACTGGCTTTGCTCGGCCGGGCGGCAAGCCAAGACACGATTCTTTGTCCGGTTTACGGGAGGCGGCGTGGCCATCCTGTGGTATTCGGCCGGGCGCTATGGCCCGAGCTTGCCGACCTCCACGGTGAACGGGGAGGCCGCGAGGTGATATGTCGGCATGCCTCGCGGGTTCGCGAGATTCACGTCGAGGATGCCGGTATCCACCGGGACGTGGACATGGTCGGCGATCTTGCCTCTTTGCAAGAACCTAGCCGGCATGGCTGAAACGGCTCAGTGGCCGTGTCAGCCGCTGGGCCATGATCACCCCGGTCAGCACCAGGGCGCCGCCGATCAGGTGGAAGAGTGCGATTCGCTCGCCGAGAAAGGCCATGGCGATCAGCGCGCTGAACAGCGGCATCAGGTTGATGAAGATGCTGGCCTGGCTGGCGCCGATCTGGCGGATGGCGCGCATCCACAGGAAGGTGGTGATGATCGAGGCGGGAATGCCGGCGTAGAGGATCAACCAGATGTTATCACCGTCGATGGGGGTCATCGGGCCGAGCAAGTAGCCGGGTAGCAGGAACAGCGTGGCAAACACCGCCTGCAGGTAGAGGACCACCCAGGGCGGCATATCCAGCGGCCAACGTTTGAGCATCACGCCGTAAAGCGCGTAGCAGGTGGCGGCCACGACCATCAGCAGGTCGCCGATGGCGACGTCCAGCGTGAGCAGGGTGAACGGGTCGCCCTGTCCGAGCAGTACGGTCACGCCGACGAGTGCCACCAAGCCGCCGAGGGTACCGCCGTGGGTGGGCGCCTCGCGTAGGATCAAGGCGCTGAGCAGTACCGTCAGCAGTGGCACCATGGCGGCGAGGATACCCATGTTGGTGGCCGAGGTGGTTTCCGCGGCGACATAGGCGAGCCCTTGCCACATGGCCATGCCGAGCAGCCCCAGGAAAGCCAGCTTGTACCATTGGCGGCGAATGGCATCGCGGTGCCTCACAGCGGCGGGCAGCACGAAGGGCGTGAGTACGAGAAGCGCCAGTACCCAGCGCAGGAAGGCGATGCTGCTCGGCGCGATGGTGCCCACGGTAAGCTGATTGATGGTCATGTTGCCCGACCAGATGAGTACAGCACCCAGCGGGGCTAAGAAGTAGAGCAGCGGCATGACGTGTCCTGCAGACGTTGAATCAGGGGCCTCATACTGTAGGAGGCCAGAAAGAAGAGCATGGTAAACTGATGACGCCTGACATCCCATCGCCACAGGAAGTCTGCCATGAATGATCCGAGTGATCAGTCATCGCACGCCGCGAACAGCGACATGCAAACGGATTACTCCGTTGGCCAGGACAATATCGAGGGCCAGCTTGGCCCTATCGGTTTCGATATCCACAACCGCGTATTTGCCGTATCGGCGCTCGCGTCGGTCGTCTTCATCGTGCTTACCCTGCTGTTCCCCGAACGGGCCGGGAGCATATTTCAGTCTATCGTCGGTTTCGCGACCGGGACGCTGGACTGGTATTTCATGATCGTGGTGGATTTTTTCATCCTGTTCTGCCTGGCGCTCGTCGTCCTCCCCCACGGCTCGGTCAGATTGGGTGGCCCCGATGCCAGGCCCGAGCACGGCTACCTTTCCTGGTTCGCGATGCTGTTCGCGGCCGGCATCGGCATCGGGCTGTTGTTCTTCGGTGTGCTGGAGCCGGTCTATCACGCCAACGTCTCCCTGCCGTTGGGAGTAACGTCTCCCTTTGGAGCCGACGGGGAGCTCGATCCGCAGGCCATCGCCGATGCCAGCGCCCTGGGCCTGGCCGGTACCTACCTGCACTGGGGCATCCATGGCTGGGCCGTGTATGTGGTGATGGCCCTGGCGCTGGGCATCTTTACCTATAACAAGGGCCTGCCCTTCTCGGTTCGCTCGGCGTTCTTTCCGATTCTTGGCGAGCGCGTCTGGGGCTGGTGGGGGCATGTGATCGATATCCTCGCGGTGTTTTCTACTCTCTTCGGGCTGGCGACATCGCTGGGCCTAGGAGCGCAGCAGGCCAACGCAGGAATGAACTTCGTGTTCGGCCTGGAAGTCAGCACCACCACCCAGGTCATCATCATCATGCTGGTGACGGCGGTGGCCCTGGTATCCGTGTGGCGCGGGCTCGAAGGCGGCGTGAAGAAGCTCTCCGAGATCAATATGTTTCTGGCCGTGCTGTTCTTCTTCTTCGTGCTGTTCGCCGGCCCGACCCTGGTCGCTCTGAGCGGGTTCTGGACGGGCCTTACCACCTATGTGACGGAGTTCGCCGCGCTGTCGGCCCCCTTCGGGCGCGACGACGACGCCTACCGCCAGACCTGGACGATCTTCTACTGGGCCTGGTGGATCAGCTGGGCGCCGTTCGTCGGGATGTTCATCGCGCGGGTCTCGCGTGGCCGCACGGTTCGGGAGTTCGTGATCTGCGTGCTGCTGATTCCCAGCCTGTTCATCTTCATCTGGATGGGCATCTTCGGTGCCACCGCCCTCGATCAGCTCTATGCCGACCCCGCCGGCAGTCTGGTCAAGGAATACGTGATCGACAACTACAGCCCGGAACTCTCCTTGTTCGGCATGCTCAATGAGCTGCCGCTGACGGGGCTGATGTCCACTCTCGGCATTGTCCTGGCGCTGATCTTCTTCGTGACCTCATCGGATTCGGGGTCGCTGGTGATCGATACCATCACCGCCGGCGGCAAGATCGATGCCCCCAGGCCCCAGCGCATGTTCTGGGCGACGGTGGAGGGGTTGATCGCCATCGTGCTGCTGATCGGTGGCGGCCTGTCGGCGCTTCAGGCGGGTGTGACGGCGACGGCGATTCCGTTTTCCGTCGTGATGCTGTTGATGTGCTACTCCATCATCAAGGCGCTGAACGGCGAGCTTCGCCATGGGCGCTCCTGAATCACAGGGGTAATGTCGACGGCCTGCACGAACGACGGGATGTACGATGCTGAACGGAATCTGGCTGAGCTTCTTTCTTGCGGCCTTCGCCGCTGCCCTCTGGCAGTGGCTGGGCGCTGGAGACAGCGAGGTGTTCGCCCGGCTGGTCGAGGCGCTGTTCGACATGGCGGGACTCAGCGTCGAGATTGTGCTGGTGCTGGCAGGCACCATGACATTGTGGCTGGGATTTCTGGCCATCGCCGAGAAAGCCGGCCTGATTCGGCTGATGGCCTGGGTGCTCGACCCATTATTCAAGCGGCTGATGCCCGAGGTGCCCAGCGGCCACCCGGCCATGGGTCTGATCAGCATGAACTTCGCGGCCAACATCCTGGGGCTGGATAACGCGGCCACGCCCATCGGCATCAAGGCCATGCATTCGCTGCAGGAACTCAACCCCAGCCAGGAGAGTGCCAGCAACGCCCAGATCCTGTTCCTGGTGCTGAATACCTCGTCGCTGACCTTGCTGCCGGTGACTATCTTCATGTACCGGGCCCAACAGGGGGCGGAGGAGCCCACCGCGGTATTCCTGCCGATCCTGCTGGCCACTACCGCCTCCAGCCTGGTGGGGCTGCTGAGCGTGGCGCTGATGCAGCGATTGAAGCTCTGGCAGCCGGTGGTGCTGGCTTACCTGGTCGGTGCGGCCCTGGCGTTGGGTTTGCTCTTGACCACCCTGGCCGGAATGTCGGCCCAGGCGCTGGCCGCCACCTCGACCCTGGTCGGCAATCTCACCCTGTTCGGTATCGTGATCCTCTTTCTGCTCGCGGGCGCACTGCGCGGTGTCAATGTCTACGACGCCTTCATTGAGGGGGCCAGGGAGGGCCTCGGTTTCACGGTTACCCTGCTGCCCTATCTAATCGCCATGCTGGTGGCCGTGGGGGTGCTGCGTGCCAGCGGTGTGCTCGATGCCGGCCTGGAGGGGATCCGCTGGTTGGCCACCGGCCTTGGCTGGGATATTCGTTTCGTCGAAGCCCTGCCCACCGCTTTCATCAAGCCACTCTCGGGCAGCGGTGCCAGAGCCATGATGCTCGAGACCATGAATACCTTCGGGGTGGACAGCTTCCCTGGGCTGCTGGCGGCCACCATGCAGGGCAGCACTGAAACCACCTTCTACGTGCTGGCGGTCTACTTCGGGGCGGTGGGCATCCGCCGGATCCGCCACGGCCTGGGCTGCGCCCTGCTGGCGGACCTGGCAGGGATACTCACCGCCATCGCCGTCTGCTATTGGTTCTTTGGATGAGAGAGAAGCGTCCTGAGTGACGGGACGCGTCCGGCCGAGCGCGAGGCGTCCGGCGATGTCATGCATCGGATGTTCACATCGTCGAGCACGGCTCGCCCCCTTTGGTCTATGGTTTCAAGAATGAAGGACTAGCCATTGCCAAGGGAGGCGCTTATGACCCGCACGGCACGTGTCGAACCGATCACGGAAGAAAACCGCGAGGCGATCCTGGTCTCGGGGTGGCGAGTCGTCGATGTGACGGATTCGGACAACCCACAGGAAATCTCCCGCCATGACAGCGAGCCGGACGCGATCACGGCAGCCCGTGATTATGAGCGAAAGACATCCCGCGAGCCCGGCTCGGCCCCCGATGACACCCAGGACTACGACGCCTCGGAAGGCGGCGACCGCGCTTGAGGGCGGTACGATCAGCCGATGGCGGCAACGGCGGCCTTGGCGATCTGTACGTCCTGGTCGGGCTTGACGCCGGAAATACCGATGCTGCCGGCCACCTGGCCTTCGACGATCACCGGGACGCCGCCGGAGAGCATCGCCTGCAGCGGTGCCGAGACAAAGGCGGTGCGTCCGCCGTTGATCATCTCCTCGAAGACCTGGGTTTCCTTGCGGCCCATGGCAGCGCTGCGCGCCTTCTGGGTGGCAACATCGGCAGTGAAGGGCGCGGCACCATCAAGACGGCGCAGGCCGAGCAGGTGGCCGCCGTCGTCGGCCACGGCAATGGTCACCAGCCAGCTGTTGGCCTCGGCTTCCTTCTGGGCGGCGTCGAGCAGGGTGTTGACATCGCTGAGGGTCAGGGTGGGTTTGTTTTGCATGGGAATCTTCCTCGTTGGTGTAAAAACGGGTGTGTGAATCTGTTCTTCTAGAAACACAGTCGCCTGTCAGTGCTTCTCGAGTGCCTCGTCGACGATCTCGATCCAGTGGCGCACCGGCGTGCGATTGGCGCCGGCCAGATGAGTCTGGCAACCGATATTGGCGGTCACGACCACTTCCGGCTTGCCGGCTTCGAGGTTGTCGAGCTTGTTGTCGCGCAGCTGCGTGGCCAGTGCCGGCTGGGTGATTGAATAGGTGCCCGCCGAGCCACAGCAGAGATGCGCGTCCTGCACCGGCGTCAGCGCAAAGCCGAGGCGACTCAGCACGGTTTCCACGGCACCGCCGAGCTTCTGGGCATGCTGCAGGGTGCAGGGACAATGAAAGGCGAGCTTGCGCGTGTCCTTGACGGCGAGCGCGTCGAGCGACTCGTCGCGCAGCACTTCCACCAGATCCTTGGCCAGAGCGCTGATGCGCTCGGCCTTCTCGGCATAGTCGGGGTCGTCGGCCAGCACCTCGGCATATTCCTTGACCATCGCCCCACAGCCGCTGGCGGTCTGCACGATGGCTTCGCAGCCGGCCTCGACATGCGGCCACCAGGCGTCGATGTTGGCGCGCATGCGCGCCCGGCCGGCTTCCTGGGCGTTGAGGTGGTAGTCGATGGCCCCGCAGCAGCCCGCTTCGGCGGCGGGTACGAGGCTGATGCCCAGCCGGTCGAGGACACGCGCGGTGGCGGCATTAGTATTGGGCGAGAGCCCCGGCTGCACGCAGCCCTCCAGGATCAGCATCTGTCGAGCGTGCCGTCCGGTCGCGGGGCGAGCCCCGGCATCGATGGGGGTCGGCGGCATCTTGGCCTTGAGGGCGCCGGGCACCAGCGGCTTGAAGGTCTGGCCGAGCTTGAGCAGCGCCTTGAAGCGCTGCGGCTCGACCAGCGCCTTGCGTAGCCCGTAGCGAAGAGCGCGATCCGGGGCGGAGCGCGGCACCCGGCGCTCGATCTCGGCACGGCCGATGTCGAGCAGCTTGTGGTATTCCACCCCGGAGGGGCAGGTGGTCTCGCAGTTGCGGCAGGTCAAGCAACGATCCAGGTGCAGCCGGGTTTCCTCGGTGACCTGGGCATCATCGTCCTGACTTTCGAGCATTTCCTTCATCAAGTAGATGCGACCCCGCGGGCCGTCGCGCTCGTCCCCCAGCAGCTGGTAGGTGGGGCAGGTAGCGTTACAGAAGCCACAGTGCACGCAGGTGCGCAACACGCGATCCGCTTCGCGGATGTGCGGTTTCTTGAGGTCTTCCTCGGTAAAGTGCGTCTGCATCTCAGGGTTCCTCGATACGTCTCAAAACGCCGCGTAGAGTCGGCCCGGATTGAAGATGTCCTTCGGGTCGAGCTCGGTCTTGAGATTGCGGTGGTACTTGGCCACCACCGGTGCCAGTGGCGTGAAGGGCGAGTCCAACCCTGGCGTCAGGCAGGTGGCGTGGCCGTCGGCACGGGCGCAGGCCAGGCGAATCGTCTCGGCGTCGAGGTCGCTGCGCAGCCAACGCTGGGTACTGGCCCAGTCATAGAGCACGTCGCTTTCGTTGACGCCGGGCAGGTCGATCACCGGAGTGTTGTGCGGCAGCGAGAGGCGCCACAGAGGCCGCGTGTCGTCCGGGGAGAAGAATCCCAGGCGCTGTTCGCGAAGCGCCACCCAATAATCTTCTTCGAGATCCTCGCCGCCCAGGCGCTCCCGGGTGGCGGCCACCGAGCTTGGCCCGCCTTCCAGACGCAGCGCGAGCGTGCCGTCATGCCAGGCGGCCGCGGTGATGGGCAGCGGCTGGCGTCCCCATTCGGCGAGCTTCGCCAGCGCCTCCTGCAACGGCAACGCCAGGCGCAGGCTGCAAGTGGCACCGGGGCGCGGCAGCACCTTGAGTGATACCTCGGTGATCAGCCCCAGCGTGCCCTGGGCGCCGACCATCAGCCGCGAGAGGTCGTAACCGGCGACATTTTTCATGACCTCGCCGCCGAAGCGCTGTTCAACGCCTTCGCGATTGATGATTCGCGTGCCGAGCACGAAGTCGCGCACGCTGCCCGCCCAGGGACGCCGCGGGCCGGAGAGGCCAGTGGCGACCATGCCGCCTACGGTGGCGTCATCCCCGAAGTGGGGCGGTTCGCAGCCGAGCATCTGGCCGTTGGCGGCCAGGGCGGCTTCGAGCTCGGCCAGCGGCGTGCCGCTGCGTACCGAGACAATCAGCTCGACCGGATCGTAGGTGGTGATGCCACGATGCTCGCGAGTGGCGAGCTTTGCGCCCTCGACATTACGGCCGTAAAAGGCCTTGGTGTCGCCGCCGACGATGCGCAGCGGCGTGCCCTCGGCGTCGGCCTGGCGGATGCGTTCGGCCAGCGCTTGGCTGGCGTCGTGATCAGTTTTGGCGGTGTCGGACATGATTGTATCCTGAGTCCTCAGAAGCGCGGCAGGTCGGGATGCGGCAGCTGGTTGTTGTGCACATGCATGGCGCCGAATTCGGCGCAGCGGGCCAGCGTCGGGATATTCTTGCCCGGATTGAGCAGCCGCTCGGGGTCGAAGGCCGCCTTCACCGCATGGAAGATGGTCAACTCGCCGGGGTTGAACTGGGCGCACATCTGGTTGATCTTCTCGCGCCCGACGCCATGCTCGCCGGTAATGCTGCCGCCGACCTCCACGCACAGTTCGAGAATCTTGCCGCCAAGCTCCTCGGCCTGTTCGAGCTCGCCCGGCTGGTTGGCGTCGAACAGGATCAGCGGGTGCATGTTGCCGTCACCGGCATGGAAGACGTTGGCCACGCGAAGGCCGTACTGCTCGGAGAAATCCGCGATGCCCTTGAGCACGCGGGGCAGCTCGCGGCGTGGAATGGTGCCGTCCATGCAGTAGTAGTCCGGCGACATGCGTCCAACGGCCGGGAAGGCGTTCTTGCGGCCGGCCCAGAACTTCGCGCGTTCGGCGTCGTCACGGGCCTGCTGGATGCCGGTCGCGCCGGCCGCCTCGAGCACGCGGCGCACCGTAGCGCAGTCATCGTCGACGTCGGCTTCCACGCCGTCGAGTTCGCAAAGCAGGATGGCTTCGGCCTCGACCGGATAGCCGGCCTTGACGAAGTCCTCGGCGGCCTGGATGGCGAGCTTGTCCATCATCTCCAGACCACCGGGAATGATGCCGGCGGCGATGATGTCGCCCACGGCGCGTCCGGCCTTTTCCACGTCGTCGAAGCTCGCCATCAGCACCTTGGCGGTCTCGGGCTTGGGCAGCAGCTTGACGGTGATCTCGGTGACCACGCCGAGCATGCCCTCGGAGCCGGTGAACAACGCCAGCAGGTCGAAGCCCGGCGCATCGAGCGCCTCGGAGCCCAGCGTCATGCGCTCGCCTTCGATGGTGATCACCTCGACTTTCATGACGTTGTGCACGGTCAGCCCGTATTTCAGGCAGTGTACGCCGCCGGCATTCTCCGCGACGTTGCCGCCGATCGAGCAGGCAATCTGCGAGGAGGGGTCGGGTGCATAGTAAAGCCCATAAGGAGAAGCGGCCTCGGAGATCGCGAGGTTACGCACCCCCGGCTGGACGCGCATGGTGCGAGCGTCGGGATCGATGTCAAGAATACGATTGAAGCGCGACATGACCAGCAATACGCCCTGCTCGAGCGGCAGCGCGCCGCCGGAGAGGCCGGTGCCGGCGCCGCGCGTGACCACCGGGACGCCCAGCGCGCGGCAACGCTTGAGCAGCGTCTCGACCTGATCGAGCGTCTCGGGCAGGGCCACCAGCATCGGCAGCACCCGATAGGCGGAGAGGCCGTCGCACTCGAAGGGGCGCAGGTCTTCCTCGCGATGCAACAGGGTCAGGCCGGGTGTCGCCGCTTGCAGATCCGCCAGTACCTCGGCCTTGTCGTTATGGGGCAGCGCTCCGTCGAGTGCCGCGTCGTAAAGAATGTTCATGGGGTCTCCCCGGACATCAAGGTCATCTGACTCGGACAACCGAAATTGCCACGCTATGAGTTTGGCGCGTCTCTAGCCGCCTTGGCAGCCCTGACCCGGTCCGGTATCGATCTAATAATTTGGAAAGCATTTCCAATATACACGCTGAGAAGCATGATGGGTAGGTAGGTGAAGGTGGCAACAAGGCAGGTTAGGGAGCTGTGCTTCACCCGCTCCAAAGGTGAAGGGGCGAGGTAGCGAAAGGTACGGTCGGCATCAGTAGGAGGCCATGCGCAGCGGTTTCGCCTCGTCTTCGATCACGCCACTCAGCGAGGCGACTTCCAGCTTGTTGCACAGGTGGTCACGCAGGATCTGCCCGAGCAACTTGCCGTCACGCTTCTTGAGTGCCGCCACCATGTTCTCATGGTCCTCGACCGCCTGGCGCCAGAAGCTGTCGGTCATCTTCTTGGAGTAACGTACGCGTTTTACCCGCTGGCTGAGATTGTTGTACATCTCCTGCAGCACTTCGTTCTTCGAGGCCGTGAGAATGTGTTCGTGAATCTGCTTGTTGACCTCGAAATACGCCGCTAATTCACGGTTGTGGTAATGCGACAGCATCTTTTCATGCAGTTCGCAGATCCGCTCGATCCCGGCGTCACTGATCTCCTGACAGGCCAGTTCGCCGGAAAGCCCTTCCAGCGCGCCCATCAAATCATAGGTGTCCTTGACCATCTTGAGAGTCAATTGCACCACCCGCGCGCCGCGATTGGGCAGTAGCTCCACCAGCCCTTCCGAGGCCAGCACCTTCAGCGCCTCGCGAAGCGGCGTGCGTGATACGCCAAAGGTTTCGCAGAGGTGCTTTTCGGAGATCCGCTCTCCCGGCAATAGGTCGCCATGCTCGATGAGATCGCGGATGCGATCGGCGACTTCCCGGTAAAGATTGCGATGTTGGATCTTGCTCATGGTCTGGTTCCTTCCGGATGCCATGCGTCTTGTGGTAAGCCGCGATAGCGAGGCGCTGGCCGTTATCGTTGTCCTGGCGCGACGTGTCGTAAACCAAGGTGTCATCAAGCGATGAGTTGCCAATCAACAAGCGTTGTTATCAAGTCTGACGACATTGACTTATGACTGCAAAAGGTATTATGAATTCAAAATTCACACAAGGTTGCCGAACGAGTGACAGGACGGCTTGCGAGCGAGCCGGACACGTTGCTTACGGCGACCCCCTCAGGAGCGACAAGATGGCTGGCAAGGTATATCGCTGCAGCGTGCAGCTGACCCGAGCGCATGGCAGGGCAATTCTCGACGGTGCCTTTCTCAAGGCCCGTGAACTCGGCGCGGAACCCCTCACGGTCGTGGTGTTGGATGGCGGCGGCAATATCGTCGCGGCGGAACGGGAAGACGGTTGCGCCCCGCTACGCTTTGCGGTGGCACAAGGCAAGGCCTTTGCTGCGCTGGGCAATGGGGCGGCAAGCGGGGTGATCGGTGAACGCAATACCGAGCGGCCTGCCTTTCTGGCCAGCGTCGCTGCCGTGTCGGGCGGTCGTTTCGTGCCGGTGGCAGGCGGCGTGCTGATTCTCGACGCCCACGAACAAGTGATTGGCGCGGCGGGCGCCAGCGGCGCCTCGTCTCCCGAAGACGAGAGGGCGGTGATCGCAGGCATCGAGGCAGCCGGTCTCGCTTGGGGTCTCGAGCCTGAATAAAGCGCCATCAGCGTTGCTGACTTTATGCGTTGATGACGACAGGTCACTGAATGAAAAGGTTTTTTCTCTCTTGAACCAAGATTCGAAGACTAAAGTTTAATACCTAATTCTGCATTTTGAATACAAATTGAACCCGTGACGGTCTGATTCGCCGCTCCGCCAGACGATCGAAGGCGAGTCGATTCGTCGGCGCGGCCGCCAGGCGGCCGCGTCGATACGCAGACTGCCTGGAGAAGCGTTTGCCTGGGTAGTACGCGCACAACAACAAGCCAGCACTGGAGTATTCAATGAAAATGATCAAGACAGCATTCGTGACCGCCTCCCTGGCGTTGAGCCTGACACCAGCGCTCGGCGTGGCCCAGACCGAGCTGCAGTTCGGTCATGTAGGCAACCCCGGTTCGTTGTTTGATACCTCCGCGAACGAGTTCGCCAAGCGGGCCAACGAGCGACTGGGCGATGACTACGAGGTGCAGGTCTACGGCTCGAGCCAGCTCGGCGGCGACAGCTCCATGATGCAGAAGCTCAAACTTGGCCAGCTGACCTTTACGCTACCTTCGACCGTGATGTCCTCGGTGGTAGATGAGTTCGGTCTGTTCGAGATGCCCTATCTGATTCAGGACCGGGACCACATGAAGCGGGTTATCGAGGAGGTTCTCGAGCCCGACCTCTATCCTCTGGCAGAAGAGCAAGGCTACAAGATCCTCGCCGTCTGGGAGAATGGCTTTCGCCAGATTACCAACAACGAGCGCGCCATCAATACCCCCGAGGATCTGGATGGCTTGAAGCTGCGGACACCGAAGGGCGAGTGGCGGGTGCGCATGTTCGAGGAATACGGCGCCAACCCCTCGCCCATGGCGCTCTCGGAGGTCTTCACGGCGCTGCAGACCGGTACCATGGACGGTCAGGAAAATCCGCTGGTACAAATCTACTCCCAGAAGTTCCAGGAGGTGCAGGACTACCTCTCCATGACCAACCACGTCTACACGCCTGCCTATGTGGTGGTCTCCAAGAGTCATTGGGAGGATCTGCCGGAGGACGTGCGTGAAGTACTGGAAGAGACCGCACAAGACGTTCAGGACTTCGTCTACGAGACGGCCGCCAGACAGGATGAGGAGCTCATCGGCAAGATGGAAGAGGCCGGCATGCAAATCAACGAAGCCGACAAGCAGGCCTTCATCGATGCCAGTGGCCCGGTCTACGAGCTCTTCGACGAGGAAGTGGAAGGCGGCGGCGACCTGGTCGACCGTGTACTGGCGCTCGGCGAAGAAGACTGAATCTCTCTGACGACTGACCCCCTCTGAACCAACCCATGGACCGCCCCGGCCGGGCGGTCCTTCCTCTGCCCGACGGAGTGGCTTTAATGTCCCTTGTGAAACTTCGATCCGGCTTCGAGTGGCTGCTCGAGGTCATCACCATGTTTCTGGTGGTTGCCCTGACGGTGGTCGTGCTGCTCGGCGTCAGCTTTCGCTATGCCGGCAATTCCCTGGGGTGGTATGACGAGGTCGCCGCCGTGATGTTGGCGTGGGTGACCTACTACGGCGCCGCTCTCGCCGCTCTCAAGCGCGCCCATATCAGCGTTCCCGGTTTTGTTTATTCGCGCCCACGGGCGGTGCGCATGGCGCTGGTCGTGCTCGGCGAGGCCATCACCATTACCTTCTTCGTGCTGCTCGCCATCTATGGCGTCCACGTCATCGGCGTGCTCGGCGGCTCTACCCTGGTCAGCGTACCGATCCCGGTCGCTCTCACCCAGTCGACTATTCCTATTGGCGCGGCGCTTTTTGTCATTGCCGAGCTTCTTAACCTGCCGGACATCCTGCGCGAAGCCTGGGATGGCCGGAAGCCCCCCTCGGAGCAGGATATTGTGGAGGAAATGCAATGACGACGGCTTTGATCCTGCTGGCCGGGCTGGCCATGATCTTCATCAATATTCCCATTGCGGTGGCCCTGGGGGCGGTGTCCATCATCGCCATGCTGGTGATGCAAGGCACGAACAGCCTGCTCGGCTTCCCGCTGGTGCTGTTCGAGGGTGCGACCAAGTTCCCGCTGATCGCCATTCCGTTGTTCGTCCTGGCCGGCGCCATCATGAACACCGGCGGCATCTCCCGACGGCTGATCGACTTCGCCTCCGCACTGCTCGGCTTCGTTCGTGGCGGCCTTGCCATGGTGAACGTGGGCACATCATTATTCTTCGCCGAGATCTCCGGTTCTGCCGTGGCCGACGTGGCGGCCCTTGGCTCCATCCTGATTCCGGAAATGAAGCGCAAGGGGTATCCAGCGCCGTTCGCCGCCGCGATCACGTCTTCCTCGGCATCGCTTGCAATCATTATCCCGCCTTCGATCCCGATGATTCTCTATGCCGCCATGGCCGATACCTCGGTCGTGCAGCTGTTCGTCGCCGGCATCGTGCCCGGCATCGTCGGCGGGCTGTTGATGATGGTGCTCGCCTGGTACTTCGCGGTCCGCTACAACTTTCCTGTGGAGCAGACTTTCAAGCTGAGCCGGGTGTGGGCCACCTTCAAGGCAGCGGGCCTTGCCTTCTTGCTGCCGATGATCATCCTGGGTGGCATCTTCGGTGGTTTCATGACCGCCACCGAAGGTGCCGCGTTGGCGGTATTGGCTGCACTGCTGATCAGTTTCCGCTATGGCGAGCTGCGGTGGAAGAAGCTGCGTGCGGCCATGGTCGAGGGCGGTGTTCAGACCGCCGTGGTCATGCTGTTGGTGGCGAGTTCTGCGTTGCTCGGCGACTTCCTCACCCGCGCCCAGCTGCCGCAGATGTTGGCGGGGATGATTGGCGATTTCACCAGCAATAAGTACGCGGTGCTGGCGTTGCTGAACGTCTTCCTGCTATTGATCGGCATGATCCTGCACTCGGCAGCGGCAATCATTCTTACCGTACCCATTGTCATGCCGTTGGTGATGATGGTCGGCATCGATCCCGTTCACTTCGGGATGATCGTGACGCTGAACCTGGCGATCGGCCAGCAGACCCCCCCGGTGGCAAGCGTGCTGATGACCGCCTGCTCGGTGGCCAAGGCGGACATCTGGGATGTGTCCAAGACCAATCTGCCATTCGTCGCCCTGCTGTTCGTGCTGCTGATGCTGGTGACCTATGTGCCGATCTTCCCGATGGGGCTGGTGGAACTGTTCTACCGGTGAGCCCGATAGATTCTTAGGAGGACACGCTTATGTCCGATGAGGCGTTGATTTTCCGGCGCGAGGGCAATCTCGCCTGGATCGGTTTCAACCGGCCCGCGAGCCGTAATGCCATGACGTGGGACATGTACAACGCTCTGGAAGCCAGCTGTACGCAGCTGGCCGAGGTTGACAGCGTGCATGCCGTGGTGCTGCATGGTGTCGGTGGCGAGGCCTTCGTGGCAGGGACCGACATCACCCAGTTCGCTCACTTTACCCAGCCCGAGGATGCCCTCGATTACGAGCGTCGCATCGAGCGGGTGGTGAGCGGCCTTGAAACTCTCAACAAGCCGACGATCGCCATGATCGAGGGTTTCTGTGTTGGCGGGGGCGCGGCTATCGCCATGGCCTGCGATTTTCGCTATTGCACGCCGTCGCTGAAATTCGGTGTGCCGATCGCCAAGACCCTGGGCAACACGCTGTCGATCACCAATGTGTCGCGGCTGATCGACATGGTGGGTGTCGCGCGCACCAAGGAAGTGTTGATGCAGGCGAAGCTGTTCAGCGCCGACGAGGCCTACCAGGCGGGGCTGGTCAACAGCATCTTTTCGCCCGACACCATTGCCAGCGAGGTCACGGCGATTGCCAATGACTTCGCAACGCGTGCGCCGCTGACGCTCCAGGCCAGCAAGGCGCTGGTGGGACGCGTCCAGGCCCAGCGTCGTGCATCACTCGAGGCGGGTGACGACTGGGTCACCGCCTGCTACATGAGCGATGACTTCAAGGCGGCCGTCGACAAGTTCGTCCACAAGACGCCTTTCGAATGGTCGGGTCGTTAAGTCATCCAAGAGGGAGTACAGCCAATGCTGCCACTACAGAACGTCAAGGTGCTGGATATTTCGCAGATCATGGCCGGGCCCTATTGCACTATGGTGCTGGCCGACATGGGGGCGGAGGTCACCAAGGTCGAGAAGATCCAGGGCGGCGATGACAGCCGCCAGATGGGTCCCTACGTCAACGATGAGTCGACCTGTTTCTCGCAGATCAACCGCAACAAGAAGAGCATCTCGCTCAACTTGAAGGACGACCGGGCCAGGGAGATCTTCTATCGTCTGGCCAGGGACGCCGACGTCATCGTCGAGAACTACCGCACCGGCGTCACCAAATCGCTTGCGATCGACTACGACACCATCAAGGCGATCAATCCCGGCATCATCTACTGCTCGATTTCCGGCTATGGTCAGACCGGCCCTTACAGCCATCGCGGCGGCTTCGACCTGGTGGCCCAGGGCATGACCGGGCTGATGTCGATGACCGGCGAGAAGGGCCGGCGCCCGCTCAAGACCGGCATCGCCGTCTATGATATCGGCGCCGGCATCACGGCGGTGTACTCGATTCTCGCGGCCTATATCCACAAGACCAACAGCGGCGAAGGCCAGCACATCGATATCGCCATCACCGAGTGCGGCTTGCCTTGGTTCGCCTGGGAAGCGGCAGCCTATTTCGGCGAAGGCACGGTCCCCGAGCCCACCGGCTGGCGGCATCGCGTATCCGCGCCCTATCAGGCGGTCAAGGCCAGCGACGGCTACATCATGCTGGGCTGCGCTAACCAGCGCACCTGGGAGCGTTTCTGCCAGGACGTGCTCGAGCGCGAGGACCTGATGGCCGATCCACGGTTCCTCACCAACTTCGACCGTGGCCAGCACGTCGAGGAACTCGAGGCAGTGCTGGAAGCGATCATGGTCGACCGGGAAATGGACCATTGGCTGGTGCTTTGCGACAAGGCGGGCGTGCCGGCCGGGCCGATCAACAACTTCGCCCAGGCCATGCAGGACGAGCATTACCTGGCGCGCGGCATGGTGCAGGAAATGGACCATCCGGTGATCGGCAAGATGAAGACCATTGGCTTTCCGAGCAAGTTCTCGCAGACCCCCTCGCAGATTCGCAGCCCAGCACCCCTGTTCGGCCAACATACCGACGAAGTGCTCGGCACCCTGGGCTTCACGCCCGAGCAGCTGGAAACGCTGCGGGCCGAGGGCTGTATCAAGTAAAAATTTTTTGGCGCATTTTGCATTCATTATCAAAAGTACAAGATTGCCTCTGGAGAGATCCCCATGTTGAAGCTCGATTTTCATCCGTCCGGTCGTCATTTCCTGCAGATTCCCGGCCCGTCGCCGGTGCCGGATCGCATCCTGCGCGCCATGAGCCTGCCGACCATCGACCACCGTGGCCCTGAGTTCGGCGCCCTGGGGCGCGACCTGCTGACCAAGATCAAGCGGGTCTTCAAGACCGAGAGTCCGGTGATCATCTACCCGGCCTCGGGCACCGGCGCCTGGGAAGCGGCGCTGATCAATACCCTGTCGCCGGGCGACCGGGTACTGATGTTCGAGACCGGCCACTTCGCGACCCTGTGGCAGAAGATGGCGCGTCGTCTGAGCCTCGAGCCCGAGTTTCTGGGTCTGCCGGGTGTCGAGGGATGGCGTCATGGTGTACAGGCGGACATGATCGAGGCGCGCCTGAAGGAAGACACCCACCATGAGCTCAAGGCGGTGTGTGTGGTGCACAACGAGACCTCGACCGGCGTGACCAGCGATATTGCCGCCGTGCGTCGCGCCATCGATGCGGCCGGCCATCCGGCGCTGCTGATCGTGGATACCATCTCTGGCCTCGCCAGCGCCGACTACCGCCACGACGAATGGGGCGTCGACGTGACGGTCTCGGGGTCGCAGAAGGGCCTGATGCTGCCCCCGGGGATCAGTTTCAACGCGCTCTCCGACAAGGCGATCGCCGCCAGCGCCAAGGCGCAACTGCCCAAGAGCTTCTGGGCGTGGGACGAGATTCTCGAGGCCAACAAGAACGGCTACTGGCCCTACACGCCCAGCACCAACCTGCTCTACGGCCTCAACGAGGCGCTCGACATGCTGGAAGAAGAGGGGCTCGAGAACGTGCTCGCTCGCCATCAGCGCTGGGCAGCCGGGGTGCGCTGCGCCGTCGAGGCATGGGGCCTGGAGATCCAGTGCCAGGACCCGAGCGTCTACTCGCCGGTGCTGACCGGAGTAGTGATGCCCGAGGGCATCGATGCCGACGAGGTGCGCAAGATCATCTACGAGCGTTTTGACTTGTCGCTGGGCATGGGACTGGGCAAGGTCAAGGGCACGATGTTCCGCATCGGTCACCTGGGCGACTGCAACGACCTGACGCTGATCGCCACCCTGGGCGGCTGCGAGGCCGGCATGAAGCTGGCCGGCGTGCCGCTCAAGGGCTCGGGCGTGACCGCGGCGCTCGACTACTTCGCCGCCCATCCCATGCATCGCGCAGGGTAACCGCTTGGCCCAGGTGAACGACTGAGGAGGACGGCATGACGTCCCTGACCGAGAAGACTCAATCCCGCGATGCCAAGGTCAAGCCGGTCACGACACTGGCGGCACGGCTCGAGCGCGAGCTGCAGGGCGAGGTGCTGTTCGACCAGGCGTCGCGGGGCCGCTATGCGACGGATGCCTCGATCTACCAGATCACGCCGGTCGGCGTGGTCATTCCCCGCCATCAGCGCGACCTGGCGCTGGCGCTGGACATCGCCCGCGACGCCCGGGTGCCGGTATTGCCGCGCGGCGGGGGCACCAGCCAGTGCGGGCAGACGGTGGGCGAGGCGCTGGTGATCGATACCTCGCGCTGGTTGGACCAGATCATCGACTTCGATGCCGAGGCCCGCACGGTGGTGGTCGAGCCGGGCCTGGTGCTCGATCATCTTAATGCCTGGCTGAAGCCATACGGCCTCTGGTACCCGGTGGATGTCTCCACCAGTGCGCAGTGCACGATCGGCGGCATGACCGGCAACAACTCCTGCGGCTCACGCTCGATTCACTACGGCAACATGGTCCACAACGTGCTCGGCGTCGAGGCGACGCTGGCCGACGGCAGCGAGGTGAACTTCGGCTTCGTCGAGGAACTGGCCGCCGGGTCGCGCGAGCATCGCCTGGCGGAACAGGTCCAGGCGATTGCCGCACGTGTCGACCCCGAGATCCGCGCGCACTTCCCCAAGGTGCTGCGCCGCGTGGGGGGCTACAACCTCGACCTGTTCAACTGCCAGAATCCCAAGCCCTACGACCCCGACGGGCGCGCCAACCTGGCGCACCTGCTGGTCGGCTCCGAGGGCACGCTGGGCATGAGCCGGCGCATCAAGCTGCGCCTGTCGCCCCTGCCCGAGCACAAGGTGCTGGGGGTGGTGAACTTCCCGACCTTCTACCAGGCGATGGACTTCGCCCAGCATATCGTCACGCTCGGCCCGACCGCGGTGGAACTCGTCGATCACACCATGATCGAGCTGTCGCTGCAGAACCCGGCGTTTCGCCCGGTGATCGAGAAGGCGCTGATCGGCAAGCCCGAGGCGGTGCTGCTGGTGGAATTCGCCGGCCAGGACCAGGATGCCCAGCTGGCCGCGCTGCGTCAGCTCAGCGAGCTGATGGGCGAGCTGGGACTGCCGGGCTCGGTCGTTGACATGCCCGAGGCCGCCGAGCAAAAGGCGCTGTGGAACGTGCGCAAGGCGGGGCTCAACATCATGATGAGCATGAAGGGCGACGGCAAGCCGGTGTCCTTCATCGAGGATTGCGCGGTGCCGCTGGAGCATCTGGCGGAATACACCGACAAGCTGACCCAGCTGTTTCGCCATTACGGTACCGAGGGCACCTGGTATGCCCATGCCAGCGTCGGCACCCTGCACGTGCGACCGATCCTCGACATGCGCCGCGACGGCGCCGAGAAGATGCGCGAGATCGCCGAGAAGGCCTCCGCGCTGGTGCGCGAGTACAAGGGCGCCTATTCCGGTGAGCACGGCGATGGGATATGCCGCGGCGAGTGGGTGGCCTGGCAGTTCGGCCCCACGGTCAACGAGGCGTTCCGCGAGATCAAGCAGCTGTTCGACCCCGACAACCGGCTCAACCCGGGCAAGATTGTCGACACGCCGAAGATGGACGACAAGCGCTATTTCCGCTTCCCCGAGAAGTACCAGGCGATTCCGCTGACCCCGGTGTTCGACTGGTCGGCGTGGAACGTCGAGCGCGACCCGCTGACCGGCGAGCAGACGCCGCCGGGCACCGGCGGCGATACCACCCATGGCCTGGCGATGGCGGTGGAGATGTGCAACAACAACGGCCATTGCCGCAAGTTCGACGCCGGCACCATGTGCCCGAGCTATCGCGTCACCAAGGACGAGCAGCACCTGACGCGTGGCCGCGCCAATACGCTGCGCCTGGTACTCTCGGGCCAGCTTGGCGACCAGGGCCTGGCCGGCGACGACGTCAAGGAGGCGCTGGACCTGTGCGTGTCGTGCAAGGGTTGCAGGCGCGAGTGTCCGACCGGTGTCGATATGGCCAAGTTCAAGATCGAAGCGCGTACTGCGCGGGCCCGGGCCAAGGGTCTGTCGCTGCGTGACCGTATGGTCGGTGAGATGCCGCGTTACGCGCCCTACGCCAGTCGGCTCTCGGGCCTGATGGCGGCCGTCGAGCGGGTGCCGCTGCTGGCCCGCCAGATCAAGCAGGCGCTGGGGCTCGCCGAGCAGCGCGCATTGCCAGCGTTCGCCGGCAACTTCCTGGCCGGGGCCGGCGAGACCGCTGGCGCCGCCACCGCGAGTCGCGAGGTGTTGCTGTTTGTCGATACCTTCAACAACTACATGGAAGGCGACAACGCCCGTGCCGCCAAGCGGGTGCTGGAAGCCGCCGGCTACCGGGTTCATCTCAATGTGAAGAAGGGCGAGCGCCCGCTGTGCTGTGGGCGGACCTATCTCTCCTCGGGACAGTTCGACAAGGCCAAGGCCGAGGCGCAGCGCACCCTCGATCATCTGATGCCCTTCGTCGAGCGTGGCGTGGCCATCGTCGGTCTCGAGCCGTCGTGCCTGCTCAGCATGCGCGATGAGTTCCTGCAGTACGGCTTCGGCGAGCAGGCGCGGGCGCTGTCAGTAGCGGCCTTCCTGTTCGAGGAGTTCCTCGTCAAGGCCCGCGAAGCGGACCAGCTGCCGCTGTCGCTCAAGGCGCTCGAGCAGCCGCGCGCAATGCTGCACGGTCACTGCCATCAGAAAGCCTTCGATGCGCTGCGGCCGGTCGAGACGGTGCTGGGGTGGATACCCGGCCTCGAGATCGAGACGATCGAGTCGTCGTGCTGCGGCATGGCAGGCAGCTTCGGCTACGAGAAGGAGCACTATGAGGCCTCCATGAAGATGGCCGAGCTGTCGCTGCTGCCGGCGATTCGCGATCGCGGTGAGGATGCGCTGCTGGTCGCCGATGGCACCAGCTGTCGCCACCAGATTCATGACGGCAGCGGCCACACGGCCGTGCATGTGGCGCGCGTGCTCGAGCAGGCCCTGGCATGATCGATCTGCGCAGCGATACCGTCACCCGGCCGACCGCGGCGATGCGCCAGGCCATGAGCCAGGCGCCGGTGGGTGATGACGTCTGGGGCGACGACCCCACCGTGGCCGCGTTCGAGGCGACCGTGGCCGAGAAAGCGGCGCTGCCCGCAGCGCTGTTCTTCCCCTCGGGGACCCAGAGCAACCTCGCGGCGCTGATGACGCACTGCCAGCGCGGCGATGAATTCATCTGCGGTCAGCAGTCGCATATCTATCGCGATGAGGGCGGCGGGGCGGCGTCGCTGGGCGGCATCCACTCCCAGCCGATCGAGCATGCCGCGGATGGCAGCCTGCCGTTGGACAAGGTCCGCGCCGCGATCAAGGGACACGATATCCACCATGCGCGGACCCGCTTAATTGCGCTGGAAAACACCTTTCGCGGCAAGGTGATACCCGAGGACTATCTGACCCGGGCGACCGGCGTGGCGAGAACGCACGGCCTGGCCACCCACCTGGACGGGGCGCGGCTGTTCAACGCCTCGGTCGCCAGCGGACGCTCGCTGGCATCGCTGTGCCGCGGCTTCGATACGGTGTCGCTATGCTTCTCGAAGGGCCTGGGGGCGCCGGTAGGGTCGCTGCTGCTGGGCGGCGAGGACTTCATCGCGCGGGCGCGACGCTGGCGCAAGACGCTGGGCGGTGGCATGCGCCAGGTCGGCATGCTGGCGGCGGGTTGCCAGCATGCGCTGGACTACCACGTCGAGCGCCTGGCCGATGATCATCGTCATGCCCAGCAGCTAGCGAGGGGGCTGGCCACTATCGAGGGTGTCGAGGTGTTGGCCTGCGACACCAATATGGTATTCGTAAGCTTCCCCGAGGCACATTGCGGGGGGCTGGGCGAATTTCTCGAGGCCCGCGGCGTGTTGATGGCGGTATCGCCGGTGACGCGGCTGGTGACCCATCTCGACGTGTCGGAGGACGAGGTGCGCCACGTGGTGGCAAGCGTCGAGGCCTACTTTTTACAATAACCGGTCACGATAACCGGCGCTGTGGCAGACGGTTTCAGCAGTGTGAACGAAAGGAGACGGACAGTGGCGATCTACAAGTATGGCGACACGACCCCCGACATCCATGACGACGTCTACGTCGCCGAAACAGCGGATGTCATCGGCGATGTGATACTGGCACGCGGTGCCAGCGTCTGGTATCAGGCCGTGCTGCGCGGCGATACCGCGACGCTTTCAGTGGGCGAGGAAAGCAATATCCAGGACGGCGCCGTGCTGCATGCCGACCCGGGCTTTCCCACCACGGTGGGCAAGGGCGTGACGGTGGGGCATCAGGCCATGCTGCACGGCTGCACGATCGGAGACGGCAGCCTGATCGGCATTCAGGCGGTGGTCCTCAATGGCGCGGTGATCGGCAAGAACTGCCTGGTCGGGGCGGGCGCGCTGGTCAAGGAAGGCGCGAACTTTCCCGATAACTCGCTGATTGTCGGCGCGCCGGCCAAGGTCGTACGCGAGCTGTCACCCGAAGCGGTGGAAGGAATGAGGAAGAACGCACAAGGCTATGTCGAACGCGGACGGCGCCATGCCCAGGATCTCGAGCGCATCGGCTGACACACCTGGCAGCCTTTCGTAAAGAAATCAGCAAAGCCAACGAAAACCGCCCCCATGGCCTGGCCGTGGGGGCGGTGTCGGTTTACGGCTGAGGGTCAGCCTGCCTGCAGCAGCGGATCGGAAACCCCGATCACGTAGAACGCCACCAGCGCGATGATCCCGGTGAAGATCAGGTAGTAGAGCGTGGGCAGCAGGGTCTTGCGGATGGTGATGCCCTCGCGGCCGAGCAGGCCGACGGTGGCGGAGGCGGCCACCACGTTGTGGATCGCGACCATGTTACCGGCGGCGGCGCCAACGGCCTGCAGCGAGACCATGAAGGCGGTGGACAGGCCGAGCTGCTGGGCGACGTTGAACTGGTAATCGGCCAGCATCAGGTTCGAGACGGTGTTGGAGCCGGCGATGAAGGCCCCCAGCGCCCCCACGGCCGGGGCGAAGAATGGATAGACATCGCCCACCCCATCGGCCACGAACTGCGCCATGGCCACCGGCATGGAAACCAGGTCCGCGGCGTTGACCCCCGAGTTGATGAGGATACGCACCATGGGGATGGTGAAGATCAGCACGAAGCCGGCGCCGAAGATGGTCTTGGTGGACTCATGCACCGCCGCCGACATCTCGCGGGCGCTCATGCGGTGCAGGAAATAGGTCACTGCCACCACCATCAGGATGATGCCGCCGGGCAGGTAAAGCGGCTGGATACTGCCTGAAACACCTTCCTCGCCGAGGATATTGGTCCAGCCAAAGCTGAAGGCCATCAGTGCCTCACGCAGCGGGTCGATGACGCGCGATGCCACCAGAAACAATGCCAGCAGAACATAGGGAACCCAGCCCATGAGCGTGGAGATTGGTGCCTTGCTGGTAATATCGTCGAGCTTGATCTCGAGCTTGCCGATCCACTCGGCCGGCCAGGACGTGCGCTCGGGGAAATCCCAGTTGTCCTTGGGCAGCAGGAAGCCCTTGCGTGCTGCCGGCACGACGATGGCCAGGCCGACCATGGCGCCGATCATCGACGGGAACTCCGGACCCAGGAAGACGCCGGCCAGCATGTAGGGCACCACGAAACATACCCCGGTGAACAGCGCGAAGGGTGTGATGGAAAGGCCTTCCTTCCATGAACGGTTGGCGCCGAAGAAGCGCACCATGATGACGACCATGATCAGGGGCATCAGCACCCCGACGATGCCGTGAATGATCGCGACCTCGGCGGCAATCAGGCGAAAGTATTCCATCCAGGTGAAGCCACCGGCCTCGAGGGTCTCGGTGATGCCGATGCGATCGACGCCGCCGGTGACTCCTACCACGATGGGCGTGCCCACTGCGCCAAAGGACACCGGCGTGGACTGGATCATCATGCCCACCACAACGGCCGCAAGGGCCGGGAAGCCCAGCGCGACCATCAGCGGTGCCGCCACGGCCGCGGGCGTGCCGAAGCCCGAGGCACCCTCGATAAAGCAGCCGAACAGCCAGGCAACGATCAGGGCCTGGACGCGACGGTCGGGGCTGATCCCCGAGAAGCCGTTGCGAATGGCCTTGATGCCGCCGGAGTGCTTGAGGGTATTGAGCAGCAGGATGGCACCGAAAATGATCCACAGGATCGCAACGGTGAGGATCAGCCCCTGGAAGGTCGAGGCCAGGACCCGCGTAACGCTCATCTCCCAGGCAAACAGGGCGATGATGGCGGTGACCACGAAGACCACCGGCATGGCGACCTTGGCGGCCATCCGAAAGCCGATCAAGAGCACACCAGCCAGTACCAGCGGCACAAAGGCAAGCAATGCGAGTATTGTTCCGTTCATGGAAAACTCCCTTCTATGTTTCCTTGTCGAGCATGAGGGAAAAACAGGTGTCCTCGCTGCCCCTCGTGGACATGGCGAGGCAGCGACTATAATCGTAAACGTGCTGTTCAAGTATTGCTGGATAGTTGGTATTACCAATATCGAATTAGTTTATGCTAAACAATAACGGTAGACGATGTCTTTTATTTCATTAACTTGCATTTATTTCATGATGGTAGGGCGGAGTAGGCGTCGCTTCAGCATTAGACTAATGGACAACAAGTCGGCACGTTTCCTGACCCTGTTGGCGGCAAGGGGAAAGCCTGTCACTATCGAGTCATGATCAGCTGATGACGAGAGGAAACAGCATGGCCCGGGTACTCTACGACCTGTGTGGTATCGACGACGATCTGCGTTTTTCCCCCTTCTGCTGGCGGGTCAAGTTCGCCTTGGCCCACAAGGGGCTGGACACACAGACGCGCCCGTGGCGGTTCACCGACAAGCAGGCCCTTGCCTTCGCCAACCACGACAAGGTGCCGGTGCTGGTCGATGGCGACGAGGTGGTGACCGAAAGCTACGATATCCTGCGCTACCTGGATCGCACCTACCCTGAGTCGCCGCTGCTTGGTGAGGGGCTTGCCGCGGACCGCGCACGCTTCTTCAAGTATTATGCCGAGCGTACGCTGGCGCCGGCCATGCTGCGTACCATCATCATGGATCTGCTCAATGCCGTACATCCTGACGATCGTGACTACTTTCGCGAGACGCGCGAGAAGCGCTTTGGTCGCACGCTCGAGGAGTTTCACTCACCGTCCAAGGGGCTTGCCCAGCTCGATGCCGCCCTTGAGCCGTTGCGCGGCCATCTGAAGGAATCCGACTTCATCGACGGTGAGGCGCCGGCCGCGGCCGATTATCTGGTGTTTGGCAATTTCATGTGGGCTCGCTGCGTCTCCAGTGCCGATCTGGTCTCCAATGCCGACCCCGTTTATGCCTGGATCGAACGCATGCTGGATAGCCATGACGGCCTGGGCCGCCAGGCCATGCGCGTCACCGATATCAATGGCGCGTATCGCTGAGCGCAGCCCTCGCTTCCCTTTTTCATCACAGGAGCCGCCATGATCGATCTCTATTACTGGACCACGCCCAATGGCCACAAGGTCTCGATCTTTCTCGAAGAGGCAGGACTCGACTACGCCGTGAAGCCGGTGCATATCGGCCGTGGCGAGCAGTTTGCCTCTGAGTTCCTGACCATCGCGCCCAACAATCGCATACCGGCCATCGTCGACCGTGCGCCAGCGGATGGAGGGCAACCGCTCGCCCTGTTCGAGAGCGGGGCCATTCTCGAATACCTGGCCGACAAGACCGGGCGCTTCCTGGCCCATGAGGGTCGCGAACGCTATGTGACGCTGCAGTGGGTGTACTGGCAGGTGGGTGGGCTGGGGCCCATGGCCGGTCAGAACCATCATTTCCGCAACTACGCCCCGCACAAGATCGATTACGCCGTCGAGCGCTACATCAAGGAGACCGCACGACTCTACAGTGTGCTTGATGCCCGTCTCGAGGATCATGACTACATGGGCGGCGATGCCTACTCCATCGCCGACATGGCCATCTATCCGTGGGTCGTGCCCTATGACAAGCAGGGGCAGGACATCGAAGAATATCCCAATGTCCTGCGCTGGATGCGCGAGATCGACGCACGCCCCGCCGTGAAGCGGGCCTATGCGCTGGTGGAGGACATCAACCCGGCCAATAACGTGGAAATGGACGACGAGGCGCGCAAACACTTGTTCGGACAACGCTGAGTGCGGGGACACATAGGATATTGCACCGCACAATGGCGTCTGCTATGTTGCAATGCAGCACTAAGCGTTGTGCCTTTCCCCTCGACCCCGATGGAGGTGTCCGATGAGCCAAACTACTTCCCCAAACGTCAACGCGTCATTCGAGCGTCTCGTCGCCGCGCCTTACCGCAGCTATGCCGATCTGGTGCTTGAATACTGCCAGAAGCTGTCAGCGGCCCAGAATGATGCCATTCGCGCCGGCACCGATCTCGGCATGGCGCAGGCGCGGACCTGGCTGGAAGCGCGAGATATCGAGAGCTTCCAGCTGGTCGTCGAGAGTCAGCAGAAGACGAGTCAGGACGTGAGCGAGCGCTTCAAGGGTGATGCCGACAGGATCGTGGCATTGAGCCGGGAATATGCTCAGAAAGGCCAGCAACTGGTCCAGAAGAACCTGAAATCGCTTACCGCTAACGCGTCCTGATAGCCGCCATTACCTTGATGCTCGACCCGCGGGCCGCCTCATCCCTGAGGCGGCCCGCTGACGTTTGGCAAGCCCGTGATGTTCACGTCGTATGTTTACGTCGCGTGCTCGCCGAGCAGTCGGATGACGTCCTCATCCTCCACCTGGGCGAAATCGGCGAAGAAGGGCCCCACGGCGTAAAAGCGGCTGGGCGATGCCAGACATACCACCTCATCGGCCAGCGCCTCGAGCCGCGTCAGGGTATCGGGAGGCGCCACGCCGATGGCGGCGATGAGGCGTTTCGGCTGGCGCTGGCGCAGCGTGGCCAGTGCCGCCGCCATGGTGGCGCCCGTGGCGCTGCCGTCGTCCACGACCACCACGACCCGCCCGGTGGGATCGATCGGTGAGCGCACCGGGGTATAGCGCCTCCGCCGCTCCGCAATCCGCTCGCGTTGGCGCTCCACTTCCCTGTTTAACACTTCGTCCCGGCAGTAGCGGGCCTCCTCTTCCAGCTGAATACTGCCGTCCTCGCTGACCGCGCCGATAGCGAACTCCGGGTTGCCTGGTGCGCCGAGCTTGCGCACCAGCACCACGTCGAGTTCCCCGTCGATGGCATCGGCGATCAGTCGCCCCATGGGCACACCGCCGCGCGGAATAGCCAGCACCAGAGGACGTTCCCCCTTGAGATGATCGAGACGCTCGGCCAACTGCCGGGCAGCGTCGAGACGGTTGCGGAACATGATGATCTCCTTTGCGGCCCCGTTCCTTCACGACAGTCTAGTCGGCTCCCGCGGCTTCGACGAAGGTGGGGTGAATATACAAGGATTTCTGGTATACAGTTCATTGGCCTTTTATGTACTTTTAATCAACCATATTTTGTATCCAAAAAAACACAAAAACGGAGTCTACATATGCAGCACAGTGTTCACATTCGCCGACTGGTGGGCGCCTTACTGATCGGTGGGTCGCTGGTCGGCGCCGCCCAGGCGGCCACCTGGAGCGATAACTTCATCGGCTACCGCTACGGCACCCAGTTCACCGAACCGGGCAACCCAAGAAACATCGAAAAGCATGTCCTCCAGTTCACCCACGTCAGCGGTTACACGCTGGGGCAGAATTTCCTCAACCTGGATCTGCTGCAATCAGACAGCACGGACCCCGCTAGCGGCGGCGAAAGCGGGGCCACCGAGGCCTACCTCACCTACCGTCATCAGCTCCACTACGGGAAGCTGTTCGGCGAGGCGCTCACCTTCGGGCCCGTCAAGGAGGTAGCGCTGAGCGGCGGCTTCGACCTCAATACCAAGAACACTACGTTTGCGCCGCGCAAGCGCATGCTGCTGGCTGGGCCGACCCTCAAGTTCGATGTGCCCAAGGGCTTTGTCGACCTGAGCCTCTTCTATGCTCACGAGTGGAACCATTGTGGGGCGAGCTTCTGTGACGTCGATGAGATCGAGTTCGATCCCTACTACCAGATCAACCTGGCCTGGGGACTGCCCTTCGAGATAAGTGCTCTGCCGATGAAGTTCCAGGGCTTCTACAACTACAACGGCAAGAAGGGAAGCGATTATCAGGGGAATGCCACCGAGCCCGAGCAGCTGATGCGAACCTCGCTGATGCTCGATGCGGGCATGCTCGCCTGGGGTGAGGAGAACCAGCTGTGGGCCGGGGTTGGCTATGAATACTGGCGCAACAAGTTCGGTAACCACGGCAAGCCCGGGGTGGATACCGATGCGCCCACTCTCCAGCTTGAATGGCATTTCTAGGCCTTTCACGAAGGCAATGTATACAACTTTGTGTCTAAAATATGACCTATTAATGGCCATTGATGACGACATACGGTATGCATTGAACATGACAACAACCGCCCCGGATAGCCCATGACCCACAAGACCCGCAATACCTCACTGTTCGATTTCTATGGCCGGCCGCCTGTCTACAAGGCGCTGCCCATCTCGCTACAGCATGTGCTGGCGATGATCGCCGGCGTTATCACCCCACCGATCATCATCGCCGGAGTCGTGGGCTCCACCCCTCAGGAGAAACTGCTGCTGATCCAGGTAGCGGTACTCGCCTCGGGGGTCTGCACCCTGTTTCACCTCTACGGCGTGTGGAAGTTCGGCGCCCGATTGCCGGCCATCTTCGGCGTCGGGTTCGCCTACGTGCCGACCCTGATCGCGGTGGGTAGCCAATACGGCATCGAAGGGATTCTCGGCGCGCAGTTGATCGGCGGCATTACCATGATGGTGGTCGGCTACTTCATTCAATATATTCGCCACCTGTTTCCGCCCATCGTGGCGGGCACCGTGGTGTTGGTGATTGGCCTCTCGCTCTACGACATCGCCATCCGCTACATGGCGGGCAGCGGCAACGTCAATGCCGAGGGCTTCGGTGATCTGGCTAACTGGATGGTCGGCATCATTACGCTGCTGGCGGTGCTGGGGGCTTCCCAGTTCGGCCGTGGCGTGGTCAGGCTCTCGGCCATCATCGTCGGCATCCTGGTCGGCTATGCAGTGGCCCTGCCGATGGGCATGGTGGATTTCAGCACGGTGGCCGAGGCACGCTGGCTGGCAGTGCCCGAGTTCATGCCCTTTCAGATGGAGTTCCACTCAGCGGCGATCGTCTCCATGGTGGTGATCTGTGTGATCAACTCGGTGCAGACCATCGGGGATCTTTCCGCTACCAGCGTGGCGGGCATGAACCGCGAGCTGAAGACCCGCGAGCTGACCGGGGGCCTGCTGGGCAACGGCCTGACCACCGCGTTGAGCTCGCTGTTCGCGGCGCTGCCGACCTCCACCTTCAGCCAGAACGTCGGCATCGTAGCGATGACCAAGGTGATCAGCCGCTATGTACTGGCCATCACCGGTCTGTTCATGGTGCTGGCGGGCCTGAGCCCCAAGTTCAGTGCCATCATGACCACCATTCCCTATCCGGTGCTGGGTGGCGCCACCATCACGGTGTTCGGGATGATCACCATGACCGGCATCCAACTCCTCATCAAGGACGAGCTCTCGGCGCGCAACGTGACCATCGTCGGTCTCTCGCTGGCCCTGGCGCTGGGCATCGCCGAGGTGCCGGCGGCCATCGAGCAGTTCCCGGAGATGGTTCGCAACATCATCGGTGGCGCACCCATCGTGGTGGCGGCGATTACCGCCTTCTTGCTCAACATCGTGCTGCCCCGGCGCTCCCTGGCCGATGAGCAGCGCGAGCGCGAGGAGATCGCTCGTGCCGACGCCGAAGCGGCTGCCGGGGGAGGCGGGAAGGCCGACGATACCAAGCAGGCGCCCCGTGCGGTGAAGAGCTGAATCCACCACCGAGGCTGAAACGCTGCGGGGCGCCGGCATCACCGGCGCCCCGCAGCGGATTGGCTGAAGCGTCAGGGCGGCTTGGGGTCAGCAGCGGGCCTCGAGGCGGAAGCGGGCGATGCGGTTGATTTGCTCCACCGCAGTACGGCGCTCCTCGGCGGGGTCGTTCTCCAGGCGCGTCTCGAAGGCGTCGAGGATGGCGTAGCGGTCGCTGCCCTTCACCGCCATCACGAAGGGGAAGCCGAACTTGGCCTTGTAGGCCTCGTTGAGTCGCTCGAAGCGTGCGAGCTCCTCAGGCGAGCACTGGTCCAGGCCGGCACCGGCCTGCTCGCGAGTGGAATCGTCGGTGAGCCCCCCGGCGATGGCGGCCTTGCCGGCCAGGTCGGGGTGGGCGCGGATTACCTCCAGCTGGTGCTCGGCGGAGGCGGAGGAGAGCGCCTGTCCCATCGCCGTGGCTAGGGCGGCGGGGGAGTCGTGGCGTGCCTCGAGGCCATTCTCCCAGGCCCGTTCGGCGATCCAGGGGGAGTGTTCGTAGATATCGCCGTAGGCGGCCAGGAAGTCGGCCTTGTCCAGCTGGCTGGGGCGTGGGGTCAGGGTCTTGTCGGTCATTGGTGATATTCCTCGGGTGATGGCGTGTACTTCTCGTTTAAATGTATACAAAAAATGTTTTGAAATGTACCCCAATAATAGCTAAAACTGTTCTCAGAGGTGAAGGATGATCGCCTGGCCTCGCCACCGGCAAGTGCAACCCGCAGTTCACTACCGACATTCACGGCACGATTCGCTACAAAACAAGGAGAGCCACGATGGGACGTCTGACCACCCACGTTCTCGACACCGCTCAAGGCCGCCCCGGCAAGGGTATCCGCATCGAGGTCTATCGCCTCGAGGGCGAGGGCCGTACCCGCCTCAAGGAGGTGGTGACCAACGATGACGGCCGCTGCGATGCGCCGATACTCGAGGACGAGTCCCTTGTCGTCGGCGAGTACGAGCTGGTATTCCACGCCGGCGACTACCTGCGCGCTCAAGGTGTCGAGGCATCCGAGCCGCGCTTCCTGGACGTCATCCCACTGCGCTTCGGGGTGGCCGACGCCGATGCGCACTATCATGTGCCGCTGCTGCTGTCGCCCTATGGGTATTCCACTTATCGCGGCAGCTAATGACCTCGCCACGCCGATATCTCCTAACAAGACGCTAGACGAGGTTCCTACATGCAAGCCTACCTGCTGGATTTCACCAACTTCATGCTGCGCTGGCTGCATGTCATCGCGGCCATCGCCTGGATCGGCGAGTCGATCTACTTCGTGATGCTGGACAACGGCCTACGCACACCCAAGGCCGCCGAAGACCGTGACAAGGGCGTCTTCGGCGAGATGTGGGCGGTGCACGGCGGCGGCTTCTACCACAACCAGAAGTACGCCACGGCGCCGGCCAAGCTCCCCGATGACCTGCACTGGTCGTTCTGGAAGGCCTACACTACCTGGCTGTCGGGCTTCGCGCTCTTCGTGCTGCTTTACATGGCCAACCCGAGCTTCTACCTGGTCAATCCCAACGCCAGCTGGGCGTGGGCCGCCAACATGAGCGGCTGGCAAGCCAATGTGGTGGCGTTGCTGTTCCTGCTCGGTGGCTGGGTGGTCTACAACGAGCTTTGCAAGCGCATCAGTCCCAACATGACCCGTGACGGCGTTCTCAGCGTCGCAGTGGCGGTGATGATGGTGGTGGTTTCCTACCTGAGCACCCAGATCTTCTCCGGCCGCGCGGCCTTCCTGCTCACCGGTGCGGTGATGGCCACTGCCATGTCGGCCAATGTCTTCTTCTGGATTATTCCCGGGCAGCGGCGCATGGTGAAGGCCATGAAAGCCGGCGAGGCGCCCAATCCGCTGGACGGCAAGCGCGGCAAGCAGCGCTCGGTGCACAACACCTACTTCACTCTGCCGGTGGTGCTGCTGATGATCAGCAATCACTACTCCTTCGCCTATTCCCATGAGTACGCCTGGGTGATTATGTCGCTGTTCATCTTCGGTGGTGCATTGATTCGCCAGTTCTTCGTGCTGATGCACGCCGGCAGGGTCCAGCCCGCCTATCCGGTGGCCGGCACCGCGCTGATCGCCGTCGCCTTCTGGGTCGCCATGCCGAGCACTACTCCCTCCAGTTCTGGCACGGCCCAGGCTTCCGCCGCGGTCACCCTGGAGGAGGCCCAGACGATCATCGAGACCCGCTGCGTGGCCTGTCATGCCAGCGAGCCCCGCCAGGAAGGTTTCAATGCCCCGCCGGCGGGTATCGCCTACGACACCCACGAACAGATCGCTCAGCAGCGCGACAAGATCCAGGAAGTCGTCGCCAGTGGCTATATGCCACTCGGCAACATGACCGGCATGACCGACGAGGAGCGCGAGGCCATCGCCGCCTGGTCGGACTGATTCCCCGCCCATGAAAAGCGCTTCTCTTGACCTTGACCCGCCCTGGTGGCGGGTTCTTCCGTTAGAGGCGTGATTCTGTCGGCGCGGCGTATACAATAGTTGGCAACATGCCACCAGGGAGGCACCACCGCATGAATCAGCGTCAGACCGTGGCCGATCCCAACGTGCCGAGTGCGCGTCGCGGCAAGAACGGAGACGGTGCCGAGCGCCACGAGGCGATCTATCGCGCGATCAGCGACGCCATCATCGAGCATCGCCTCAAGCCCGGGGCGCGGTTGCGCGAGGATGCATTGTCCGAGGTGTTCGGGGTCAGCCGCACCGGCATCCGCAAGATCCTGCAGCGACTGGCGCTCGAGCAGCTGGTCACGTTGACGCCGCGCCGCGGGGCCAGCGTGACGCGCCCCACCGCCGACGAGGCCAAGGATGTCTTCGATGCCCGCCAGATGATTGAGTGCGGCCTGATGCCGGAGGTGGCCCAGCGCATCACCGACGACGATATCAACGAACTGCGCGACATGGCCCAACGCGAGCGCGAGGCGCTGCGGCGCGGTGAGCAGAGCACTGCCATCAAGCTCTCTGCCGCTTTCCACGAGCGTCTGGCGGGCCTTTCGGGCAACGCCACGCTGGCCGAGTTCGTCGGCAGGCTCTGCTCGCGCTCGTCGCTGATCCTCGCCGTCTACGGCAACGCCGGTCATCTGGGCTGCGAGTCACACGACCATGGCGACCTGATTGGTCACCTCGAAGCCCGCAACGGCGAGCGCGCCAAGGCCTTCATGAGCCGCCATCTCAAGGCCATCGAGGCCTCGCTGTCGATTGTCGAGGAAGCCGCCGACGCGCCGGATCTCTACCGCATCTTCGGCAGTTGAGGCGGCGTCGTCAGGTCAGTGCCGGGGGCCGCTCCGCCAGGCCGGGGCGTCTTCATGGTCATACTCACTCTGCGCGCTCGATTACGTTTCCCGCGCGGCGGGCGCTTCCGCGGCGTTCCAGGCGGCCACCAGGCGGTGTGCCCGCTCGCTGGCCTCCGCCGCCGTCAGGCCGGGCGTGTAGAGTGCGCTGCCGAGACCTGCGCCATCGATGCCGGCGGTGCGCCAGGCGGCAAAGTTATCCTCGCCGATGCCACCCACCGCGAAGAGTCGGGTACCCAGCGGCAGCACGCTGCGCATGGCCTGCATGCCGGCGATACCGACCTGCACCGCCGGGAACAGCTTGAGTCCGGTGGCGCCGGCCTCCAGGGCGTCGAAGGCCTCCGAGGGCGTGACGATGCCCGGCCAGGACTCCATGACCAGATGCCGGCTCTCCTCGATTACCTCGGTGCGGCAGTTAGGCGACACGATCAGGCGGCCGCCGGCGGCGTAGACATCGCGCACCTGGCCAGGCGTCAGCACCGTGCCGGCGCCGATCAGGGCGCGCTTGCCCAGCGCCTCGGCAAGTCGGCGGATGCTCTCCAGCGGGTCGGGGGAGTTGAGCGGCACCTCGATGCGCTCGATACCGGCGGCGAACAGCGCTTCGCCGACCACGACGGCGTCATCGGGGGTGATGCCGCGCAGGATGCCGATCAGGGGAAGTGACATGGGTCGGGCTCCGTTCATGTAGTCGCAAGGCGATTTCTGGCCAGCCCCAGGCCGGCCAGCACGGCGCGTTCGGGGTCGAGGCGGCGATGGGCGATGCCCAGCGTCTCGAGCGCCAGGGCGTAGCGAGCGCAGAGGGCGTCGTTGCCTATCAGGGTGACGGTATCGTCACGGTGGAGGTCGACTCGGGCGCCGGCCAGCTCGAGGCCGATGACCAGCCCCGAGAGCCTCGCCGCGAGTCGAGCCCCGCGGCGCTCATCGGCCGGCAGGGTCTCGTCGAGAAGGTCGCGGGCGCGGATGCCGAACAGCCGCGCCGAGAACCGCTCGGGGGCGGCGGTGGCTTCCTGTACCGCGGCGACAAAGGCCGAGGCGCAGGTCGGGTCGGCCAGCGCGTCGCTACCCGAGGAGGCCGAAACCGAGGGGGAAAGTAGCGAGTGGGCAAGCACCGAGCGCTCGGCGAGCAGCCGATAGAGCTCGCCGGTGAGATAGGTCGTGAAGCCGGTCAGCTCCCCCGCGTCCAGCCGCGCCCACTTGGCGTGCGTGCCGGGGAGACAGACGGTACCGGTGAAGGCGGGCGCTTCAGCGACCAGGCCGGCCAATTGGGTTTCCTCGCCGCGCATCACGTCAAAGGCGCGACCGCTGTCGTCCTCGTGCTGGCAGAGGCCGGGCAGCAGCCTGACCCGCAGCCGGTCGCTGTCCAAGGCGGGCGCAACCGCGCCATCGGCGAGGCGGTCCAGGCGCGCCGGCACCCGGCGATAGGGCGCCTCGACCCAGCCCTGACGCGCCCCGGCCATGCCGCAGACCAGCACGTCCAGCGCCCCGACGTCGGGCAGCCAGTCGCCGATCACCGCGAGGAGCGCGGCTTCATAGTCGGCCGGCGTCAGCGAGAGCATGCCCTGCGTCGAGCCACCGCGATCGAGCACCTCGCCGCCGGCGCTCATCGCCCAGGCGCGCAGGTTGCTGGAACCCCAGTCGACCGCGATCCAGGTGGGCATCTGGCTAATGATCATCGCTTTCTCCCTTACCATTCGGCGATGGAGCCGTCCTCATGCGTCCACACCGGGTTGCGCCAGCGGTGTCCGACCTTGGCGCGCTCCTCGACGAAGGCCTCGTCGATCTCCACGCCGAGCCCGGGGCCGGTGGGGATGGCGCAGAAGCCGTCCTCGATGGCCAGCACTGACTTGTCGATCAGGTAGTCGAGCACGTCGTTGTCCTGGTTGTAGTGGATGCCCATGCTCTGTTCCTGGATGAAGGCGTTGTGGCTGACCGCGTCCAAGTGTAGCGAGGCGGCGAGCGTCAGCGGGCCGAGCGGGCAGTGGGGCGCCAGTGCGACGTCAAAAGCCGAGGCCAGTGCGGCGATCTTCAGGCCTTCGCTGATGCCGCCGCAGTGCGACAGATCCGGCTGGATAATGTCGATCATGCCGTCGGCCAGCAGGTCGCGGAACTGGAAACGGGTGTGCAGGCGCTCTCCGGTGGCCAATGGATAGCCGAGCCCGCCGGCGATCTGCTTGAGGCACGGCAGGTGCTCGGGGGCGACCGGCTCCTCGACGAACATCGGATGATAGGGCTCCAGCTCGCGCAGCAGCGCCTTGGCCATGGGACGATGCACCCGGCCGTGAAAATCGATGCCGATGCCGACCTCGGGGCCGACCGCCTGGCGCGCCTCGGCGACCCGCGCCACCGCCTCGTCGACCTTGTGGTGGCTGTCGACGATCTGCATTTCCGGCGTGCCGTTCATCTTGAAGGCGGTGAAGCCCTGGTCGACCAGCGACCGGGCGCCGGCCCCCACGTCGCTGGGGCGGTCGCCGCCGGTCCAGGCGTACATGCGCATCCGGTCGCGGACCGCGCCGCCCAGCAACTGGTAGACCGGCACCCCGAGATCGCGCCCCTTGAGGTCCCACAGCGCCTGGTCGATGCCGGCGATAGCACTCATCAGGATCGGCCCGCCACGATAGAAACCGGCACGATAGAGCGTGTTCCACAGGTGCTCGATGCGGTGCGGATCCTGGCCCACCAGGTAGTCGGCCAACTCGTGGACGGCGGCCTCGACGGTCGCGGCGCGGCCCTCGATGACCGGCTCGCCCCAGCCGTAGCAGCCTTCGTCGGTCTCGATCTTCAGGAACAGCCAGCGCGGTGGCGCCTGCCAGGTCTTGAGTCGTGTGATCTTCACTCTGGGTCCTCGTCGTTGCTGGAGCGTGGTGCCCGTAGTGCAGGGTCAGGCAGAAAGCTTCCTCAATCTACCCAAGGGTGGCCATTTTGCAAGCGAGCATGAAAACCGGGCGCTGATCAGCGCCCGGGACAAGAGGTCGAGAGTGTGGGGTAGGGTAATTACGCCTCAGCCCACCGCGGTGACCGGCGTGCGCTGGCGGTGCATCAGGCCGTAATAGAAGAGGCCGCCGAGTCCGGCGCCCAGCAGCCAGCCATAGCCGCCGAGGCTTGCCAGCGCCGGCACCAGAACGGTGGAGAGCGAGAAAACCGCGGCGCAGCCGAAAGCGATCAGCGCCCGCGTGTTCCAGCCGTTGACATAGTAATAGGCACCGGCCGGATCGGAGGAGAACAGGTCCTGCATATCCAGGTGCTGGCGCTTGATCAGGTAATAGTCGACCACGATGATGCCGTAGAAGGGGGCAACCACCGCGCCCAGCGCGTTGACGAAGCCGGGCACGCCGATCTGGCTGATCACCGAGATCCACAGCGCGCCAACGAAGAAGGCGATCACGGCAGTGATCAGTCCCCCCATCTTGAAGCTGATGCGGCTGGGAAAGAGATTGGCCAGGTCATAGGCGGGCGGGATGAAGTTGGCGACCAGGTTGATGCCCACGGTGGCGGCGAAGAAGGTCAGCGCGGCGATGATGGTCAGCGGCAGGGAGTCGACCCGCTCGACGATATCGGAGGGGTTGGTCAGGGCGTCGCCGAACAGCACCAGGGTGCCGGCGGTGATGATCAGGGCGATGAACGAGAAGAACGCTACGTTGAGCGGCAGCCCCAGCAGGTTGCCGAGCTTCATCTGACGCTCGGTCTTCACGAAGCGGGTGAAGTCGCCGAAGTTGATCACCACCGCGGCGAAGTAGGCGACCATGGTGCCGACGATGGCCATGAAGGCGGCGATGGCGCTGCCGGAGCGCTCGCCGTCGCCACTGAAGATGGTGCCGATGGCGGGGATCAGCTCGCTGCCCGCCTGCCACCAGACCACACCCATGAGCACCAGCATGACCGCATAGACCAGCGGGCCGGCCCAGTTGAGGAAGTGCTTGATGCGCTCGATGCCCTGCCAGAAGATCGCGATCTGGAATACCCAGACGATCACGAACGACAGCCAGGCCACCCCGGAGAGGCCGAGGAAGGTGGTGCCGTCGCCACCGCCGAAGAGCGCGGTGATCAGCAGGGTCACGGCGGTGGAGGCGAAGTAGGTCTGCACCCCGTACCAAAAGATGCCGACGATGGCGCGCAGCATGGCCGGCAGGTTGGCCCCGCGCACGCCCATGCTCGCGCGCACCATGACCGGGAAGGGAATGCCGTACTTGACGCTGGGCTTGCCGGTAAGGTTGACCAGGAACATCACGATGACGCCGGCGAGGATGATCGCCGCCATCACCGCCCAGCCGTTGAGGCCATAGCTCAGGAACAGCGAGGCGGCCAGGGTGTAGCCGAACAGGCTCTGGATGTCGTTGGACCAGACGTTGAAGATCTCGAAGGCGCCCCAGTTACGGTCCTGGGGTTTCAGCGGGGCCAGATCCTCGTTGTAAAGCGAAGGGTCGATGTTGTGGATGTCCAGATCACTGTCATGCATGTCGGTCACCGTTGGGGTTGTCTTGGCGCAGGGAAACGCGAGAGGTCAGGGAGGGCTCGGAGGAGAAATCCACCCTGTTACTCCCGGAAACGCTGGCAGCGCGCCCAGTGCTTCATCAACAGGAAGTAGGTAATGCCTGCCGGGATCAGGCTGGCGTACCACGAGACGGCCGAGAAGGTCAGCGCGGCCGCGATGCCCACGGCGGTGGCGACCAGCGCGGCGGCATTGACGCCCCGGTAGGGGCCGTTCTCGTCGTACAGCTTGTCGAGGTCCAGCGTGCGGCGGCGAATCACATAATAGTCGACCACCAGGATGGCAAAGATCGGACCCAGGAAGGCGGAGTAGGTTTGCACGAACAGCTGCAGGCCCGCGGCGGATTCCGGCTGCACGAGCTTCCACGGGAAGGTGGCAAAGGCCAGCAGCCCGACGATCACGGTGGCGATGGGAAACTTGATCTTGAAGACGTCCATCAGCACGTAGGTGGGCGGTACCACGTTGTTGAGCACGTTGGTGGTGACCTGGGCGAAGGCAATGAACAGCAGGGTGGTCATCAGCAGCGGCGTATTGTCCACGGCGTTGGCGAAGACCTGGATCGGATCCGCGGTGCCGGTGGCCTCGGACACCATGTAGCCGATCAAGCCCATGAACAGGGTGCAGGGCAGGATCGACATGGCGTAGATAGTGGTCAACAAGCCGGGGCCGGTGCCGTGCTTGTGCTCGCGAGAGTAATCGCTGACGTTGAGCATCATGGTGCTGTAGATGCCCAGGAACAGCATGGTGGCGCCCCAGAACGGCATGCCCCAGGAGCCTTCCATGGTCAGCAGGCTGGCCGACAGCTCGTCGCCGTAGCGCTGGACGGTGGCATAGAACATGTACATCAGCGAGACGAGGATAAAGGCGCTGCCGATGTTCTCCAGCCACTTGATACCCTGGAAGCCCATCACCGACAGGCCGATCTGCAGGAACTGGAAGCTAATGAAATAGAAGATCAGGTTGTCGAAGCCGAACAGGGTGGCCGATACCATGTTCAAGGCGCCGGCGCCGATCCAGCTCTGAAAACCGTACCAGACCACCGCCGGCACGGCGCGCACCAGGCCGGGGACTCGCGTCCCGGCGAAGCCGAAGGCACTGCGCGCCTGGACCATGAAGGGAATGCCGTACTTGTAACCGGCGGCACCATTGATCGCCAGCGCGATGCCGATCACGAAACAGCCGATAGCGATGGCGAGCGTCGCCTGTAACAGGTTCAGCGTGCCCACCACGCTTGAGCCCATGGCGAAGGTGCCGATCGACACGCAGCCACCGAACCAGGCCAGAAAGTAGGAAGGTCGACCCATGATGCGGGTCTGCTGGGGGGCCAGACTTTCCTGCCCCGGCGCCTTGGTCGCCAGGCTCGTGTTGGCGGCTGGGTCCCCCTTGGCTGCCGTGGTTCTGGGAGTATTCATGGTGTTGTCCTCGCAAGTCAGTGCTGGGTGTTGTGGTTATTCCCTGACGGACCGCTGGCCCGTGGCTAAGGTGCTTGCTGGGGTCTCGTTGCTGGTGCTTATTTTTTGTCGTTATAGTCTGTCGTCATGCCGGGGTATGGCGTTCTGACGCCTTCAGCTTCCGGGCGTCAAGTCGGAGAGATGCGCGAAACGGCCAGTGAAGGCCTTGGGTCGGGGGAAGGCCAGGTCGCCATGCTTGCTGGTGCCGAGCCTGAGCCCTACCAGCGCCTCGGCGAGCTTGACGGCGGCGGTGACCCCTTCGACCACTGGCAGGCCGACCTCGTCGCTGATCGTCTCGCGCAGGTCCGCCATGCCACCGCAGCCCAGCACGATGGCGCCGATGCCGTCCTCGTCGCGGGCGCGCCGGCACTCATCGATGATCCGAGTGAGGGCGGCATCGCCGTTCGCCTCGAGATCGAGCACCGGGATCTCCGCGGCCCGCACCCGGCGGCAGTGGTGGGCGAAGCCGTATTGGTCGAGCAGGTGCTCGGCGATGATGCCGGTGCGCCCCAGCGTCGTGACGACGGAGAAGCGCGTGCTGATCAGGGTAGCCATGTGGAAGGCGGCTTCGGCGATACCGATCACCGGGGCCCGGGTCAGCTCGCGTGCCGCCATCAGGCCGGGGTCACCGAAACAGGCGATCACATAGGCATCGGCGCCCTCGCGCTCGCCGGCCAGCACCTCCTCGAGCACCCCCACGGCGCTTATCGCCTCGTCGAAGTGGCCCTCGATGGACACCGGACCGCTATCGGGCTGGGTCGCCGTGATGCGGGTGCCCGGCGAGGCGATGCGTTGCGCCGCCTCGGCGATGGTTTCCGTCATGCCGGAGGTCGTGTTGGGGTTAATGACGCGAATATGCATGGGCGCTTCCAGTGAAGATGTCTTTGTACACAAAGTAAGTGTCTTTTGTGCATTAAGCAAGAGAAGCGTTAAATCGGAAGATGCCGTGCAGATCACTGTTAGTTAAGGATTTTTATTAACTTGGCGCGCGGTGCCAGGACCGCTGCTAGTACGACATTGGTCTATACCTTGACGCGATGATGCCTATTGCACTCAGTTGTTATGTATTTATGTATACAATATTTGCTACCGCCAGGTTGTTGCGATTATTCTGGCTCCACTCTATCTTGTCTTTGTATACATAAGCTGCGAGCCTGCTCTTCTGCTGTATCTCCACAACAACCAGGAAGCCTTGCCATGACGCGTTCCTTCTCTTCGGACTCTCCCGACTACCCTCGTGATCTGATCGGCTACGGACGCAATCCGCCCCATGCCAACTGGCCGGGGCGAGCAAAAATCGCCGTCCAGTTCGTTCTCAATTATGAGGAGGGGGGCGAAAATTGCGTGCTGCATGGGGATACCGGTTCCGAGCAGTTCCTTTCCGAGATTATCGGCGCTCCGTCCTTTCCCGATCGCCATCTGAGCATGGAGTCGATCTATGAATACGGGTCGCGCGTCGGGGTCTGGCGTGTGCTGCGCGAGTTCGAGCGTCGTGGCCTGCCGCTCACCGTGTTCGGCGTGGCCATGGCGCTGGAGCGTCATCCCGAAGTGGCGCACGCCTTCAAGGAACTGGGTCATGAGATCGCTTGCCACGGCTACCGTTGGGTCCATTACCAGGAAGTGCCCGAGCGGATTGAGCGCGAGCATATGGCCCGCGCCATGGAGATCTTCCAGCGCCTCTATGGTGAGAAGCCGCTGGGTTGGTATACCGGCCGCGACAGCCCCAATACCCGGCGGCTGGTGCTCGACGAGGGCGGGTTCCTCTACGACAGCGACTACTACGGCGACGATCTGCCGTTCTGGACCCGCGTGGCGGACAGCCAGGGCAGTGAGCATACGCATCTGGTCGTGCCTTATACCCTCGATACCAACGACATGCGTTTCGCCGCGCCGCAAGGCTTCAACACCGCTGATCACTTCTTCACCTACCTGCGCGACGCCTTCGACGTGCTCTACGCAGAAGGGGAGGAATCGCCGAAGATGCTCTCGGTGGGCATGCACTGCCGCCTGCTGGGCCGCCCGGGACGCTTCCGTGCCCTGCAGCGTTTCCTCGACCATGTCGAGGCGCATGACCGGGTGTGGGTGACGCGCCGTGTCGACATCGCACGTCATTGGGCCGAATACCATCCTGCTCTCTGAGGTCATCAAGCCAGCCCTGGCGAATTGCCATTGACGATTGCTTCTCTACTGCGATCTCTCTTTTTCTCTTCGCCCCGAGAGCGGAAGCCATGAAGCGAGTGAATAAGCCATGAGTGACAAGGGTGAACAAAAACAATTGATTCCAGCGCTTGAGCGAGGGCTGATGATTTTAATGGAACTCAACCGTCACCAACGTGAGATGAGTTTTTCCGAGATCGTCAAGCGAGTCGGCTTTCCCCAGTCCAGTTCCTATCGGGCGGTTCAGACCCTGGAGCATATGGGATTCTTGCGTCATCACCCCGTGACGGGATTGTATTCGCTAAGCGTCAACGTGCTGCGACTAGGCTTTGAATACGTTGCTTCATTGGATGTGGTGCAGGTGGGACAGCCGGTGATCGAGTCATTGTGCGAGCTGACCGGTTGCTCCAGCCATATCGCGATTCGCGATGGCTGCGATGCGGTCTATGTGGCGCGGGTGGGAGCGACGAATTCCACCGTGCGCCGCGTTTGTGTGGGGACACGTCTGCCGTTGCATCGGACGTCGTCGGGGCGAATGTTGCTTACCGCACTGTCACGGGAAGAATTCGAGACGCTTTATCCCTCCGATGAGCTTTTGTCCAAGGAGCTCTGGTCCAAGGAGCCAGGCACTCCCGCAAGCCGCGACCTCCTCTGGCAGCGAGTGCAGGAAGACTGCCGGCGCGGTTATGTTATCGCGGATTCCTGCTTTCATTTGGGTATCTCCTCGATCGTCTATCCCCTCTATAACCATGACGGCGCCATGGAAGGTGTGGTCGGCATCATGGTACCCGTTCACGAGGTTCCCCCAGAGGCGCACGACCGGTTGCGAAGCCATGTGGCTGACGCGGCGGCCAGCATTTCCGGCATGTTGGGTCATGGGTAAGTCCATGATTACGCGATATCGGCCAGGACGAGGAAAATGTCCTTGTATTGGTAAAACGAGAATTAACACATCACGACAATGATGAAAGGATAGATGATGGCCAAGCACAACTATTATGCTCCCCAGGGCGGGCATCCCCCCCAGACCCAGCTGCTTTCCGACCGGGCGGTATTCACCGAGGCCTACGCCGTCATTCCCAAGGGCGTGTTCGGCGACATCGTGACCAGCCACTTACCGTTCTGGAACAAGACCCGCCTGTGGGTGCTGGCGCGTCCGCTCTCGGGGTTCGCCGAGACGTTTTCGCAATACATCATGGAAGTCGCGCCGGGCGGGGGCAGCGACAGACCCGAACTCGACCCCGACGCCGAAGGTGTGCTCTTCGTGGTGGAGGGCGAGCTTCGCTTGACGCTGGACGGTGAGCGCCATGACATGCTCTCGGGAGGCTATGCGTTTATTCCGCCGGGTAGCGACTGGCAGGTACTCAACACGAGTGAGGCGCCGGTACGCTTCCATTGGGTGCGCAAGGCCTACGAGGCGGTCGACGGCATCGAGCCACCGGCGGCGTTCGTGACCAACGAGAACGATATCGCGCCGCGCCCCATGCCGGATACCGATGGGCGCTGGGCGACCACGCGCTTCGTCGAGCCCGATGACGTGCGCCACGACATGCACGTCAATATCGTCACCCTGCAGCCCGGAGCGGCGATTCCCTTCGCCGAGACCCATGTGATGGAGCATGGCCTCTATGTGCTCGAGGGCAAGGCGGTCTACCACCTCAACCAGGACTGGGTCGAGGTGGAGGCCGGTGACTTCATGTGGCTGCGCGCCTTCTGCCCCCAGGCCTGCTATGCCGGCGGGCCGGGACCGTTTCGCTACCTGTTATATAAAGACGTGAACCGCCATATGAAGCTCAACCTGGCCGGTGGCCGATAGACAACAGGAGACTCTCATGCGGGAACTGAACGCCGAGCCGTTGACGCCCGAGGCTTTTGCCCCGTTCGGTGACGTCATCGACACGCGCATCGCCGACTGTTTTCCCATCAACGCCGGGCGCACCCGGCGCTACCACGACCTGGCGACGGTGGAGACCCTGGGCGAAGACGCGCGGACGCTGATCAGCATCTTTGTCAGCCAACCGGTTGCGTTGCCGCTGGAACTCGACTTCCTCGAGCGCCACCCTCTGGGTAGTCAGGCCTTCATGCCGCTTCACGAAGAGTGCTTTGTGATCGTGGTCGCCCCACCGGGCGAGGTGATCGATCCCGCTCAGGTGCGGGCCTTTGTCACCGACGGGCGCCAAGGGGTCAACTACCGCGCCGGCACCTGGCACGCCATCCAGTCGGTGCTGGAACGTGAAGGGGAGTTCCTGGTGGTCGATCGGGGCGGGGAAGGACACAACTGTGACGAGCATCCGTTGGAGGTGCGAGTGAACCTGGCGCAACGTCCGTCTCTATAACATAACGCTTCCCTATAACGCCTCCCTCCACAACTACCGCCTCCAGGGGTATACATCCTCTTTGGTGCGTTTTGTTAATACCTGCCGGTCTGCCCCAACCCATACTTTTCAATGATATGTAGTGATTGTGAATCGGCAGGTATTCTTTTCGTTACGCTTTGTCCTAAACTGGTATCAAGCCGTCACTTGACGAGCAATTTTCCTCCAACCCAGACGTGCCCGTAAGCCCAGATTACGTGAGCCGTATGCCTCTCACCTTGGGGGTGGCAGAGCATGACCTATGTGAAGAACCTGGCTGTGGCCGGCATTGTCCCCATACCCGGACGCCAACCGCGTCGATGGGGTCGAAACACCGCAAGTATGCTGTCCCTGGCCTTGTTGGCCTCCCTCTCAGGTTTCGTGTTTGCACAATCGTCAGAAGACGAGGCGTTTCTTGATCGCTTCGAGTTTGAGGTCTGGGTGGATGCCAGTTTCGAGCGACTCGGCAATATGGATCTCGATAGCCGTCGATCGGACGGGTTATCGGCAGTAGTGCCGGAGCTCGGATTAGGTATCGATATTGACGTGAGCGAAAATATCGACGGGTATATGTCATTGCTGGCGGAGGGTTGGCAGGCGGTGGATCGCGGGCGCGAGCGAAGCCTCGAGGAAAACGAATCTTCATTGAATGTATCGGAGCTCTATTTCGATTTCTACGAAATAACCGATGAATTGTCTTTCAGAGTCGGTCGTCAGGCGTTTGCGGACACTCGTGAATGGCTCTACGCCGAGGAGCTGGATGGCATTCGTGCCTTTTATGACTATGACGACCTGTCATTGGAGTTGTCGGCCAGTCGCGAGCGGGAGTTTACCCGGGACATCTTCGATAATGATGCCTCCGAGGAGCGCGTCAACAATTATATTGTCTATGGCAATTACCAGTTGACGGACGATCACCAAGCCGGTGCTTACGCCTTGGTGCGAGATGATCAACTGGATTCCGTCAATCCGATCTTCTACGGCCTACGGGCCAGTGGCGCAGCGACCGACTCCCTCGATTACTGGCTCGATCTTGGGCATGTCAGGGGACGCGATGGCTCGGATCGATTGCGAGGCTATGGTGTCGACCTTGGCGGTACCTATCGTTTCGACAGGCCATTGGAGCCCTCGCTGACCCTCGCCTACGCCTTTGGCAGCGGCGATTCAAACCCGGACAGCGATGTCGATCGGCAGTTCCGGCAGACCGGACTCCACGACAACAACGGTCTTTTCAATGGCGTACAGGATTTTAGCTATTACGGAGAAACACTGGACCCCGACCTGAGCAATCTCAAGATAGTGACTGCAGGTCTCGGCATCCGACCGAGCCAGCTGAGTTCCGTCGACCTGATTTATCACCATTATGAACAGGACGTGGCCACCGATGACATCCTCGAGGGCTCACTGCTTCTCGTGCCGACGAATGGCGAGAGTCGGGATGTCGGCCAGGCTATCGATCTCGTGCTGGGTTACGATGCGTTCGAGGATCTCAGGTTGCGCTCGAGGCTTGGTTACTTCATGCCGGGAGACGCCTTCGGCAACTCGGCAAGCGACGCCTATTCATTGGTTCTTGGTTTCGAATATACCTTTTAATATTTTGGCCGCGTTTTTTTAACTGATTTTTTGACCCAGATCACCTTGAGAGCTTTTTGTCTCTCGAGGTGATTTCTTGTGTCTGTAATCCGAGCCGTCTTATTCCCCAGTCAAATAAAAGATTGGTAAAAATCATGTCTTGATTTTAGAAATATAGACTTGGTTAACGCAGGTTATGCGCCCTATATGTTACTTGCTGTATCAAGATGTAAGTTAAATAAGTAGTCATGCAAGTTGAGTTTTTTAGATAAGTTTAAAATATAGTAACTCGGGTTACTTAAGCTTTTTTATTGATAAGAGTTAGTCTCAATTAGCCTTAACGTTAAGGTGATAGAAGTTCTCGTTAAAGAATTGAATAAAGGTGCTGACATGCGCGCATACGGACTGGATCGATTTATGAAATCGGGGCCGGCAATAAAGCTTGATACGGCCGGGGAAGGGGCTTGTACGGAGGTCATTCATGAACGGTAACGACACTAATCTGGCGGAGGCGGTGGTTGCTGAGCCGTGGCTGAGGGCCGGCGATCTGGATGTTGTCTTGACGAGAAATGGTGACACCCTGCCTCGATGGCAGGCGGGCGAGCGACTTCACCACTTGTTCGAGGCGGTGGCGGAGCAGTGGCCGGACGCGACCGCCGTCGAAACCCCCGAAGCGAGTCTAAGCTTTGCCGAGCTCGATACGGAGGCCAACCGGCTGGCGAGGCTATTGGAAAATCGTGGCGTCGGTGCCAACGATGTCGTGGCACTGCTCTTCGACAGGAACCTGGAATCCTATGTCGCGCTGCTCGCGGTCCTCAAGCTGCACGCCGTCTACGTGCCGCTGGATCCGATGTTTCCGCCTGACAGGATCTGTTACATCGCCGCCGATGCCGGCGCATCGACGATCCTGACCATTGAGAAACACGCGAGCTTGGCCGAGGCGGCAAATCTGCCGATCCTGAGCCTCGACTCGCTGGCCGCCGAGCGTCGGCAATATGGTTCAGGCGGTTTTGTGGCCCGTGAAGCAGGCGGCGAGCTGGCCTATATCATCTACACCTCGGGGTCGACCGGGAAACCGAAGGGGGTGCGGATCACGCATCATTCGATCGTCAATTTCGTGCGTGTGGCGGCCGAAACCTATGGCTACCGGCCCGGCGATCGTGTCTACCAAGGCCTTACTCTGGCGTTCGATTTCTCGGTGGAAGAAATCTGGGTCCCGCTGCTGGTGGGTGCCACGCTGGTGCCGAGCCAGGCAAAGGGCAGCCTGGTGGGTGAAGACCTGCACGCCTTTCTCATCGAGCACCGCATCACGGCACTGTGTTGTGTGCCGACCCTGCTGTCGACCATCGAGGAAGAATCGGCAGACTTGCCCGACCTTCGCTTGCTGATCGTCTCCGGCGAGGCCTGCCCGGTCGATATTGTACGGCGCTGGCATCGCGATGACCGCATGATCCTGAACGCTTATGGGCCAACCGAGGCAACGGTGACGGCGACCGTGGCGGTATTGCAACCGAACCAGCCAATCACCATCGGCAATCCGTTGCCCAGCTATAGCGTCGTCATCCTCGATCCGGAGGGTCCACTGGCCTTGGAAAAGGGGGAAATCGGCGAGATCGGCATCGCGGGCATCGGCCTTTCACCGGGTTATGTCGGCCGAGACGACCTGACCCAAAAGGTGTTCATCGAGGACTTCCTAGGGCTGCCCGACAATCCTTCGGGCCGGATTTACCGAACCGGCGATCTGGGACGTATCGACGGGGCAGGCCAGATCCAATATCTCGGCAGGATCGATACCCAGGTCAAGATTCGTGGTTATCGGATCGAATTGACCGAGATCGAATCGGTGATCATGCAGCAGCCTGGCATCGTGCAGGCAGTCGTGGATACGTTCGAGCCGGAACCCGGCACGCGGGAGCTGGTGGCGTATTACACCACCAGCTCGGAGGTGGCGCCCGAGCAGGTGGCTGAGTCGCTCAGCGAGCAGCTCCCCACGTTCATGGTGCCCGCGTATTACGAGCGGCTCGAGGCCATCGCCATGCTGCCCTCCGACAAGGCGGACCGCCGGCTGTTGCCAACGCCGAGTGGCAAGCGCCTGGTTCGTGGAGGCGATGCGTTCGTGGCGCCAGACGGAGAGGTCGAGACGGGCCTTGCAGGGCTTCTGGCCGATCTGTTGAAGCTCGAGCGGGTCTCGGTAACGCACGACTTCTTTGCCGACCTGGGGAGCAATTCCCTCATCATGGCGCGCTTTTGTACCCGCGTACGCCGTGAGATGGCGTGTACCGACATCTCGATGCGTGACATCTACCAGGCGCCGACGGTACGCGAGTTGGCGGCCCATGTCGGGGCTCTGATGGTGTCTGCTCCCGTGGATACGCCGCAAGCGCCGCGCCAGCCGTCACCGCGTCAGCCGGCGCCGCACGTGGCCAGCAATCTGGCCTACTGGGGCACCGGCTGTTGGCAGGTAGCCATGTCCCTGCTGGTGGGTTGGGGCATGATCACTATCGTCTTCGAGAGCGCTGCCTGGTCACTCGAAGCGTATGGTGTCAACCTCTATCTTCGCACCGTGGTCTTCTCCATGATCATGCTGCTGGTGGCGCTGGTGCTGCCCATCGCCGGCAAGTGGCTGCTGATCGGTCGCTGGCATGAGACGGAGTTCCCGGTCTGGGGGGTAACTTACGCGCGCTTCTGGCTCGTCAAATCGCTGATCCAGATGTCCCCCATGGCCATGACCAAGGGCACCCCGATGTACAACGCCTACCTCAAGGCGCTGGGGGCGCGGGTCGACTGGACGGCCATGGTGATGTGTTCGCCGCCCGTGTGTACGGATCTGATCGAGATCGGCCCCCAGGCAGTGGTGTCGCGCGAGGCGCTGCTTCAGGGCTACAAGGTGGTCGGCGGGCGTATCATTACCGGTCCCGTCTCCATCGGCGCCCGCGCCTACGTGGGTGATACCGCGGTTCTCGACATCCATACCCGCCTGGAGGACGACGCCCAGCTGGCCCACGCCTCGGCGCTGTACGAGGGGCAAGTCGGCCAGGCCGGTGTCAGCTATCACGGCACTCCGGCCGAGCCGACCACCACCTGCTTCCGTGAACTGCCCCCGGGGACCGCGTCGCTGGCCCGTCGCATCGGCTTCACCCTGGCCCAGATCGCGACCTGGGCGATGGCGATGGGGCCTGCGTTGTTCCTCGTGCTCCGCTACATCATTCGGCCCCTCGTCGAGGGGGGGGTCAAGGCAGTGCCGGTCATTGGCCTGACCAATCAGACTTTGGCCGTGCTGCCCAAGCTGCTGGGCTACTCGGCGATCCTCTTCGTGGCCTCGATCCTGTTGGGGCTGGTGGTGATCACGGTGGTGCCACGACTGGCCTGGTACTTCCTGGAAGAGGATCGCGAGTATCGGCTCTATGGGGTGCGCTATTACCTGGTGCGCATGGTCATCGGCGGGTCGAACTCCAAGTTCTTCAATCTGCTCTTCGGCGACAGCTCCTATATCGTCTACTATCTGCGTGCGATCGGCTATCGCTTCAATGGCCTGCTGCAATCCGGCTCGAACTTCGGGGTACACCAGAAACACGATATCCCCTTCCTGTGCGAGTTCGGCTACGGCACCATGGTCTCGGACGCCCTGATTATGGTGAATGCCTCCTTCTCGGGGGCCGCCTTCCGACTCGGGCGGGTTAGATTCGGCCGCGACAACTTCCTGGGCAACGAGATCCTCTATCCGGCGGGGGGGCGGACCGGCGACAACGTGCTGTTCGGGACCAAGACCCTGGTGCCCGTGGACGGCGAGATTCGCGAGAATACCGGGCTGCTCGGCTCACCGGCCTTCGAGATACCCCGCTCGGTGATGCGCGACCGTCAGTTCGATCACTACAAGGCCCCCGAGATCCTGGCCGAGCGCCTTAAGCTGAAGAACCGCCATAATCTAATGACCATATCGCTTTTCCTGCTGGCCCGCTATGTGCATATGGTTCTGATGCTGGTCATCGGCTATGCGCTGGTCTTCGATCTGGGCATGAAGAGCCCCTTCGAACTGACGGTCGGGGCCATGCTCCTGGGCGGGCTGTCGACGGCCTATGTCATCCTTGTCGAGCGGGCTTCCTTTGGCTTCAGGGATCTCTCGCCCCAGTACTGTTCCATCTACGATGACTACTTCTGGCGCCATGAACGGTTCTGGAAGATGAATGTCATGGCACATCTGAATGCGTACAATGGCACCCCCTTCAAGGGGCTGATCTGGCGGGCGCTCAATGTGCGGGTGGGTCGCAAACTCTATGACGAAGGCTGCGGCATGCCTGAGAAGAGCCTGGTGACCATCGGCGATCATTGCACCCTGAACGCGGGCACCTCGATCCAGGCCCACTCACTCGAGGACGGTATCTTCAAGTCGGACCACATCGTGCTTGGGCAAGGGGTTACCCTCGGGGTCAAGTCGTTCGTGCACTATGGCACGGCCCTCGGCGAGGACTCGCGCCTGGAGGCGGACAGCTTCCTGATGAAAGGGGAGCGCATGACCTGCGGCAGTCGCTGGCACGGCAATCCGGCGCGTCCCGTGTCGGGGCAACAAGAGGCGCTGCGGGAGGTGGAGGCACTCACCCCCGTCGCGGTCCCAGCGTGAGTGCCAAGGCATAGTCGCTGTCGCCGAGACGAAACCCGTCATGAAAGACCGCTCCGCCATCGGGGCGGTCTTTCATGATGCCTGCTGGTGCCAGGGCGTACGTCGCGGTATCGATAGCGGTCGCATCTCCCATCAAGCCTTCGCCGTTTTCCTTGGCGAGGGCTTCCTTCAATGTCCAGATCGTCATGAACATGCCCGGGTCGTGGCGTACGAGCCGGGTTTCATGGTGTGAGAGAAGATGCGTTGGCATATCATCGTCGACGCGATAGGCGAGGGCTTCCACGTCGATGCCCACCGGGCGGTGTTTCGTGACGGCGACGGCACAGATGTCGCCGGCGTAGGCGATCGAGACCTGATATCCCGGCTCGGGTCCCGCGACCTCTGGCTTGCCCTGCGAGGAGCGCGTCAACTCCCAGCGTTCCGGCGGTATCCGGCCCTGCGCCTGTTGGCTCAGGAGTTCCCGAATCGCCCAGTGAGACGTCTTGAAACCGTAGGGTCCGACCGGCTGCACGCGACGCTGCGGCGGGTGGTTGACCTGGCTGACCGGCGTGAACGCGGGCCAGGCCATCGAGGCGATACCCACGTCCACCTCTCGCGGGCCGAGATCACCGAGCCCGGGGGCGTCGGACAGCGCTATCCATCTGGTGCGAGGTCTCATCCTTGAGCTCCCTTGCTTCCCTGGCCGTGGACTGCCCGCCGGCCCCTTTTGAACTGGCGGGTATGAGTATAGAAGCGATCCGTGTCACCAACAGGCGTGGCGATGCGGCGAATGAAGGGATGAGCCCATGCCGGTTCCCCGGTCGGACCGGCAAGGGCAGGGGTTCCGTGAATACAACATAGCGATGAAACCAATGGGGTTTAACACGCGGTTCGCTAGAAAAATATCCTGCAACTTATTGATATAGGGTGTTTATCTTTGCATTATTAGGTTAATAGAAATATTTTCCACAAAAACTTGACGGCCTTTGCAGGGCAGCCTACTCTTGGTATGTAGAAATAATTTCCATAAAACAATACAACGACATATGGAGGCAGCCCCATGGCTCGCATGACCGCTGCAGAAGCCGCCGTTCACGTACTCAAGAAGGAAGGTGTCGATGTTGCCTTCGGAGTGCCCGGCGCCGCCATCAACCCGTTCTATGCCGCCCTGCGCCAGGTCGGCGGCGTGGACCACGTGCTGGCCCGTCACGTTGAGGGCGCCTCGCACATGGCCGAGGGATACACCCGTACCAAGGCCGGCAACATCGGGGTGTGCATCGGCACTTCCGGACCCGCCGGCACCGACATGATCACCGGGCTTTACTCGGCCAGCGCCGATTCCATCCCGATACTGTGCATCACCGGCCAGGCGCCGCGTGCCAAGCTGCACAAGGAGGACTTCCAGGCGGTCGACATTCGTGCGATTGCCGGCCCCGTCACCAAGTGGGCGGTCACCGTGATGGAGCCGGCCCAGGTGCCGCGTGCCTTCCAGCAGGCTTTCCATCTGATGCGCAGTGCTCGCCCCGGCCCGGTGCTGATCGACCTGCCTATCGATGTGCAGATGAGCGAGATCGAGTTCGACCCGGACACCTACGAGCCGCTTGCCGTCTACCGTCCGGTCGCCACCCGCGCCCAGGCCGAAAAGGCGATCGCCATGCTGCAGGCGGCCGAGAAGCCGCTGATCGTTGCCGGCGGGGGCATCATCAACGCCGATGCCAGCGATCTGTTGGTAGAGTTCGCCGAGCTGACCGGCGTGCCGGTCGTCCCCACCCTGATGGGTTGGGGCACCATCCCCGACGACCATCCGCTGATGGTGGGCATGGTGGGCCTGCAGACCTCCCATCGTTACGGCAACGCTACCCTGCTGGCCTCGGACTTCGTGATGGGCATCGGCAACCGCTGGGCCAACCGCCACACCGGCAATCTCGAGACCTACACCCGGGGGCGCACCTTCGTCCACGTCGACATCGAACCGACCCAGATCGGACGCATCTTCGGCCCCGACTACGGCATCGTTTCCGACGCCCGGGCGGCGCTCGATCTTTTCATCGAGGTGGCGCGTGAGCTCAAGGCCAAGGGGCGGCTCAAGTCGCGCAGCCGTTGGGGGGAGGAGTGCCAGGAGCGCAAGCGCACCTTGCTGCGCAAGACCCACTTCGATGAGGTGCCGGTCAAGCCCCAGCGGGTCTACGAGGAAATGAACCGCGTCTTCGGCCGCAACGCCCGCTACGTCAGCACCATCGGCCTGTCGCAGATCGCCGGCGCCCAGTTGCTGCACGTCTACAAGCCGCGGCACTGGATCAACTGCGGTCAGGCGGGCCCGCTGGGCTGGACCATTCCGGCTGCCCTCGGGGTACGCCGCGCCGACCCGGATGCCGAGGTAGTGGCGCTTTCCGGCGACTACGACTTCCAGTTCATGGTCGAGGAGCTGGCCGCTGGCGCTCAGTTCCACCTGCCCTGGATCCACGTGCTGGTGAACAACTCCTACCTGGGGCTGATTCGCCAGGCCCAGCGCGGCTTCGACATGGACTACTGCGTGCAGCTTTCCTTCGAGAACATCAACTGCCCGGAGATCAACGGTTATGGAGTCGACCACGTCTCGGTGGTAGAGGGCCTGGGCTGCAAGGCACTGCGTGTCACGCGCCCCGAGGAGATCGCGCCGGCGCTTCAGGAGGCGCGCCGGCTGATCGCCGAGTACCGAGTGCCGGTGGTGGTCGAGGTGATTCTCGAGCGGGTGACCAATATCGCCATGGGCACCGACCTGGACGGTGTCACCGAGTTCGAGGCGCTGGCCGAGAACCAGGAGGATGCACCGACCTCGATCGCCGCCCTTGTTTGAATAACCATGACCCAAAGGAGTTCGATATGCCCAGGTTCGCCGCCAACCTCAGCATGCTGTTTACCGAGCTGGACTTCCTCGACCGCTTCGAGGCCGCCGCCAAGGCGGGTTTCAAGGGCGTGGAATACCTCTTTCCCTACGACTTCGAGGCCGCCGAGATCAAGCAACGCCTGGACGCCCACGGCCTCACCCAGGTGCTCTTCAACCTGCCCGCCGGCGACTGGGGCGCCGGTGAGCGCGGCATCGCCTGCCACCCGAATCGCGTGACGGAATTCCGGGAGGGCGTCGACCGCGCCATCGAGTACGCCACGGCGCTGGGCTGCCAGCAGGTCAACTGCCTGGCCGGGATCACGCCGGAAGGCGTCAGCGACGACGAGGCGCGTGCCACGCTGATCGACAACCTGCGCTACGCCGCCGACAAGCTCGAGGCCGCGGGCATCCTGCTGATCGCCGAGCCGATCAATACCCGCGACATCCCCGGCTTCTTCCTCAACCGCACCGAGCAGGCGCTGGCGATCTTCGACGAGGTGGCAAGCTCCAACCTCAAGCTGCAGTACGATATCTATCATATGCAAGTCATGGAAGGGGACCTGGCGCCGACCATTGAGAAGCACTTGGATCGCATCGCCCACGTGCAGCTGGCCGACAACCCCGGCCGCCACGAGCCGGGCACCGGCGAGATTCACTACCCGTTCCTGTTTGCCCATCTGGACCGCCTGGGCTACACGGGCTGGGTCGGCGCCGAGTACAAGCCGGCAGGTCGCACCGAAGAAGGGCTGGGCTGGCTGGATGTGGCTCGCGGTTGAACCCGGATGACAAGAGAGAAAACGACAAGCGAGAAGAGGAGAAGCATCATGAGCAAGATCGGTTTTATCGGCCTCGGCATCATGGGCCGCCCCATGGCGGGACACCTGCTGGACGCCGGCCATGTGCTTTTGACCGTCAAGCGCGGCGAGCTCGACGAGACCCTGGCCAGCAAGGGCATGCAGGAGCTCGACACCCCCAGGGCGGTGGCCGAGACCGCCGAGGTGATCATCACCATGGTCCCGGACACCCCGGACGTTGAGCAGGTGCTGTTCGGCGAGAATGGCGTCATCGAGGGCCTCAAGCCCGGCACCTTGGTGATCGACATGAGCTCCATCGCGCCGATCCCCACCCAGGCATTCGCCAGGCGCATCACCGAGGCCGGCGGCGAGTACGTCGACGCGCCGGTCTCGGGCGGCGAGGGTGGCGCCATCAATGCCGCCCTGACCATCATGGTCGGCGCCACCGAGGAGGGCTTCGAGCGCGCCCGCCCGATCCTCGAGGTGATGGGCAAGACCATTACCCACATCGGCGGCCACGGCGCCGGCCAGACCTGCAAGGTCGCCAACCAGATCGTGGTGGCGCTGACCATCGAGGCGGTCGCCGAGGGCCTGCTGTTCGCTTCGAAGGCCGGTGCCGACGCGGCCAAGGTGCGCGAGTCGCTGCTCGGCGGGCTGGCCCAGTCGAAGATCCTCGATGTCCATGGCGAGCGCATGATCCAGCGTACCTTCGATCCCGGCTTCAAGATCAAGCTGCACCAGAAGGACCTCAACCTGGCGCTGGACGGGGCGCGCAGCCTCAACCTCGCGCTGCCCGGCACTGCCAATGCCCAGCAGCTGTTCCAGGCCTGTGCCGCCAACGGCGGCGCCGAGTGGGACCATGCCGGTATCCTGCGTGCCCTGGAGAATCTGGCCAACCATGAGGTCGGCCAGCAATGAATCGGGTTGCCGGCCCGAGTGACGATGCCCAGGTCTGGCTGCGACGGTTGGTCGATGTCGCCATCGATGCCGTGCATCCGCGCTCCCTGCTCCCGGGGCGGCTTCCCGAGCCGCCCCCCGGTCGTACCGTGGTGGTCGGCGCCGGCAAGGCGGCGGCCGCCATGGCCACCAGCCTGGAGCAGGCTTGGCTGGCCCACCACCCCGAGGCGCCCCTGGCGGGTCTGGTGGTGACGCGTTACGGCCACGGCCTACAGCAGCAGGACGCTCCCTGCGAGCGTATCGAGGTGCTGGAGGCCTCCCACCCCATGCCCGACGGCCTCAGCGAGCAGGCCGCGCGTCGCATGCTCGAGGCCGTCGAGCCCCTGGGCGAGGAGGATCTGGTGATCGCGCTGATCTCCGGGGGTGGTTCGGCGTTGATGAGCCTGCCGGCAAAGGGTGTTTCGCTGGCCGAGAAGCAGGTCATCAACCGCGAGCTGCTGTGCTGCGGGGCGACGATCCGTGAAATCAATACGGTGCGCCGCCATCTCTCGGCGATCAAGGGCGGCCGCCTGGCCGCCGCGGCCCACCCGGCCCGGGTGCTGACCTGGCTGATCTCCGACGTGCCGGGCGACGATCCTGCCCTGGTCGCCTCGGGGCCGACCTTGCCGGATGCCACCTCGCCGGCGGACGCGCTGGAGATTCTCGATCGGCATGGCATCGCTACCTCCAACGCTGTGCGGCGCCATTTCGAGGATGCCGGCCAAGCGCCCATGATGGGCGATGCAGGCTTCGCCCGCGACCGCTCGCGGGTACTGGCCCGTGCCCGCGACGCCCTGGAGGCCGCCCGCGCCGTCGCCGCGGGGGCGGGCGTCGAGGTACGCCTGCTGGGCGACGACCTGGAAGGCGAGGCGCGCGAGTTGGGCCGGGCCCAGGCGCGGCTGGCGCTCTCCTGTCAGGTGGGGCTGGAGCGGCCGCTGCTGCTGCTCTCGGGCGGCGAGACCAGTGTCACCGTGCGTGGCGATGGCCGCGGCGGGCGCAACGTGGAGTACCTGCTGGGGCTTTTCGAGGCGCTCGAGGGCGCGCCGGGTATCCACGCCCTGGCCATTGATACCGACGGCATCGATGGCTCCGAGGACAACGCCGGCGCCCTTTTCGCGCCCGAGGACGGGGCACGCGCCGAATCGCTCGGGCTTGACCCGGCCACCTATCTGTCACGCAATGACGCCTACACTTTCTTCCGGGCGCTGGACCGACTGATCGTCACTGGCCCCACACGCACCAACGTCAACGATTTCCGTGCCATCCTGGTCTTGCCGAGGACTCCATGACGCATCCCTCTTATACCGCTATCCACACGCCCATCCGCCGCACCAAGATCGTCGCCACCCTGGGCCCGGCCAGCGACCGCGACGGCGTGCTCGAGGCGATGCTCAACGCCGGCGTCGACGTGGTGCGCCTCAACTTTTCCCACGGCTCGGCGGACGATCATCGCCAGCGCCTGACGCGGGTGCGCGAGATCGCCGACCGCCTGGGCAGAAGCGTTGCCGCCCTGGGCGACCTGCAGGGCCCCAAGATTCGCATCGCCCGCTTCCAGAGCGGCGCGGTGACGCTGGCGGAAGGCCAGGCCTTCGTGCTCGACATGGCGATGGACGGCGATGCCGGCACCGCCGAGCGGGTCGGTTGCGACTATAAGACGCTGGCCGACGACGTGACCGCCGGCGACCGCCTGCTGCTCGACGATGGCCGCCTGGTGCTCGACGTCACCCGCGTGGCGGGCCAGCAGATCCACACCCGCGTGGTCGTGGGCGGCAAGCTCTCCAACAACAAGGGCATCAACAAGCAGGGCGGCGGCCTGTCGGCGCCGGCGCTGACCGACAAGGACAAGGCGGATCTGAAGACCGCGGTGGCGATCGGCGTCGATTACCTGGCCGTGTCCTTTCCCCGCAGCGCCGCCGACATGCAGGAGGCCCGCGAGCTGCTCGGTGCGGCCGGCGCCGAGATCGGCCTGGTCGCCAAGCTCGAGCGCGCCGAGGCGGTGGCCGACACTGCCACCCTCAACGGCATCATCGAGGCCTCCGAGGCGGTGATGGTGGCCCGCGGCGATCTGGGCGTGGAGATCGGCGACGCCCAGCTGATCGGCACCCAGAAGCGCATCATCAAGCAGGCCCGCACGCTGAACCGCGCGGTGATCACCGCCACGCAGATGATGGAATCGATGATCGAGTCGCCGCTGCCCACCCGCGCCGAGGTGTTCGACGTCGCCAACGCGGTGCTCGACGGCACCGACGCGGTCATGCTCTCCGCCGAAACCGCCGCCGGCGACTTCCCGGTGGAGACCATCGAAGCCATGAACC
>NZ_FPBP01000009.1 GCF_900116705.1 Halomonas korlensis | reverse complement strand
TCGATGACCTGGTGGATGTAGTCGTTGTTGAGTTGCACGACCTTCTTGGTGATCAACGGCGTCTCGCCCGACACGTCCAGGGTGTAGAAGGCATGGCCGAAGTAACTGTCGGTCTTCTGGTAACGGTGGCTCAGGGTGTGCCAGTTGAAGCGCAGCTCCAGCGTGTCGCCCGCTTCCTTCAGGATTTCCAGGTTGGTGACCTGATGCGTGGTACGCGGCTCGGGCATGCTGGCCCCGCTGCGCTCGGTCTTGATCCGGTAGACCCGGTCCTCGAGCCCCTCGCGGTTCGGGTAGTAGATCAGCGAGATCTCCGACTCCGGGTCGCGGGTCAGCTGGTCGTCGTCGTCCCAGGCCGGCATCCAGAACACCGCGTCCTGACGGTAGCAGGCCAACCAGTCGTCCCACTGGCGGTCGTCGAGCAGGCGGGCCTCGCGGTACAGGAAGGCCTGGATGTCGTGATAGCTAAAGCTCATGTCTGTTCTCCCCTTCTCGGTTCGTGCCGGACTTACGCGGACTGGGTGGCGATAAACTGGCTGCGTTCCTTGTCGATGGCGCGCAGCATCTCTTCGACCCAGTGCTTGTGGTGCAGCACGTAGAGGCCTTCGTCTTCCGGGGAGGCCCCGCTGAGCAGCGGCTTCATGCCGATCGCCTGGGCGTTGTCGTCGGCGCCCTCGATCCATTGCTTGGCGCCGCGCGAGAGGTCGTTCCACTCGGCCAGCGCGCCGTTGTAGCCCGCCTGGCAGGCACGGAATTCTTCCAGATCATCCGGCGTGCCCATGCCCGAGACGTTGAAGAAGTCCTCGTACTGGCGGATGCGCACCCGACGGTTCTCCGCGGACTCGCCCTTGGGCGCGAAGCAGTAGATGGTGACTTCGCTCTTGTCCACGGCGAGCGGACGGATCACGCGGATCTGCGTGGAGAACTGGTCCATCAGGTAGACGTTGGGGTAGAGGCACAGGTTGCGGGTCTGGTTGACGATGGAGTCGGCCCGCGCCTCGCCGAATTCCTGCTCGATCCAGTCCTTGTTGCTGTAGACCGGGCGCACCTCGGGGTTGAGCAGGCGCGTCCACAGCAGCATGTGGCCGTTCTTGTAGGAGTAGAAGCCGCCCAGGCTCTTCGACCAGCCGTCGGCGTCCACCGCCTTGGTGCCGCCGGCGTCGTAGTTGCGACGCTCCATGGTCGAGGCGTAGTTCCAGTGCACCGAACTGACGTGGTAGCCGTCGGCCCCGTTCTCGGCGCCCAGCTTCCAGTTGCCGTTGAAGGTGTAGGAGGAGGTGCCGCGCAGGATCTCGAGGCCTTCCGGCGCCTGGTCGACGATGTTGTCGATGATCTTCATCGTCTCGCCCAGGTACTCCTCGAGCGGCTGGACGTCATCGCTCAGGCTGCCGAACAAAAAGCCCTTGTAGTTGGCGAAGCGTGGCAGACGCTTGAGGTCGTGGGAGCCTTCCTGCTTGAAGCTGTCCGGGTAGGCGCCGGTCTTCTCGTTCTTGGCCTTGAGCAGCTTGCCGTCGTTCTTGAAGGTCCAGCCGTGGAAGGGGCAGGTGAAGGTGCCCTTGTTGCCTTGCTTGCGGCGGCACAGGGTGGCACCACGGTGGGCGCAGGCGTTGATCAGGCCATGCAGCTCGCCGGCCTTGTCGCGGGTGATGACCACCGGCTGGCGGCCCATGGTCACGGTGAAGTAGTCACCCGGCTCACTGATCTGGCTCTCGTGGGCCAGAAACAGCCAGTTGCCCTCGAAGACGTGCTTCATCTCCAGCTCGAAGAAGGCCTCGTCGGTGAACATGCTGCGATGGCAGCGGAAGATGCCGGCCTCGGCGTCGTCGACGACGGCGCCACGGACACGCTGTTCGAGTTGGTCAAGTTTGGTCGTCATGGTCCAGGTCCTCGATTGTTCTAGGGGGCTGGCCCTTGCGCTCGTGGGCCGGCCCGGTCGTCGTGGAAAAAGGGGTCGGCTCAGACCTTGGCGCTGCCGGCCAGCTGGCTGTGCTGGTCCTGCGCGTCTTCCTTGGCCCGCGGGCGGGCGTGGCGGTGCTGCAGCTCGGGGGCCTCGGTCCTGGCCAGTTCGATGTCGAACACCACCTCGGAAAACGGGCCATCCAGCTCGCGCTTGGCGATCTCGGCCGGGTCTTCGATACGCTTGGCCGGCACCACCAGTTCCTCGCGAGTGGCGAAGGCGAAGTCGTCGAAGGTATAGGGGTCGCCGGCCAGGTTGATCTGGGTGGTCAGGTGCTGATGATCCGGCGCCGAGACGAAGTAGTGGATGTGCGCCGGGCGCTCGCCGTGACGGCCCAGGGCCTTGAGCACCACGTCGGTGGGGGCGCCTTCCGGCACGCCGTAGCCGGAGGGGATGATGCTGCGCGCGGTATAGCGCCCTTCGCTGTCGGCGTAGATGGTGCGGCGCATGTTGTACTCGTCCTGGGACGGGTCGAAGAACGAGTAGTTGCCCTTGGAGTTGCAATGCCAGATCTCGACCTTGGCGCCGGGGATCGGCGTGCCGTCGACGTCACGCACCTGGCCGGTCAGCCACATCACCTCGCCATCGGGGTCGCTGCCGTCGTCCATGCGCGCGAAGCCCTCGGCTTCCGGGGCGCCGGCCACGTAGAGCGGGCCCTCGATGGTGCGCGGAGTGCCGCCGGTGCGCTTGGCCTCGGCATCGATGGCGTCCTGGCGCATGTCCAGGTAGTGGTCGAAGCCCAGCCCCGGGGACAGCAGGCCGAACTGGGTGTCGTGACCCAGCGCGTTGAGCAGGCTGACGGTCGACCAGTACTCTTCCTCGGTGACGTCGAAGTCGTCGATCAGCCGGTACAGGTCGGACAGCAGCCGGTGCATGATCTGCTTGGCGCGCGGGTTGCCGCCCGTCTGATCAAGGCCGGCGACGGTGTTCAGAAAGTCCTGCACCTCGGGCGTCTCAAATATCTTCACGGTCATGATTTTTTCCTCTTGATTCGTCTTCTGCCATTCAGCTGCAATGTGCAGGCCTGGCGTGCTTCATCCGTGGTTCAGGAGTCGTCCTCGCGGACGGAGGACGGGTGACGACACAGCGGCTTGACGCTGATCTCCATGTAGGGGAAGAGCGGCAGGTTGCTGACCAGCTCCTGTAGCTCGGTGTTATCCTCGACGTCGAAGATGCTGACGTTCGAGTAGCTGCCGGCCACGCGCCACAGATGGCGCCACTTGCCGGAGCGCTGCAGCTCCTGCGAGTAGGCCTTCTCGGTCGCCTTGATCTCGGCGGCCTGTTCGGCCGGCATAGACGGCGGCAGCTTGACGGTCATTTCCACGTGAAACAGCATTTCTATTCTCCTCGGTAGGGCCCTGCCCGGTTCCTGCGCAACTTGCCTGATGCGCCTCTGCGTATTGAGCCTAGCTGACGGGCCTTTACTTACAAGACTGGCTTATAAAGCTTTATTTGCGCGAATAGTGGGCCAATTTGTCTTCGTCAAGGGTGATGCCGAGCCCCGCCCCTTGGGGCAAGTCGACCCCGAACTCGTGGTAGTTGAGCGGCTCGACGACGATGTCATCCTTGAGCAGCAGCGGGCCGAACATCTCGGTGCCCCAGGCCATCTCGGGCAGCGTTGCCCAGGCATGCAGGGACGCGGCGGTGCCGATCGTGCCCTCGAGTAAAGTGCCACCATAGAGCCCGATGCCGGCGGCCTGGGCCACATGGGCCAGCTCCAGCACCCCGTTGATGCCACCGGACTTGGCGATCTTGAGAGCGAAGGCGCCGCTGAAGCCGCCCGACACCAGGTCGATACCGTCGCGGGCATCCTGCACCGCCTCGTCGGCCAGCATCGGGACGGTGAAGCGGTTGGCCAGGCGGATCAGGCCGGCGTGCTCGCGGGCGGGGATCGCCTGCTCGATCAAGTCGATGCCGCCCTCCTGCAGGGCCTGGATGCCGTACACGGCAGTGGACTCGTCCCAGGCCTGGTTGACATCGACCCGCACGCTTGCCCGCTCCCCCAGCGCCTCCTTGATGGCGGCGACGTGGCGCACGTCGTACTTGACCGGGTTGGCGCCGATCTTCAGCTTGAAGACGCAGTGGCGGCGTTCGTCGAGGCGCAACAGAGCCTCATCGATGTCCTTCTGCGTATCACCGCTGGCCAGGGTCCAGAGCACCGGCAGGTGCGTCTGACGGGCGCCACCCAGCAGTTCGGCCACGGAGAGCCCCAGGCGCTTGCCCTGGGCATCCAGCAGCGCCGTTTCCAGCGCCGACTTGGCGATGGCGTTACCGCGAGCCTGTCGGTTCAGCCGGGCGCGCAGCGCATGAACGTTACCCGAGGGCTGGCCGATCAGCAGCGGCGCCAGATAGGTATCGATGTTGGTCTTGATGCTCTCGGGGCTCTCGGGGCCATAGGCCAGGCCGCCGATGGTGGTGCCCTCGCCGAGCCCCTCGATGCCATCGCTGTGACGCATCCGCACGATGACCATGGTCTGGCAGGCCATGGTGGTCATGGAGAGCTTGTGGGGGCGGATGGTCGGCAGGTCGACCAGCAGCGTCTCGATACTTTCGATCACGGATGACATGGGTGGCTCCGAAGTCCAGGAAACTGGTGATTACGTGGCAGTTTGATTGCAGCGTGAAGACCTAACCAATATTGTTTGAGTGCCCTGCCATACCCTGGAGGTATCATGGAACTGCGCCATCTCAGGTACTTCTGCGTGGTCGCCGAGGAGCTTAACCTGACCTGCGCCGCCGAGCGCCTGCATATGTCACAGCCCCCTTTATCAAGGCAGATCAAACAGTTAGAGAAAGAAGTCGGGGCCGAGCTGTTCGAGCGGGGATCCCGTGGTTTACGCCTGACGCCGACCGGTCAGTTCTTCCGGCAGCACGCCATCCAGATACTGGAGAAAGTGGATGCCACTCTGGAGGCCACCCGGCGCATGGCCCGCAGCAAGCGCGTCATGTTCGGCATCGGCTTCGTTCCGTCAGTGTTCTATGGCCAGCTGCCGCTGCTGGTCCGCGATCTGCGACAAAAGGATAATGTCGAGCTGAGTCTGGCGGAGCTGACCACGGTGCAGCAGATCCAGGCGTTGAAGGCCGGACGCATCGATATGGGCTTTGGACGTCTCAGGATAGATGACCCGGACGTGGAGCAGGAGGTACTTTTTGACGAACCGATGCTGGCTGCCCTGCCGACCGGTCATCCGCTGGAAGGCACCACCCCGACCCTCGAGCAACTGGCCCGTTACCCGCTGATCCTGTTTCCCGCCAAGCCACGCCCCAGCATGGCCGATATGGTGCTCGGCCTCTTTCGTCGCCAGGGTCTCAAGGTAGAGGTGGCACAGGAAGCCAACGAATTGCAGACGGCACTGGGCCTTGTGCACTCCGAAATCGGCATCAGCCTGGTACCCGAGCAGGTCAAGCGCGTGCAGCGCGACGGCATCGTCTATGTCTATCTGGCCGACAAGCGCATCACCACCCCTGTCATCTGCAGCCGCCGCCGCGGGGAGCCTCCCTCCGCTGTGATGCAGGACGCCAACGCCATCCTCAAGGGACTGGTGGAAAACCGTCGCAGCGGGCGCTATCCCTGAAAATCAAAAGGTCGGCTCACGGTGTATAGCGCGACACCAACCAATCAATGAAGAACACCAGGCGCGCGATCAGCCCGAGCGCCCGATGACGCCACTATCCACGACAGCCACTCAGCGAGAGGAGAGTGTTATGAAAAAGATTGCATTCATCACCGGGGCGACTTCGGGGTTTGGCAGGGCCTGCGCCTGCCGCTTCGCCGAGGCAGGCTGGTCGCTGGTGCTGACCGGCCGTCGGGAGGAGCGGCTGGCCGAGTTGCGGGATCAATTGAGTGATAAAGGACCGGTGCATACGGCAACACTCGACGTGCGCGATAGCCAGGCGGTCAAGGCCGTCGTCGAGGCGTTGCCCAGCGAGTTCCAGGCGGTGACCTGCCTGGTCAATAACGCCGGTCTGGCGCTAGCTCCCCATGCGGCACAGAAGGTAGACCTCGAGGACTGGCATACCATGATCGATACCAATGTCACGGGACTGGTCAACGTCACCCATGCGCTGTTGCCGACGCTGATCGAGCAAGGGGCCGGCACCAGCATCATCAACCTCGGCTCGGTGGCCGGCGATGCTCCTTATCCGGGCAACCATGTCTACGGCGCAACCAAGGCCTTCGTCCGTCAGTTCAGCTACAACTTGCGCTGCGACCTGCTGGGCACCGGCGTGCGAGTCACCGATATCGCCCCGGGCCTGGCCGAGACCGAGTTTACCCTGGTGCGTACCGGCGGTGACCAGGCGAGCCACGACAAGCTCTATGGCGGCACCACGCCGCTACAGCCTGAGGATATCGCCGAGCAGATCTATCACGTCGCCACCCTTCCGCCCCATATCAACATCAATCGCCTGGAAGTGATGCCTGTCCGCCAAGCCTGGAATGGCTTCGCCTTCGATCGCGACTGAGGGAGACTCACAAGACCGGAGATACCCCACTGGAGGGTGAAAGTCCGGGCTCGCGCCCGGGTCTCGGTGCAGCAACCGCGAGCGGTCGAACTACTCCAGCGACTCGTAGGGCAGGCCCACGTAGTTCTCGGCGATGGTGGTCAGTCCCGCCTCGGAGCTGGTCACGTAGTCCAGCTCGGCCTGCTGCATGCGCGTGCCGAAATCTTCCTCGTCCGAAAACTTGTGCAGCATCGTGGTCATCCACCAGGAGAAGCGTTCGGCCTTCCAGATGCGCTTGAGGCAGGTTTCGGAGTAGTTGGGGATCAGGTCGGTGCGACCCTCCTGATAGACCTTCACCATCAGTCGGTAGAGAGTATTGACGTCGCTGGCGGCCAGGTTCAGGCCCTTGGCCCCGGTAGGTGGCACGATATGGGCGGCGTCGCCGACCAGGAACAGGCGGCCGTACTGCATCGGCTCGACCACGAAGCTGCGCAGCGGGGCGATGCTCTTCTCGATGGAGGGGCCGGTGACCAGCGTCTCGGCGACGTCATCGGGGATGCGCCGCTTGAGCTCCTCCCAGAAGCGCTCGTCGGACCAGTCCTCCACCTTCTCTTCCAGGGAGACCTGAATGTAGTAACGGCTGCGGGTTTCAGAACGCATGCTGCACAGGGCGAAGCCGCGCTCGTGACGGGCATAGATCAGCTCCTCGGCGACCGGCGGGGTGTCGGAGAGCATGCCCAGCCAGCCAAAGGGATAGACCTTCTCGAATTCCTTGATGCGACCCTCGGGAATCGAGCGGCGCGACACGCCATGATAGCCGTCGCAGCCGGCCACGTAGTCGCAGTCCAGGCGATGTGTCTCGCCGTCCTTCTCGAAGGTGAGATAGGGACGGTCGGTCTCGAGGTCATGGGGCTGGACGTTGTTCGCCTCGTAGAGGGTGGTGCCGCCGGCGGCCTCGCGAGCCTCCATCAGGTCGCGGGTGACCTCGGTCTGGCCGTAGACCATCACCGTCTTGCCGCCGGTCAGCCCGGCCAGGTCGACGCGGACCCGGCGGTTGTCGAAGGCCAGCTCGACGCCATCGTGAGGCAGGCCCTCCTCGTCCATGCGCCTGTCGACGCCCGCCTCGCGCAGCAGGTCGACCATGCCCTGCTCCAGCACACCGGCCCGGATGCGGCCGAGCACGTACTCGCCGGACTTGCGCTCGAGGATGACATTGTCGATACCCTGGCCTGCCAACAACTGGCCGAGCAGCAGGCCCGCGGGTCCAGCGCCGATGATTGCGACCTGTGTCTTCATGAGGATGCCTCTCTGTTGTTGTGTTTCATCAACGAAACGATGGGTTGTATTTTTCAATGAAACACAGGCTCAGGTAAGGCAAGATTGGCAGTATTCCTTGGATATTTCCAAGATGTGACATCGACTTTCGTCAAGATCACCCATGCGGAGGCAAGATGGCCCCGTCGCCTGCCACGGATGTTCCTGTCTTCAAGCTCTATGGCGAGACCCATCACTGGCCGACGCCCGATCTGCTGCACTGTGAGTCGATTCCCGAACGCAGCCGCTTGCACGACTGGCGCATCCGCCCTCACCGCCACGCCGATCTGGTGCACCTGCTGCATGTCTCGGTAGGCGACGTGGCGCTCGAGCTGGAGGGCAGCACGCGGCAGCTGCAGGGTCCGCTGGTGATCGTGGTGCCGGCCATGAGCATCCATGGCTTTCGCTTCTCGCCGACTATCCGCGGCCATATCATCACCCTGGCCAGGCCACTGGCCGAACGCCTCGATACTCGGCTGGCGGAGCAGGCCGCCGCCCTGACCCGCGCCGCGGCTTATCCTCTTGACGAGGAGCGGGAGACGGCCCGCTTCATCACGCTGGTGGCGCAGATCGATGAAGAATACCGCCATCCGGCGAACGGCCGCGATTCACTGCTGGAGGCCTTGATTCAGGCCCTGACCGTGGAGCTCGCCCGCCTCGCCGATCGCGGCCCGCAGCTCGGCAGTCAACCGCTGCCCCGCCGCCACGACCGTGCTCGGGGGCATCTACAGAACTACCTGGCATTGATCGAGGGACAGTTTCGCCAGCAGCCTGGGATCGAGGAGTTCGCCGACCAGCTGGGCATGACCAGCGCCCATCTCAATATGCTCTGCCGGCGCCTGGCCGGACGCAGCGCCCTGCAACTGCTTCACGAGCGGCTCCTGCTGGAAGCCAAGCGTCAGCTGACCTACACCAACATGACCATCAGTCAGGTCGCCGACATCCTGGGTTTCTCCGAGCCGGCCTACTTCACCCGCTTCTTCAAGCGGTTGACCGGTCTCTCGCCCCGACACTTCCGGCAGCGCCAGCACGCCGAATGATACCGGCCAAAAACACACTGCCCCGGGACGGCAGGCCATCCCGGGGCAGTGGGCTCAGGTGGGAGACTCGATCAGCCGGCCACGACCTGCGATTTTTGCTCGAATGCCTCGGCGTTGGGACAGAAGCCACGGCACTTCTCCCAGCGCTCGCCGGCACGCATTGCTTTCCAACAGCGACCTACTACGGGGCAGCGATTGCAGACCGTCTGCAGCTCGCCGAAGTGTGTCTCCTCGCCAGGGCCAAAGTCATCACGGCCGAGACCGAAGCGCTGCATCATCGCGGGCATCAGGGTCTCGGCGGGAATCAGCTCGAGATCTCCTCCGCGGTTGAGGGTCCGTGCCACCTCGCGCTCGAAGGCAGGCGCCATCGGGGTGTCAAGGTTACGCACCATCTCTCGGTAATCGACGGAGTCCTCGTAGCGGATTCCCTGCACCACCCGAGGCATGCTGGCCTCGAAGAGACGCTCCTCGAGTCTTGCCAGCCAACCTTGGCGTTCGGTCTGCTTGTCGTTCATGTCACACCTCCGGGTCGGTCATGCCGGCTTTGCCGGCCGCCATGCGGGTTTCGCTGCCTGAAGAATGGTCCTGCAATGACTGGCTGCCAATTGAAGGTTTGAAGACCCTCCATAACGCCTGGGTTATGGTACGGTACCCCTTGGCCACAAGGCCTAGGGTACCGTAGACAAGGCGCTTGACCTCAGAGCAGGAACACAGTGCTCAGCACCGGGAAGGCGATCAACAGCGCCAGGCGCACGAAGTCGGAGACGATGAACGGTGCCACGCCCTTGAAGATCTCGCCCAGTCCCACATGAGGGGCCATCGCCTTGATCACGAAGACGTTCATGCCCACCGGCGGCGTGATCAGGCCGAGCTCCACGGTCAGCACGGTGATGATGCCAAACCATATGGGGTCGATGCCCAGCGACTGGATGATCGGAAACACCACCGGCACCGTGATCACCAGCATGGCGATCGCGTCCATGAACATTCCCAGCACGAAGTAGAGCAGCAGGATGCACAGCACCACCACGATCGGTGCCAGTTCCATGCCGTAGAGGACGTCGGTGATGGAAAACGAGATGCGCGACACCGAGATGAAGTAGCCCAGGGTCTCGGCCCCTACCAGCATGAAGAACACCACGGCGGAGAGCGCCAGGGTCTCCTGCACGCTGCGCCACAGCTCCTTGCCGCGCATGCCCTTGACCAGGGCGTAGAGCAGGGTGGCGAAGGCGCCGACACTGGCGCCCTCGGTGGGGGTGAAGGCGCCGAAGTAGATCCCCAGGATCATCACCAGAAAGACCGCAAAGAAGGGCACCAGTCCGGAGAGCGAAGCCAGCTTCTGCCGCCAGGCCGTGGGCTCCCCCGCCACCGCCAGCGAGGGCTTGAGGCGCATCACCACGCTGATCGTGAGGGAATACATCACCAGCCCCATCAACCCGGGCACCAGACCTGCCATGAACATGTCGCCCACCGACTGTTCGGTCAGAATGGCGTAGATGAGCAGCGCGATGGAGGGCGGGATCATGATCCCCAGGGTGCCGCCGGCGGCCAACGCGCCGGTGGCCAGGCCGCGGTTATAGCCGTAGCGCTCCATTTCCGGCAGGGCGACCCGGGTCATGGTGCTGGCGGTGGCCAACGACGAGCCGGAGATCGCCGAGAAGATCCCGCAGGAACCCACGGCGGCGATAGCGAGCCCCCCTTTCCAGCCGCCGCAGATTACCCGGGTCGAATGGAACAGCTTGCCGGCCATGCCGGAATGCGCCGCCAGCACGCCCATCAGGATGAACATCGGCACGGCGCTGAAGCTGTAGTTGGAGAGCACCTCCACCGGCACGGTCTTGAGCTGGGCGATGGCCGCACTCCAGCTGATCACCTGGGCGAAGCCCACTACCCCGACAATCAGCATGGTCAGCGCCACCGGTACCCGCAGTACCATCAGCACCAGCAGCAGTACCAGCCCGATAGCCCCGATCATCTCACTCGACAGATCAATCCCCACTGGACACCTCCCCTTCGGCGCCGAACACCGCACTCAGCACGGCATGGACCAGGCTGCGCAGCCCCAACAGCAGGCTGAGCACGGCGGCCGCGTAATAGATGGGTCCCATGGGGATTCGCAGGTCCTGGGTCACTTCACCATGCCGGGCCGCCGCACTGGCGGAATCCACCAGGCCGAGGAAGAGAATCAAGCCGAGTGCCGTGAACCCCAGCAGGTAGACGCCATGCAGTCGGTTCTTGATGGCGGGAGAGAGGCCATGGGAGAAGGCCTCCACCACCACCTGACTCTTCTCCACGTTGGCGGCCATGGCGGCCAACAGGGAGAACAGCATCAGGTAACTGACCAGCTCCACGCTACCGGAGACGCGCAGGGCGATGGCCCCCTCGGTGATCCGATAAAGATAGCGTGTAGCAACGTCAGCGATGGTTACACCCAGCAGCGCCACCAGGGCGATGCCAGCGACAAGCTTGCACAAGAGGGCCAGCCAGTGGCTGACCTTTTCCAGGGTAACCTTCATCACCTCTTACTCTTGGTCGGCGGCGCAGGACTCGCTGGCGGTGAGCGCCGCCTCGTAGACCTCGCGGGCCGGCAGGCCGCGCTCTTCGACCTGGGCCAGATAATTATCGATGCCATCCTGGAGCGGCTTCTGCCAGTCGGGATGCTCCAGGGGGTTCTCGATCTCGCGGATGGTGTGGCCCGCGTCTTCCGCTTCTCGCTTGCCTTCCACATCGAGACGGTCAAAGACAACGCCGGCGTTCTCGGCCCATTTCATGCCGGAGTTGGCGTCGATCACCGCTTGCTGCTCGGGGCTCAGGCTGTCATAGGCTCGCTGGTTCATGGTGGCCACGAAGATCAGGGTGTAGAACGGCACCTCGGTGTGGTACTCGACCAGCTCGTTGATGCGGAAGCCCTTCAGCCCCTCCCAGGGGAAACTCAGGCCATCGATGACGCCGCGCTGCATGGCCGTGTAGATGTCCGGCGCCGGCATGCCCACCGGGCTCGCTCCCATGTTCTCAAGCATTTCACCCGCCACGGCGGTGGGGCGGCGGATGCGCAGCCCCTCGAGGTCTGACGGCACCTGGACGTCGGTATCGATGGTATGGATGCCGCCCGGCCCGGTGGTGAACATGAACAGCGGTTTGGTGTCGGCGTACTCCTCGTCCAGGTGTCCCTCGTCATAGAGGGTCTGCAGCACGCAGGCGCCCTGGGTCGCGGTGGTGGCTACCCCGGGCAGCTCGACGATCTGCGACAGCGGGAAACGCCCAGCAGTATAGCCCTGAGCGGTGGCGCCGATGTCGGCGATGCCGTTCGCTGCCGCCTCGTAGATGGAGTCAGGCTTGGCCAGGGTGCCGGAGGGGAACATCTCGACCCTGAGCTCACCGCCGGACTCCTCCTCGAGGGTGGCCGCCCACGCCTCGAAGATCTTCTGATTGACGCCCGAGGCGCCCGGCCAGAAGTGGGCCATGCGCAGGGTGGTGGCCGACTGGGCGGAAGCTGCGCTCAGGCCGGCGATGGACGCGGCCAGCAGGCAAGCGGTGAACTTGGTCTTCATGATGATCCTCCAGCGTATCGTTATCGTGCTCGCTCTTTCGTTCGCAGAGTGAACATCGGTTCGTATCCCTGCAAAGTAAACCACCTCTCTCCACGGCGAAAAGCGACTTTGGTCTTAACGGGGACACGGGGTCCTTCTTTGCCCTGCGTTCAAGCTGTACTAATCTCAGACTAACCCTCCAGGGAGAAGGCTTCACGTTGAAACGTCTGACCCACCGCCATGAACAGCACGGCAAGCCCGATCTCCCGGAACGCCCATCAGCCATCTCTTTCTGGCGCCTGCGCCTCGACCATAGGCTGGCAAGCCTTGAGTGCGTGATCCGCCCCCCTGACATGTCCCTCACGGGTGACGGCGAAATGACGATGGTGCCAAAGGTATTCAGCGCACTCGCAATGCAAAATAATGCATTAATTTTGAAGCATTGAAATAGCTCTCCAACGATATGCATCATATTGATAAAGCTTAATTTATCTATTTTATGCTACTAAAGATGTAGCACCATTGAACTTGCCACTTTTCAATCATGCATTATAGTTCACACCCGTCGGCGTGGTGATGGTTGCAGCAACCAAACACCGAGCGCCACTGAAACAACGACATCTGAATAACTTGCCTCGGCGAGGACTACCCTCGCCACATCAGAGCCAGCCAAATGAAAACCATACCGATGCAGACTCCCTTCTACTATCGACGCCCCATTCGCTGGGGTGACACCGATGTTGCTGGAATCGTATTCACAGGGCATTACTTCGACATCTGTATGGAAGCCATCGAGAGCTGGTTCATCGAGGTGCTCGAACTGGACTGGTTCATCTTGACCCAGGACCACGGTATCGGCACGCCCTTCGTGCACGCCGAAGTCGATTTCCACGCCCCGCTGACCCCTCGGGACGGCCTGTCGGTCCGGGTTGATGTAGAACGTATGGGCAACAGCTCCTTGAGCCTGGCCCTGACGGGCAAGCGCAACAGCGATGACCAGCATAGCTTCACGGGAAGCTTCATCTGCTGCTTCAGTGACATCAGGACCATGACGAATATCCCGATCCCCGAATGGATGCGTCGCAGGATAGACCACTACCAGCAGAGCTGTGCCGCCTGAACGCACCCCCACACGATCCCCCTAGCCAATAACAAGCCCGCACAGGAGTCCCTCATGAACACCACGCGAGCCGCACTGCACAACAAGCCATTTATCGATCCACGTGTAAGCCTGGAGAGACGAAGCGACGGCAGCATCCTGCTGGGCTCCGAGATTCCCCTGGGGGACGACTATGCGCGTTGCGTCGGCGAATGGCTTGAGCACTGGGCCCGTCGGGACCCCGAGCGGGTCTGGCTGGCCCAGCGCGATGCCGACGACAAGTGGCAACGCATCACCTACGGTGAAGCACACCGGCGAGTAATGGCCATCGCCACCTGGCTGTTGACCCAGGGCCTCTCGGCTGAGCGACCGGTGATGATCCTCTCGGACAACAGCATCGAGCATGCCCTGCTGATGGTCGCCGCCATGCACATCGGCGTGCCCTCCTGCTCTGTCTCGCCGGGCAACTCACTGATGTCCAAGGACCATGCCAAGCTCAGGGGCAATATCGAGCTGCTGCGTCCGGGCGTGATTTACGCCGACCCCATCGAGAAGTTCCGCCCGGCGCTGGAAGCCGTCGCCGACCTGCATGACGCCCAACTGGTGGCAGGCAGTCAGAGCAGCGAGCCCATGGCATGCAGCGTGGCGTTCGCCGACATCGAGGCCAGGAGCGACGAAGCGGCGGTGATGGTGGCCTTCCATGCTATCACCCCGGACACCATCGCCAAGTTCCTGTTCACCTCGGGTTCGGTGGGCGTGCCCAAGGCGGTCCCGAACACCCATCGCATGCTGTGCTCCAACCAGAAGGCCAAGGAACAGGTCTGGCCGATGCTCGCTGAGGAGCCCCCGATGCTGCTCGACTGGCTGCCTTGGAGCCATACCTTCGGTGGCAACCACAACTTCAACCTGATCCTGCGCTGGGGCGGGTCCCTCTATCTGGATGACGGCAAGCCGACACCCGCGCTGATCGAGAAGACCGCGCGCAACCTCAAGGAGGTCTCACCAACCCTCTATTTCAGCGTGCCACGGGCCTACGACATGCTGGTGCCGCTACTCCGCGAGGACGACACCCTGCGCGAGGGGTTCTTCAGCCGTCTCAAGCTGGTGTTCTATGCCGCCGCCGCTCTGCCCCACCACCTGTGGACGGCGCTGGAGGAAATGGCCCGCGCCACCACCGGCCAGGACATCATGGTCGTCTCGTCCTGGGGCTCCACCGAAACCGCCCCTATCTGCACCGACTGCCATTTCAACGCCACCCGCTCAGGAGTGATCGGCGTGCCGATCCCGGGCACCACGCTCAAGCTGGTGCCCTGTGCCGACAAGCTGGAGGTTCGCGTCAAGGGACCCAACATCTTCGCCGGCTACTGGAAACAGCCCGAGCTGTCTGCCAAGGCCTTCGACGACGAGGGCTACTACATGATCGGCGACGCCGTGGAGTTCGTGGATCCCGAGCGCCCCGAACTGGGGCTGCTGTTCGACGGCCGAGTCGGCGAGGACTTCAAGCTGCTAACCGGCACCTGGGTTCATGTGGGCAGCCTGCGCATGGCCGGTCTCGAGGCCATCGCCCCGGTCGGTCAGGACATCGTGGTGACCGGCCACGACCGCGACGAGATCGGTTTTCTGATCTTCCCCCACCCCGAAGAATGGCGCCGCCTCTGCCCGGACCTGCCGGCTGACACCCCACTGGAAACTCTGGTGGAACGCCCGGAAATCATCGAGCACGTGCGTGAGGGGCTCGCGGCCCTCAAGGCTAAGGGCGGCGGCAGCTCCACCTATGCCACACGCGCCCTGCTGATGAGCGAGCCCCCTTCCGCGGAGGCCGGCGAGATCACCGATAAAGGTTATATCAATCAGCGCATGGTGCTGAACCGCCGCGCCGAGCTGGTCGAGGCGCTATATGCCGAGACGCCGGACCCGCGCGTCATCACCCTGCCCCAATGACATGCCGAGGACACCATGAGCGAGACACTGGTCAAGACGTCGCTGGATGACAGCATCTACACCATCACCCTGGCCCGCCCAGCCAAGCGCAACGCCGTCAGCGACCGCCTGCTGGCGGCTCTGGAGGAAGCCCTGGGCGCCACACCGGAAGGCACCCGAGTGATCATCCTTGCGGCCGAAGGCAAGCACTTCTGCGCCGGGCTGGACCTCTCCGAGCACCAGCATCGTGAGCCCTTTGGTGTCATGCAGCACTCGCGTAACTGGCACCGCATCTTCGACCGCCTGCAGAACGGCGGCATCCCGGTGGTCGCAGCGATGCAGGGTGCAGTGATCGGTGGCGGCCTGGAGCTTGCCAGCGCCACCCACGTGCGAGTCGCCGAGCCGAACACGATCTACCAGCTGCCCGAGGGCCGTCACGGCATCTTCGTCGGCGGTGGCGCCTCGGTACGGGTGGCCAACCTCATCGGTCCCGGCCGCATGTGCGAGATGATGCTGACCGGGCGGATTATCGAGGCCGAGGAGGGCCAGCGCCTGGGGCTGTCACACTACCTGGTCGGCGAGGGCGAGAGCCTTGCCAAGGCGCGCCAACTCGCCGAGCGCATCGCTGAGAACGCCCCCATGGCCAACTGGGCAATGGTCTCTGCCATCTCGCGGATAAACGACATGTCCAGCGAGGACGGGCTGTTCGTCGAGTCGTTGACCGCCGCCCTGACCCAGACCAGCCCCGAGGTCGCCGCCCGTATCGGCGAGTTTCTGGAGCGCAAGGGCCAGGGCCCCCGGTCCTGATCACCATTTTAAAGAAGGAGTGCTAAATGAAATTCCAGGACAACAACTTCATCGTCACCGGCGGCGCCTCTGGCCTTGGCGAGGCCACGGTGCGCGAGCTGTACAGTGCCGGCGCCCGGGTGGTGATCGCCGACCTCAATGCCGAGCGCGGCGAGGCCCTGGCCACCGAGTTAGGGGAGCACGCCGCATTCCAGCGCACCGACGTCACCGACGAGGCCGATGCCCAGGCCGCGGTGGAGCTGGCCGTTTCCCGCTTCGGTGGCCTGCAGGGGCTGATCAACTGCGCCGGCATCGGTGATCCCGCCAAGGTGCTGGGCAAGCAGGGCCCCCAGCCACTTTCGGCCTTCTCACGGGCGGTGCAGATCAACCTGATCGGCACCTTCAACATGATTCGCCTGGCCAGCGCCGCCATGGCCGAGGGCGAGCCCCAGGCCGACGGCGAGCGTGGCGTTATCGTCAACACCGCCTCGGTGGCCGCCTTCGATGGCCAGATCGGCCAGGCCGGCTATGCCGCCTCCAAGGGCGGCATCGTCGCCATGACGCTGCCCATCGCTCGCGAGCTGGCCCGCCACGGCATCCGCGTGATGACCATCGCCCCGGGGCTCTTCCAGACGCCGCTGATGGAGACGCTGCCCGAGGAGGTCCAGCAGTCATTGGCCGCGTCGATCCCCTTCCCCAATCGCCTGGGACGGCCCGACGAGTTCGCCCGCCTGGCCTGCCAGATCGTCGACAACGTGATGATGAACGGCGAGACGATCCGTCTGGATGGCGCCATTCGCATGGCGCCGCGGTAAGGCTTGCCAGAAACCTGACCACCCCGCCAGATTTCAGTCAGCCCTCAAGATTTCGCGATTCATTACTGCTCTCGACAGCCTGGCCGCCGGTGGCGGCCAGGCGATGCGCCTGCGCCAAAGACGCGAAGCTCGGCAGAGGCACCCAAGGCACGGAGGACGCCACCATGATCGATTACCAAGCACCGATGCGTGACATGCAGTTCATTCTCGGCGAGCTCGCCGGCCTTCCCGACGTGGCGGCACTGCCTCATTGCGAGGACGCCTCCCCCGACCTGGTAGCGGCCATCCTCGAGGAAGCCGGCAAGTTCGCCACAGGGGTGCTGGCCCCGATCAACCGCCAGGGGGATCTGGAGGGCTGCCGCCTGAAGGGCGAGCGGGTGATCGTCCCCGACGCCTGGCAGTCCGCCTACGATCAGTTTCGTGAAGCGGGTTGGCTGGGGCTGTCGCTGCCGCCGGAGTTCGGCGGCCAGGGACTGCCCAAGCTGGTCTCCACTCCGGTCTGGGAGATGTGGTTCTCCAGCAACATGGCCTTCACCATGCTTCCGCAACTGAACGTCGGCCAAGCCGAGGCGCTGCTGATCGCCGCCAGCGAGGAGCAGAAGGCCACCTGGCTTGCAAAGATTGTCAGCGGTGAATGGGCGGCCACCATGAACCTCACCGAGCCCCAGGCAGGCTCGGACCTGGCTGCCACGCGCATGCGCGCCGAGCCCACCGAGGAGGGCGACTACCGCCTCTACGGTCAGAAGATCTACATCTCCTATGGCGAGCACGAGCTCACCCCCAACATCGTGCACTTGGTGCTGGCCCGGCTCCCCGACGCCCCCGAAGGGGTCAAGGGCCTGTCGCTGTTCCTGGTGCCAAAGTATCGCCTGGATGCGGACGGCAACCCCGGCGAGAAGAACGACGTACACTGCATCTCCATCGAGCACAAGATGGGCATCCACGGCAGCCCTACCTGCACACTGAGCTTCGGTGACACCGAAGGCGCCGTCGGCTACCTGGTCGGCGAGCCTCACCAGGGCCTCAAGATCATGTTCATCATGATGAACGAGGCACGTTTCGGGGTCGGCGTGCAGGGCGTGGCGCTGGGTGAGCGGGCCTACCAGTCGGCCCTTGACTACGCCCAGGAACGCGTTCAGGGCCGCAATATCGTAAGTGGCGAGGCGGGACAGCCGATCCTTTACCACCCGGACGTCAAGCGCATGCTCGTGGGCATGCGCGCGCGGCTGCTGGCCATGCGCACCTTCCTCTACACCGCTGCCGGCTGGTTCGACATTGCCCATCACCACCCGGATACCGAGGTCGCCGACAAGCATCGCCGCTACGTCGACCTGCTGATGCCGGTGGCCAAGGGCTGGTGCACCGAGGTTGGCAACGAGCTATGTGACGAGGCCATCCAGGTGTTTGGCGGCATGGGCTTCGTCGAGGAGACCGGTGTCGCCCAGCTGTTCCGCGACGCCCGCATCATCACCATCTACGAAGGCACCACCGGCATCCAGGCCAACGACCTGCTGGGCCGTAAAATCCTGCGCGAGAAGGGTGCGACGCTGCACGAGCTGCTGGACGACATGCGCGCCGTTGCCCGGGTAGTCCGCGAGGATTCGCGCCTGGCGGATCTCGCAGTGGGCCTGGAGGAAATGCTCGAGGGGCTGGCCGCGACCACCGGCTGGCTGCTTGCCCAAGGCAAGGAGCAGACCGCCGCCCTCTATGGAGGTGCAGTCCCCCTACTCTATCAGCTGGGCACCGTCGTCGGTGGTTGGCAGCTGGTACGCGCCGCCCAGGCCGCTCAGCGCCAGCTCGATCACGGCGAAGGCGACCCCGACTACCTAGACAGTGTCATCGCCCTCGCCCGCTTCTACATGGCCAGCGTGGCACCCGAGGCGGCATCTCACGCTCGGGCCGTGCGTGAAGGTGGCCAGGTACTGGCACAATTCCCTGAGACGGGGCTCTAAGCCCCACCCCTCCACACACAGGAGTCGCCCATGAAAGTCCTCGTCGCGGTCAAACGCGTCATCGACTACAACGTCAAGATCCGCGTCAAGCCGGATCACTCCGACGTCGACCTCACCAACGTCAAGATGGCCATGAATCCCTTCTGCGAGATCGCCGTGGAAGAGGCGGTGCGCCTGAAGGAGCGCGGGGTGGCCACCGAGGTGGTCGCCGTCACCGTCGGTCCCAAGGCCGCCCAGGAGCAGCTGCGTACCGCGCTGGCGCTGGGCGCCGACCGTGCCATCCACGTCGAGACCGACGAGCGCGTCGAGTCGCTGGGGGCGGCCAAGGCGCTGGCCAAGCTGGTGGAAGAGGAGCAGCCGGGCATGGTGATCCTCGGCAAGCAGGCCATCGACACCGACAACAACCAGACCGGCCAGATGCTCGCCGCCCTGACCGGCCTGCCCCAGGGCACCTTCGCCTCCGCCGTGGATGTGGACGGAGAGAAGGTGCAGGTGACCCGTGAGATCGACGGCGGCCTGCAGACCGTCGAGCTGACCCTGCCGGCCATCGTCACCACCGACCTGCGCCTCAACGAGCCGCGCTATGCCAAGCTGCCCGACATCATGAAGGCCAAGAAGAAGCCGCTGGACGTCAAGAGCCCGGCGGACCTCGGCGTCGAGGTGGCCTCGAAGGTCAAGCTGCTCAAGGTCGAGCCGCCGGCCGAGCGCCAGGGCGGCGTCAAGGTGGGCTCGGTGGACGAGCTGGTCGACAAACTCAAGAACGAGGCGAAGGTGATCTCATGAGCATTCTGGTTCTGGCAGAACATCACGACGTCGCCCTGGCCGGCGCCACCGCCCATGTGGTGGCCGCCGCACAACAGATCGGCGGCGATATCGACGTGCTGGTGGCGGGCGAGGGCGTCTCCGCCATCGCCGAGGCCGCCGCCAAGCTCGACGGCGTCAGCAAGGTGCTCGTGGCCGACAATGCCGCCTATGCCCACCTGCTGGCCGAGCCCACCGCGGCGCTGATCGCCGAGCTCGCCGGGGACTACAGCCACGTGCTGGCGGTGGCCTCCACCACCGGCAAGAACGTGCTGCCCCGGGTCGCCGCGCTCAAGGACGTGGCGCAGATCTCCGAGATCATCGCCGTCGAGTCGGCGGATACCTTCAAGCGCCCGATCTACGCCGGCAACGCCATCGCCACGGTGCAGAGCGAGGACGCCCTCAAGGTGATCACTGTGCGCACCACCGGCTTCGATGCGGTAGCCGAGGGCGGCGGCGCCGCCATCGAGGCCGTGGACTTCGTTGCCGACAACGCTCAGTCCACCTTCATCAAGGAGGAGCTGGCCCAGTCCGACCGTCCCGAGCTGGGTGCGGCCAAGGTGGTCATCTCCGGTGGCCGTGGCATGGGCAACGGCGAGAACTTCAAGCTGCTCGACGGCATCGCCGACAAGCTGGGCGCGGCCATCGGTGCCTCGCGTGCCGCGGTGGATGCCGGCTTCGTGCCCAACGACATGCAGGTGGGTCAGACCGGCAAGATCGTCGCCCCGGACCTCTACATTGCCGTGGGCATCTCGGGTGCCATCCAGCACCTAGCCGGCATGAAGGACTCCAAGGTGATCGTGGCCATCAACAAGGACGAAGAGGCGCCGATCTTCCAGGTCGCCGACTACGGGTTAGTTGGCGATCTGTTCGCGGTCCTGCCCGAGCTCGAGAGCAAGCTGTAACGCCTCCGGCGAGCCCATGGTATTGCAGGCCGGCCCCTTCCGGGGCCGGCCTGCAAATCTGTCATATCGAGGGGCAATCTTTTCTACAGGAAAGTACGCCTAATTATCTCCAGTATCTCTGGCGGTCTGGCTGGTTGAGATCACTGGACACAAGTGGCCGCTGGGGTGACAGCCGTCATCTCCTCCTTCCTGCTTGTCGGCCTAGTCGTCGTCCTGTATGGACCGACCACGGTCATGCCCCTGGTGCTCATATTCTGATTCGTGGGGCAATCTACACCTGTGTGTCCGAGCTGTAGCGACTCCGGCTGGGCCTCGGCGGTCTCTCGGCCCGCCGCTGGCGGGGATGCCGAGGTACTGGCTAAGCGACATACCATCAATCAGGCGGCACGCACAGCCAACCCGACCCGCTGGAGCGGTAAGACCCGCAACTGTAGCCCGTCGGCACCGTCTCGCTAAACCCGGAGTGGGAGCTCCACGTAACCGTCGCCGAGCCGGAAAAACAGGCGGCCTGAATGACCTCAGAGGCGACAGCTTCCTTGACAGTTACCGCTACAGTCCAGAGACCTTCCACCGTCGTTCATGGGGCCTGCTGGACCCGGGGACGGATCCCTTCGATCAGCGCCCTGATCATCACGTCGAAGCTAGCATTCATCGGGTTGTTCACCCCATTCGACCAACGCACCAGGAAGGCTCTGTCGCTCAAGAGCTCGCGATACTCAACGACAGCCGTGTAGAGATTGGGGTCGATCTCACCCAGATCTCGCTCGTACTTCGCTCGCGCACGCTCTGGGGTTGACGAGGGGCGTGAGAGCTCGATGGAGACCCAACCCAACAGTGCACCAACGAATGCGTTGTAGGCATGCAGCAATCCATCGCCTTCATGGCCGGCCCGGATGAGGACCCGCAGCACACGTTCTACAAAGGGAAGCGACGGCGGAACAGGCGACAAGGTGCTCCCTGCAATCGGTACCAAATTGGGGTGCTGATGCATCTGGGATCGCACCACGCGAGCGGTGTCCAGTAACCACTCAGCCCAGTCCGTGTCACGGTCATCCGGCAGCTTGACGTCGTCGAAGATCAGCGCGGTTAGGGCGGTGATCAGTTCGTCCTTAGACCCAACGTGCCAAGTCACAGCGGTCGGATAGACCCCCAACTGGTTCGCCAGCTTCTTGATGGAAAACTTGGACAGTCCCTGCGCATCGATCAACTCGAGGGCAACACGGAGAATGTGTTGTCGCGACAACGTAGGTCTTCCGGCCATCCTCATCCTTCCATGCAAGTTTCCCTGTGGCGTCTCCCTTTGGATCTGCCGCCCCTGCCGAGGGCCTCACGCCATCTGCGTGAATCCACCGGCACACAGCATATCAGGCTGACTCCACCTCCGTGAGGGCGGCATCGAGACGATCGACAAGATGCTGCAGCTCATCCTCGGTGATCGTGAGCGGCGGGGCAATGATACAGGCATCATTGAAGCCGCCCGTCGTCGGGTAGATGACCAGCCCGTGGGCCAACGCCGCCTGTCGCAGGCGCTCACCGATGGGTGCGGCTGCGGCAGACTCACCGCCGGGCCGCGCCAAGTCGACCCCCCACATGAGGCCACATCCCCGGACGTCAACGATCATCGGATGCTTCTCGGCAAGCTGCCTCAGCGCATCGGAAAGCCATTCCCCTTTGACCAGCGCAGTGTCGGCGAGGCCAAGGTTCAGAGTCAACTCAAGGACGGCATCGGCCACGGCAACCGACAGCGGATTGCCGCCATAGGTGTGCCCGCCGCGGATGCTACCACTGCCAGATGCAATGGCGTCGAGAACTCGGCCCGAAACCAGTGCTGCAGCGATTGGAGTGTATCCGGCCCCCAGGCCCTTGCCCAAGGCTGCGATATCCGGTCGGACACCCCAATGGTCACACGCGAGCATCCGCCCGGTCCGACCCAGCCCCGTCATCACCTCATCAGCAATGAGCAGGGTGCCAAACTCATCGGCCAGGGCACGCAACCCCTGCAAATACCCATCTGGCAGCGGGACGCACCCGAGCGTGGCACCACTCAGCGGCTCGAAGACGATTCCAGCCACCTGGCCGGGCGTGCGTTCCAGCTCTGCACGCACCTGTGCCAATAGCTCGTCAACAGGTGCACCTGAATAGGGGTCCGGTAGCACATTGAAGTCCAGCGCGAGTTCGCCGAGGACGGCACGGCGTGCATGACCGGACAAAGACAGCGCACCAAGCGTGTTGCCGTGATAGCTGCGGCGATGCGAGAGGAACCGGGGCCGTGGCCGGCCCAGCTCCACGAAGTACTGAAGCGCGAACTGTATCGCGGCCTCGACGGCTTCGGATCCGGAGTTGACGAGCCACACACCGGCCATGCCGGTGGCGTTGCTGAGACGGTCCGCCAGCCGATACATGGACGATGACGCGAAGGCACCGCGGTGCACGAAGGTCACTTTGGCACTTTGTTTGCGGATGACATCCACGATGTGGGGATGCGAGTGACCGAGGTTCGCCACGACAGCACCCGAGCAGCCGTCGATGTAGTCCTTGCCCTCTGAGTCGTACAGCCATACCCCTTCCGCACGCTCGACCACGGGAAGTTTGGCCCCGATCTTATTCTGAATCAGCCCTGAATGGGCGGCTCCCGTCAGGCTAGTCATCAGATATTTTACTCCTTCACAGGCTTGTGATCATCTATAGAGATTGGATAAAAACATTATTCATTGTTTGTTAAAAAATTGGCGCTTCAAAAAACAAATGCCAAGGACGCATGAGGTGATGGACATCGGACTGATGGCGCGAACTATACTTCAAAAATCCTCCTAAATTGTTTATATATCAATTTTTATTGTTCCTCAAACAATTCAGAGGCGAGAAATTTACATGAGCACCATCAAAGCCATAGAGGCAGAGGCCGGCATACCCCAGGAACTCATCGACGAGTACGTTTCCGCAAGGCGCTGTCCCGAGCGATCTTCCGAGAGGCATGCAGATACTTGCCGGGAGGCGAGACATGTTCGGTCACATTCGCCCCGTTCCCCACGGCCCTAGACGACAGATCTGGGACGTTGATAGCCTGGAGTACATAGACGTGCGCAAGCGAACGGGCAACACCGCTTGCCAGTGATCAGGCGGTGTGCTGACAGTGGTGAGGCAAAAGTTCGTGGAACTGACTGGCAGCTTGGCGCACTGGATCAAGCTCACGATGGTGGCTGCGCGCTGGCCACTGCGCAGTGATCCGGCGAATAACCAGTTGGAACGTCCGAGCGCCCAAGGGCGGATCTGGTTCTTGATGCAGTTGTTGTCGATCGGCAACCTGCCATCGTCAAGGTAGCGCGTCAGCGCCGCCCAGCATTTCAGGCTATAGTCCAGCGCTTTCGCCGTCGCCGAGCCGTTCGGCACCTTCTCACGATTAGCCAACATCCAGCTGTGCAGCGCATCAGCGATGGGCCCCGCCCGTGTCTCCCGCAGGCGTTGGCGTTCTTCAGCGCTCAACGACTGGGCTTCTCGCTCCACCTGGTAAAGCTGGCCGATCAGCTCGATGGCCTGCCCGGCGATCTGGCTCTTGCAGGCCACGTGCAGGTCGACGAACTTGCGTCGGACGTGGGCCATGCAGCCAATCTCGGTGATGCCGTTGGCAAAGCTCTGCTTTTAGCCGCTGTAGTCGTCGCAGACTAGCTTCCCCCGCCAGTCACCAAGGAAGTCGCGGGCATGCTGGTCGCCACGCGTCTCACTGAAGGCGTAGACCACCGCCTTCAACCCGGCTTAGGGCGTGGTGGCATAGGGCCAGAGGTAGGCGCGGTGCGTCTTCTTCTTGCCGGGGGCCAACATCAGCACCGGCGTCTCGTCGGCATGCAGCACCGGCTCGCCGAGCAGCAGGTCGCGCAAGGAATCGATCAGCGGTTGGAGCCGTACGCCGCAGATGCCGACCCACTCGGCCAGGGTGGAGCGCGGAATCGCGACACCGGCGCGGGCGAAGATCTGCGCCTGCGATAGAGCGGCAAGTGGTCGTCATACTTGGCGATCAGCACCTGGGCCAGCAGGCCGGCGGTGGGGATGCCCTTTTCGATGATCTGTGCGGGCATCGGTGCCTGGGTCAGCGTCTCGCACTGGTCGCAGACCCACTTGCCACGGATATGGCACTCGACGTGAAAAACGCCCGGCGTGTAGTAGAGCTTCTCGCTAATCTCCTCGCCGATCCACTGCAGCTTACAACCACACGCGCAGTGATCATTCACCTTCACCACCTGGGCCAGGGCCGTATCCGGCCCGGCGCGCATGTCCCGCGGCTCGGTGGCCAGCCAGATCTCGTCGATGCGGATCATCCCAGCAGCCCCTTCAGCCAGTGGCTACACTGAGCTGCCTCACTCACCGGCCAGCGTACGGTGATCGTGCCCGTGATGAGGGCAGCTCGATGCAGATCTCGCCAGCGGTGGAGGGCGATGTTGGCAGAATGGCTTCTGCTGGCGGCACCGGCAGGGGCACGAAGTCCGGCACGGCCGGTAGCTGGCTCAGGCGCTTCGCCTTGCGCTAGGTCTGGACGAGGTTGGTATTGAGCCCGTGTTGCAGGGCAACCTGGGCAATGGAGGTATCGCCCTGCAAGCAGGCCGCGACGCTCTTGGCCTTGAACGACGGGGCGTAGCGACGGCGGCGACGGATCTCACGCTCGGTGTTTGGGGAAGTCATAATTAAGTGCCCATCTATTGTTACGTGGGCACCTAATGTCACCGGCAAGACCCGACAACCGCTACGAGCACGATGCGCCTGGGGATCTCCTGCAACTGGATATCAAGAAGCTGGGACGCTTCGAACGACTGGGACATCGAGTAACCGGCGATCGCCAGCAGAACACGCCTGGCGCTGGGGGGGGAGTATGTCCACATCGCAATCGACGATCACTCACGGGTGGCCTTCGGCACCCTCTACCCCGATGAAACCGGCTGGAGCGCGTGTAACGCGCTGCTGGACGCCGTGCGCTATTACCGGGGGTTTGGGGTTCGCTTCAGCCGTGTCCTGACTGACAACAGTGGCTGCTACAAATCCAGGGTATTCCGCCGCTTGTGCCGGCGCCTGGGGCTAACGCACAAACGCACCCCGGCCATATACCCCACACGTACCAATGGCAAGGCAGAGCGGTTCATTCAAACTGCCTTGCGCGAGTGGGCCTATGCGCGGTCCTACGAGAGCTCGGAGCAACGAGGCCAGAAGCTGCTGGCCTGGCTGCACCAATACAACTGGCATCGGCCGCATGCCAGTTTGGATTACCACCCTCCGGTTAGCCGGCTGGGCCTTTCCGTGAACAACCTGGTGGGCTTACACACCTAGGTGGCGCCGGAGGGCGGCAGCGGGCCGAAATATCCGAACATGTAGAACATGGGCCCACAAATTGATTGGTTCTTCGTCGTGGCAGGGTGATGACCCGTCGCGAGATGCTAATGAGCCTATCCTTGCCGACAGTTTGCACGCGAGATGCGAGCCTCCCTCCTACACGGCCTGATCAATCTCAGATAGGCCGCAAGCGAAACGCCCCCACCCAATGCGATGGTGATGGCCATTGTACGCGATGTTCCGTCGTGGAACTGGCCGACCAGAGCGCCACCTAGGGCGGCGATGGTCATCTGCAGGAAGCCGAAGAGCGATGAGGCCGAGCCGGCACATTGAGGATTCGGTGCCAGTGCGCCGGCCATGCTCTGCGGCATCACGATCCCGAAGCCGAACAGGAACAGGATGTGCGGGCCGACCACTGCCCAGGGCTGGTGGACGCCGCCTATTGCGAGGAGTGCCATAGTGGTGCCGGCAAACGTACACATCAGGGTGGCCATCAGCAGCAAACGGTCGCGTCCCAGTCGGTGGCTGTAGCGGCCGCTGAACAGGGTGCCGGAGAAGAACCCCGCCACGATCAGGATAAAGCCGATCCCGTACTGGAAGGGGGAGAGCCCCATGTACTCGATCAGTACGAATGAGGAGCCGGAGAGGAAGGCGAAGAGGCCGGAAAAACCGCTGGCGTTGATCAGCGTATAGCCGACGAAGCTGCGCTGGGTCAACAGCATGCGATAGTTGGCGAGAATCACCCTGGGGGCCACTGACTGGCGGCGATCGGCGGGCAGCGGTTCGGGCATCAGCAGCGCCAGGATCAGAAGCATGATTGCGGCATAGACCGCCAGCAGCAGGAACACCGACTCCCAGCCGAAGAACAGCAGCAGCCCCGCTCCCACCACCGGAGCCAAGGCAGGGGCCATCGCCATGGTGCTGGCCATGTAGGAGAGGACGCGGCCGGCCTCCACCGGGCCGTAGATATCGCGCACCGCGGCGCGCCCCAGGACCGGACCGGCGGCACCCCCAAAGGCCTGCAGAAAGCGACCGGCCAGCAGCCATTCAATGCTGGGGGCGAAGGCGCAAAGCAGGCTGGCAGCCAGGAAGAGGGTAAAGCCGGCGATCATCACCGGGCGCCTCCCGAAGCGATCGGAGATCGGTCCGCAGAAAAGTTGGGCCATGGCGAAGCCTGCCATGTAGAGGCTCAGGGTCAGCTGGACCTGGTCGGGCCCGGTATTCAGCGCTTCGGCCATGACCGGCATTGCTGGCAGGTACATGTCGGTGGCCAGGGGGCCCAGGGCCGTCAGTGCGGCCAGGACGATGATGGTGGCAGGGGAAGTCAGCCGGAGCACTCGGTCCTCCTTGATCTTGTTATGTTTGGCAGCATGAAAGCGGGCACGGCGAGGTGTCATACCTTATGCCGTGCCCGCTTCGTTGGTCCGCCGGTTGTTCAGCGAGCGGCTGCGCCTCCGGTGCCGCCTGCCGGAAGGCCGGGGCACGACGCACGACAGTTGGCTGCGGCGCGCTGGATCGTCGGATAAGCCGAAAAATCGCACGCGAAGTGTTCGACGCTGTGAACCTATGGTACCAGGCAGATGTTCACAAATTTCAGATCGCCATAGCAGAAATCACAAGGTTCCTTATACATACATCCCGCCATTGACGTTCAGAGTCTGACCATTCACGTAGGCGGCATCGTCGGAGCACAGGAAGGCCACCACCCCGGCCACCTCCTCCGGCTGACCGCCACGCCCCTGGGGGACCCGCGCGATCAGCTTGTCGCGAACCTTCTCGGGAATCTGAACGGTCATCTCAGTCTCGATGAAGCCGGGTGAGACAGCGTTGATCAACACTCCCTTGCGCGCGAGTTCCTTGCTCAAGCTCTTGACGAAACCGATCACCCCTGCCTTCGCGGCCGAGTAGTTGGCCTGGCCGAAGTTACCTTCGTTGCCGGAGAGCGAGCTGATGCAGATGACGCGTCCTGACTGCTTCTCCACCATGTAGCGCGCGGCTTCCTGGGTGCAGATGAACATCGAGGTCAGGTTGACATCAAGCACCGTGCGCCACTGGTCATCGGTTATCTTGAAGAAGGAGGCATCCCGGGTGATGCCGGCATTGTTGACCAGGATATCCAATCGCCCGAATCGCTCATTGACGCGCTGCATCACCTCAGCGACCTGCTGCCGGCTGGTGACATCACAGGCTTCCGCCACGGCCTCATGGCCATCCTGAACTAGTTCCACAGCCGCGCGCTCGGCATCCTCGCCGTTGATATCCACGATCACCACCCGGGCCCCATCCTCGGCCAGACGTCTGGCCATGGCCGCCCCCAGGCCACGTCCCGCGCCAGTTACCACAGCCACACGTTCAAATAACTTCATAAACTCACCTCAATGACTAAAGGGGCGACACATCGATTCCGAAGTGCGATTTCCACCTCCAACTCACACCTCACCATGAGCCTAATATGCACTCCCCAGCATATAAAAAAGGCGAATCATCGAACGTCTTACCGGTCGGTGACTCGCCTTTAAACGATCAAAACAAGGGTGATAAATCACCCAAAAACCATCCTATCAAAACTTATACATGGCCATCATTTCGACTTGCTGGCCGCCGGGACGCAGCGGCATTGTCCCTGCATTACGATCTCGCCATTCGATACCGAAGTCCAGGCCAGGCAGATATGTATAGATCAGGTTAACATTCGTGAACTGAAGCGTATCGTCCTCGACCGTTGCCGAGACCTCATCGGCCTTCACCTGCCCATAGCGAATGTTGCCACGAAGACTCTCGGTGAAGCGGTGGCTGACACCCGCGGTCAAGCCTGTGGTGCTGACCAGCCCACCTGACGCATCGACCTCACCTCTGCTCTCAAAAGCAGAGTCGGGAGCCGGAGCTGCCGCACCGTTATACCCCCACCCGGCGTACACGTTATTGCCTTCCCCCGTATAGCCACTCAGGGAAAGTGCAGTGTTGCCAAGGTTAAGCTTACCGGCCAGGGAGACAGCGGCCCCGAACTCCGAATCATCGACACCCGTTTGTACTTCGCGTCCGGTGGCAGCAACATTGAACGCATGACCGGCCTCGGTGCGGTGCGTGTAGGACGCCACCAGGTCCGGCATGTCGGCATCACTATAAATCGGGTCCTGGAAGGTGAATCGAAAGCCACCAGGCGTATAGTGCAGGACGAGATCCGGTCGGACGACGGCCCCACTGCCGGCGACGCTACCGATCCCCGTTCCATAGAAATCCAGAATTTCGACATCAAATGGCGCATTGGCGAAGAACTGGCCGTTCCAAGTCTGGCCAAGCGTCAGGTTATCGACCTTTATGAAGGCATGACGCAAACGCATGGCGTAACTGCTATCGGCTGTGTCAGTGGCATTATCCCAGAAGTCCCCCTCCACGAAGGCCGTCACATCGTGACCTTGAACATAACTATCGACCTCGAAATTGAGTCGCGACTGGCGGGCAGTACCGTCAAAGGAACGATCCCCACCGTCAGGGTCATTGAAAATGCCCTCCGCCTTGACGTAGCCACCGACGCTGAAAGTCGTGCCGTCGACTTCTGCGACCTCAAAAGCATGAAGCTGCGAGGACATGGAAGCCACTGCAACGGCAAATGCGAGTTTGTTCTTAAAGTGCATCTTTTCTCCATACATTCTTGGTGTTAAAGGCTCTATCCAAAGAGCCATGATAGGAGTCGTCCTAAATAGAACGTGTGTTCCCTTGCCTTGCCAAGGACAGGTACCCCGACCTGCCCACTGCTCTTAGTGCCCCTACTGAATCACCCCACCTTGACGACCAGCGCTGCTGCGGAGTCGCCCGCCGCACAGCCAGTTACCAGGGCATAGCCACCGCCCTTGAGAGCAGTTTCCTCGATCGCTTCAATCAGTAGACGCCCGAGGGTCGGCCCCTGGGGATGGCCAAATACCAGCGAGGTGCCGTAGTTGTTGAACTGGGTGGCATCCAGGCCCATGGCCTTGGCCAGGTGCAGATCATTGACGATGAAAGGGCTGTGATTCTTGATCGTGGTGATCTGGCCTATGCTCAGGCCCGCCTGGTCCAGGGCTCGCTGGGCCGCCGAGGCCGGCGCCATCGGCATATGGGCCGGCTTGGTGCGCGCATGGCCGTAGGAGAGCACCTGCACCACCAGGCCCGGATCGGTGCTAAACTCGGCCGCTCGCTCGCGGGTGGTAACGATGATCCCGGCATTGCCGTCCGCTGGATGGGTCTGGGATCCGAAGGTATGAATGCCATCGGGCTGCACGGTACGCAGCTTTGCCAGTCCTTCTGCAGTGGTCGGCGTCACGCCCTCATCGGCTTCGACCAGCCTGGTTTCCTTACGAGAAACCGGCACCGCGACCGAGAACATGTAGCGCTTCTGGAAGGCACGGTCTTCGGCCAAAGCCTCGGCATACTGCTCATAGCGCCGCAGGGTCAGCTCATCAGCCTGCTCACGGGTGAAACCGTGCTCGCGTGCGACATTCTCGGCCGTGGTCAACATGTCCTTGCCGGTGGCCGGGTCGGCGGCGATGTTGTCCATGTTCCAGTTCTCGGCGATCACCTCGCCCCCCGGGCCCATCGGATTAGGCCAGATGGTGTGGGGGGCGTTGGACGTCCGGTCCGAAAGCAGGCAATAGGTGGCCTCGAAGCTGCCGGTCTCGACGGCTGACGCAGCATTGAAAACTGCAGTAGTCGAGGTGGCACAGGCCTGGGTAACATTCTGCCCAGGAATTCCTTCTGCCCCGATGAGTGATGCTGCCCAGGGCGCCCCATAGAAGATGGCCTTCTGACCCACTGATACACCAAGATAGAGGTAGTCAAATAAGGCGGGATCGATATCCCGGCTGGCCAGCCAGCGCTTGCTAGTGGCCGCTCCCAGCTCGATCGAATTAGTGTTGGCGAAACTGCCCTGCCACTTGCAGAAGGGACTGCTGTAATAGCCGCCATAGGGGATAAAGGCATTCTTGAACATTGTGGACTCCTGTCGTGTCGACCGAGTATCGCCCGCCTCGGGCTGAGGCAAGCGACCTACCAGGGTTTACCTATTTAGCAGAGTGTCGCTTAGCCCGCCCCACTGCTCCTTGAACAGTTCGGTGGGCATTTCCTTGAGATCGGGTGAGACCTTGGGAGTGAATTCCATTGCTCCGAAAATGTCGCGCTGGATATCGATGCCTGGCGCGATTTCCGTCAGGGTGATCTCGCCATCGATGAGCTCGAACACGCAGCGTTCGGTGACATACAGCACCGGCTTGCCGATTTCCTGGGCATAGCGGCCGCTGAAGGTAATCTGGTCGACGCGATTGACAAATTTCTGACGGCTGCCTTCCTCGCGGATATTGACCCGATTGTCGACGATCTCGATCTTGCTGCCATTGGTGAAGGTACCGCAGAACACCACCTTGCGCGCATTCTGGCTGATATTGATAAACCCACCAGGGCCGACGACCTTCTTGCCGAACTTGCTGACGTTAAGGTTGCCTTCATGATCGGTCTGGGCCAGCCCCAGGAAGCACACATCCAGGCCGCCGCCGTCGTAGAAGTCGAACTGATAGCCGTGATCGATGATCGCTTCGGCATTGTAGGCGGTGGCGAAGTCACCACCGCTGGCCGGTACGCCGCCGTAGGTGCCCAGCTCGGTGGTCAGGGTCATTAGTTCGCTGACCCCCTCCTCGGCTGCCACGCTGGACACGCCCTCGGGCATGCCGATGCCCAGATTGACCACCCCCCCCGACACCAGCTCCATGGCCGCCCGCCTCGCGATGACCTTGCGGGCATCCAGGGGCATGGGCTTGATGCCGCCCAGCGGCATCTTGAGATCGCCCGACAGGGCAGGATTGAAATAAGTCGCCATGGTCTGGGTGTGGTTTTCCGGCTTGGCTACTACCACGTAGTCGACCATGTCCCCGGGAATCTTGACCTTCTGTGGGTGCAGGGTGCCTTGACGGGCCAGGTATTCCACTTGGGCAATGACGATGCCACCGCTGTTCCTGGCCGCCTGGGCCATGGAGAGCTGCTCGAGGAAGATCGCCTCCCGCTCGAGGGTCAGGTTGCCCCGCTCGTCGGCGGTAGTGGCACGAATGACCGCCACATCCACCGGAAAAGTGCGATACATCAGCCACTCCTCGTCGTCCAGTTCAACGAGCTTGACCAAGTCCTCGGTGGTAGCGGTGTTGCCCTTAGCGCCCTCCAGCCGGGGATCGACAAAGGTACCCAGGCCGACCTTGCTGATCACGCCTGGCGTCTTGCCGGCGATGTGTCGCCAGAGATGCGCCATCACGCCCTGCGGCAGCAGATAGGCCTCGATCTTGTTCTCGAGGACGAGCTCCACCATGCGCGGCGCCATACCGGTATGGCCACTGACCAGGCGCTTGATCAGACCTTCATGGCCCAGATGGCTCATGCCCTTGTCCTTGCCGTCACCACAACCGCAGCTGTGCGCCACGGTCAGGCTGCGGGGCGCTCCCGTTTCCAGAAACCGGGCTTCGAGAGCCGCGGCCACGTCTTCCGCAAAGCCGCTGAGCCCCGCCGTGGACCATACCAGCGTATCGTCATGCTTGATCATGCCCACTGCCGTATGAACATCGACTACCTTGCTCACAATCACCCCCTATTCATTAACTTCCGGTCAGGATCAACACGATCTGCGGAAAGAAGATCACTAAGGCAACCACGACGATATCCGCAATCAGAAAAGTCGTGACGCCCTTGAAGATGTCCACCAACGAGGCGTACTGCCCTGCCACCCCCTTGATGACGAAGATGTTCATACCGACCGGCGGGGTGATCATGCCGATCTCGAGCAGCTTGACCAGCAGCACGCCGAACCAAATGAGGCTGACATCGTAGAGCTCGAACACCGGCAGCAGCACCGGTAGGGTCACCAACATGGCGCCAAACGGTTCCATGAACAGCCCGAGGAACAGGTAGATCACTACCACGACCAGCATCAGCTGGAGATAGCTCGGATCCCAGCCGGTGACCGCACTGGTGATAAAGCCCGCCAGGCCGCTCAGGCTGAGAAACAAGGTGAACATGCTCGCCCCTACCCCGATGATCAGCAGCGCCGAGGTGGTCGAGAGGGTCTCGAGCAGAGCGGCCTTCATCACCTTGCCATCCAGCCGGCGCAGGACCAGGCCGATGAGAATCGCGCCGGCCGCCCCTACCGCCCCGGCTTCCGTCGCCGTGAAGAACCCCGAAAACAGCCCACCAAAGACCAGGAAGCCCAGCACCAGCACGGGCCATATCTCGATCAGTGCCTGTTTGGCGGTGATATCGCGTGTATCGACCGCCTGGCGCGGCACGATGTCCGGGCGTAGCCAACTGACCAGCAGAATGACAACGCTGTAGCTGACCGCGGTCAGCAGCCCGATGGTAATACCTCCCAGAAAGACCTGAGTGATCGACACCTGGGCAAAGACCCCATAGACGATCATCAGGATGCTCGGCGGGATCAGCGCCCCGATGGTGCCACCGGCGGCAATGGTGCCGCAGGCAAAGCTGGGCTTGTAACCGCCATTGACCATTTCGGGAATGGCGATGCGTCCCATGGCGGCGGCACAGGCCACGCTCGAGCCACTGACCGCGGCGAAGCCGGAACTGGCAACGATGCTCGAGATTGCCACCCCGCCCGGCAGCCAGCGAAAGACCACCTTGGCCGCATTGAACAGGCCATTGGTGAGCCCGGTGTGGAAACACACGAAGCCCATCAACAGGAACATCGGCACCGCACTCAGCGTCCACTTGGCGATGAATTCATAGGGCGTCGACGACAGCATGCCGATGGCGGTGTTCCAGCCGAACATCACGGTGATGCCAACCAGCGAGACGATGATCAGCGACAGCGCCACGGGAACGCGTAACGCCAGCAAGGCCAGGAGTGCCGCGAGCCCGTAGAAACCAATTTCAACAGACATGGAATTACCCTTCTTGCGTGTCGGCGGGATAGGCCGTGCCGCTGGCCAGCAGCGGAATGCGTATGAGGCAGACGATGGCGGCCAGGCAGAATGCCAGCGGCAGAACGAAGTAGGTGGGCCAGACCGGCATGGGGAAGTTCAATGACATGACGTAGGAGCCGATCTGAAACTGCTCCATGGCCTTTCCCCAGGTGGCGACCATCAACACGATATAGACCCCTGCCGACAGCAGTGACACCAACACATCCGACATCCGGATCAACATCGGGCTCATCAGGCTTTCCAAGGCTTCCACGGCAATCATGTTCTTGCGCCACTCCACCCAGGCCAGGGGGAGCAAGGCCAGGGTGATCAGGTAGTAACGGGTGACCATCTCCAGGGTAGCCGGGACCGATACCGACAAGGTGGAGCGCAGGATGACGTCCAGCGTCACGTGAATCACCATCAGCAGGATCGCGATGGTTCCCAGCAATCCCAGCCCCATGGAGACTTTATTCACCAGGCGATATAACCAGGCCATGAGATAACCTCCTGTCTCGAGGAAGAGGCCCAGGGCCGCCGAGGCGACCCTGAGAAGCAGCAAGTTCAGGTGCCGTAGTTAGTGAAGTCCACCTCGTTCCACACCTCGCGGTTAATGGCCTCGGCAACGGCCTCGGGGTCTTCGCCAATCTCCTCGATGATGCCGTTCCACTTCTCGACCAGTTCCTGGAAGCGTTCGAGTTTGGCGGCAGCGTCGCTGACGCCGTAGCGGCTCTCGGCCTGCTCGGCGGCATAGACCAGGTCTTTCTCGGCGAAGTTGCGGGTCGCCTCGTGCAGCGACTCATCGGCCTCGAGAATCTCGATGCCACTGTCACGCGCCACCTGGTCGGCTTCGGCAGGCATCTCGTAGGCCCAGCGCTGGGTCGCCAGCGCACTCGCTCGGGTGGAGGCGCGTGCCACTGCCTCACGATCTTCAGCAGAAAGAGAATTCCACGCTGGCTGACCGGTGGCGTGTGAGATGGTGCTATGGAAGGTGCCCAGGCCGATATACGTCAGGTAATCGATAGCATCTTCCAGTCGGAAAGAGATGATATCCGCCGAGGAGGCAATCGAACCATCGATCACACCCTGGGACAGCGACTCGAAAGTCTCCCCTACTGGGGTGCTGGTCGGCGTACCGCCCATCGCTTCCAGCCAGCGGGAGTACTGCGACCCGCCGACGCGAAGACGCATGCCTTGTAGGTCTTCAACGGTAGTCACCGGCTTGTTGGTCAGCAGGTGGTAGACATCGGTCGTATGGGTACTGGTATAGACGATACCCATCTGCTTGAGCTCAGCCTGACAGGCGTCACAGGTAGCGATGTACTCGGTGACTGCGCCATTCATGGCATAGGAGTTCGTGCCGAGAAGCGCCATATCGCCGATCAGGTTGAAATTGGGCAGGTCGGCAGGGAAGTAGGCCGGCAGTAGTAGACCGGCTTCCACCAGGCCACTACGCAGCGCCGTGCGCATATTGCCCAGCGAGGCAATCTCCGTCCCCATGATCTGCCCACCCAGGCGGCCATCAGACTCTTCGGCCAGAGCCGGCACGAATTCAGTATACAGGGGAGTGTGGGCCGGGTGGGCCGGGGGGACGCCAGGTGCCAACCGCAAGTCTTTCGCTTGGGCTGACTGAATAGCAACTCCACCCGCGACGGCAAAAATCGCCAAGCTCTTGACTATTGTCTTGAGGGTCATAAAGTTTCTCACTTCGTTAGCATTGTTGGTAACTAATCGCCAGGCAGTCTTTGGCTACCAGCAGGCGACTCATTCCGGTCATGAGGGACGACAGCAGGGACTACACTGTCGTGGAGTAATAAACCCCCTCTTCAGCATAGGCCACCTCAGCGTGTCGACTGCTGCCACTTCACGATCCATAAGCTGTACATCACCAGAGCTTGAAGGCACACGGCATCTCCCTCGCGCCCATCCAGGGTCACACGGGAGGGCCAGCCGGCCTCGAGGCCATAGCTGAAACGCTCGACCGACGATCAGAGGGCGCTAAGATGGCACCCACCACACGAAAGGTACGGCACTTCAGTGCAGCGGCGTGCATTATAGTTCCATTTGCAGGTGCTCACGAAACCCGACCTTAGTCTTAATGCCAGGTAGACAACTGGAATAAGCCAACCCTCCCTCGCCCGAGTAGGAAGGGGGCCGAGCGGCGACATCACCAGTCAACAGGGCGTCGGAGAGGCGGTCCGATGGTCACGCACGCCGATACGGCAGGTCAGACGGGGGAGTCAACTAGAAGCAGAGGGCGGGAGCAGTATTGCTCACCGGTTATCATGCATTATAATGCCAGCATCATGACCTGTAAGGGGGCTGGTAGATTCATTGAGTCCGCCTGGACCCTTGGCAAGCATCTTCTGCTACAAGCACACCGAGAACCCTCATGAAACCAGAAGAAAAAAGCGCTAGTGACGTGGAAGAGGCCAAGTCGCAACCAAGCCTTGCCAAATCCATCGGCGAACGCGTGCGTGCCTACCGAGCTCGTCGTGGCATTGCACGAAAAAACTTGTCTGCACAATCCGGTATATCCGAGCGCTACCTGGCTCAGATCGAGACTGGTAAGGCCAACATCTCTATCGAATTGCTGCAGCGGCTGGCTCAGGCGATGGTCGTGCCGCTGCATGGGCTGCTGCCTGCCTTGGGCCAGCAGGCGCTTCCCAACTCGCTCAGCGACTTGCTGCACCGTCTGTCCTCTTCCCAACTCGAGGAGGCCTACCAACTGCTTGCTCGGCACTTCGCCCCACCTCGTACTTGCCAGTCCGGTATCGCCCTGATCGGCATCCGATTTGGCGGCAAGACGACCCTCGGGGAATTGCTGGCCTCGGAGCTCAGCCTCCCCTTCATCCGCCTCAGTCAGGTCATCGAAGCACAGGGAGGCATGAAGGTAGGCGAAGTCCTAGAGCTTGGTGGTCAACGCACCTACCGGCGTCTGGAGCGGCAGGCGCTGGAGCACGTGAACGAACAGCATCCCCTGTCGGTACTCGAGGTCGGTGGTGGATTGGTTACCGAGCCCGAAACTTTCCAAAAACTGCTCAGCAGCTTCTACACGGTCTGGCTGAAGGCATCGCCCGACGAGTTGATGCGACGGCTGATGGCGGAAGGAGACATGCGCCCACTGGAAGGCAACAACCTCAAGATTGCCAAGGAAGACCTGACCCGCATCCTGACGGAGCGCGACGCTGACTATCGCCAGGCCGACCACATACTCGAGACGACCGGGCGGACCGTCGAAGAGTGTTTCCTGGAACTGGTCAGCGTCAGTCGGCCGGTCATGGCCCCCTTCCCCGCCATGACAACCGAGGTCAACCGTACGGTAAGTTAACGCCAAGTGCTACCGCCTCGTCCGCCACGCGCGCCGGCAGCGTATTGCCGAAGATCGACCGGGATGGACCAGCGCACGACGATGCCGGTCCACCCCTTATGATTCCTGGCGACGTGCGAGTCAACGCTTTCAGTCAGGCTCCACCATGAAGCGGGAGAAGAACTCGTTGAGTTCCTCGAACCCATCCAGCGGGAGCACGAGCGAGACGTACTGGTCCGGTCGTACCACCACCAGCGCGCCGGCGCCACGGTCGATGCCCCGCAGGTCGAAGATGTCCTGGTCGGTGCCCAGCACGGGCGCGTGGGCCTTCTGGTAGTCCTGCAGTCCGAGGGCCCCCTTGTGCGGCTTGAGGAGGTCGTGCATGTCGGCCCAGTCCACCTCGAGGTGAGACTGTTGGATGATGCCGTGGACATCGAAGACCGCATCCGGGTCGGCCCCTTGCGGGGTGAAGCGGCGAATCGGCGACGCCTCGCTGGCAAGGAAATCCATCAGCGCGTTGAACCGCGATCCCGGACTTCTCGGGTCGACCATGTCGGCGAAGGCGTAGAGCCGCCAGCGGCCGTCGGCGCGATGCACGTGCCCGAGGTGGACCTGCTTGGCATCGCCGAGTCGGATCACCTCGGCCGAGTGGAAGCGGCGCCCGGGCGGGAAGCCGGTGGCCAGCCCCAGGTGGCTGTCGTCACCAGTGAGCAGGTCCGGCGCGTAGTGGGTGGCGAACCCCGCGGTGAACTCGCTGTTGGTGACGAATTGCCGTTGCACCTCGGCCAGGCCGGTCATCGCTGCCTGCGGGTCGTCGGAGGCCTGCGCGGCGCCGATCGCCCTCGACCAGCGGGTATCCATTTCGATCAGGTTTTTCGCGATGACATGACGCTCAGCGTTGTAGGTGTGCAGCAGGCTGGCCGGGCTACGCTCCTGAAGCACCGAGATCAGCTTCCAACCAAGGTTGAAGGTGTCCTGCATCGACACGTTCATCCCCTGCCCAGCCTTGGCGGTGTGGGTGTGGCAGGCATCACCGGCGATAAAGACACGAGGCGTGCGGCTCTCCACCTGATCGTCGTCGACATCGTCGAACTTATCGGTGACCCGGTGACCAACACGGTAAACGGAGAACCAGGCGGTCTCCTTCACCTCGAAGGTGTACGGCGCCAATACTGCCTGAGCCTTCTCCAGCACCTCTTCCTTGGTCAGCCAGGCATCCGGGGCGATATTTCCCATGTCGACGTACATCCGCACCATGTAGCCGCCCTCGCGAGGAATCAGCAGGATGTTGCCCGCGTCGGCGGATTGGATCGTGCACTTGAAGCGGATATCCGGGAAATCGGTCACTGCCAGGACGTCCATCACGCCCCACGCCTTGTCTTCACCGTGGCCTTGTGGTTTTCGACCGATGGACTCGCGCACGACGCTGTGCGCACCGTCGCAGCCGACAACGTACTTCGCTCGGACGCTCTTCTCGCCCTCTGGGGTGTTGAGGGTCACCGTGACGCGCTCGTCAGGGTTCTCGGGCACCTCCACCTTGAGCGTCTCGTGGCGGTAGTCGACCTGCAGGCGGCTGGAGGAGTTGTGCATGTACTCCAGCAGAAAGTCGAGCAGTCGGGCCTGGTTGACGATCACGTGCGGGAACTCAGACAGCCCGTCGCGAACGTCCTGCACACGGCCGAGCCGGGCGATCCGTGCCTTGTCATAGGGGTCCGGCCCCCAGAAGTGGGTCTCGTTGATCCAGTAGGCCTCGGAGGTCATCCGCTCGGCCAGGCCGAAGGCCTCGAACATCTCGACCGTGCGACAGGCCACACCGTCGGCACGTCCCACTTCGAGTGGCCCATCGGCCTTCTCCACGACGCGGGTGACGATCTCGGGGAAGGTCGATAACTGGGCGGCCAGCAGCAACCCGGCCGGCCCGGTACCGACGATCAGCACGTCCACCTCTTCCGGCAGCAGACCCTGCTCGTCGCTGCGCCCTTCGGCAACAGGCTGAATCCGCGGGTCGCCACTGCGGTAACCGTCGAGGAAGTACTGCATCTACTCGCTCCATCCCGTGCGCTACGGGTATTCGTTGTTGGTACGAAAAAAGTGAACAGGAAACCCATGGTGCCGGTTTCACTTGGTGTGGTAATTGGCCACGACTTAATTCGTCAGTATTGTGACTAATTTGCCGGCGGGCAATACGACTTTCCGCCAAGGCCCGACACCTTGGCCGTTTTCGCTAGCCCGCCCGGGCCCGGTATCGCCAGCGGATGTCCGGGCACTCTGATAAGTTAGTCCACCATGCCGGGCCGACCGGCCTGCCCGGCCAGCCACCCGCCCCCCTTGAGATGACGAGACGATGACCCGAATTCCGCTTACTCAGGCCAATGTGCTGCCCGGTAACCTGCTGCGGCGCTGCCACCAGATCAGCGTCGCGATCTTCCTGCGCAAGTGCGAGGCCTACCACCTGACCCAACTGCAGTACATCCTCCTCTGCGCGCTCGAGGAGAAAGGGCCGATCGACCAGATCACCCTGGGCGGCCATACGGCGCTGGATCGCAACACCGTGGCCGTGGTGGTTCGCAAGCTGGAGGAGCGCGGCCTGGTGACCCGACGGCGCAACCCTGAGGATCGCCGCTCCATGTTGGTCACCCTGACCGAGGAGGGCGAACGGCTTCGCCACGACGCCGAGCCGACCGTGGACGAGGTGCAGGAGGAAATCCTCGCCCCCTTGAGCGAGGACGAGCGGGAGACCCTCTGCCGGCTGCTGACACGCATCGCCGACGAGAACAACCACCTGAGCCGCGTGCCAATCCGCCAGGCGGGGTAGCACATCACGGACCGCTCAGGTCCCGCGTGCTTCTGCCATCCGTGAGCCCCCATCCTGCTCCCGGCCCAACCGCTTTTTGGCGGCTAGCACGTCGTCCTGCAGATTGTGGTTCCACAGCCAGTCGTAGCGAGTTTCCAGGTTCTCGATCAGCTTGGTTTCATCGTCGCCAATGCCGGTTCCGGCGAACTCATACACATCCCCTGCTTCATGGGAGGTGCGCTGGACCTTGCAGGTGCGCGCGTGGCGGACCGCCTCGAAGGCCGCCAGCGTCTTCTCGGCGTTATGCCGGTTGCAGGCCTCGTCGGTCAGCAAGCTGGCCAGCACATAGGCATCTTCCAGCGCCTGGCCGGCGCCCGCCCCTTGGTGAGGCACCATGGCATGGGCGGCATCGCCGACAAGCAGCACCCGTCCGCGATGATAGCGGGGCAGTTCGGGAAGCTCGTGCAGGGCCCAGCGGGTGGGCTCGGGGATACAGTCGAGAATGGCCTGCGAACCGGCTCCCCAGCCCGCGAAGACGCCCAGCAGCTCCTCCTGGGTCACGGAGCTGACCCACTCCTCGCCCTCGGGCAGCTTGGGATTCGGGGTGGAGCGGTCGGTGATGAAGGCCACCACATTGACCAGCTGCGACTGCTTCACCGGAAAGGTCAGGATGTGGCGGTCAGGCCCAAGGTACATCTGCGGCACCAATGCCAGACGCTTATCGGCGCCCTTGGCCTCCATGGCGGCCTCAAGCTGCTGGGTGGGAATCATGCCGCGATAGGCATAGGTACCGCTCCAGAAGGGGCCAAGGTCACCATACTGCGCCGGCGGCAGCACATGATCGCGTGCCGCCGACTTGATGCCGTCGTAGCCGATCAGGATGTCGCCGGTAAAGGTGCTGCCGTCCGCGAAATGTGCGGTGACGCCGTCGCTGTCCTGCTCGACCTCGACACAGCGCTTGCCGAAGCGGGCGATCCCCTCGGGCAGCTGCTCGACAATAGCCTCCAGGAAATCGGCCCGGTGGACAGAGGACTGGCCACAGCCCGGGGCCAGGGTGGCGGTCAGATAGGCGTCGTCATGCCAGCGCCGCCATTCAAACCAGACATCCTCGAAGGGGGCGGGGGAGGCATCGGCGATATCGCGGTAGGGCTTCTCGAGACCGAGCAGTGTGATCGCACGCACGGCATTGGGGCCGAAGGAGACGCCGGCGCCGATTTCCGAGAAGCGCTCAGCGGCCTCGAAGAGGTGGACATCGAGGCCCGCGTCCCGCGAGAGGGCCACGGCGAAGGCAACGCCACCTATGCCGCCGCCGACGATGCCGATGGAAAGGCGCTTGTCGTGGTTGTTCGATACCATGTGTGTCTCCAGCCAGGGATGTCGTAAGGATTTGCCTTACGCTATGCCTTGGGCCAGGCAAGGGCCACACAGCTCCCTGAATTCATCCGATAAGTGATGCTAATAACAAGATGAACCAGCCACTTGCACGCCGCAGCACCTCCAAACATCGACTAATGTCGTATATCGACAAGCTACCCAGAACGGCATCTCGTGCACGAGGCGAACCGCAATGATCCGGCTCTCGGACATCGACATTAATCTGCTGGTGGTCTTCGACCTGCTCTACCAGGAACAGAACACCCAGCGCGTGGCGCTACGCCTTGGCCTTACCCAGCCAGCGGTCAGCCACGCACTGAAACGGTTGCGCAAGCTGCTGGGCGACGAGCTCTTCGAGCGCACCTCTCAAGGCTTGCTGCCAACCCCGTTGGCCAGCCGCCTGCATCCGCCGGTGGCCCAGTCCCTGGCCCGCCTGCAGGAAGCCCTCAACCGGCCGGACGACTTCGACCCCGCCATCAGCGAGCGCACCTTCCACATCGCCATGACCGACATCGGCGAGATTGTCTTCCTGCCCCGCCTGCTGCAACGCCTGGCCGAGGAGGCACCCGGTATTCGGCTGAGTACCGTGCGCAGCCAGCACGACGACCTGAAGCGGGACATGGAAGATGGCCGGGTCGACCTGGCGATCGGCCTGATCCCCCAGCTCGGTGCCGGCTTCTACCAGCAGGGGCTTTTCGTGCAGCGCTATGTCTGCCTGATGCGCCGCGACCACCCGCTGGCGGCAGGTGACTTCAATCTGGACGACTTCGTCGCCGCCCGCCACGCCGTGGTGGTGGCCCGCGGCACCGGCCACGGCATCGTGGAAGAGTCGCTGGCCAAGGCCGGGATCACCCGTCCGGTTCGCCTCGAGCTGCCCCACTTCGCGGCCGTGCCCTATATCATCAGCCGCACCGATCTGGTGGTGACGGTCACCGACAAGCTGGCCGAGGTGACCCGCGAGCGCTTCGCGCTGACGATGCGCGAGCACCCACTGACCTTCCCCGAGATCCCCATCAACCTCTTCTGGCACCGCCGCTTCCACCAGGATACCGGCAACCGCTGGCTGCGCGGCCTGCTGTTCGAGATGTTCGCCGAGTGACACCATCATTGAGGCGACAAAGAGCAAGGATGGGTCGGATGGGCTGACGCGCCCCGCCTCGACTCGCCCCAACCCTCGACTAAAGCAGGCATGGCCACCCACCGGGCACTCTCTTAGTCTCCTAAAGAACGACCCACGCCTCCTGTCCCTGGAGCCTGTACATGAAGTTTCTTTTCGTACCACCCGGTCTCGTGGTGGTCCTGTCGGGTATCACTGCCGCCCTGCACGTGGGCAAGCTGCCCCCGGCCCTGCCGATTCTCAGGGAGGCCCTCGACATCACCCTGCTTCAGGCCGGCTTTCTGGTCTCGCTGGTCCAGCTTGCCGGTATGTCGCTGGGACTGCTGGTCGGCCTGTCGGCGGATTCGTTAGGGCTCAAGCGCAGCATGACCTTCGGCCTGGGCATCTTGCTGGCAGCCAGTGCTCTGGGCGGCCTGGCCCAGACGCCCGCCTTCCTGCTCGCCTGCCGAGGGCTGGAAGGCCTGGGCTTCCTGTTGGTGGTGTTGCCGGCTCCTGCCCTGCTCCGTCAGTTGGTGCCCATCGAGCGCTTGAACAGGGCGCTGGCCCTGTGGAGCTGCTATATGGGACTGGGCATCGGCAGCGCCCTGTTGCTCGGCCCCTGGATGATCGACTGGCTGGGCTGGCAGGGCTGGTGGTGGGTGCTGGCCGGATGGACGGCGATCATGCTGGCCTGGCTAGGTCACCGGGTCCCGGCCGACCACCGTCGCCACGGAGCGCTCACCCTGTCTGCCGGAGCCGAAGAGGGCTGGCGTCAACGACTGGCGCTCACCCTGGGCACGCCGGGTCCCTGGCTGGTCGCGGTCTGCTTCGCGATGTACTCGAGCCAGTGGCTCGCGGTGATTGGCTTTCTGCCCACCATCTACCAGCAGGCGGGCCTCGGCGGGCTGCTGGCCGGTTCGCTGACCACCCTGGTGGCCGCCATCAATATCGTCGGCAACCTGGGGTCGGGGCAACTGATGCACCGCGGCGTCGCCCCTGCGCACCTGCTTTACCTCGGCTTTACCTTCACCGCCCTGGGCACCTTCCTGGCCTTCGGCGAGTTGACGGCTCAGGCGCCCATGCTGCGCTTTGCCGCTATCCTGATGTTCTCTGCCGTCGGCGGTGTCATCCCCGGTGCGCTGTTCATGCTGGCCGTGAAGCTGGCCCCCAGCGAGCGCACCGTCTCGACCACTATCGGTTGGATGCAGCAGTGGTCGGCCCTGGGGCAGTTCGCTGGCCCACCCCTGGTAGCCTGGCTGGCTTCCCAGGTGGGGGGATGGCACTGGACCTGGAGCGTTACCGCAGGCTGCTCACTCATGGGTATCGTGCTGGCCTGGCGGTTGGGGCAGGCCCGACACGACTACCCGGCACAGTCGGCCGGGGTGGTGGCGCGATAGGTCGCTTCGGCCTCCTCCATGGCTTCTTGAAGTGCCTCGATGCGCGATCCGTGGGCCGGATGGGTAGACAGGAACTCGGGGGGCTGGCCATCGCCGGCGGCGGCCATGTTGCGCCACAGCGCCACGCTCTGTTGCGGGTCGAAGCCCGCGCGCGCCATGATCGCCAGGCCCATCAGGTCGGCCTCCTCCTCGTGGGCACGACTGAACGGCAAGGTGATGCCGAGCTGGGCGCCGAGGCCCAGCGCCTGCATCATCTGCTGCCCTCCCAGCTGCTCCTCGCCGAACAGCCCTACCAGCAGCAGCACCGCCTTGATGCCGAGCTCCTGGGTGAGGCGCTCGTTGCCATGGTCGGCGAGCACATGACCCACCTCATGTCCGATCACCGCCGCCAGCTGGGCCGGGGTCTCGGCCACCTGAAGCAGGCCGGCATGCACGCCGATGCGCCCCCCTGGCAGGGCGAAGGCGTTGGGCGAGGAATCCTCGAAGACCACGACCTCCCAGGCCTCGGGCAGGTCGGCGGCCGGGTAGCGCGCCTCGGCGGCGGTCACCACCGCCTGGGCCACGCACTGCACCCGGCGGTTGACGGCCGTGTCGCGTGACACCGGCTGGCGCTGGCGCAACTGGTCGAAGGCGTCTCCACCCATCTGGGTCATCAAGGTTTCCGGCACCAACGCCAGCTGGGAACGTCCGGTCGGCGTCTCCTCACAACCGGCCAGCAGTGCCAGGGGCAACATGATCGAAATCAACACTAACAGGCGTAACAAGAACCGCAGGCGCATGGCATCGTCCTTCTCGTCAATGGGCCAGGCGAGACAGCCTCGCCCGCCTGGCCGGGCGAAGAAGTGCTTCTTACCTAAATACTTCGTCGACCAGGCCAATCAGGTTGTGAAGTGCCGGCGAGTCGTTGGTCGACCGCCAGGCCATCCACAGCGGCATATCGCAGGCGGTGAGTTCATCCAGATGCAAAAAGCACACGCCTGGCATGGGATGAGCGCTGCTGGCCGAAGGGACGATAGCGATACCGAGCCCCGCCGCCACCATGCTGAGAATGGTGATGTTGTCGGCGCCATACTGCACTACCCGCGGCTCGAATTTTAGACGATCGAAGTGGGCCATCACACGGTCATAGTAGACCGGTGAGACGCTGCGAAAGCCCCACACGAAGTCGGCGTCATTCAGCTCTCTCAGGCGGTTCAGCGGCCTTGTAGCCCACCGTGAAGCCTCAGGCACGGCGAGCATCAGGTGGTCGTGCTGCAGCAGCCGGGTTTGAAGGCCGGGCTGTTCAGCACTGTCCAGGTAGAGGATGCCGGCATCCAGGCTGCCTTCTCTCAGCCGCTCCAGCTGGGGGCCCGACAGCAGCGGGAAGACCTCGAAGGCAACCTTGGCATAGCGGTCACGATAGTGCCTCAGCAGCGCTGCCACTTCCGGCACCCAAAGATGGGTCACCGTTACTCCCAGGCTTACCTTGCCGATCAGCCCTTGGCCCAGCGCCGAGAGCCGTGTCCTGATCTGCGTTCGCCTGTCGAGCAACTGAACGGCCTCGTCGTAGAGCGCTTTGCCGGCCACCGTCAGGCTTACCCCGCGGGCATGACGCTCCAGCAGTCGGGTGCCCAGGTCCTCCTCCAATAGTCGAACCTGCCGGGTGAGCGCCGGCTGGGCGACATGCACTCGACGGCTAGCCGCGGAGATGGAGCCGGTCTCCACAACCGCAATGAAATAGCTGAGTTGGCGAAATTCCACGGGCCGTCTCGACTCATCAGATGGGAGGGATTCACTCTAGCCATATCAGTACGGCATGTCAGCAATGCCAAAGCTATATTTTTTCTATCGGACAAGGCCTCCCATAGTGTCGGGACAACCCATAACAAGTCTCGCCATCGGCGAGCTGGACGATCCCCATGAACAAGACCTATCACCTCCTGACAGGGCTGCACTTTGCGGTATGCACCCTGGCTATGATCTGGCCCGGGGCCCTGATCGCCAATCGCATCGAGCCCACCGTGCTCGGCCTGCCCTTCCTGTTCTTCTGGTACATCCTGTGGATGCTGGTGCTGTTCGCTGGCATGTGGGTCGCCTTCGTCGTTCGTCACGGAGGTGGCCGTCATGAGTGATTCCCTGATCGTGGTCGGCATCACGTTGGCCTACCTCGCCGCGGTACTGTGGGTCGGCCTGCAGGCGCGCAACAAGGAAAGCTCCAGCCTGGAGGGCTATGTCGCCGGCGGCCGCCATGTCGGCGTGGTAATACTGTTCTTTATCCTCGGGGCAGAGATCTTCTCCGCCTTCGCCTTCCTCGGCGCACCGGGCTGGTCCTATCAGCATGGCTCACCGGCCTTCTACATCCTTGCCTACCTGTCGCTGGTACCGATCACCATCTGGGCCCTGGGGCCGCGGGTGGCGAAGCTGGGCCGCGAGCGCGGCTACCTCACCCAGGGTGACATGATCGCCGACCACTACCAGAGTAAGCCGCTCGGCATGCTGGCCGGGGTCATCGGGGTGGCGGCGCTGGTGCCGTATCTGACCATCCAGATCGCCGGGGCCGGCCTGCTGTTCCAGGCGGCCACCGACGGCCTGGTGCCCTTCTGGCTGGGAGCCCTGCTGGCCTTCCTGGTGGTGGCCGCCTATGTATTCGCCAGCGGCCTGAGCGGTATCGGCTGGACCAACCTGGTGCAGGGCATCATGATGATCGCCATCGCCTGGTTCCTTGGTCTCACCATTCCCGAACGCCTCTATGGCGGGGTCGGGGAGATGTTCACCCAGCTCCAGCAGGCCGCCCCCGAGTACCTGACCATGCCGGGTGCCAACAATATGGGCTGGGGCTACTTCAGCACGGCGGTGCTGATCAGTGCCTTCGGTGGCGCCATGTGGCCGCACCTGTTCATGAAGTTCTACTCGGCGGACAGCGGCAAGACGCTGCGAAAGGTCAGTGTCTTCTACCCCCTCTACGCCACCCTGCTGGTCCCCCTGTTGATCATCGGCTTCGCCGGAATCCTGGTCTTCGCCGACGAGTCCCTGGCACGTGCCGACACCGTGCTGCTGCGCATGGTCATGGATGTGGCCAACTTCTCGCCCTGGGTCATCGGCCTGATGCTCTCCGGCGCGCTGGCGGCCGCCATGTCGACTGGCGCCAACCTGGCGCATACCGCGGCCATCGTGCTGGTGCGCGACGTCCTTTCTCCCACAGTGATGAAGGGGGCCAGCGAGAAGGCCACGGTGTCCGTGACCCGCTGGAGCGTACTGGGCCTGTCGCTGATCGCCTATCTCTTCGCACTGGCCAATCCCGCCTCGCTGGTCATGCTGCTGCTCGGGGCCTATGGCCTGATCGTCCAGCTGTTCCCGATGGTGATCGGCGCGCTGTTCCTGCCTCGCTTGCGCCGCCTCAGCGTGATGCTCGGCGCCTTGGTCGGCAGCGTGGCCTATCTGCTGATGGATTTCGTCTGGAGCTCGCCGCTGGGCTGGCATGCTGGCGTCTGGGCCATGCTGCTCAACGTCATCGTCGTCACCGCCTGCCAGTACCTGATCAAACCTGCCGCCCAGGGTCCTTCCCTGGCCAGCCAACCTTCCTGATCGAGACGGGAGACTCTCATGACGATTCACACCACGATTCCCGACCTGAAAGAGGCGATCGGCGTCCAGACCGATGCCGCCTTTGAGACGGTCCAGGCGCTCTACCGCCAGCTCCATCAATATCCCGAGCTGCCCTTTCAGGAGCACGACACCAGCGCACGACTCGCCGAGGCGCTGGAACACCTCGGTCTTGAGGTGACCCGCGGCGTAGGCGGCACTGGCGTCGTGGCCCTGCTGCGTAACGGCGAGGGTCCCACGGTGATGCTTCGTGGTGACATGGACGCCCTGCCGATCAAGGAGGATACCGGCCTGGACTACGCCAGCACGCGTACCGCAGAGACCGAGAGCGGTACGGTCCCGCTGATGCATGCCTGCGGTCACGACCTGCACAGCAGCTGCGTGGTGGGCGCCGCCGCCGTGATGGCCGGACTCAAGGAGCAGTGGTCCGGCACCCTGATGCTGATCTGCCAGCCGGCCGAGGAGATCTTCGGCGGTGCCAGGGCCATGCTGGAGGACGACCTCTACGAGCGCTTCGCCCGGCCGGATATCATCCTCGGCCAGCACAACATGCCGGCCCTCGCCGGTACCGTCGGGCATCGTGCCGGCAGCACCATGGCCGCCTGTACCAACCTGGCCGTCACCATCCATGGCGCCGGTGGTCACGGCTCCATGCCGGCCCAGACGGTGGACCCGGTGGTGATCGCCGCCCATGTGGTCACGCGCCTGCAGACCATCGTCTCCCGCGAAGTGCCCCCGGAGGAGACCGTGGTGGTGACCGTCGGCAAGCTTCACGCCGGCACCCAGGCCAACATCATTCCCCACTCCGCCGAACTCGAGATCAATATCCGCAGCTTCGACAACGCCCTCCACCAGCAGGTGGTGGAGGCCATCGAGCGCATCGTGCGCGCCGAGTGCGAGGCCGGCCGTGCCCCGAAGCCGCCGGAATTTCGCGTGCTCAACGAGACCATCGCCCTGCACAATGATCCTATGGCCGTCGGGCAAGTGCGCCGCGCCCATGGCGCGCATTTCGGCGAGGCCAGCCTGTACGAGATGCCGCGACTCAATGGCAGCGAGGACTTTCCCTACTTCGGCAATGCCGAGGCGGGAGGCTTCGGCGGCGAAGATATCCCCTATGTCTACTGGTTCATCGGGGCGACCCCCGCGGAGCGCTGGCAGACCACGCCGGGCAACAGCGTAGGAGAGAAGATGCGCCATCTGGAGATGCCGCACTCGCCCTACTACTTCCCGGGCAACGAGGTGACGATGCGCACCGGCATCGAGGCCCTGGCGGCCGGGGCGCTCGCCTGCCTGGGCTAGGCTCGACCACGCAGCGTGGTCCTGCACCTACGCACGGGGCGGCATCCATGGATGCCGCCCCGTGCGTAGGTGCCTGCCAGTCTCCGATCACGCTGGTGACCTCAATCTGGCTCAGTCAATCTTCAGCACCGGCTTGACGGTGATGCCGTTTTTCGAGTCCTCGAAGGCCTGGTTGATCTGCTCCGGCGGATAGAACTTCACCAGCCGGTCGAAGGGAAAACGCCCCGCCTTGTAGTAGGCCACCAGCTGGGGGATGAACACCCGCGGCACCGAGTCGCCCTCGATCACCCCGATCATCGACTTGCCCTCGGCCATCAGGTCCTGGTGCACATCCAGAGTGACCTCGGGCGTCACGCCGACGATCGCCGAGACGCCCAGCGGGCGCAGCGCGTGCAGCGACTGACGCACGACTACCGGCACCCCGGTGGTTTCCACCGCGAAATGGCTGCCACCGCCGGTGATCTCGCGAACCCGTTCAACCACGTCTTCGTGCTTGCCGTTGAGGGCATGGGTCGCGCCCAACTCGCGCGCCAGCTCGAGGCGATTATCGTGGACATCCACGGCGATGACCTGCCGGCAGCCGGCGATGCTTGCCGCCATGATGGCGGAGAGCCCCACGGCGCCGCAGCCGTAGACCACCAGGCTGGAACCGAATTCGGGCTTGAGCCGGTTGAGCACCGTCCCCGCGCCGGTCTGGATGCCACAGCCCAGCGGGCCGAGCAGTGCCAGGTCCACCTCGGGGTCGACCTTCACCGCATTGCGGCCATTGACCACCGCGTGGCTGGCGAACGACGACTGACCGAAGAAGGTGGCCAGCGCCTCGCCGTCACGTGCCAGGCGATGGCCGCCGTCGTCCATGGCGCCGCCGAAGTTGAGCGCGTTGAAGGTATCGCAGACGGTGGGATGGCCGGTCAGGCAGTGGCCACAGCGCCCGCAATGGGCAAAGGACAGCACCACATGATCGCCCACCTCGAGCCCCGTCACCCCCTCGCCGAGGGCCTCGACCACCCCAGCGCCCTCGTGGCCCAGCACGATGGGAAAGGGCGCGATCCCCAGGTCCCTGGCCACGGCATCGGTATGGCAGACACCGGTGGCCACGATGCGCACCCGAACCTCGCCCAGGGTGGGCACGGCAAGCTCCACCGCCTGCCATGCGAAGTCACTCCCCAGTTCCGGGGTCACGGCCGCTTGAATCTGCATGGTTCGTTCTCCTTGACTGAAAGCTCAGAAGCCGGGCCACCCTACTGGTGGCCCGGAGCAGATTGACTCAGAACGGATAGCTGCGCGGCGTCTGCTGAACGCTGATCCACTGGTCGGTGGTGAACTCCTCGATGGCCCAGTCGCCGTTGAAGCGACCCAGGCCGGAATTCTTCTCGCCGCCGAAGGGCACGTGGGCCTCGTCGTTCACCGGCATGTCGTTCACGTGAGTCATACCCGCCCTGACGCCCTGAGCAAAGCGCACGCCTCGCGCCAGGTCGCCGCTGAACACGGCACTCGACAGGCCGTACTCGGTGCCGTTGGCCAGTTCCAAGGCGTGGGCTTCGTCGCGGGCCTTCTGGATGCCGACCAAGGGGCCGAAGATTTCCTCGCGGCTGATCTCCATCTCTGGCGTCACATCGCCGAATACATGCGGCGGCACCAACTGGCCGTTGACCTCGCCGTCGAGCAGCACGCTGGCGCCTTCATGCCTGGCCGTGGCGATCTTCGCCTCCAGCCCCTCACGCTGCTTCGCATTGATGATCGGCCCTATCACGGTCGCCATATCGTCGGGGTCTCCGACCTGAAGCCCCTTTACCCGCTCGACGAAGCGCGCGACGAAGGCGTCGTAGAGGTTCTCGGCGACGATGATGCGGTTGATCGCCATGCAGATCTGGCCCTGATGCAGGAACTTGCCCATTACCGCGGCGCTCACCGCCTGGTCGATGTCGGCATCATCCAGCACCACGAAGGGGCTATTGCCGCCCAGTTCCAGGGCCACCTTCTTGATATGCTCACCGCCGCTGCAGATCCCACCGATATGCCGCCCCACCGGGGTCGAGCCAGTGAAGGAGATCAGCCGCGGCACGCGATGCTCGACGAAGGCGTCGCCGATCTCGCTGCCGGCGCCTACCACGACACTGAGCAGCCCCTTGGGCAGGCCGGCCTCTTCGAAGATCTTCGCCAGCAGCAGGCCGCCAGTGATCGGGGTATCGCTGGCCGGCTTGACCACCACGGCGTTGCCCAGCGCCAGCGCCGGCGCAATGGAGCGCTGGGAAAGATGCAGCGGGAAGTTCCAGGGGCTGATCACCCCCACCACGCCCAGCGGCTTGCGATAGACGCGGTTCTCCTTGCCCGGCACATCGGAGGCCAGGGTCATGCCGTGGACGCGGCCCGGCATGCTGGCGGCCTCCTGGGTGATGCCGCGGGCCGCGCCCCACTCGACGTTCGCCTTGAGGCGGGTGCTGCCCGACTCGCGGATCAGCCAGTCGATGATCTCTTCCTTGCGAGCGTCGAAGATCTCCACCACTCGCTGCAGCACGGCGCTGCGCTCTCCCGGCGGTTTCGCCGCCCACTCGACCTGGGCCTTCTCGGCCGCCAGGAAGGCGGCGTCCAGATCGCTGCGATCCGCCAGGCGGATATCGAGCAGCGCGCTGCCGTCATAAGGGTTGGTCACCTCGGCGCTGCGTTCGCTGCTGCCTTCTCGCCACTCGCCGGCGATGGGCTGGAGATGGAAGTTGCTGTAGCGTTCACTCATCTTTTTTCTCCTGCGACCATGTTCCAGGCCGCCATGGCCTAGCTGTAATGGGATTGATGCTTCATTCGTAGATATCGAGGTCACTCGCCAGCACGAAGTTGCCGTCGTAATAGCCTGCCATCTCGTCACGCAGCTGCTCGTCGGTCTGACCGAAGAGCAGCGGATGGGTCATCACCAGAAGCTCCGGCGCTATCTTCCGGCCGATTTCCGCCAGCTGCCGAGTACTGGTATGAGCGTGATACATGTAATCCTGCCAGTCTTGCGGCAACTGACTGACCCCGGTTTCGCTCATCACCTCGTGGATCAGGATGTCGGCGCCTTCGAAATGCTCGTAGAGCGCCTCGTCGTGGCGGGTGTCGCCACTGATAACGACGGTCTTCCCCGGCGTCTCAACCCGATAGCCGAATGCCATGCCATCTGACCAGCTACCATGAGGCACCTTGAAGGCGGTAACGGTCACCTTGTCGTCCTGATGAACGACCTGGGTATCGCCGATCTCGGTCACCTCGACCGTGAAGCCAAGCTCATTGGCAGGCTGAGTACCGTGCAGGCGATGGTCGATATCGTCCCGATAGGCCTCGAGGATATTGACGGTCATGTCCTCGAGGCCCTGGGGACCGATGACCTTCAGCGGTTCGCTACGGCCCATGATCCAGGGGCGTAGCATCAGCTCCGGCAGGCCCAGCACGTGGTCCGAGTCGAGGTGGGTGATGAACACCTTGTTCATCTCGCCGTAGACGGAGTCATTGCTGAAGTAGATATCCTCGGGCATGAAGTCCTTGCCCGAGAGGGCATCGAAGTGCCTGACCGAGCCCGGCCCGGCATCGAACAGGTACATCTCCTTGTCGACCACCACCAGTATCGCCTGGCCGGCTCGGTCATGCTTAAGCACCGGCGTGCCGGTGCCGAGCATCACCACGGTGGTCTCGCTGTGGTCAGCGTCATCCGGCTGGCTCTCGGCGAAAACGGGCTGGCCAGCCAGCGATCCCGCCAGGGCGACGATGAAAGCGCGCTTGGGCAATGCTTTCATGATGTCTCTCCATTGTTGTTGGTAGCGTTGTTGGCGCGAAGTTCCGCTGGGGCGAGCAGGGGTTAACTTACTGCCGAAGGTCCCCGATTCCAGGCAAGCAAGTTGCCTGGACTGCGCTCATGAGCGAATACCCGACTTGCCGGGCGACAGGATGCCGTTGGGATCCAGAGCATTCTTCAGGGTGCGGTGCACCTCGCGCAGCGGGTCGCCGAAGGTGCCGGCGACCTGCTCCATGAACTCGGTGTTGGTGCGGTACAGCCCGTAGCCACGCTTGGCGAATTCGTCGATCAGCTCGGCGAAGCAGTCATGGGCACGCTGGGTCTCCTCCGGGTCCTGGCGGTTGTAGAGCAGGTCGATGACGTGGTGCATGTCGCGCCAGCCGACAATGTACTCGGCGACATAGTCGAAGCCATACTTGCCGAGGATCTGCTGGGCCAGTTCGGTCTGATCCCTGGTCTCGCTGCCCTTGGCCTGGGAGACCGGGGCGAACCACATGGAGCCACCGCCCCCGCGCCAGTTGTAGAGGCCGAACTCCTGAAGGTTCATGTCGCCCTTCATCAGCGCCGAGCGATACTCGAAGCCACCGCCGCGCTTCTCGGCCTCCTCGCCGTACATGATCTTCGCCTTGCCGCTCGCCCCGAAGGCCTGTTCGACGATCTTCCAGTTGACCTCGATCTGCTCGGGGGTGCCGTAGAGCGCCGCGTAGACGTTCCACTCGCCGATGCCTTCATCGGCCTTGATGCGCTCGATGGCCTCGCGCGGGATAGAGTCGGTGCCGTCGTAGTAGTCCCTGCGCATCACATGGGTGCCCGCATCCCACAAGGTATGCACGATCACCACGGCGTTGGGGATGATCTGGGCGATACGCAGCGGGCGCAGCACATCGACGATCTCTTCGATGTCCTCGGGGTCTTGGTACTGGATCAGAAAGGGGCGATAGGCGGGCGGTTCGGGCATCAGCCACAGGCCCATCTTGGTGACGATGCCGTAGTTGGACTGAGTGAAGAGGCCATCGATATAGGGACCATAACCCCACTTGAAGACCTGCCAGGAACTGGAGTTCTCGATGCCCCCCATGCCGGTGCGAATCACCTCGCCGTTAGCCAGCACCACCTCCATGCCGCACTGGAACATGAAGTGCTCGCCGTAGGGGGTGTAACCCACGCCGCGATCCAGGGTGTTGCCCACTGGCCCGGCGATCGCCGAGGGCGCCGGCGGGTCGAGCCACAACTTGAGGTCGTTTTCCTTGATGTAGTCGTAGAGCTGCTGGTAGGTCACGCCGGGTTCGAGCAGCGCCGTGCAGACCTCGGGGTCCACGTTGAGGATCCGGTTCATGCGGTGCAGGTCGAGCATCACCTGGCCGGTCGCGCCCGGCGCAGCGGAGCCGTAGCCCAGGTTCTTGCCGGTAGAGATGGTCCAGATCGGCACCTTGTACTCGTTGCAGGCGCGCACGATCTCCTGCACCTGCTCGGTGGTGGTGGGCAACAGGGCCGCGGACGGAATGTAATCCGACTGGTCGCCGGCCATCATGATCTTGGTATAGGGCGCGAGCTGGTCGCTCTCGGTCAAGACGCTGCCGGCCCCGATGATCTCGCGAAAACGGCTCAGGGCGGCATCGAAGTCTGTTTCGCTCACGCCCTTGGGAAGAATGCGCTGTGTCGTGCTCATGAATTCGTCTCTCGATTGTCGTGATCGGGGGCTTACAGCTGAACCAGGAAGCTCAGCTCGCTGGCGTTCTCTGCGGCACCGCCGGAGCGACGAAAATACTCAGCATGTCGGCCTGCGTCGTTGGCCAGCGCCAGGCGGGCATATTCGCGCCCCAGTGCGGCCTGCCAGCTACCCCTCTCTTCCGCTAGCGGCGCCGCGACGGGGCCGCGATGACTCAGCAGTCGGTGCTGACCCGCCTCATGGCGCCCCAGTGCCAGGATCCGGCCGCGCCCGGCCAGCAGGCTGGTCAACAGCACCAGGCCCGCCTCGTCGGTAAAACCGGTCACCAGAGCGCCGGCAGGCAAGGCGTTGAGCGCCAGCGGGTCCAGGCGGCCCTCGTAGCGCGGTTCCCAGCCTTGCTGGCGCAGCCCCAGCCCCAGCTCGGTGGTCGAGCGGTCGGACCCGTAGAGGCGGATCGGGCCATGCACCGGCGCATCGGCGAGTCCGCGCTCGGCGGCCCAGGCGGCCCCCAGGGAAAGGGGGGCGGAGGCGCCCACCAGCATGCCGTTCTTCAGGAGCTGTCGACGTGTCAGGTTCATGGCCCTACTCCTTGTCCGCACTATGATCCGCCAGGTCGCCACTCACCAGAGCCTCGATCAGCGCCTCCAACTCGGGATCACTGATCTTGGCCTCGCGAAAGGACGGCATGGCGGCCCGGCCGTTACGGACCACCATGCGGACATAGTCGCCCCGGGCTTCGTGAGCCGCCTCGGGAAAGGCCATGGTGATCTCAGGGCCCACGGCCTTGTCGGGGGCGTGGCAATGGGCGCAGACCTGCCGGTAGACCTCGGCGGGGTCGCGGACGTCCGGTTCGCTGTCGGGGGCTGCCGCAACTGCCGACGGCAGCAGCAGAGCCCCGAGCAGGGCAAGGGGCTTGAGCCTGAGCGAGGGAAGGTGCCGGGAGGGCACCGTTGTTGTGTTGTGCATGTCAGTGTCACCCGTTTGTTCGTCAAGGGCATGTCGCCTTCGGAGCACACCGACACCAACGCCTTAGACTTTGGTATAAATCAAGAGGTTAGCATCGCGCTCCACACTCTTTAACTGTCAAGAACCGTGCCGACTTCGGAAAAGACCCTGTCTTCAGGGCACTAGGCGCACCCTTGGCATAGAGTCATACGGAATGCGGACATCTGTTCGATAATATGGCTTAACCATTTGATGACCCCTTTCGCAAATGGTGAAGGCCTCACTTCATCAGGATAGCCCCCTCCCCCTCTTTTTGGGGCGGGGTGATATCCTCCTGCCTTGACTCGACACAGCTGGAGTACGTCATGTCCGCTTCACCCCCCGACTACCCCAGCGCCCGTGACCTCATGGATGCCCTGCGCTTCCTGCCGGAGGAGGGCCAGATCTGGCTTGGCGAGCAGCGCATGCTGCTGATGCCGCTGGCGGCCTCGTCCTTCTTCCGCAACGAGCTGGTGACCACCCTGGGCATGGAGCGCGCCAAGGGACTCTTCATGCGGCTGGGCTACCACTCGGGACTGATGGATGCCGAGCTGGGCAGGTCCCTCAGAGGAGACGACGAGGCTCTGGAAGAGAGCTACCTGGCGGGCCCCCAGTTACATGCCCTGCAGGGCCATGTCCAGGCAGTTCCGATACATCTGGAGATGGATCTGGACAACGGCTGGTTCTATAGCGAGTTTGTCTGGGAGGGCTCGTTCGAGGTCGATGTCTGGCGCCCGCGAGGGCCCCAGGCCGAGCCCGTCTGCTGGACCCTGCTGGGCTATGCCTGCGCCTATGCCAGCCACCTGCTGGGCCGCGAGGTGCAGTTCCGCGAGGTCAGCTGTCGAGGGTGCGGAGATCCCCAGTGCCGCATCGTCGGCAAGCTGGCCAGGGAGTGGCCCGATCACGAGGCCTTCGCCGAGCACTTCCGCGAGGAGCCGCTGATCGATGAGCTCTACGAGTTGCAGGCGCGCATCGCCACCCTGGAGGGGGACCTGGCACGCACTCGTGGCCAGGAGGACTGGGCGCCCATCGGCTCGACGCCGGCCTTCCAGGAGATGCTCGCCATGCTCGACAGCGCGGCGCCCTCCGAGGTGCCCGTACTGCTGCTGGGCGAGACCGGCACCGGCAAGGAGATCCTGGCCCGGCGCCTGCACGACCAGAGCCAGCGCGCCGTGGGCCCCTTCATCGCCGTCAACTGTGCCGCCATCCCGCCCGAGCTGATCGAGTCGGAGCTGTTCGGGGTCGAGAAGGGCGCCTACACGGGCGCCGTGCAGTCGCGGATGGGGCGCTTCGAGCGGGCCGATGGCGGCACCCTCTTCCTCGACGAGCTCGCCGAGCTCTCGCCGCGTGCCCAGGCCGCCCTACTGCGGGTACTGCAGGAGCAGCAGATCGAGCGGGTCGGCGCCCAGGCGGTGCAGGACGTGGACGTGCGCATCGTGGCCGCCACCCATACCGACCTGCTGCGACGCGTCGAGGAGGGCAGCTTCCGACAGGACCTCTTCTACCGCCTGAATGCCTTCACCCTGAGCGTGCCGCCCCTTCGCGAGCGACGCGAGGACATCGCCGCCCTGGCGGAACACTTCCTGTCACGCTTCGAGCACCACTACCAGCGCCGCACCCTGGGCTTCTCCGACCAGGCCCGCTCGGCCTTGGGCCAGTACCGCTGGCCGGGCAATATCCGCGAGCTCAAGAACAGCGTCGAGCGCGGCGTCATCCTCACCGCCGATCACAAGCGCATCACCGAGAAGGCGCTGTTCGGCGACTACCGGGTCCCCACCCTGGAGCGCGAGAAGGGCCAGGGCCTCGATGCCTCGGGCATGCTCACGGCCTCGCCGGATGGCACGCCTGGCGAAGCGTCACCGCAAGAGCGGGTCCGCGCGCTGATCGAGGCCGGCATGACCCTGGAAGAAGTCGAGCGCGCCATGCTCGAGGCCGCCCAGGCCGGCAGCGACGGCAACATCACCGCCGCCGCCCGCCGGCTGGGCATGACCCGCGCCGCCTACGCCTACCGTTTGAAAAAGTACCGACTCCCCACGTGAAAAAGCATCGACTACCCGCTCGCGCGTGAGGCGTTGCCCGTTCAGACAAGCCGTTGGAAGAAGCCGGGGCTGTCTCGCAGCAGCCTTGCCGAGTGTCTGGCGCGTTGCGCCAGCGCGACCTGCTGGCGGCAAGCGAGGGTACGGGCAAGGCGTTCAAGGGCGGCGGCGGCTTCCAGCGGGGCCTGCCTGAGGCGGCCGACCCGGCGCAGGCTTGCCTCGAGGCGGCGCTCCGTGCCGGGCGAGGCCTTCTCCTGGCGGTACTGCTGTAGCGCCTGCAGGGTCTCACTAAGCTCCAGTGCGGTAAGGCTGGCGTCGATCACCCGATGGGATGGCTCGCCCAGCAGATACGCCCAGTGGACGAGCCGCATTACTCGATGGTAGAGGCGCGCTTGCCAGATCTCGGCGCGTCCGGCGGTTCCTCGCAAGGCCATGCCCTCCAACTCGTGGAGCATCATGCTTTCAAGGTGCCGTTGTCGACGTCGGGCGTTGGTCGGGAAGACCAGCCGGAAGGCGATCAGGGCCAGTAGCGGGCCGGCCACCACGGCCAGCGCGACCGCCAGCGAGTGTCCGGGCGTGCCGGTGAGCGGCATAACCGGCTGTGACAACAGCAGCAGGATCATCACGTAATCCATGGAGCCATTGAGGGTGCGCCGATGAGAGAAAGGAATCACCGTCACCACAATGAACGGCAGCAGCATCGCTACCAACTGCCACTCCGCACCGGCCCAAGGCCACAACCACCAGCGCACCGCCAGGGCGCTGAGCGCGCCCACCGCCTGCCAGGCCAGGATGTGCCGCATGATCCATGCCGGATTCTCGAAGGTGGAGAACAGGGTCACCATCACCGAGGTACCCAGCATCACATAGGCGCCGGCGGTCCAACCGGTGGCTACCCAAGTCAGACCAATCACCAGTAGCACGCCGGTGGTGCGCAGCATGGCCTGGCGAGCATGTACCCAGTCGCGATGACGGATCACCTGGCGACGAGCCAATTCTCGGTCGGTTCGGCCGGTGTCACGAAAGCGCTGGCGCTCCGCCAGGGCATCGGCGAGACGTCCGAGCACCTCGGCCAGCGCTGCATCGCCCGTGGACAGCTGACGGGCACGCGCCAGATGCGCCGCCACCGCTGGCAGTGGTGCGGCACTATCCATGGCCAGAGCGGCTTCCGCCACGGCGTCGCCGACAGCAGTGAGGCGTGGCCCGTGCTCGCGCCGCCGGACCCACAGCAGGGCGGCTGTCAGCGCCGCGAGGATCGCCCGCTGGGAACGTGCCGAATGGCGGGCCCGGCGAGACCCGGCTGCGCTTGGCTCCAGCTGGGCCTCCAGAACAGCGATGTCGACAAGCAGCTCGTTGGGCGCCTGTACGGTGCGGCTCGACGGCCGGCCCAGTCGGTCGGCCAGAAGATGCAACACCCGGGCGGTACTGCGGCGGCCTCGCTCCTCGAGATCGCTGCGGGAGGCGCGAGGGGTCAAGAGCAGGCCTACCAGCAGGGCCATGATTACCCCGACCAGCACGGTAAGCAGGCGGTCGGCGCCCAGCGCCAGGGTGTTTAGGGAGGAGGCGGTGCCGAGCAAGACGACCATCGAGGCGGAGTAGCCCGACAACAGCGTAGCGTAGGAGATCATGCTGTGCAGGGCATTGCCGGCCCCGGCACAGAGCCCAACCCATAGCGACAGCCCAATGACCAGCCACAGCAGGCTGTCCCCGGTCATCAGCAACAGCAGCAGGCCGGCCCCGGTGCCCACCAGGGTGCCGACGACTCGGTAAAGGCTCTTCTCGACCAGTAGCGAACGCACCGGTTGCGAGGCGGCCCAGACGGTCATCGCCGACCACTGCGGGTGCTCCAGGCCAATGGCCCATGCCACGGCCAGCGCCAGGCACGAGGCGAATGCCGTGCGCAGGCCGAAACGCAGGCGCTCGACGTCGAAGCCCTTGTGGGATAACCAGCGAGCCACGCTATGCAGATGATTCCGCAGATGAGTCCCGGTCACTTGTTCATAAGTTGAGTTCCGGTCTCCTATGTATCAGACGCCCTTCAGACCGAGGATCTCGCGGGCCTGCTGCCAGGTGGCGACCGGACGCTCATATTTCTCACAAAGCTTCGCGGTGCGCTCGACCAGAGCGGCATTGGATGGCGCCAGGGTATCGCGATCGAGTCGCATGTTGTCCTCGAGTCCTGTGCGGGTATGCCCACCGGCGGCGATGGACCACTCGTTCAAGACGACCTGATTCGGCCCGATACCGGCACCACACCACTGGGCATCCGGCGCAAGCCGCTCGAGGGTCTCTATATAGAAATCGAAGGTCGGCTTGTCGGCCGGCATGGCGTTCTTGACGCCCATCACGAACTGCACGTAGAGGGGAGTCTTGAGCTTGCCCTGCTTCGTGAGATTCACCGCCTGGTGAATGTGCGACAGATCAAACGCCTCGATCTCGGGCTTGATATCGTACTTCAGCATTTCCTCGGCCAGCCAATCCACCAGCTGCGGCGGATTTTCGTAGACCCGAGTAGGGAAATTGTTGGACCCCACCGAGAGGCTAGCCATATCGGGCTTGAGCGGCAACATGCCACCGCGCTCCTCGCCTGCCCCCGAGCGCCCGCCGGTGGAGAGCTGAATGATCATGCCGGGACAATGCTTCTTGAGCCCTTCCATCAGCCTGGCGAACTTTTCGGGATCCGAGCTCGGCGTCTGGTCGTCGTTGCGCACATGACAATGGGCGATGCTGGCCCCGGCCTCGAAGGCTGCCTGGGTGCTCTCGACCTGCTCCTCGATGGTGACGGGAACGGCAGGATTGTTTTCCTTTCGCGGCACACTACCCGTGATAGCGACGCAGATAATACAGGGGTTGGACATGGAAACCTCGCGTTAGGCCGAGACGCTACGTCGGCGTGGATGGATGAACCTTTTCGGCGCGTTGACAACCACCACGAACCCTACCCATAGGCAGAGTTCGTGGCCAGAATCCGGGGCGGCCGCCCTTGATCAAAAATCGAAGAAGACCGTCTCACCCTCGCCTTGCAGGCGGATGTCGAGGCGGTAGCGTACCTTGCCATCCACCTCCTCGCGCCTGGCGATCAGCGTTGCGCGGCGTATCGGCGACTCGATGCGACTCAGCACCGGACATTCGGCATTCGCCTCGCCTTCATCCTCGAAGTATAGCCGCGTCTGCAGGTGGATGTTGATGCCGCGGGCGAAGAGGGTCAGGTTGATATGGGGGGCCATCAGCAGCGCACTACGCGCACTCGCCAGGTCGTTTTCCTTGTCGTCGATGGCACCGTGCTCTTCATCGATGCCATCGACCCGCACGCGACCCGGCTTGACGGTCTTGAGGGTCCACTCGCTGCCGTGCTCGAAGGTGGTGGCGGTGCGCCCGAAACTGTTGAACGGCTTCTCGAGGTCGTACTCGCGCTGGTAGACGCCCTTGCTGTCCGCCTGCCAGGCCTCGATGAAGGCATCGCGCACCAAGTCGCCGTTGCCGTCGATCACGGTACCGACGACCTCGATGTGCTCGCCCTCGGCCTCGGGCCGGGCCATCTCGTTCCAGATCTCCTCGTCGCGGGTCGGGTTGCCGGCCGCGGCCAGGGCCAGGCCGATATGGACATAGGGCCCGGCGGTCTGGGAGGCGGTCTCGCGCAGCATCAGCTCGCTGGCGGGCTGGGAATTGGGCTGTTTCATGGTCTGGTTACCCCGTCCTGTCACTGGTTTTCGAACCGGTTATTGATTTTCGAACCCGGTTACTGGTTTTCGAACCGGTTACTGATTTTCGAAATAGGTCTGCAGTTCGCCGCGTACCACCAGGTCGAAGCGATAGGCCAGGCAGTCCATGGGCCGGCTGCGAGCCATGTCCAGGCGACCGACCATGGTCTCGACGGCGTCGGGGTCCTTGATAGTGTTGACGATGGGGCACAGCGGGATCAGCGGATCGCCCTCGAAGTACATCTGGGTGATCAAGCGGGTAGAGATCGAAGGGCCCATCACCGAGACGTGAATGTGGGAGGGGCGCCAGCTGTTGGGATCGTTGGGCCAGGGATAGGGACCCGGCTTGATGGTGCGGAAGCGGTACCAGCCCGCCTCGTCGGTCAGGCAGCGGCCCACGCCGCCGAAGTTGGGGTCCAGCGGGGCCAGGTAGTTGTCATTGCGGTGACGATAACGGCCGCCGGCGTTGGCCTGCCACATTTCCACCAACGTGTGGGGCACCGGCTTGCCGAACTGGTCGACCACGCGGCCGAACATGATGATGCGCTCGCCCTGGGGGAGATCCTGGCCCTGGCCCTGACCTTGACGAAAGTTGAGCAACAGGTCGTTATCGTGGGGACCCATGCGCAGGCCACGGAACGCCGGGCCGGTGAGCTCGGAGGCGGTGGCATGCTGCATGCTGACCAGCGCCTGGCGCGGGGAGCGGGCCACGGACGTCTTGTAGCCGGGCGCATAGGCCGGTGGATGCCAGTTGCGGTCGCGCTCCACGAAGCGCTTGCTGTTGTCCTGCATATCGATCGTCTCCGGGGTTGTAGATCCTGATCAGTGTCGCGGCTTGTCGCAGCCCTGCCAATTGATGCCTCTACCTCTACGCATAACCCATGGGTTATGGATCACCCTCGATTATCGTCATGTCGCGGCCGCTGCCATGTCCGCGGCTACCTTCCGAAGGGTCTCACAAAAATCTTCCAGGGCCAGGGAAGGCTCCATGCTGGTATTGGTGCAGAGCCCCACCGAGCCGCCCTGCTGCTCCAGCGGCAGGGACAGCTCGCAGAGCCGACCCTCGTCCAGGGCATCGCGCACCGCCTCTTCCGGCGCCACCCAGACCGCATCGCTCGCCAGGGTGTAGCGATGGCTCAACGGCAGCGACAGGGTCTCCAGCTGACGCCCTGGCGGGCGTAGCGAGTGGCGCACGCAGAAGCTATCGACCTGCTGGCGCAACGTGGTCTGAGGAGGCGGCAGCACCCAGGGGTAACCCTCCAGCCGGTGGGCCTCGAGCGGCTCGTCCTCGGCCAGCGGATGCCCGACGCGCACCACCAGGATCAGGCGCTCGTAGTAGAGGTGCTCGAAGGCCAGGTCGCGGATCTCGCGCGCCTCGGTCATGCGCCCCACCACCAGGTCCAGCTCGCCCCGGCGCAGCCGTGAGAGCAGGAAGGCACTGGGCCCGGTAACCACGTTGACACCGGCCTCGACGGCCTCGGCCTGCTGCCAACGCCGAATGGCTTCGGGCAGCAGGCGGCTCTCGACCGTTGAGAGCGCGCCCACCCGCAGCCAGCGGATCGTGGTGCGTACCTCGCCCAGCGCGTTGACGCCCTCTTCCAGGGCGCGGATCGCCGGGCCGGCGTGGCGCAACAGGGTCAGACCGGCCTGGGTCAGCGCCACCCCTCGGGAGGTCCGCTCGAAGAGCGCAGTGCCGAGGATCTCCTCGAGTTCCTTGATGGTCTTGGACATGCCCGGCTGGGTGATCGCCAGGCGGTCGGCGGCACGGGCAAAGCTGCGATGGCGAGCCACTTCCAGAAAGGCCTGAAGGTGGCGCAGCTTGATGCGGGCGTTGAGCATTCAGGCCTCCGCCTGACGGGAGGCGAGCAGCCGGCGGGTATTGGCCATGGCCACCAGGGCGATCATCAGGGTCGGCAGGAAGGCCAGCGCCACGATGCCCGAGAGGTCATAGAGCCCGCCGCCGACCACGGTGATGACAAAGACCAGAAGGTAGCCAAAGAACAGCATCCCGCCCATCAGTCGCGGCAGCGCCTCGACGCGCACCAGCCAGGCGGGCAGGGCCAGCACGAAGATGAACAGCGCACTGGTGAAGAAGCCGAACAACCCGGCGGCCCAGACCACATGTCGTCCCGGCAGCCAGAGCATCAGCGGCAAGGCCAGCAGGGCCAGCGCCGTGATGGCGACCAGCGATCGGTGTTGCCCCATCAGCCTGTCGGCATAGAGGACCAGCAGCATAGAGGAGAGCACCTGGGCACCGTTGAGGGCCGTCAGGCTGGGTGATAGCAGTGCCAGGCGTCCGCTCTCCTCGAGCAAGGCCGGCAGGAAGACATTGCCGGTGAAATAGAGCGCTGCGGCGGCACCGAGCAGCGTCACCAGTCGCCACATGCGACCATCGTGGCGATCCGGCAGCACCAGCCCGGCACTGGAGGAGCCCCGCCCGGTGTTGGGTAACCGACGACTCCCCGCCAACAGGGCCAGCATCAACAGCGGGACCGGTACCACCCACAGGGCGAAGGCCCACTGCCACTGCTCGCCCAGCCAGATCGCCACCAAGGGGCCGGTGGCGCCGGCGGCCAGCAATTCACCCAACAGCAGACCGTTGGTGTAGACCGCCGAGGCGCGGCCGACACGCCCCGGCGACCAGAGTTTGGCCAACACCGGCATGGCGGCCTGCATGAAGGCGATGCCCACCCCCATGATCACGGTGGCCGCCATCATCGCCAGGAAGCCCTCTGGCAGGCTGCGCAGCGCACTGCCCCCCGCCATCACCGCCAGCCCCAGCAGCATGCCGGGGAGCACGCCGACCCGCGCCAGCAGCCAGCCGGCAGCCAGGCCACCCACGGCCAGCGTCACCAGCGGCAGGCTGGTGGCAATGGCCACCTCGCCGCTGGTGAAGCCCAGCACCGCCTTGAGCTGGGGGATCAGCGGCGGCACCACCAGCACCGTCAGGCGCAGGTAAAGTCCCAGGCTCCACAGCAGCCCGTAGACCAACAGGGCCTGCCGCCACTGACCCGGTTCGTCCATCGTTGCTGTCTCACCGCTCATCCGGATCCTCTCATGTCTGCCATCAAGCGAATCAGTCTTTCTCCCCGCCCCACCCAAGCTCCTTGGCCAACGCGAAGGCATGGTTGGCCGCCGGCACGCCGCCATAGATCGCCACGTGCATCAGTACCTGACGCAGCTCCGCCTCGGAGAGGCCGATGCGCTTGGCGGTCTTGAGGTGCAGGGTCAGCTCCTCGCGGCCCAGCGCGGCCAGGATGCCAGTAGTGATCATGCTGCGCTCGCGACGGGTCAGGTCGTCGTTGCTCCACAGCTCGCCCCAGGCCAGGCGGGTGATCATCTGCTGGAAGGGCGCGTCCAGGCTGGTGGCGCTCTCGGTCGAGCGTGCCACGTGCTCCTCGCCCAGCACCTGCTTGCGTGTGGCAAGGGCGGTGGCATAGTCCACTCCGTTGGCGCCCACATCGCCCAGGTCCACCGCCATCACTGACAATAGCTTCTCGGCGAACAGGCCTGGCACCTCCACGGAAGGCACGTGGCCGACGCCCTCGAGGATCTCGAGCGGCGCGCCGTCGCACTCGGCCGCGAGTGCCTCCAGCGTCGCCGGCGGGGTCGCCATGTCCTCGCTGCCGCCGAACAGCTGGACCTTCACTTGCTTCCCGGTCAGCTTGCCGGTGAAGACGTCGCGCCCGAGCATCTCGCACAGCAGCGCGTAGGATTCATCGTCGCCACGGCCCATCTGGATGCACCAGCCGTCCTTGAGCGCCGGCTCGGCCTCGAAGCAGGCCGGGGCGAACCAGCGCGGCACGATCTCCTCGGACATCGCTGCCAGGCCTTCCTGGCGCACACGACCGGCACGGGTATTCCACAGCTCGGCGTTGCCGATCACCGCCCCGGTGTTGGTCAGGGTGGTGGAGAGCAACCGCTCGCCATGCTCGGCCACCAGCTGCTGGCCCACCACACCGCCAATGGAGGTACCGGCGAAGTGGAAGCGGCCGGCACCGGCGTGGTCGGCCAGCGCCAGGGCTTCACTGGCCAGGTCGGCCGGGGTGATCGGACCATCGCCCCAGGCTTGGCTCGCACCGTGGCCGGGCAGATCCCAGGTCAGCACGCGGTAGCGCGGTAGCAGCGCCGGCAGGACGTCGTCCCACACCGCCTGGCTCATGCCCAGCGGGTGCGCCAGTATCACCAGCGGGTTGGAATCAGCGCCCAGCAGGCGATAGGCCACGCTGCGGCCCTTGATGGACAGAAATGCCATTGAAGCTTCTCCTTTCGTTATTTGCACCTGCTCGGTGAGCGTCGCGATGCCTTGCCCTACGCCCACGCATAGGGTGCGTAAAGCATAGCGCTTGTTCTGTCTGTACCGTTCATGCGCCGCCGTCAACAGCAGGTACGCGCCGGCCATCCCTAGCGGATGGCCGAGAGCAAGGGCGTCACCATTGCCTTCCGTAGGACACCAGCCAGGACACCGGCCAGCCCTAACGCGTTCGCAATAAGAACATTGATTTGTAATGCGAACAAAATAATCTCGAAATGACGGTTCGTCAAATCATGCAAGAGCCAGTTTCTGTAAAGGAAGGTGGTCTTCTTTCAAGAAACCGTTGCCTGTTGGTTGTTTAGCCAGTGAGTCGCTCGCCGCACCTGTGCCTTGCTACTACCAAGGTACAAGGCCGGATCACTGGCCCGCTCAAGGTCGGTACGCTCGATGCGCCCCGCCACCTCCGCGTGCCCCGCCAGGAGTTGTTCGTGCAGTACCTGGGCATAGGGGCGTCCCGTCAGGCGCGCCGTCTCGGCGGCCTCGGCGCTGATGCGCTTGGCGGCGTCCTGGCCCACCACCGGGGCGAGCAGGCGCGAGACCGGCTCGGCCATGATGCCGCCGCCCGTCGCCGCCAGGTTGCGCTGCATCGCCTCGGGGTGCACTTCCAGGCCCTCGAGCAGCACCGCGGCCTGTTCCAGCGCGCCTTCCAGCAGCAGGGCACTGTCGAGCAGCGGCGCCCACTCGGCGTGCCACTCCCCCAGGCCCCGCTCCAGGGGCTGGGCCGCGGCATTGAGGATCACCGTGGTGTGGCCATGCACCTGGCGGGCGGCACCGCGGATCAGCGCGCAGCGCACCGGATTGCGCTTGTGCGGCATCGACGAGGACTCCCCCATGCCGGGTGCCGCCGGCTCGGCGACCTCGCCGAGCTCCGTCTGGGTCAGCAGCGACACGTCCAGGGCCAGCTTCTCGGTGGCGCCGGCGGCGGCGTCCAGCCCCGTGGCCAGGGCATGGATCGGCTGGCGATCGGTGTGCCAGGGCAGTACCGCCGTCGCGAGACCCAGCCGCTCGGCCAGGGCATCCATGAAATCGAGGCCCAGGTCGTCCCGGCCCGGCCCTTCCAAACCAGAGTGCACCGCCACCGCGCCGCCGAACTGTACCGGCAATTCCAGTACGGCCAGGCGACGGCGGGCCTGCTCCAGGCCGATGGCCCAGTGGGCCACCTTGACGCCGAAGGTGATCGGTAACGCCTGCTGCATCAAGGTGCGCCCTACCATCACGGTCTCGTCATGGGCCTGCATCAGGTCGAGGGCTGCGCTGCGACAGCGCACCAGCAGGGCATCGAGGGCGGCCAGGCGGGGCTTTAGCAGCAGCATCAGGGCCGTATCGACCACGTCCTGGCTGGTAGCACCCTGGTGCCAGTAGCGCTTGAGGTCTTCCGGCAAGGCCGCACGCCCCTGCTTGACGAAGGGAATGGCCGCATTGCCGCCGCTGGCGACACCGGCAGCGATAGCGTCAAGGTCGAAGGCATGCGCTTCGAAGGTCTGGCGCATGGCCAGGCTGGCGTCCTCGGGCACCGCCCCCCGGGCCTCCTGGACCTCGGCCAGAGCCAGCTCGAAGGCCAGCATGGCATCGACCATGGCCTGGGCGTTGCACTCGGCCAGCGCCTGCTGGCTCATGAAAGGGTGCTGGATAAGGGCGGCAAGCATAAACAAACCTCATGACGAGAAGGGGTGCCAATAAGAGACACATAGTCGAATAACCGAATAATCAGCGATAACAAAAGAGCGCTTATCTTGAATTCGGGATTTACAACGGGCTTAAACCTGGCGGGCATATCGATCGTTGGGGCCGAACGCCTCCGTTGATACCCTCGGGGCATTTTTTATACTGCCCGGTTCATGGTTCGTCTTTTGGTGAGTATTGCGTGGCGATTTCAATGATGCGTTGCAGGCTTTCCCGCTCCCGGGCCTGGTGCTCCGCACGCGACTCGTCGCTCCAATGGTAGAAGCCTCGCCCTGCCTTGGCGCCCAGGCGCCCCTGGGCGACGTACTCTTCGAGGAGAGCCGCGGGCTCCTGGCGTGCATCAAGATCCGGATAGAGGTATCGGGCGATGGCCAAGTGGGTGTCCAGCCCATTGAGGTCGCGCTGGCACAAGGGCCCGTTCAGCGCCATGCGCACGCCGATGGAGTACTGCACGATGTCATCCAGCGCCTCGGCCTCCACCACGCCTTTCTCCAGCAAGGAGAGGCATTCACGCATCACCGCATGCTGGATCCGATTGGCGACGAAACCGGGCACGCAAGTGTTGAGTACCGCCGGTCGTTTCCCCAGCCGCTTCAACCATCGACAGGCCTTTTCGACTACCAGAGTCTCGGTGTGGCTACCCGGAACCACTTCCACTGCGGGAATGATGTCAGCCGGATTAAAGAAGTGGGCACCCAAGAACCGTTGTGGAACGCGCATGGCGCTTCCAATCTCATCGATGGAGATACCCGAGGTATTGGTCATGATGATGGAGGTATCGGCCACGCTGGCCTCGATTTGCGCCACTACCTCCTGCTTGACCGCAACGTTTTCGGTCACAGTTTCGATCACGAAATCGGGGCTTTCATCCACCTTCAAAGTCGTTGTAAAGCGGATGGTGACAGCGCCTTCCCCCACGTCCAGGCGGCTGGTTTCCAGCACTTGCGGGTCGCTGTCCACCATGGTGACCTTGACGCCATGCCCCGCCAGCAATTTGGCCAGGGTGGTGCCCATGGTACCGGCTCCCACCACCATGGCTTGCAATGAACCTTTCGGCATTAGCCTGTTTTCCCTCGCTTGACCAAGGATTTCATTCAAGCAGACCGGGACAGATGTCGCATTGAATAAAACCATTCGCAGGATCGGCAGACTGGCCTTCCCTGCTTCCCCTACATGGATATCCCTCTTGCAACGTCATGATGCCCCCATCTTCCTTGTGCAGGAATGACGCATAGTGAGGGGTCTCTACGCCTTGCCGTGTTTTATCGGCGGGAGGCCTTCATACTAGCCATAAGTTTCTTCGACAGGTACACGCCAGGGACACCCGAATGAACCAGGACTCTGCACAAAGACACTGCGCCGTTGTCACCGGTGGGGCGAGAAACATCGGACAAGCCATCGCCCTTCGCCTCCTGCAGGATGGCTACCACGTTATCGTGGCGGATATTGTCGAGCCGGAAGCGGACTCCCTGAAAGCGGCGGCGCGCCAGGTCGACCTTGCCGATGCCGGCGCGACCCAGCGGGTAATGGAGGAGATCGCTGAGCGATATTCGGTGACGCGACTGGTCAATAACGTGGGTGTCGTCGCCCCGGCCCTGCTTGAAGAGGCGCGGCTCGAGGACTTCGACAAGCTGATGCATCTCAATGTGCGATCGGCGCTGGTCTGCACCCAGGCACTGCTACCCGCCATGAAGGCTCGCGGGATGGGGCGCATCGTGATGAATACCAGCCGCGTGGTGCTGGGGAAGGAGGCGCGCACTCTCTACAGTGCCACCAAGGGAGCGCTGCAATCCATGGCTAGAACCTGGGCACTGGAACTGGCGGAACAGGGTATTACCGTCAACTGCGTCGCCCCCGGCCCCATTGCTACCAGCGCCTTCTGGCAGAACAATCCTCCCGATTCCGAACGCGCCCGCCGCATCATCGACAATATCCCGCTACAGCGCATGGGCCAACCCGACGACGTGGCCCACGCGGTGAGCTTCTTCTGTGACGAGCGCAGCGGCTTTATTACCGGCCAAACGCTCTTCGTCTGTGGCGGCGTCACTGTCGGATGACCACATTAGGTTCCACCGGGGAGATCAACGATAGCGGCGCAGTCTGTCGGAATAGCGCCCAGCACTGGGACCGGCCGCGACCGATACTAAAGCACGCCTTTATCACGCAGAGCGGCGATTTCCATCGCGTCCTTGCCAAGCAGACGTTGCAGCACCGCATTTGTATCTTCTCCCAAGCGTGGCGGCGCCTTTCGATACTCCAACCGTGTCTTGGAAAACTTGATAGGGTTGGCTACGCCGGGCACGGGACCATGTTCCGACTCCAACTCGACTTTCATGCCTCGCGCCTTGACTTGTGGGTCGTCGAAGACTTGCGCGATATTCTGGATCGGCCCGCATGGCACACCGATTCCCTGCAGCAATTCCATCCATTCATCCTTGGCTTTGGAAAGCGTGGTTTCCACCATGATCGGTATCAGCTCGGGACGATGCTTGACCCGCTGGGGATTAGTGACAAAACGTGGATCTACGGCAAGCTCAGGACGGCCTATCGCGGTACAGAAGCGCTCGAACTGGCTGTCATTGCCGATGGCAATGATCACTTTCTCGCCATCAGCGGTAGGAAATGGCTGATAGGGTACCAAGTTGGGGTGGTAGTCACCGGTGCGAGTCGGCGGAGTCCCGCTGCAGAAATAGTTGAGCGCCTGATTGGCCAACCAGCTGACCTGCACATCAAGCAGTGCCATGTCGATATGCTGTCCTTCACCGGTACGACTGCGATGATGTAGCGCACCGAGAATAGCGATAGTCGCATTCATGCCAGTCGTCAGGTCAGCAACCGCCATGCCGACACGCTGAGGCCCCGCACCTGGCTCCCCATCGGGCACCCCGGTGATGCTCATCAACCCACCTTGAGCCTGCACCAGGTAATCGTAGCCTGCCATCCGGGCCATAGGCCCAGTCTGGCCAAAGCCAGTAATCGAGCAATAGATCAGGCCGGGGTTGAGCGTGCCCAACGTGTCGTAGTCAAGCCCTTTCCGGGCCAGACCGCCGCTCTTGAAGTTCTCCACCAGAATATCGCTCCGGGCCGCCAGCTCACGTACCAACGCCTGTCCTTCCGGCTTGCCGATATCGACCGTCACCGAATGCTTGCCGCGGTTGGCGGAAAGGTAATAGGCAGATTCCTGGGTCGGTTGGCCCTCCCGGTCCGCCAGCCAGGGCGGTCCCCAGTGGCGAGTATCGTCACCCAGGCCAGGTCGCTCGATCTTGATCACTTCGGCGCCCATATCGGCCAGATTCTGCGTGCACCATGGCCCCGCCATCACCCGGCTCAGATCCAGTACCCTCAATCCCGCCAACGGTCCTGCCATCGATATTTCCTCCTTGGCTTGTGCTCGCGCGGCGTGTGGTTCCGATGGAAAGCATGGAGTCATGGAGCTTCATCGCCGGTTCCAGTGCCTGCCCGGAGCTCGCGGCGAGTCGACAAATAGCGGTAGATCGCCAACAGTATGGAGCCCACCGTCAATACGATAAAGAACCAGGTAATGGGCCCGCGCACGAAAATAGAAAGGTCATTGGAACCGATCAACAGAGAGCGACGCAGATTATCTTCAAACATGGGTCCAAGAATAAAACCGATCAAGAACGGAGCCGCAGGTATGGCGGCACGGTTGAAGACATAACCCAACACCCCGAAGGCCAGCATCAGGCCCACATCGAAGGTGTCGTTATTGACCGCGTAAGCGCCGTAGACACAGAACATCAACACGATGGGAAAAAGAATCGACTTGGGAATATCGGCAATCAAGGAGAAGTACTTGATGGCCACATTGCCCACCACCAGCAAGACGACTGAGCTGAACATGATGCCCATGAACAATGCATAGATCAGCGACAAGTTTTCCTGGAACATGAGCGGGCCGGGCGTCAGCCCATGGATCATGAAGGCACCGAGGATGATGGCGGTGATAACATCGCCCGGGATGCCCAAGGACAAGAGGGGAATCATCGTGGCCCCGGCTACGCCATTATTACCGGCCTCGGCTGCAGCCACGCCTTCCACCTCGCCTTTTCCAAAGTTTGCCTTGTTGGGAGAACGCCGACGAGCATCACTATAGGAAATGAACGCGGCAGCGGTCGCCCCGGTTCCGGGAATTGCCCCGATAATCACGCCGATCAAGCTGCCGCGCACGATGCTTTTCATACAACGCTTGAGTTCGGAGAAGGCCAGGCCAGCACCGCTCGCCTTGGCCTTGATATGGGGAATTGCTTTCTTACGGTAGAACTCGATAATCTCCGGTATGGCGAAAAGGCCAATCAACAGGGGAATAAAGGAGATGCTATCCATCAGGTTATAGCTGCCAAAAGTAAGGCGCTGGGAACCGAAGACATCATCCAGTCCCACCATTGACAGCAATATGCCCAGCAAGGCGGCCATCAGGCCCTTGATCATGGAGCCACTGGCCAGGGAAATGATGATGGTAAGAGAAAAGCAGATCAGCCAGAAGAACTCCGGTGCACCAAAATTCAGGGCGATCTTGGCCAAGTAGGCGGCAAAGAAGATCAACGCAATATTGGAGATGAAGTCGGCGATGACCGAGGAATAAAGCGCTGTCTTCAATGCTTTCTTGGCATGGCCCTGCTGGGCCATGGGATAGCCATCCAGCAAGGTACAGGCAGAAGCGGGTGAACCGGGAGTTCTTATCAGAATGGCCGTGATCGAGCCACCGTACATACCTCCCTTGTAGATACCCACCAACAACAGGATGGCCGCTACTGGCTGCATGGAGAACGTGAAGGGCAGAGCCAGCGCCACCGCCATGGTCGCCGTCAGCCCGGGGATGGAGCCGATGACCACCCCGATGACCACCCCGATGGCTATCGCCAGGAAGTTGTCCAGGCTAAAGAATATTTCTATGACTTCCGAAAAGTTTTCCATAGTTCACCCAGAACAATAATTAGCGACTCAGAACCAGAACGGCATCATCGGAAGCGGAACATTCATGACTTCTACGAACAGGAATGTAACGACGATGGGAAACACGAATGCCAGGCTATATACCCACCACGTGCGAACGGGGTGCGCCACAAAAAGGATCAAGGTCGCCAGAATGCCGCAGAATACGGCGCCCATGACCTCGAACAAGGTGACATATATCGCCAGCGCCACCACCATCAGCCCAAAACGTCGCGGCGAGCCTTTCTCGATAGTTCGCTCATCCTCCTCGTTGCTGCCTTCCACCAGCAAGCCCTGAAGGATAAGGAGAATGGAAAACACCAATATCAACCAGCCGACGATCCTTGGCAGCCATTGAGGCGACATCATGGGGCTTTGAAGGATCGGTGGTTCATTGATATAGTTAGGCACCAGATAAAAGATCAGTACGACGGAAAAGCCGAACAGCACAACTCCCGCTATCACGTCACTGGCGTCCTTTACCTTCACCCTGCGTTTAGGTTCCGAGGTAGTCATCGCTGCCTTCTCCAGAAAACAAGAGAGGCGAGGACGCAAGCCCTCGCCTCAGTGCTTGATGGGAGACTACCTAGCTCACTGGCTGATGCCGGCCTGCTGGGCTACGTCTTCCCAACGCTCTACTTCGTCGGCGATGAATTGCTTGAACTCTTCACCAGAGACCTGGCCCGGCTCAGCGCCAAGCTGCTCGGCGAAATCCAGGAATTCTTCACGTTCCATGACCCTGGCCAGCGCATCCTGCATGACGCTTTGTGCTTCTTCGGGAAAGGATTTATGCGCCACCAGGCCGAACCATGCCGTGGTAACGAACTGGTCGAGGTTATACTCACCGATTTCGGAGAGGGTAGGCACATCGGGCAGGTACTCGGATCGCTCGGCAGAGGTAACGGCCAGGGCCCGCAAGTCACCCGAGCGGATATGCGAAAGAACAGTGGGCATATTCTCGAACGAGACATCCACATCACCACCCAAGAGTGCCGGAAGTGCCGCGCCGCTACCCGCAAAAGGGACTGCCGTCATGTTGGTATCGGTCAGTGTCTTGAACAACTCGCCGGACATGTGAATGGAACTACCCACGCCACTGTGGCTGAAGGTCATGTTCTCCTCTTTCGCCGCTTCGACGAATTCGATGACGCTCTCATAAGGACTGTCTGCGGGCACCACCATGACGTTGGGGATATCGATCATGTTTTGCAGGAAGACGAAATCTTCGACCGGATCGTAGCCCAGGTCAGGGTAGATAGCGGCACCGATGGTGTGTCCCGGTGATGCCATCAGGATGGTGTGGTCGACATCACGTCCACCACGGGCGAGACGACCAGTGCCCACGGTGGAACCCGCGCCCGGACGATTTTCCACCACCACGTTGGCATCGAGCTCTTGCTGGAGAAGATCGGCGACACGCCGTGACAATACATCCGTCGTGCCGCCCGGGGCATAAGGAACTACCAGGCGAATATCATCGGTCGGCCATTCCTGGGCAACGGCGCTGGAAACAGAAACTGTGAGGGCGAGAACACCGCCACAAACCGCTGAAAATGCTGCATTAATAATTTTATTCATAGAGGTGCCTCTTGTTTAGCGACTAGCCAGATATTTAGTTCGCTTATCGAACATGAATTCGCCATAAAAAAACCTACCTAGTGAAGGCGAGCGAATCAAACCCGACCTTAGTCGCACTCAGTAGCTGGGCTTGCAACCTAAAGTTCGCCATGCGAACATGGCAATCGCTCCGATACACCAAGTCTAGTCAATAATCGGCAAGAGTGATTCAACGTGGAAGATCACCCCATTTCGGCGGAAGATCGCGACTTCGTCACGGCGTTGGCCAGTGGTCTCGAGGTCATCCTGGCCTTCGACGAGGCCCACCCGAAGATGACGCTGAGCGAGGTGGCGGCACGCACCGGTATGAACCGTGCCCGGGCGCGACGCTTCCTGCTGACCCTGCATGCCTTGGGTTATGTCCGTAAGCAACAGCGCCACTTCGAGCTGGCCCCCAAGGTGCTGAACCTCGGCTATGCCTTCCTTTCCTCCAATAACTACCGCAGCGTGATTCAACAGCTGCTCGAGGACATCACTGCGGAGTGTGGCGAGTCGTCGTCGCTGGGTGTGCTCGACGGCGACGACGTCACCTATGTAGCGCGCTCTTCGTCTCGCCACCGGTTGATGGCGATCACCCTCTCGGTGGGTACCCGCCTGCCGGCGGCTCACACCTCAATGGGGCGGGTGCTGCTGGCCCAGTTGCCGGATACCGAACTCGACACCTTCCTGGCGCGGGTAGTCCTCGAGAAATATACCGACAAGACCATCACCGACAAGGCCGAGCTCAAGCGCTGCATCCTCAAGGCACGCCAGCAAGGTTATGCCATCGCCGATCAGGAGCTCGACTCCGGATTACGCTCGGTGGCCGTACCGGCCTTTGATGCCAACGGCAGGCTGCTGGGTGCCATCAACATCAGTACCAACGCCGCCCGGATCGACTTCGACACCTTGATCCGCCAGTACCTGCCGCTGCTGCAAGAAAAGGCGCGACAAATCCGCGCTCATGTCAGCTGACGGGTGCAGTTTCTAAAACACCAGTCTCTCGGCTTCCGCTATCTCTCCAACACCGGTGCCAGCGACATCGGCCTGCGCTACGCGCCCGGACATGGGTAAGGAGACCCACATGCTTGAGATACTTGCCATCACCACGCCGATCTTCCTGCTGATCGGCGCCGGCTACCTGGCTATGGGTATCCGCCTGTTGAATCGAGAGCAGATACAGGGCGTGGCCACCTTCGTGCTCTACTTCGCCTTGCCGGCCCTGGTGATCCGGGCCCTGACCGAAAACCCCCTCGAGGAAGTCTTCCAGCCCCACTACCTGCTGGCCTATGGGTTGGGCTCGGTGGCGGTGTTCGCCTTCGCCCTGCTGCTGACACTGGCTCTGCAGGGCAAGTCGCTCAGCGAGGCGGCCATCCACGCCCTGGGCATGGCCGCTTCCAACAGCGGCTTCATCGGCTATCCAGTAGCCGCCATGGTGCTCGGGGCCTCGCCGGCGGCGGTCCTGCTGGCGTTGAACATGGTGATCGAGAACCTATTGATCATCCCCGCGGCGCTTATCCTCGCCGAGGCAGGTCGCCAGAGCGGCGCCGGCATCGCCACGGTAGCCCGCAAGACTTTCTTCAGGCTGGTCCGCAATCCCATCCTGGTCGGCCTGATGGTGGGCTTGTTGCTGGCCGTGACCGGAATCGCCTTGCCGAGCCCTTTGGCCAAGGCCATCGACATGCTGGCCAATGCCGCCGGGCCGGCGGCGCTGTTCGTGATCGGTGGCACGCTGTTTGGGCTCCAGGTGCGCGGCATGCTGAACGACGTCAGCCAGATCGTGATAGGTAAGCTGATCCTGCATCCCCTGGCGGTGCTCGTGTTCTTCTTGTTGATGCCAGCGATGGATCCGGTATGGGTTACAGGCGCCGTGTTGTTCGCCTGCGCTCCGATGATCAGCATTTATCCGCTACTTGGCCACCGCTATGGCCTGGCCGGGGTCAGCGCCGCCACCCTGATGATCGGCACCCTAGGCTCCTTCGCCACCCTGAGCCTGGCTATCTGGCTGATGAAAAGTTACGGCCTGCTGTAAGGATCAATAGCCCAGTAACCTTGGCAGGCCTGTCACCGTGGCCGGCACAAAGGTAATGATCAACAACACCAGCAGCTCCACCAGGAACAGCGGCAGGATTCGCCGCGACAGCCGCGCCAACCCCACATTGGCGACCGAGTCTGCAACAAACAGACAGAGCCCCATGGGCGGAGTGATCAATCCGACCATCAGATTGAAGATGACAATGATGCCGAAGTGCACCGGATCCACCCCCATGCCCACCGCGATGGGGTGCAGGATGGGCACCAGCACCAGCATGGCGGCAATCCCCTCCAGGAAGAGCCCCGCGACCAGGAACAGTACGATTACTGCCAAGAGGAAGGTCCATTCCGATGCAATATAGGCCAACGTCAGGTCGGTGAGCATGTTGGGCACGCGGTTGAAGGTGAGCAGCCAGTTGGCCGCAGCCACTGCAGAAATAATGATCATGATCACGGCCGTGTCGACCATGGTGCGCGTGAAGATGCTCGGCAGATCGCGGAGATGGATCTTGCGGAAAATCACCATGCCCACGAACAGCGCATAAGCCACGGCAAAGGCCGCCGCCTCGGTAGGGGTGACAATGCCCAACAGGATGGAGCCGACCACGAATACCGGCATGAATAACGGGATAACCCCTTCAAGCAGGATCTTGCGCTTTTCTCGGGTAGGCAGTGCCGTCGGCTGTTTCTGGTACTTTCCCGCGAAGATCATTACATAACCTGACAGGAAGATGGCCAGCAGGAGGCCCGGCACGATACCCGCCAGAAATAGCGCCGGCACCGAGACGCCGCTGACGATCAGCGCATAGATGATCACCGGAATACTAGGAGGAATGATCGGGCCGATCACCGACGAGGCCGCAGTGAGCGCTGCTGCAAAATCACGGGGATAACCCTCCTTCTCCATCTCGGGGATGAACACCCGCCCCAGCGCCGAGGTGTCGGCCACCGCCGAACCGGAAAGCCCGGCGAAGATCACCGAGGCCCAGATATTCACGTGAGCCAGTCCGCCCCTGAGCCTTCCGACCAGGATCTTGGAGAAGGCGATGATTCGTACCGTGATGCCGCTCTCGTTCATCAGCTCCCCGGCCAGGATGAACAGGGGTATTGCCAACAGGGCAAAGGAGTTGATTCCGGAGAACATCTGGGTGGCCACAGCGGCGAGCTGGTAGGGGAGTTCACCCACGGCCATGAAGTAGAGCAGGGCCGCCACGATGGCGAAGGCGACCGGTACGCCGATGGCCAGGCTAACCAGCAGGATGAGATAGACCATTCACGGCACCTCGCCTGTCGTCGCACGCAGGGCCCCAAGCCGCTCGATGAACTTGAGTGCCGCGGCCACGGCAAGCATGCCTCCGCCCAGGACAATGGCGAACTGGTAGGGTGCCATGGTGCCGAACACGTTGAAGACCTCTAGCCCTGTCGCTTCTTGCAGGCTACGAATAGTGCTGTTGAGCCCCGAGATTCTCATGCCACCGCGGCTGGACATGAACAAGTAGCCCGACCAGGCCAGTACCGCCCCGATCAGGACCACGGCCAGGTCAACGAGCAAAAACAGGGCCTCGCGGAGGCGTATCGACAGGAAGTCCACGATCACCCCCAGGCGCACGTGGCGATCCTGCAGATAGGCCAACGCCATGCCGAACATGACCCCGTAGATTCCCAGGAAGACCGGCACCTGGTCGCCCCAGGCCAGTGAACTGCCGAGGGTGTAGCGTCCCACGGCGTTGAGAAAGATGATCAGGAAGATCATGGCCATACAAAGGCCGGCGCCACCAGCAAAGACCCTCGCCGCCAGCCGCTGAAATGATTGGAAGATAGCTGCCATGTATCTCGAGCCTCCAGGGAGAGGGCTACGCCGTGCCGTCTGGCGGCACGGCGTAGCCAGCGATCACTCGGTGGCTTCAGCCACGGCGTCCTGCAGACGCTGGATCCACTCGGCTTCATCACCCAGATCGGCTTCCAGCCAGTCGATGACCGGCGGCTGGGCCTGCTCGCGGAACTGCGCGAGCTCGTCGGGGGTCGGGCTGTAGACCTGCATGCCCTCCTCCTGCACGGCCTTGAGCCCTTGGGCGGTAGTAAACTGCTGGATGGAGCGGCCCATCATGCCGGCCAGCACTCCGGCGCGCTCGATCACCTCGCGATCGGCCTCGGAGAGGCTGCTGAAGTAGGCATCATTGATCACCAGGAAGTCGGCGGCGTAGATATGGCCATCGAGCGTCAGGTAGTCCTGCAGTTCATGTAAATTATTGTTGTAGATAGTCCCGACCGGGTTCTCCTGACCATCCACCACGCCGGTCGACAGGGCGGTCGGCAGCTCCGACCAGGCAATCGGCGTAGGCTCGGCGCCGAGCCCCTCGACCATCTCCACGTAGAGCGGGATATCCTGAACCCGGAGCTTGAGCCCACTCATGTCCTCAGGGGTACGGATCTCGCGCTCGCTGTTGGTGAAGTGACGTACCCCGGTCTCGCCATAGCCCAGCGTGCGCAGCCCGGTCTGATCGAGGCAGTGCTCAGCCAGGGCGTCACCGAAATCGCCGTCGAGTACCCGCCAGGCCACTAGTGGCGTCTCGAACATATAGGGAATATCCAACACCCCCGCGGCAGGGCAGATTTGCGACATGGCCCCGGAGACCATCACCACCTGGGTGGTACCGTCCATTGCCTGCTGGATCAACTCGTTTTCGTCGCCCAGCGAGGCCGCGGGGTAGATGTCCACGCTGTGCTCGGTTTCGCTCTCGACAACGCTCTTGAACATGTGCGCGGCTGCGCCCTTCTTGGAGCTCTGCCAGTCATCGGGGTCGACATGGGCGAAGCGGATGGTATCGGCCTGGGCCAGGGTGCTTGTGACAAGGACCAGGGCACCGAGCGTAGCCGGTATGCCAGCGTCTAATGGCTTGAACATTGGGAGTCCTCCGCAGTGGTTATTATTTGTGCATCGCTTGGGCAAGACACAGCTGTCATCGGTCGCGGCAACTGCACCTGTCTTTAGGGTACGCCGAACCCGCCATGAGGAGCCAGGCAGCGTTGCAGGCGCGATCTCGGGGCACAAGACCCGCCGTAATACGGCGGGTCGAAGTGGACGATGGAAAGCGGCAGCCTGGGCCGGCTCAGGCCTTGTCGGCGTTCTTGATCGCGGCGTCCAGAGCGGCGTGATAGCCCTGGGTGCCGAGACCGGCAATCACGCCATTGGCGCGCAGCGAGACATAGGAATGGTGACGAAAGCTCTCGCGCTGATGCACATTGGAGATGTGCACCTCATAGACAATGCCTTCGAAGGCGTTAAGGGCATCAAGGATCGCCACGGAGGTGTGGGTATAGGCCGCCGGGTTGATGATAATCGCCAGGGTGCCGTCGAGTCGGGCCGCATGAATGGCATCGATCAGCTCGCCTTCATGGTTGCTCTGAAGACTGTTCAGCTCCCAGCCATCCATGACTGCCTTCTCGCGCAAGGCGTTATTGACATCATCCAGTGTCTCGTAGCCGTATATCTCCGGCTGGCGGGTGCCCAGCAGGTTGAGATTGGGGCCATGCAGCACCAGTACCTTGCGCTGGCTCATCCATCGGTCTCCTTCAACAGTTCACGGCGATAGTGGGCAAAAAGGGACACGGCCTGCTCCTCGACGGCCGCGCGCTCCTCGGCATCTTCACAGAACAGCTTGAAGGCGTCGATGCCCTGAAAGACAAAGAGGCTGACGCCACTCACTACATCCGCACCAACCGCCTTGGCGGCGGCGACAAACTCGGTAACCGGCGGCACGTACACCGCATCGAAGATCCAGTGATGTGAACCGATCAAATCCTTGGGAAGCGGACAGCCAGGACTCTTCTCGTGACCAATGGGCGTGCAATTGACCAGGCCATTGCAGTTCGGCATCGTCTCGGCGATCTGCTCTTTCGAGATGCATGATGCGTTGTACCCTTGATTCCTGAGCTCTTTGGCAAGCTGACGGGACTTGGCTTCGTCGAGGTCCATCAACACCACTTCTTCGGCGCCCAGCTTGCCCAGGCCGAAGGCTACCGCCTTGCCCACGCCACCGGTACCGATCAGCAATACCTTGCCTGGCTTTCGCTCCCCTAGCGTGGCCCGATAGCCGCTGATAAAGCCGGTAAAGTCGGTGTTCTCGGCGATGATGTCGTCGCTCTCGAAAACCAGGGTATTGGCAGCGCCGACCATGCGTGCCCCTTCCGTGGGTTTGGTGGCCAGTCTCACGGCCTCTTCCTTCCAGGGAAAGGTGACGTTGACACCACGGTAGCCGTCGGCGATCACCTTTCTCACCTGACTTTCCAGCGATACGATGGGCTGCTCATTAGCATCGAAGAGCTCGTAGGTGGCAGGGATACCGGTCAACTGGCCGAGCCGCACATGCAAGTCCGGCGAGCTGGAATTCATGATTGCCTTGCCGATCAGGCCGAGTTTCATGTCATCTCTCCGCTTCGGGAACAGACTACGACATGCTCCCGAATCAGTATCGTGCCTGCGTCATTCAACGCTGTGCCGCCTGTGCCGCCAGGCGAATACCGGTGTTGGCGGCACCAAATTGACGATAATTGCCGCGACGCTCGAGAATCTCGAAGAAGAAGCGCCCCGAGAAGGTTTCGGTGTAAGCGTGGAAGAATTCCCCACTCTCATTGCAATCATAAAGAATATTGCGCGTGCGCATCGCCTCCAAGAATGCTTCATCAAGGCCGAAGCGTGCTTCCAGATCATCGTAGTAGTTTTGAGGAATCTTCAGCAGTGACATACCTCGCGCCTGTAGCTCGTCGACCGTGGCAAAGATGTCGTGGCTGGCAAAGGCGATCTGCTGTACACCACCGCGGAATTCGCTGAGGAAGCGGCCAGATAGCGTGCCCTCCGATTGCGAGATGGTCAAGGGCAGGCGAATCGAACCATCGGGACTGTTGACGGCCTGGCTGATCATCATGCCACGGGGGTCTACGGTTTCATGCTCCGCCTCGGCATCGAAGCCAAATACGGTTCGATGAAACAATTGCCAACTCAGCAGTTGAGTGGCCGGCAACACGTATGAGAGATGGTCAACTCGGGTCAATCCCGCTTCGTCACGACTCGCCTGGTCAAAGAGCTCGAAATCGGTACGCCACTGACGGTCGGCCGCGGCCGCGTCGTCCACCAGATAGACCAAGCTGCCTTCGATGCCCCGCAATGCCGGGATTTCCATTTCGCCCTCCTCCACATGGCTTCGCAAGGTCGACGCCTTGAAGGCTCGAGCGCGCGCCAGTAACTGCTCAACGTCATCGACACGGAAACCCACGGCACAGACTGAGGTGCCATGCAGCAGCCTGAAGGTATGCGCGAAGCTGTCGGTCTCGAAGTTAAGCACCAGGTGAATATCGCCCTGTTTCCATAGCTCGACATTCTTTGAACGGTGGCGCCCGACGTGACGAAACCCCAGGGCACTGATGAACTCGCCCAGCGGAGCGGCACTCCCCTCATCGAGAGTGAACTCAATGAAATGAATGCCATTGTAATTTGGTGCCGGCGGGATATGACTGGCCCAGGGGCTTTCCTCTATCAGGTTCTCGAGCAGTATCAGTGAACGCAGGCCATCCAGGGCGGTGATCTCGGTTGGCGCCGCACGGAAGGCATCGCTGAAGATCTCCAGCGACAAGGGACCGTCGTAGCCGGTCTTTGCCAATGCCCGCATAAAGTTATCGAGCGGCAGACGCCCCTGGCCGGGGAAGCAGCGGAAGTGGCGGCTCCATTGCAAGACGTCCATGTTCAGCAAGGGCGCATCGGCGACCTGGACGAAGAAGAGCTTCTCCCGGGGAATCTTGCCGATGGTAGACAGCTCATGGCCACGGGAAAGAATGTGGAAGCTGTCCAGCACCACACCGAGCGAGGGATGATCGGCACGCCTCACCACCTCCCAGGCATCCCGATAGTCGGAAATATGCCGCCCCCACGCCAGTGCCTCGAAGCCAACGCGGATGCCCCGAGCTGCAGCCCGCTCGGCCAGCTCATGCAGATCGGCAGCGGCCTGGTCCAGGTCGTCGATGACCTGGGGTGAGACATTGCTGCATACCAGCAGGAAATCGGTGCCGAGTTGCTCCATCAGGTCGAACTTGCGCTCGGCGCGTTTCAGGTTGCGGCTACGCTGCGGTTCGGGCATGGCCTCGAAGTCACGGAAGGGCTGAAAGGCCACAATCCGCAGCTTTAACCGCTCACATAGTTCGCGCACTTCCTCCGGTGAGCCATCGAAGGAAAGCAGGTCATTCTCGAAGATTTCGACGCCATCGAAGCCCGCACGGGCGATGGCCTCAAGCTTGGTTCTCAGATCGCCGCTCAGGCAGACGGTGGCAATGGCGCGCATCTCATCCTCCGGGAGGGTACAGCTCAAGCCACGCAGGACTGGGGGTTGACTAAGCTCCCATCACTCCCTCATTCCCAGCCCTCGACCCCTGCCATGTCCGGAAGCTCATGGGCAATGCCCTTGTGGCAGGTGATACAAGTATCCTCGCCCTCGATCAGGCCCCGCCGGTGTGCCTCGGCGGCCCGCGAACTCTGCCGGGTAAAGTCCATGGCACCCTCGTCATGACAGTTGCGGCACTCCAGCGAGTCGTTAGCCTCGAAGCGGCGCCACTCGCGGGATGCCATCTCCAGGCGATGGTCGAGAAACTTCTCGCGGGTATTGATCGTCCCGAAGATCTTGCCCCACACCTCCTTCGACGCCTGCATCTTGCGGGCCATCTTGTCAGTCCAGTCGTGCGGCACGTGACAGTCCGAACAGACCGCCCTCACCCCCGAGCGATTGGTGAAGTGGATCGTTGGCTGGATTTCCTCGTAGACGTTGGCCCGCATCTCGTGGCAGCTGATGCAGAACTGCTCGGTGTTGGTCGCCTCCATGGCAGTGTTGAACCCGCCCCAGAACAACACCCCGCCAATGAAGCCCCCCACGGTAAGAAACCCCAGGCTGAAATAGCCGCTGGGGGTATTGAAGATTCGCCAGAATGTGGACAGCAAATGCTTGATGCGTTTTATCATTCAGCGGCCCTCACTCTTGCGTCTCGCGCCGCTGACGAAGAAGCTCGACAACGTCCACGAAGGTGTTTTCGACCGCCAGCGGCGAATCGGTCTGCGGCACATGGCACTGGTTGCAGAAGTAGCGCCGTGGTGAGAGCTCGGCAAGAAAGTTGCCTTCACGGTCCATGTAGTGGGTCACGCTGATCATCGGCGCCTGCGAAGTGCCGACCCGCTGTCGGCTGTGGCAACTCATGCAACGGTTGGCGTTGAGATCGACCTGGTAGTTGTCGATCTTGTGCGGGATGGTCGGCGGCTGCATCGGGTAGGCCCGAGGCCGTCGCAGGTCATTGTTCTCGACCTCGTAAAGCGGCTCGGGAGTGCGCTCCTCGAGTAGTGGCACGTTGCCGCGCAGGGCATCATGATCGCCCTCTTGTTGTTGGGCGAGCGCCCCCAGGCTGATCCCCAGAATAGCGATGGTGGTCACGATCATTCGCATTGTTCTTCTCCCCTAGACCGGTTCGATCCGGCAGGCACACTTCTTGAAGTCCGTCTGCTTGGAGATAGGATCGGTGGCATCCAGCGTCACCTTGTTGATCAGCTGGCTGGCATCAAACCAGGGCACGAACACCAGCCCACGTGGCATGCGGTTGCGGCCCCGCGTTTCGACGCGGCTGTTCATCTCCCCGCGAGGGCTGATGATGCGTACCTCGCTGCCGCGCCTCACGCCCAGCTCGCTCGCATCCTGCGGATGGAGATAGACCACCGCTTGAGGAAAGGCGCGGTGCAGTTCGGGCACTCGCCGGGTCATGGAGCCGGAGTGCCAGTGCTCGAGTACCCGGCCGGTCACCAGCCATAGCGGGAAGTCCTCAGAGGGCGATTCGGCCGGCGGCTCGTAAGGCACGGCAAAGATCACGGCCTTGCCGTCGGGGTGGCCATAGAACTGAATGCTGCGGCCCTCCTCCACATAGGGGTCGTACTCGCCGTTGTAACGCCACAGGGTCTCTTCACCATCCACCACCGGCCAGCGCAGACCCCGAACCTCATGGTAGGTATCGAACGGGGCAAGATCGTGAGCCTTGCCGCGGCCGAAGGCGGCGTACTCCTCGAACAGACCCTTCTGGACATAGAAGCCGAAATGCTGGGCCTCGTCGTTGGCGTACTCCTCGTCGAGCTCGTCGAGGCCGAAGGCGTCGACGATGCCATTGCGGTACAGCACGTCGAACAGGCTCTTGCCCTTGAAGTCGGGGTTGGCGTCGAGCATGTCCGCGGGCCAGACCTCATCGGTCGTGAAGCGTTTGGAGAACTCCATGAGCTGCCATAGATCAGAGCGGGATTCACCCGGTGCATCGACCAACTGATGCCAGAACTGAGTGCGCCGTTCGGCATTGCCATAGGCGCCCTCTTTCTCGACCCACATCGCCGTGGGCAGGATCAGGTCGGCAAGCTCCGTGGTGACCGTGGGATAGGCGTCCGACACCACGATGAAATTGTCCGGGTTGCGGTAGCCGGGGTAGGTCTCCTCGACCAGGTTGGCCGCCGCCTGAACGTTGTTGTTGCACTGGACCCAGTAAGCGTTGATCTCGCCATCCTTGAGCATGCGGTTCTGCAGCACGGCATGCGCGCCCGGCTCGGCGCGAATCAGCCCGGGTGGCACTCGCCAGGTCTTCTCGGCGAACTCCCGGTGCCCGGGGTTCATCACCACCATGTCAGCCGGCAACCGGTGCGCGAAGGTGCCCACCTCGCGTGCGGTACCGCAGGCGGAAGGTTGACCGGTCAGCGAGAAGGGGCTGTTGCCCGGGGTGGAGATCTTGCCGGTCAGCAGGTGGATGTTGTAGATCATGTTGTTCGCCCAGACCCCGCGGGTGTGCTGGTTGAACCCCATGGTCCAGAACGACATGACCCGGGTATCGGGATCGGCGTAGAGCTCCGCCAGCTCGTCTAGCCGACGCTTGGGCACACCCGAAAGCTCGGTGACGGTGTCGGCATCGTACTGCTGCAGAAATTCGCGGTAGCGTTCGAAGTCGATGTCATTGGCCCCGCCGGGGTCGGCGGCGTTATCCGCCATCAGCTCCAGGCGGTGCTCCGGGCGCAGGCCGTAGCCGATGAGGGTATTGCCTTCCTTGAAGCGAACATGCTCGTTGACGAAGTCCCAGTCGACCCGGTCGTTCTCGATGATGTAGCGGGCGATATAGTTGAGCACCGCCAGGTCGGCCTGGGGCGTGAAGATGATCGGCATGTCGGCGAGCTCGAACGAACGATGCTCGAAGGTGGAAAGCACCGCGACTCTCACGTGCGGGGCAGAGAGGCGGCGATCTGTCACCCGCGTCCAGAGGATGGGGTGCATCTCCGCCATGTTCGAGCCCCACAGCACGAAGGCGTCGGCGGCCTCGATGTCGTCGTAGCAGCCCATCGGCTCGTCGATGCCGAAGGTGCGAATGAAGCCGGCCACCGCCGACGCCATGCAGTGGCGCGCATTGGGGTCAATATGGTTGGAGCGAAAGCCGGCCTTCATCAGCTTGTTGGCCGCGTAACCTTCCCATATTGTCCACTGGCCGGAGCCGAACATGCCGACCGCCTCGGAGCCCTTGTCGCGAATCGTCGCCTTGAACTTGTCGGCCATGACGTCGAAGGCCTCGTCCCAGCTTACCGGCGTAAACGCACCATTCTTGTCGTACTCGCCGTTGGTCTTGCGCAACAGCGGCTGGGTCAAGCGGTCCTGGCCGTACATGATCTTGGACAGGAAGTAGCCCTTGATGCAGTTGACGCCTCGATTGACCGGCGAGTTGATATCGGCATGCGTGGCCACCACCTGATTGTCCCTTGTCGCCACATTGACGCCGCAGCCCACGCCGCAGAAACGGCACGGTGCCTTTGACCACTTCAGCTGGGTCTGCGCGGAATCGGTAACGATGTTCTGCGCCTGGCCAGTCGCGCTGATCCCCGCGGCTGCGGTAGCCGTCGTCGCTGCCGAAGCCTTGATGAAGTCACGTCGCGTCAGCGTCATAGCTCATCTCCTCCATCTCCCTGTCCAGTTCATCGGCGCTCTCCACATGGTGATAGACCAGGCTCACCGAAAGCACCCCCTTCTCCTGCTGTAGCCAGTCGATGAACTCGACGATCTCTTGTTGTCCCGGCGTTTCGAGCACCAACACCATCTTGCCGCGTGGGTCCGTGGCGTGAACCTCGACTCCCGAGTGGGCCTGGCAATGATGTCTGATGTCGGCGATTCGCTCAGGCTGAAGCTGCACGACAAGACTCGAGATATGCACTTGTGCGTTCATGTCCCTTCCCGAAGCCTCGTTGAATGCTGAGTACTCGGCAGGCCTACCGTTACCGCCTGGGTGGGGCATACCGACACGCAGGCCCCACATCCGCTACACGCCTCGGTATCGACCGCCGGCTCCGGCACACGCTGGGCATTAAACGAGAAATGGATCGCCCCCTCTTCACAGCTCTCCCCACAGCTTCTGCAATAGACGCCCTGTGGGCCCAGGCACGCGGGGCCGATTTCTGCGACGTGGCGCCAGGGAGCTGTTCGCTCCGGGTCATGAAAGACAGGTTCAGCGCACACCTCGACGCAGGCCTGGCAGAACGTGCATTCACCAAGCTGGAAGTCGACCCGTGGAAAACCGGCCTTGTCAGGCACGATAATGTTGGTCTCGCAGGCCTGGATACAATCGCCGCACTGGCTGCAGTTCGCCATCAGATCCGGCTCGTTACGGGTCCAGGGCGGTCGTAGTGAGGGCGTATATTCGAGGCGGCCTCTCAGCAAGGCCCGCCGCGATGGGTCCACTCCCATTTCGTTTCTCCACGGTCACAATGTTTCGTTCTTGTTTCGTCAATTCGCTTTTCTCGACAAGCTCCATTCCTGACGCCCGCCAACCTCCCCCACTAGCTGGGCGGCCCAGGAGGCCCAGTGAATATCTGGAAGATCCAGACGGCAAAGCCATAGCCAGAGACGATAAGTACGGCGAGGATCGGAAACAGGATGCCCGCGAGAAACAGAAAGACCAGCAGTTCATGCTTCTTCTGCTGCTTTTCCTCGGGCGTTTCCGGTTTGCGTCGCCTGCTGCGCTTGTCGATTGCTCTCTGCATAAATCGGGCACCGAAACGTGACGTCTTGTACTACCGTAGGAAGCAACAAGGCATTGCGCAACCGAACGAACGACGGGGCGGACCATGGACAGGAACCGGGAGGAAGGAATGAAAGGAAAAATTGCACCAGGCTGGCTATTCGCCACGGCCGTGATGATCGCTCTACTCGCCCTGCCGACACAGGCAGATTACGACCAGGCAGAAGTGCACGCCACCCTGCGCACCCTGCACCAACACCAGGCCGAGCTGTCGGCGCTGGCCGAGGAGCGTGCGACGCACGACGAGGTCATCCAACTGGCCAAAACCCTGCGTCGGGATCATTCCCTGCTCGACGACTGGTTGGCAGAGGCGGCAAATGGCAACGCGCGGGCCAGCGTCGAGGCAGCCCCGCATGACCGCGAGGCCTACGAGGCGCTGCAGGAAGAGCAAGGCGAGGCATTCGATGCCGCTTACCTGGCGTACCAGGAACGTCTGTTGAGAGATGCGATTGCCTATCTTGATCGCCAGCACTCCGATGACGTCGAGGAACAGAGCGAATTTGCCAATCACCTGCGAGTTACCCACGAGTCGCTGCGCACGAACCTCGCACTGGTCGAATCACTACGCTAGCCCATACGAGGCCCCGAGCCGCAGGCTCGGCACGGCGAAGGATCGCTACCGACCAACCATGCACCAGGTCGAGCAGCTCGCCCTCGTGATTGCTCCGTCGGCAAGCGGTCCCCTATCCCGCGCTCGACATCCTTCTTTGTAGATGTCAGGCCCCGCGTATTGATTACCCGTCTGGTAAATAGGGCTGTCCTTGGCAACCTGCCGAACCCTCGCAGCACGCACGCCAATCGTTCACGCGTCGCGTGACGGCACCATGGCTTGGGGTGGAGCGAGGTGGGTTACCCGTCAGGCCTGACTAAAACATCCAATCTGGTCAAAACGTTCAGCGAGCCAACTGTCCCTTCCCGTTCGACATGCAGACAATGGCGCTTAACAAGGAAAGGCGATCCGCCAAGACTTGATCGGCTCGATGCCTCCTTGCGGTAAACGCTTCATGTCGAAAGGCACGCAATTCATGGACCTTGATGTAACGCCATTCTCATAGCGCATCCATGCCATGACCCAACCTAACAAGACTCCGAGGTGACACGATGGACAAGTCTCGACTTTCAGGAAAGAACTGCTTGATTACCGGTGCGGCTCGCGGCATGGGTGCAGCCGTCGCCGAGCACTATGCCGAGCAGGGTGCCAATGTCTGCGTGGCCGATTTAAACATCGAGGGATGCGAGGAAGTCGTCAAGCGCATCAACGGCAAGGATGGTGGCAAGGCCATCGCCGTCAAGCTGAACGTCACCGAGCGCGACCAGATGAAAGCCGCAGTGAAGTCCACCGTCGAGGCTTTCGGCAGTCTCAACGTCATGGTCAACAACGCCGGTATCAACAAGCCACTGATGTTCCTCGATATCACCGAGGAGAACTGGCACCAGATCATGGATGTCAATGCCCTGGGTTGCCTGCTGGGCATGCAGGAAGCTGCCAAGCAAATGATCGAGCAAGGCAAGGAGAACGGTCCCTATAAAATCCTCAATGTGGGCTCCATCCTGTCGCGCCAGGCCTTCGATGATGTCGTGCCCTACTCCTGCAGCAAGCACGCCGTACTCGCCATGATCAATGGCGGCGCCAAGGCGCTGGTGGATCACAACATCACCGTCAACGGCTACGGCCCTGGTGTCGTGCGCACTGAGCTGTGGGAGCAACTGGACAAGGATCTTGTCAGCATTGGCAAGTTCGACAAGCAGGGTCAATCCATGGACCAACTGGCCGAAAAGATGATTCTGATGAAGCGCTACTCCTACCCGGAAGACGTCGTTGGAACGGCCTCGTTCCTGGCCAGCCAGGAATCCGACTACATGACCGGACAGTTGCTGATGATTGATGGCGGCATGATCATGCAGTGAGATCCCGCGGGTAACAATGCTGTGATGATTTCGCCGCCCTGCCCCATCCGGTATTCCGGATAGCGTATGGCGGCGCTTTGTTTCGGTCCTGGCCCAATGTCGCTGGAAGGGCTTAACCACTCTTCCCCCCTCTGCTTTCTGCTTTCTCAATAGTAGCCCTTGCTACTCATCAGCTGGTCGGCCTGGTCTTGAGCCCGGGTCAGCGCCTGTTTTATTGAGCGTCGACCGGCGAGTACCTCGAAAATCTCCTGGCCGGCAATATCGACGATGGCGTTTATATCGGGAACAGGAGGACGTGGCCAGGCCTGAAGGATGCCTTCCCTGGCCATTCTGTCCACCACCCCGATGAGAGGGGATAACGACGATACCTCAGGGTCACGGCTAACACTGAACCGTGACGTTACCAGACTACCGTTCAGGATATAGAGCTTGGACATGCTCCGGCACGTCAGATGGCGCAAAGCCGCCCAGGCGGCTTCCACTCGCTCTTCCGACAGGTTCGCGGGGATGGCCAGTGCATAGCCGCCGATGGGAACGAAGGGTCGACCACGGTTGCCGACGGTATGGGGAAGATAACCGGTATGCTGCCAGGCGGGTGATTGCTTGTTGAGTTCGAACAGTGGCGCAAGCGAGGTATAGCAATAGGCCATGCTGACCTCACCTGCCGCGTACGACCTGGCGCGCTCGTACCAGGACATCTGCAGGATATTGGGAGGCGAATACTTCAATATGTCCAGCATGTATTCGCAGGCACGAAAGGCGGCATCTGTCAGGAACATGGGACGAAGCTGATCCCCTGTCACATCCTCGAACGCATAGCCTCCCTCGATACGCTGAAGATTGATGATCGGCTGACCGAATTTCGCCATCAGGAAGGCGAAAGTATGCCCCAAAGGCGTTCCCCTGGCCGCATTCCAGGCGATGCCATAACGTCCCTTGCCGGGATCGTGAAGCGCCCTGGCTACCTTGGTTAGCTGCTCCGTGGTCGTTGGTGGCGTCAGGCCTGCACTTTCCAGGACGTCCTTGCGATAGCACAACAGCTCCGGCGTGCTCTGTACCGGTATGCCGTACTGCTTTCCAGCATAGCGAGCACTATGAACGGCGACCGAGTGAAAATCGGACAGGTTGTAGCTTTCTCGGTCGATAAAGGCGTCCAGGGGTAGCAGCATGTCCTGTGACGCCAATTCCCCGAACCAGGGAAGATTACAGGTGACGATGTCGTAATGTGAATGCGCAAAACGCGCGTTGGCAAGAATCTCCTCGCGCAAGCTATCGATCGACTTCGCCTTGTTCTTGATGTCCACCCCGAAGATGGCTTCGAGCTGACGCTTGAGGTTATGCATCGCCATGAAGGTGGGATCGGCGTGCATCAGGACCCGTAGCCCTCCCTTGAGCTCAAGGCGTTGAGACAGAACGTTGGGCGGCGATACTACATCGGGCGACTGGTGGGGTTCAGCCAGGATAATCCCGCTCGTCGCGTCGGTCTGCGAGACGAGCCCGAAGGTATTTCCCACCAAGGCCTTGACCCGGGTTGCATAACTTTCCCACTCCACGATCATGGTATGAGAAGGATGCAGAGAGACTGTCTTTCCCGACTTCGTACGGGGGCGGGAAAGGATCAGTCCCCGCTTGATGATACTCTCGATGCCCCGCTTGGCCGTACCGTAGGAAAGCCCGGAGGCGTCCGCCAGCGAGGTGGGAGTGGTGAGCCGGCCGGCCAGGTGATTGCGCATGACGTGAATCATCATGTGCAGTTCCCGATAACCCTGCGTCGCGGAGAGGGACTGCTCGGTTGCATCCTCGAACTTCTCGATGAAATCCAGAAAGCGAGCGAACTCGGTGCTGGAGAGTTTTGACATCGGGATTTCAGAAAGCTCTTCGTAGGGCCCCTCGGGGTGCAACTCGTGCAGTTGATCATTCATATCCGCCTCGGCAATGAAGCGACTGGGAAAATCCACATTAGTCCCATGCACTTCCTCTGTGCAATTAAAAGGGAGTTGCTCGCGGGTCACGTTACGCCATCCACTATCAGGCGAATTCCCAGAATCAACAACAGAATCAAGATGATCGTGAAGAAGGTCTCGCCATTGATTCGCTTTTGGATCACCAGGCCCAGGCGTACCCCCAGCCAGGCCACGGGTATCAGCAACAGCGCGACCGTCAGGTTCTCGACATTGATCAGGCCGAGCATCGCATAGGGCCCCAGCTTCACCAGGTTGATGCCGGCCAAAAACACCACGGCCGTGCCCAGAAAAGCCTCCTTGCTCAGGGACCTCTGCAATAGAAAGAAATTGAGCGGTGGCCCTCCCGCATGGGCAATGAAGCTGGTGAATCCCGCAAGACCTCCACAGGCGGCCCCCGCCCAGCCCGGCATGGCATGCTTTCCCCTGAAGGGTTTCAGCAATCCCCATAGCCCGAAGAGAATCGAAAATACGCCGAGCAAGATCTTGAGAATGTCTTCACTGAACACGCCGTAGGTCAGATAGCCGACCACCACACCCAGCACCGCTGCCGGAAACAGCAGACGAAGCAATTGGTCGACCCGGTGCCTCCACCAGGCCTTGAGACTGAAGGCATCCATGAAGATCAGCAGGGGCAGCATGAGGGCCACCGCCACGGTCGGGCTCGTCTTCAAGGAGAGCAGCGGCACGGCGACGACACCCACGCCCCCAGCGAAGCCCGATTTCGAGATGCCGGTGATCAGCACGGCAAAGATCAGCAATGCAATGAACTGCCAGTCGTAAACCATCCGCGGCCCCGCGATAATATCCATAAAAAGGGGCCGTGATATGTCACGACCCAACAGGAGCAAGATCCAGCGGACCGATCACTTCGGCCCGGTCGGCTTTACAGGTTTGACCTAGCGCACTTGCCTAAAAAGCTTTCTTAGAGAACTTGCCTAAACAACTAACTTCCCTAAAGAACCTCGCACACCTCGTCGAAGGCAAAACGCTCCTGGCGCGGGAAGAGCGACGCGGTATCGCCGTAGCCGAGGTTGCACAGAAAGTTGCTCTTGACCTTGCCGTCCGGCCAAAACGTTTCATCCACGGCGGCGTTGTTGAAACCCGACATCGGACCGGCGTCCAGCCCTACCGAGCGTGCGGCCAGAATAAAATATCCGCCCTGCAGGGAGCTGTTACGGAAGGCCGTGGCGTTGATGAAATCCGTCTTGCCTTCGAACAGCGACTTGGCGTCCTTGTTGTGAGAGAACATGCGCGGCAGATGCTCGTAGAACTCGGTGTCATAACCCAGCACGGCCACCACGGGTGCCTTGAGCGTCTTTTCCTGGTTGGCGGGCATCAGTGCCGGCTTCAAGCGCTCCTTGGCCGCCTGGCTCTTCAGGAACAACACGCGAAGGGGCTGGCAGTTCATGGACGTCGGGCCAAAATGCATCAGGTTATAGAGCTCCCGAAGCTTTTCTTCGCTGACGCTCTTGTCCTGCCAGACATTGTGCGTCCGGGCGCCGGTAAACAGGGTGTCGATAGCGTTCTGATCGATGGCAGTCATCGGATTGACCTCTTGTGGAACAATGGTTTTTGCGTCGAGACTCTCAGCTTGCCTTCAAGCCGAAGTCGTATTTCAAATAGCGATACGGGGTCTGCATGGTGTGGTGATCCGGAGCCGTGCCGGGGGGCTTCAAGGCATAGTCCCTGACCAGCGAATCCTTGACGCCGAAGACGGCATCGGAATCCAGGTATGGATCATTCTCGGCAAAGATCTGGGTGACCAGGGTCTCGTAGCCCTCGGCCATCAACATGAAATGCACGTGGGCGGGCCGGTAGGGGTGGCGTCCGGTAAGCTCCAGCATCTTGCCGACGGGGCCGTCGGTGGGGATCGGGTAGGGAGAAGGCGTCACCGTCCAGAAGGCGTAGCGGCCCTGCGCGTCGGTCTTGAAGCGGGCCCGCAGGGAGGCACTATCGAGTTCCTTCTGGACATCGTAGAAACCCTCGCTGTCCGACTGCCAGACATCCATGACGACATTGGCCAACGGTTCGCCCTGCTCATCGTGCACGCGGCCCTCGACGAAGAAGGGCTCGCCCTCCACACCCCAGTCAATGGACTCTCCCTGGCCCGCCTCGGGAGGATCAGCGACATAGAAGGGTCCCAGCACGGTGCTTTCGGTGATCTGTGGGTCCGAGGTCTGATGATTGATCGCATCCACCAACATCGTCACGCCCAGCGTATCGGACAGCAGGATGAACTCCTGGCGCTTGTCGTCGCACATCTGCCCGGTCCGGGTCAGGAAGTCGATGGCCTCGGTCCATTCCCGCTCCGAGGGTTTTACGTCGCGGAGAAAGGCGTGCAGGTGACTCACGAGGCTGTTCAGCACGCTCTTGAGCCGCTCATCCTCGCAGCCCGAGAACTGCTCGATCACCGCATCGGTGATGTTATCTGCATTCAGGTTTCGCATTTCGTCATCCCCGTGGGGCGCTCTGCAGGGCCGCAAGCCCCGAGAGACGCTCGGTGTGATGGACCGTGGCGATATAGTCATCCTCGCCGTACCCCGTGCCGATCAGCGAGGCATAGGCCTCGCGCATCTGTGCGGCCAGAGGCACGGGCACGCCGGCACCATGAGCACAGCCAAGAATCAGGTCGAGGTCCTTGGCCATCTGCGCCGCCGAGAAGGTAGAGGTGAAGTCCCGTTCCTTGAGGGGCAGCGCCTTGTACTTGACCATCGGAGAACCCACGGCACTGTCGGCCATCAACTCGAGCATCGCGTCCCAGCCGATGTTGCCCTTGCGGGCCATGGCCAAGGCTTCTCCCATCATCCCGGCACTCACCGCGATCATCAGGTTGATGGCCAGCTTGGCGAAGCGCGCCTGCTCGTCCTCACCGAGCCAGTACTGAGCCTTGGTAAAGCTCTGCATTACCGGTATGGCTTGTTCCAGCGCATCACGCGGGCCCGAGACCATCGCCGAGAGCGTGCCTGACTCGGCGGCAACCGGATTGCCCGACACCGGTGAGCGCAGGTAGGCAACGCCCCTCTTGTTGGCGGCGGCGGCCACCCGAGCAGAGGCCTCGATGCTGACGGTGCTGGTCTCGATCAGCACGCTACCCGGCGCCATCTTCTCGATCAGATCGCCCGAGTCGAGCGTCAGGCCGAGCAGCGCCTTGTCATCGGGAATCGAGACGAACACTAGCGTGCAGCCCTCGATGGCAGAGGCAAGATCCGCGTAGGCACGGATCCCGACGGCCTCGGCCAGTCCCATCCGCTGGGCGCTGAGGTCAAAGCCCTGAACGACGTGGCCGGCGCCGACGATCCTGGCGGCCATGGGCAGGCCGAGCTTGCCAAGACCGACCCAGGCGACCCTGGAGGTGGTTGTCATGATGATGTCTCCTGTTTTTCCCGTGTTTCTTGCTCACGCAACTGCAGTTCGGCATAGATGCGGTGACCGGAGACTTCGAGCTGCCTGACGCCGTCCTCCACGTCTTCCAACAACCTGCCGTTTCGCTTGTGAAATTCACCCGCCACCATGACGCTGTCGACATTGGCGAGGCTTGCCTGCATGACTACGCTCGATACCGGGTCACTGACGGGCTGCATGTTCAGAAGCACCGTGTCCAGCAGCACGATGTCGGCCTGCTTGCCAGGCGTCAGGCTACCGATACGCGCGTCGAGACCGAGAGCGCGGGCCCCGTCGATAGTGATCCATTCCAGTGCCTCGCGGGTGCGGATGGTGGAGGTGTCAGGGATGCTGCCCTGCTCGCGTCGCGAGGCGTCGTTGTCCAGCGAGCGCTGCATGCCCAATGCCATGCGGGCCACCGTTAACATGTCGCCTGATATTACCGATTCGAGATCCACGCCCAGCGATACGACACCCTTATGCCGGCGAACATGGCCGGTGATCGGGAAGCCATGCCCCTGGGTCATCTCGTTTTCCGGCGCGATGGAGAAGGTCACGCCCTTTGCGCAGAAGCGGGCCAGTTGGCCGTCATCCAGGCTCTGTCCGTGCACGATATTGATATCGGGGCCCAGTAGCCCTTGCTCCTCGATCACATCCCAGCTGCCTGGGCTGACCGCCTTGCCGCCGCCCTGGTGCATGGAGGCGACCAGGCCGAATTCCTTGGCGAGGGCGAAATCGTGCAGCGACACGTCAAGTGTGGAGTAATGCGGTCCGAGGATGGCCAGCCCCAGCGTCACGCGGCCGTCGGGGTCGCCCAGCGAGCCGGCGAGCAGCCGCTCGACCTCACCGCGGGGATGGGGAATCTCGCTGAAATGCGGCTGGCCCGGCTTGGGGTCGGGCTTCGGGGAGCCATGGAAGAAGACCGCACGGATACCCGACGCCTGTAGCCCCTCGACTGCCGCATCGGTGTGCGCCGAGGTCGGGTTGTTGTGACACCAATCACCCAGCGTGGTGGTGCCGCAGTTGAGCTGGTTCAGGGCGCCCATATGTGTCGCAATCCGGATGTCGTCGGGCGTGAACAGCGCCGCCAGGCCACGATGCACATGGCCAAAGTACTCGAGCAACGTCCAGTTGGCGGCGACGCCACGCAGGGCCGTCTGCCAGGTGTGCATGTGGGCATTGACCAGACCGGGCATCAGGATGCCGCCTCGGCAATCGACCACCGCCGCCGCGTGCGACGGCAGGTCGTGACCGACGGCCAGAATGCGGTCGTCCTCCACCAGCACCTGGCCGCGCTCCAGGTCACCGAGTTGCGGGTCCATGGTCAGGACGGTGGCATTGGTCAGCAAGGTCTTCATGATTCGATGGCCTCCATGGTCGTCGGGCGTCGGCCGGCATGGGCATCGCTCAGCAGGCGGTGGATAGCGTCGGTCTCTATCTCGCGCGGATTCCAGTAGGGATTGCGCGTGGCAATCTCGGTGGCCCTGTCGATATCGCGCGCCTGCATGCCGATATCTCGCAGCGCCAAGGGAGCCCCCACCGCGCTTGCCAGGTCATAAAGGCCGCCGGCAGCATCGCGGTTGCCCAGCGCTCTGGCGATGCGGGCCATCGCCTCGGGCGCGGCCTCGGCGTTGTAGGCCACGGCGTGAGGCAGCACGATGGTATGCGTCTCGGCATGGGGCAGGTCGAAAGAGCCGCCCAGGGTATGGCAGAGCTTGTGATGCAGCGACATCCCCACCGAGCCCAGACAGGCTCCGCAAAGCCAGGCGCCGTAGAGGGCATCCGAGCGGGCGTCGTGGTCACCGGGATTGCCGGCAATGATCGGTAGGCTGCGGGCGAGTGCCGTGATGCCCTCTTCCGCCATCAGTGAGATGACCGGGTTGCGATCCTGGGCATAGAGCGCCTCCACCGCATGGGCGATGGCGTTGATGCCGCTGGTGCCGGACATGCCGACGGGCAGGCCCAGCGTCAAGTCGACGTCATAGACGACTACCTCCGGCAGTACCTTGAGGGTGCGCTGCGTCGCCTTGAGGCCATTCTGGGTTTCGCCGAGGATCGGCGTCATTTCGGAGCCGGCATAGGTGGTGGGAATCACCACCTGAGGAAGGTCGGTGCGCAGCGCGATGGCCTTGCCCAGGCCGATGGTGGAGCCGCCCCCGATGGCGACCACGCCATCGATGTCGAGAGAGGCGATGATCGGCAATGCTTTTTCGGTGACCTCGACGGGGGTATGCATCCTTGCCTCGGCGAAGATACCTGCGCCCCGCTCGCCGAGGTGCTCGAGTACCTGGCGAGCCTGGCCCTCCTGCTCGGGCGTGGAGAGCACCAGCACGCGGTGGCAACCCAGCGACGCCACCTCCTCGGCCAGCCGGGAGAGGGTCCCGTGGCCGAAGATGACCCGTGAAGGCAATCCGTTGTAGGTGAATGGCGTCATGGAGGAGTCCTCGTTGCTGCCGTGAGTGTCCCGTCGCCGCCTCGAAGAAGGCGACGCACGTTGTGGGATCGAAAAGACAAAGGAAACGTGAGTGCGTCAGGGCACCGTCGCATCATCGGTTATGGCAGTCGCGACCTTGGGCGCCTGCGCGACCTGGCCGGTGATCGCATGCACCAGCTCATCCTCGGAAACTGCGTCCCCGTCGAACTCCGCCGTGATCCGTCCGTCATACATGGCAATGATGCGGTTGCTGACGCCCAGGACCTCGGGCATTTCGGAGGAGATCACCAGCACGGCATACCCCGTTCTCGCCAATTCCTTGATCAGGGCATGGATCTCGGCCTTGGAGCCGACGTCGATTCCCCGGGTCGGCTCGTCCAGGATCAGCAGCTTCGGATGGGTGTGCAGCCATTTGCCGATGACAATCTTCTGCTGGTTGCCCCCACTGAGGTTACCGACCTTCTGCCGCCAACTCGGCGTCTTGATCTTCATCGCGGACTGATACTTGTCGTGCACCACTTTCTCGGCACTGGTCTTCATGAACCCCATCGACGACACGCTGCCGAGGGCAGACAACGTCATGTTGTCGCGACAGTTCATCCCCAGGATCAGGCCCTGGTCCTTGCGATCCTCCGGTACCAGGGCAATGCCCTTTTCCACCGCCTCATGGCTGGAACCGATCGTCTCGGCCCTGCCTTCGAGAAGGATCTCGCCGGACGATGGACGGCGCAGCCCGAAGATGGTTTCGGCGACTTCTGAGCGTCCCGCCCCCACCAGGCCGTACATACCGACGATCTCGCCCTTGCGCACATTAAAACTGACGTCTTCGAAGACCCCATCCACCGTGAGGTGACGAAGTTCCAGCATGTTCTCCTTGAAATCGTGGGGTTTGCTGGCGTGGTCGAGTTCGAGGCTACGACCAATCATCAGCTTGGTGACTTCATCCTCATTGGTCTCGGCGGTATTGACGGTCCCGTTGTATTCGCCGTCCCGGAGCACCGTGATCCGCTGAGAGAGATGAAAGATTTCGTCCATACGATGCGAGATGTAGACGATGCCGACGCCCTGCTCCTGCAGAGTTTTGATAATGTCGTACAGTACCGGTTTCTCGTGATCGGTCAGGGAGGCGGTCGGCTCGTCGAAGACCACGACCTTGGGAGTGAAGACCAGTGCGCGCGCAATCTCGACCATCTGTTTCTTGGCAATCGAGAGGTGACTGACCATTTCCCGCGACGTGAAGGAACACTTGAGCCGCTGAAGGATTTCGGTGCTGTCCGCATGCAACTTCTTCCAGTCGACGCGGTTTCCCCATTTGAGCGGCAGACTACCCAGATAGATGTTCTCGGCCACCGACATCTCGGGCACCAATGACTGCTCCTGATGAATCAGCACGATGCCGCTCTTCTTGGCCTGCTTGGGATTCTCGAAGGACTTCTCCTCGCCTTCCAGAACGATCTTTCCCCCGTTGGGCTGGTGCTTGCCGGCAAGCACCTTCATCAGTGTCGATTTGCCAGCACCATTCTCGCCGAGCAGTGCATGCACCTCGCCAGGCCGGACGTCGAAGCTCACCTTGTTGAGGGCCACGACACCCGGGAATTTCTTGGTGATATCGATCAGTGAAAGTACGGGAGCCGCTGCGCCCGAATGATCAGCAACATGGCTGCGGGTGGCTGAGGTATTCATATGCTGACTCCCTTGCTGGCATGGACATTGAGCTTCTGGTCAATGACCAGGACGGAAATCAGGATCACCCCGAGAATCACCAGGACGTAGAAGGCCGGCACCTGCATCATGTTCATGCCATTGCGGAGGATGCCGATGGCGAGCACGCCGCCAAGAGTGCCTGTGATGCTGCCGTAACCGCCCGTCAGCTTGGTGCCACCGAGCACCACGGCGGTGATGGTCCAGAGTTCATAGTCGCGCCCCAGGTTGGGCGTTGCCGCTCCCATCTGGGTCGCCAGGAGTACACCCGCCAGGGCGGCGAAGAAGCCCACGATGATGAAGTTGATCGTCATGTGGCGGCCGATGCGAATCCCGGCATCCAGCGCCGCTTCGGCGTTGCCGCCGACGGCGAAGGTGTTGCGACCGTGGCCGGTCTTCTTCAACACCAGATGCATTATCAGTGCGCAGACGAGGAAGATGATGGCCAGCAGCGGAAAGGGCCCAATCGAAGCCGCACCGAAGTCCGAGAAGGCAAAGTTGGTTGCGTAGAAAGATTGTTCTCCGGTGTAGACGAAGATCAGGCCACGGACCCCGATCATGGCCCCCAACGTGACGATGAAGGCGTTGACGCCGGTCTTCCAGACGATCAGACCATTGATGGCGCCAATGATCAGGCCCGACGCCAGCGCCGCTATCACGGCCACCGCCAGGCCATAGTCTTGCAGCCCCACCGACAGCGACGCCGCCAGGCCCAGGATGGCACCCACGGAGAGATCGATATTGCCGTTGATCATCACGTAGGTCATGCCCAGGGCAATCAAGCCGATGGTCGATGTCTGCACCAGAATATTCGTCAGGTTCCCGACCGACAGGAAATAATCTGACATAAAACTGAAGAAGACGGTAATGACGATGACGAACACCCATATTGGCTGAACAAAACCGCCACCCTTGAGAAAACCCTTCACATTTATCATGTTGTTCACCATGTTCAGGAATGGGTCGTAAGGAGACGCTTGCGCTTGTTGGCAAGGTCCAGCCAGACGGCCAGGATGATGATCACCCAGGTGACGAGCCATTGGGTGTAATAGGGGTAGCCCATCAACAACAGACCGTTCTGGATGAAGCCCAGGATCAGCACACCGATCACTGTCTTCCAGATGCTCCCGGCGCCGCCCAGAAGGCTGGTCCCCCCCAGTATGATCCCGGCCAACACCAGCAGCTCGTAACCCTGACCCACATTGTTCTGGGAACCCATGACGCGTGACCCCAGCACCAGAGCGGCACAGGCAACGCAGAATGCCGAGATCAGATAGGTGCTGAAGACGCACCAGTTCTTCCTGATGCCCGAATAGACGGCGGCCACGGGGTTCCCCCCGACGGCGAAGATTCGCCTGCCGTAACTGGTGTAGGACATGACAATCTGCACGATGATGGCAAGGACAGCGAAGATGACCACGGGTACGGCAATCCCCGCCACGTAGCCACGACCGAAGACCGAGAACCAGGTACCGTCCTGGTTGGCGATATCGACATTCTGGCCACCGCTATAGATCAGGATGCCGCCCTGGATCGCCGACAGCATCGCCAAGGTCACGATCAGTGAATTCAGCCGCATGAAGCCCACCAGAAAACCATTGATTGCCCCCACCATCAGTGTCAAAGCGAACATGAGAATGATGGCAGTAGTGGGTCCGACCTTGTCATGGAGATCGACGACCAGCACGGTCGCGAAAGAGAGCATTGACCCAACCGACAGGTCCAGATTGCCGCCGATGATCACGACGGTCACCCCGACGGCGATGATGCCGATAATCGATGCCTGGCGAACCACCGTCATGACGTTGGACTGCGACAGGAACTGCTCGGAAAAGAAAGAGAACACCACCATGCTGAGCAGGAAGAAGATCAATATTCCCTGAGCCGACAGAAAACTCATCAGGCCTGACTTACTTACTCTGCCAAACATCACTCTATTGCTGCCTTGTTCTGCAGTAGCCATGTTGCTCACCTGCCTGGATATCGCCTTGTGCTTTTTACTATCTATCGCCGCTGACAGACGTGACACCGGAAACGAAAAGCTCACGCACCCGATAGTAAAGCCAAGGCGTATTGATGAAGGATTGCTCGCAAACTGTTCGCGAGCCGCGAACTTGGCGCATCAGAAGACAGGCTTTTCAAACTCGCCGATATTGGCAGCCGTAATCTTGGGAGTTTCGAAGAAGTTCATCTTCGGCACCTCTTTTCCCGCCAGGATATCGAGCGCCGTCTGCAGTGCTGCCTCGGCATCATCGACTGGAGACTGATAGATGGAGCCATAGTACTCACCACGCTCGATAGCCTCGTAACCTACGGCAAAGTTGGTGGCACCGATAAAGATAATTCCTTCGGCCCGCTCGGCTCCCTTGGCCGCATTCAAGGCACCCACTCCCATGTTGTCATCTCCGGCATAAACGCCGTCGATGTCATTGTACTTGGTGAGGAAGTTTTCCATGACGCGCTGAGCCTTCTCGCGGTTCCAGTCGGCGGGCTGGGTCTCCACGAGTTCGACGCCGGGGCATACCTCCGCCAGCCGCTCCTCGAAGCCTTGCGAGCGCTCCATGGCCGTGGTGTAACCCGGTTGACCGGCAACCTGGACGATTTGTCCCTCACCCCCGAGGGCATCACACATCATCTCGGCGGACGAGACCCCCTGCTGGACATTGTCGGGTCCGGAGAAGGCGGCGATGAATTCCATTCCGGCTTCAGCGATCTTTGAATTCGTCACAATCACCGGGATGCCGGCCCGATGGGCTTGGCGAAGGGCAGGTATGACGGCCTGGCCGTTGGTCGGCCATATGATAATGGCATCCACTCGCTGTTGAATCAGATTGTTGACCTGGCCAATCTGTCGCGCCACGTCTCCTCCGGCATCGAGGATAACGACCTCGACATTATCGTTCGCTTCTGCCGCTTTCTCGAAGGCACTTTCATAGGTCGTCTGGTAACTATCGACACCCACATTATTTTGCGTAATGCCGATTTTATAGGGGCCATCTGCAGACGCAGTGGTCGCGGATAACATTAAGATAGAGGCTGCCAGCGTGGTTTTCTTGAACATGATACTCTCCTGACGTTCTAGTATTTATTCTTCAACTTGCCTGTCTGCAAGTTGGATAGTGGAGCTTAGTGCCGGCCCTTGTTTAGGCGCAACGCAGCTGCCGGAGAGAAATGACCAATCTGGCTATTTTGTATTCACTGACGTTTTCAGGAGGTGGCGTCCTGAACGCTGTTCAGAAGGTAAAAGCCCCCGCCTGTCGTCACAGGCGGGGGCTTCAGAAACTCCAGGAGCCTGGAGGGAGGCAGCGATTCACGCCACCGGCGTCAGCCAGTCGGCCTCCAGCGTCTGCTTGCCCTTGACCAGGTCGAAGTACAGCGACTGGATCTGCTCGGTGACGGGCCCGCGTCGGCCCTCGCCGATATTGCGCCCATCGAGCTCACGGATCGGCAACACCTCAGCGGCGGTCCCGGTAAAGAAGGCCTCGTCGGCGATGTAGATCTCGTCGCGGGTCAGTAGCTTCTCGCGCAGCTCATACCCTAGATGCTCGGCCATGTGCAGCACGGTGTTGCGGGTGATGCCGTTCAGGCAGGAGGTCAGCATCGGCGTGTAGATGACGCCGTTCTTGACCACGAAGAGATTCTCGCCGGACCCCTCGGCGGCATAGCCCTGGGGGTCGAGCAGCAGAGCCTCGTCGTAGCCGCCGCGCTGCGCCTCGGCCAGTGCCATCATCGAATTGATGTACTGTCCGTTGGCCTTGGCCCGGGTCATGGCGATGTTGACGTGGTGGCGGGTGAAGGAGGAGGTCTGCACCTTGATGCCGAGCTCGCGCGACTCGGGTGACATGTACGACGGCCATTCCCAGGCGGCGACGATCACGTGGGTATTGAGGTTGTCGGCGCGCAGCCCCATGCCCTCGCTACCGAAGAACACCATGGGGCGCAGGTAGGCTTCCTCGAGGCCATTCTCGCGCACCGCGGCCCGGCACGCCTCGTTGATCTGCGCCTTACCAAAGGGCATCGCCATGCCAAGAATCTTGGCGGAGTCAAAGAGGCGGTCGGTATGTTCCTTGAGGCGAAATATGGCCGTGCCCTGCTCGGTGGCATAGGCACGCACGCCCTCGAAGCAACCCATGCCGTAATGCAGGGTGTGGGTCAGCACGTGCACCTGGGCATCGCGCCAGGGAACCAGCTCGCCATCGAACCAGATGAGACCGTCACGGTCAGCCATCGACATAATCTACGTCCTTTCGTGTGCTCTGCGTGTTGTCGTCAAATTCGTCTGCCTGTCCGAGTATCATAACGAAGGCGCCCTTCATTGCGGCGCCTCCTGTGGCTCGAGCAGGCGCTGCCAGAGTTCGGTCACGGCCTGACGATGCGATTGGAAATCGGCGTCGCGCCCCCGCTTCGCCTCGCGGGTCAGGGAGGCGCGGTGGACGGCACTGCGGTAGGCAAGGTAGGCATCACGCAAGCGCTGGCAATCCTCCTCCGGCAGGCGACCGGTCGCTTCCAAGGTTTCCAGAATACGAATATTGTCGCTCCAGGCCAATAGATCGGGGGTTTCCTGGGACATGGAAAGCACCGCGTACTGGCACAGGAACTCGATATCGACCATGCCGCCGGGGTCGTGCTTCAGGTCGAAATCGTCGCCCTTGCCCTTGCTGGCCAGATGATCGCGCATCTTGTGACGCATCTTGACCACCTCGACACGCAACGCCTCGAGATCGCGCTCACCACCAAGTATCTCGCCACGAATCGCGGCGAAGCGCTCGGCAAGGGTCGCATTACCGGCGACTACCCGCGCCCGCACCAGTGCCTGATGCTCCCAGGTCCAGGCCTGGTGGTATTGATAGTCGGCGAAGGCTTCCAGCGGCGTGACCAGAAGCCCTGAGTTACCGGAGGGCCGCAGGCGCATGTCCACCTCGTAGAGGGTCCCCGAGGGCGTCATGGCGGTGAGCAGATGGATGATCCGCTGCCCCAGACGCGTGAAGAACACGGCATTGTCCAGCGGGCGCTTACCGTCGGTGCTACCCTGGCTTGCGGCATCGTGGATGAACACCAGGTCCAGGTCGGAGTCATACCCGAGCTCGATGCCGCCGAGCTTGCCATACCCGACGATCAGGAACTCGGGCTCGGTGCCGGCTCGCTCCCCGTCGCGACGCTGGGGAAAACCATGCTTGCGCGTCAGGTGCTTCCAGGCCATGGCCAGCACCGCCTCGAGGATCACCTCGGCAATATAGGTGAGATAGTCGCTGACCTTCATCAGGTGACGCGTACCGGCGATATCGGAGGCCGCCACGTGGAGCACCTGGGCGTGCTTGAAGACCCGCAAGGCCTCGAGCTGGGCCTCCTCGTCGTCCTCGGGAAGGCGACCCAGGGCCTGGCGCAGCTCGTCCGAAAGGAGCACCTTGTCGGCCGGTGTATAGAGCGTTTCGGGGGTCAACAGCTCGTCCAGCAGGACCGGATGACGGGCCAACTGCTCGGCGATCCAGGGACTCGCGCCACACAGCCCCATCAGGTGCCCCAGGGCGTCGGGATTCTCGCGCAGCAGTGCCAGGTACGCGGTGCGCCGCAATACCGACTCGATAAGCGGCAACACACGCTCGAGCGAGGTATCCGGCGCCTCGCTGCCCGCCACGGCGTCGAGCAGCATCGGCATCAGGGCACCGAGACGATCAAAGCCGATGCGCTGCATGGCCTTTATCTGGCGTGAATGGCGCAGCGTTCGCAGGCGCCGCATGGCGACGTCTGGCGTCGCGAAACCGGCCGCTTCCAGCAGGGCCGCGGCCTCGCTGTCTTCGAGCTCATCGCGCCATAGCGCGCGCCACTCCTCCAGGCCGACCGCCACGCTCTCCTCGGTATCGCCGCTCTCCTCCACCTCGTCCTCGGGGTCAGCAATCACCGCATCGAAGTGCTGGCGTACCCGGCCGCGAACTTCGTCCAGCCGCGCGATTACCGCCGGCCAGTCCGCCATGCCGAGCGCCAGGGCCACGCGCTCGCGGTCGATATCGTCTTGGGGGAGCGTCTGGGTCTGACGGTCTTCCAGCGCCTGCAGCACGTGCTCCAGATCGCGGAGGAAGGCGTAATCGGGCAGCAGTTCGTCGACCACCTCCTGGGGCAGCAGGCCGAGTTCGGGTAGACGTTCCAGCGCCGTCTTCAGCGAGGTGACCTGCAACTCGGTGTCGCGGCCGCCCCGTATCAGTTGAAAGGCCTGGACCACGAACTCCACCTCGCGGATGCCGCCGGGGCCGAGCTTGATGTTGCCCTCCATGCCCTTGCGCCGCACCTCGCGGTTGATCATCGACTTGAGTTCGCGCAGCGATTCGATGGCCCCGAAATCCAAGTACCTGCGATAGACGAAGGGGCGCAGGCTGGCCAGCAGCTCGGCGCCGGCCTCGCGGTCGCCGGCGACCGGCCGCGCCTTGAGCATGGCGTAGCGCTCCCACTCGCGGCCCTGATCCTGGTAGTAGCCGGCCAGCATCGGAAAATTGCCCACCAGCGGGCCACCCTCGCCCAGCGGGCGCAGGCGCATGTCGACGCGGAAGGCGAAACCGTCGGCGGTCACCGCGTCGAGCGCGGTGATCAACTTCTGGCCGAGTTTGGTGAAGTATTCCTGATGCTCGAGGGCCTTGCGGCCGCCCTCGGTCTCGCCTTTTTCGGGGAAGGCGAAGATCAGGTCGATATCGGAAGACAGGTTGAGCTCGCCGGCCCCCAGCTTGCCCATGCCCAGCACCACCAGGCGCTGCTCGCTGCCGTCGCGTCGCGGTGCGGGATAGCCCCAGCGCGGTGCGACATGCGCCTCGAGCCAGGCCAGCGAGCTTTCAAGGCAAGTCTCGGCGAGATGCGAGACTGCCGCGCCGGTCGCCCACATGTCGGTACCCACCGGACGGGTCAGGTCGCGCCAGACGATGCCCAGCATGCGCGCGCGGCGAAAGCGGCGCACGGCCCCCTGCAGCGCCGCTTCGTCCTCGGCGGACTCGAGGCGCTCATCGAGCCAGCCGCGCAGCGTCTCGGCTTCCGGGGCGGTCTCGAGCTCGCCGCTGGCATCGAGGTGAAACAACCACTCCGGATAGCGCACCAGCGTATCGGCGGCAAAGCTCGACACCGCCAGCACCCTGGCAAGCTGCTCGCGTCGGGCCTCCGACAGCGCCAGCCAGTCCTCGAGGGGCGATTCTGCGCCGGTCATATCGGCCAGGTTGTCGGCTTGTTCCAGCGCGGCGGCCAGGCGCTCACGAACATGCGCCAGCGGCGGGCGCAATGGCTCGGGGATGTCGGTCAGTGGCAGGAAATTATCGGGAAGGGCCATGGCGTTCTCGTATCCGGTTCGCTGATGTCACCAGCATAGCGAAGCCGCCTCCACGCCATAACCCGGCAGCGAGAATATCAACCCAGGTATTTCTGCCAGGCCAGCAGGCCCCAGGTCAGCCCGGCGGCGAGCAACGACAGCATCACGGCGGCCGAACTGATGTCCTTGGCCCGCCCGGAAAGCTCGTGGTGCTCGGTGCCGATGCGATCCACCACACTCTCGATGGCGCTGTTGAGCAATTCGACGATCAACACCATCAGACAGCTACCCACCAGCAGTATCCATTCCACCGGACCGTCGCCGACCCACCAGGCCAGCGGCAGCAACACCACGCAAAGGCCGAGCTCCTGGCGAAAGGCCGCCTCATTGAGCCAGGCGGCGCGCAGGCCCTTGAGCGAATACCGCGTGGAGTGCACGAGGTGTCGCCAGCCGGTATGTCGGGGTTTCATGGGGCCGTCCCTGTCAATGGCCAATAGTCAGTGCTCGGTGATCATGCGGGTGAGATCCTCGGTAAGCGGATCGAATACCTGGGTCCAGTTGAGCCAGGGCGTGGTCGAGGTGCCGTTGACCAGGACACTGAAGACGCCCCAGCGGCCGCGCTGGGTGCGAAAGTAACCGCCGATCGCACGCACCGCCACCGGCTCGTTGAGCGTGCCAGTCTTGAGCATGACATTATGCTGAAAGTCATACGAGCCACGGCGAATGAACCGCATCACGCCATTGCCGGGCGACTGGAAGCTCGCGACGAAGCTGGGAAACAGCGAAGGGCGATGATACATGCTCTCAAGCAAGGTGTTGATGCCATGCGCCGAGGTACGGTTGTCGGGCGTCAGGCCACTGCCACTGCGCAGCGTCAGTTCGCCATGCCCGGGAATGCCGGCCACGAACCGCTCGATGGCGGCGCCGCCGAGGTCGAGAGTGGCCCGCGGCGTGCGGACCAGGTCCAGTGCCAGCATGTCGGCCATGAAATTGTTGGAATAGTTCATGGTGCGAAGCAGCACTTCCTGCAGGGGCTTACCCTCCACCTGCGCGAGCCGCCAGGCGGCCGGAGGTGGCTCGGCGATGCTGGTCACTACCTCGCCTTTGATCGCGACGCCGGCCTCGTCGAGCATCGCCTTGAGCAGTGTGGCGGTCTGCAGGGCCGGGTCGGAACTCGCGCGATACAGCTGACGCGGCAAAGCGTTGAGCGACATCTGCCCCTTGACCACCATGGTGTCGCCCGCCCCGCGCGAGATGCGCTCGGCATGCAGTTCCGTGCCGCTGTCGTCGGGCCGGGTCACGACCTGGTTGTTGATATCGATGAGCGGCGTGTGGCTGTCGCAGTTGGTGATGCGGGCAGGCTCGCCGGCAGCCGCCCCGGGCGCCACGTTCACGCACCAGCTGCCATGATTAATGCCGGCCGAGGACAACAGCGCGCTGTAGGCATTGTCCACCCGCGAGTGAGCATCGCAGCGATCGGTGGTAATGCACTCCACCGGACCGAAGCGCCATTGGCTGATTACCAGTCGTCCGTCGACTTCGCGAACGCCCCTTTGATGCAGCCGCTGGACCAGCCGCCAGAGATCTTCGGAGCTCAGCGCCGGGTCGCCGCTGCCATCGAACACCAGGTCACCATGCAGCCTGCCGTGCGCGTCGAGGTTACCCTCGCTCACCAGCCGCGTGTCGAAGCGATGCTGCGGCCCCCAACGATCCAGGGCGGCGGCCGCCACATAAGCCTTGCTCACCGAGGCCGGCGACAGCTGACGCTTGGGTTCGATCGCCCCGAGCACTTCGTTGTTATCGAGCAATCGCGCCTCGGCGCTGACCAGAAATCCCCGCTCGACCAGCGCGGACAAACCGCTGAAACCCGATGCCTGGGCTTGGGCCTGGACAGCCGACAGGACGACACTTAACAGCAGCAAGGTCAGTCGAAACAGCTTGTATCGGTCACACATGGGAGGCAGGCATCCTGGGTCTGGGGTAAGCCGGAAGAATGAGCCAGCTTAATGGGCCGAGACCGAGGAGAAAACCTGAATGACCACCACGCCGCCAACGATCATCGCCAGACCCACCAGCGCCGGCAGGTCCGGCTTCTCGCCGTACACCACGATCCCGACCAGGGTGACCAGCACGATCCCCAGCCCGGCCCAGAAGGCGTAGGCGATGCCGACGGGAATGCTGCGCAGCACCAGCGCAAGCAGATAAAACGCCACACCGTAGCCCACTACCACCGTGACGCTCGGCCATAGCCGGGTGAAACCCTCCGAGGCCTTGAGTGCGCTGGTACCGATGACCTCGGCAATGATCGCCAAGGCCAGATAGATAAAACTCAACGCACACCTCCTTGCGCCAGGCGACGGCGCATCACCACGTCGAACGCCGTATTGAAGACCATCGCATAACACAGAAAGAACACCACGAAACCGAGATCTAGCCAGAGCGCCTCCAGCCAACCCACCTCGAGCCACCACGCCACCACCGGCAGGGTCATGATCAACAGGCCCGACTCGAAGCCCAGCGCCTGTGCCAGGCGTTGAAGGAAGCTGCGCCGACGCGTCGGTACCCAGCGGTCGAACAGGCGGTTCCAGACCAGGTTCCAGAGCATGGCGAGCGTTGCCAGGCCGAGCGCCAATACGCCGATATCGCCCAAGCCATGTCCCGACAACAGACTAGCCAGCGGCGTGACAAGCACCAGGCCACCCAGCTCGAAGAGCATGCTATGAGCCATTCGTTCTTTCCAGGAGCGCATCGCCCACCTCTACCTATCCACGCGCCGGACCGGTCGGGTCGCGACAACGCCCCTAGTCTAGCCATCATAACGATGGAGGCGAGTTGGTATCCATCGCCAAATCAGATAGTTTGGAGACAAGCCGCGGCTATTCCCCTTGAAGAAGGAGCTTCCCGTGCGTTGGAGCCTGGACCAGCTGGAGAGCCTGATCGCCGCTGCCGAGAAGGGCTCGTTCTCCTCGGCGGCGCGCCATCTGGGCAAGGCCCAGTCCGCGGTCAGCACTGCCATCGCGCATCTCGAGCTCGACCTCGGCTGCCCGCTGTTCGATCGCCGTTGTCGGCTGCCACGCCTGACACCGGCAGGAGAGGCCCTCGTGCATGAGGCCAGGGCGGTGCTCCGGCAATGTCAGCGTCTCGAGGCCCGCGCCGCCTCCATCGTTCAGGGCGAGGAAGCGCATCTGGTCGCCGCCATCGACGAGGCGCTGGTCGAGATGCCACCCGTGGACGAGACCCTGGAAGCGCTGGCCCATCTCTTCCCGGCCCTGCAGCTGACCCTGCTCTATGGCTCCCAAGACGATATTGCCGGTTGGGTAGAGGACGGCACGGCGAATCTCGGCATTCTCTTGCGCCAGCAGGGTCAGGGTTCACTGCTCGAGGGGATTCGCATCGCGCAACTGCAACAGGTCCTGGTGGTCGGCTGCGAGCACGCGCTGGCGCAGCTGTCAGCGCCGGCCGTCAGCGACCTGGCCGGCCATCGTCAGCTGATGATCACTTCGCGACCCCTTGGCGACACCGGCAGGCCGCTTGGCGCCCGGTTCTGGCGCCTCAATAGTTTCTATTCAATGGGCGAGCTGGCGACCCGAGGCCTCGGCTGGGCGCTGGTTCCGCAGCATATCGCGCACTACCCGCCCTTTTACGACCGTCTGGTGACTCTCGACAGCGAGGCCCTGGGCATTGCCCCGGTGGTCGAGGTGGAGACGATTTCGCGTCGTGATCGGAATCAGGGACCCATTGCGCGCTGGCTGCGCCATACGCTGGGAGAACGGTTTCGCGATCACCGTGCACGCTGACTCCCTATCTCCTCTTCTGCCCTGCAATGCACTGTGCAGGCAAGCCGGTCGGCACGCTCAGGGCAGCAGCTGCGGACGGTGGGGCAGCGTCACCGTCAATCGCCACAATGCGTGGCCACTGTGATGATACTTTGCCTCGAAAGGCGTCAGGTAATCGTCCTCGGGTTCGTAGCGTGCGGCGTCTACCGCCGCGCCGGTTGCCTGGGTGATGGCGAGTGCGAATTCCTCGACATAGAGCCGCCAGTTGGAGCGCAGCTCAAACCTGCCCCCCAGGGCCAGAATGGCAGGGAAGACCGGATGCGCCTGCCAGCGCATCTTGAGCTGGGACGCCTTGGGATAAGGGTTGGGGTAGAGCAGGTAATGGCGCGCCGGCTGCCAGCCATCGGCCAGCGCCAGGCGCCAGAAGTCCACCAGGTCGGCGCGTACCAGCAAGGCATTGGCGGGGAGCGGGCCATGTTCGCGCGACAGCCGATCGGCGCTGCGATCGACACCCATCACCGCATGGTCAGGGAATTGCTTGGCGAGCCGGCGGGTCGAGAGGCCAACGCCGCAGCCGGCATCGAGGATCAACGGCGATTCGCCGAGCGCGTTGCGCCAGCGCGCGGCGGCCGTGAAGGCCTCGCGAGTATGCTCGGCCACGGGCTTTTGCAGCGGGTGAGTCAGCGCGCGCCCCACACGCCTGGGCAGGTCATCGTGGGGACCCGACTGATTCGATACGATGGAACGGGAGCTGGCTTGCATGGACCGTCAACCGGACAGGACACGGAAAAGCGATTCTAGCAGCTACGATTCCGCTGCGTGGACCTGCCTATCGTCATGTTGCCCCGGCCGCTGCATGACGCCATGCCGGAGCGAGTGCTATGATCGATGGCCTGATAACCATAAGCGATCAGCAGACTTCCAACAGCACAGCGAGGATTCCGGCTTGTCACATTTACCGGTGATCGTCGGCATGGGCGGCGTGAATCCCGCCGGCAGAACCTCGGGTCATCAGGCGTTTCGCCGCACCGTGCTCGACGCCCTTTCCGACGACGATCAGGCCAGCACGCTGCTCGGCCTGGCAGCGATGATGCGCCTGGCCAATGGACAGGAAGAGGATGCCTGGAAGGACACCGAGGGCAATGTTCTGGACGCCGCGGTCATTGTCGAGCAGACACGCCAGCAAGTGCTCGACCATACCCTCATCCGCCGCATCGAGGACCCGCGCTTCAACGAGGCGGGCCTGCCGGCCAATCGCCGCGCGAACCTGGCCATCGACTCGCCGTTGACCTTTCGCATCCGTCGTCGTCAACTGCCCGACACCCTGCCGCCAACCTGGCAGGTCCGCGACGTCGACCGTCATGTCCGGGAAGTCACCGTCCCCGCCGGCACCCTGGACGTGATGCTGCCCGAGACCCGCACCGCCCAGGTGCGCGCCGCCGGTCAGCTGCCCAGCGGTTTCGAGCCGAGCCGCTTCTATCGCAGCGTGCATCATCCGCGTGGCCTTTCCATGGCGATCTTCTCGGCCAGCGACTGCCTGGGCGAATGCGGCCTCGGCTGGGATAATCTGCGCGATCGCCTCGACCCGGACGCGATCGCCGTCTACGCCGGCAACTCCATCGGCCAGCTCGACGATGAAGGCTGGGGTGGGCTGCTCAAGAGCTTCGTGTCGGGTAACCGCGCGACTTCCAAGCAGATGCCGCTGGGCTACAGCCAGATGCCCGCTGATTTCCTCAATGCCTACGTGCTGGGCAGCGTGGGGGGAACCGGTGCCGCGCTCGGTGCCTGTGCCACCTTCCTCTACAACCTGCGGCTCGGCGTCGAGGACATTCGCGCCGGTCGGCGGCGCGTGGTCATGGTGGGCACCTCGGATGCGCCGGTGACGCCGGAGATCATCGAAGGCTTTCGCGCCATGGGCGCCCTGGCCGACGATGACAGCCTGAAAGCCCTCGATGCACTCGACCTGCTCACCGACACCGACTATCAGCGCGCCTGCCGCCCCTTCGCCCGCAACTGCGGCTTCACCATTGCCGAATCCAGCCAGTTCGTGATGCTGATGGACGACGCGCTGGCGCTGGAGGTCGGGGCCGAGATTCACGGCTGCGTGCCCGGCGTCTTCGTCAATGCCGATGGCTGGAAGCGTTCCATCTCGGCGCCGGGCATCGGTAACTACATCACATTGGGCAAGGCCGCCTCGCTGGTCCGCGACATGCTCGGCGACACGGCACTGCGCGAGCGCAGCTTCCTGCATGCCCACGGCACCAGTACGCCCAAGAATCGCGTGACCGAGTCGCACGTCTTCGATTTGGTGGCCCGCGCCTATGGCATCGAGGCGTGGCCGGTCGTCGCCATCAAGGCCTTCGTCGGTCATTCCCAGGGCAGCGCCGCCGGCGACCAGCTGACCAGTGCCCTTGGCAGCTTCGCCCATGACCTGCTGCCGGGCATTCCCACCCTCGACGAGGTCGCCCACGACGTCAGCTCCGAACGGCTGCGCTTCTCACGCGAGCCGCTGGCGTTCGTCGCCGATGCCGCGTTCATCAATGCCAAGGGCTTTGGCGGCAACAACGCCACCGGTGTGGTGCTTTCGGCACGGGTCACCGAACGTCTGCTGGTCAAGCGCCACGGCGACGCCGCCGTGACCGACTGGCAGGCGCGTCGCCGCGTCACCCGCGAGGCCACCGCGCACTATCTTCGCGAGGCCGACCGTGGGCGCTTCCAGGCCCGCTACCGCTTCGGGGAAGGCGTGCTGGAAGGCACCGAGCTCGAGATGAGCCACGAGTTCATCCACATTCCCGGCTATGCACAGCCGGTATCGCTGGCGGTGGACAACCCTTTCGGACGACTCGACGACGGAGAGCACTGATGACCACGGCGATCTATCCCGGCACCTTCGATCCCATCACCAACGGCCATTTCGATCTCATCGAACGCGCCGCAAGGCTCTTCGACGTGGTGGTCGTAGCCATCGCCGGCAGTCCCGGCAAGGGCCCGGTACTCGATCTCGATACTCGCATCGACCTGGCCCGCGAGGTGGTGTCGGGACTCGACAACGTGGAGGTAATAGGTTTTTCGGGATTGCTCACCGAGCTCATGAAACAGCAACAGGCGCGGGTCATCCTGCGCGGCCTGCGGGCGGTTTCCGACTTCGAGTACGAGCTGCAGCTGGCCAACATGAACCGTGCACAGATGCCGGAGCTGGAGAGCGTGTTCCTGACCCCGGCGGTGGAGAACTCCTATATCTCCTCTAGCCTCGTGCGCGAGATCGCCAAGCTCGGCGGCGACGTTTCCCAACACGTGAATCCAAGGGTCGCCGAGACGCTGAAGAGCCATTACAATACCTGACCCAGAAGCTCGGGATTAACGGCATCCCGATCGAACGCGCCCGGATACGGCCGAAAGCGGCCGGCCAGCGATTTCCGTGAGGTAACCCATGGCTCTGATGATCACCGACGAGTGCATCAACTGCGACGTCTGCGAACCCGAATGCCCCAATGGGGCCATCTCGGCCGGGGAAGAAATCTACGTTATCGACCCCAACCTGTGCACCGAGTGCGTCGGCCACTACGACGAACCCCAATGTCAGCAGGTCTGTCCGGTGGACTGCATTCCGCTCGACCCGGAACGCAAGGAGTCCCACGACGAGCTGATGGACAAGTATCGCGTCATTACCGCGGCGTGATAACGGTCGGCTCCACGCCAGCCTGCAACGCCTGGCTCATCGAGCGAGGCGCCGATGGTGAATGCACAGGCAGGCGTTACCGCTCATCTGCCCTCTTGCTGACGGTACACCCCAGGCAGCGACGAAATGCGGCTTCGGCCGGTGTCTTGATCAATGTCTCTGCCGAGCTGCCTACGCCTCCCCCCAAGGCCGTAAAGGGCAGAGCCACCAGGAAGAGTGCCGTTCCCCCCACCGTGGCGGCTGCCAACAATGGCCTGGCGATCACCGCATCGGCGATCATGGCCGCGCCATGGGGCTGCGCCTCGACATGCTGGCCACTCGATTGAGCCAGGACCGGCGTGGATACCAGCATTGCCATCAGCGCGTGCATGCCAGCCTTCTGTACCTTGCCTTTCATCCGCATTTTCTTGCCCCCTTCAATCTCGGTGCGTTGATCACCGCGCACCATGTCGCAATAAAAGCTAATTAAGGCTAGCCTTTTTAGCCGCTAGTATGACAGTCTTTCACATGAGCTTACATACAGGGTAGCCGCTCCTGGCGGCTGCCCAGTCTGGCAGGCCGACGCCTGTCATTTCATGCAAGGGAACCCATGATGAAACGTCTGTTCGCCACCGCCGCCCTGGCCAGTCTTGTCGCCGGCCCCGCCTTCGCCCAGAACTACCCGTACAACCAGTACAACCCCGACGAGGGGCCGTATATCGGTGTCGGACTTGGCAATGCTGAGCTGGATTTCGATATGGAAGGCTATTACGAAAGCCTGGGCTACCCGAATGTAAGCTCGGATGATAGCGATACTGCTTACAAGCTGTTTGCCGGTTACCAGTTCAACCCCAACTTTGCTATTGAGGCTGGGTACGCTAATTTCGGTGAGTTCAGCGCAAACTCATCAGCTCCCGGTTACTCTGGCCGGGCTAAGCTGAGCGTCGAGGGATTCACCGCCGGCTTAGTGGGCAAACTACCCATCCAGAACGGTTTCAGTGTCTACGGCAAGCTGGGCATGATTGCTTGGGATGCTGAGTTAGACGAGAGCGAAGATTACTATGAGCAATCTGGTTCATTAACTACCAGTGATGACGGTACTGACCCTTTCTACGGTATCGGTGCCGAGTATGTAGTGAACCAAGCAGTCATGCGTCTCGAATACGAACGCTACGACATCGAATCTGACGGAGAGGGCCTTGAGATCGACCTGGTCACTGCCGGTATCGGCTACCGTTTCTAATAACGCCAGTCACTTGCCTTCAGCACAGCCCCACCATTGGTGGGGATGTTGCTTTCCAGGGCGTGCACCACCATGCTGCGCGGTCTGACGGCCACCGGAAATCGACGTGTCCTTGACCCACCCCGCCAACCCTGACGCCGGTCCGAAGCGCATCTGGACGCTGGCCTGGCCGATTATTCTCTCCAACATCACCGTGCCGCTGCTGGGGCTGGTGGATACTGCCGTGGTCGGCCATCTACCGGATTCGCGCTATCTGGCTGCCGTGACCCTGGGCGCCACCCTGTTCAGTTTCCTCTACTGGGGATTTGGTTTCCTGCGCATGGGCACCACCGGGCTCACCTCCCAGGCGGTGGGCCGTGAGAGCGACGACGAGGTCCGCAACCTGCTGGGCCAGTCGCTGCTGTTGGCGGCGGGCATCGGCGTGCTGTTGATCCTCTTTTCTCGCCCGTTGATCGCGCTCGGGCTGTGGCTGCTCGACGCCAGCCCGGTCGCCACCGAGCTCGCCGCGCAGTACGCCCATATACGTATTCTCTCGGCCCCGGCGGTGCTGGCCAACTACGCTATCCTTGGCTGGTTCCTCGGCCAGCAGAACTCGCGGGTCACGCTGGCGATCCTGGTGCTGACCAATAGCGTCAATATCGTTCTTGACCTGCTGTTCGTGGTCGGCCTGGGCATGACCAGCGACGGCGTGGCCTGGGCCACGGTGATCGCCGACTACACGGCGCTGGCCTTCGGTGGCGTCCTGGTGCTGCGCCAGCTGGGCCACCTCAGGGGCCGCTTCCTGCGCGAGCGGCTGCTCAGGCTCAGCGCCTATGCAGAGCTCTTTCAGGTCAACGCCAACCTCTTCGTGCGCACCCTCGGGCTCCTGTTCGCCATGGCGTTCTTTACCTCGCGCGGCGCCGCACAGGGCGATACGGTGCTCGCCGCCAATGCGGTACTTCTGCAGTTCATCATGCTCACGAGCTATGCACTGGACGGTTTCGCCCATGCCGCCGAGGCGATCGTCGGGCGCGCCGTGGGGCGGCGTCGCTGGGATGAGTTCGGACAAGCGGTCAAGAGCGCGGCGCTGTTTTCGCTGGTGACCGCCGCGGGCGCTTCCCTGGCCTTTGCGCTGGGAGGGAACCTGTTGATCGCCCTGCTGACGGGGCTGCCGGCCGTGCGCGACACCGCGGCCACGTACCTACCCTGGATGGCCGTCATGCCGTTGATCGCCGTCTGGAGCTACCTGTTCGATGGCGTCTTCATCGGTGCCACCGCCATTCGTGAAATGCGCAACAGCATCTTTGCGGGGCTCGCCGTCTACTTGCCTGTCTGGTGGCTGACCCGAGAGCTTGGCAACCATGGTCTGTGGCTCGCCTTCCTGATTTTCGCACTGGTGCGCTCGGCGACATTGGCAGGCTACTACCTGCATTTTCGCCGCACTCGCTGGAAAGCCTCGGGCATGCCGCCGCTAACACGCTTTGACAATCCCTGACCGGCACGGCAATGTTGACAACCTGATGGGTGCAAGATGCTGAGTTTGCGTTATTTTCCAATAAGCCCGCCCTTTTCCTAACCAGAACAAGAGACGCCATCATGCTCAAGGCCATCTCGAAACCGGCCGTCAGGCTGGTCGAACGCTACCTGCCCGACCCTTTTATTTTCGTTCTGTTGCTGACGCTCATTGCCGCCGCCGCGGCGATCGGGGTGGAGCGACAGACACCGCTGGCGGTGATGCGCTTCTGGGGCGATGGATTCTGGAGTCTGCTGACCTTCTCGATGCAGATGCTGCTGGTGCTGGTTACCGGCTTCATGCTGGCAAGCTCCCCTCCGGTCAAGCGACTGTTGCAACGGCTTGCCAGCCTGGCAAAGAGCCCCGGTAGCGCCATCATCCTGGTGACGCTGGTCTCGCTTGCCGCCAGCTGGATCAATTGGGGCTTCGGCCTGGTAGTGGGCGCACTGTTTGCCAAGGAACTGGCCAAGCTGGTGCGGGTGGACTATCGCCTGTTGGTAGCCAGCGCCTACTCCGGCTTCATCGTCTGGCACGGCGGCCTGGCCGGCTCGATACCGCTGACCATCGCCACGGATGGCCACTTTACCGCCGAGCAGATTGGCGTGATCGGTACTGGCTCGACCATCTTTGCGCTCTTCAATCTGGCGATCGTCATTTGCCTGTTCATTGCGGTGCCGCTGGTCAATCGCCTGATGCTGCCCGATGAAAAGGACAGCGTGTTCATCGATCCCAAGTTGTTGGGCGAGGACGAGGCCTTCCGGCCGCGCGTCACGCGTCCGGCCGAACGGCTCGAGAACAGCGTGACGCTGGCCTGGCTGGTGGGTATCCCGGGCGTCCTCTACCTGCTCGACCACTTCGTCCTGCGCGGCGGCGGCCTGAACCTGAACGTGGTCAACTTCATCTTCCTGTCCCTGGCGATCGTGCTTCACCGCACGCCCCAGAGCCTGCTCAACAGCCTTCAGGAGGCGATCAAGGGCGGGGCCGGCATCGTCATCCAGTTTCCTTTCTATGCCGGGATCATGGCGATCATGGTGCAGTCAGGGCTTGCCGAGAGCATGTCGCAGGGGTTGATCTCGTTTGCCACCGAAACCTCATTGCCCTTCTGGTCGTTCATCAGCGCAGGAATCGTCAACATCTTCGTACCGTCCGGGGGCGGGCAGTGGGCCGTACAGGCACCGGTCATGCTACCCGCCGCTCAAGCATTGGGCGTCGACATCCCCCGTGTGGCGATGGCCGTGGCCTGGGGCGATGCCTGGACCAACCTGCTTCAGCCCTTCTGGGCCCTGCCAGTGCTGGGTATCGCCGGATTGAAAGCCAAGGACATCATGGGATTCTGCCTGATCCAGCTGTTCATCACCGGCATCATCATCTCCATCGGCCTGACCTGGTTCTGATCCTGCCGCCATGCGAGATCATCGCGCACGGCACTCTTGCCGTGCGCGATGTGTTTCAGGCCTTGCCGCGGGTATAGGAGGGCGGGTCGCTTGCCGGGAAAGATTCGGCGCTGGCCTCGTTGATATCGTCATTGGGGTCGATATCCGGGTCGCGCTCCCCATGGGGCATCGAAGTCAAGACGGCGCCATGCGTGTCGTCGACCCTGTCGATCAGGCAGAGCTGATTGCCATCCGTGACATCGAGCCGAGAATAGGGTATCCAAAGCGGCGAGCCGTCGGACGAGATGACCCTGAGATAATGATTTCCTAGGGCATCGACCGACCCTACACTCTGGTTGGCTGTATCCAGCACTTCGGCGCCGATACGAAAAGCGGGTTCCATCATTGCCTCCTTGCAGGTGTCATGCACCGAGTAATATATGTGGCTCAAGCTCGTTATATCGGACGCGTTGGTCGGGTCCGTGCCAGCTGGCGTGATACGCCTTCGTTTCAAGGCAAAACATGCTTGCCCTATACTGACAATTCAACTTCATGGAACTAGAGCATGACTCCCGACGACCTTCCCCGCCAGCATGAATTAACCATGACGGTGTTAATGACCCCCGATCTGGCCAACTTCAGTGGCAAGGTTCACGGTGGCGCCATCCTCAAGAAGCTCGATGAAGTCGCCTATGCCTGCGCCAGCCGCTTTTCCGGCCACTACGTAGTGACCCTTTCGGTCGATCAGGTCCTCTTCAAACAACCGATTCATGTCGGTGAGCTGGTCACCTTCCTGGCAAGCGTCAATCACGTCGGTCGCTCTTCCATGGAGATCGGTATTAAGGTAGTCGCCGAAGACATTCGACAGAAGCTGATCCGTCACACCAATAGCTGCTATTTGACCATGGTGGCGGTCGATGAGGAGGGACAGCCGGCGAGGGTGCCGACACTTGATATCGCCACACCAACGCAGCAATTGCGTTTTGAAAAAGCCGCGCTTAGGAAAAAGCTGAGAAAACAGGCCGAAGCCGAAGAGCGCCGTGCTCAGGACGAGCACGACGCCCGTTAAGCCCCCCTTTCAGCATCCTTCAGAAGGGCTTGTCACCATCGCATCAGTCGGCGGAGCGCTGGACCGCCTCACCACCTTGCTCGATATCCTCGCCGGCGCCGCGCATGGTATTGCAGCCACTCAGCAATGACACCGTGAAGAGGGTAACGAGCGTCAACGACAAAATCCTTTTCATGAGACATGTCTCCTTGCAGCATGGTGGGAAGTTTAAGAAAACTGCACATTGAGTCTAGCACGTCATCCCAGCAGCAGCCTCAGGATGATCGCCACGATCACGATGATCGTCAGCCACTTGACCCAGAGCGCGCCGCGCGCGCTGACATTGACTTTCACGCCGACCCAGGCGCCCAGCATGCTGCCGGCGGCAAGGATAAGCCCATATCCCCAGCGCACCTGATCGTGATAGACAAAGATCGCCAGCGCCGGCAGGGTATACATCAGTATGATCAATACCTTGAAGGCGTTCACCTGGGCAAGATCGATCTTCAGCATGCGGTAAAGCACCACAATGAACAGGATGCCGACACCGACCTGGAGAAAGCCGCCATAGACCCCGATACCGAACATCGCCAGATAGATGGCCGGCGTCAGGCGCTTGACAGTCAATGGGCGAGTCTCCAGACGCGGCTGGGGAAGCAGCATCAGCAGTGCCGAGGCGCCCATCACCGTGATCAGCACCGCCTCGAACAGCGTGTCACTGACCTGCAGCGCCAACCAGGTCCCGAGTAGCGAGCCCAGCACGGCCGGCACCGAGAGCCGCAGGCTCAGCCCCGTATGCCGGGCCCCGGCGCGCAAGAAACTTGCCACCGCCGAAACGCTCTGCAGCACAATAGACACCCGGTTGGTGCCATTGGCCACCTGCGGCGGGAGTCCCAGGAACATCAGCAGCGGCAGCGTCAGCATGGACCCGCCCGCCGACAGCACATTGATGAAGCCGGCCACGGTGCCGATCACCAGCAGCGCCAGTACTTCCATTGCGGTCATCGAAGGTTTCGCTTTTCCGTAGGCACAAGACCGGTCAGCATAGCCATCCCGGAAGACACAGCAAACTCAGCGCTGCAAGTCTTGCGCGATACCGCATCAGCCGTGCCCGCCCCCACCCCTTCAAGGAGGCTCATCATGCCTGACTTTCAACCCGATGCTCGCCTCGCAGCCGACAGCCATGCGCTGGCCGAGCTCCCGCTATGCCAGGTGCGGCTGATGAACGATGCACGCTTTCCCTGGCTGATTCTGCTGCCACGGCGTCACGCGGTCAGCGAGGTCTTCGATCTCGAGGAGGGCGAGCAGCAACAGCTATGGCGGGAAGCCACCGCGGTCGGGCGAGCATTGAAAGCCAGCTTCAACGGCGACAAGCTCAATATTGCCACGCTCGGCAACATGGTGGCCCAACTGCATGTGCATGTGGTCGTGCGCCACCGCAGCGATGCCGCCTGGCCGGCGCCGGTCTGGGGACATGGCCAGCCCGAGGCCTACCGGCCAGAGGCGCTGAAAGACTTGTATGAGCGCCTACTCGCACAGCTCGACACCCTGCCCCTGGCGGCGCCTCATCCTCCGAAGGGGTGAGCCGATGGCCCCTCACCGGTTTCGTCACGCGCCGGCGGCTCGCCCAGCAGCGGCGCGCTCGCGGGCTGGCTGATGCCGGTGAACGTCAGCGACAATCCCAGTCCGGCAATGGCCAGCCCGCCGCCCAGCGAAGCCCAGCCAATCACTCGGCCGATGCGCGGCGGCCGGCTCTGCTGCGCCAGGCGTCGCACGGCCCAGCCGCGGGCCATCACGCTGGCAAGCGCGAGCGCCGAGACGGTCAAGGCCGTGCCCAACGACATCACCAGCACAGCTGCCACCCCTACCGCGAACTGACCCAGCAGCGTTGCCGCCCCCAGTAGCAGCACGCCGCCGCTGCAGGGGCGAATGCCGATGGCGACCACCGTTGCCATCGCCGTTCGCCAATCGCTGGCCTGACGGGGGTCGACATGATGGTGTCCGCCGCAGCACATATGGTCATGAACATGGCTATGGCCGTGTTCATGGCCGTGCTCGTGTTCATGCTCATGGGCCGGCACCGGGCGACGCAGCTGACGGAGCGCCCGAACACACAGCCAGCCCCCCAGGAGCGCGACCATCAGGAAACTCGCCTGTTCGACCCAGACCACGCTACCCATGGCCTGGCGCGTCAACCAGCCCAGCCCGTGTACCAGCACCACGACCAGGCCGATCGCCACCAGCCCCTGGAGCAGCGATGCCGCAAACGACAGCCCCAGCGCCCGGCGTCGCGCGCCGCCCTGGGAAAGCAGGTAGGTGGTCAACACCGCCTTGCCATGGCCCGGGCCAGCGGCGTGGAAGACGCCATACCCGAAGCTGACGCCGAGCAGGGTCGCCCAGGCCGCCGGCGAGGGCGTACCGGAAAACTCGGTGATGGCGAGCGTCAGGGCGCGGTGAAAGTCGCGCTGCCAAGTCACGATAGACAGGCTCAGCGCCTGCAATCCGCCCTGAAACCACAGCCAATAGAGTCCCAGCCCGACCAGCAACAGCCCAACACATAGCAGCAGCGGTCGTGCCATCAGTCGCATGTCACTTCCCCGGTCTCGGCGAAGTAGCGACCGAGCCCCGATTCGCCCTGCTCGTCGACATCCAGTTGCGCGGCAGTGAGCACCCGTTCGGGGTCCGGGTCGGCGGGCACAATACGTGTCTGGCAGCCATCCCGGCCACTCACGACCAGCGCTTCTTTCAATGGGCCATCATCACCGGCTTCGTGCACCACCTCCAGGTAGTAGCTAGGGTCGAATACCTGATAGCGCAAGGTCTCGCCCGCCAGCGTCACCGGTTCTGCCAGCGGCAAGCGGAAGATGAACTCGACCCGCCCGCCGCGCTCAAGCACGGTGTACTCGCTCACCTGCCCCAGTTGCAGCCTGTCGTCGCCCAGGCGCAGTTCGGTGAAGTAGTCATGTGGGCTCAGGTTGCCGCGGATATCGTTGCCCAGCTGGTCGAGGCCGGCTTCCAGGCTGTCACCGCCGTCGACCTGTCCCAGCTCCTCGAGGATGACCAGGCTGTAGAAAGGATCCATCCGCCACGACTGATGCAGTGCCGCCAGACGCCCCTTGTCGTCGAACACCAGGCGCATGCTCATGTCGATCCAGCCATGGGGGTGGGCATGAATCACTGTCGGCAGGAACAGCAACAGCAGAGCGAGACTCGCCCCGGAGAGCCGCTGCCACAGGGTGGCGTGGCGCCTGTCAAAACTACCGATCATTCGAAGAGCCACCTCAGGATAACGAAAGAGGCGCCTCCCTGAGCCGACCAGAAAAAGCGACGATCAGAGGAAGCACCAGTCAGAGAAAGAGCCCCAGCCGCGACCGCAGGTCCACCAGAAAAGGGTCGAGGGTCTGCGGCGTCAGGGGGCGGCCACCGCGGGTGGCGGAGACACTCACCCGGCTGGTGTTGCCTTCCCCCTCGACATTGAGCTCAACGCTGTATCCGGGCCAGCGCGACAGCACGGCCTCGGCGCGACCCAGCTGGCCATCGGCATGGCGGATCACATAGCCACGCTCCATCAGCAGTGCCACGGCCGTCTCGAGGGTGACCGCGGGAGGCGTTTCGAAGACCAGCTCGCGTGGCTCGGCGGGGGGCGCCGTGGTGGCACAGCCGCCCAACCACAGGCTCATCAGTACCGCTGTCGACACTACGGAAAGCCGCTTTATCATGGTGACGCCTCCTCGACCGGCATGGCCTGCATTGCCTCGCGCAGCCGACGACAGAAGTCGGCATCGCTGGCGCTGCGCGTCTCGTGCACTTCACCGCGCCAGTCGATCACCTGGGAGTCACGGGAGACCCTCGTCTCCTCGGAGGTGGCGACCAGCGACACACGCTCGAGACGCGTCGCATCACGACCCAAGCCGCCATATCCACCCCCTAGCCCCACCACAACGCCGCCGGAGAAGCCGCCTCGACTACCAAAGCCGCCGTAACCGCCGAATAGGCTGCTGCGCTCCCAGGGATCGTACATACCACTGGTGCCGGGCAGGGTTCGCGCTCGCTCGGCGCTGACCAGCCCCAGCACGGGATCGGTGTCACGCACCGTAAAACCTTCGGCCTCGAGCACGGCCATCGCCCGGCGCATGCGATCGCGCACCGAGGCCGAATCGCTTGACCAGCGGCACTCGGCCGACGGCGCGGGCTCCGCCACCGGCAGCGTCGAAGGACTGGTCTGGCAGCCGGCGAGAACCGGCAAGCCCACAACCAGCATGAGGGACAACGGCCAATGACGCATGAGCTGACTCCCGAAGCTGAATAGCCATAGTGTACGCATCCGTCAGAAGGCGGAAAAAGGTTTACCTCTTCTGCCGGCTCCGCTCAGCCGCTAAGCTGGGCGAAAATGATAACAGAGCCTGCCCATGAAGATTCTGATCTGCCCGGATAGTTTCAAGGACGCCCTGGCCGCGGCCGATGCCGCACGTGCCATTGCTTTCGGCATCGGCCGCGTGGATGGCGATATCACCACGCTCGAATGCCCGCTCGCCGACGGCGGCGAGGGCAGCCTCGACGCCCTGCTCGCCGCGACCGGCGCCGAGCGACGCCATGCCAACGTGCATGATGCCCTGGGTCGCCCAGCGCATGCCGACTGGGGCTGGCATGCGGCCAGTCGCACCGCCTATGTGGAGCTTGCCGAGGCCAGCGGCCTTCAGGCCTTGCCCCCGGACGAGCGTACCGCCCTGCACAGCACCACCTACGGCGTGGGCGAGCTGATCCGTCACGCCCTGGATGCGGGTGCCGAGCGGTTGCTGCTGACGCTCGGCGGCAGCGCCACCAACGATGGCGGTGCGGGCATGCTGGCTGCCCTTGGCGCGCGGCTGCTCGATGCCGAGGGCCGTGAGCTTCCCGCCGGCGGCGCCGCACTGAAAAATCTCGCCGAGCTCGACCTCGACGGGCTCGACCCGCGCCTCGCCGGGCTCGCCGTCGAGACCGCCGTTGACGTCGACAACCCCCTACTCGGCGAGCGCGGCGCCAGCGCCGTCTTCGGGCCCCAGAAAGGCGCCACGCCGGACGATGTGGCCACGCTCGACGCGGCCCTGGCCCGCTTCGCCGATGTTTCGGCCAAGGCGCTGGGCACGGATCATCGTGAGCTGGCGGGTGCCGGCGCCGCCGGCGGCATGGGGTTTGCCGCGCGGGCCTTCCTGGGTGCCGAACTGCGCCCCGGCATCGAGCTGGTGATGGCGCAGGCCGGCTTCGGCGCCCTGCTCGACGGGGCCGACCTGGTGATCACCGGTGAAGGCCAGCTCGATGGCCAGAGCATGGCCGGCAAGACCCCGGTCGGCGTCGCCCGCGAGGCGAAGCGTCACGGCGTACCGGTGGTGGTGCTGGCTGGCCGCCTGGCGCCCGGCTGGCAGGCGGCCTTCGGCGAAGGCGTCAGTGCCGCCTTCGCCCTGGCCGATGGCCCGATGACGCTTGACGAGGCGCTGGAGCGCTGTGCCGAGCTGCTGGCCGATCGTGCCGAGAGCCTGGCCCGGCTGCTGATCGCCGCCGCCCCGCGACGCGGCGCTTGAAATCGTGCGGCGTCGCCGGCATGTCATATAGGTCGCCGGCATGTCATATAGCAACGCTATGGTGGCGATGGGCAGAATTGGCTCTTCCTTCGCCACATTGGTGGCCCACACTGGCAGCACCGCGATCAAGGAGGCATTCGCATGAGCGACACCAATACCATAGGCCTGCACGAAGCCAGCGCCACGCAGCTGGCCGAGAAGCTCAACGAGCTGCTCGCCAACTACCAGATCTTCTACATGAACGTGCGCGGCTATCACTGGAACGTGAAGGGCCCGGAATTTTTCCAGCTGCACGAGAAGTTCGAGGAGTTCTACACCGACCTGCTGACCAAGGTCGATGAAGTCGCCGAGCGTATCTTGACCCTTGGGCATCAGCCGGTGCATGCCTACAGCGATTACGTGAAGATCGCCTCCATCGAGGAAGACAAGAACGTCCATGACGGCAAGGCCTGCGTGAGAGGCGTGCTCAAGGGCTACCAGACGCTGATCGAGTTGCAGCGCGGCCTGCTCTCGCTGGCCTCGGATGCCGACGACGAGGGCACCGCCGCCCAGGCCGGTGACTATATCCGCGAGCAGGAGAAGACCGTCTGGATGCTGGGCGCCTATCTGGACTGAGCGCTATTTGGACCTGAGCGCTATCTGGACCTGAGCGTTAGCCCAGCCAAGCCTTCATTTTCAAGCACTGTTTCAAGAACTATCTCAAGGACTATTTCAAGGACTATCATCGAGCGGGCGGGTAACCTCCCCGCCCGTGCTGTTCTCGGCCAGTTTGTTCAATCTGCCAAGTCTTCGATCAACCCGCGCAGCAGCATCCAGAACTCCTCCACAGAGGCCAGTTCCACGCGTTCATCGGGGGAATGCGCGCCGCGAATCTGCGGGCCGAAGGAAATCATGTCCAACTGCGGATACTTGCCCCCGAGAATCCCGCACTCGAGGCCGGCGTGAATTACCTTGACGCCAGGCTCGACCCCCAGCCGTTGCTGATGCAGGTGACAGAAGCGGGCCAGTAGCGGGCTTGCCGGATTCGGCGTCCAGCCCGGATAGGCGTGTTCGATATGGGTCTGCGCCCCGATCAGCGAGAACAGCGCCGCGAAGCGATCGGCCATGTCCTGGGTGGCGCTGTCACGCAGCGAGCGAACCAGCGCACACAAGTAGAACCGCCCCTTCTCCAGGCTGACCACGCCCAGGTTGTTGGATGTTTCGACCACACCGGGCAACTCGGCGCTCATGCGCTCGACCCCACAGGGCGCCACGTGCAGGGCGGCGATCAGCGCGCGGCTCGCCTGCTCGCTCAAGGCCTCGGCAGGCCGTTCTTCAACGCGTTCGAGCCCGAGCGTCACGTCCTCGTCGATGCCGGCCAACTCCGCACGCAGCGTGGCCTCGAGAGCGGTTATACGTACCCGGGCCGCCTCGATGTGCTGCGACGGCAGCGCCAGGCCAGCGAAGGCCTCGCGTGGCAGGGCATTGCGCAGGGTGCCCCCGTGATAGTCGATCAGCCGCGCAGCATAAGGCTCGAGGGCGCGCAACACTCGCACCAGCAGCCGGTTGGCATTGCCGAGTCCCTTGTGAATGTCGATCCCGGAGTGCCCGCCCGACAGCCCCCGCAGCGCAAGACGCATCGGCTGCTCGCTGTCGGTCAGCGCTACCGTGGGCCACTGCGCCTCGACGACCACATCCGCACCGCCAGCGCAGCCGATATAGACCTCCCCGCGATCCTCGGAATCCAGGTTGAGCAGCAGGCTGCCTTCCAGCCAGTCCTCGGCCAGCTGCTGGGCGCCGCCCATCGAGGTCTCCTCCTCGAGCGTGAACAGCGCCTCGAGCGGGCCGTGAACGAGGGTATCGTCCTCGAGAATCGCTAGCGCCGCCGCCACGCCCAGCCCGTTGTCCGCGCCCAGGGTGGTCTGATCGGCATGCAACCAGCCATCGGCCACATAAGTGACGATGGGGTCGCGGGTGAAGTCGTGAGGATGGTCGGCATTGGTCTGAGCCACCATGTCCAGGTGACCCTGGAGGATGACGCCCGGCGCGCGCTCATGGCCGGGCGTGGCGGCCTTGCACAGGCGCAGGTTGCCGAAGCCGTCGCGATCGTGTGCCAGCCCGCGAGCATCCGCCCAGCGCTCAAGCACATCGACCAATTCTGCCTCACGGCCCGAAGGCCGGGGGATGTTGCACAGGGTGCGAAAGTGGCGCCACAGCGACGGCGGCGAGAGCGTTTCGAGGTGGTCGTTCATGGTCAAGTGCCTTCAGGATGGGGTGGCGCTACCTTACCCACCGCGCCACGACCTGCAAAGCGGCGTGATCACGCAAGGTCTTCTCCCAGCGCCGCCACGGCTCGGCGCAGCCGAGCGATGGCCTCGCGCCTGCCCGAAAGCCCCTGGTCGGCAGCCAGCCGGGCAGCGTCGTGTCCCAGGAAGGCCCAGGCCACCAGCAGTTGCACGTCACTATCGGCGGGGTCTCTTCCGCTGGCCAGCGCTTGGCGCACCAGCGCCTGCAGCGCCGGGCGGGCCAGGGTCGGTTCCCGGTGGGCGAAGGCCACGTCATCGATATCACGCCGGTCCTGGGCGTCAATAGTCTCGCCCTCGCCACACTCGGCGACACCATTACCCTTGGCGCCCTCGGCCAGCAGCGCCGCCGCCACGGCCGGTGCGAGGTCGGCAAGCTCGAAGGCCAGCAGCCCCGGCAATTGGCGCTGAAAGCGGGCTCGCAGCGTGCCGCTCAGCTGCTGACCGCGCTCGCTCAAGGGCGAGACCATCATCAGCGCATGCTCGCCGGTGGCGGTCTCGCGGGTCAGGCCCAGGCGCACCGTGTGAAACCCCAATGCCTGCCAGAAGGCGATCAACCCCGGTTCGGCGCCAAAGCTCGCCCCCAGCAGGTCGAGGCCGTCCGTTCGGGCCTGCGCATGCTCGGCCTCGATCATCCGCCGCCCAAGGCCTTCGCCGCAACGACCGGGATGCACGGCGATGCGCACCACCCGGCGCAGCCGCGCCTCGAGCGCCTCCCGCGAGCCGGCATGGGCCGCCAGCGATTGCGCCAGCAGATGCCCGCGCGGGCGTCGCTCGCCACGCGCGACCCGTTCGGCCAGCGCGGGCGTAAAACCACCCTCGTCGCTGGTCACCACCACCGCCTGCGGGTCGCGGGCAAGCTCGTGGGACGCACGGGGTGCCAGGCCGGCCAGGCGAACGCCCGGGCCATCGAGAAGGCGACGCAGGTCCGCCGGCGTCGTGCGGTAATGCGCCTGTACCAGCAGGCCGAACAACAAGCGCAGACGGGCCTCGTCGGTCGCCAGGGCGTCGCGCGACCAACACTGCCACTCAAGCGGGCAGCGGCTGGGCAAGGCCTCGCCGGGCTCGGCATCCAGCATCAAGAGACGCGCCACCAGCGACTCGAGGGGGTCGCCTGCCGCCCAGCGGATCGGCTGGTTCAAGGTGCAGGCCTGCCAGTCGGGCGTGCGTCGTTCGAGCTGAGCGCGAAAGCGCAGCGCGAAGCCGCGCCCCGAGCCTTCATAGCCATGCACCGTGGTCGCGAAGGCGATGCGCGGAAACGCCTCGAGCCACCCACCGAGCAGCGCGGCCGGAATCGCCGCCGCCTCGTCGACCAGCAGCAGACTCCCCGCACCACCGGCCCCGCCGCGGCGGGCCAGCAGCGTCAGGGCATCCGGCGCCAGAAAGCGTACCGTCTGGCCATCCTGGTGAAACGCCTGGCCCTCGCGACGCCCGTTGGGGCAGAGGGCAGCCAACCGCTCGAAGAGCCCCTCGACGGCCGAGGGCCGCGGCGCGGTCACCAGCACCTGCGGCTCGCCGGCCGCCAACAGCCTTGCGCAGGCGATGCCTAACGCCGCGGTCTTGCCGCGACCGCGATCGGCGGTCAGCACCAGTGGACGGCGACGACGCAAGCGGGTGAGCCGCCGCACGGCGCCGGCCTGGTCGGCGCTCAGGCAGTCGCGGTCATCGACGGGGGCGGGTGGCAAGGATGAAGACGCCTCGGGAAGCCGGCAAGCTGCGGGGGCTTGCCCGACCGGCCATTGCATCACGGTGGGGTCGGCACGCAACAGGCGGGCGAGGCGCGCCAGATAGCGGGCGCTGAGCTGCTCGGCCCGCCAGGGATGCTCGGCCAGACGCTGGTAGTCGGCATCGGGGCACACGCCCCAATCGGGGGGCGTCATCAGCACCAGCAGGCCCCCGGCTTGCAGGGTGCCGGCCACGGCACCGAAGGCCTCGGGGTCGAAGCCGCTGTGCGCCGAGACGGCATCGATCACTACCAGATCCTGCTCGCCACCCAGCCGTGTTCGTGCGTGCTTCGAGGCCCGCCAGCAGCTTGGGTCGATACCGGCGGGGGCCTCGGCAGACAGCCACAGCGGCGCTTGCCAGGTAGGGGCTTGCCACAAGGACAGGACATGATCGCGGCACGCCCCGGCCTCGCCGGTAAGCCATACGAGCGCACGCCAGTGCTGCTTGATCAGCCGCTTACGCGCCTCCCAGAGAGGTTCAAGGGCATCCGGAACCGTCAATGAGGCCATCGGGCCATCAACTTTGGTCTAAAGCAGGCTGTCATTTCAACGCTGACCCTCCTCCTTGCGTTGCAGCAGAAATATCACACAAACGTTTCATCTACTTGATTTAGAGACGCAATTATCGAGAAACCCGGTCTTTTGGGTACGACGGTTTACGGTCGGAAGCTCTATAATCACTGTCGATACTTCTCGCTCGCGCATGCTAGCTTATCTGCTGTTGTCTGACTGCCTGGACGACCCGATCAACTTACCGTCAGGCGCCTGGTGTCGCGACGGCCAGGCAATGCGCAGGAAGGACAAAGCACAGCGAATGTTGTAACAAACAGAACAACCCAATGGGGAGCACTACATGAAGAAGATGAGCAAGTTCACGTTGACCGGTCTCGCGGCCGGCATCGCCCTGGCGGCCATGACCACCTCGACAGCGCAGGCCCAGGAACAGTGGACGATGACCACCACCTGGCCGGACAACCTCGACCTGATCCAGATTGACCGCCACTGGGTAGAGCTGGTCAACAAGCTCGCCGGTGACGAATTGCAGATCGAGTTCCGCGCCGGCGGCACCCTGATGCCTGGCACCGAAGTGTTCGACGCCACCGAGACCGGCAGCATCGAGGCCGCCGGCGACTGGCCCGGTTACTGGGCCGGCCTGAGCCCGGCCTTCTCGCCATTGGCCACCACCACCAGCTTGTTCAACGGCGTGGACTATCTCAACTGGATCAACCAGTGGGGTGGCTGGGATCTCTACCAGGAGGTCTACGGCGAGTACAACATGGTCTACCTGCCCTACGGTATCACCAACAACGAGTCCGGCTTCATGGGTGGCACGCCGATCGAGAGCATTGCCGATCTTGAGGGCAAGCGCCTGCGCCTCTCCGGCCGTGACCAGGGTCGTGTGCTCGAGGAACTGGGCGGCTCCCAGGTCACCCTGGCCGGGGGTGAGGTCTACCAGGCCATCGAGCGTGGTGTCATCGATGCCGGTGAGTTCTCCACTCCGGGCGTCGATTACCAGGCGGGCTTCGCCGAAGTGGCCGACCACTGGTCCGTACCCGGCTGGCACCAGTCTGCCAGCGTGTTCGGCGTGATGATCAACAAGGACGCCTGGGATGCTCTCTCCGAGGAAACCCAGGAGAAGCTGAAGATCGCCGCCGAGGCCACCATGACCTGGTCGCTGGCCTGGTCAGAGCGCGAGTCCACCGAGGGCACCCAGTCCTTCATCGACGACGGTGTGGAGATTCATCAGTTGCCCGAGGAAGACCTCGAGCGCATCCAGGAAATCACCAACGAGGTAATCCTGCAGGGTGCGTGCGAGGATCCGATGCACGCCAAGGTTTACCACTCCATGGTCAGCTATCTGGAAGAGTATGCTACCTGGCGTGACATCTCGGCTCCCTTCAACATGAGCCGCACCATGGACAACTTGCCGTCCCTGGAAGAGCTCGAGGCCTGCATGAACCAGTAAGTGAGTCGAGCCGGGCTCCCTTGGAGCCCGGCCTCTTCCGGCGGCTACCGCGCCGTCTTGTACTCGTCTGCCTCGCCCGATTCCGAGAGCCTCACCATGAACGCCATTGCCAAGGCAATCGATTCCCTCAACGAGGGCTTCGGCCGCCTGATCGCTCCGCTACTCGCCGTGATCACGCTGATCGTGATCTATGACATCGCCATGCGCTTCCTCATCGGACGCCCCAGCGACTGGGCCTTCGACGTGACGAAGATGCTGTTCGGCGCCCATTTCATGCTGATGGCAGCCTACGGCCTGCGCCATCATGCCCATGTCGAGGTCGACGTGCTCAAACGCCTGCTCTCCCGCCGCAAGCAGGCCGTCCTCGATATCCTCGGTTACTTGATCTTCTTCATTCCCTTCATCTGGATGCTGATTATCTACGGCTGGGCGTTCTTCGAGCGCTCCTTCAGCCGCGGCGAGACCACGTATGGCATGGTCGCCATCCCCGTTTATCCGGTGAAGTCAGTGATCGTTATCGCCGCCGTGCTGATCCTGTTACAGGCGGTCGCCATCGTCATCCGGGCCATCCAGCAACTGCGCGAGGAGAACGCCGCATGAGCGCCGAGATGCTCACCCTGTTCATGTTCGGCGGCCTGCTGGTCGGCCTGTTCATGGGCCATCCGCTGGCCTTCGTGCTCGGTGGCGTAGCCGTGATGGGTGCCCTGCTGGGCCCCGGCATCAAGGTGCTCGGCACCTTGATCAACAACATCTATGGCAACTCCATCGACAACTATGTGCTGGTCGCCATCCCGCTGTTCGTGTTGATGGCACGCTTTCTCAACGACTCCGGCGTCACCGAGAAGATGTTCGATACCATGCGCCTGCTGCTGGCCAACCTGCGCGGCGGTCTGGCATTGACAGTCGTCATCGTCTCGGTGCTGCTGGCGGCCACCACCGGCATCGTTGGCGCCTCCATCGCCGTAATGGGCATGATCGCTCTGGTGCCAATGCTCAAGTATTCCTACAACAAGGAGCTGAGCACCGGGGTGATCATGGCCAGCGGCTGCCTGGGTATCCTGATCCCACCCAGCATCATGTTGATCCTGATGGCCAGCTACTCGCCGGTCTCGGTGGGGGCGTTATTCGCCGGCGCCTTGGTGCCGGGCGTGATGCTCGGGGTGATGTATGCGCTTTATGTGCTGATCATCTGTTACGTCAAGCCCAGCTACGGGCCGAAAGTACCGGCCGAGGAGCGCGCCGAGACCAGCACCGGCGAGCTGCTGGTCATGCTGGCCAAGTACGTACTGCCGCCCATGAGCTTGATCCTTGGCGTACTCGGCTCGCTGTTCCTGGGCATCGCCACCGCGACCGAGGCCTCGGCCATCGGCGTATTAATCGCCTTCGTGCTGTTCCTGATCTTCGGCGACCGCAAGGTCACTACCTGCTACAACACTCTGATCGATGCCAGCAAGACCACCACCATGGTCATGCTGGTGTTGGTGGGGGCTACCGCCTTCACCGGGGTCTTCTCCCGGGGCGGCGGCATGCAGGTGATCCATGAGGTGGTGATGGCCATGCCCGGTGGCACCACCGGGGCACTGATCCTGATGCTGTTCCTGGTGTTCATCCTGGGGATGTTCCTGGACTGGACCGGCATCGTGTTGCTCAGCTTCCCGATCATGCTGCCGATCGTCGAGCAGATGGGCGTGGATGTGCTGTGGTTCGTGGTCATGGTCGCGGTGGTGCTGCAGACGTCCTTCCTGACGCCGCCGTTCGGCTATGCGCTCTTCTATTTGAAGGGGGTAGCACCGCCCGGAGTCGAGATCATCGATCTTTACAAGGCGGTAATCCCCTTCTGTGCGTTGATCGTGCTGGCCTGCATCCTGATGGCCTTCTTCCCAGTACTGATCACGGGTCTACCGGCCGTACTGCTGGGTCGTTGATTGCAAGCCCGCAAGTCCCTACGAGACGCCCGTCGCCACCCGGCGGCGGGCGGAGGAGTCAATGGCAGGCGTGTGCAAAAGCGCCTAGCCTCGCGACATATCGCCAACGAACACCTGGGGATTGACTATTATCTCGATACCCCTTCGGGTCACGACATCACTATCGGGAGACTTCCATGATTCGTCATCTGAAATCCGGCGCACCCGCCGACACTCGCGCCGCCGCCGACCGTAAGGTGAGAGAAACCGTCGAGACCACGCTCGCCGATATCGAAGCCCGCGGCGACAACGCCGTTCGCGAGCTTTCCGAAAAATTCGACAACTGGTCGCCCGCCTCCTTCCGCCTGACGCAGGAGCAGATCGATCAGGCCATGTTGGAGGTGTCCGACCGGGATATCGAGGATATCCGTTTCGCCCAGGCGCAGATCCGCCGCTTCGCCGAGGCCCAGCTGGCCTCCATGCAGCCCGTCGAGGTCGAGACCCGTCCCGGGGTGGTGCTCGGCCACAAGCACCTGCCGATCAACTCGGTCGGCTGTTACGTTCCCGGCGGAGTCTACCCCATGGTCGCCTCGGCGCACATGAGCGTGCTCACCGCCAAGGTCGCCGGCGTCAAGCGCGTCGTGGCCGCCGCACCGCCCTTCAAGGGCAAGCCTCACCCGGCCATCGTCACCGCCATGCACCTCGCCGGCGCCGACGAGATCCTGGTGCTCGGCGGCGTGCAGGCCGTCGGCAGCATGGCCATCGGCACCGAGACCATCGCGCCGGTCGACATGCTGGTCGGCCCCGGCAATGCCTTCGTCGCCGAAGCCAAGCGCCAGCTTTTCGGCCGTGTCGGCATCGACCTATTTGCCGGCCCCACCGAGACCCTGGTGATCGCTGACGACAGTGTCGACGGCCTGCTCTGCGCAACCGACCTACTCGGCCAGGCCGAGCACGGCCCGACCTCCCCCGCAGCCCTGCTGACCAACTCTGAGGCCCTGGCCAGAGACACCCTGGCCGCCATCGACGAGCTGCTCGGCAAGCTCCCCACCGCCGAAATCGCCCGGCAGTCCTGGGAAACCTACGGGGAGATCATCGTCTGCGACAGCCATGAGGAAATGCTGCAGGTGGCGGACGATATGGCCTACGAGCATGTCCAGGTCATGACCGAGGACCCGGAGCGCTATCTCGAGCAGCTCACCAACTACGGTGCGCTCTTTCTCGGGCCGCGCACCAACGTGGCCTTCGGTGACAAGGTGATCGGCACCAACCACACCCTGCCCACCAAGAAAGCGGCGCGCTATACCGGTGGCCTGTGGGTCGGCAAGTTCCTCAAGACCTGCACCTACCAGCGCGTGCTGACCGATGAAGCCTCCGCCGAGATCGGCAGCTACTGCTCTCGCCTGTGCGCGCTGGAAGGCTTCTACGGGCACGGCGAGCAAGCCAATGAACGTGTGCGCCGCTACGGCAAGCGTGACGTGCCCTATGCCTCGTCGGTCGACGCATGAATCTGCCGCAACCCCCGCCCCTGCGCCTGGACGGGCGCAGGGCGCTCGTCACCGGGGCCAGCCAGGGCATCGGCCTTGCCGCCGCCTGCGCGCTGGCCCACGCCGGCGCCGAGGTTACGCTGGTGGCCCGCCATCGCGAGCGACTCGATGAAGTCGTCGCAGCGCTGGTTGCCGCCGGCCTTGCGGCCAAGGCGCTGGCGCTGGACGTCAACGACCGAGCCGCCGTGCGCGAGGCGCTTGACGGGCGAGAGTTCGACATCCTGGTCAACAACGCCGGCACCAACCGTCCCAAGCCGATCGACGAGGTCGACGACGAGGACTATGCCGCGGTGATGGACCTGAACGTGCGCGCCACCTACTTCGTCACCCAGGTGGTGCTTGAGCGGATGCCGCAGGGCGGCAGCGTGATCAACGTGTCGTCGCAGATGGGCCATGTGGGCGCGGCCAACCGCAGTCTCTACTGCGCATCCAAATCGGCGGTGGAAGGCATGACCCGCGCCATGGCGGTAGAGCTTGGCCCCCGTGGCATCCGCGTCAATACGCTCTGCCCGACGTTCATCGAAACCCCCATGACCCGCCCCTACTTCGCGCAGCCCGGCTTCCGGGAGGCCGTACTGGCCAAGATTCCGCTGGGACGACTCGGCCAGATCGAGGACATCATGGGCCCTGTGGTCTTCCTTGCCTCACCGGCGGCGGCCATGGTCACGGGCAGCGCGCTGATGGTGGATGGCGGCTGGACGGCGCACTGAGGCAACTGCATCTATCATCCCCAAACGTTCCAACCACAACACTACCCACCACGCCATCTCTCGCGACGCCACCTCACCCACCTGGCAGACGATCGGCGCGCTTCGACGGTGATCGAGGAGACGTGCCGAGTGTCGGATAGCTGCAGTCACCGGCACTAACTGATAATATTTGCAGTCGTCAGTATTTCGCATTGACCGTCTCACGATCCGTCATCCGCAAGGAGCCCCGCTTGTCCATTCCTGCCAGCGCTCGCCTGACGGCTCTGTCGCGCCGCCTCACGCCTCATTTCAGTGCCTGGACCTTGCTGATACTGCTGATTGCCATGATCGTCGCGTTGCCGGTGCTGGCGATTCTCTTTCATGTCTTTCTGCCCACCGAAGGCGTCTGGTCGCACCTCGCCAGCACCGTGCTCGGGCGCTACCTAAGTAATACCCTGTTCCTCGCCGTCACGGTAGGTATTGGCACATTGGTGATCGGCACCGGCACGGCGTGGCTGGTGGTGATGTGCCGCTTCCCGGGCAAGCGCCTCTTCGAGTGGGCGCTACTTTTGCCGCTGGCTGTGCCGACCTACGTGATCGCCTATGCCTACACCGATTTTCTCCAGGTCGCAGGTCCGCTTCAGACCTGGCTACGCGAGATGATGGGCTGGAGCTTTGGAGACTACTACTTCCCCGACATTCGCTCGCTGGGAGGCGCCGCGACCCTGATTACCATGGTGCTGTACCCCTATGTCTATCTGCTCGCGCGCGCATCCTTCCTGGAACAGTCGGTGTGCATGTTGGATGTCGGCCGCACTCTTGGCCGCGGGCCCTGGCGCCTGTTCTTCACCGTCGCCGTTCCCCTGGCACGACCGGCGCTGGTCGGCGGGGTCTCGCTGGCGCTCATGGAAACCCTCAACGAATTCGGCGCGGTCCAGTTCTTCGGGGTTGATACCTTCACCACGGGGATCTATCGCACCTGGTTCGGCATGGGCGAGCAGGTCGCAGCCGCCCAGCTCGCGGCCTGCCTGCTGCTGTTCGTCATAGCCCTGGTACTGCTGGAGCGCTGGACGCGAGGCAAGCGGGAATACTTCCATACCTCCAGCCGCTATCAGCAGCTTCCTGAATATCGGCTACATGGTTGGAGGGCCCTCGGCGCCGTTGCAGCCTGCCTGTTGCCGGTCCTGATCGGCTTCCTGATTCCCAGCGGCCTGCTCGCGCATCTTGCCATCGAGCAGGGCGACTCCCTGCTCGGGGTACAATTTCTGGAGTTCGCCGGCAACAGCCTGGTCCTGGCGACCATTGCTTCACTGATCGCCGTCGCCATGGCCGTGCTGCTTAGCTATGGTGTACGCCTCGATTCCAGCCCGCTGACGCGCAATGCCACGCGGATTGCTTCGCTGGGCTACGCGATTCCCGGCTCGGTGGTCGCGGTGGGTATCCTGATCCCCTTCGCCTGGCTGGACGACACCCTGAACCGCTGGCTGCAGGCGAATTACGGGATGATCGCCGGGCTGATCTTCAGCGGATCGGCCTTCATTCTGATCTACGCTTACGTGGTGCGTTTCCTGGCGGTGTCGTTCAATGCGGTGGAGGCGAGCCTTGGTAAAGTGACGCCGAGCATGGATGCTGCGGCCCGCACCTTGGGACAGAGCGCGGGCGGCACGCTACGGCGGGTTCACACGCCCATCATGCGCGGCAGCCTGCTGGCCGCAGGGATTCTGGTGTTCGTGGATGTCATGAAGGAGCTGCCGGCAACCATCATCCTGCGCCCCTTCAACTTTGACACCCTGGCGGTCAGGGCCCATAACCTCGCCTCGGACGAACGGCTCGCCGAGGCGGCGACGTCGTCACTGGCGATCGTCGTAGTGGGCATACTCCCGGTCATCCTGCTCAGCATCGCCATGCGCAAGTCCCGCCCCGGCAACAACACGTCGACCGGCCGGAAAGACGAACACCTGTGAGGTGTCGAGGTGAATATCCACCTGCTGGCCTTCCGCGGGCAGGAAGACGCCAGGAATCCGGGCGTGAAGGTGCGCCTCGCGCCCGTCTTCCCCATGGGCGCAGAGGTGCAGCAGGCTGCTGCGCCCAAGCAGCTTGGCCATCACGATATGGCTGTGAGTATGGCGGGAGGCGGGCAGGTCGTGGCGCTCGGTGACCCGCAGCGCCTCGGGGCGAATCAACACCTGCACCGCTTCGCCTTCCGGTAGCCAGTCTGCCTCGACCTTGCCCACCGGGGTGACCACCCGGCCACCCGACACGACGCCGTCCAGCTGATTGACCTCACCGAAAAACGTCACGACGAAGGGATCGCAGGGAGAGCAGTAGAGCTCCTTGGGGGTGCCGGTCTGCACGATGGCGCCGTCACGCATCAGAGCGATGCGGTCGGCCATGAACATCGCCTCTTCCGGGTCGTGGGTGACCAGCAGGGCCCCGGCACCGACCTGTTTGAGCACGTGCAGCGTATCGTCGCGGATGCGGTCACGCAGCCGGGCGTCCAGGCTGGAGAACGGCTCATCGAGCAGCATCAGGGCAGGCGACGGCGCCAGCGCACGCGCCAGTGCCACCCGCTGCTGCTGCCCACCCGAGAGGGTGTGCGGATAGGCGTCGGCGTATCCGGCAATGCCCAGTTGCTTGAGAAGCCCCATGGCGCGTTCGGTGCGCGCCTCGCCGGAGAGTTGCTTGAGACCGAAGGTCACGTTCTGCAACACGCTCAAGTGGGGAAATAATGCCGAGTCCTGGAACGCCAGTCCGACATTGCGTTTCTCGGGCGGCAGGTGACGCTTGCGAGATTCGGCGATCGTCTGCCCGTTGAGGGATACCCGCCCCTGCTGAAGGGTCTCGAGTCCGGCGGCGATACGCAGCAAGGTGGTCTTGCCACAGCCCGAAGGACCCAATAGACAGACGACTTCACCTGGAGCGACATGCAGGTCGACGCCCTTGACGGCGGGCAGGCCATCGAACGCGTGCCGCACCCCTTCCATCGCCAGTACATTGGCTTCGGGCGTGGACGTATCGTCGATTGGCGCAAGATTCAGTTTACTGGTCATAGGCTAGGCACGCTCATCGCAGGACAAGAATGGCCCTTCCATCATACTCGCAATCGGCAGCGAATGCGTTTCGGATTGAATCGCATTCGACATTGACGGGCCCGTCATTTGAGAAAAACCAATGCACTTTGGCATCGCTGGCAAGGCTTGACGGCGAGACGCCCAGGCGCTTCAATGGGCGAGTAGAGAATGCTAAACATTATCGTTATGTTTCATTGGTCGTTTTTTTATAAACGAGGTCACACATGAAGAACCGCTACCGACTCGCCCTTCCCGCTGTCGCCATCCTCGCGGGCTCGGCCGGCGCCGGCCAGGCGCTCGCCAACGAGGTCAACGTCTACTCGGCGCGCCACTACGACTCCGACGAAGCGCTTTACCAGGCCTTCACCGAAGAGACCGGCATTGAGGTCAATGTCCTCGAAGGCGATTCGGACCAGCTCCTCGAGCGTATCCAGCGCGAGGGCGTGGCGAGCCCGGCTGACGTGATGATCACTGTGGACGCCGGCCGCCTGTGGCGTGCCGAGCAGGAGGGTATCTTCCAGGGCATCGAGTCCGAGGTGCTGGCCGAGCGCCTTCCGGAAGCCATGCGTCACCCCGATGGGCAGTGGTTCGGCTTCAGCCAGCGCGCCCGCGCCCTCTTCTATAACCCCGAGACGGTCGATGAGAGCGAGCTTGCAAGCTACGAGGACCTGGCCGACCCCCGGTTCGAGGGTCAGGTATGCATTCGCTCCTCGAACAACATCTACAACCAGTCGCTGCTGGCCTCGCTGATCGCCCATCACGGCGAGGAGCAAGCCGAAGCCTGGGCCCAGGGCATGGTCAACAACTTTGCGCGCGACCCCGAGGGCGGCGACACCGACCAGATCAAGGGCGTTGCCAGTGGCCAGTGCGACATTGCCGTGGCCAACCATTACTACTATGTGCGCCTGCTGAAGTCGGATGACGCCGCCGACCGGGAAATCGCCGAGAAGGTCGAAATATTCTTCCCCAACCAGGACGACCGCGGTACTCACGTCAACGTGGGTGGTGCAGGGGTCGTTGAAGGCGCGCCCAACCGCGAGAATGCCATTCAGTTCCTCGAGTTCCTGGCCTCCGATGAGGCCCAGGAAATCTTCGCCGCTGGCAACTACGAGTTCCCGGTGGTCGAGGGCGTCGAGAAGGACGAGGTGCTGGAATCCTGGGGCGACTTCAAGAAGGACGAGCTCAACGTCAGCGAACTGGGCGAACATAACCCCGAGGCGATTCGTATCTTCGATCGCGCCGGCTGGCGCTAAGCCTTGCCCCTCGAGGGGGTAGTAAAGAGTCGTAATATCAAGGCCCGTGGCTGTGTAAACTGCCGCGGGCCTTTGCGTTGGCTTTTTTGCCGTGGTGCGGAGCCTCAGTGGGCCTCGTCCCAGTTCACGCCACTCTCGGCCTCCACGGTCAACGGCACGCTGAGCTCGGCAGCGGCCTGCATGCGGGCCTTTACCTTGGGGATGAAATCCTTGACCTGGGAATCCTTGACCTCGAAGACCAACTCGTCGTGCACCTGCATCACCATGACCGCATCAAAGTCCTCGCCGCCCAGCCAGGCGTCGACATCGATCATCGCGCGCTTGATGATGTCCGCTGCCGTCCCCTGCATGGGCGCGTTGATAGCGGTTCGCTCGGCCCCCTGACGGCGAGCGCGGTTCTGGGAGCGGATCTCCGGCAGATGCAGGCGGCGTCCATATACCGTCTCGACATAGCCATCCTCGGCGGCCTGGCTGCGGATACGCTCCATGTAGCGGGCGACGCCCGGATAACGGTCGAAGTAGCGGTCGATATAGGTCTGGGCCTGTTGGCGCTCGATCGTCAACTGGCGGCCCAGCCCCCAGGCGCTCATGCCATAGATGAGGCCGAAATTGATCGCCTTGGCGCTACGCCGCTGGTCGTGTGACACCTTCTCCAGCGGCACACCGAACACCTCGGCCGCCGTAGCAGCGTGGATGTCGCGGCCCTCGGCGAAGGCGTCAAGCAGGCCCTTGTCCTCGGAGAGATGCGCCATGATGCGCAGCTCGATCTGCGAGTAATCAGCCGCGACGATGCAATACCCCGGCCGCGCCACGAAGGCCTGGCGGATACGTCGCCCTTCCAGGGTGCGGATGGGGATGTTCTGCAGATTGGGGTCGGACGATGACAGCCGCCCGGTGGCGGTGACCGCCTGATGGTAGCTGGTATGCAGCCGCCCCGTCGCCTTGTTGACCAGCCGCGGCAGCTTGTCGGTGTAGGTGGATTTCAACTTGGAAAGCCCGCGGTGCTCCATGATCACCTTGGGCAGCGGGTAATCCAGCGCCAGCTCCTCGAGCACGGCCTCGGCGGTGGACGGCGCGCCCTTGGGCGTCTTCTTGATCACCGGGATCTTCTGCTCCTCGAACAGGATCTGGCCGAGCTGCTTGGGCGAGCCCAGGTTGAACTCGCGACCGGCGAGCTCGAAGGCCTGGCCCTCGAGCTCGCGGATACGCGTTACGAGCTCCAGGCTCTGAGCATGCAGCCGTTCAGGGTCCAGCGCCACGCCGGTGCGCTCCATGCGCGACAGCACCGGCACCAGCGGCAGCTCAATCTCCTCGAGTACGCTCGCCAGCCGCCCCTCGGCGGCCAGGCGCGGGCGCAGCTCGCGATGCAGCCGCAGGGTGATGTCGACATCCTCGCAGGCATAGGGAGCGGCCTGCTCCAGGGCGATCTGGTTGAAGGTCAGCTGCTTGGCGCCCTTGCCCGCGATGTCCTCGAAGCTCACCGTCTTCTCGCCCAGGTACTTGAGCGCCAGCGAGTCCATGTCATGCCGGGTAGCCGTGGAGTCGAGCACGTAGGACTCGAGCATGGTGTCTTCCAGCGGCCCTGAAACCTCGATGTCGTAGCGAGCAAGTACCGAGATGTCGTACTTGAGGTTCTGGCCGATCTTGGCCTTGCTGCCATCTTCCCAGAGCGGCCGCAGGGCTTCGAGTACCGCGAGACGGTCGAGCTGTTCGGGCGCATCGAGATAATCGTGCGCGAGCGGGATGTAGGCCGCCTCCCCCGGCGACAGTGACAGCCCGACCCCTACGATATCGGCTTCCATGTAGTTCAGGCTGGTCGTCTCGAGATCGAAGCAGAAGGCCTCGCTCGCCGCCAGGCGCGCGAACCAGGTATCGAACGCTTGCTGATCGAGGATCAGGTGGTCGTCGCGATCGGCGCTGCCGCCAGGCGCGTCCTCGCCCGTTTCGCTATGCGGCGCACCTGTCGCAACGGGCTTGCCGGCCGGGATGTCGTCGACCCCTTCGTCCTTGCCTTCAAGCAGCTCGGCGAGCCAGGCCTTGAACTCGAGCTCGCGATAGAGCTCGAAAAGCGCCGGGCGGTCTGGGTGGGCGATGTCGAGGTCATCGAGCCCCACCGGAAGCTCGCAGTCGGTCTTGATGGTGGCGAGCTGGTAGGACAGGAACGCCTGCTCGCGGTTCTCCTCAAGCTTCTTCGCCAGGGTCTTGGCGCCGCGGACTTCGAGCGTCTTGATCTTTTCAAGGTCAGCGTAGAGCGTCTCGAGACCGCCCTGCATGCCTTTCAGCAGCCCCAGCGCGGTCTTCTCGCCGATACCCGGCACGCCGGGAATATTGTCGACCTTGTCGCCCATCAACGCTAAAAAGTCGATGATCAATGACGGTGGCAGGCCGAACTTCGCCTCAACGCCCGAGACATCGAGCGTTTCATCCTTCATGGTATTGACCAAGGTGATGTGCGCATTGACCAGCTGCGCCATGTCCTTGTCACCGGTGGAGATCACCGCATCGCGGCCGGCCTCGGTCGCCTGGCGCGCCAGGGTACCGATGACGTCGTCGGCCTCCACACCCTCGATGCACAGCAGCGGCAGCCCCAGCGCGCGCACGCAGTCATGCAGCGGCGTCACCTGGGAGCGCAGGTCATCGGGCATCGGCGGCCGATGCGCCTTGTACTGCTCGAACAGCGCATCGCGGAAGGTCTTGCCCTTGGCATCGAAGACCACGGCCATGGGACTGTCGGGGTAATCCTTGATCAAGCGCTTGAGCATATTGATCACCCCCTTGATGGCCCCCGTGGGTTGCCCCTTCGAAGTGGCCAGCGGTGGCAGGGCGTGAAAGGCGCGATAGAGGTAGGAGGAACCGTCGACGAGAACGATGGGGGTGTCGGCCATGAATCGGCATCCGTTGATCTTGAACAGGGAATCGGGAACGTAGTGGCCCCATGATACCCGCAGCGCCAGGCTTTTACCGTCCCGGCGTTAGGCCATCGGGCCACAACGTCATACACTGCAGACATCCCGCGCAGGGAAAACGACGCCGCCCAGCGGCGCAGGAGGTCATCATGAAGCGTTATACCCACCTTGCCCCGGTTGTTCTCGCGCCGGTTCTCGCCCCGATTCTCGCTATGGCGTTGTCGCTGGGGCTTGGGGCCTCGTCGACGGCACTGGCGCAATCCTCAACCGACGTCACGCCGGATATCACCATCCGCCAGGAAGACGACCGAACCATCCGCGAATATCGGGTCAACGGCGAGCTCTACGCGATCGAGATCAGGCCCTCCCGCGGTCCTTCCTACTACCTGGTGGACCACGACGGCGACGGTAACTTCGAGCGCCGTGATGGCGACCGCCTTGCCGTGCCTCAATGGGTTCTCAAGGAATTCTGACCCCATCCATGCCAGCATCGCCCCGCATGGCCCGCCCCCTCATGACAGGACCATCGGTCGAGCGCGTGCATCATATTGGCAAGTCGCTACAATGGGCGGCTTGGCAACCCGGGCGAGAGAGACATGGCCGTATTCACACCGCTTACCGAGACCCAGGTCGAGGCGCTTTTGAGCCGCTTCGATGCCGGTTCGTTGGTCTCGATGGAGGGCGTCGCCGCCGGCACGGAGAACACCACCTTCTTCGTCACCACCGACAGACGCGAGCTCGTCCTGACGCTTTTCGAGCAAGGCGCTTTCGATGAGCTGCCCTTTTTCGTCGACCTGCTCGACTACCTCGACGAACATCGCCTGCCGGTCCCGGGACCGCTGCATGACCGCGACGGGGTAGCCCTGCATCGTCTCGCCGACAAGCCGGCGCTGCTTTTCCCTCGACTTCCCGGCAAGCACCCGCATGCCCCCAACCTGACGCAGTGCCGTGCCTTGGGCGATACGCTGGGGCGCATGCATCAGGTCTCGCAGCATTTTACCGGCCACCGCCCCAACCCGCGCGACTTGCATTGGCTGCTGCCGATGCATCACAAGGTACTGGTCTACCTGTCGCCGGACGACCAGGCTCTGATGAAGGACGAAGTGGAAACCTATCAGGGTGTGTTCGGTACGGGACCCGAGCTGCCCCAGGGCGCCCTGCACGGTGACCTGTTTCGCGATAACACCCTGTTCGATGGCGACCGCCTGGGTGGGCTGATCGACTTCTATAACGGCTGCACCGGCGACCTGCTGTTTGATCTGGCCATCGTCATCAATGATTGGGCCACCGAGCCCGATGGGCGGCTCAACGCCGAACGCCACGATGCCATTCTTCGGGCGTATCTGGCCCGCCGCCCGCTTACCCATGCCGAGCGCGAGGAATGGCCAATGATGCTGCGCATGACCGCGCTGCGTTATTGGCTCTCGCGCCTGCTGGTGGTCTACGTCGACCCACCGGCCCACGACCTGACCCCCCATGACCCCGAGCAGTTTCGCACTATCCTGCTCGCCCGACTGCAATACGGCGCCCTGCCATTGCCCGAGGACGCAACATGAGCCAAACCACCGGCAACCAAGGCGAACCATCGCTGCGTGCGCGACGCACCTGGAACATCGATCAATGGGGCAGCGGCTACTTTGACGTCGATGACGGGGGACATGCCCTGGTGCGACCGTTGGGTAACGAAGTCGAAGGACCCTCGTTGCCGTTGGATAGCCTGGCCTCCCAGCTGCGCGAGGCGGGCCTGCGCCTGCCGGTGCTGGTGCGCTTTACCGATATCCTCCATGACCGCGTCGAGCAGCTATGTGCGGCCTTCGATACGGCCATGCACGAGGAGACGTTCAGCGGTGGCTACACCGCCGTCTATCCGATCAAGGTCAACCAGCAGCGCCGCGTCGTCGAAGAGATACTGTCGACACAAGAGCGTGGCCGCGGCCGAGTGGGGCTGGAGGCCGGCAGTAAGCCGGAGCTGCTCGCCGTACTGGCGCTCTCGGCCGACGGGCCCTCTTTGATCGTCTGTAACGGCTACAAGGACCGCGAGTACGTCCGCCTGGCGCTGATGGGCGAGAAACTCGGCCATCACGTCTACCTGGTGGTGGAAAAACTCTCGGAACTGCCACTGATTCTGGACGAGGCCGCGCAACTCGACGTCACGCCACGCATCGGCATTCGCGCCCGGCTCGCCTCGGTGGGGCGCGGCCGATGGCAGAACACCGGTGGCGAAAAGTCCAAGTTTGGCCTCACCGCCAGCCAGATCCTGCTGGTGGTCGAACAGCTTCGCGAGGCGGATGCCCTTGCCAGCCTGCAACTGGTGCACTTTCACCTGGGCTCGCAGATCGCCAACATCCGTGACATCCAGCGCGGCCTGCGCGAGTGTGCCCGCTTCTACCAGAGCCTGGTGGCGCTGGGCGCGCCGGTGGATACCGTGGACGTGGGTGGCGGCCTGGGGATCGACTACGAAGGTACGCGTTCGCGCAGTTTCTGTTCGGCCAACTACTCGATGCTCGAATACGCCCGCAACGTGGTCAGTGCCTTCGCCCAGGCCTGCCAGGAACTGGCGCTGCCACCGCCCCACCTGATCAGCGAATCGGGTCGCGCCCTCACCGCCCATCATGCGGTACTGATAACCAACGTGATCGGTGAGGAGCGGGTAAGCGAGCAGGCCCCTCAGCGCCGGGTGGTGGGCGACCCGCAGGTCAACGAGCTGTGGCGAGTGCACGATGAGCTACAAACCATGCACGAGCCACGCGGCCTGGTGGAGGCTTGGCACGACCTGGCGCACGCGATGAGCGAGCTGCACGAACGTTTCGTCATCGGCATCGCCGATATCCTGGCCCGGGCCGAAGGCGAAGGCGTCTATTTCTCCGCCTGCGCGAGATTGCGTGGACAGCTCGATACCCGCAACCGGGCCCACCGGGAGATCGCCGACGAACTGGCCGAGAAGCTCGCCGACAAGCTGTTCGTCAACTTCTCGCTTTTCCAGTCGGTTCCCGACGTGTGGGGTATTCAGCAGATCTTTCCGGTACTGCCGCTGTCGGGGCTGAACCGCGAGCCCACGCGTCGCGCGGTGATCCAGGACATCACCTGTGATTCCGACGGTCGTATCGATGGTTATGTCGATGGTCAGGGGGTCGAGACGACCCTGCCACTGCCGGAATGGCAGGACGGTGAGGAAAAACTGCTGGGCTTCTTCCTGGTCGGTGCCTACCAGGAAATCCTCGGCGACCTTCACAACCTATTCGGCGATACCGATTCAGTCGATGCCGCCCTGGACGAGAACGGACACTGGACACTGAGCCATAGTCAGCAGGGCGACCGTGTCACCGATGTGCTCGGCTACGTCAATTTTGATGCCGAAGTACTACGCACCCGCCTCGCCGAGCAGCTCGCCGCGAGCCAGCTGAGCGAGGCGGAACAGCAGCACTTTCTCGACGACCTGTCCGCGGGTCTCGAGGGTTACACCTATCTGGAATAGCTACTCGAATAACTAACTCGAATAACTAGCTTGTAACTATCTCGTGTGGCCTTTTCGAGGCGCCAGGATCAATCCACGACGCGGGTATTGACCTCAAACCCCCCGGTCAGGGTGAAGCGTAACCGCGCGCCGCGCTCCAGCGGCCCCACGCCAGCAGGCGTGCCGGTCAGCACGACATCGCCGGGCTGGAGCGTGAAATGGCGGCTCATCTCGGCGACAAGGGTCGAGACCGGGAACAGCATGTCGGCGCCCTCGCCTTTCTGGCGCGGCTCTCCGTCGACCTCTAAGGTGAAGGAAATCGCGCTCCAGTTGGGCACCTGGGCAAGCGGCAGAAACGCCGAGAGCGGACAGGCTCCATCGAAGGACTTGGCGACCTCCCATGGATGGCCTTTCTCCTTCAATCGCGACTGGACATCGCGCAATGTGAGATCCAATGCCAGGCCGATACCCACGATCGCCCGCTCCGCCTCGTCCGACGTTACATCGGAAAGCTCCTTGCCGATCAACAGGGCCAGCTCCGTCTCATAATGCACTTCGCCGCGTGAAAACGGTGCATCGATTGGGCGCTCCAGCGGTACCGCAGCGGTTGCCGGCTTGATGAAAAGCAGCGGCTCGCTGGGCACCGGATTATTCAATTCACGGGCATGATCGGCATAGTTGCGGCCGACACAAACAATCTTGCCCAGCGCTTCGGGAAACGCCTGGCCATCGGTGAAACGGGGTACAAAGCGCATCTGGCGTCTTCTCCTTCTCATGTATGCTTGCCGATAGGCGGCAGGCTTCACAGTCTACCCCACCAGCGTAGCGGGTCCAGCTTCGACAACGCCTGACGGAAATTCATCTCGTAATCATTCGAAAACGAGTGCATTGCCATCGATTAATAGCGATGGCGATCGGTAGGGAGACGTAGCAGCAAAGAATGGTACACACGAAAAAACCGCCCTGACAGGCGGTTTTCATAAAAGCTATCTCGTTGTATTTCCCGATGTTTCAATGGTGCCGGCACCAGGAGTCGAACCCGGGACCTACTGATTACAAGGTATCTCTACTTTAGCGGGCCAACAGCCCCTTAGAAGCAAAAGTGTTACGTACCTCGTGCATACGGCCCTCCTGAAAATCAAAAGCTTGCATGATGCAGCTACGTAGGCAGGCGGGCACAAAACCGCTTGTGTATAAAAGCGCAGAAATCCGCATACGGGATTGGTCGAGGAAAAGCCGCATCGAGCCCAGCATGGGCGTAGGCTTGTCACTTAGTGCCAATCTGCATAAAAAACGACCCATTTAGAGCGCAGGCGGGGCGGGGTGTCGACGGCGCGCCGCGGGGCGCCGCCGTGGGAGGCCAAGGGTGGAAGCTGAACGGGCATGAAAAAAGCCGCCCAGGAGCTGGACGGCCGAGAATGAAGCAGAGCGCGCTGCTCAGCGGTTGCTGATCATCAGCTCTCCCCGCTTGCTGGTGGTCGTTTTGCCAACGGTATAGCGGATCTGAGTTGTGTGGATCTTCAGCCCGGCGAAGGCGCTATGCATCTCAGGAATGTCGTTGACGCTGATCACTACCTGACCTTGGGCGTCGCGAGCCAGCTCTGCCATCCGGTCGTACTCCTCTAGGGCGAACTCGCTGCCATAGCCAGCGGTACCCCAATACGGCGGATCGAGATAGAACAATGTCTCTGGCCGATCGTAACGTCGGATGCACTCCGCCCAATCGAGGTGCTCGATCACCGTGCGGGACAACCGCAGGTGGGCTTCGCTGAGATCCTCTTCCAAGCGCAGCAGGTTCATGCGTGGCGGACTGGTCGCCGACGTGCCGAAGGTCTGCCCATGCACCTTGCCGCCAAAGACGAGCTTTTGGAGGTAGAAGAAGCGGGCAGCCCGCTGGATATCGGTGAGGTGGCGAGGATCCACCTCGCGGTGCTGCATGTACTCCTCACGACTGACCAGACTCCAACGAAACTGCCGGATCAGCTCGTCGGGGTGATGCTTCACCACGCGATAGAGGTTTACCAGCTCGCCATGGACATCATTGATGACCTCGACCTGGCTGGGCTCCTTCATGAAGTACACCGCTGCCCCACCGCAGAACGGTTCTACATAAGCGGTATGCGCCTCGAAAAGCGGAATGATCTGCTTTGCGAGGCGGCGCTTGCCTCCCATCCATGGGAGGATCGGTTTAGTCGTCATCCTTAACACCTGTCTATTTATACAGCTTTTAGGTAAGATAAAGCTGTTGCTCGAGGAGCGTGGAAGGCTCCCCAGCGATCAAGGATGAACGCGAGCGATATGCGCCCGTTGGCCAAGGCCACGGGCGCTTTTTATTTGGTCGGATCGAGCTGTGGGCCGGAGGGTTCTCCGTCGAGCGAGTAAGGCCGGAAGCTCACGATCTCTTCGCCGACGATGTCGTTGATCTCGCGCATGGTCGCCTGCAGCGGCTCGAGCTCGTTGGCGACGAACACGCGCGCGGCCTTCTCCACGTCGCCGAACCCCCCGGTGTTCTGGGGGATGATGCCCATCAGCTGCGGCGGGATGCGATGGCCGGCCAGCTGGTCATCCCGAGTGATGTTCTTGATGTTCCAGAACTCGTCCTTCGCCGCGACCTCGCTGACCGGGATCACTTGCACCCCGTCTTTCTTACCCCCCGGGGAGTAGAGAAACAGGTTACGGAAGTTGCCAGGCCCCTTGCTGTCCTTGAGCGCCTGGCGCATGTCGTCGATGTCCTGCTTGTCGTGCGAGGCGTCGTTGACGTACATGATGAAGCCGGCATGGCTGCCGTTGAGGTAGTAGCGCCGGCGGAACAGCGTGGCGCTCTCGTTGAGCCAAGCCGACTGCAGGCTACCGATGTAGTCCGGCACGCCATAGATGCCCTGGTCGATGTCCGGCTCGAGCAGGTGGATCACCCGCCCCGCCGGCAGCTCTACGCGGTCGACGAAGTTCGGCACCCACCAATAGCGGTCGGCGTTCAGTCCGCCCCGGCGCATGTAGCGCGATCGTAGATGACGAAACGGCAGGCGCTTGCCTAGCCGGCCGAACACTTGCTCGAGGTAGCCATTCCCAAACACCAGGTAGTCGAGTGCCAGGCCGCTGAACGCCTGGCGGTTCAGCAGGGGGTGGGGCTTGAAGGTGCGCAGCAGGATGTTGCGCTTCACCTGCAGGGCGCTGCCGTGGTGTGCGGTCGCCCGGTAGCTCTTGGCCAGCACGTCCAGCGGGATCGGCGGCTCGTACCACTCATCGGCCGACAGCCACAGCCCCTCGTAGAAGAAATCACGCATGCTGGTGACCGGCTCCGGATCGCCGAAGCTGAACGCCTCGGCCCGGGCCTTCGAGCTCGCCGCCGGGCTATCCATCACGTTATCGCTGACCTGGTAGGCCGGAACGCGCACGCGGGGCTTGGGGGTCGCGGTGTCATTCATCCGTACATCTCCATGAGGGAACGCCAGGCGCCTTCGGCCGGGCCGTCGATCGGTTCTTTGTGTAGCGCGTGCATCGTCGCCCACGCCAGGTCGGCGTGGCCGGTGGTCTTCGAGCGCCCGCTGGTGTAGGTGAACTGGCGGCCGGAATTCGTCAGCTCGCGCTTGATGGCCATGAACGACTGCGCGAGATCCGCCCAGCCGGCGTCGAACTCAAGCCGGCTCTTGCGCATGATCTGCTGCGCCTGCATCACCATGCGGCTCTTTACGTCGGGCGTGTACTGGTAGCGCACCAGGGTCGGGAACCACTTCTCGACGTGCTCCGCCACCGCCTCGCCCAGCCCGCTGACATCGATGCCGATATGGTCGATCTGGTAGCAGCGCTCGAAGCTGCGAATGAAATCGGCCTGCGCCTCGTAGTCCTCGCCCTTGAGCCGGTGGCGCTCGAGGATGCGGTGCTTCTCATCGCGGGTGCGCGCCGGCAACACCACCACCAGGCCGGCGCCGTCGCCATCCTCGCCGGTACCGGTCGGGTCGTAGCCGATCCACACCCCACGCTCGCCGACCGGGCGCGGCGCGAACGGCCGGTAGTCGTCCCAGACCTCCCAGCTATCGACCATGCACGGGTGCACCATCGTCAGCGGGAAGGCGCTCTGGCTGTCGTCGACGAACTGGCACATCAGCAGGTTGGCGAACTCGTCCTCGCTGTACTCGAGGCGCAGCTGCTCGAGGTCGAACAGGTCACAGCCACCGGCGATGGCATCCTCGACGGTGACGATCTGCCGCCACTGCCCATCGGGGCACAGCGCCCCGCCGGCCAGCGCCTGGTGGCTGACATCGAACGCCTGGCGGTCGGCCTTTGCCCGGCGCTTGTTGAACATCTCGCCGTTCCAGAACGGGTAGGCCTCATGGCCGATGCTCGAGGGCGTCGAGAAATACGTCTGCCGCCACTGCTTGTGCATCGCCATGCCGCTGGTCACCTTGCGAAACTCCGCAAAGCGCCCGATCCAGAAATACTCGTCCAGGTAGACATCGCCGTGGTAGCCCTGGGCGGTCTTGCTGTTGGTGCCCAGGAAGTGCAGCTCCGCGCCGTTATCAAGGACCAGGGGGTCACCCTTGAGCTCGACATCGGTCGCCTCCTTGACGAACTGCACGATGTAGTTCTTGAAGATATGCGCCTGGGCCTTCGAGGCCGAGAGGAAAATCTTGTTGCGGCCATGCTCGAGGGCATCGACGATCGCTTCGCGGGCGAAGTACCAGGTCGCGCCGATCTGGCGTGATTTAAGGATGTTGCGGATGCGGTGCTTCTGGCCCGCCTCGTACCAGCTTGCCTGGTAGTCGAACAGCGAATCGAAGAACGCCTCGCGCAGCGCCTCGAGTTGTTCCTCGTCCAGGGCGTTGCGCTTCTGCTTGCGGCGCGGCGCCTCGTTGCGGGCGTTGATGTTCGGGTTAAGGTCCGATTCCTTGCCGGTTTCCTGATACTTGTGCACCCGGGCCAGCCGCTCGATCTGCCGACCCAGCAGGTCGATCTCCTTGAAGTCCCGCCCCTCCTTCGCCTCCTTGCCGATCAACTGCACCAGGCGCGCCTCGAGCGCCCCCTCCACGCGCTCGCTCGGCGAGGCCTCGTCCCAGCCGTCGCGCTGCTTCCAGCTGTGCACGGTCGGCGGCTTCTCGTTGATGAACTCGGCAATACGCGCCACGCGCCACCCCTGCCAGTAGAGGTGGCGGGCGGTCACGCGCGGCGAATCGGGGCTGTCGGCAGGCATCGTTGTCATGCCGCCAGCCTAACCGCGCGCGTATGAGGCTCGCGGCCCCGTCCGTTGTGGATAAAGCGCCTACAACGCCCCCGCGTTGAGCCCCGCCCCGCCTGCGCGGAACCTGACGGCAACGTTCCGCCGATCAACCTGCAGAGGCACCCCGCCATGTTTCGGATCGCCACCGAAGGCGCCACCACCGACGGCCGCAAGATCTCACGCGAGTGGATCGAGCAAATGGCCAAGAATTTCGACCCCAAAACCTACGGCGCCCGCGTCTGGATGGAGCACATGCGCGGCATGTTCGCGGACGGGCCCTTCCCCGCCCTGGGCGACGTGACCAAGCTCGAGGCCCGCGAGGTCGACGGCAAGCTTGCGCTGTTCGCCGAGATCGACCCCACCGACCGGCTCAAGCAGATGAACCAGGAGCGCCAGAAGGTTTACACCTCCATCGAGGTCGATCCCGAGTTCGCCGACAGCGGCGAGGCCTACCTGGTCGGCCTGGCGGTCACCGACTCGCCCGCGAGCCTCGGCACCGACATGCTGCAGTTCAGCGCCCAGCAGGCCCAGCAGGGCGCCGATTCCCCGCTAGCCGCCCGCAAGCAGACCGCGCACAACGTCTTCACCGCCGCCGTGGAAACCGAGCTGGACTTCGCCGCCGCCGATAACGAAGGCGCCGCGCAAGACAAGGGCCCGAGCCTGACCGAGCGCGTCAAGGCGCTGTTCACCAAGCACGACGCCAAGACCGACAAGGGCTTTGCCGACTTCCGCACCGAGCTCGAGCAGACCCTCGAGCTGTTCGTGCAGAAGCACACCGCCCTGGCCACCCAGCTCGAAGCGCTGCCCAGCGACGCCGCCTTCGCCGAGCTGAAGCAGGCTCACGAAGCGACGAAAACCCGGCTCGACGAGCTCTCCACCAAGCTCGACCACACCCCGGACACCCCCGCCCGCGCCCCCGCCACCGGCGGCGGGAATGCCCAGCTCACTGACTGCTGAGACGAGATACCATGAAAAAAGAGACCCGTATCGCCTACAACGGCCTGCTCGGCCAAGTCGCCAAGCTCTCCGGCGTGCCCAGTGCCGTCGAGCAATTCAACGTCGAGCCCAGCGTCCAGCAGACCCTGGAATCCAAGATTCAGGAATCCAGCGCCTTCCTGAGTGCCATCAATGTTCAAGGTGTCGACGAGCTCAAGGGCCAGAAGCTCGGCCTCGGCGTTTCCGGCCCGATTGCCAAGCGCACCGACGTATCTTCCAGTGACCGCACCACCAGTGATGTCTCGAACCTCGAGGCTCACGACTACGAGTGCCTGTCTACCGAGTTCGACACCCACATTAACTGGGCCCAACTCGACGCCTGGGCCAAGTTCCGCGATTTCCAGACCCGCGTGCGCAACGCGATCATTCGTCAGCAGTCGCTCGATCGCATCATGATCGGCTTCAACGGTACCAGCGGCGCCGCCGCGTCTGATCCGGTCGCGAACCCGCTGCTGCAGGACGTCAACAAGGGCTGGCTGCAGCATTACCGCGACAACGCCTCAGCCCGCGTACTCAGCGAAGGCGCCACCATCGGCGAGGTCCGCGTCGGCCCGGGTGGCGACTACGCCAACCTCGACGCCCTGGTCTATGACGTCGTCAACGAGATGATCGACCCATGGCACCGCGGCAATACCGCGCTGCGCGCGATCTGCGGGCGCAAGATCATGGCCGACAAGTATTTCCCTCTGGTCAGCGAGTATCAGCAGCCTACCGAGCAGCAAGCCCTCGATATGCTGATCAGCCAGAAGCGCATGGGCGGCGTCCAGGGTGCCCAGGTGCCCTTCGTGCCCGACGGCAGCCTGCTGATCACCCCGCCGGAAAACCTCTCGCTGTACTGGCAGAACGGCAGCCGTCGCCGCTACCTGCAGGACAACCCCAAGCGCAACCGGGTCGAGAACTACGAGAGCTCAAACGACGCTTACGTCGTCGAGGATTACGGCTTCGGCTGTTTGGTGGAAAACATCATCTTCGGCGACTGGACCGGCGCATAAGGAGCGAATCGATGATCAGCCCCGCTCGTGAGCACTACCAGCAAGCCACCGCCGCGAAAGCGGCGGGGGCTGCCGATCCCCGCCACGCCCAGGGCGGCGAACAGTACGAGGTGCACGCCGCCTACCTCTGGGAGGCGCGTCGCACGCTCAAGGCCATCAAGTCGCTGGAAGCCAAGGTCGCCAAGAAGCGCGAGCTGCTGCCCGAGTTCGAGGCCTACGTTGCCGGCGTGCTCGAGGGCGGTAACGGCGCCGCCGATGACGTGCTGATGACCGTGATGCTGTGGCGTCTCGACGTCGGCGACCTCGCCGGCGGCATCGAAGTGGCCGAGTACGCGCTGCGCCATGGCCTGGATACCCCCGACCGTTTCGAGCGTGACACCGCCTCGATCGTCGCCGAGCAGGTCGCCGAGGAAGCGCTCGCCCGGCTGGCAGCCACCGAGGGCGACGAACTGCCCCCGGTTGCCGCCGAGCTGGTCATGCACCTGAGTCGCGCCGTGGCCCTGACCGAAGCCGCCGACATGCACGACCAGATCCGCGCCAAGCTGCACAAGGCGCTCGGCTACGCCTGCCGCGACAAGCGCGGCCACCTCGAGGATGCCCTCGAGCACCTGCGCCGCGCCCTCAAGCTCAATGAGCGCGCCGGCGTCAAGAAGGACATCGAGCGCCTCGAGCGCGAACTGAAGCACCAGAACGCCAACGACCCGGGCGCCTCTCACAACGAGGCCCCGGCCTGACCCCGAATCTGAAAAGAGAAGAGTCGCACGCCGACGTCAAGGGGGCACCGGTCGGTGAACGGCCTCGGCTCACTTCACCGAACCGGTCCACCCCCTTCTTATTCCCTATGAGGCCCGGCCTTGTCGTCACTGATTTCCTACGGCACCGGCGAGACTGCCACCCCGCCGGCCTTGCTGACCAATAACGGCTTCTGGCCCGAGATCGACCCCGCCGACTTCCGCGATGCCGAGCGCGTCGACGGCACCGTCACCGCCCCGCGCCTCACTCACGCCCTGCGCGTCGCGCTCGCCGACGTCAACCGTCAGCTCGCCGACTGGCAAGCCGCCCAGCTCAACGACGGCGCCACCACCGTCGACGACGTCGCCCTGCCGGTCTGGGCCGCCGCCGGGCATTACGCCCTGCTTTACCAGCGCGCACTTTACGCCACCGCCATGGCCAGCCTGCTCGAGCGCTACCGCGACCACAGTGCGACCAATGATGGCGACGAGCGCGGCGAAGCCAAGGATCTCGCCGCCGACGACTACCGCCGCGACGCCCGCTGGGCGGTCAGCGAGATCCTCGGCGAGCGGCATACCACCGTGGAGCTCATCTAGTGCCTACCGTGCGCACCCACCAGGGCGAAACCCTCGACGCGCTTTGCTACCGCGTGCTCGGCAGCACAGCCGCCGTCACCGAGCAAGCGCTCGACCTTAACCCCGGGCTCGCCGAGCTCGGCCCGATTCTCCCCCAGGGGCTGCTGGTCAGGTTGCCGGAGGAGCCGCCGACCGCCGCCCGGGTCGACACCGTCCAGCTTTGGAACTGACATGAGGACCGCATGGCGGAGGACACCGTGAAACCCAGCGTCTTTGAACGGCACCTGCAGACCGGCATCCAGCTCACCCTGGTCGCCCTGCTCGCCTGGGCCGGCCTCAAGCTGGTTACGCTCGGCGAGCACACCGCCGTGCTGCGCGAGCGCCTGGTCTACCAGGGCGAGCAGATCGAAAGCCTGCGCCGTGACCTGCGCGACTGGAGCGACCTCTACTACCGCAAGAGCGACGCCAACCGTGAGATCAGCTCACTGAAGGACGACGTGCGCAGCCTCAACGAGCGCGTCACCACCCTCGAAGGACACCGCCCATGACTCGCCTCTCGCCTCACTTCACCCGGGCCGAGTTCGCCTGTCGTTGCGGCTGTGGTTTCGACACCGTCGATGTCGAAACGCTGGCCATCCTGGAACGGCTCCGCACTCACTTCGACCAGCCCGTTACCGTGACCAGCGGCTGCCGCTGTTCCTCCCACAACGCGCGCATCGGCGGCGTACCAGGCAGCCAGCACACTCTGGGCCGCGCCGCGGACATCCAGGTGCGGGGCGTGCCCGCTCCCTCGGTATATGCCTGGCTCGCGGAAAATCACCCCTCGGCCAGCCTCGGCCGCTACGCCAACTTCATACACATCGATACCCGCCAGAATGGCCCAGCAAGGTGGCAAGCATGAACATGATCAAGAACATACTCGGCACCGTCGCCGGCCCCGTCTTCGAGGTGATCGACAAGGCCGTCACCGACAAGGACCAGGCCGCCCGGCTCAAGGCCGAGCTGCAGCGCCGCCTGATCGACCAGCAGGACGCCGGCCTCAAGGCCCGCATGCAGGTGGTGCTCGCCGAGGCTACCGGCGAGAGCTGGCTGCAGCGTAACTGGCGGCCGATCCTGATGCTGGTGATCGTCGCCATCGTCGCCAACAACTACCTGCTTGCCCCCTATCTCGGCGCCATGTTCGGCGTCGGCCTGCACCTGGAGCTGCCCGAGCCGCTGTGGAACCTGATGACCCTCGGTGTGGGCGGCTATATCGCCGGGCGTAGCGGCGAGAAGATCGCCGGCACCCTCAAGGGCAAGCGCGGCGGCTTCCTCGAGGAGACCGACACCCGATGAAAAAGCTCACTTCGCTGCGGGCTTATCTGCTCGAGCGCATTCCCGACCTCAAGCGCAACCCCGACCGGCTGCTGACCTTCATCGAAGACGGCCGCATCGAGTTCCATCGCGGCGCCCACCTCTCGCACCAGTACCGCGTGCCCGCGCGCATCGTGCTCACCGATCACAGCGGCGAGCTCGACGCCGTGATGATCCCGCTGCTGCAGTGGCTGTCGCGCTACCAGCCCGACCTCAACCCTGAAGAGGCCGTGAACTTTCAGGCCGAGCTACTCAGCAACAACGCCTGGGATCTCGCCATCGACGTGGTGCTCACCGAGCGCGTGGTCGCCCTGGTCGATTGCGACGCCGGCACCATCCATGTCTACCATCGCCAGCCCACCTTCGAGATCGACCCCTGTGCCGCCGGCAACTGGCAGCTCTACATCCGTGATGTCGAGGAAACCGAGGATTACGCGCTGGTCGCCGATTGGGGTGAAGAGTGAGCGACGACCTCGACGCCCTGGAGAGCTGGGCCGCCCCGCTGCTCGCCCGCCTGCAGCCCGGCGAGCGCCGCAAGCTCGCCCGCGACATCGCCCGCGAGCTGCGCAAACGCCAGGCCGCGCGCATCAAGCGACAGGAGAACCCCGACGGCTCACCCTTCGCGCCACGCAAGCCCCAGGCCCGCGACCAGTCCGGCGGCATCCGCCGCGGCGTCATGTTCGCCAAGATCCGCCAGGCCAAGTTCCTCAAGGGTCGCGGCATGTCCGATGCCGCCACCGTCGGCTTTGCCGGACGCGTCGCCCGCATCGCCCGGGTGCACCAGTACGGCCTGCGCGACAATGTCGACCGCAACGGCCCCTGGCATGACTACCCCGAGCGCCGCCTGGTCGGCTACAGCGACGCCGACCGCGCCGTGATCCGCGACATGATCCTCGAGCGCCTCGGTTCGGCGTTGTAAACGCTAGGACCACAACCGCCACCGCTTCCCGCCTGCGCCCGACCGGGCAAGCATGGCGCCATGACCCAACGCCCCTTGCAAAGCGCCGCCGAGCTGCTGCGCCTGATCCACAACCTGGTCCGCCTCGGCACCATCGCCGAGGTGGACCACGCCCGCGCCCGCGTGCGCGTCGCCACCGGCGAGATCACCACCGCCTGGCTGCCGTGGCTCGAAGAGCGCGCCGGCACCACCCGCACCTGGAGCCCGCCCACCGTCGACGAGCAGGTCGTGGTGTTCTCACCGGGCGGCGACCTCGCCAGCGCGGTGGTGCTCGCCGGGCTCTACCGCACCCAGCACCCAGCCCCCAGCGACAGCGGCGACGTCTTCCACGCCGTGATGCCCGACGGCGCGGCCATCGAGTACGACCACGCCGCCAGTCACCTGCAGGCCACCCTGCCCGGCTCGGCCACGCTCGCCGCCCAGGGCGATGTGCTCGTCACCACCCCGGCCACGCTCACCGCCACCGCCGGCGGCGGCGCCACGCTCAACGCCGACATCGTGATCAACGGCAATCTGACCCTGAACGGCAACCTCAGCCAGCCCAGCGGACAGACCACCACCATCGCCGGCGATGTCGCCTTCACCGGGGCGGTGACCAGCGATGGTAAGGACATCAGCGCGAGCCACCAGCACAGCGGCGTCGAGTCCGGACCCAGCAACACAGGAGAAGTCGTCTAATGCCCGGCATGAACGCCCAGACCGGCCGCGCCCTCGAGGGCCTCGAGCATATCCAGCAGAGCGTGCGCGACATCCTCGCCACGCCCATCGGCTCGCGCGTCATGCGCCGCGATTACGGCAGCCTGCTGCCCGAACTCATCGACCAGCCGCTGAACGACGCCACCCTGCTGCAGGCCTACGCCGCGAGCGTCATGGCGATTATTCGTTGGGAGCCGCGCATCCGCGTCACCGCCTTCCGTCGCAGCGTCAGCACTACTCAGCCGGGCACCGCCCTATTTGAGATCGAAGGCCAGAGCCGCGCCGGCGATCCCGTTAACCTCCAGGTGCCCGTCGCATGAGCGGAACCATCAACCTCTCGCAACTCCCCGCCCCGACGGTAGTCGAGCCCCTCGACTTCGAGACGATCTATGCCGAGCGCCGCGCGGCACTGCTCGAACTGGTGCCCACCAGCCAACGGGGCGTGGTCGAGGCCACGCTCGCGCTGGAAAGCGAGCCGCTGACCAAGCTGCTCGAGGAGAACGCCTACCGTGAGTTGCTGTGGCGACAGCGCGTCAACGAAGCGGCCAAGGCGGTGATGCTGGCCTACAGCCGCGGCGATGATCTCGACCAGCTGGTCGCCAACTTCGAGGTCGAGCGTCTGGTGATCGACGAAGGCGACGAAGACGCCACCCCACCGGTGCCGCCGACCTACGAGAGCGACGAGGATCTTCGCCTACGCGCCCAGCAGGCCTGGGAGGGACTGAGCGTCGCCGGGCCGCGTGGCGCCTACGAATTCCACGCCCGCAGCGCCGATGGCCGCGTGGCCGATGCCACAGCCATCAGCCCGGCGCCTGCCGAAGCGCTGGTCACGTTGCTGTCCACCGAGGGCGACGGCGCCGCCAGCCAGGATCTCATCGACATCGTCACTGACGCGCTCTCAGCCGAGGACATCCGTCCGGTCGGTGACCGCCTCACCGTGCAGTCGGCGAGCATCACCGACTACGCCATCGAGGCCACGCTTTACGTCTACCCCGGGCCCGAACAAGAACCGATTCTTGAGGCCGCCGAGGCCTCGCTCGAGCGCTACATCAGCGAGCAGCGCCGCCTCGGCCGCGACATCCGCATCTCGGCCATCCATGCCGCGCTGCATGTCGAGGGCGTGCAGCGCGTCGAGCTCACCGCCCCGGCCGCCGACGTGGTGCTCGACGAAACCCAGTCCGCCCACTGCACAAGCACCACCGTGGTGATCGGGGGCAGCGATGAGTGACGAGCGCCGGGCACTATTACCACCTAACGGCACGCCCCTCGAGCGCGCTGCCGCCGAGGCCCTGGCCGAGATCCAGCGCGTGCCGGTCCCGCTGCGCCAACTCTGGCACCCGGCAACCTGTCCGGCGCGCCTGCTGCCCTATCTCGCATGGGCGTTCAGTGTCGACCGCTGGGACCCGGCGTGGTCGGAGGGCGCCAAGCGCGAGGTGATCGCCACCGCGTTTTTCGTCCACCGCAAAAAAGGCACGATCAGCGCCCTTCGCCGCGTTGTCGAGCCGCTGGGCTACCTGTTCGAGGTCACCGAGTGGTGGCAGACCGAGCCCCAGGGCGACCCCGGCACCTTCGCGCTGCGCATCGGCGTGCTCGACACTGGCATCACCGATGCAATGTACCAGGAGCTCGAGCGGCTGGTCGACGACGCCAAGCCGCTCACCCGCCACATCACCGGTCTCGACCTCGCCGGCGAGAGCCAGGGCATCGTCTATCTCGGCAGCGCCATGTACGACGGCGATGTCACCGCCGTGTATCCCTTCATCGCCGCCGAAACCCAAGTGACCGGCCGGTGCTATGTGGGCATGGCCACCGACAGCGTCGACATCGCCACCGTCTATCCGCAAACGCCATAGGAGGCCCAGATGGCCCAGTTCTATACCCTGCTCACTGATGTCGGCCAGGCCAAACTCGCCAATGCCATCGCGCTTGGGCAGACCATCGAGATCACCGAGCTCACCGTCGGCGATGGCAACGGCAGCCTGCCCACCCCCGACAGCAGCGCCGAAGCATTGGTCAACGTGGTCCGCCGCGCGCCGATCAACACCAGTACCACCGACCCCGACAATCCCTCATGGATCATCGTCGAGCAGGTGTTGCCGCCCGATGTCGGCGGCTGGACCATCCGCGAGATCGGCATCATCGATACCGACGGCGACCTGATCGGTGTTGGCAACTATCCCGAGACCTACAAGCCGGTGCTCTCGGAGGGCTCGAGCCGCACCCAGACCGTGCGCTTCGTCCTCGAGGTCAGCGACACCGCCGCGGTGACGCTCAAGGTCGATCCCTCGGTGGTGCTGGCCACTCGCGAATACGTTGACGCCCAGCGAGCCGAGCACGAGGGCAGCCGCAACCACCCCGCTGCGACAGAAACCGAGCAGGGCATGGCGTACATCGCCACCCAAACCGAAACCGACGGCGGCACAGATGATGTCAAGTTCATCACAGCGAAGAAGCTCAAGAACTGGGTCAAGCAGGCCACCGAGTCGGTGATGGGGCTGCTCAAGGTCGCCACTCAGGCCCAGGTCGATGCCGGCACCGATGACACCACGGCAGTAACGCCGAAGAAGCTGCGCTGGGGGGTTTCTTATAGTCTAGGGCCCAACGGCTATTTGGTGCTTCCGAGCTGGCTGGGCGGGCTGATTATTCAGTGGTTTCTGGAGTCGTCAATTCCGTCGAGTGGCCAAGCGACGGTCAGCTATCCCATTGCATTTCCCAATGCCGCGTTCCGTGCATTTGCGACGGACGTGACTCCCAGCGGCCAGTCCAACGGTGGTGTATCGCTTTTCGGCTTGGATCCAGGTCTGTCAAGTTGTTTGGTAACAAAGTCGTCGGCCGTTGGCCCGTCGAGCGATGTTGCTTCAATCTTTGTCATTGGTCACTGAGGCGCAATATGTTTTATAGTCCTTCAGTTAATGCGTTCTTCCCTGTCGCCCTCCGTGCCGACTACAAAGCCGCCGGCACTTGGCCGACCGATGCCGTCAAAATCACTAACGAAGAATGGCAAACCTACGGGCGGGGCGAGCCACCCGAAGGCCACCGCCGCGGCGCCGACGAGAACGGCCGCCCCACCTGGGTACCAATCCCGCCACCGGATCTCGACACCCTCGCGGTCCGAAAGGGCCGCGAGATCAAGGCCGCCCTGGACGTCGAGCTCGATACCGGTCTGCCCTACACAATGCCTGATGGCACGGCCGATGTGGTGCAGATGCGCACCGAGGACCGCCAGAACCTGATCGGCCTGGCCATAGAGGCCCGCGACCTGGTCGTCGCCGGCGAGACCGCAGCCGCCCAGGAGTTCCGCGCCGCGTCGAACATCCGTTACGCGATGACGCCGGAGCAAGTCATCGCCATGACCGATACCGCCTTGGCCCACTACAAGGCGCTGTTGCAACAGAGCTGGGATCGCAAGGATGCCATCGACCAAGCGCTCGCCGCTGGCGATCGGTTTTCCCTTGCGGCCGTGACCTGGTGATGGTTAACGAAATCAGCATATAGACTGTGCCATTTCTCTATGCAATGCTTGTTGATATATCTAACCAACCGGTTGCGAATGTAGAGTAAAATCGCAAAGCCTGTAAGGAGGGTCTTGTGCTAGTTAGCATAAACAGAGGGTTATGTTTTGTGTGCATGCCGAAGTGTGCATCGACATCTCTAGAGGCGGCGCTTGAACCATTCTGCGAAATAATACTCAAGAAAAACCCCACAATAAAGCATATGACTGTCGCAGATTATTATGAGAAGGTCGCCCCAATTGTGGAAGTAGTTGGAAGTAGAAAGATAACAACGTTCTCTCTTTTTAGAGAGCCCATGGAGTGGCTATTTAGTTGGTATAGGTATAGGGCAAGGGAAGAACTTGCAAACCCTAACCACGTCAATCACAAAAACTACACAGGAGATATAAGTTTTAACGATTTCTTGATGTCATATGTGAGCGATGGGGAAGTTAGTTTTCCAAGACGAAAGCGTCAAGTTGACTTTGTAATGACACCCAAAGGAATAGTAGGGGTTGACAAAATCTTTAGATATGAGCGAATGGACTTGCTGAAAGATTTTCTTGAGAAAAAGGTGGGAAAATCTTTAAACATCCCTAAAAAAAACATTTCTCCTTCCGGAGTTGAAATGAATGTAGATCCGAAAATAATGAAGATGGCGGAAGAATATCTCAAGCCCGAATATGAGATTTATAATTGCCTTAAATAGATTTTTCTGTATATATTGTTTCGCAAGGTTAGCGATTTTAGCGCCATAACTAGTGCATGGCGCTATTAGTTTGCCGGTGAGCCGTGGATTACTACTTTGAGGCTTTAATGGACTGGCGATTCTCCACTTCGATTGCCAATACCCTTGCCGCTCAGGATCGCGAGGCCATCGAAGCGGTCGAGTGGTGACGGCTAGGCCTGGGGCAATCCCGCCCTGGTCACAGCGCTTTACGGTCCGCCATGGGTTCGGGCGGCAGGGTCGTAACTACCTGACCCAGCTTGCTCTTGGCTTTATGGTACGAGGGGCTCCACCAAGCATCGCGGAAGGTATGATCATCGAACTCATGCACGGCGAATGCCCATTGACGGTGGTAAATGTCACGGTAGCGTATTACCAACGAGATTGGCCCCATAAATTGCGCCATGCCGTCGACCCCTATGGAGCCGGAAGTGGAGACACCAGCGGTGGAGCTTCGTCATTCGGCACGTTTCTAAGCGCGACAGTAAGTACTGGCGGTCCATCCCCAGGTCGTCCCCTAGCGGAGGAGGTGATGGCAGTGGCGGGGACGTGAACTATCGCGGCCAGAGTGGTTCCCGGAGCGTCACTGCGGGCAATGGACAAGTCTTGGGTGGTTAGGGGGGTGGTCCCCACGGCGTTGGTAATTCAACCACTGGCAATGACGCGTCATCATTAGGATCAGGCAGTGGAGGAAGCAGCATTTCTGCCCCGAACGGCGGGAATGGTTACCGAGGCATCGTGATTGTGGAGTGGTAGGGATGTGGGCTCATATTGTTAACGGTGCCGTTGTCGAAATCACAGACTTCGACACACCAGATCGTTTCCATGCTTCTATCCAATGGGTTAAGTGTAGCAGTGGCGTCCAACCCGGCTGGCACTTCGATGGAGAGCAGCGCGTGCCACCGCCCCCGAGCCACTCGACGACCTCGCCGCCCGCGACCGGGCTTTCGCTGAGTGCATGTCTTACTACATCGCCGGCGAGCCGGACGCCATCCAAACCTGCCCGCAGGACCAGATCAACCTCCTGGGCCTGGCCGCGAAGGCACAGAGGCTCGTCGCTGACGGCGAAATCGACCCGGTGATGCCGTTCCGAAGGCAGTCTAACGTCACACGCATGCTCACCCCCGAGCAGATGGACGCTACCCCCCTCACCGCCCTAGCGCATATTGAGGATATCTAGCAGCGGTCATGTGACCGCAAGGACGCCATCGACGCGGCGCAGGGTATCGTTGATCGGGAGGGAATTGAAGCAATAGAGTGGAATGAGAAGTAGCAACGTAGAGAGAGGGAGCCCCCTCTCTCTTTATTACAACACCTCTGAAAAAAGACCAAGCTCCATCATCCTTCTTCCAAAATACCTGGCTCCCTCTATTGTGTAATGGCCGTAGTCGTAGTAAAGAAGGTTGTTGCTTTTATCCACTGCAAAGCATTTGTTTTTATTATGAAGGCAGGCGATTTGGAGCTTGTCGATATATGGCACCCCTTTGCTAGAAGCAATGAGGCTCAACTGCTTATTGATTGTATCGATCTCTGAGTCCCTGCTTTCATACATAAGCCGCTCAACGCCGGCAAGCCTTCCGAAGTTTATGACCAAGTCAGGCACGCTTTGAAATTCAGCCGCTCGCCCCATTAGGATTACTTTTGCGTCGTAATTATCTCTTAGGAAGTCAATGAATGGTGCTGCGTCTTGCACTGTGTGCTTATACCACCTGGATGAAAGAACTATGTAATCAGCATCGCTCAGATGCTGGTCGTTGAGAAACTTGGAGGCTTCTTCGTTACAGCCTCTTCGTTTGTCCTGTGAAAGCCATCCAGGAGCCGCACGTCCGACTACGTCATAGAGGCACCCGGGCCCGATTGCAGAACTGCGAAACTCATGGCTTTCTGATAAATATCCACTGAGATAGAAGGCATTGAAGATGTCCTTTGAATGAGAGTCTCCAACTATAAGAACCTTGGTCTTCTGATCTTCTGAGAATGGGGATACTGCAATGGCATTATCACCATTGATGAATTTCCATGTCTCGTTTCTTTTGTGGTTTAGGTTTGCAACCGTTTCCCTTATCTCGCCTGGCACTCTCCACTCAAGCCCATTGTTCGCTGAGATCATGGCTGATGGAGCAGCGAGTGTGGCAGCCGCGACGGCGTATGAAGCAAATACCTTGCGCTTCGGAGCGTGGTATCCACCCGCTTTTCGGAAGGGGGTCTCGATGAATTTGTACATCCCCCAGCCTACAACGAGGGAAGTGACAACAACCCCTAACTTTTCCACCAAGACAAGGTCCCGAAAGATGTAGTACTTATAAAACACATAAATAGGCCAATGGGCCAGATAGAGAGAGTAGCTGATAAGGCCGATCTTTACCGAAACAGGATTGCGCAAGAGGATGCCGGTGAAACGTGCCTGACCGGCATAGATTGCCATGGCAGTACCCAAGCATGGCGCTAGGGCAGCAACTCCTGGGAAGGCGGTGTTCTCATCAAAGACGAACACAGGAACAAGCACCATCGACAAGCCGGTGATGAGCAATAGCTCCATCAGCAGATTACTTCTCAAGCGGTATTGGCCAACCCACACCAATACGGCGCCAATGGCAAACTCATAGGCCCTGATCGGTGTAAGGAAATAGGCGCCGCTAGCATCATGACTGAGCATCATCACTGATCCCAGCAGGCTGATCCCACCAAGTGCTGCAATTGCCCAAGGAGCGTACTTACCAAGACACCTGATCGCCAGCAACATAAGTAGCGGCCAGACAATATAGAACTGCTCTTCAACACTCAGCGACCATGTATGCAGCAAGGGCTTCAGGTTGGACGCAGTATCGAAATAGCCACTCTCTGACCAGAAGAAAAAGTTAGAAACGGAAAATAAGGCTGCAATCGTAGATTTTCCTAGGCGCTCGAGGTGCTGCGGAGAAAACAGAAATATTCCCAGTAAAAGGGTCGCCACAAGTGTGAACAGTAACGCGGGCAGCAACCTCCTGATACGACGCACATAGAAATTGGGAAATGAGAAGCGTCCCGTCCGCTCTATTTCTTCCTTAATTAACTTCGTGATCAAGTAACCACTGATTACAAAGAAAACATCCACGCCAACGAATCCTCCTGAGAACGAGGAAAACCCAGCGTGAAATAATAAAACACTTAAGACGGCAACTGTCCTGAGGCCATCGATATCAGGCCTATACTCAGTCTTCTGCATTCTTTGAATCCCCTTGCGCGTTTGCGGCGGCATTCTGCCACATTGGGGCAATCAATGCTCAGCCCGTTGACATCCCGTCTTGCACACATCATGCGAGCACTGCGCTATTCCTTTCATGCGTTGTAACCCCGCCATCCACAACCCCCGCCACTAGAGCCCCCGCCCTGCGCGCGCAAGCATGGCAGCACGTCATGCATCGACTCATCATCCCCCTGCGCAGGAGCTCCCCATGGCCCAGGACCGACACCACGGCATTCGTGTCGTCGAGATCAACGAGGGCACCCGGCCCATCCGCACCGTGGCCACCGCGGTCATCGGGCTGGTGGCTACCGCCCCCAATGCCGCCGCCGGCGTTGCCGCCAGCCGGCTGATCGACTTCGCCGCCGTGAACTCCGGCGTCACCTACACTGCCGCCGACCCCGGCACCGACGGCAATGCCAGTCGCGTGCGCTACGTCGACCCGGGCACCGCTTCGGCCACGCTCGCCGTCAGCGTCTCGGGCAGCGACATCACCGTCAGCCTGGCCACCGACATCGACAGCGAGATCTCGAGCACCGCCGCCGAGATCGCCGCCGCCGTCAACGCCGAGGTCGACGCCAGCGCCCTGGTCCTCGCCGCCGAGGACGGCACCGGCGCCGGCGTGGTCAACGCCGTGGGCTTTACCAATCTCACCGACGGCGAGGACGAGCCCTTCCCGCTGGATACCCCGGTGCTGCTCACCGATCTGCTGGCCGCCCAGGGCGACGCCGGCAGCGAGGGCACCCTGGCCCGCTCGCTCGACGCCATCGCCGACCAGGCCAAGACCCTGGTGGTCGTGGTGCGTGTCGCCGAAGGTGAGACCGACGAGGACACCAAGTCCAACGTCATCGGCGGGGTCGACGCCAGCGGCAAGAAAACCGGCCTGCAGGCGCTGCTCGCCGCCGAGCAGACGTTCGGCGTCAAGCCGCGCATCCTCGGCGCGCCCGAGCTCGACGACGCCGACGTCACCGCCGCGCTGATCGGCATCGCCCAAAAGCTGCGCGCCTTCGTCTACGCCTCCGCCGGCGACTCCGCCACCATCGAAGAGGCGGCGATGTACCGAGAGAACTTCGGCGCCCGCGAAGCCATGATCCTCTGGCCCGAGTTCACCGGCTGGGACACCGCGACGAACAGCACCCGCAACCTCTCCGCCGTGGCTCGCGCCATGGGCATGCGCGCCAAGCTGGATAACGACATCGGCTGGCACAAGACGCTCTCCAACCGCCCGGTCAACGGCGTCACCGGCATCAGTCGCGACGTGTTCTGGGATCTGCAGGACCCCAATACCGACGCCGGCTACCTGAACAGCCATGAGGTCACCACGCTGATCAACCGCGGCGGCTACCGCTTCTGGGGCTCGCGCACCTGCTCGATCGATCCGCTGTTCGCCTTCGAGAACTACACCCGCTCCGCCCAGGTGATCGCCGACACCATCGCCGAGGCGCACCTGTGGGCCGTGGATCTGCCAATGCACCCCAGCCTGGTCAAGGACATCATCGAGGGCATCAACGCCAAGTTTCGCGAGTGGATTCGCCAGGGCTACCTGCTGGGCGGCTCGGCCTGGTTCGATGCCGAGCTCAACACCCCCGAGGTGCTCAAGGCCGGCAAGCTCTACATCGATTACGACTACACGCCGGTGCCGCCGCTCGAGAACCTGATGTTCCAGCAGCGCATCACCGACCGTTACCTCGTCGACTTCGCCGAGCACGTCGCCGCCGCCTGAACCGGATAGCCGGTTCGGCATCGGGAACCCACACAAGGAGCCAACACCATGGCACTTCCCCGCAAGCTGAAAGACTTCAACCTGTTCGGCGACGGCAACAACTGGCAGGGCCAGGTGCCCTCGCTGACCCTGCCCGAGCTCGCCCGCGCCGTCGAGGAATACCGCGGCGGCGGCATGGACGGCGGCGTCGAACTCGACATGGGCAACGAGATCATCGAGTTCGCCTGGCAGGTCGGCGGCATCATCAAGGAGATCTTCACCGAGTACGGCACCGCCCAGCACGACGCCAACCTGCTGCGCTTCGCCGGCTCCTATGAATCCGACGAGACCAGCCAGGCCATTCCGGTCGAGGTCACCGTGCGCGGCCGCCACAAGACCATCGCCATGGGCGAGGTCACCGCCGGCGACAGCAACAGCATCGAGGTCACCACCACCTGCACCTATTACAAGCTGGTGGTCGATGACGAAGAGCTGATCGAGATCGACGTGCCCGGCTATGTGTTTCGCGTGCGCGGCGTCGACCGCCTCGCCGAGCGCCGCCAGAACCTTGGCCTGTAAGGCTGCCCGCCACTGCACCGCTATCGCCTCACCATGGCCCCGGCACCACCGGGGCCGTGATCCATCACCAGGAGAGACACCGCCATGACCGAGCACGCCGACACCCAAACCGAAACACCGGTCCCCCCGCTGCCCAGCGTGCCCACCGAGACCGTCGAGCTCGACTCGCCGATCACCCGCGGCAAGCAGACCGTCACCGAGATCCATGTCCGCAAGCCCAAGAGCGGCGCGCTGCGCGGTGTCGCCCTCACCGATGTGCTGCAGATGGACGTTCAGGCGCTCACCAAGGTGCTGCCGCGCATCACCGATCCTGCGCTCACCGAGCCCGAGATCCGCGACATGGACCCGGCCGACCTGGTCCAGCTGGGCACCGTGGTGGCCAATTTTTTGCTACCCAGGCGCATGCAGGCGGACGCCGCGAGCTAAGCCTGCCCAACCAGGTCGAGGACGCCATGGCCGACATCGCCATGGTGTTCCACTGGGGTCCTGCCGACATGGACCCCATGCCCCTGGAAGAGCTCGCCGACTGGCGAGAGCGCGCCCGCCAACGTCTCGAGCCACAAAAGCAACGCAGTCGCTAACCAGGAGCCGGCATGGCCAAGGACCTGAACCTATCCGTCACCCTCAAGGCCATCAACCAGGCCACCGGCCCGCTGAAGAAGATCCTGCAGGGTAGCCGCGGCGTCGGGCGCGCCATGCGCGAGAGCCGCGAGGAGCTGAAAGGCTTCAACGACCAGCAGAAGCGCATCAGCGCCTTCCGCGACATGACACGCAAGAGCCTCGACACCCGCAACGCCCTGCGCGAGAAGCGCCAGGAGCTCGACCGCGTCACGCAAGAGATCAAGACAGCCACCGGCCCCACCAAGCGCCTGACCAACCAGCAGGCCAAGGCACAGGCCGCCGTCGACAAGCTCAACGCCGAGTACCGCGACCAGCGCGACCGCGTGCTCGAGCTCTCGCGAAACCTGCCCAAGGCCGAGGATGGCACCCGCGGGCTCACCGCGCAGCAGCAGGCCCTCGACCGCCAGATCCGCGCCACCAACGAGCGCATCAACCGACAGCGCAACGCCCTGCAGCGCCTCAGCGACGCCGACGTGTCGGGGCGCTTCCGCAACATGACCGGCGAGGTCGGGCGTTTCGGCCGCCGGGCCGTGTTCGCCACCGGCGCCGCCGCCGGCAGCATCTTCGGCCTGGCCAACTCCACCGCCGACCTGGGCGACGATGTCGGCAAGACCGCCGCCAAGTTGGGCCTGACCAACGCCGAGCTGCAGGAGTTCCGCTATGCCGGCGAGCGCTCCGGCGTGGCCACCAAGACCATGGACTCGAGCCTGTTGGCGTTCACCAAGCGCCTCGGCGAAGCCGCCGACGGTACCGGAGCTGCCGTGAAGGGCTATGAAGCTCTGGGGCTGAACGCTGAAAAGCTGGCAGACATGCCCGTCGCCGCGGCGATGCGCGAAGTCGCCGACCGGATGGCCGAGATCGAGAACCCCACCCGCCGCAACGCCATCGCCGCCCAGCTCTACTCGCGCGCCGGGGTAGGTCTGGTCAACGTCCTCAAGGACGGCAGCGCCGGGCTGGACGAGTACAACCGCGCCGCCCGGCAAACCGGGTACATGCTCGGCGACGAGGCCACCGCCGGCAGCGAGAGCTTCAAGGACGCCCTGCTCGATACCGGGCTGAGCCTCAAGGGCATCAAGAACACCATAGGCGCCGAGCTGATGCCGGGGGTAGAAGACATGATGCGTGACCTCTCCGGCTGGCTGGCCGAGAACCGCGACCAGGTCAAGCAGTTCGCCAAGAGCTTCGGCGACAACCTCAAGGCCGCCGTGCCGATCATCACCGACCTGGCCAAGGGCACCGCCCGCCTCGCCACCGGCATCGGCGAGGTCGTCTCCAAGCTCGCCGGCATGGTCGGCGGCTACGACAATCTGGCGATGATCGCCGGCGGTCTGTTTGCCAGCAAAGCGCTGCTCTCAATGCTCACCTTCGGCGCCTCGCTGGTCAAGGCCGGCGGCGCCCTGCTCGCCTTCGCCAAGACATTGCCGGTGGCCACCGGTGCCATCAAGGCGCTGGGCCTCGCCTTCGCCGCCACGCCGATCGGCTGGATCGTCGCGGGTATCGCCGCCGTCGCCGGGGTCGCCTACCTGCTCTACGAAAATTGGGACTGGATCGGCCCCTGGTTCAGCGAGCTGTGGGACGGCATCAAGGCCAGCGGCGCCAAGTTCTGGGTCTGGTTCAAGCAAGCGCCCGGCGCCGCCATCGAGGCGGTAGGGTCCATGCTCACCGACTGGGATCTCAAGGGCGCCATTAAGGAGAAGTGGGACGCCGCCATCGGCTACCTGAAAGGCCTGCCTGGTCGCATGAAGGATGCCGGGGTCGATGTCGCCAAGGGACTCGGCGAGGGCATCAAGAACGGCGCCGGCAACGCCTGGGGCGCGGTGAAAGACTTCGCTAACGGCACCGAGAATGTCGCCCGCTACGAGCTGGACACCCACTCGCCCTCGAAAGTGTTCGCCCGCATCGGCGGCGATGTCACCGATGGACTGGCCCTGGGCATCCGCCGTAATCAGGACGGCCCAGCAAACGAGACCCGCGCCATGGTCAGTCGCCTGCGTCAGGCCGGCGGCGGCCTGATGCTCGGCGCCGCGCTCACCGCCGGTGGCGCCGCCAGCGCCGACCCCCTGGGGTCACCCCGCTTCGACGCCCGCGCCCCGCTGTCCGCGCCCGCCACCGGTGGCTCCACGCTCAACGGTGGCATCAACATCACCATCAATGCTGCGCCCGGCATGGACGAGCAGGCCCTCGCCCAGCGCGTGGCCAGCGAGGTGCAGCGCGCCATGGCCGGGGCACAGCGCGACGCCGAGGCCCGACAACGGAGCGCATTCTTTGACCTCGATTGATTACTCGCCATCTAGACGGGTTGCATCTCGCTCGTAACGGATCCTAGACCGCAACGCCCGAAGCAGGAATACAACGGTGCCCAACATAGTGATGAAAAACATTCCAGACAGAACGAAACCAATCTCTGCGACGTTGGGTTGGTCGATATCCAATCCTTCTACTAACAGGCTCGAGACAGCCATACCGATCGCACAGATTAGGGCACTGATGGAATCGTCATCTGTACGTGACTGCATAGTGAAGCCAAGCACTAGGCCCAAGAGAATGAAAAGCGACTCATGGCTACCGTCTTGCACGATGCGGATGGGGTATCTCCAGTCACCTAACCAAATGCTGATACCCATTAGGAACAGAATAAAAAAGAGGGCGCCAAGTTGAAATCGCATTTCATTTTTCATAGGAGAGACTGTCCATGATGATGGCCTTCGGCATGTTCGTGTTCGCCCTGGGAACCGCGCCTTACCAGGAGCTGCAACGCCAGACCGCCTGGCGCCACGAAGGCCAGGGCCGCGTGGGCAAGCGCCCGGCGCGCCAATTCCTGGGCCCAGGCGACGACACTATCACCCTCACCGGCACCCTGCTGCCCCACTTCACCGGCGGCCAGCAGAACCTCGACCAGCTGCGCACCATGGCCGACGAAGGCGCCGCCTGGCCGCTGATCGAGGGCAACGGGTCGTTTTACGGGCTCTACGTCATCGAGTCGCTGAACGAAAACAAGAGCCACCAGATGCGCGACGGCAGCGCGCAGCGCATCGGCTTCACCCTCAGCCTGCAGCGCGTGGATGATGGCCGCGCCGACCTGCTGGGTAGCCTCACCGGCGCGCTGGCCCGCGCTGCCACCGGAATTCTGGCATGAGGCCCGCACGCCGCCCCGGCTACCACCTGACGCTCGCCGGCCAGGTCATCAGCCCCGAGCTCGACGCCCGCCTGATGCGCCTTCGGCTCACCGATCGTCGCGGCCTCGAGGCCGACCAGTTGGATATCACCCTCAGCGACCACGACGGGCGCCTGGCGTTGCCGCCCCACGGCGCCGAGCTGACCCTGGCACTCGGCTGGCAGGATGCCGGCCTGGTTGAACGCGGGTCGTTCATCGTCGACGAGGTCGAGCACTCCGGCGCTCCCGATGTCGTCGTCATCCGCGCGCGCAGCGCCAACATGCGCCGCCAGTTGCCCGGCAAGCGCTCACAGAGCTGGCACGAGGTCACCCTCGGCGAGATCGTCACCACCATCGCCGCCCGCCACGACCTCACCCCCGCCATCGGCCAGCTGCTCGAGGGCGTCTACCTCGAGCACCTCGACCAGACCGACGAAAGCGACCTGCACTTCCTCACCCGCCTGGCCGAGCAGCATGACGCCATCGCCACCATCAAGGCCGGCCGCCTGCTGTTCATGCCCGCCGGCCAGGGCAGCACCGTAAGCGGCCGGGCCATCGCCCCGGTCACCCTGCGCCGCCACCACGGCGATGGACATCGCTACATCGAAGCCGACCGCGACGCCTACACCGGCGTGCTCGCCTACTGGCACGACCCCGACGCCGCCGAGCGCCGCGAAGTCATCGCCGGCAGCGACGAAAACCTCAAGCGCCTGCGCCACACCTACGCCAGCGAAGACGCAGCCGTGAACGCCGCCAAGAGCGAGTGGCAGCGCATCCAACGCGGCGGCGCCGAGTGTTCATTGAACATCGCCGAGGGCCGCCCCGACCTCTACCCCGAAACGCCCGTTCGGCTAGAAGGCTTCAAGGCCACCATCGACGCCACGCCCTGGTTAATCACTAACGTGACCCATGATCTCACCGACACCGCCTATACCAGCTCGGTGCAGTGCGAATTAATTCCTTAAATAAGATGATTAGTTTTTAGTCTCATCGCAGGCACTTCACGTTGAAGCCTGACTCGCTGGAGATTCTTTCGCCCTTTCCTTCCACTTCTTCTTATCCTCTTCACTAGCATTATTATCAAACCAATCCTTTAGCTTTTTTATATTATCACACATCCCCCAATTAAGACCCATCAACCTTGAGCTAAAGCACTTCTCGTGCCACCAATAAAAAAGCTCACCGAAAAGGGGCACAACCAATCTCTCTTCAACCAAATCATTCTCAATCGAAATCTGAAGCCGCTGATAAAATCTAGATAGAACAAACAAGCTTCGAGTTCTTTCCTCACCCAACCTATCATATAGCTTTTGAAAGTCACCTTCTGGATTTTCATAGAGCAATCGCTCTACCTGCCCACGACATGCAAGCATATCATGGCTATTAAAATAATTATGATGATCAATGGTCGCGGCTAGTTTATTCTCCGCCACCTCCTGTTCTTTTTGAATACTAAACTGTTTCAAAGCAAACCAATACGCCAAACCAGCTGCCACTAAAACACCAATAAGACTCGTCAGAAAAGAAAAAGCTAGCTCATATTTTTTCGCACTTCCAATCTGGGAAAAGCCATCCATTAGAACCCATAGAAGTAGCGCGAATGTAGTAGCTAATAACGCTGATAAGATAAATGTTGTTTTTTTCATCTCTCCCCCAAATAAACGCCAAGCTTGATTAACTAAATTCACTCATTAAGCATGGCGTAATTATAAAATATTATCAATGACGTACTTTTATTTAGTGGCAAGCACCCAAAGGGGTTTCAGAATGTCTCGTATAAGAGTAAATTTAGCGGCGAATATAGTGATGGAATAGAAATTTTAGAGAACGTAACAGAAAAAGTCGCCCCATCTTTGGCAAAGGCCGCTTCTTCGCTGCATGGCGCATCCGCATCTATCCTTGGCGGCATACTTGCCCGCCTGATCACCCAAGTCACCCACGACATGACCGATACCGCCTACATCAACGCCCTCGAGATGGAGATCCGCCAAGGCGCCGAATCTCCAATTTGAGCAAACTGAACTGGTAGAATGAGGAAAACCGCACTTAAGGCTGACGATGACAAGCTCAACGCCGCAACAAGCCTACGACCTGTGTCACGAGCAAGGTCTCACTTTCAAGCAGATCTCCGAAGAACTCGGTATCACGACTAATATGGCCCGCCGCTACGTCAAACAGTGTGAGCGAAAAGCCTGGCTCGAGGCGCAATGGCATTATGGACTCCCGGTACAGGCCGCCAATGCGCTGCTTGCCGCCGGTTTTGATGATCGTGAGCAGGTCCTGAAGGCCTACCACAACGGCGAACTGAACCCGAAAGGGACTCTCTCACCGCACGGGCTTGGGAAAAATGGCATACAAGCCGTTGAAGAGTGGCTAGAGATACCACAGAAGAACCGCTATGACCTCGGGCCGAAGTACGTGCAACTTGCCGTGCGGCTGTACCCCGACGCACAGCGAGCCCTGAAACGGCTGGAAGATGAAACCGGCGAGCTGCCGTCCGCGATCGTCGCTCGCTTGATCCTCGAAGCCGACCAATCTGACTAGAACGCATACCTCCTCGCCTGGCTGACCACCACCCCGCGCAGCTCGCTCTGCCGCGCGGGAAACGAGCCGCTGCGATCCACCGGCGGAACCATACGCAGCTGGCCACCGATCCGGTGGCTGCTGAACAGCCGCTGCTCGCCCTCCACGTCAACGATCACCAAGTCGGCATGCTGCGCCGCCTTCTGTTCATCCACCACCAGCAGATCCCCCTCCATCAGCGGCCCCGCCACGCCGGCTTCATCGCTCACTTCGACCAGGTAGCATGTCGGTGCAAAGCGGGTCAGGTCATAACCGTCCAGCGCCGGGTGGTCGATGCCCGCACAGAGCGGGCCCAGGTAATTCACTCGCATCGCCCCTGCCTTTTCTTTTGTTCACTCAGCTCCGCCATCGCGGGATTTACGGTCTCAATGCTCGGCTTGCACGCTACATTAGCGTTTGCCTGTGTGGCGCACAGTGGTGAATACTGTATAAAAGAACAGTCATTCACAAGAGGCCAGGCCATGCGCGACGACTTTTTTCTTCCCCACCCCTCACCACTCACCCTGGCCTTGCCCCACCCCCTGGCCCTTACCCGCGCGGGGCTTTCCGGATTCCCCAGCCCTGCCCAGGACTACGAGGGCCGGACTCTGGACCTCAATGAGCGCCTGGTGAAGCGCCCCTCGGCAAGCTTCTTCATGACCGTTACCGGTGACAGCATGGATTCGCTGGGCATCCACGAGGATGACCTGCTGCTGATCGACCGCTCTATCGATGCTCGCCCCGGTCATATCCTGGTGGCTTCGGTCGAAGGCGAGCTGATCGTCAAACGCTACGAGATGCTCGGACGCCGCCCTTACCTGTGTTCCGGAAATGCCCAGTACCCGCCCATCCCGCTGGCCAACCTCGACTGCCAGGTCTGGGGAGTGGTGCGCGCCGTGATCCACGAATACACGGTATGAGCGGCGCCATGATCGGCCTGGTGGACTGCAATAACTTCTACGTCTCGTGCGAGCGCGTCTTCCAGCCGCGGCTGAACGGCCGAGCGGTCGGGGTGCTGTCGAACAACGACGGCTGCGTGATCGCCCGTTCCGCCGAGATCAAGCAGCTGGGGGTGGAGATGGGCACGCCCGCCTTTCAACTGCAGCATCTGATCAGGCGCGGGCAAATCCACCTGCTCTCGTCCAATTACGAGCTCTATGGCGACATGTCGTCACGCGTGCAAGCTATCCTCGAGGAGTTCTCCGCCGGGGTGGAGCCGTACTCGATCGATGAGATGTTCGTGCGCTTCGATGGCTTCGCGCCGGGCCCGCTGCTCGAGCACGCCCGGGCGCTGCATCACCAGGTGCGCCAGTTCACCGGCATCCCGGTCTGCGTGGGGGTGGCCCCCACGCGCACCCTGGCCAAGCTGGCCAACCGTGCCGCGAAGAAGATTCCCGGCTATCAAGGCGTCTGTGTGCTCCACCCCGGCAGCCCGGAAACCTGCGGCCTGCTGCAGCGCACCGCGCTCGGTGATATCTGGGGGGTGGGCCGACGCCTGGTTGAAAAGCTCGCGCTGCGGGATGTCCGCACGGCCTGGGATCTCGCCCAGCAGGATCACAAGACCATCAAGCGGCGCTTCAGCACCACGCTCGAACGCACCGTTCTCGAGCTCCAGGGCAGCGCCGCCATCGACATGAACGATAGCGACGCACCCCGCCAGCGCATCATGACCTCGCGCTCGTTCGGCAAGCTCACCGGCGACCTGGCCGAGATCGGTGAAGCCATCCGCCAGCACGCCCAGCGCAGTGCCGAGAAGCTCCGCCAGCAAGACAGCCTGACCCGGGCGGTCTACGTGTTCCTCAAGACCAATCCGCATCGCCCCGACCTGCGGCAGTACTCGCCCAGCGTCGTCATCGAGCTGGAGCGGCCCACCGACGACAGCCGTGAGATCCTCCATGCGGCCAGCCGCGCCCTGCAGGCCATCTACCAGCCTAGGTATCGCTTCATGAAAGCGGGGGTGATGCTGATCGACCTGATCGATGCCAACCGGCAGCAGCTCTCGTTGCTCGATTCGGCACAAAGCGAGGCCGAGCGCGAGCGCAGCGCCAGGCTGATGGCCGCGATGGACGAGCTGAATCAAAAGATGGGGCGCGGCACCGTCACGCTGGGGCGACCCAGCCCCGGCGCCGCCTGGCACCTGCGCTGTGCGAATCGCACGCCGCGCTGGACCACGCGGTGGAGTGAGCTAGCCAACGTCAAAGCGCGGTAGCAACGGAAGAACCTGATACACATTAAAAAGCCCAACCTTCACAGGTTGGGCTTTTGCCTTGTCTTCCATGGTGGCTTGTCGCAAACATCCCGCTCGCGCGTCCTTGTTTAGATCGAGCTTTCCCGAATCGATCTTCCCCCGTTGAGCCCTCCTTGGCTCTGTGTTGACATTAGCAACGACCAAATGAGGAAGACATTAACATGCATTAATTTAGCATGTAGGAAATCGCCGACAGCAAGCGTAATAAAAACGTCGAAACAGGTTAATGAGCGTCCCTGCAAAAAGTGGAGCATCCTGCCCGTGCTTCCCTGATAAGCTGTCCATAGCCTACTTACGGATAGTTACATTGCTGACGCTACAATCAAATAGGAAGTGAAGAGATTTCTAATATGGGATTTCTCGCACAAAAAGATCAGGCAGGATTGAGCAGCGCCGCATCTTCGTCATTCCCCGGCCGGTTCACCCGCGTGCTCACCGGCCAGTGCGTGATCAACTCGGCATCCAGGTGATGCACGACGTTGCGGATCGTCTCGCGGTCGGTCAGGTCAGGGTCGAGCCACGGCTCGAGGCTCTCGGCATCCAGGGCCAGCGGCATGCGCGAGTGGATCTCCTTGGCAGATCCACGCGCCGGCTCGGTGATGATCGCGCAGCCGGGCGTGCCATCCGCCCGTTCGGCCCAGATCCCCGCCAGCCAGAGCGGCTCACGATCCTCGCGGCACAGAAAATGCGGCTGCTTCTTGCCATCGACCGGCAACCACTCATACCAGCCATCGGCCGGCACCAGGCAGCGGTGATGGGCGAACGCGCCCTTGAAGTAGTTGGAGGTGGCCACTTTCTCGACAGTGGCGTTGATCGGCTGCGGCGCCTTCTCACCCGCCCAATGCGGCTTGTAGCCCCACCACAGCTCGTCCATGACCAGCGGTGCCTCGTCATCGGCGCGGCGCACCGCCGAGATGAAGGTACCCGGCGGCACGTTGTAGCGCGGCGTTACCTCCCCGGCCTCCAGCGGCAAGCGCAGAGATTCGGATAGCTTGGGGTAAGTGCTGTAGAGAGCGAAGCGGCCGCACATATAAACCTCAAACGGGAAGAATATTTAGACTATTACCGCATCATTCCAATTAAGTACTTATCCAATATATCTTGTTCACACAACTCATACTCCTGCAGTCGTGCGGCCACCCCATCCTCTGAAAGTTGATCAGGCTTCACTCTTGAAAGATCGACAAAAAACCTTCTGATCTGCTTCTTGAACGCTCTGAGCCGACTGTCGTCGAGGATTTTAATCGGGTTGTTGACCGCGACACCTCTAGCAAATTTTCGAGCAGGAATGATTAGCACGTTTACAGAATTTGCGCCAGGATATTGTTCCTTGAACCAAGCGATAGAAGAGTCTATTTGCTCTGCCTCCGATTTGACTATTTCAGATCTAGTCTTCTTTACTTCATTTTTTGCTTCAACAAGAAGGTAAGTACCGTCTGTCACAACCCAAAGGTTATCTGGCCCCATCTTCCATTCACTGTCAGGCATCTGGGTAGTAAATCCGAGCGATTTACCAAGCGAATCCCAAGCTCTTTCAAACCTTTTAGAGTCACCCTCAAACCGAAGATTTGACAAAATTTCATCTATCTCAATTACCATTTCTTGTGGCTCATCAAAGCCATTTACCCAAGAGATAACCCTTGAAACCCTAGCCTCTGGAATGTATGAAATCTTGTCGTACTTAATACCATCCCTGGGTTTTAGAAGAAGTCTATTAGAAGAAAAAGCAGCCAATTGAAATTTATTTGATTCCGTCTTGCTGTATGGGTAAACGAGACGAGCCATTTCTTGTAAGTACCATGCCTTCTCTTTTTGACTCAGCTCTTCCTTATCTAACGCAGACTGCATAACTTGTGCTGCCGTAGAGTAGTCTCCATTTCGGTAAGCTTCATCTGCCTGCCTCTCAGCCATGAAAAGACCCAAGAACTCACTTGATGCATGTGTACTTTTTATAGAGTTCATTTCTTGCCTATAAAAATCTTTCCATGCACTATCCCTGCTGAGGCATTTGTTGATCAAGCTTTTTAACACATCCTTGATGTCACCACCATGCTCTAGCTCCCCCTTGGCCAAGGAAACAATCTTTAGCCCAATATCGACTTGCTTGTTTGTTTGAGGGGAGAAGTGACGCCTGGTCTTTTTCGAGCGAGCCTGTTTAACCAAATCGGGACCAATCAACACTATTACCGAATAATCCTTATCCCCCCTGACCGACCGCCCCATACCTTGCTCTATACTTCTAGCAAGGCGTTTTTCAACCACATCACTGCCCACCCTGACAGTGTTTTCATATTGAGAAGAAAGATCGTTAGAATAAGGGTTTCCAGACAGCACCAATACGCGGCATGCACTGTCTGGAAGATCTATTCCGTCATATTTATTCGCGAACACCCTAGCTTTATATCGCTCTTCTTCATTATGTAGCTTTGCAACCTCAGCATCAATATTGTCTTTGCTTACATAAATAGCGCCATATTGCGTCCACATTCTTGAATTAGGCTCGCTTGAAACAAGAATCGATGTACCAATGGAATTTGACTCTTTGTCTTGGCAAAAAAGCTCTCCTAACGTAGACAGGTTCACCTCGGAGTCTATTTCACTCGGAATTAGAACCATTTTTTCACCAGACCACTTTTCGTCAGGGTACACAAGAGGTTTCTGTACAGATTGTATAGAAATACCTAAATCAGCTATAAGAAATGAATCATCAACCATAGTGGCCGACATAAAAACTCGCTGGCCAGCTGATTCATAAAAATCAAAATTCCTTATTGGCGTGGTATATGGAACAATACTTACTTCTTTCCCGGAGACTAAGCACTGACAATTTGAAAGGGCATCCTTTATAATCTCCCAAGCAAACTTCACATCATTACTATTTAAATTTTTCGATAGAATATCAGCCACTTTCCCAGTATTCTCATACCAAGCCCAGTAAGGAACTGGAAGAAGTGCATCTCGGCCACCATCCTTAATTTCTCGAAGAGTTCCTTCACCCTGCCCTTCAAGATCTTCTTCGAATAGAGAAATTATATCACGATACGCATCTTCCCCGTTTTTCAGCGTTATTATACACGCATTTTTTATTGTTTCAGAGCAAGCATGCGAATCGTCAATTACAATATTAATGTTTTCAACCTTGCTACGCCTTGTTCCAAGCTTTGAAAAGCCATTAAAAGCTTTTGATGCGTTACATACAAGTATCGACTCTCCGTTCTCAAACTCGACAGGGAGGTCACTAGTAAATTCAATGCAACTAATGCCAAACGATTTAGCTTGCTTCAAAGTTTGCCCAACCAAATAGTTATTCGGGCAAACATATAGACTAGGGTTTCCAGTCTCATTCAGTTTTGACTGCAACATCAGAAGACCGACCAAAGTCTTCCCTTGTCCTGTATGCAGCTTAACAAGAACGTCTTTGTCACTTCTCCTATTCGTATGCCAGTCAGTTAATACATATTCTTGTGCTGGTCGAAGAGGCCCTTTGTCCGTTTCCCGATCTGAATTTTCGTAAATGAGAGAAGGATCAGTTAATGCGGTAGTACTTGAGCTTCCAGTCAATTTTGAAAAATCGATCATTAGAGCCTCCTGCGTAAAGAATATTAGGAAATCCTTGATATTTTTATTTCACACCGCCCCAAGATCTCTACGTCCCGCATATCCTGCGGCTTGATCATTTCTTTATCGTAGCGCGGGTTGTCGCTGATTAGCAGCCAGGCCCCGCCGGCCACCCGCTGCACGCGCTTGATGCGCCGCTCGCCGTGCATCAATAGAAGGAACACCCCATCGGTGCGCACTTCTCGCCGGCTACGGTCCACCAGCACCCAATCGCCATCGGCGAGGGTGCCGTCCATCGAATCTCCGCGCACCTTAATGCCCACCACCTGAGCGGGGTCCAGCCCCTGGGCGGCCAGTTGGTCGCTCGGGAAATAGAGCGTCGTCTCGATCGGCTCGCCTTCGAACGATCGGCCCGCCCCGGCGGCGGCTTCGATGTCGTACATCGGCACCGGGCAGGGTGAATCACCCGGGCCGACCGCCTCAGCTATCGCTGGAGGCCTCCCCGTTTCTCGATGCCCGGTAAGTACAAAGTGCGTATCCACGCCAGCGGCATCTAAAGCGGCCAAATAATCAGCTTGAGGGCTTCTATCTCCGCTCTCGTAGTTCGCCTGAGCACGTTTGGACACACCCCCCAATCGCGCAAATTCGTCCTGAGAAAGGGACATACGCTGCCGTTCTTCCTTGAGGCGATCGTTTAAGTGCACGTTTTTACCTCGCACCCTTTGACAGATGCACGAACGTGCATTAGATTTCTCTTTGTATTGCACATACGTTCACAAGCGCCGTTGTCTTTCACTATGTTAAGGAAGCCTAACCCATGGCCACTACTGAAACCATCATCACCCCCGTTTCTCGCGCTCCGCGAGGTTGCAACCGTCCAGTGATGGCTCACCTCACTGAGAGTGAGCGGAACGAGCTGGAAGGACTGGCACAACGTGAGATGCGCTCCCTCTCCGCTACCGCCCGCATGTTGCTGCTGCGCGGCATCGAGCAGTACCAAACCGAAAGCGCTGTCGCTGACTGAATCGCTGCAAAAGGAATCGCCGTCATGCATCAGGACACCCGTCGCATTCGTTCCCGATATGCCGCCATCAACCTCGACGACTACGAGGCCAAGTTGATCGACGCCCTCGTCGACTACACCGGCATGTCACGCGCCACGCTGCTCCGCCAGCTGGTCCTCAAGGAGGCCCTCGAAACGCTCGGCCTCAGCGACCTCGGTATCTCCACTGTGGCCCATCGCGCGCCATAAAGGCAGGCATGAAAAAGGTCCCCAAGGAGCACCCAAAAATGCCCGATGAACTGAGCCTGATGCTCGACCCGCAACTGGAAATCGCCTTGCAGGAAGTGTGCGACCAGGAGGGGCTCGAGTCTCTCGACCAGGCAGCCGAATGGCTGACGCGCCGTCGCCTGCGCAAGGGCACCGTTGGGCTCACTGGTCGCGGGCGAGCGCTATACGACATCAACGATCAAGGAGGCCGCCGGTGAGGATCACCTGCCCCCACTGCAAAGACCGCGCGATCACGCGTACCAGCCGGCGCCCCGCCCCGGTGTTTTATGAGGTGTACGTGCAGTGCGCGAACCCGCAATGCGGCTGGGCCGGAAAGATCTATGTGGAATTCGCCACCACCACGGCGCCCAGCCGCCAGCCGGACCCGCAGGTGCGCATTCCCATCGAAGCCGCTAGCCGCCGTCTGCTGCTCGATCAACTACTGCCCGAAACCAGCTGATACCCCTTAACCAGCACCAACACCGGAGCATTCCCATGGGAATCGTGACCTCGCTACGCCAGAAATCCGCCACTGCCCCGCAGTTGGACGCCCAAAGCCTCGCCATCGGCTACTTGTTCGAGGTGCGCTGGGAATGCCGCCACAGCGCGCTGGCCCACTGCACCCGCCGGCTGACCGAGCGGCACGACATGCCCGCGCACGTTGCCGAGCGCGAGGCGCTGCAAGCCTACGCCGCACTGGAGAGCGTCAATCACCGCATGCGCGTCGACATCGCCGCCACCACCTCCGACCTGGTGATGCTCCGCGACGCCGAGAACCGCAGCATCGCGCTGACCGTGACCGACCTGCGCCGCCTGGTCGACCAGCTCCGCCGCGATGAGTGCCTGCCGCGCATCGATCCGGAGCGCTTTGAGAGCGCGCACATCCTCGAGCACTGAAACCCCACTTCCAGGAGCCGCTGCCATGTCTGCGTCCGTTCATCAGCTACCGACACCCAGCCAGCCGCCGGCCGTCCAGCGGGACCGCGCCGACTTCGGCGCCCTGCGTGCCGAGCTGCATCAACGCTGTGCCGATCACGATCTCGCCGAGCTGTGGTCGAGCCTGGCCACTGGCGAGCGCAAGGCCCTGCTGGCCAGCGCCAAACTCAGCCCGCGCGAGGCGCTCACGCCCATAGAGCAGATGGCCAAGTTCAACCGCGAGGCGATCCGCGGGGCCATCCAGCGCATGAGCCAGTACGCCAACCGCCTGCGCCGCCAGCTCGAGGGCGACAAGCCCCATCCCAGCCGAGAGCTGGCAAGCCTCGCCCGCCAGGCGCTCGCCGAGGGCGATACCCGCGCCGCCCAGCACTGGCTGGCCCTGATCGAAAAGGGGGTGGCGTGATGATCGAGAAAACCATAACCGAAATGTATCGCGGCCTCGAGGTGCTCGAAGCCACCGCCAAACAGCTCGAACGCGACGGCATGACCGACCTCGCCCAGCATCTACGTCAACGCGCACACGCACTTGGCGGCGAGCTGCTGACCATCGACGGCATCCTCCAGGAAGCCGACGAGGCCACTGGCGACCGGCAGGGGAAAGCATGAGAGCGCTCGAGCAATCCCTGCAATTCGGCACCCATGAGTGCCGGCAATGGCGCGCCACCTTCTTCGACGCGTTGCCGGGCCTGGCGGAGGATCTCGCCGGCGGCTTCGTGCAGGTGGCCAAACGCCATGGCAACGCCGCGGGTAACCGCTGGTTGGCTCGCAACGCCAAGGGGCTGATCGATCCCGATCGTGTGTATCGACGCTTCGCGCCCATCGCCGGCGACTTAACGCGCGGCTTCAAGGCGCTGCGCAACCGCGAGACGACCACCCTCGAGGGCATCAAGGCCGGCTGCGCGTGGCTGGAAAGTGTGCAGAAACGCCTGACGGTCGGCGCGCTCAATGCGACCCACGATGACGATGCGCTGGTCCGCTACGCCGAGGCGCACGCCCGGGCCGTGGATGACGAGCGGAACGCCATCATCGGTAGCATCGCCGAACACAACCGCCGCCTGCGGCTGGGGCTGCTGCCGCCCTCGCCCGATAAACCACGCCTCGAGGGCGACCGCCTTTCGGATCAGGCCCGCTACCTGGCCAACGTGATCGCCGAGCGGCGCAATCCGCTCACCCCGCCGCCGTTCGGTATTCCGCTCATGGCGGTGTTCGCCTGGCATCGCGCCCCGGTGATGAGCCTCGCCGTGGCCGACGAGCTGGCCTTGGCCAAAGCGCGCAAGCGCGCCCGCCTGCATGGCGTCGAGCCCCCTAGCTTGAAAACTCCCAGCACCGTGCAACTCGCCCGCCTGAGCTGCTCGCTATGGTGGCGGCGCAAGCTTCGCCGGGTCGCCGGGCGCCGCCTCGAGCAGGTCCAGCGCGAGGCGCACCGAGTGCACGCCCAGGCCGGCATCTACTGCAGCAACATGACCATCGAGCGCCGTCGTCAGCAAAAGGTACGCAACCGCACCCTGCTCGAAACCCTTGAGGCCATTAACCAGGAGGGGCAGACCTATACCCTCGCCGAGCTCGCCGAGCTGGGTTTGGCCAATCCCGATCACCGCCGCGCCGAGCTCATGCTGCGAATTGCCGACACCGAGGCCGAGTCGCGCCGCATCGGCCATGTCGGCATGTTCTATACCCTGACGACGCCGAGCCGCTTCCATCCGGTCATTGCTAACAAACGCTGGGATGCCAAGCGGAAACGAAACCGGTACCACTGCCGCCGCAACCCCAAGTACGACGGCAGCACGCCCCGTGAAGCCCAGCAACATCTGCAGCAAACATGGGCCAAGGCGCGCGCCAAGCTCGCTCGCGAGGGGCTGGCGATCTACGGCATCCGTGTGGTGGAGCCGCATCACGACGGCACGCCTCACTGGCACCTGCTCATCTGGATGAAATCGGAAGACGAAGAAAACGTCACCGAGATCCTACGCTGCCATGTCGAGCAGGATTCCCCGGAAGAGCTGTTCGATCGACGCGGTAACAAGACAACGGCGCGATTCGATGCAAAACGGATCGACTTCACCAAGGGCACGGCGACCGGCTACGTCGCGAAATACATCAGCAAGAACATCAACGGCGAGCAGTTCGATCGTGCCGGCGTCGAGGACGATCACCTTGACCGGTATGAGCACGACCTGAACGAGGTCGCCCCCCGCATTGAGGCCTGGGCGGCCGTGTGGGGTATTCGGCAGTTTCAATTCGTGGGGCTGCCGTCGGTCACAGTCTGGCGTGAAGTGCGCCGGCTTACCGAGAAGCAGGCCGACCAGCTCCGCCAGTGGGAAGAAGCGACCCGACCCGAGCCACGCGCCGCCGCCCGTTTGCATGAGATCCGCCAAGCAGCGAATGCCGGTGAGTGGGACAAGTTTTTGCGCTTGATGGGCGGCCCCAACCTACCTCGAAAGGATCGTCCGATCCGCCCCTGGACTGTGCAGCGCATGGACACCGGCCGCGCCGAGTTCAGTCACGCCACCGGCGAAGAGCGCCAGGGCCTCGAGGCATTGGGCCGCTACGGCGAGCCGGTGGCCACCACCTGGGGCCTGGTCGTCAGCGATGGCCTGGGTCATGAATCCGAGTACCTCACCCGCCTGTATCGCTGGGAGGTGCGCTCCAAGCACCACCGCTCGGGGGCGGGTAGTTCGGGACCCGACGAAGTCGGGGCCCCTTGGACTTGTGTCACTAACTGTACGGAGCGCCCCCGGCGCGACGGGCAAACCACCGCCCCACGGGTCGACACGACCCCCACAAAACCCAGCGACGAGGAGCTCGCCCGCCAGATCGAGCGCTATCACCAATGGCGAGCCAGCGAAGAGGTCCGCGCCGAGATGGAATCCGTCGAGCTCGAGACCCAACTCGCTCGCGCCGCTGCGCGGCGCCTGTTCGAACCACCCCCGATACCGGAGCCGGAAGAGTTCTTCCCGCCCGAGCTGTGCTGACATTCACCACAATGAGGAGGCAACCATGCCCAATCGAAACCACCATAAGCCCAACGGCATCCTGCAGGACGCCGGCGAAGTCGAGGTGTTATCGCCCCACCAAGGCGCCGTGCGGCACCGGCACGCCATGGTCGTGTCGTTCGCCAGCGAGGCGGATCTGCGCCGCGCCCTCGATCGCCACCAGTGCGCCTACCACCACGGCCAGGATATCCAGGAGCGAATCAACAATGGCTGACAACGCTGACATCGCCACCGACATCGCCGAGCGCCGCCTGGCTCACGCCCTGGCCAGCCAACGCCGGCCGTTACCGGTGGCAACCGACCCCGACTGCGAGGAGTGCGGTCAGGAGATTCCCAAGGCACGTCGCGAAGCGGCGCCCTGGGCGACCACCTGCATCGAATGCCAGGGCATCCGTGAGCGGAGGTGTCGCCATGTCCGCTAACGCACCACAAGGCGGCCACGTGGCACGCTCGGCGGCCATGCTCTGCCAGGACCCAGCCTTTCGGCTCTACCTGGACCGTCGACGCCGCCACAAGCTGCAGCTCGACGAGAGCCAGCTGCCGGACGGCACCCATAGCGAGCAGGACGCCCGCGACTGGCTGTGCGCGGCTTGCAATATCCGCAGCCGCGCCGAGCTGGATCACGATTATGAGGCGGAGCGAACCTTCCGACAGGTACGCAACCGCTTTAACCGCTGGAGAGCGAAGCAAAGGGGGCAGGCATGAGCCATACCACCGTATTATCCTGCAGGGATCTCAAGGAGATTACCGGGTACCAGCGACCCGCCGATGTCGCTCGCTGCCTGAGGGAGCAAGGCGTGCGCGTGTTCAATGGTCGAGGTGGGCCTTGGACGACGCTGGATCTGATCAACCACGCTGGCGGCATCACGCCGGCCAGCAATACCGAGCTCATGGATCCGGCTGATATCCTATGAAGTCTTCCGCCAGGCGACGCAAGCACAACCCGCACATTCCGGCCCATATCGACCAGGGCCGGATCCCTGCGGGTATCTATTTTGATCACCGTGGTCACGGGCGTTGGTATTTGTTGAGCCGCGACGAAGGCGGCCGCCAGCGTCGGCAGAACATCGCCGATCACATGGCAACGCTCTCCGAGCTGCATCGCATCGTCGAGCAGCGCCATGGCATCGATCGCAATACGCTGCGTTACCTGGCCGATCGTTTTCACCAGTCGGCGCAGTACCTGGCGCTCGCGCCCAAGACTCGCAGCGATTATGACTACTGCCGCGACGCCTTGCTCGAGCGACCCACCAAGCTCGGCAAGCCGCTGGGCGACCTGCCCACCCGGCAATTCACGCCCGCCCTGGTGCAACGTCTCGTCGACAAGATCGCCGCCGAAGGCACACCCAGCAAGGCCAATCACCTGCTGCGCTACCTGCGCAGGCTATTCCGCTGGGGAATCAACCGTGGTCATTGCGACATCAACCCAGCGGCTGGCGTCGAGCAGGCCCGAGAACGGAAACAGCGCCGCCTGCCAGAGCTGGCCACCATTGCGACGCTGACCGCCTTCGCCAAAGAACGCGGACAGCGCACCCGAGGTGAAAAAGGCGCCTGCGCCCCTTACCTCTGGATCGTGATGGAGTTGGCATACATCCTGCGCTTGCGCGGCATCGAGGTCGTCACGCTCTCCGACGCCAACAGCACCGTCGACGGTGTGCTGACAAACCGCCGCAAGGGCAGCCGCGACAACGTGGTGCGTTGGTACCCACGCCTTCGTAACGCCTGGCAAGCCGCCACCGAACGACGCGACGGGATCTGGAAGTCGAAGGGCCGCCCGGTACCCATGCACCCCGAGAGCCGCCCGCTGATCGTCGCCGCTGATGGAAGTGAGCTGCGCAAGTCGAGCCTCGACACCGCCTGGCAACGGCTGATCAAGATGGCCATCGACGAAAAGGTGATCACCGCCGGGCAGCGCTTCGGACTACACGATCTCAAGCGCCGCGGTATCACCGACACCAGGGGCACGCGGCACGACAAGCAAGAGGCCAGCGGCCACCGATCTGCCTCCATGATGGACACCTACGACCTCAGCGTCCCCCTGGTACCGCACCCCGGCGAAGACTGATTAGGCAAGGCCGGCTGCAGCGCCTCCCCCAGACAGCATCGCACCTGTCGCGTAACGAACAGCCTCAGTGCCAGCCGTAGCCCCCGCAGACCGCAGAGCCTGTTTAAAGCGTTCCAAGCCTTTCGGCTTGTTCAATTCTTCGAGTAGCTCCTGACCCAGAGGAGTTAACACCAAGGGCACTGACGCGATATCGAAATTACCGGAAAGCGTTGGGCAGTGCCCCCAGCCATCCGCTTGACTGCTCCTTTGCCTCATCAGACCCGCACCGTATAACTCGTCCATGTGATACACGAACTTGTGGGCTTGGCCCTGCTGGTCATCGTCGTCACCCACGAACTGATGCCATAAAGAGTCATTTTTGACGCCGACATAACCGCCATCATTTAGTGACTGCAGCAGATCCTTCATGTATTGCGAATCGAGCATGAGATAAGCCAACTCTGCGTATGGTTTTTTTAGTTACTGCAGAGATAGGGTAGTAGAGATAGGTAGGAAGCGCCGAGTTGTTACGCATGGTGTTACGCATAAACGAAAAAACCGCCCCGGAAGGCGGTTTTCATAATAACTATCTCGTTGTTTTTCCCGATGTTTCTATGGTGCCGGCACCAGGAGTCGAACCCGGGACCTACTGATTACAAGTCAGTTGCTCTACCAACTGAGCTATGCCGGCTCGGGACCGACTCGCACGAGATACAGAATCGGAAAAGGGTTGGCGTGGCTGGGGTACCAGGATTCGAACCTGGGAATGCCGATACCAAAAACCGGTGCCTTACCACTTGGCTATACCCCAGCAGTTGTGGTGGCCAGAGACGGAATCGAACCGCCGACACGGGGATTTTCAATCCCCTGCTCTACCAACTGAGCTATCTGGCCGCTGCCAACGGTGCGTATTAAACCCCAAGGGGCCGTTTTCGTCAACCCCCCTTTCGTTTCAAAAAGATGGCGGGGCCTGGCGCTCAGCGAAGGCCAGAAGCCAGGTCAGTTGTCGCGCGGCACATAGCCTTCGGCCTGGTCGGTCTCGCGATTGTCGAGGAAACGTTCCATCTGCTCCATCAGGTACTCCCGGGAGGAAGGCTCGAGCATGTTGAGATGCTTTTCGTTGATCAACCGGGTCTGCAGCGCCTGCCATTCCTCCCAGGCCTGTTTCGATACACTGGCCTGGATCTCCTGGCCCTTTTTGCCAGGCAGAGGGGGAAACGGCAGGGCCTCTAGATCCTGCTGATACTTGCGACAGAAAACGGTCTGGCTCATGAAGAATACTCCTGGTGAAGGGGTTCGGGGCCGGCGGGGGCGGTGAGCGTGAAGGGCGCAAGCGAGCTCAAGAGCGCCTTCACCGGGGCCGCCAGGCCGATGCTGTCCGGCTGCTCGGGATCGTACCAGCGCTGGGCTTCGCCGACGGCATCTAATCGGGCAATCCGTGCCGGCTGAGGCGTGATGTCCAGGCGGAAGTGACTGAACACATGGGTGAAAGACGCCCAGCTCGGGGCCAGCTTGGCACCTGGCGCTCGGGCATCCAGCCAGGCGCGCAGCGATTCGCCGTCATCGAACTGCGGCAAGCCCCAGAGCCCACCCCAGAGCCCCGAGGGCGGACGCTGCTCGAGCAGCACACGGCCGTCGTCGTCGCACAGCAACAGCATGAGGGTCGTGCGCGTGGGGAGGGCCTTGCTGGGTTTGGACTCGGGAAAGCGTCGCTCCTCGCCGCGCTCATGGGCGAGACAGACATCGTTGAAGGGGCAGCGGGCGCAATCGGGGCGACCACGGCGGCACAGCGTTGCCCCAAAATCCATCATCGCCTGGGTATAGTCGACCAGCCGCTCGCGAGGGGTAAAATGCTCGGCCAGGGCCCAGAGCCGGCGCTCCACCGCCGGACGCCCGGGCCAGCCTTCAACGGCATGCAAGCGACTCAGGCTGCGCTTGACGTTGCCATCGAGGATCGTCGCCCGCTGGCCGGTGCTCTGGGCGATGATTGCCCCGGCGGTGGAGCGCCCGATGCCCGGCAAGGCGGCCATGTCGTCCAGATTGTGAACGGGGAACTCGCCGCCATGCTCGTCGACGACCACTCGCGCCGCCTTGTGCAGGTTGCGCCCGCGCGCGTAATAGCCAAGCCCGGTCCACAAATGCAGCACTTCATCCTGCGAGGCGCCCGCCAACGCCAGCACATTAGGAAAGCGTGCCATGAAACGTTCGAAATAAGGAATCACCGTGGCGACTTGGGTCTGCTGCAGCATGATTTCCGAGACCCAGACCCGGTAGGGCGTGCGTTCATGCTGCCAAGGCAGGTCATGACGCCCGTGAGCGTCGAACCACCCCAGCAGGCGACGCTGGAAGACGTCGGGTGCGAGCACTGGGGGCGGCATTTGCGTCATGCTTGCTCCAGAATCAAGGCGAAAAAAAGCGTCGGTCAGGGCCGATGCGGGACAAATCTTGTGCTCAGTTGAAAAGACCCCGCAGGGCATCGCGGAGCTCCCCACCCGCCTCCTCGCCAATACGCTCGTCGAGCCCCTCTAGGGCGCCTTCGAGGCGCTGTTCAGCTTCCTCACCGGCACGCTGCGAGGCTTCGTTACGCAAGAACTCGGCCAGCGTATCTTGCAGCGCCCCGCGGTCGAAACGGCACCACTCGCTATTGTCGCCGCTCAGGCTGCCTTCACAGCGCACCGGGAAAGGCACCCGCTCGAGACGCGGATTCACTTCGCAGGCAGCATCGGCGGTATTCACGAAGCGGGCCGCGGCGCGCACGTCGAACTGCTCGCTGACGATGTCGAGTTGCCCTTCACCCCCCACTTCGATGCCGGGAATCGTGACGGTCAGATCGTCGCTCTCCACGGTGCCGTCACGGATCACGAAGCTCGCCTCGGCGCGATCGAAACGGGTGTCCTCGCTCCACTCACGGCTGGTCTGCTCGCCCTCGAGGGTCGCGACGGCGCTGCACAGCACTTGGGACACGTTGGTCTCGAGAATGGCGCCTTCCTCCAGGCGAGCCGCCAGGTTGCCGCTCAGGCTGCGCTTGAGCTCAGCCAGGACATTACCTCGGGCGCCGAGATCGCCGTCCATCGACAGACGACCACGCAGCGGCGGAGACTGTTCGCCCAGCGCCTCGAGCAGCGGCTCGAGACCTACGCGCGAGAGCCGCGGAGACAGCGACCAGCGCAACGGCGCTTCACGCAGGTCCAGCTCGCCACTGGCCGCCAGCTCGCCCTCGTAGAAGCTCGAGGCGAAATCGACCAACCGTTGGCGGCCGTCACTGCCGGATAGCGTCAGCTGGACATCCAGAAACTCCAGATCCATCAGTTGAAGCTCCGCGAGGCGCAGTTCACCTTCCAGGTCGAGCGCCGCCAACCATTCGTCGGGCACCAGGGCGCCCGACGGCTGCGCATAGGCCCGCTCGATACCCGGCAAGGAAGGCACTCGTGCCGTGTCAGCGTTCGGCTCGGCGGGTGGCAGATACGTATCGAGGTCGAGGCTATCGCCCTCCAGATCGAAATCCAGTGACTCGCCATCGAAAGCGGCTCCCAGGCGACCGGTGAAAGTACTGTCGTCCAGTACGAGGGTTAGTCCGGTCAAGTCGAGACGTTCCAGATCCCCTTCATAGGGGCTGGTCAGCGCCACGTCACCTAGTGCCGAATCGCTGGCCATGTTGGGCAGCATATCGAGCCGAGTCAGCCAGGGGCGCAGCGACAGTGGTGCCAGGTTCATCTGGCCACTGTAGGAGAGTGCGTCGAACAGCTCGGTCACCTTGAGTGTACCGCTGAGCTCCAGACCATTTTCCCCGGTCAACTCCAGCTCGCGGAACTGGGCCACCTGTTCCGCGAGGTCGGCATCCAGCTCGAAGCCCAGTGACAGCGGCATGGGCTTCTCACCCAGGCGCGGGTGGTGCAGGCTGACGTCGAGCTTGGCCTCCTCGAGTTGCCAGCGATTCTCGGCGACATCAATGATCATCTCGCTGCTCTGCAGGTTAGCCTGCTGCTCGTCGACGTATTCACCAAGGCGAGTGGCGCTGGTCAGGTTGAGGTCCTCGAGCACATAACGCTCCTCGGCAAGCCCTAGGTCCACCCGGCTCTTGAAAGCGACATCGCTCTCCAGCTGCGGCTCGAGCGCCTGCTCTTCCGAGTCGAGTTCATCAAACAGGAAAGCCTTGAATGAGGCCTCGAGCGGGAAGGGACCGCTGGGATTGACGTTGCTGCCGCCGATATCGAGGCTGTCGAGCCGCCACTCCTGGTTCGCCTGCAGATCGCGGAAGCGAACCTCACCGTCACGCAGTCGGACGCTGGCGATATTGAGTGCCACGGCCAGCCGGCCCTCTTCAGCGTCGCCCTCGGGATTGGGGCCAGCGCTGGCCGGCGACAGGGCTCCTTCCGCCTCCTCGCTGCGTTCGGAGAGCCGCTCGACCAGCACTTCCCAGTTGCCACGCCCCTGCTCGTCGCGCTCCAGATTCAGCCGCAGGCCGTCCAGCGTCAGGCCATCGATGGCGATCTCACCGCGCAGCAATGGCGTAAAGGAGAGGCTGACTTCGGCATGGTTGAAGGCGGCAAAATGGGTTTCTTCCTCGATTTCCTGGTCTGGCAGCCAGGCCTCAGCCTTTTCCACCCTGACACCCAGGCGCGGATAGAATGACCAGCTCAGCGGGCCCTCGAGCGTCAGCTCAAGGCCGCTCTGCTCGCGGACCACTTCGATCAATCGGGGCTTTAAATCCTCGGGATCGAAGAAGGTGGTGACATAGATCACCGCCCCGACCATCACCAGCGCGAGAATGCCGACCGCGGCCAGCAGGGTCCGCAAAATCCGTTTCATTCACTATCTCCCTTGCCTGGAAGGTTGAGTTCGAAATAATCACCCGCCGGGGTCAGCCGATAGCCGAGCCGGGAGAGCAGCACCTGATCGGCCACGGGCAGCTGTGAGGCAAATACCCGCATCCAGCGTCCCTGGAGACTCGCTGACTCGCCGACCAACGCCAGCAGGCGTGATCCGACCCCGCTACGTCGGGTCGACTTGCGAACGCACAGGTGCGAAAGCCACCAGGCCTCGCCACTGTCCTGTACCGCCACGGCGCCTAGCAAGTGCTCGCCGAACCGGGCACAGAAATAGAAATGCCCGGCAAACAGGTGTTCATGGATGAAATCATCCACCGGCAGCGGTAGTCGCTCGCTGGGAGCGTCGGCATAGATGCGGGCGAGATCGAGCCTGGCCTGGGGATCGGCCTCCCAGGCGCTCCGGTCGAGCTGCTGGAGTGTCACCGGCATGTGTGGACCTCCCTGGCCATGAAGCGGACCGGCCAATACTGAATGGGGCGCATTGTAGCGGATGGGGCGGGCGATTCTCTATAATGGCAGGCTCGCGGCGTCAGGCACAGCTGTCAGTCGCCGTGCTACTTATTCCGGTGCAGGCATCGGTTACCTATGACAAGCGCCATAGCGCTGGAGCCCCGACATGTCCGAGCGTATCGCGACGATCATCCGTGACACCACCGAAACCCGGATAACGGCGACAATCAACCTCGATGGAGAGGGTCGCCTGACATGCGATACCGGTGTGCCATTCCTCGATCATATGCTCGATCAGGTGGCCCGCCATGGGTTGATCGATCTGGACATCACCGCATCAGGCGATCTGCATATCGACGATCACCATACTGTCGAGGATCTGGGCATTACCCTGGGCCAGGCCTTCGATCAGGCCATCGGCGACAAGCGTGGCATTTATCGTTACGGGCACGCCTATGTTCCGCTGGACGAAGCCCTGTCGCGGGTCGTGGTAGACTTTTCCGGGCGACCGGGACTGTTCATGAATGTCGAATTCACCCGCGCCGCCGTCGGTCGGCTGGATACCCAGCTGTTCCGGGAGTTCTTTCAGGGCTTCGTCAATCATGCCCGGGTCTCTCTGCATATCGACAATCTGAAGGGCGACAATGCCCACCATCAGGCCGAGACCGTTTTCAAGGCGTTCGGCCGCGCGCTGCGCATGGCCGTGACACAAGACCCGCGCATGGCTGGGCAGATGCCCTCTACCAAGGGTTGCCTCTGAGCACACCGAACGATCACACGAGGAGCGCTTCATGACCATTGCCGTCATCGACTACGGAATGGGCAACCTGCATTCTGTCGCCAAGGCACTGGAGCACGTCACCCACGAGAACGTGATCATCACCCGCGACCCCCGCTGCATCCGCGGCGCAACGCGTCTGGTGCTTCCCGGCCAGGGGGCGATTCGCGACTGCATGGGCGAGTTGGAGCGCACCGACCTGCGCGGCCTGGTCCAGGAACTGCTCGCCCGCCAGGACAAGCCGCTGCTCGGTATCTGTGTCGGCCAGCAGATGCTGCTGGACCGCAGCGAGGAAAATGGTGGCATCGACTGCCTGGGGTTCCTGGCCGGCAACGTAAAGCGCTTCCCGGCCGATATGCGCGACGATCACGGCCACCGGCTGAAGGTGCCGCACATGGGCTGGAACCTGGCTCACCAGCACCATGCCCACCCGCTCTGGAACGGCATCGACCAGGACGAACACTTCTATTTCGTCCACAGCTATTATGTAGCGGCCGCCGACGATGCCACGGTGTTCGGCAGCACCGACTATGGCCGAGTCACGGCTCATGTGGCCATCGGTCGCGACGCCACCTTTGCGGTCCAGTTCCACCCGGAAAAAAGCTCTCGTGCTGGCCTGCGCTTGCTGGAAAACTTCGTGAACTGGGCGCCCTGAACGGCGCTGCTCTTTACAGGCACCCGAGGCCGCGCATTTACAGGCGCCCGAGACCGCGCCAACCAAGGACACTGATATGCTGGTAATTCCCGCCATCGATCTCAAGGACGGCAAGTGCGTGCGTCTCAAGCAGGGCCGCATGGACGACGCCACCACCTACGGCGATGATCCGGTGGCCATGGCTGCCCGCTGGGTGGAAGCTGGCGCGCGTCGCCTGCACCTGGTCGATCTCAACGGTGCCTTCGAGGGCAGCCCGGTCAACGGCGAGGCCGTTACCGCCATCGCCCGCGCCTGGCCTGAACTGCCGATTCAGATCGGTGGCGGGATTCGCTCCGCCGAGACGATCGAACATTATCTCGCGGCAGGCGTCTCCTACGTGATCATTGGCACCAAGGCCGTCAAGGAACCCGAGTTCGTCGGCGAGATGTGCCGCGCCTTTCCCGGCCACGTAATCGTCGGCCTGGACGCTCGTGACGGCTATGTGGCTACCGACGGCTGGGCCGAGGTCTCCACCTTGAAGGCGACCGACCTGGCCAAGCGCTTCGCCGACGACGGCGTCTCCAGCATCGTCTACACCGATATCGCCCGCGACGGCATGTTGTCCGGCGTCAACGTCGCAGCCACCGCCGAGCTTGCCCGCGAAGGCGGTTTGCCGGTGATCGCCTCGGGCGGCGTCACCAACCTCGATGACCTGCGCGAATTGGTCGCCACCGGCGAGCCGGGCATTCTCGGCGCCATCACCGGGCGGGCCATTTATGAGGGCTCGCTGGACCTGGCCGCCGGCCAGCGGCTATGCGATGACCTCGTCAACCGGACCGGGAGCTGAACTATGGGACTCGCCAAGCGCATCATCCCCTGCCTCGATGTCGACGCCGGCCGCGTGGTCAAGGGTGTCAACTTCATCGGCATCCGCGACGCCGGTGACCCGGTGGAGATCGCCCAACGCTACAACCAGCAGGGCGCCGACGAGATCACCTTTCTCGATATCACCGCCAGCCACGAGGATCGCGACACTACCGTGGAGATGGTCGAGCGCATCGCTGGCGAGGTGTTCATTCCGCTGACCGTGGGCGGCGGCATCCGCAGCTGCGACGACATCCGCACCATGCTCAACGCCGGCGCCGACAAGGTATCGATCAACACCGCGGCGGTGACCAACCCCGATTTCGTCCATGAGGCGGCCGAGCGTTTCGGCAGCCAATGTATCGTGGTGGCCATCGATGCCAAGAAGGTGTCCGCCGAGGGCGAGCCGGACCGCTGGGAGATCTTCACCCATGGCGGACGCCGACCCACCGGCCTTGACGCCGTGGAATGGGCGAAGAAGATGGTCGACTACGGCGCCGGCGAGCTGCTGCTGACCAGCATGGACCGCGACGGCACCAAGGTCGGCTTCGACCTGGGCGTGACACTGGCGATCAGCGAGGCCGTCACCGTGCCGGTGATCGCCTCAGGCGGGGTCGGCAATCTGGATCATCTGGTCGAAGGGGTGACCAAGGGTGGGGCCGATGCCGTACTCGCCGCCAGCATCTTCCATTTCGGCGAGTACACCATCCCCGAGGCCAAGCGCTACATGGCCGAGCGCGGCATCGAGATGCGTTTATAGGGTCAGTCGGCCGAGAGAGCCCTCAGTCGGCCGAGAGCCCGAGGTTGCTGACGCCCTCGTTGCGCCCCAGGCGGCGCAGCGCCTTGAGCGACTCGCGATCGAAAGGCCCCTCCACCGCTTCCAGCACGGCCTCCTGGAAATCAAGCTCGTCCGCCATCAGCGGATGTCGGCGCACCAGTTCACCGAGTCGCTCGGCATCGTCCTCGCCTTCGGTCAGCTCGATGAAGGCGCGCACCCCGCCCCTGGAGACACGGCTGACCTCGAACACGGCGTCGGGCGCATCACCACGCAAGGTATCGAGCAGCGCGGAGAGGGCCACGACGGCGTCCAGCGCTCGGCGGGCACCGAAACTGTCGTCGCCCGCGGCGGGCTCCAGCTCGGCCAGCTTATCGGCCTGACGATCGAAGTCGATATGGGCCTCCTTGACGGCCAGACGCTCCCAGACCAGATCGAGGATCGCCCTCAGCCCGGTGGGATTACCATCGCCGCTGTTCTCGGCAAAGAGCATGTAGTTTGGCTGCAGCCGCTCGCAGAGTGCGGCCATGAATGCCTGCTGGCGGCGGCTGTCAAGCTGGCGCAGCCGTTGAAAAAAGTCACGACGATCCTCAATCATGAGACGCTTCCCCGCCTGGAATATCGAAATGGGTGATGGCCCTCAAGGCCATAGGTGCTCGGCCGGCACGCGACCCAGCGCGTCGAAGATCACGCCTTCCGCGACCAGTCGCTGGCGCTGCTCGTCGGCACCGCCATGGTCGGCAAGCCGACGCGAGGCGGTGATCACCCGAAACCAGGGCAGGTCGTGGCCTGCCGGCAGGTCGCGCAGCGCTCGCGCCACCAGCCGCGGCGTGCCGCCCTCGGTCATCGCGGCAATGCGTCCGTAGGTGGTGACGCGCCCGGCGGGAATCTCGGCCAGGATGGTCAATATCTGTTCTCGCAGCGCCGGCTTCATGTACCCTTGCGCTCCCTTGTCATGTCGTTCCTGCCATCTCATCAACGGCGAGGTCACCGATGCATCTTCATCTGCTCCAGCATTGCCCTCATCAAGGACCGGCCCGGCTCGCCGACTGGTTGACCAGCATGGGCCACAGCCACACGGTGTTCTATCTGCATGCGGGCGAACTGACGCCGCGCCTGGCCGATTGTGACGCCCTGGTCGTGCTCGACGGACCGCTCGCGATCGATGACGCTGCCGCCCTCTCCTGGCTGCGTCAAGAGCGCAAGCTCATCGAACGCGCGCTGGACAGCAGCAAACCCCTACTCGGCATCGGTTTCGGCGCCCGGCTGATCGCCGAGGCGCTGGGAGCGGTGGTGGCCCGCGGCACCATGGCCGAGACCGGCTGGCACCGGGTGGACCTCGCCCCGTTGAGCCCCGTCGACCTGCCCGACACCTTCGAGGCCTTCATGTGGCACCGCGACGTCTTCGCGCTCCCCGACTATGCGCTGGCGCTGGGCCGCAGCGAGGCGAGCCCATTGCAGGGCTTCACCTGGGACGACGGCCGGGTAGTCGCCCTGCTGTGCCACCTGGAAGCGACCGCCGCGAGTGTCACTGCGCTGCTCGACCACCAGCCGGCGCCCCTCGGCAGCGACACCAGCCCCCATGCCCAGGACAGCGCGGCGATGCTCGACGATCCGAAGCGCTTCGACCGCCTCGCCCCGCTGCTTGATCGAGTACTGAGTCAGTGGCTGCGCAGCACCGCGTCCTGAGCGCGTCGCAGTCATATTCAGGCCGGCAGCGCCACTGCAGGGATGCGTCTCGCCTCGTGCGACCAGTGGCGCACCGCCTCGAGACAGCTCTCCCAGTCGCCCACATGCAGAAAGCGGCGCTCGGTGTGCTTTTCCAGCTGATGGCGATAGAGAGGATCGTAGTATTCGGTTAATAGCGGCGCGAGCCAGGCCTCGTGAGCCTGTCGATTGCCGCGCTCGTGCTCACGAAAGGCCAGCGCCTGCAAGCGGGAAAGCCGTGCCAGGCGCGCGCTGCCCAGGCGCTTTCGCAGCCGGCCCAGTGCCGTTGCGAGCTGCTTGCGCATCAGCGCCCAGCCCAGCCAGTCGCCATACTGGGCCCGATAGATGTCCCAGAGATCGTCGATGTAATCCTTGCGGATCTGCTCGAGCCGCCAGTCCAGCGGCATTTCGATGCGAATCCGCGGAGCTCTGACCATCCCTTCCCAGAAGCGCAGCGGAATATTGGCCGCACCAATGTGGCGGGATTCGTCCTCAACTACCAAAGGCCCCTCTAGGTCCAGCAGGCCTCGTCCGACGCTGTGTTCGAAGTCGATCTGCGACGGGGCGGGTAGCGGATGACGCCCGAAGGCCGAGCCCTTGTGCCGCGCGCAGCCCTCCAGGTCCAGGCCATTTTCCAGCTGCAGGATTAACGCCGTCTTGGCGCAACCGGTCAGCCCGCTCACCACCAATAATGGCTGCTCCGCGGCGGCATCGATGCGCTCACACAACGCCTGACGCACGGCCTTCCAGCCGCCGCGGATCCGCGGGCGCGTGATACCCGCCTCCGCCAGCCACTGCTGCGATACCTGGGAGCGCAGCCCGCCCCGAAAGCAGTAGACGACCGCGTCGGGATGGGCGTCGAGCAACTTCATCCAGGCGGCGACGCGCTGCTCCTTGACGGCGCCACTGACCAGCCGCTTGCCGAGTGCGATGGCGGCGTCCTGGCCCTGCTGCTTGTACTCGATGCCGACCCGGCGACGCTCGTCATCGTCCATCAGCGGCAAGTTGATCGCCCCCGGCAGGGCACCCTGGCCAAACTCAACCGGAGCGCGAACATCAATCAGTACTCGATTCTCGCGCAGCAGCTCCAGGTCAGGCTCGATCAGCGGCAGGCTCATCCGCGCACCGTGATCAGGGCCGGGCCGTCGGGTCTGACGATTTCGCCGAAGGGCACGAGATCGATACCGTGCTCGCGACCGATACGCTCGACATCGTCCTCCCAGGAAGGATGTACCGAGAGCAACAGGCCGCCGGAGGTCTGGGGATCGCATAGCCACTGCCAGTGCGCCTCATCCATTGGCGGCAGGCTCGTCCCCAGCGCATCACGATTGCGCCGGGTACCACCGGGGACGGCGCCCTGGCGTCGATAGGCCTCGGCCTCAGCCAGACGCGGCAGGCGCCGGAAATCGATATGCGCCGCCACGCCACTGGCCTTGCAGATTTCGGCGAGATGTCCAGCCAGCCCGAAACCAGTGACGTCAGTCATGGCATGCACACCTTTCACCCGGGCGAGCTCGATACCGATGTCATTGGGCTCGAGCATCGTCTCCCGGGCGAGGCCCTGATGGCCCGCCTGGATCAGCCCCTGTTTCTCTGCCGTGGTCAAAAACCCAATGCCCAGCGGCTTGGTCAGGAACAGCATGTCGCCGACCTGCGCCCCCTTGTTGCGCTTGAGATGCGACAGATCCACCAGGCCATTGACGGCCAAGCCAAAGATCGGCTCCGACGACTCGATCGAATGACCGCCGGCAAGCGCCACACCCAGCTCACGGCACACCGCCTGGGCACCGGCCACCACATCGCCGGCAATATCGGCGTCCAGCTTTTCCAGCGGCCAGCCCAGGATGCTCAGCGCCATCAGCGGCTTGCCGCCCATGGCGTAGACATCACTGATGGCATTGGTGGCGGCGATGCGGCCGAAATCGAAGGGATCATCGACGATGGGCATGAAGAAATCGGTGGTAGCGACCATCCCACGACCATCGCCGAGGTCGTAGACAGCGGCATCCTCGCGGTCCTGATTGCCGACGACGAGGCGGGCATGGTTAGCGCCCGGCCCGGCCTTGGCCAGGATGCCGTCGAGCACGTCGGGCGCGATCTTGCAGCCGCAGCCGGCTCCCTGGCTGTACTGAGTCAGACGTATGGCGCTCATGTCGTTCTCCTTGGCAACAGCATTTCTGTCAGTCTACAACATGCCTTGCGGTAATCGGGGATAGTCACAAGGCCTCCAGGGCATCGGCGAGCTTGTCCACAGCGATGACATCCATGCCGGCGGGAGGGCGTTTGGGCGCATTGGCGCGAGGCACGATCGCCCTGGTAAAACCGTGTTTGGCAGCCTCGACGATACGCTCCTGACCGCTGGGTACAGGGCGGATCTCGCCGGAAAGCCCGACTTCGCCGAACACCACCAGTTCACGCGGCAACGCGCGGTTCTGCAGGCTGGATACCACTGCCAGCAGCACGGCGAGATCGGCGCTGGTCTCCAGCACCTTGACCCCGCCGACCACGTTGAGAAAGACATCCTGATCCCCGGTGAAGAGCCCACCATGACGATGAAGCACCGCCAGCAGCATAGCCAGGCGGTTGGGGTCCAGCCCCACGGCGACGCGGCGCGGATTGCCCAGTGCGGAATCGTCGAGCAGTGCCTGCACCTCCACAAGGATCGGTCGCGTGCCTTCCCAGACCACCATCACCAGGCTGCCGGCACTCTGCTCCTCGTTGCGCGAGAGAAAGATGGCACTAGGATTCTTTACCTCGCGCAGGCCCTGCTCGAGCATGGCGAAGACACCCAGCTCGTTGACCGCCCCGAAGCGGTTCTTCTGGCCGCGCAGGGTGCGAAAACGCGAATCGGCCCCGCCCTCGAGCAACAGCGAGGCATCGATCATATGCTCGAGGACCTTGGGGCCTGCCAGGGTGCCGTCCTTGGTGACGTGCCCCACCAGCAGCAGCACGGTGTTCGACTGCTTGGCGAAGCGGGTCAGGGCGGCTGCCGATTCCCGCACCTGCGCCACGCCCCCCGGGGCCGAGGCGATATCTTCCAGGTGCATGGTCTGGATCGAGTCAATCACCAGGATGTCCGGCCGTTCACGCTCGGCCACGGCAAGAATGGTTTCGACACTGGTTTCGGCCAGCATCTTGAGTCCGTGCGTTGGCAGCTGCAAACGATTTGCCCGCATCGCCACCTGGGAGAGCGATTCTTCGCCGGTGACATAGACGACGCGGCGCGCCTGGGCCAGCTTGCAGGCAGTCTGCAGCAGCAGCGTCGACTTGCCGGCGCCGGGATTACCTCCCAGCAACACCGCCGACCCCGGGACCAGCCCGCCGCCCAGCACCCGATCGAACTCATCGAAAGTCGAGGAAAGCCGGGGCACTTCGGTGAGATCGACACTGCCTAGGTCGACCACTTCTCGCGACAGGTCGCCGGCATAGCCGCCACGTCCGGCACTGACAGTTGCGGCCCCACCGGGGCGCGAGGCCGCCAGGCGCACCTCGCTCAGGGTGTTCCATTGCTGACAGCTGTTGCACTGTCCTTGCCACTTGCGGAATTCGGCGCCGCATTCGGTACACACGAAGGCGCTTTTCGCTTTGGCCATACGCTGCTCTCGTTACGGATACGGCGCCTATTCTAACAGCACCAGAAACGACGAGGGCGGCCCGAGGGCCGCCCTTGCATGCCAACGAACAGCCGTTACTGGCGCTGCAGTTGGAGCATGTCGTTGTTCTGGAAGCGTCGACGCTGAGGGTCGATCAGTTCCAGGGTATCGGTATCGATACGCATGAAGTAGTAGATCTGGCCATCGCCATCGGGCGTGAGCTCGTAGACGGTCGCGTCGGGGTTTTCAGCCGTCCCGCTCAGCACTTCCCAGTTGCCGGCGTAATTCTCGTCGGGTGGGTCTTGCGGGTGGTTACGATAGGTGGCATCCAGGGTAAACGTCCGATCTTCCGGCGCAGAGGACTCATCACCGGTCATTTCGACATTAATGTCGATACCGTCGCAGTTGCGACACGGCAAGGTGCCCTGATAAGTCGCTTGCGGCTCGGCCATCTCAGGGGCCGCTGCCTGCTCACCGGGTCCAGCAGCACAGCCGGCCAACAGGGCGATAAAGGCCGACCCGGCCAGCAACGTTCTGATTTGCATGTAGCTCCTCCTAAACAATGGGCCTAACACCGTAATCCACGGCTGACTGATTGATAGCATACTCTCTCACGCCTTCAGCGGACAGCATCGGCTCCCGGGCGTTCCATGCGATCACACGCCTGAATGAACGTAGACGAATACCAGCCCTAGTACCACCGGCATCACTATCAGACTACCAAGATTGCCAATCAATACCAACGACGCCACGGTATGCGGCTCCTGACGATATTGTTCGGCCACCAGGTAATTGAGCACCGCCGGAGGAAGTGCCGCGAAGACCCAGAGAGAAGCCGCCTGCAGGCCGCTCAGATCCAGCAGCCAGATCATCGGAGCCGCCAATACCAGACCCGACAGTGGGCACAGCAAGGCGCCCAGCAACCCGGTCTTCCAGTCGCCGAAGTCGATGTCCAGCATTCGCACTCCCAGCGCGAAGAGCAGCAAGGGAATACAGACCCCGCCGAGCATGTGCAACGCCTCAAGCAACCAGCCCGGGAGCGAAAGGCCACTCAGGTTGACGGCAAGCCCAGCGATGCTTGCCAGCACGATGGGCATGCGCAGCAAGCGCCAGAGAGAAGTGCCGGGCCTGAGCATGTAGAGCCCCACCGAAAAGTGCAGCAACATCTCGACAATGAACAGCACGACGGCTGCAGGCAGCGCCGACTCACCAAAGGCGAGCAGCAACAGCGGGATACCCATATTGCCGGAATTGTTGAACATCATCGGTGGCAGGAAGGTTTTGGGGGTCAGCTTCAGCCACGTTACGACCGGCCAAAGCACGAGGCCCGAGCCCAGCACGACCACCACGCCGCCCAGGGCCAGCTTGGCATACTCTTCCAGCGGCGCTTGTCCGTCGGCAAGCACGGCGAACACCAGCATGGGCACGAAGAGTTCCATGTTGAGTGTGTTCAGTCCGCGTATGTCGGGCGTACGAAAGCGGCCATAGAGCGTCCCGCAGCCGGAGATAAGAAACACCGGCAGCAGGGTCGCGAGAATTTGGGCGGTCATGAACAGATCCAGTGAATTCGCATGCGGGAAAAGGCCGTTATCCTAGCACGTCAGTCGCTTGCGCGGTCGCGTCGCACCGGTCACCATGGCTGTATAACCCCCGTGCCATCTAGCGAGAAACCATGAGCAAGTTCTGGAGCCCCGCGGTTCGCGAGCTGACGCCCTATGTGCCTGGTGAGCAGCCCCGCGAACGCCTGATCAAGCTGAATACCAACGAGAACCCTTATCCGCCGGCATCCGGCGTTGGCACTGTCCTGCGGGATTATCCCGTCGATCATCTTCGGCTTTATCCCGACTCAGAGTCTCGCGCCCTTCGCGATGCGCTGGCGGCAGATTTGGGGGTCGAACGAAAGCACGTGTTCGTCGGCAATGGCTCCGATGAAGTGTTGGCTCTCGCCTTTCAGACCTTCTTCTGTCAAGCCAGGCCGCTGGAAATGCCAGCCATTTCCTACAGCTTCTATCCTGTCTACTGCAAGCTTTACGGCGTCGAGCGCCGCACTCACCCACTCGATTCGCAATGGTGCGTCGATCTCGATGCCTTCAGCGCCGATGCCGGCGGCATTATCTTCGCCAACCCCAATGCCCCTACCGGCCACGGGCATGGGCGTGACGCCATCGCCGGGCTGCTGGAACGGGCCAAGGAGTCGGTCGTGCTGATCGACGAGGCTTACGTCGATTTCGGCGGCGAGAGTGCAGTACCGCTGATGGCTCGTTTTCCTAACCTGCTTGTCACCGGCACTTTCTCCAAGTCGCGCAGCCTCGCCGGCCTGCGGCTGGGGTATGCGGTGGGGTCTCAGGAATTGATTGAAGGTCTCGAACGGGTAAAGAATTCCTTCAACTCCTACCCCGTCGACAGCCTGGCCAGTGCCGTCGCCATTGCCTCCCTCGATGACGTCGAACACTTCGAGGCCTGCCGCGAGGCGGTAATCACGACACGCGAGCGCACTCGGACTCGCCTCGAAAAACTGGGTTTTCAAGTATTGCCGTCCCAGGCCAATTTCATCCTCGTCAACCATCCTCAATTCGACGCGGCGCAGCTATTCTTAGGACTGCGCGAGCGCGGCATCCTGGTCCGCCATTTCAATACAGACGTATTGCGAGACTACCTGCGCATCACCATCGGCACCGATGATGAGATGGACAGCCTGGTAGAGACGCTTGAGTTGCTGTGCGGCTAATTTCTCGGTTCAACACAAACACTCTCGTCTCAAACACAAACGCCAACCTGAGGGCTGGCGTTTGTGTTTACAATTATTGCACTGCTCGGCCCATTTCCTTCCATGCACACGCAGACCCCCGCGCCTTGTGGGCGCGGGGGTCGGGATAGGGTGCCTGACGATGACCTACTCTCGCATGGGGAGACCCCACACTACCATCGGCGCTGAGCGGTTTCACTGCTGAGTTCGGCAAGGGATCAGGTGGTTCCCGCACGCTGTGGTCGTCAGGCGAAAAGCGGTGAATCATGCTGGCGTGATACGCCGGGCGTTCCGGCGCGCGGGTCGCAGACCCCTTGGGTGTTATATGGTCAAGCCTCACGGGCCATTAGTACACGTTAGCTCAACGCCTTGCGGCGCGTCCACACCGTGCCTATCCACCAGCTGGTCTCGCTGGG
>NZ_FPBP01000024.1 GCF_900116705.1 Halomonas korlensis | reverse complement strand
CCGCCCGGCAGGTAGCCGGCCAGCGCGTGGCCCTCGGCCATGCCGCCGCCATACTCCTCGACCAGCTCGTTGAGCGTGATGCCGGCGGGCGCCAGGTGCACCCCGGGGCGCTTGACGCGACCCGAGAGCGAAAAGCTCCTGAGCCCCGAGCGGCCGTGGCGGCCGTGGCCGGCAAACCAGGCGGCGCCCTTCTCCCAGATCCGCGGGATCCAATACACCGTCTCGACGTTGTTGACCAGCGTCGGGCGGCCGAACAGCCCCACCTGGGCGACGAACGGCGGGCGATGGCGCGGCTTGCCGGGCTTGCCCTCCAGCGACTCGATCATCGCCGATTCCTCGCCGCAGATGTAGGCGCCGGCCCCGCGGCGCAACACGATATAGCCCGGCGCGACCAGGCCTTCGGCCTCGAGCTCGGCGATCGCCGCGTGCAGCACCCGGTGCAGCCCGGGGTACTCGTCGCGCAGGTAGATATACAGCGCCTCGGCCTCCACCGCCCAGGCGCTGACCAGCGCGCCCTCGAGAAAGCGGTGCGGCGCGCGTTCGAGATAGACGCGGTCCTTGAAGGTGCCGGGCTCGCCCTCGTCGGCGTTGATCGCGCAGTAGCGCGGCCCGGGCTCCTGGCGCACGAAGTGCCATTTCTTGAAGGTGGGAAAGCCGGCCCCGCCGAGACCGCGCAGGTTGGCCTGTTCGAGCTCATTCATCAGCGCCTCGACGCTGACGCGTCCCTCGCGGCAGTTGGCGAGCAGCCGGTAGCCGCCGGCCTCGCGGTACTCGGCAAGACGCTGCCAGACGATCGCCTCGGGATGGTAGTGGCCGGTGTCGACCACCGCCTCGACGCCCTCGCGGGTGGCGTAGAGCACGTGGTGGTGGCCCACCTCGGCCACCGGCGCGGTCTCGCAGCGGCCCATGCAGGGCGCGCGCACCACGCGCACCGCGGCCGGGTCGACGCCGGCCTCGAGCTCGGCCTGCAGCGTCGCCGCACCGGCCAGCTGGCAGGACAGCGAGTCGCAGACCCGCACCGTCACCGCCGGCGGCGGCGCCTGGTCGTCGTGGACCACGTCGAAGTGGGCGTAGAAGGTCGCGGTCTCGTAGACCGCGGCCATCGGCAGATTCATGTAAGCGGAAAGCGCCCGCAGGTTGACCAGCGACAGGTGGCCGTGGGCGTCCTGGATCACGTGCAGGTGCTCGATCAACCGGTCGCGGTGGCGCAGCGCGGGCTCGACACGCTCGTCGCCGAGCCATTGGCGCAGCGCGGCCAGGGCGACGGGGGGCAGCTCGCGGCCACGCGGCCTGCCGCGGAAACGGCGCTGGGGGGGAACGGTCTCGACGGTCATGAGTGGGCTCGTTGGTATCGGATAACTCTTGCCTATCTATCAGATTCGCACCGGCGCCGGGCAGAGGCAATACCCGACTTCCCCGGCGGCAACCTCCGGACATGTAGAAGTCGTTTTGGGAATGGCCCCGGCCTCGAGCCGGGGCGAATCACCGCCGCTCAGGCGGCCACGCTGCCGTGGGGGTCGATAACGAATTTCTTCGCTGCACCGCCATCGAAGTCGGCGTAACCCTGCGGGGCTTCGTCCAGGGTGATCATCTGGACGTTGACCGCATCGGCAATATTGACCTTGCCGAACAGGATTGCCTGCATCAACGGCCGATGATAGTGCATCACCGGGCACTGGCCGGTGTGGAAGCTGTGGGACTTGGCCCAACCGAGGCCAAAGCGCATGCTCAGCGCGCCCTGCTTGGCGGCGTCGTCGGCCGCGCCGGGGTCTTCGGTCACGTACAGCCCCGGAATGCCGATCTGGCCGCCGGCGCGGGTCAGCGACATCGCCGAGTTTAGCACGGTGGCGGGCGCCTCCTTGCCGTGGTTGCAGCCACAGGCATGGGCCTCGAAGCCGACGCAGTCGACGAAGGCGTCGACTTCACGTTCGCCGAGGATCGCCTCGATCCTGTCGGCCATGTCGCCCTCCTGGGTCAGGTCAAGGGTCTCGCAGCCGAAGCTGCGGGCCTGGGCCAGGCGCTCCTCGATCATGTCGCCGACGATCACGCAGGCCGCGCCGAGAAGCTGGGCAGAGACCGCCGCCGCCAGACCCACCGGGCCAGCGCCGGCAATATAGACGGTGCTGCCCGGCCCCACCCCGGCAGTGACGCAGCCGTGGAAGCCGGTGGGAAAAATGTCGGAGAGCAGGGTCAGGTCGCGGATCTTCTCCATGGCCTGGTCGGTGTTCGGGAACTTCAGCAGGTTGAAGTCGGCGTAAGGCACCATGACGTACTCGGTCTGGCCACCGACCCAGCCGCCCATATCCACGTAGCCGTAGGCCGCGCCAGGCCGCGCCGGATTGACGTTGAGGCAGATGCCGGTGCGACCCTCCTTGCAGTTGCGGCAACGCCCGCAGGCGATATTGAAAGGCACCGAGACCAGATCGCCCGGCTTGATGAATTCGACATCGCGCCCGCACTCGACCACCAGACCAGTGATCTCGTGGCCCAGCACCAGGCCGGACGGCGCGGTGGTGCGGCCACGCACCATATGCTGGTCGCTGCCACAGATGTTGGTGGTGACGACTTTCAGGATCACGCCGTGGTCGCATTTACGATTGCCGAGGGCAAGTTCCGGATAGGCGATGGATTCGACGGCGACGTTACCCGGGCCCTTGTAGACGACTCCGCGGTTGGCTGCACTCATGGCTGGCTCCTCGATGTTGTTGTAACGACTGTATGGTGGCGTGGCGGATGACTCCGCTGCTCCAGCCTATGCTCTCCTCGTCCGATGACTTGCCCCACAGAGGCACTCACGTACCTGTGAAAGACATTCCCGCCATCTTTCGGCGAGGCACCGGATAGCCGGAGGTCGCTTTCACGACACCACCTTTCTCCGGTAGGCCCAATAATGCGCAGGCCCGGGGATGCCGGAGCGCATCCCCGGAACCAACAACAACACTCGAGGCACCCCCTATGACGAACGATGATGACCCGATCCTGTCACCCGGACAGGACAATACTCAGATCCTGGGGCTGGATTTTCACAACCCCGTCTTTCCCCTCTCCGCCCTGGCTATCCTGGCCTTCATCCTCTACGCCTTGGTCTATCCCGATGCCGCCAATACCCAGCTGACCACCGCGCGGGGCTGGTCTATCGAGCATTTCGATTGGCTGTTCATGATTGCCGGCAACCTCTTCGTACTACTGTGTATCACGTTGATCGTGATGCCAGTGGGCCGAATCCGCCTCGGCGGCGATGGGGCGCGGCCGGAGTACTCGACAATGTCCTGGTTCGCCATGCTGTTCGCGGCGGGCATGGGCATCGGCCTGATGTTCTGGAGCGTGGCCGAGCCGGTAGCCTATTACACCGACTGGTACGGCACCCCGCTCAACGCCGCCGCCCACACCCCGGCCGGTGCCAGTGCGGCCATGGGCGCCACCCTGTTCCACTGGGGCCTGCACCCTTGGGCGATCTATGGCGTGGTGGGGTTGTCGCTGGCTTTCTTCTCCTACAACCGCGGCCTGCCCCTGACCCTGCGCTCGGCCTTCACTCCTATCCTCGGCGACCGGGTACGCGGCTGGTTCGGTCATGTCATCGACATCGTCGCGGTGCTGGCCACCATCTTCGGCCTGGCCACCTCGCTGGGCTTCGGCGCCTCCCAGGCGGCCGGCGGCCTCAACTACCTGTTCGACATCCCCAACACCATCGGCACTCAGCTTGCCATCATCATCGGCGTCACGGTGGTCGCGCTGTTCTCGGTGTGGCGGGGCATCGACGGTGGGGTGAAGCTGTTCTCCAACATCAACATGGTGATCGCCCTCGTCTTGCTGGTCTTCGTGATCATTACCGGCTCCACGCTGCTGTTCCTCAATAATCTCTGGGACACCACCCTCGCTTATGTCAGCCATATCGTGCCGCTCTCCAACTGGATCGGTCGCGACGATACCACCTGGTATCACGGCTGGACGGTGTTCTACTGGGCCTGGTGGATATCCTGGTCGCCCTTCGTCGGTATGTTCATCGCCCGGGTCTCGCGGGGGCGTACGGTGCGTGAGTTCCTGACCGCGGTGCTGGTGGTGCCGACCCTGGTCACCATCGTCTGGATGAGCGCCTTCGGCGGCACCGCGCTGGCCCAGTCGGCAGCCGGCGTCGGCGAGCTGGCGGGCGGCATCAGCGACGTCTCCCTGGCAATGTTCCAGATGCTCGAGCACCTGCCGCTGGCCACGCTGACCTCCAGCCTGGCGATCCTGCTGGTGCTGATTTTCTTCATCACCTCCTCGGACTCCGGCTCGCTGGTGATCGACAACATCACCGCCGGCGGCAAGATCGATGCGCCTCGCAGTCAGCGGGTCTTCTGGGCGACCCTGGAAGGGGTGATCGCCGGCATCCTGCTCTACGGCGGCGGCAGCACCGCGCTCGGCGCCCTCCAGGCGGGTGCCGTGGCCACCGGGCTGCCCTTCACCCTGATCCTGCTGGTGATGGCCTACAGTCTGGTCAAGGGGCTGTGGGAGGAACAGAGAAGGCTGGTGCTGGCCAAGGCAGCCGGCTAAGCCGCGCGGCTCCGCTCCCTCGGGGCTCGACCTCGAGGGAGCGAGCGGGCATGGTAGTGCTCTCCCTCCTGGCCGCTCGTCGAGGTACTGGGCACGCCCGTTCACCTGCCGAAGACGCCACGGAGACAAGACCGACCAAGAGTTGATGGCCATCGAGGCCGAGGAGGTATTACCCATGTTGAATCGTTTCGCACGACGCCTGTGCATCACCGGTCTGCTGTCACTGCTGGCCTTGGCACCGAATGCCTTCGCCCAGCAAGGCTCCCCAGGGGGCGCCGACGACGATGTCACCACCGAGCAGTTTCGTGACTGGGAGGTCGTCTGCCCGAACGAGGGCGAGGGCAACTGCACGATGTACCAGGTGGTCAACCATTCCGACAACGACCAGCCTTTGATGCAGGTAGTCGTGGCGTATCCGCCGCAGCTCGAGAGCGGGACGATGACCTTTGTATTGCCGCTGGGCGTGCATCTCGCCTCGGGCCTGCAGCTGAGCGTGGAGGGCGTCGAGCCGGCCCAGTTCCCCTACCAGGCCTGCCTGCAGCAGGGCTGTCGTGCCGACCTCCCCATTCAGCCGGCCCTGCTGCAGGCACTACGTAGCGGCAGCACGGCGACCCTGAGCCTGATCGATCCCCGCGGCGACCGCATGGACCTGGACATCTCCCTGATGGGCTTCACCGACGCCCATGCCCGTATCGCCCCCTGAAAACTGGAGCGAACATGCGAAAGCCCCGACTCTGTGGTCGGGGCTTGCACGTCGTGGTAGATCAAGGCGTGGCAGGGTGTCCTAGCGCAGTATGCCCTCCTCCTTGAGCAGCTTGAAGATCGCCTCGGCGCCCTGCTCGGCGCTGACGCCCTCCAGCACCTGGCCGTTACCGCCCTCCACCTTGGCGGCGGCGGCCTTGAAGCGGTCCCGCGCCGAGGCGGCCTTGATGATCTTCAGGCGCTTGGGCCGCTTGCGGGCCGGGGCCAGTTGCCATTCGGCCAGCGCCAGGTCGGGCTCGGCGGCCACCCGGCCCACCTCCAGGCCAGCCCGACGGGCCGGGCCGAAGGCGCTCTGGCGTGCCGCCGGGGCCGCCGCATCCACGCTGACGATGGCCGGCAGGCGCACCTTGAGGCGCCGACGCTGGCCGCGTGGCAAGGCCTGGAGCAGGGTCGCCACCCCATTCTCGACCTTCTCCACCGCGGCCAGGCCATTGACCAGCGGCCAGCCCAGACGCTCGGCCAGGGCATAGGGCAAGAGCCCCGAGCCCTCGCCCCGCTCCGCCCGGGCGCCAGTGATCACCAGCTGCGGTGGCGCCGCGGCCAGATGCTCGACCAGCGCCGGAATGGCATCGCTGCCCTCCGCCTGCTCTAGCAGGGTCAGGGTCTCAAGCCCCATGCCAGCGCCTGCGGCCATACCAGCGCCCGCGGCCATACCTAAGTAGCCGCGCAGCGCCGCTTCACTTTCCTCGCTGCGCGGGCCGGCATGCAGCAGGCTCACCCGGCTACCGGGCACTTGGCGCTCCAGGCCCAGTGCCAGCTCCAGGCCACGGGCATCCTGATCGGCGCGGCGGGTGCGCCCGGTGATGGGGTGGCGCCCGACCGACACCAGTACTGCCACCTCGATTCCCTGCTGCTCAGGCCGCATCGCGCTGCCCTCCACGCTGCTGTTCCACCTTGGCCACCAGGGCGGCGAGAATCTCGGCGCTATCGCCGATCACCGCCAGGTCGGCGCGCTTGATCATGTCGCATCCCGGGTCGAGGTTGATGGCCACCACCTTTTCGCAGCTCTGGATGCCCTGCAGGTGCTGGATGGCCCCTGAGATGCCCACCGCCAGATAGACCCGGGCGGTAACCCAGGTACCGGTAGCCCCCACCTGGCGGTGGCGGGCGATAAAGCCGTCGTCCACCGCTACCCGTGAGGCCCCCTCCGTCGCTCCCAGCACCTTGGCGGCATAATGGAAGCCATCCCAATCCTTGACGCCATTGCCCCCCGACAGGATGAACTCCGCCTCGGCCAGGGCCACGCCGGCGGGGTCCACCGCGACCTGCCCCAAGTCTTCAATACGCGACAGGGCACTGGGAATCGCCTCCGCCAGGCTCAGGGGTTCGGCGGCGTGACGGGTCTCGTCCACCGGCTCGGCACATTCGGCCAGGGCCAGGGCGACCCGTGGCAGCGGGCGCTGGATGTCCAGGCTCCCCGCCGCGCCGCGGGTGGTACAGCGCCAGCCCAGCGGCGCCTCGGCGTCGGCCTCGATCTGCCAGAGGCCGGTGGCGGGGCGCTCGCCCTGGCCCCCTCCCAAACGCAAGGCCAGACGCCGCCCCAGGTCGGCGCCGCCCAGGGGCGAGTCGGGCAGCAGCCAGTGGCGCGGTGCCAGTTCCCGCTCCACGGCGGAGAGTGCCGCCAGGCGCGCCTCGGGGGCGAAGCCCGCGTAAAGTTCTTCGTCAAGATGCACGACTCGATCAATCCCAGCTTCGCCCAGCGCATCTTCCTTGTACTTGCCGAAAAGAATCGCCACCACGGCGCCGGGCTGTTCGGCGTCGGCATCCGCCAGGCGTCGGGCCAGGCCCAATAGATCCTTGTCATGGCTGGATAGTCGACCGCCAGAGAGTTCCGGCACCACGGCCACCAGGAAGGCCGGGGCCTCGATGTTGACGTTGCGACGGTTATCCTGGGCCGCCTGACGGGCGGCACTTATGGACGAGGCCGCCGCCTGGCCGACCTGCTGGGCGCCGCTACGGTCAATCCGTTTGACGCCATTGGGGCCGATAAAGCCGATGGCGTGGGGATTCTTGCGAATCACCCCGTTGGGGCCCAGCCACTCGCTGGTGGCCCCGAGTCCACCAAGTTCAGCGAGCACACGGGTGTGCTCGGGGTGCAGGCGGTTACGGGCGATCCACTCGCGGCGTGGATCGCGGCGATAAATCTCGCTCATCAGAACACCTCCTCGGCAGTCGTCTTGCCAACGGGCCGGCGAGCCGGGCTGGCCGCGTCAGCGATGGGACGGGCCACCAGGGCATCGGCCACCAGCTCGGCGATATCGCGCACCTCGGCGCTGGCGTCCACCACCCCTTCCAGCATGGCGGTGCACTGGGGACAGCCCACCGCCACCAGCTCGGCGCCGGTCTCCTTGACGTCGTTCATACGCATATCGGGAATCCGCCGCTCGCCGGGAATATCGGTGATCGGTGCCCCGCCGCCACCGCCGCAGCAGCGTGAGCGAAAGCCGGAGCGTTCCATCTCATTGAGTTGGATGCCGAGAGCCTCGAGTACCCGACGCGGCGCCTCGTATTCGCCGTTGTAGCGGCCCAGGTAGCAGGGGTCGTGATAGGTGACCGTGCCGCCCTTCCAGGGCGCGAAGGCCAGTCGGTCGGCGTCATACAGCTCGGCGATAAAGGTGGTGTGGTGACGCACCTCATAGTTGCCGCCCAGCTCACCGTACTCGTTGCCCAGCACATGGAAGCTGTGCGGATCACACGTCACGATGCGCTGGAAGCGGTACTTGGCCAGGGTAGCGATATTGCGCCCGGCCAATGACTGGAAGGTCGCCTCGTCGCCCAGGCGCCGCGCCACGTCGCCACTGTCGCGCTCCTCGTTACCCAGCACCGCGAACTCCACCTCGGCGGCACGCAACACCTTGACCAAGGCACGCAGGGTGCGCTGGTTGCGCATGTCGAAGGCGCCGTCGCCCAGCCACAGCAGCACGTCGGCCTGCTTGACATCCGCCATCAGCGGCAGGTTGAGGTCCGCCGCCCAGTGCAGCCGCGAGCCGGGATCGAAGCCGCCGGGGTTGTCGGTGGCGATCAGGTTGTCGAGCACCTCGGCGCCCTTGTTGGGGGTGTTGCCGTGCTCCAGGGTCAGAAAGCGGCGCATATCGACGATGGCGTCGACGTGCTCGATCATCATCGGGCACTCCTCGACGCAGGCGCGGCAGGTCGTGCAGGACCACAGCGTTTCGGCGTCGACCAGCGCCGTGCCCTGCCTCGCGACGATCGGGCCGTGCGGCTCGCCGGCGTGCTCGCCCACCGGCTTGCCCGGATAGGGCGAGCCGGCATAGGCGGCGTCGCTGCCGCCGGCCATGCCCACCACCATGTCCTGGATCAGCTTCTTGGGATTGAGCGGCTGGCCGGCGGCGAAGGCCGGGCACGCCGCCTCGCAGCGACCGCACTGCACACAGGCATCGAAGCCGAGCAGCTGATTCCAAGTGAAGTCGCTGGGCGTCTCGACCCCCAGCGGCGCCGAGGTATCCTCCAGGTTCAATGCCTTGAGGCCGGTGGAACGCCCCGTGCCGCCCTGCTTGTCCGAAAAGCGCTCGGGCCGGCGATGGAAGGCCAGGTGCAAAGCACCGGCAAAGGCGTGCTTCATCGGCCCGCCCCAGGTCATGCCGAAGAACATCTCTCCCAGGCCCCAGGCCAGTGCCGCAACCAATGCCAGCGCCAGAATCCAGCTGCCAACGTCGGCGGGCAAGACACCGACCGTCGGCAGGGTGCTCAGGAACACGCTCAGTGAAAACGCCATCAGGCTCTTCGGCAGGCGCATCCACGGCCCCTTGGAGAGCCGTGCCGGCGGGTTGCGCCGGCGCCGGGCGACGAACAGGCTGCCCACGAACATCAGTGCACTGGCGGCCAGCAGCAGTCCACCCAGCACCGGGTTGGCGAGCCCCAGCCCATGCACCAGGATCATCAACATCGCGGCGGCGACGAAGCCGCCGGCGGTGGCCACGTGGGTGTTGGACATCGCCTTGTCGCGCGCCACCACGTGGTGCAGGTCCACCAGGTAGCGCCGCGGCATGGCAACAAGCCCGCGCAGCAGGTCGACCTCGGCGGGCCGCCCCTGACGCCACAGGCGGATGCGGCGCCAGGCGCCGATCGCCGCCAGAGCCAGGGCGGCGAAGATAAGTATCGGCAGGAGGATCTCGAGCATCTTGCTCACCTCACAATTTGTCGGTTGTTATCCGGAGTGGGAGACGCCTGGCCGAGCGCAATAGCTTTCGCTCAAAAGTCCTTGCAGATCCGCAGGGCGTCGTAGATGGCCGCATGCGTATTACGCGGCGCGGTGCAGTCGCCCAGGCGGAACAGCAGGAAGCCGTCCCCGACCTCGCTCAGGCTCGGCTGGGGCTGGATGGCATAGAGCGCCTCCAGATCCACTTGCCCTTTGTTGCGGGACTGCGCCTTGAGGGCGTAGTAGAGCGCCTCGTCGGGCCGCACGCCGTTCTCCACCACCACCTGGTCGACCACCCGCTCCTCCAGGGCGCCGGTGTACTCGTTCTCGAGCACCGCCACCAGGCCGTCGCCCTCCCGGTAGACCTTGTGCAGCATCAGGTCGGAGGTCATGATCACCTCCTTCTCGTAGAGGCTGCGGTAGTAGGTGGGGAAGGTGGTGCCGCCCACCGCCGCGCCCGGCTTGATGTCGTCGGTGACGATCTCCACCTTGGCGCCCTTGTCGGCCAGGTAGTCCGCCGCCGAGAGCCCGGAGAACTCGCAGATGGTGTCGTAGATCAGCACGTTCTTGCCCGGGGCCACCTTGCCGTTGAGCACGTCCCAGGTGCTGACCACCAGGCTCTCCTCGGGGCTCTCGGAGTAGCCCCACTGCGGATGTTGGCTCAGGAAGGGATGACCGCCGGTGGCCAGCACCACGATATCCGGGCGCAGGTCGAGCAGCGTCGCCTCGTCGGCGCGCGTGCCCAGGCGCAGGTCGACCTTGAGCCGCGCCAGCTCGAGTTGGTACCAGCGGGTAATGCCGGCGATCTGGTCGCGCTGCGGGGCCTGGGCGGCGATGGTGATCTGGCCGCCGAGCGCCTCGGCGGCCTCGAACAGGGTGACGTCGTGGCCGCGCTCGGCGGCGACGCGGGCCGCCTCCATGCCGCCGGGACCACCGCCCACCACCACGACCTTGCGCTTGGCGCCGTCGCTCTTCTCGATGATATGCGGCAGGCCCATGTACTCACGGGAGGTGGCGGCATTCTGGATGCACAGCACGTCCAGGCCCTGGTACTGGCGGTCGATGCAGTAGTTGGCGCCCACGCACTGCTTGATCTGATCCACCTGGCCCATCTTGATCTTGGCGATCAGGTGGGGATCGGCGATATGCGCCCGGGTCATGCCCACCAGGTCCACATAGCCGCCCTCGAGGATGCGGCTTGCCTGGTTGGGGTCCTTGATGTTCTGGGCATGGATCACCGGCACGCCGACCACTTCCTTGATGCCCGCCGCCAGGTGCAGGAAGGGCTCCGGCGGGTAGGACATGTTGGGAATGACGTTGGCGAGCGAATTGTGGGTATCGCAGCCGGAGCCGATCACGCCGAAGAAGTCCACCTGCCCGGTGGCATCGTAGTAGGCGGCGATCTGCTTCATGTCGTCGTGGGAGAGGCCGTCCGGGTGGAACTCGTCGCCGCAGATGCGCATGCCGACCACGAAGTCGTCGCCGACCTCGGCGCGCACCGCCTTGAGTACCTCCATGCCGAAGCGCATGCGGTTCTCGAAGCTGCCGCCCCACTCATCCTCGCGCTTGTTGACCCGCGGGCTCCAGAACTGGTCAATCAGGTGCTGGTGCACGGCGGAGAGTTCGACACCGTCGAGGCCGCCCTCCTTGGCCCGACGCGCGGCCTGGGCGAAGTCGCCGACGATCCGCCAGATGTCCTCCTCCTCGATGGTCTTGCAGGTGGAGCGGTGCACCGGCTCGCGGATGCCGGAGGGCGACAGCAGGGTTGACCAATCGAAACCGTCCCAGCGCGAGCGGCGCCCCATGTGGGTGATCTGGATCATGATCTTGCCGCCGTGCTGGTGAACGGCGTCCGCCAGGTTCTGGAAGTGCGGGATGATGCGATCGGTGGTGAGGTTCACCGAGCTCCACCAACCCTGGGGGCTGTCGATGGAGACCACCGAGGAGCCACCGCAGATGGACAAGCCGCAGCCGCCCTTGGCCTTTTCCTCGTAGTACCTGACGTAGCGCTCGGTGGTCATGCCGCCGTCGGTGGCATGCACCTCGGCATGGGCGGTACTGACCACCCGGTTGCGGATGGTGAGCTTGCCGATCTCGATCGGCTGGAAGAGTGCGTCGAATGCCATGGTGTTCTCTCCTCGTTCCCGGGGTTAGCGGGCGGCGCCGGTCAGCGGCTTGACCTGGAAAATGCCCACCTCGCAGCCATCCTCGGCGGCGCTCTGGGATTGCTCGGCGACGGTGCGCAGTGAACTGCCACGTGCCGCCAGGATCTGGTCCATGGCGCCGGCAAACCAGCCGGTGAACATGTACTCCACCTTGCGACCGACCTTGCCCAGTTGGTAAACGAAGGCGCTGTTTTCTAGCCGCACCCGAGCCGTGCCGGCGTCGAGGTCGATCTGTTCAGTGATGAAGTGGCCCCAGCCGCGCTGGGAGAGGCGCATCATGTAGTGCTCGAACACCGCCACGCCCTCGAGGCCATGCAGTTCGGCCTCCTTCTCGCACCAGTGCCAGGCGCTCTTGTAGCCGGCGTGGTAGAGGATTTCGGCGTACTTCTCGGCGCCGAGCGCCTCCTCCACGGCCACATGGTTGTTGATGAAGAAATGGCGCGGCACGTAGAGCATCGGCAGGGCATCGGTGGTCCAGACGCCGGTCTCGCTATCCACTTCGATGGGCAGTTCGGGGGCCATCTTGGTCATGTTCAGGCTCCCCAGACGTCTTTCAGCACGCGCACCCAGTTTTCGCCCATGACCTTGCGGGTCTGGCTCTCGCTGAAGCCGCGCTTGAGGAGTGCTTCGGTGAGGTTGGGAAACTCGCCGATGGTGCGGATCCCCTTGGGATTGATGATCTTGCCAAAGTCCGTCAGACGACGAGCGTAGCCCTTGTCATGGGTCAACCACTCAAAGAACGCTTGATCGTGTCCCTGGGTAAAATCAGTACCGATACCGATGGCGTCTTCACCCACGATATTCATGACGTACTCGATGGCTTCGCAGTAGTCTTCGATGGTCGAGTCGATGCCTTTCTTGAGAAAGGGCGCGAACATGGTGACGCCGACAAAACCGCCGCGGTCGGCAATGAACTTGAGCTCTTCATCGGACTTGTTGCGTGGGTGCTCCTTGAGCCCCGAGGGCAGGCAGTGGGAGTAGCAGACCGGCTTCACGGAGGCCTCGATCACCTCGGTGGAGGTCTTCTCGCCGACGTGCGAGAGATCACACATGATGCCGACGCGGTTCATCTCGGCGACGATCTCGTGGCCGAAGCCGGACAATCCACCGTCACGCTCGTAGCAGCCGGTGCCCACCAGGTTCTGGGTGTTGTAGCACATCTGCACGATGCCCACGCCGAGCTGCTTGAAGACCTCGACATAGCCGATCTGGTCCTCGAAGGCGTGGGCGTTCTGGAAGCCGTAGAGGATGCCGGTCTTGCCCTCCTCCTTGGCCCGGGTGATGTCGGCGGTGGTGCGCACCGGACGCACCAGGTCGCTGCACTCGGCCATCAGCTGGTTGGAGGCGACGATATTGTCAACGGTGGCCTGGAACCCCTCCCACACCGAGACGGTGCAGTTGGCGGCGGTGAGGCCACCGCGCCGCATGTCCTCGAACAGCTCGCGGTTCCACTTGGCGATGATCAGGCCATCGATGACGATGGCATCGTCGTGCAGCTCTCTGGGGGTCATGTCGGGGGCTCCGGGGATGTGTTCGATTCGACGGCAGCATAGCGCTGGACCGCCTCGGTCCGGCGCCTGGAAACGACGGCGGGAATTCTAAAAACGTCACGACTGTCGTGGTTACGACGCACGACAGCGCCACGCCGGCCCGCGAAGGCACGGCATGACGATCGTTTCGGTAGGGCGTGTCAGGAAAACATTGCTCAGGAAGGCATTGCTCAGGAACGCAGCAGCACGCTGGCGTAGGTCGGCTCTCCGCGCGCCTGGTCGAGCGCCATGATGGCAGAGGACACCGGTTCGGCCGGATAGGCCTCGAAGGTCAGCAACTCCAGATTGGTCCCCACCTGCTCGCAAGCCGGCGCTATCGGCAGCCGAGCCGGGCTTGCGCCCAGTCGCTCGTCCCGGGGGGGCTGGCCGAAGAACTCCCGGTAGCACTTCGAGAAGTGCGGTGTGGACACGAAGCCGCAGGCGGAGGCCACCTCGATGATCGAGATCGAGGTCTGCTTGAGCAGTTGCCTAGCGCGAGTCAGCCGCAGCTTGAGGTAGTAGCGCGACGGCGAGCAGAGCAGGTATTTCTGGAAGAGCCGCTCGAGCTGGCGGCGCGACACGTCGACGTAGGCCGCCAGTTCCTCAAGCCCGATGGGCTCCTCGAGGTTGGCCTCCATGAGCGCCACGATCTCCAGCAGCTTGGGCTGGGTCGTGCCGAGGATATGCTTGAGCGGCACGCGCTGCTGGTCCTGTTCCCCGCGCACGCGGTCGCAGATGAACATCTCGGAAATACCCGCCGCGAGTTCACGACCGTGATCCCGCCCGATCAGCGTGAGCATCATGTCCAGGGGAGCGGTCCCGCCCGAGGCGGTGGCCCTCTCCCGGTCGATGGAGAACAGCCGGGTCGTCAGCACCACGCGGGGAAAGGACTCCTGCATGGCGGCCAGGCACTCCCAGTGGACACTGGTCTCGTAGCCATCCAGAAGACCCGCCTTGGCCAGCGCCCAGCTGCCGGTGCAGATCCCCCCCAGCCGACGGGAGAGGCGTGACTGGCCCTGTAGCCAGACGACATGCTCGCGCTGCACCGCGCGTGCCGGCCCCACCCCGCCACAGACCACCACCATGTCCAGCGCCAGCGGCACCGTGATCGCCGCATCCGGCGTGACCTTGAGGCCGTCGCTGGCGGAGATCGGCTCGCCATCGTTGCTCAGGGTGAACCAGCGGTAGAGTTCTCGACCGGCCAGCTGGTTGGCCATGCGCAACGGCTCGATGGCCGAGGCCAGCGAGAAGAGGGTGAAGTTTTCCAACAGCAGGAAGCCGATGGCCTGGGGAGCAGCCGGCTTCTGTGGGGCCTGGGAGGGGGACGTCATGAGAAGACTCCTGTACGGGGTCATAGACGGGTTGTTGTTATGTGCGTATCGGGACGCCCGCCGGTGTCTGGCTGTCGCGATCAGGCAAGTCTGATCCGAAAGGTACCGAGGGGTGTCGTGATCTGACATGTCACCATTGCTTATCGGCCGCCGGGTCGCCAGTTAATAACGACACGGGTGACGCTTTCAGGGAGATGGATGTCGCTCCCAGGCATAACCGCTCCCCACGAACGGGCGCAGCCAGACGAACGAGTCGCCTTGTCCTCGCGATAGACCAGAGTAGTGATGCGTTGATTCTGGTCGCCCATAACAGAATTGATCAGCGATTCCCTGACGGCTTTGCGTATCAAATATCCTTGACCAATCTAAGGGCATCATAGATCGCCGCATGCGTATTTCGGTGCGAGATGGCATCACCGATTCTGAACAGCTGAAACTTCCCGTCCGGGTTGGTCCCGAGCAATTGCGGGTTACCGACAATCAAGCTGTCATAATCGACCGCGCCTTGATTGCTGGATAGCGGCTTGAGTTCCTCGTAGAGGTCTTCCATCGGCAAGGTGCCGAAGTTGACCACGACCTGATCCACACGTCGTTCCCGGTTGACCTGGGTGTAGTCACTGCTGACCGAGGCGACCAGGTCGCCAGCGTCACGGCGGATGCCGGTCAGACGGAAGGTCGGCGTGAATGTCACGTCCAATACCTGTAGCGAGCGCATGTACGGGACCAGATTCATGGCCATGACTTCCGGCGCCAGCGCGCGGTCGGCGGTCATGTACTCGACTTTTGCGCCCGCCTTGGCAATGATCTCTGCCGCCTGCAAGGCGGTATGATCGCCGGCTTCATCGTAGACGAGCACGTTGCGGCCCGGTTTGGCGTGGCCGGAGAGAATGTCCCAACCCGTGATGGCCAGTTCATTACCTTCGTCAAGCGCCTGTTCGTTGGGTAGCCCCCCGGTCGCCACGATGACCACATCGGGGGACGCCGCGAGCACTTCATCCTGTTCGGCGAACACGTTGAAATGGAAGGTGACGCCCATCGCCTGGCAGCGCTCGTAGCGCCAATCGATGATGCCCATCATTTCACGCCGGCGTTCGCTTTGTGCCGTCAGGCGAATCTGGCCCCCCGGGGCATCGGCGGCTTCGAACACCACGACCTCGTGTCCCCGCTCGGCAGCCACGCGCGCCGCCTCTAACCCGCCAGGCCCGGTGCCGACCACTACGACCTTACGTTGGGTGTTAGCCGGGGCAATGGTATGCGGCATGGTGGTTTCGCGGCCGGTGGCGGCGTTATGAATGCAATAGGCCGCCCCGCCCTGATAGATACGGTCGAGGCAGTAGTTGGCACCGACGCAAGGGCGTATTTCCTCCTCGCGCCCCTCCATGACTTTCTGCATCAGATGCGGGTCGGCCATATGGGCACGTGTCATGCCGACCATATCGATCTTGCCGGAAGATATGGCATAACGCGCCGTGGCGACATCCTGAATCTTGGCGCCGTGGAAGGTGGGAAAATCGACCTCGCGCTTGATATCGCCCGCAAAGTCCAGGTGGGGTGCGCTGGGCATGCCCTGGATCGGAATGACATCCGTCAGGCCCGGGTCGGTATCGATATGCCCTTTTACGACGTTGAGGAAGTCCACCAGGCCGCTGTCTTTCAAGCGGTGGGAGATTTCCATGCCGTCGCGCGCATCGAAGCCCCCCGGCAGGCATTCATCGCCGGTGTAGCGCACGCCCAGCAGAAACTTCTCGCCCACTCGCTCACGGATGCGCTTGAGCACCTCGAAGGTGAAGCGAAGCCGGTTGTCCAGGCTGCCCCCGTAAGGCGCGTCGAGTTCATTGGTCAGCGGTGACCAGAACTGGTCCATCAGGTGACCGTAGGCCTGAATCTCGAGGCCATCCAGGCCGGCGGCGTGCATGCGCTCGGCGGCATCCGTGTAATCTCCGATCAGTCGTTCGATATCCCAGAGTTCCGCCTTCTTGGGATAAGCACGGTGAGAGGCCTCACGGTGGTGCGACGCCGAGACCACCGGTAGCCAGTCCCCCTTGTCCCAGCGGGTCCGGCGGCCGAGATGGGTCAGCTGGATCATGACCGCCGTGCCATGCTCATGGCAGGCGTCGGTCAGGTCGCGCATCCACGGCACCACCTCATCCTGGTAGGCGAGAATATTGTTGAAGACGGGGGGACTGTCCCTGGATACCGCCGCGGACCCCGCCGTCATGGTGAGTGCCACACCGGCCTTGGCGCGCTCCACGTGATAGGCCCGATACAGCTCCTTGGGCATGCCGTCTTCCGGGTAGGCGGGCTCATGTGACGTCAGCATGACCCGGTTCTTGAGCGTCAGGTGCTTGAGTTGCAGCGGTTGCAGCAGCGGATCGTTTTTCACGGTAGGGACTCCCTTGTTGTTATGGGGTTGACTCAAGCTAGCCCTCGCTGTACATAGCTGTCAACATAAAAGACACATATGTTCATAAGGAAGACAAACTTCCTGATATCATCGGTGTCATGGCCTTTGCACAGAGAGAACTGGGTGAAAAACGACCGTTCCAATAGCAACCGGGTTGCCTGGATCGATGCGGCGTACGAGCTGCTGGTTACCTCGGGTGTCGGCGCCGTCAAGATCGTGCCGCTGGCCAAGACGCTGGGCACGTCGCGCACCAGTTTCTACTGGTTGTTCAAGGACCGCGAAGAGGTGCTTGCCGCCCTGCTGGAACGCTGGGAACGCCAGAATACGAAGGCCCTGATCCTGCAGACAGAAAAATATGCCTCGTCGATCGTCGAGGCCATGCTGAATGTCTTCGACTGCTGGTTTGACGCTTCCCTCTTCGACTCGGAATTCGAGTACGCCGTCAGAAGCTGGAGCCTGCAGGATAGTGCCGTCGCCGAGCGGGTGCGTGAGGCCGACGAGCAACGTCTGAGCGCGCTGCAGGCGATGTTTATCCGCTACGGCTACGACACCTCGGAAGCCGATACTCGGGCCAGAACCGTTTATCTGCTCCAGATTGGCTACATCGCGATGCACACCCAAGAGACCAAGGATACGCGTATCAGCCGTGTGGCCCAGTACGTCAACATCTTTACCGGGCAATCTTGCACCCCTGCAGACCTGGAGCGTTTCGCTTCTCGGCATACGGCCCGGTTTTCCTCCGCGGAGCTGGCGACCGCTCAACAGGAGATGGTTCATGAAGCAGCTACCGACGCTCGGCATCATCGGGGGTAATGGCTGGCTTGGCAGTGCGCTAGGGCGTTCGGTATTGACCCATGGCCTGGTTGCCCCTGACCAGCTTGTCGTGACAACGAGCCGCTCGGGCCACCACTACCAGGCGTGGCCGGAGGTGACTTGCGTCGACAGCGCCGATGCCCTCGTGGAGTTGGCCGATGTCGTCATCGTGTCGGTTCGGCCCGAGCAGTTTGACACTTTGAGCCTGTCACTTGAGATGCGGCTGGTAATTTCGCTGATGGCCAAGGTGCCGATTTCCACGTTGGCCCGAGCGACAGGCAGCGAGCGTATCGTGCGCGCCATGCCCAATGCCGCTGCCGCCGTCGGACACTCCTATACGCCGTGGTATGCCACGCCTGAAGTGGCCAGTGACGAACGCGGTTGGGTCCATCGGTTATTGTCGACTTGCGGTCCAAGCGATGAGGTCAAAGAAGAGGCCCAGATAGAGTACTTGACGGCTCTGACCGGCAGTGGCCCCGCTTTTCCGGCACTGTTGGCCGACGCGCTGATCAGCCATGCCATGACCCAGGGTGTATCTGAGTTAGTTGCCCGGCGCGGCGTGCTGCACACCCTTTCAGGCGCCAGTCAGCTGATGCTTGAAGAAAACACGTCACCTGCGCAGCTGGTCGAACGATTCCTCGATTACGGCGGTACGACTACCGAAGGCCTGAATGCCATGCTCGACAGCGGCTTTCGCCAGGCCGTCCACCA
>NZ_FPBP01000011.1 GCF_900116705.1 Halomonas korlensis | reverse complement strand
TCATCGGGCTGTCGTCCAGCTTCTTGATGGCGCCGCGCTTGGCGGCGACGCAGCACCGAGAATCCGGGGCGTCCTTTTCTTCGTCCAGGTACTTCCCCATGCCGGTATAGCCGGCATCGCCGTATATCCGCTTGTCATCGTCATGCACGAGATGACTGACCATGGTGACATCGGCCACGTTGGCCGCAGTGGCAACGACACTGTGGGTCAGCCCGGTGACCGCATCGACGCCGATATGGGCCTTCAGGCCGAAATACCACTGGTTGCCTTTCTTGGTCTGCTTCATCGCCGGGTCGCGCTGCTTGGCCTGGTTCTTGGTGGAAGGCGCCGCTGCCACGATGGTCGCGTCGACGATGGTGCCCTCGCGCATGAACAACCCCTGCTCGGCCAGGTGGGCGTTGATCTCCTCGAAGATCCGCTGGGTCAGGGCATGCTTCTCCAGCAGGTGGCGGAAGCGAAGCAGCGTGGTCGCATCCGGCACGCTCTCGACAGCCAGGTCGATGCCCACGAAGTCGCGCATCGCCTGGCTATCGTAGATCGCATCTTCGAGCGCTTCGTCGGCGAGCGCATACCATTGTTGCAGGAAGTAGATCCGCAGCATACGCGCCAGCCCGATGGGCGGCCGGCCCCGCTTGCCCGCCGAGTTCGGGAAGTAGGACGGCGACAGCGCGTCGATCAGCCGTTGCCAAGGCACCAGAGTCTCCATCTGGGCCAGGAAACGCTCTCGACGGGTGACCTTCTTCTTGTTCTGGTGCTCTGCCTGGGCGAACGAGATCTGCTTCATCGGATGGCTCTGTCAGACGGTGGTGGGAGGGTCAAATTCTACCCCGCCGATGGCGATCAGGCAGCTACGGTGGGATTTGTGCAGCGTTTCCTTAGGGGGCAGCGCCTGGAACAAGCTGCCAGAATAACGAAGGGAGTCTTGGTGCAGCGCTCGAGGGAGGATGATCCCATGGGATGGCGACGGGGGCAGGCCTATGGTCAGGATCTGCGCGACCGGGTCATGGCGGCCAGCGGTTCGCTTCGTGAAGTGGCCGCACGCTTTGCGGTGAGCGAGTCCTATGTGGCCCGGGTACGTTCGCGACAGCGAAGCGGCCAGCTTAACGCGGGCGCCCAATGCAACCATGTGCCCCTCCGGCTCCTTGGACTCGAAGCCGCCCTGGCCGAACGGGTGGCTGCGGCACCTGACCAGACACTGGCGCAGTTATGCCAGTGGGTCGAGGCTGAGCATGGCCGCCGGGTGAGCCTGGCAACGATGTGGAAGACATTGGGCCGGCTGGGGCTCACCTTGAAAAAAAACCGTTCACGCGGCCGAACAGCAACGTCCCGATGTGGCTCAGGCAAGGCGCGCCTGGGCGGCTGAGCGGCCTCATCTCGATACGCGGCGGCTGGTCTTTGTCGATGAAACCTGGGCCAATACCCAGATGAGTCCCCGACGGGGCCGCTCGCCACGCGGCCAACGCTGTCCCGGCTACGTCCCCTACGGCCACTGGAAGACCACCACCTTCCTTTGTGCGCTTCGTGCGGAGGGGCTGATCGCCCCCTTGGTTCTCGATGGGCCCATCAATGGGCGAGTCTTTCGCGCTTGGGTGGAACAGGCGCTCGCCCCCATGCTGGGCGTCGGCGACATCGTCATAATGGATAACCTGGGCTCGCATAAAGTCGTTGGCGTGCGGGAAGCGATCGAAGCGCGTGGCGCCGAGCTGCGCTACTTGCCGCCTTACAGCCCCGATGACAACCCGATCGAGCAGGTCTTTGCGAAGCTGAAAACGTTGCTGCGCAAGACCGCCGCGCGTACCGTCGATGCGCTGTGGTCGGCGATTGGCGGCCTGCTCGATCGGTTTACCGCCAGCGAATGCGAGCGCTATATCCTGCACTGCGGCTATGGCCGGTCAGGGTGAAAACACTCTAATGCTCCATGAGATGCTGCACAGCGAAGTGTTTCTTCACGCCATATCTTTAACAAACCCTTTACAACAGGTTTCCTTTAACACTGATGCCTGGTGATACTCCTGCGTTAGCAGTCACTGCGAAGGCATCGGTGCTTCGTCGGATATCGACGAGTAGCCGGGTCAGGCAAGCGCGAGGGCTAAGATGGCTTCAGCTTCTCGATCTCGGCCAGCAGCGTATTGGCTTGCTCCGTCAAAGTCGCATTGGCCCGCATGTCACCGTTGCGAGCTGCCATCATCGCCTGCTCTAGCTTGCGCTCGTATTCCTTCTGAAGCTTCTTGGCGGGATCACGATTGAAAAGCCCCATGGCGGTCTCCTGAGAAGTGGTCAAGGAGACCACCCTACGACAAATCTTCTACAACTTCGATACGTCGCGTCACGATATGGCGAAATGGTTCAGGTGGCCAACGACATCCAGACCGTCTTGAGCTCGGAGTACTCCTCCAGGCTGTGATGCGACTTGTCGCGACCATTGCCCGACTGCTTGACGCCGCCGAACGGCACCGTCTGGTCGCCGCCGGCCCAGTTGTTGACGAATACCTGGCCGGAATGCAGCCGGCGCGTCACGCGCATGATGCGATCGATGTCCTGACTCCAGAAACCCGCGGCGAGGCCGTAGTCACTGTCGTTGGCCATGGCGATGGCCTCTTCTTCGCTGTCGAAGCCGAAGATTGCCAGCACCGGCCCGAAGATTTCCTCACGCCCGATGACCATCTGCGGCGTCACCCCGTCGAAAACGGTGGGCGGAATGAACCAGCCATCGCCCTTGAGTGCTTCTCCGCCGGCGCGCAGCGAAGCACCCTCCTCGACCCCTTGGCGAATGAAGTCGAGCACGCGGCGATGCTGGGTCTCGTCGACCATCGCGCCCATGAAGCTCTCAGGGTCCAGCGGGTCGCCCGGCTGCATGGTCTCGGCGGCAGCGAGCACCTTCTCGACAAACGCCGCGCGAATCGAATTCTCCACCAGCAGACGCGAACCGGCGATGCAGACTTCGCCCTGGTTGTGGAAGATCGCCTCGGCGGCATGCCGGGCCACCCGGTCCAGGTCCTTGCAGTCGGCGAAGACCAGGTTGGGGCTCTTGCCGCCGCACTCCAGGTAGACCTTCTTGAGGTTGGACTGGCCGGCATACTGCATCAGTTGCTTGCCGACCTGCGTCGAGCCGGTGAAGGACAGGCAATCGACGCCCATGGACAGCGCCAGCGCCTTGCCCACGGTATGCCCGAAGCCGGGTAATACCTGGAAGACGCCGCTCGGCAGGCCGGCTTCCCGTGCCAGCTCGGCCAGGCGCAGCGCGGATAGCGGTGATTTCTCCGAGGGCTTGAGAATCACGCTATTGCCCGCGGCCAGCGCCGGGGCGATCTTCCAGGCGGTCATCATCAGCGGGAAGTTCCAGGGCACGATGGAGGCCACCACGCCCAGCGGCTCGCGCAGCACCAGCGCCAGCGAGTCGTCGCCGGTCGGGGCCACTTCCCCGAACAGCTTGTCGATGGACTCGGCGTGATAGCGAACGCAGCCGATGGCGCCCTGCATGTCGCCCAGCGAGCTGGTGATTGGCTTGCCCATGTCCAGGGTGTCGAGCAGCGCCAGTTCGTGACGATTCGCCTCCATAAGTTCGGCAAGCGCCAAGAGGGTTTTCTTGCGCCGAACCGGGGCGAGTCGCGACCATTCGCCTGCCTGGAAGGCCGCCCGTGCATGACCGACCGCAAGCTCGGCATCGGGGCCGTCGCAACTGGCCACCTGCGCCAGGCACTTGCCGGTGGCCGGGTTGAGCGTCTCGAAGGTTTCGCCGGAGGCGGCGTCCACGAACTGGTCGTTGATATAGGCCCGGGTCTCGAATCGCATATCCGCGGCCATCTGGTGCCAGTCGGCATGTCGCTGGGGATGGCTCATATGTGTCTCTCCTGTGTTTCTGAAACGTTGCCTGCGCGGTTATCCGCGCCGTGGGCGATCTGTAGCGACAACCGACGGGCAGTCTCGTCCAGGGCGTCGCGGGCCAGGTCGACCATCGCGTCGATCTGGGCATGGGTGATCACCAGCGGCGGCGAGATGATCATGGTATCGCCCACTGAGCGCATCACCAGCCCTCGCTCGATGCAGATATCGCGGCACAGGTTGCCCGCGGCCAGCGACTTGTCGAAACGCGCCCGGCCGGCCTTGTCGGCGACGAGTTCCAGCGCGCCGATCAGCCCCAGCGAGCGGGCCTCGCCGACGATGGGGTGCTCGGCCAGCGTCGCCCAGCGGCTGGCGAGGTAGGGGCCGAGATCCTCGCGCACCCGCTCGATCACCCTCTCGTCCTGCAGGATCTCGAGGTTCTTGAGCGCCACGGCGGCACAGACCGGGTGGCCCGAATAGGTGAAGCCGTGGAAGAATTCGCCGCCCTCCTCGATGAGCGTGTCGGCGACGCGGTCACCTACCAGCACCCCGCCGATCGGCAGATACCCCGACGAGAGCCCCTTGGCGATCGGCATCAGGTCCGGCGCGAGGTCGTAGTGCATGCTGCCGAACCATGCGCCCAGGCGACCGAAACCGCAGATGACCTCGTCGACCACCAGCAGGATATCGTACTTCGCCAGTACCGCCTTGACCGCCGGCCAATAGCTCTCGGGTGGGATGATGGCGCCGCCCGCGCCCTGCACCGGCTCGGCGATGAACGCCGCCACCTTGTCCTCACCCAGTTCGAGAATCCTCGCCTCGATGGCCGCCGCACAGTCGCGGCCGAACGCCTGCGCGGACGGATCGGCCGCGTCATTCAAAGGGCCTTCCCCAAACCGTCCTTCCCCAAACCAATAGGGCTGGCGCACATGAGTGATGCCGGGTACCAGCGGGCCGCCCTGTTCGTGCATCGGCGCCATGCCGCCGAGGCTCATGCCGGCCACGGTAGAGCCGTGATAGGCGTTCTCGCGGGCGATGATCCATTGTTTCTCGGGCTTGCCTTTCAATGCCCAATAACGACGCGCCATGCGCAGCATCGTGTCGTTGGCCTCCGACCCCGAACCCGTAAAGAACACGTGGTTCATGTGCGCCGGGGCAATCTCGCTGAGCTTCGCGGCGAGCTTGACCGCTGGGGCATGGGTGCTCTTGAAGAAATTATTATAGTAGGGAAGCTCGCGCAGTTGCTCGGTGGCGGCCGTTATCAGTTCCTCGCGACCATAGCCCAGGTTAACGCACCACAGGCCCGCCATGGCGTCGAGCAGTCGACGCCCCTCGCTGTCATGAATATAGACCCCCTCGGCATGAACGATGATGCGGCTACCCTCCTCGCCCAGCGCCTTGAAGTCGGTAAAGGGGTGCAGATGGTGGGCACGGTCGAGCCGTGTCAACTCGTCGGTCATCGGGTTTCTCCTGGCGACGTGGCTTGGCAACGTTGATTGGCGACTTGGGTTGGCGATTCAGGCATCGGCCGCGGCGGTAATCGTCACCGCGTGACGACGAGCAACGCAGGCGCCGGCAAACGCTTGAAAGAGGGCGTCGTAGAGCGGGTGCTCCGGCGTGCGCCATTCGGGGTGCCACTGCACCGCCATGGCAAAGCCCGGCGCGTCACGCACGGATATCGCCTCGACCAGACCGTCCGGCGCCACCGCCTCGGCCACCAGCCCCGGCCCCAACGAGGCGATCCCCTGCTGGTGCAGGGAATTGACCCACGCCCGAGGTTGCGGATAGAGCGCTTCCAGGCGTCCGCCCGGCAGGATCTCGATGTCATGGGCCGGCGCATAACGCTGCTCGCGATCCCCCTCCGGCTCCCGGTGGTCGAGCAAGCCCGGCACCATCTGCACCGCCTGGTGCAGCGTGCCGCCGAAGGCCACGTTGATCTCCTGAAAGCCACGACAGATACCGAACAGGGCGAGCCCCATGTCCAGCGCCGCGGGGATCCAGGCCAGCGCGGCGGCATCGCGATGCCGATCGTCATGGGTGTTCTCGGGCGCGCGCGCTACGCCATAGCGACCCGGTTCGACATTGCTGTAACTGCCGGTCAGCAAGAGGCCATCAAGAGGGCGAAGCAGGTCGGTCTGCACGACGCCTTCCCAGACCGGCAGGATCACCGGCGCCAACCCGTAGTCACGCAGGACGGTCAGGTACTTGTCGGTGACCGTATGGGCAGGGTGCCCCTCTACCTCACGACGGCAGGCGATCACACCCACCAGGGGCCGGCTCTGCATGTCAGTCTCCTTGAGTCGTCATTGCACTTGAGTGTTATGCTTTGCTCAACATACGCCGCTCAAAGGCGGCTGCCAAGCCGCCTGATCCGTGCGATCAACGTCTGGCGCTTTCACACCTCATCCAATGCCCCGGCGCTTTTCGACACCGCGACACCATCGCGAGACGCTACTGAGCCCGTAAAGTATTTGACAACACCCGACAAGACTTCAAAGATAGCCCACAGAGATAACGAACAGGACATAAAGGTGCGCCATGCCCTCACACCCCACCGATGAAGCCTTGCACTTTCTTGACCGTCATCCCGAGATCGACAGCATCGACCTGTTGCTCAGCGATCTCAATGGTGTGCTGCGCGGCAAGCGCATCGGCCGCGGCAACCTCGAGAAAGCCTATCGGGAGGGCATCAACCTGCCGGCGTCGGTCTTCGCTCTGGACATTCTTGGCAACACCATCGAGGAAACCGGGTTGGGGCTGACCACGGGCGACGGCGACCGGGTCTGCCGGCCGGTCCCGGGGAGCCTGATGCCGAGCCCCTGGCTGCGTGGTGGCCGACAGGCACAACTGCTGATGAGCATGGTCGAAGCCGACGAGACGCCCTTCTTCGCCGATCCTCGTCAGGTGCTGGCGCAACAGCTGGCGCGGCTACAGGCGCGCGGCCTGACACCCGTGGTGGCGGTGGAAATGGAATTCTATCTGGTCGATCGGGCGCGTGATGACCTCGGCATGGTGCAACCGCCCTGCTCGCCGGCCACCGGCGAGCGCGCCACCCAGAGCCAGCTCTATTCGATCAACGAGCTCGACGAGTACTCGGACCTTCTGGAGGCGATACAGAACGCCGCCGAGGTACAGGGCCTGCCGCTGGACACCGCGCTCAAGGAGTGCGCCCCCGGCCAGTTCGAGATCAACCTGCTGCATGTCGACGACGTCCTGACGGCTTGCGACAGCGCCGTGCTGCTCAAACGTCTGATCAAGGGTGTTGCGCTGAAGCATGGCTTCGAGGCGACCTTTATGGCCAAACCCTACGGCCTGGAAGCGGGCAACGGCACCCATGTGCATATCAGCCTGCTGGACGAGGCCGGCCATAACGTCTTCGCCGCCGACGACGGCGACCCTCACGGCACTTTACTGCTGCGACAGGCCATCGCCGGCCTGCTGGTCCTGATGCCGGCCTCGATGGCGCTGTTCGCGCCTAACCTCAACTCCTTCCGCCGCTTTCAGCCGGGGCTCTATGTGCCCATGACGCCTACCTGGGGAGTCGACAACCGCTCAGTGGCGCTGCGTATTCCCTCCGGCCCCAATGCGGCCAGGCGGATCGAACACCGCGTGGCCGGCGCCGACGCCAACCCCTATCTGCTGCTGGCCGCCCTGCTGGCCGGCATCGAACACGGCCTGGCCGGCTCGCTCACGCCGCCTGCCGCGGCGATCGGCAATGCCTACCAGCAGTTCCCGCCCAGCCTGAGCAACAGCTGGACGCGCGCCCTCGACCTGCTGGAGGGCAGCGAGGTAATGACCCAGGCACTCGGCCGAGACTTCATCAAGGTTTTTGTGGCCAACCGTCGCGCCGAACGTGACCAGGCCATGCAGAGCGTCAGCAAGCTGGAATACGACTGGTATCTGCGCCATGTCTAGACACGACGACGCCCCGACCGTTCGGTCGGGGCGTCAAGAATTCTGGCGTCGCCGACTGGCGCCGCTGAAGGTTCAGCTCTCGTCGGTCAGGGTCGCGCCCCATTGCGGCCGCCCGTCCTCGAGCAGTACACGATCGCCCTCGGGCGCGCTGTCGAGTCGGCTGGTCTGCACCACGTCGCCGTTGCGCCAGGTCACTTCGTAGCCCTCGGCTTCCTGGCGGGTATCGACAACGGTGTCGCAGCGGCGCTGGGTCGTGGAGGTCGTCTGGCCAGCCTCGACGCGCTCCTGCACCTCACGGCCGGCCAGGCCACCCCCGACGACTCCGGCCACGGTGGCGATTTTCTTGCCGCTGCCGCCACCCACTTGATTGCCCAGCAGGCCGCCGACGATCGCGCCCGCGGCCGTGCCGACGATCCGGTTGGGATCGCGGGTCGGTGCCCGCTGCGTCACCACCACGTCCTCGCACACCTCGCGCGGGGTTTCCACGGTCCGCGTCAGGGTTTCCACATGGGTAATCTCGGCAAATTGCGGCGTGTCTTCCTGCTGGACCTGCCAGGCCCCGAAGGCCAGCCCGCCCAGCCCCAACACGGCCAGGGTGGTGCCCACCACGATCGACTTGCTCATTTTCCACCTCCTGGAGGGCGCTGACGCGCCATCATCATTCGAGAAACCGCTTCGCGGAGGCGTGACAAGGACGATGAGAGACGCATCGCTTCCTGCACCGCGCGAGAGACGAAGATCAGTATATGCTTTTACAGCAAGCAAGAAAGCGCTCGTCGCGGGTATCCATATTTGTTGACTCGCCGTCGCCGGAAGACGACAGCGCGTGCCTCATGCCAAGGGACCGCCGGCGGGGGTGGCGGCCTGGTCCTCAGGCTGATCGAGCGCAGGCCGACCGGGCACCAGCTCCAGACGCTTTTCCAGCCAGTGGCGGGTGGACTCGACTCGGTTGAAGGTATAGACGTGCAGGCCAACGAAGCCCGCCTGGGCGTCGCCGAGCAGCGGGCCCACTCCCTCCAGCAGGGCATCGGGCCGATAGGGTGATGGCCGCAGCAACCGTGCCATCCAGCCCGATTGACGGCGCAGGGTGCGCACCGACGGCCCCAGCCCCAGGCGCAAGGCGATGGTGAGCAGCCGTCTGGGCTCCATGACGCCGGGAATCCCGGCATGTACCGGCAAGGAGAGACCGAGCCGCCGCTGCCGCTCGCGCCAGGCCAGCAGCGGCGCCGCCTCGAAGCACAGCTGGGTGACGGCGTAATCGGCCAGCGCCACCTTGGCCTCCAGGTCTCGTTGCAGTTGCGCCGCTTCGATGCGGTGATGCCCCTCCGGATAGACAGGCACGCCGATTCGCGCCGGCCGCAGCTCAAGCCCGTCCAGGGCCTCGAGCAGCGCCAGGCCATGAGGGTAGTCCCCCACCGCTCGCTCGACATCGCCGCCCACCACGAAGGCCTCGTCGATGCCCAGCGCCGCGAGGCGCCCCAGTAACTGCTCCAGGTGGGCGCGGTCGCGCATCAGACGGGCGGCAAGGTGCGGCACCACGTGAAAGCCTCTCCCGACCAGCCACTCGCTGGCCGCCAGGGTGCGCTCCAGGCCGTGGCGCGGCGAGCAGGTCACGGTAACCACGGCGCCGTGCGGCAGAGCCCGGGCCGCCTCCTGCAGTCCGGCGATGGGCAGCAGTTCAAAACGGGCCGTCGTCACCTTCTTCACCCCTTGGGAATTGCCTTACCAGGATCGTGGAAGGGCTTCTCCACCACCCTGGCCTCCTGCGGGCCGGTATTGGCCTCAATGTGCAGGGAGGTGCCCAGTTCGGCATGCTCGACCGGCACCATGGCGTAGCCAATGTTGCGCTCCTGGCGCGGCGAGCGAGTGGCCGAGGTCACCTTGCCGATCCGCTCACCGCTGGCATCGAAGACCGGGAAGACGTCGATCATCGTGCCGTCGATAAAGTAACCGACGCTGGGGCCGTCGATCTCCACCCCCACCAGCTTGCGCGACACGCCCTCGGCCTTGATGCGCTCGAGAGCGGCGCGGCCGATGAAGTCGTCGTCGCCGCGCAGGTCGACCATCCAGTCGTAGCCCATGCCCACCTCGAAGGGATTGGTGTCGTACCAGATATCGCAGCCGAAGGCGAGGATGCCGCCCTCGATGCGGCGGATATGGCAGGGGCCGATCACCTGCATGTCGTGGGGCCGGCCGGCCTCGAAGACCCGCTGCCAGAGCGCCTCGCCGAAGCGGCTGGCCTCGCGCAGGTAGATCTCATAGCCGATCTCGCCGGAGTAACCGGTGCGCGAGATCACCACCGACATGCCGTCGAGCTCGGCCTCCATCAGGTGGTAATAAGGCATGCCCAGCACGGCGTCGCCGAACAGGTCGACCATTACCGCCTTGGCCTTCGGCCCCTGGACCTGCACCGGTGCCACGTCCACCTCCTGGATGGTGACGTCGAGGCCAGAATTTACCGCCAGACCCTGGCACCACAGCAGAATGTCGCTGTCGGCCAGCGACAGCCAGAAGCGGTTCTCCTCGATACGCAGCAGCACCGGGTCGTTGAGAATACCGCCGTCGGGGGCGGTGACGAAGACGTACTTGCACTGCCCCACCTGGCAATGGCGCATGTCGCGGGGGACCAGCCGCTGGGTGAAGGCGAAGGCGTCGGGGCCTGCGATCTCGATCTGGCGCTCGACGCCGACGTCCCACAGCGTCACGCCCTGCACCAGGGCCCAGTACTCATCCACCGGGTCGGTGTAGAGGCGCGGATGGTAGTGATGGTTGTAGACGCTGTACTTACGCACTCCGTGCCGCCGCGAGGCGTAGAAGAAGGGTGACTTGCGGATACGCGGATAGAGCAGGATTTCCGGCGCCGATGGGGTGTTCTGAGTGCTCTGGATGCTCTCGATGGCCTGAGACATGACCGCCTCCTCCCCTGTTGCTGTGCCGGGGACCGACACCCGCCGGTCGCCCTTACCTTCGACACTAGCCCCGCCGGCAGCGCCCCATCTCGCTGTGGGCGCCCCGCCCTTAGCCGTGGGCGACAGGGGGCACGCTTCCTGTCGCCACCAGACAAGGAGGCGTCGTCGCGGGACAGCGTGGGGTCAAGTCCCTGTCTTATGCTGCGGAAAAGCCCTCGGATTGAGGAGGACGATCATGGCGGCTCTCCCCTCGCAGGCAGAGGCGGTAATCATCGGCGTGGGCGGCATCGTCGGCGCCTCGGTAGCTCATCACCTGATCGAGCAGGGTTGGAGGAATCTGGTGGGCCTCGAAAAGTCCGCCATCCCCTCGGACATCGGCTCCACCGCCCACGCCTCCGACTTCTGCTTCATGACCGCCCACGACCGGCTGTCCTGCTACACGACCACCTACAGCCAACGCTTCTATGAGGCCCTAGGTCATTACCACAAGGTCGGCGGCCTGGAGATTGCCCGGGTCGGCGACGAGGCGAGGCTGGCCGAGCTGCAGCGCAAGGTCGCCTCGGGCAAGGCCTTCGGCACCAAGGTGCGCATGGTCGACGCCGACGAGGTGGTGGCGCGCTTCCCGCTGCTGGATCGAGAACAGGTGCTCGGTGGCATGTGGGACACCGACGCCGGGCTGGTGATCCCGCGATCCCAGAGGGTGGCCGGTGAGCTGATCGAACGCGCCGTGGCTGGCGGCCAGCTGCGCGCCTTCGCCGACACCCCGGCGCTGGACATCGACGTTCGAGACGGTCGGGTGTGCGGCGTCGAGACGGCGAAGGGCTATGTGGCCACCTCGCGGGTGATCGTCACCTCGGGCATCTGGGGACCGATTCCCGCGGCCATGGGCGGTGCGGCCCTGCCGCTGATGCCGGTGGAGCATCCGCTGATGTTCTTCGGCCCCTTCGACACCTTCGCCGGCACCGGCAAGGAGATCGGCTATCCGCTGTTGCGCGATCAGGGCAACTCCGCCTACATGCGCGACACCGGCGATCCCAGGAGTACCGAGGGAGGACAGCTGGAGTGGGGCTACTACGAGTCCCGCGAGCCCCGGCTGGTGGATCCCACCGCCATCCTCGCACGCGATCAGGCGCGACTCTCGCCCTCCATGCGCGACCTCGCGGCCGACCAGGTGGCCGAGGCCTTCGAGCGAGCGGTAGAGCTCGCTCCCGTGCTTGGCGAGCTGGGGTGGGACGAGAAGCACTCCTTCAACGGCCTGCTCTCGGTCACCTCGGACGGCGGCTCCCTGGTCGGTGAGTCGCCGGAGACCCGCGGCCTGTGGTTCTGCGAGGCGGTGTGGGTCAAGGACGGCCCCGGCATGGGCAAGCTGCTCGCCGACTGGCTGACCCACGGCCGCGCCGCACCCGACCCCTGCGGCATCGACATCGCGCGCTTCTATCCGGTGCAGAAGACGCCCCACCACGTCGAGGGCCGCTGCCGGGAGATTGCCCGCAAGATTTACGACCCGCCGGTGCACCCCCGCGAGCCCTTCGAGAGCGGCCGTGACCTGCGCCGCGGTCCCTTCTGGCCGCGCGAGCGCGAGCTCGGCGGCGTCTTCATGGAGGCCGCCGGCTGGGAGCGCGCCCACGGCTACGCCGCCAACGAGGCGCTGCTGGAACGCTATGCCGAGCGGGTGCCCGAGCGCCCGGCGGAGTGGGACGCCCGGCACTTCTGGCGGGTGTCCAACGCCGAGCACCTGGCGCTGTCCGACGACGTGGGCATGACCAACCTCTCCCACTTCGCCATCTACGACATCGCCGGCCGCAATGCGGAGGCACTGCTGGAATACCTGTCGGTGGCGAAAGTCGGCGGCGACACCCCCGTCGGCAAGGGCGTCTATACCCACTTCCTCGATGCCGCCGGCGGCGTCCACTCGGATCTCACCATCGTGCGCCTGGCCGCGGATGCCTGGCGGGTGATCTGCGGCGGCGACACCGGACATCGCGACCTGATGTGGATCACCCGCCGCGCCGATGACGCCGGGCTGACCCGCTGGCACCTGGAGGATCGCAGCGACGGCCTGGCCACCCTGGGCCTGTGGGGTCCCAACGCCCGGCGCACCCTGCAGGCCCTGGCCGATGTCCCCGAGGGGCTTGATGATGCCCGCTTCCCCTTCGCCACCGCCCGCGAGATCCGCATCCAGGGGCTGCCGGTGTGGGCCTTCCGCATCTCCTACGTGGGCGAGCAGGGCTGGGAGCTCTACGTACCCTTCAGCTACGGCCTGGCGCTCTGGGATCGGTTGTTCGAGGCCGGGGTGACGCCGGTGGGCATCGAGACCTACGCCAGTAGCCGCCGCCTGGAGAAGAGCCTGCGGCTGCAGAACGTCGATCTGCTCACCGACTACAACCTTTACGAGGCGGGCCTGGCGCGGCCCAGGGTCAAGGCCGCGGACTTCCACGGCAAGGCCGCCTACCTGGAGCAGCGCAGCCGCGAGCGTCAGCCCGCCAGCCTCTGCACCCTGATCATGGAGGAGCACCACGACGCCGCGGGCCGGCCCCGCTACCCGGTCGGCCAGTCGCCCTTGCTCGACCCCGAGAGCGGCGAGGTGCCGGTGGACGCGTTCGGCCGGCGCTCCTACGTGACCAGCATCGCCTACGGGCCAACGCTCGGGCGCAACATCGCCCTGGCCTACCTGCCCGCCGACTACGCACAGGAAGGGCGAAGTCTGCTGATGGAGTACTTTGCCGAGCACTACCCGATGCGGGTGGCAGCGGTGGGCTATAGGGCGCTCTTTGATCCGGAGAATTCGCGTCCACGCGGTTGAAGCCTCATCCTCACAGCAACGGGTCGTCCGGCAGTGCCAATTCGGCCTGCCGCTGCTGCCGGCGCTTGCGCTCCCCGCTCGGCGAGTGGCCGAAGTGGTCGTGGTAGCACTTGGTAAAATGCGGCGGCGAGACGAAGCCGCAGGCCAGCGCCACCTCGGTGATCGGCATTCGTGTCTGCTGCAGCAGCAGCCGCGCCCGGGCCAGGCGCAGCTCCAGGTAGTACTTGAGCGGCGGACAACCCACGTAGCGCTGGAAGAGGCGTTCCAGCTGGCGCCGCGACAGCCCGGTATAGCGGGCCAACTCGTCCAGCGCCAGCGGCTCCTGGAGGTTGGCCTCCATCAGGGTGGCCACCTCCTCCAGCTTGGGGTGGCTGTGGCCCAGGCGCACCCGCAGCGGGCTGCGCTGGCGATCACCCACGCCGCGGATGCGTTCGTGAATGAATTCCTCGGCGATCGCCTCGGCCAGCGCCAGGCCCTGCTGGCGTCCGATCAGATGGAGCATCATGTCCAGGGGGGCGATGCCGCCCGAGCAGGTATAGCGATCGCGATCCATGACAAACAGCTGCGAGGTGAAGATCACTGCGGGGAAGCGCCGCGCCTCATGCAGGCTAGAAATGTGCTCCCAGTGCAGGGTACAGCGGTAACCGTCGAGCAGACCCGCCCGGGCCAGCACATAGCCACCGGTGCACACCGCCCCCAGGGGGATGCGCCGCTCGGCCAGGCGCCGTAGCCAGGAAAGGGTCGCGCGATCGCCGTGTCGCTGCACCTCGACCCCACCGCACACCAGCAGCAGGTCCAGCGCCGGCATCGGCTCCAGCGCCTGGTCCACCGCCGTGGGCAGACCACTGCTGGCCGTGACTGCGGTGCCATCGCGGCTCACCAGATGCCAGGTGTAGAGGGTACGGTCGGCGAGGTGGTTGGCCATGCGCAACGGCTCCAGCGCCGAAGAGAAGGCGAGCTGCGAGAAGCCCGGCAGCAGCAGGAAACCGATATCATGGTGGCCCTTGGCCGGAACGGGGGATTCCATCGCCTTCCTCTTGCTCAGTGGCGCCGGGCGCCGCTTCCCTTCAGGGGTAGTCTACCCGTGGGACCACCGGCAAGGTCGTCCCGCTCCGGCAGTGTGTCGCTGCGCCCAAGGCCACCGACGTCGGCAGGCAAATCCGCCTCGCACGGCGCGCGATACTAAGTCTAACGATACTGAGTCTACAACGCCCGGCGCTACACTCGCGAGGAGATACGACGATGGCACCTCAAGCGACCGAACCGGCTGCGCCCCGGCCCGCCGACAATCTGAGCATCGCCCGCGCGGTGCGGCTCTGGCCCATCGAGGAGATCGCCCATCGCCTGGGTCTGTCCGGCGAGGTGGTAGAGCCTTATGGCCGCGGCATTGCCAAGCTCGACCTGGCGGCCATGACGAGCCTGGCCGAACGCCCGCGAGGGCGCTACGTGGTGGTGACCTCGATGACGCCCACTCCACCCGGCGAGGGCAAGACTACCACTGCCATCGGCCTGGTGCAGGGGCTTCAGCGCCTTGGCCACATCGCCAGCGTGGCGCTGCGCCAGCCGTCCATGGGCCCCACGCTGGGACTCAAGGGCGGGGCCACCGGCGGTGGGTACAGCCAGGTGCTGCCCATGGAGCGCATCAACCTGCACCTTACCGGCGACATCCACGCGGTGGGGGCCGCCCATAACCTGCTGGCGGCGATGGTCGACAATCACCTGCACCACCGGCTCGAGCCCGAGCTGGATCCCCGCGAGGTGCGCTGGCAGCGCGTCATCGACCTCAACGACCGCGCCCTGCGACATCTGGTGCTGGGCATCGGCGGGCGTGGCGACGGGTTTCCCCGCCAGGGCGGCTTCGAGATCACCGCTGCCTCGGAGGTGATGGCGGTGCTGGCGCTGGCCGACTCGCTGGCCGACCTGCGCCGCCGGCTGGGACGGCTGATCGTGGGGCTGGACCGCGCCGGCGAGCCGGTCACCGCCGAGCAGGTCGGCGCCGCCGGCGCCATGACGGTACTGCTCAAGGAAGCGCTCAAGCCCAATCTGCTGCAGACCCTGGAGCACGCCCCGGCACTGATCCATGCCGGCCCCTTCGGCAACATCGCTCATGGCAACTCATCGGTCGTCGCCGATCACATCGGCCTGCACGCCAGCGACTTCCTGGTCACTGAAGCAGGCTTTGGCGCTGACATGGGCGCCGAGCGCTTCTTCAACATCAAGTGCCGAGCCTCAGGCCTCGCGCCCGATGCCGCGGTGCTGGTGGTCACGGTGCGCGCCCTGAAGTACCACAGCGGCCGCCACCGGGTGGTGCCCGGCCAGCCGCTGCCCGCCTCGCTGCTGGGGGAGTCCCCGGACGAGGTCCGGGAAGGCGGGGCCAACCTGCTCAAGCAGATCGACAACGTGCGTGCCCACGGCCTCACGCCCGTGGTGGCGATCAATGCCTTTCCCAGCGACCATCAAAGCGAGCATACCGCCATCCGCGAGCTGTGCGCCTCGGTGGGCGTGCGCGCCGAGGTCTCCACTCATGCGCGCGACGGCGGGGAGGGTGCCCTGGGCCTGGCGCAGGCGCTGATCGAGACGATGAATGAGGCCGACGAGGCCGGGAGCGGCTTCCACTTCCTCTACCCCGCCGATCTGCCCCTGGCGGCCAAGATCGAGCGCATCGCCACGCGCCTCTACGGCGCCGAGGGGGTCGACTTCGCCCCGGGGGTCCGCGAGCGATTGGAGACCTGGCAGCGCCAGGACTACGGGACCTTTCCGGTATGCATCGCCAAGACGCATATGTCGCTGTCCCACGATGCGAGCCGGCTCGGCGCCCCGACCGGCTGGCGGCTACCGGTGCGCGAAGTGCGTCTCTCCGCCGGCGCCGGCTTCGTCTATGCCCTGGCCGGGGATATCCGCACGATGCCGGGACTCAGCGCCTCGCCGGCCGCCACGCGGCTGGATATCGACGAGGATGGCGAGACGGTCGGCCTCTACTGAGTTCAGATGCCCAGGCGGTCGCGGGCCTGATAGTACCAGGCGCCGATGGCCGAGAGCGGCACGCGCAGCAGATGCCCGCCCGGGAACGGCAGATGGGGAAGCTTGGCGAAGGCGTCGAAGCGCGCCTCGCGGCCGGTCAGCACCTCGGCGATCAGGCGACCCGCCAGATGGGTGCAGGTGACGCCGTGGCCGGAATAGCCCTGGGCATAGAAGACGTTGTCATTGATGACTCCAAACTGCGGCAGTCGATTGAGCGTCATCAGGAAAGTACCGCTCCAGGCGTAGTCGACCTTGACGTCGTCGAGTTGCGCAAAGGTCTTGAGCATCTTGGGACGAATTACCGCCTCGATATCGGCCGGGTCGCTGCCACCGTAGTTGACCCCGCCGCCGTACAGCAGGCGGTTGTCGGCCGTCAGTCGAAAGTAGTCGAGCAAATAGTTGCTGTCTTCCACCGCCATGTCGTTGGGTATCAGCGAGCGGGCACGCGCCTTGCTCAGCGGTTCGGTGGTAATGATCTGCGTGCCGCAGGGCATCGACTTGCCCTCGATCTCGGGCAGCACGCCCTTTAGGTAGGCGTTGCCGGCCATCACCACACGTTGCGCGCGCACCCGGCCGCGCGGGGTGCGCAGATCGACCGGTGCGCCGTGCGTCAACGACTCGACGGGCGTCTGTTCGTAGATCGTGCCGCCCAGCGACTCGAAGGCCGCCGCCTCGCCCAGCACCAGGTTGAGCGGGTGCAGATGCCCGCCCGAGTGGTCCACCAGGCCACCCACGTAGCGGTCGCTGACCACCTCGCGCTTCAGGGCGTCGCCCTCGAGCAACTCCAGTTCGCGATTACCGTAACGCTCCCAGAGCGCCTGGTGTTCGATCAGGCCCTGCATCTGCTTGGCATTGCAGGCGGCAAACAGGTTGCCATCCCTGAGATCGCAGTCGATGGCATACTGCCCGATGCGCTCGCGAATGATCCGGTTGCCTTCGAAGGCCATATCGCCCAGCGCCCGGGCGGTCTCATCGCCGTACTTGGCCTCGATCACGTCCATGTCGCGGCTGTAGCTGTTGACGATCTGTCCACCGTTGCGACCGGAGGCGCCGAAGCCGACGCGAGCGGCCTCGAGCACCACGACGTTAAGGCCCTGCTCGGCCAGATGCAGCGCGGCCGAGATGCCGGTGAAGCCCGCCCCCACCACGCAGACATCACAGTCGATCTCGCCCTCCAGCGCCGGGCGTTGCGGCGCCGGATTGGCCGTTGCCGCATACCAGGACCGCGCATGCTCGGTGTCGAGGGAAACGCTCATGATAGCCTCCAGTGGGGGGATCGATGGTAAGGCATCAGCAGCCGACAGATGCCGGAAAAAACCGGGGCGGCGGCCAAGGCCGCCACCCCATCACTTCGATGTTCACGCCCGTCGCGATCAACGTGACGCGATCAACGGCTGCGCGCTTCGCTCCACAGCTCCTGAAGCAGCTGCAGCTGATCGCCGCTTACCGAGGGAGTGAAATGCAACCGCTCGCGGACCGCTTCGTCGGGCATCACCGGCGGCTCGCGCAGGGCGTCGTCGACCAGCGCCAGTGCGGCCTCGTTGGGCGTGGTGTAGTAGTTGTAGTTGGCCAGCCGGGCGGCGACCTCGGGACGCAGCAGGTACTCGATAAACGCCCGCGCCGCGTCGGGATTGGGCGCTCGGGCGGGAATGGCCATCACGTCGACCCAGCGCTGCGAGCCTTCCTCGGGGATGAAGAAGCCCAGCTTGCCGTAGGTCTCCGGGGATTCGGCACGCTTGGCCGCCAGATCGCCGTTGTAGGCGATCCCGGCATGGATCACACCGCTGGCGACCTGCTCGATGGCGGCCGTGGCATCGACGAAGCCGACGAAGTTGTCGCGGCCACGGGTCTCGATCACCGCCTGGGCGGCCTGCGTCCAGGGGGCCTCGCCGATGCAGTCGAAACCGTTGCCCTGAAAGGCGCAGAGGGTGCCAAAAGTGAATTGGGCATCACCCTTGAGTATCGCAAACGGATAGTCCGGATTGACCGCCGGATCGTAGAGGAGGCCCCAGCTGGGCTCGGGGTCGGCAAAGGTCTCGGTGTTGTAGACCACCCCGGTCACGCCCCACAGGTAGGGCACGGTGTAGTCGCCCTGCGGGTCGTAGGAGGGCCGACGGAATTCGTCGAGGATGTTGTCGTAGCCCGTCAGGCTCTCGCCCTCCCGGGCCAGCGGCTGGACAAGGCCGGCATCGATCAGGCGCGGCACGAAGTAGTCCGACGGCACGATCAGGTCGTACTGGGCATCGCCGCCGGCGGTCAGTTTCGAAAACAGCTCCGCGTTGGAGTTGTAGTAGTTCTGCACCACCTCGATGCCGGTCTCGGCCTCGAAGTCCTCGATGATGCCCGGCGCCATGTAATCCGACCAGTTGAACAGGTTGAGCTTGCCTTCCTGGGCGGAGGCGGCAAGCCCCGAGCCCATCAATCCCAGACCGATCAGCCCCACGACGTATTTCGACAGCATATTGTCTCTCCTTGGCAGTTCAATCGAGGGGCCCGAGGGTCTGTTGCGCACTCTGCCCTTGAGCACTCGCCTATCGAGGTTAGCGTCCCAAGCACTAGACCCGCAGCAGCAGGTGCTCACGTTCCCAGGAGCTGATGACCTGGAAGTAGGCGCGATGTTCGGCGCGCTTGACCGCCAGGTAACTGTTGGTGAAACGCTCACCGAGAATATCGGACAACGGCTTGCAGTCATGCAGCATGTCCAGCGCCGGGCCGATGTCGTCGGGCAGTTTGTTGCCGCCAGCCCAGGCGGACCCGACCATGGGCGGGCGTGGCTCGAGCTGGCCCAGCATGCCTAGATAGCCGCAGGCAAGCGACGCTGCCATCACCAAGTAGGGGTTGGCGTCCGCACCGGCCAGGCGGTTCTCGACGCGGGTCGACTCGGCGGACGACATCGGCACGCGCAGCCCCACGGTGCGGTTGTCCAGCCCCCACTCGACATTGATGGGCGCCGAGCCGCTGGTATCGGTGCGCATCAGGCGTCGATAGGAATTCACATTGGGCGCCAGCAGCGGCATCACCGCCGGCAGGTAGCGCTGCAATCCACCGATGAAATAGTGAAAGAGCCGACTAGGCTGGCCATCCTCCCCAGCGAAGACGTTGTGACCGTCCTTGCTGTCGAGCAGGCTCTGGTGGATATGCATGGAACTGCCCGGCTCGTTGGCCATCGGCTTGGCCATGAAGGTGGCATACATGCCGTGGCGCAGCGCCGTCTCACGCAGGGTACGCTTGAACATTACCACCTGGTCGGCGAGGGTCAGCGGGTCGCCATGCTGGAAATTGACCTCCATCTGCCCGGCGCCCTCTTCATGGATCAGGGTGTCCAGATCCAGATTCATGGCCTCGCAATAGTCGTACATTTCCTCGAACAACGGATCGAATTCGTTCACCGCGTCAATGGAGAACGACTGCCGGCTGCTCTCCTGACGACCGGTGCGGCCGATGGGCGGCTCCAGCGGATAATCGGAATCGGTATTGGTCTTGACCAGATAAAATTCGACCTCCGGGGCGATCACCGGTTTCCAGCCACGCTCCTCATAGAGTTGCAAGACACGCTTGAGCACGTAGCGCGGCGCCAGCTCCACCGGCTCGCCGGTGAGGTAGAAACAGTCGTGGATGATCTGGGCGGTGGGATCGTCGGCCCAGGGCACCAGGTAGATCGCGTTCGGGTCCGGCACCAGTTCCATGTCGCGTTCGGCGGGATTCCAGAAACGAATGTCCTCGTCGTCGGGATACCCCCCGGTAACGGTCTGGATGAAGATCGAGTCGGGCAGCCGGGGCCGGCCACCGTTGAGGTACTTGCCGGCAGGCATGATCTTGCCCTTGAGGATACCGGTCAGATCGGAGACCAGGCATTCGACCTCGGTAATACCGTGTGTCTGGAACCAGTCGTTGAGGAGCGGCAGCTCCTGTCGGTTACTCATGGGACATTCCTTGCTCGGGATGGCGAGCCCCCGGCCGTTGCCGGGGGCCCTGCGCTCAGCGCGACTGCACCTCAGACCATAGCTGCTGGAAGGTTTGCAGGGCATCGCCTTCCAGGCTCGGTGTGAAGCGCAGGCGCTGCATATCGTCTTCACTCGGCTGGACGGGTGGCTCGGTCAGCACCTCATCGAGATAGGGCGCCGCCGCGGCGTTGGGGCTGGCATAGTAGTTGTAGTTTGACAGCTGAGCACCGACTTCGGCGTCGAGAATGAAGTCGATGAACTTGTGGGCCATGTCGGGATTCGGCGCCTCGGCGGGAATCAGCATCGAGTCCACCCACATCTCCGCGCCCTCATCGGGGATCATGAAATCCAGCGTCGCGAAGGTCTCGGGATCCTCATCCTTGAAGAAGAGATAGTCGCCGTTGTAGGAAAGCCCCACATGGGTCACGCCGCGTGCCAGCTGTTGGAGCGCCGGGGTGCCGTCGGTGAAGCCGCTGAAGGTCTCGCGCTCCTTGGTATCAAGAAGCAGCTGCGCCGCCTCGCGCCAGGCCTCCATGTCGGTGCAGTCGTAGCCGTGGCCGAGATAGGCGCAGGCACCGCCCATGCTGACCTGGCCATCACCCATCATGGCGAAGGGATGATCGGGATTGACCTCGGGATCGAAGAGCAACGCCCAGCTCTTGGGCGCGTCCGGGAAGGTCTCGGTATTGTAGACGATACCGGTGGTGCCCCACTGGTAGGGCGCGCTGTACTCGGCGCCGGGATCGAACGCGGGGTCCTGGAACTGCTCCATGACGTTGTCGAGATTCTCGAGTTTCGACCTGTCGAGCTTCTGCACCAGGCCGGTCTCGATCAGCCGCGGCACATAGTAGTTGGACGGCACGATGATATCGTACTGCGAGACCCCACCGGCATTGAGCTTGGCCAGCATCTCGGGCAACGAGTTGAAGTAGTTCTGCACGACGTCGACGTCGTATTTCTCCTCGAAGGCCTCGATGATCTCGGGGTCCATGTATTCGGTCCAGTTGAACAGGTAGAGCTTGTTCTCCTGCGCCTGGACGCTGCCGGCAAGCATCAGCCCGCCCAACGATAGCGCCAGCGTCGTCGTCTTGTTGATCTTCATTATCGACTCTCCTCGTTTCCCTGTGGGAAGGGTTTACCGGCTCATACCTGCCGGCGACGGCTCATGGTCAGGCTCAAGATGGCAGCGATCGCCACCGCGCCGATCATCAAGGCGGCAATGGCATTGATTTCCGGCGAGACCCCCTTCTTGATTGCGCCCCAGATATAGATGGGCAGGGTCGCGCTCTCCGGCCCGGCGGTGAAGAAACTGATCACGAAATCATCCACCGACAGAGTAAAGGAGAGGAAAAAGGCCGAGATCAACGCTGGCTTGATGGTCGGCAACATGAAGTGCACTACCCGTTTAACCGGGGTGGCATAAAGATCCTTGGCCGCCTCGAACAGCGTCGGGTCCAGGCCCACGAAGCGCGAATAGACGATCAACGCCACGAACGGAATCTGGAACGTCACGTGAGAGATGATCATCGTCAGCAGACCTGGCTGCAGCAGCCCCGTCAAGCGATGGATCTGCACGAAGAAGGCCATCTCCGAAATGCCGAAGACGATATCGGGCAACACGATGGGCAGGTAGATCAGCACGATCAGCCAGCCGAGCTTGCGATGCCGATGGCGATACATGCCGTAGCCGATCAGACAGCCGATACAGAGCGCGATCACCGACGAGCAGATCGCCAGAATCAGAGTGTTGCCGAAGGCCGAAAGGATCTGCTCGTTACCCAGCAACGCCTTGTACCAGCGCAGCGACACGCCGGTGAAGGTCGCCGCGCTATTGGAGGCGTTGAAGGAAAACAGCACCACCACGACCAGGGGCAGATACAGAAACGTCAGCGTCAGCCACCAGAACCCGGTCAGGCCTCGCTTCAAGGTCCGCTTTCTCATATCACCACCTCCTCGCCGCCACCCAGGCGCTTGCCGATGCGTCGCATGGCGTAGAGCCCGATGAAGGTGGCAATCAGCATCAGGATCGCCCCGGCGGCTCCCAGCGGCCAATTGGCGCCGCCCGCGAACTGCGTCGCCACCAGGTTGCCGAGCATCATGCCCTTGCCGCCGCCGAGCAGCTCCGGAATCACGTACATACCAAAGGCCGGGATCGCTACCAGCACGGTGCCCGCCAGCAGCCCTGGCAGCGTCTGGGGAAAGACCGCATGCCAGAAGGCGCGCACCGGTGAGGCATAGAGATCCTGCGCGGCTTCGACCTGGGCGGTATCGAGTTTCTCGAAGGCGGCATAGAGCGGCAGCACCATGAACGGCAGGAAGTTGTAGACCAGACCCAGGGTGACCGCGAAATTGGACGGATAGAGCCCCATGTTGGGAGAAATGAATCCCAGCCCCTCGGCCAGCGACGAGAGCGGGGTGCCCGGGGCCAGCAGGTTCATCCAGCCGAAGGTGCGGATCACCTGATTGGTCCAGGACGGCACCACCACCAGCAACAGCATGATCGGCCGCCATTTCTCGCGACAGGTGGTGATGTAATAGGCGATCGGGTAGGCGACGATCACCACCAGCCCGGTAGCGACCAGCGTTTGCCACAGCGAGCGAAACAGCGTGTAGAGGTTGCCCGGGCTCCAGCCGAGGAAACCGAAGCCGGCCAGCCGCCGGAACGACTCCAGCGACAGCGGCATCTCGGGCAGGCCATAGGTGCCGTTGCTCATGAAAGCGACGCCCATCAGATAGGCGCTGGGCAGTACCAGGAAGACGATGATCCAGGTCGCCCCGGGGGCCACGGTGAACAACAGATGCCGAGACTCGCGCACCATGCCGCGACTTCGTGCGCTGACGGTCACGCCGGAATAGGCCATGATGCGCTCCTCATTCGCTCAGGGTGACAAGGTCTTCCGGCGCCACCACCACGGTGACTCGGTCGCCCACCTCGGGCAGGTGGCGGCCACGATTGTTCAGCGTCGCCTGCAGGGTGGTATCGCCGATGGCCAGGCAGTACTCGGCGTGGCTGCCGCGATAGAGGCGCTCGGTGACCCGGGCAGGCAGATGATTGACGCCCGTCACGTCTCCCGCCAGCAGGTCCAGGGTCTCGGGGCGAATCAGCAGCAGATCGCCCGCGCCCGGCGATTCCGCCTGCAGCTCGCCGAGGGTCGTGGTCAAGCGATTGCCCTGCCGCGCGGTGATCGCGAAGAGATTGTCGTGGCCCATGAAGCGGGCGACAAAGGCGTTGACCGGGCGTTCGTAGACATCCCGCGGCGGCCCGACCTGTTGGATGATGCCGCCATTGAGCACGGCAATTCGATCAGACATTACCATGGCTTCCTGCTGGTCATGGGTGACGAAGACGAAGGTCATCCCCAGGCGCTTCTGAACGCGCAGTAGTTCCACCTGCAGCTGGCTACGCAGGCCGGCATCCAGCGCCGACAGTGGCTCGTCAAGCAGCAGTACATCGGGCTCGTTGACCAGCGCGCGGGCCAGGGCGATGCGCTGGCGCTGGCCACCGGACAGCTGCTCCACCCGCCGATCGACCAGGTCGCCCAGCTTGATGAACTCGGCGATCCTGGCCACCCGGGCGTCGCGCTCGGCGGCCGGCAGGCCGCGCATCTTGAGGCCGAAGGCCAGGTTGTCGCGTACCGACAGATGGGGGAACAGCGCGTAGGACTGGAACACGGTATTGACGCTGCGCTGGTGGGGCGGCACCTCGGTGATGGTGCGCCCGCCGATGCTCAGCTCGCCAGCGTCGGCATCTTCCAGGCCGGCGAGAATGCGCAGCAAGGTGGTCTTGCCACAGCCCGAGGGGCCGAGCAGGGTAAAGAACTCGCCCGCCTCGATGGTCAGATCGACCCCATCCAGGGCCACGGTATCGGCCCCGAAGCGCTTGTGCAGGCCCTGCATCTCGATGGACGAGGCTTGTCGTCTCGGCTCGTCGGTGTCCACCACCGGTGGCGCATCCACTGACTCGGTGACGTCCGCCGTGAAGGAATCGCTCATGGGGTGCCCTCTTGGTTCTTGTTGGCCCGACTCAAAGCCGGTCACGCAGCTTGAAGAAGTGGGTGGCCAGCACCAGTAGCGGCTTGCGCAGCACGCTACCGCCGGGGAATCGACGGTGTGGCATGGCAGCAAAGACATCGAAGCGCTCGCTCTGGCCGGCGATGGCCTCGCTCAGGAGCTTGCCGGCCAGCCCCGCCAGCGCCATGCCATGCCCGGAATAGCCTTGGGCGTAATAGAGATTGCTCCCCAGCCGGCCGAAGTCCGGCGCCCGGTTCTGGGTGATCGCCACGTCGCCACCCCAGCGGTAGTCGATACCGACCCCGGCCAGCACCGGAAACAGCCGGGCAATCTTGGCATCCATGCGTGCCTGGAGCCCCCGAGGTTCTCGGCCATCGTAGCTGACCTCGCCGCCATAGATCAGGCGACGGTCGGCCGTGAGCCGATAGTAGTCGAGCACGAAATTGGCATCGGACAGAGCATCGTTGCGCGGCAACACCTGTGCCGCCTGCTCGGCTGTGAGCGGCTCGGTGGCGATCATGTAGTTGGCGGCGCGCATGATGCGCCCGGAAAGCGCCGGTACCAGCCCTGCCTGGTAGGCATTGGTACCAAGCACCACGAAGTCCGCGGTCACCCTGCCCTGGGCGGTCAGCACCTTGGCCGGCTCGCCGCGCTCGATCTTAACGGCAGCGCTATGCTCATGGATCGTCACGCCGGCGCGGCGCGCCGCCTGAGCCAGGCCCAAGGTGTAATTGAGCGGATGCAGGTGGCCGCCTTCGCTATCGTGAAGTGCTGCCGGGTAGGCATCGGTGACCACGTGCTCGCGCAGGGCCTCGCCCTCAAGCCAGCTCAACGACGGGTAATCGTAGTCGCGCGCCATGCGATCCCGGAATTCCTGCAGCTCCTTCACATGGCGCGGCTTGACCGCCGCGTGCAGGTAACCCCAGGCAAGCTCGCAGGGAATAGCATGGCGCTCGACGAGCTCGGCGGTGAGACGCACCGCCTCGCGACTCATTTCCCAGACCTCCCGCGCCTGGGCGAGACCCAGCGCCTTCTGCACGGTCGCGATATCGGTGCCCAGGCCGGGCAATATCTGCCCGCCGCTGCGCCCGGAAGCCCCGTAGCCGATCTCGCCGGCCTCGAGCAGCACCACCGAATAGCCGCGCTCGGCCAGATGCAGCGCCGCCGAGCAGCCGGTGACGCCACCGCCGATCACGCACACGTCGGCACGCACCTCGCCTTCAAGCGCAGGGCAGCTGCCGAGATCGACGGCAATGGAGTCGCGATACCAGGAGGCGGGACGCTTGAGGGAGGAAGCCATGCCGAAAGCCTGTGAAGTCATGCGCGCTGCGCTCGTTGTTATTGAGTGACGCCGTATCGAAACGTCGCAATGTACCTTCAGTTTGACACCAGCACGCCTGCCGATGTCAAGTATTCAATAACAACGCCATCGCGCATGCGGTAATGCCAGATACACGCATCAGCCACGGGAAATGGCCGTCTTCTGGCTCTCCAGCGCCTCGAGAAAGGCCTCGAGCACCCGATTCGGCCGTCGGTCGCGACGCACGATGACCACGAAAGGCGTCAAGAAATGACAGTCACCCGGCCAGAGGGCGCGCAGGCGACCCGCATCCACCCATGGCGCGGCCTGATGATCGGGCAAAAAACCAAGATAGGCCCCGGTCAGGATCAAGAACGCCGCGCCCTCGCGATCCGAGGCGGTCGCGGTGCCACGAAGCCGCGCATGCTGGTCGCGTCCCGGTGTCGGCAGCGGGTAGGTCGGCACCACGGCGTCCCAGGCGGCCAGATCGCCCCGGGGTGTCGTTGGCTCGGCGGCAAACAACGGGTGCTCGGCGCTGCAGTATAGCCGCGACAGCTCCTCGTAGAGCGGGCGCCGCTCCAGGCTCGCCGGCAGGTCGACGTCCGGGACGACGCCCAGTTGCAGGCGGCCGTCGAGCACGGCCCGGGCAATCTCGCCCGGCGGGTCCATGTGCATTTTCAGGCGCACTTCCGGCCCCCGCGCCTTGAGAGCCGCCAGGGCATGGGTGATGCGCATCTCGGGCAGGCTCACCAGCGTATCGGTAATGCCGATATCGAGCTCACCGCGCAGGGTCTCGTGCAGGGCATTGACCTCGTTGCGAAAGGCCTCGAGGCCGGCCAGCAGCGTCTCGGCCGCCTCGAGCACCTCCCTGCCCTCTTCGGTCAGGGCGAAGCCACCCCGGCCACGGCGGCAGAGTCGCAGCCCCAGGCGCCGTTCCAGATCGCCCATGTGCAGGCTGATGGCCGAGCGGCTGATACCCAACTCGCTCTCGGCGGCGGAAAACCCGCCACACTCCGCCACGGCCTTGAATACCCTGAGCAGGCGGATATCGAAGTCGGTCACCGGCCCCGTCAGTGCCTGGCGACGCGCCATGGCGATCATCCCCCGCAGACCGGGCAGGCAGGATCCTTCGGCACCCGGAAATGGCGCCATTGACCGCTTAGCCCGTCGAAGGTCGACAGGCCCTGGTGCGGCGTGCCGGCACCGCTGAGCCACTTGACCGCCTCCAGCGCCTGGAAAGACCCGATCAGCCCCACCAGGGGCGCCACGACCCCGTTTTCGGCGCAGCGCAGCGCCTCGTCGTCGCCGTCCTCGCCCGGCGGGTAGAGACAGGCGTAGCAAGGGGCCTCGGCATCACGCGGATCGGCCACGAACAGCTGACCGGAGAAGCGGATGGCCGCACCGGATACCAGCGCAACACCGGCCTTGCGGCAAGCCGCATTGATCGCGAAACGGCTGGAGAAGCGATCGGTGCAGTCAAGCACCAGGTCGGCGGCCGCCACCGCCCGTTCCAGCGCCTCGCCTTCGAGATGGTCGGTCAGCGCCTCGATGTAGCAATCGGGGTTGAGCGCCAACGCCGCCTCCCGAGCCGATTCGGCCTTGAGGCGACCCAGGTCGGCCTGGCCGTGGGCGATCTGGCGCTGCAGGTTGGAAAGCTCCACCTCGTCGGCATCGGCCAGCGTCAGGTGCCCGACCCCGGCGGCGGCAAGATAGAGCGCCACCGGCGACCCCAGGCCGCCGGCGCCGACCACCAGGGCGTGGCTGGCCAGCAGCCGCTCCTGACCGTTGATATCGATCTGTGCCAGCATGATCTGGCGGCTGTAGCGCAATAGCGCGTCATCGTTCATGGTCGCGCTCACTTCTCATTGAATTCCTCGATATCGGGCACAGGCAGGGAAAAGTCCTCCTTGACCTCCTCCATGACCACATAGCTCTTCGACTCCTTGACGCCGGGCAATGTCAGCACCACGTCGCCGAGCAGCTGGCGATAGGCGGACATCTCGGGAATACGGCACTTGAGGATGTAGTCGAACTGACCCGAGACCAGGTGGCATTCCTGAATCTGGGGCAGCGTGGCCACGGCGCGACGAAACTCGTCGAAGACCGTCGGCGACTGGGTCTCGAGACTCACTTCCACGAACACCAGCAGGTTGGCCTTGAGGGCGCGGGGATCGAGCAGCGCCTTGTAGCCGCGAATCACCCCCGACCGCTCCAGGCGCTTGACCCGTTCCAGACAAGGCGTGGTAGACAGACCCACCTGAGAGGCCAGGTCGACATAGGAAATGCGCGCATTCTCCTGCAGGCATCGCAGAATGCTGAGATCGATGCGATCGAGCGAGCGAGTCTTGGCTTTCATTGTCGTTGGCACGCCGGTCATGAGGGCTGGTAAAGGCCGCCAGAGGAATCGACTGAAATGCACCGTGCCATAGCGACAATCTGATGTTCAGTCACGTCATCGAGACGGCGAGGAGTGGTTTCGACTGCTCGTGATGGTTACGTCTCATGTGTAACACAGCCACTCGCGCGGCTCCAGCGTCGCGCTCAACGCGGCGTCTGCCCCAGACTGACCCGCTCGTGCCCGGCCAGGTCTAGCCGGCTCTGCACCGCCAGCAGCCCCGCTGCGGCCAGGGCCTCGCGCACCGGGCCCGCCTGGTCGAAGCCATGCTCCAGCAGCAGCCAACCACCGGGAAGCAGATGGCGTCGCGCCTGCCCGGCGAGATGACGCAGATCGGCCAGCCCGCCCTCGCCCGCCACCAGCGCGCTGTGCGGCTCGAAGCGCAGGTCGCCGCGTTGCAGATGGGCATCGTCGGCGGCGATGTAGGGCGGGTTGGAAACAATCAGGGCGAATCGCGCGTCGCCAGGCTCATCATTCAGGGCGGCGAACCAATCGCTGCGGAAAAACGTGGCGTTGGCGATGGCAAGCCGCTCGGCGTTGCGCCTCGCCAGCGCCACCGCCTCGGGACGGATATCCACGCCGGTGACGTGCCAGTCGGGTCGCTCGCTGGCAAAGGCCAGGGCGACCGCCCCGGTGCCGGTGCCCAGGTCGAGCAGCCGGCCCGGCGCGCCCCCGGCGAGCTCCAGCGCCGCTTCCACCAGGGTTTCGGTATCCGGCCGGGGAATCAGGGTGTCGGCGGTGGTCATCAGCGGCAGCCCCCAGAACTCGCGCTCGCCGGTGAGATGCGCGATCGGCTGACCGGCCGCGCGGGCCGCCACCAGCGCCTCGAAGCGCGCGCGCTCAAGGGTCGCCACGTCGCGATCGCCCCAGGTATAGAGCCAGGTGCGATCGACCTGCAGCACCTGGCAGAGCAGGAGCTCGGCGTCGAGCCGGGCGCTGGGGGAGCCGGCCCGGGCCAGCCTGGCCGATGCCTGGGCCAGCAACTGATCAACCCGCATCATGATTCCTGCTCGTACCTCATGATTCCTGTTGGAGCGCCGCGAGCTGTTCGGCCTGGTACTCATGGATCAACGGCTCGATCACCTCGTCGAGGTGCTCGCCGGAAATCACATCACCCAGCTTGTAGAGGGTCAGGTTGATGCGGTGATCGGTCACCCGCCCCTGGGGAAAGTTGTAGGTGCGGATGCGCTCGCTGCGATCGCCGGAACCGACCAGCGAGCGACGAAAGTCCGCCTGCTGCTGGCGCTGGCCAGCCACGGCCACCTGTTTCAGGCGCGCGGCCAGCAGCGACATCGCCTTGGCGCGGTTCTTGTGCTGGCTGCGCTCCTCCTGGCACTCCACCACCACGCCGCTGGGCAGGTGGGTCAGGCGAATCGCCGAATCGGTGGTATTGACGTGCTGGCCACCCGCTCCGCTGGAGCGAAAGGTATCCACCCGCAGGTCGTTGGCATCGATGGTGATGTCACCCACCTCATCGACCTCGGGCATCACTGCCACGGTACAGGCCGAGGTGTGAATGCGGCCCTGGGACTCGGTGGCCGGTACTCGCTGCACCCGATGGGCGCCGGATTCGAACTTGAGACGCGCATAGACGTCCTCGCCCTTGATGCGCAAGATGATCTCCTTGTAGCCGCCCTGCTCGCCGTGGCTGACGCTGACGATCTCGACTTTCCAGCCTTGCTGCTCGGCGTAGCGGGAGTACATCCGGAACAGGTCGCCGGCGAACAGCGCTGCCTCATCGCCGCCGGTGCCGGCCCGCACCTCGAGAAAGACATTGCGACGGTCGTCGGGGTCCCGCGGCACCAGCAGCTGTTTGAGACGGGTTTCCGTATCCGCCAGCCGCTCGCGTCCGTCGGCGAGCTCCATTTCGGCCAGCTCGCGCATCTCGGCATCGCGGTCATCGGTGAGCTGTGAGGCGGAAGCGATATCGGCCTCGATGCGCCGATAATCCTGCCAGGCCTCGACCAACGCCTCCAGCTCGGCATACTCGCGGGAATAGTCGCGAAAACGTCGCTGGTCGCCGATTATCTCGGGGTCCGCCAGCAGCGCGGAGAGCTCCTCGAAGCGCTCGGTGAAGGCATCGAGGCGCTGACGCAGGGAAGCTTTCATCGGCACATCCTATCGGGACTTGTCGGGTGAACTGTCGAGCAGCAGGGTCGCGGCGGCATCGAGCAGGTCGTGCCGTTCGGCGGAGGCCGCCTCGCGAAGCGCCACCGTGGGGCTGTGTAACAGGCGGTTGGTGAGCTGGTGGGCCAGACGCCGAACCACTTCTTCCGGGTCATCGCCGCGCGCGAGTTGCGCTAGCGCCTGTCGCTCGGAAAGCTCGCGCAGCGACTGGCAGTGCGCGCGGAAATCACGGATCAGCTCGCCGCCGCCGCGAATGCGTCGTTCGTGCTGCCAGGCCTCCACGCCGTGCTCGATCAGCGCCTCGGCCTGGTCGGCGGCGACCTGGCGATGACGGCGATTCTCGTCGATCACCTCCTCGAGATCATCGACGGTATAAAGGAAGACATCGCTGAGCTCCCCGACCTCGGGTTCGATATCGCGCGGCACGGCGATATCGACCATGAAGATGGGGCGATGACGGCGCTTCTTCAGGGCCCGCTCGACCATGCCCTTGCCGAGGATCGGCAGGGGGGCCGCCGTCGAGGAGATGACGATGTCGGCCTCGACCAGGGCATCGGGAATCTCGTTCAAGGTCACGGCGCGGCCGCCCAGAGGGCCGGCGAGCAGCTCGGCGCGCTCCCGGGTGCGATTGGCGACGGTCAACTGGCGTACGCCGGCTTCATGAAGATGGCGGGCCACCAGCTCGATAGTTTCGCCGGCGCCGATCAGCAGGGCCCGAGAGCGGCCGAAGTCACCGAAGATGCGGCTGGCCAGGCTGACCGCTGCATAGGCCACCGACACCGGGTTGCGCCCGATGCCGGTCTCGGTGCGTACTTGCTTGGCCACCGCGAAGGTGTGCTGAAAGAGACGCTCCAGCTCGCCACCCAGTCCCTTGGCCTCGCGCGCGCTCTGGTAGGCGTCCTTGAGCTGGCCGAGGATCTGCGGCTCGCCGAGCACCATGGAATCGAGGCCGACCGCTACGCGCATCAGGTGCCGGGCAGCATCGTTTTCCAGATAATGGTAGGCACAGCGGATCAGCTCCTCCGGCTGCAGACCGTGGTAACGCCCCAACCAGTCGAGTATCACCTGCTCACCATTGGCATCGGCGATGCAGTAGAGTTCGGTGCGATTGCAGGTCGAGAGGACTGCCGCCTCCTTGATCTCGGGCAGGCCGCGCAGCTCCCCCAGCGCCGCCGCAAGCTGAGCGGGCGAAAAGGCGACCTGTTCGCGCACCTCCACGGTGGCGGTTCGGTGATTGATTCCCAGGGCAAGCAGCGTCATGCAGTCGGCGTCTTCACTCAGGTAAACGGCGCTCGGGTGCTGTGCCACCCGGCTTTCGGAGCGCAAGATTCTAACACAGCACGAGGCCGCGAGGCGCCATGGCCTGATCGGGCGCTTTGCCCGGGAAGGCCGAGCCGTTATGCTGGCCGCTCGGCATTTTGAACGAGACCCGCATGCCATTTGCATTAATGCTTCCTCACCCGCTGGCCCGCCATGTCCTGACGCCGCTGACGCTTGCCGCCCTGCTCGCCGGCTGCCAGGTACTGCCTTCCAGCGCGCCCGGCATGCTGCCGGAGGACGACCCCATGGCAAGCGCCCCGCCCATCCGGCGTGGCCTGGATGCCCAGGGGCTCGCCGGGCTGATGACCGCCGAGATCGCCGGCCAGCGCGGCGATTACCATCGTGCCACTCAGGGCTATCTGGAAGGCGCCGAGCGTTACGACTCGGTGGAACTGATCGAACGAGCCGCGCTGGCCGCCCGTTTCAGCAACGACGCACAACTGCTGGCCGACACCGCCCAGCGCTGGCAGGCCATGGCGCCTGAGTCGGAGGAGCCCGCCAGATTGCTGGCCAGCCTCGCCGTGCAGCAGGGCGACTGGCTAACGGCACTGGACCAGCGGCTGCGCCTGGTCGACCTCGGGGGCCAGGGCGAACTCGTTGCCTTCGTCGAAAGCGCCCTCGCCGGGGGCGCCGATCCGGCACCGCTGCTCGAGCGGATGCACGCTCACCTGGCCAGTCGGGATGCGACCGCCTCTCCTGTGCCCCACCAGGCCGAGCTCGCCACGGCGATGCTCGAAGTCGCCGTGGGCGACAACGCCTCGGCCTCGCGTCGACTCGACCGGCTCACGCAACTCTCGCCTGAACTGCCAGCGCTGTGGCTGACCCGCGCCCAGCTCGCCCAGCAAGCCGGCGACCACGCCAAGGCCCGCGATGCCGCCCGTCGCGGCCTGACCGTGGCGCCGGGCGACGCCCGCTTTATCCTGCTGCTGGCCCAGTCGGAGCTGCGCCTGGGCAATGTCGCCGCCGCCGAGGCACAGACCGATGCCCTGCTCGACGAGCACGCAGGCGACGAAGGCCTGCGCCTTGCCCTCGCCCAGCTCTATCTTGACGAAGGGCTCCCCAAGCCTGCACGCCGCCTACTGCTGCCGCTGGTGGGCGAGACCGACACACCACCGTTGACCTTTTACCTGCTTGGCGCCATCGCCGAATCGCAGGGCGAGATCGACAACGCTCTGCTCTATTATCGGCAGGTGGGCGCCGGGGAAGAGTTCATGCCGGCCCGCCTGCGCGCCGCTCGCATGCTGATCGAGGATGGTCGCCTGGCGGATGCCCGTACCTTCCTGCGCATCGAACGCCTCCGCCATGACGACGCTTTCACCGACCTGGTCTCGCTCGAGGTGGAGCTGCTTGACCAGCAAGGCCTTGTCGATCAGGCCGATGCCCTGATCGAGCAGGAGCTGTCACGCACCCCCAACGACGAGCAGTTGCTCTATCTGCGCGCCATGCGGGCGTACAACGCCGGCGATGTCGAGGCCATGGAACGCGATCTCGAGCGCATCATCGAGCGTAACCCCGATAACGCAGCGGCACTTAATGCGCTGGGGTACACCCTGGCCGAGCTGGGACGCGAATCGCGCCTTGAAGGGGCGCGCGACATGATCGAGCGCGCCCACGAGCTGGAACCCGACAATCCAGCCATTCTCGACAGCATGGGCTGGATCCGCTTTCGCCAGGGCGATACCGAGCAGGCCCTTCCCTGGCTGCAGCGCGCCTGGGCGGCGATGCCCGACCAGGAGATCGCGGCACATCTGATCGAGGTGCTCTGGGCCCTCGAGCAACGCGACGAGGCCCGCGAGCTGTTGCGCGCGGCTCTCCAGCGCTTCGAGGAGCGCCCGGCACTCGAAGAGCTTCTGGAACGCCTACCCGAGTTGTCGCTAGCACCTCGCTGACCCACCACCCATGACCCGAGAACGCTCCATGTCCTTCGTCACGCCACGCATGCCCTCCCCCACGGTAAAACCGCTCATCGTACTGTTGATCGTTGCCCTGCTCGCCGGCTGTGCCGGCCGAGCGCCCGCCCCGGGAGGCGAGCGAGCCAGCGGTCAGTGGAGCGCTCAGAAAGACCGGCTTGAGGCTCTGGACACCTGGGTCCTGATCGGCAAGGCCAGCCTGCGAACCCCCGAGGACGCCACCAGCGCCAATCTCGACTGGAACCAGACCTCTCACTATTACCGACTGCTGATCAGCGGCCCCTTCGGCAGCGGCCGCAGCACCCTGGAAGGACGCGAGGGACGCTTCTCGCTGTCCACGGCGGAGGGGCGTTTCGAGGCCGAGACCCCCGAGGCGCTGATGGAAGAGCAGCTGGGCTGGTCGCTACCGGTCAGCTCGCTGTCCGACTGGATTCGTGGCCTGCCCGCTGAGCAGAGCGAGCATCGTCTCGAGAAGGATGCACTGGGCTTCCCCGCCACCCTGCACCAGGATGGCTGGACCATCGACTACCGTGACTGGATGCGCGTGGAAGGCCTCTGGCTGCCGCGCCGCCTGGTCATGGAATACGACGAGCTGCGCGTCGTCCTGGTCGTCACCGACTGGCAGCCCCAGCTCGATGAAGACTAAAGCAACGATGAATAGCCCGACGCCCGACCGCCTGGTGCTGCCGGCACCCGGCAAGCTCAACCGACTGCTGCACATCACCGGCCGGCGGCTGGATGGCTACCATGAGCTGCAGACGCTGTTCCAGTTTCTCGATGTCGGCGATCACCTGACGTTCGAGCGCCGAGATGACAGCGAGGTCGGCCTGACGCCGTACCTGGACGATATCCCCCTCGAGGACAACCTGGTCATGAAGGCAGCCCGTCAGCTGCAGGCAGCGACGGGCTGCACGCAGGGCGTCAACATTCATCTCGACAAGCGCCTTCCGCAGGGTGGCGGCCTGGGCGGTGGCAGCTCGGACGCCGCCACGACCCTGCTTGGCCTCGATGCGCTGTGGGGGCTGGGTCTCGGGCTGGAGCGGCTCGCCGCGCTGGGCCTGACCCTCGGCGCCGACGTGCCGGTCTTCGTGAAGGGTCATGCCGCCTGGGCCGAGGGCATCGGCGAGCGCTTGACCCCCGTCGAGCTCGATACCCCCTGGTTCGTGGTGATTCATCCCGGCATCGCGGTATCCACCCCGGCGGTGTTCGGAGCCGCCCAATTGACACGCAACACCCCCCCGATTACCATGGCGCGCGCACTGCAGGGGGGAGCGACGAGTTGGCGCAATGATTGCGAGTCGACGGTACGCCACCTCTACCCGGAGGTAGAGAGCGTGTTCGACTGGCTGTCGGGTCGCGCGCCGTCGATGCTCACCGGCACCGGTGCCTGCGTCGTCGCAAGCCTGGAAAGTGAAGCGCAGGCCGATGGCCTCCAGGCCGAGGCGTCCCGTCACTGGCTCGCCTTCAAGGCACGAGGTCTGAACCGCTCCCCTCTTCATGATGTTCTGGCTCATGATGTGCTGGCTTCATGACGTGCTGGGTCGACAAGCATCGCGTCCCGGCCGGGGCAGTCGACCCCCCATCCCGAGACCCAACACTGCAAAGGTGGCTGCACGTGTCAAAATTGATGGTTTTCGCCGGGAACGCCAATCCCGAACTGGCGCAGAAGGTGGCGGAGAGTCTGGACAGCCGTCTGGGCAATGCCACGGTCGGCCAGTTCAGCGACGGAGAGGTCGCGGTCGAGATCAACGAGAACGTGCGCGGCAAGGATGTGTTTCTCCTCCAGTCCACCTGTGCACCGACCAACGATAACCTGATGGAACTGATCCTGATGGTCGACGCCCTGCGCCGGGCCTCGGCCACGCGGATCACCGCGGTGGTGCCCTACTTCGGCTACGCCCGTCAGGACCGCCGGGTACGCTCGGCCCGGGTGCCCATCTCCGCCAAGATCGTCGCCGACATGCTGGTCAAGGCCGGCGTCGACCGGGTGATGACCATGGACCTGCACGCCGATCAGATTCAGGGTTTCTTCGATGTCCCGGTGGATAACGTCTACGGCTCGCCGATTCTGCTCGACGACATCGAGCGCCAGAATTACGAGGATCTGGTGGTAGTATCGCCGGACGTTGGGGGCGTGGTGCGGGCTCGCGCCATCGCCAAGCAGCTCAATGCCGATCTGGCCATCATCGACAAGCGCCGCCCGCAGTCCAATCAGGCGCAGGTGATGCATATCATCGGCGAGATCGAAGGACGCAACTGCGTCGTGGTCGACGACATGATCGATACCGCCGGCACGCTGTGCAAGGCCGGCGAGGCCCTCAAGGCCCACGGCGCCTGTCGCGTGGTGGCCTATGCCACCCATCCGATCCTTTCGGGTCCGGCAGTCGACAATATTTCCGGCTCGGTGCTCGACGAGGTCGTCGTCACCGACACCATTCCGCTGTCAGACGTTGCCCGTCGCAGCGGCAAGATTCGCCAGCTCAGCGTGGCCGGGCTGATCGCCGAAGCGATCCGCCGGGTCAGCAATGAGGAATCCGTCAGCGCCATGTTCCACTGAAGACGCGTCACTGAAATCGCTTCACTGAAACAGGCACGACGACGCCCCCGGTCTTGCCGGGATTACGAAAGCGCCATCGCCTGGTCGCGGGGATGGCGTTTTCTTGCTCAACCCATGAGGTTCCAATCCATGTCAGATTTTATTCTTAACGCCACAGTTCGCAATGACCTGGGGAAAGGTGCGAGCCGCCGCCTGCGTCGTGCGAACGAGCAAGTGCCGGCCATCATCTACGGTGGTGAGCAGGCTCCCGAGCCCATCTCCGTCGAGAAGACCAGCTTCTACAAGGCCATCGAGGAAGAGTCCTTCTTCTCCTCGGTGATCACCGTGCAGCTGGACGGCAAGTCGCAGCAGGTCGTGGTTCGCGACCTCCAGCGTCATCCCTTCAAGCCGCTGGTGACGCATGCCGATTTCCTGCGCGTCGATGCGACCCACGAAATCACCCTCAATGTGCCGCTGCATGTGGTTGGCGAGGAAGCCTGCAAGGCCATCAAGGATGATGACGGCGAGCTGCACATCCTCTCCAACGATGTGCAGATCAGCTGCCTGCCCAAGGACCTGCCCGACTACCTGGAAGTCGACATCTCCGAGCTCGAGATTGGCTCCACCCTGCACCTGTCCGACCTGAAGGTGCCGGCCGGCGTGACCCTGGTCGACCTGACCCATGGTGAAGACCACGATAATGCCGTGCTCAGCATCACCAAGGCCAAGGTGCGCGCCGAGGAAGACGACGAGGAAGGCGATGAGGCCGCCAAGGGCGACGAATCAGCCGAAGGCAAGAGCAGCGACGAGTAATCCGTTATGCTCTGGAGTCATGCCTGGCCCATGCCCGGCATGGCTCCTACCTTTCGATCAAGCGCCCAGGCGCTTGATTTTTTTTGGAGGCAGCGACGATGCGTCAGGTTAAAGCGATCATCGGGCTGGGCAATCCCGGTAACGACTACGCCGGCACGCGACACAATGTCGGCGCTTGGGTCGTGCACGCCTTGGCCCGACAGGCGGGTGGCGAACTGCGGCCCGACAAGAAGTTTCTCGGCCTTCACGCCCGAGTTCGCCTGGACGGCCACGACCTTCACCTGCTGGAACCGACCACCTTCATGAACCGCAGCGGCGGCGCGGTGGCTGCGCTCTGCCAGTTCTTTCGTCTCGAGGCGGACGAGTTGCTGGTCGCGCATGACGAGCTCGACCTGCCGGCCGGCACCGCGCGTTACAAACAGGGTGGCGGACATGGCGGCCACAACGGCCTGCGCGACATCATCAGTGCACTCGGCAACGAGCGCGGCTTCCATCGCCTGCGCCTGGGCATCGGCCATCCCGGTGATGCCCGCCAAGTCACCCAGTACGTCCTGGGTCGTCCCGGCAAGGCCGAACATGCCGCCATCGACGCCGTCATCGATGAATGCCTGGCTACCCTGCCACTGGCCATCGCCGGCGACTGGGCCAAGGCCATGAACCGGCTGCACAGTTTCAAGCCGTGAGCGCAGCCGGTGGCTGACACCGCAGGCGTCCCGTAGAATATCGGCCACTCTTCATTCTCCATCCTCGTATTCGTTTTCCAGGAAGATCCCATGGGTTTCAACTGCGGTATCGTCGGCCTGCCCAATGTGGGCAAGTCCACCCTCTTCAATGCGCTGACCAAGTCCGGTATCGACGCCGAGAATTTCCCCTTCTGCACCATCGAACCCAATGTGGGCATCGTGCCGATGCCCGATCCGCGCCTGGATGCCCTGGCCGAGATCGTGGGTCCGCAGAAGGTGCTGCCCACCACCATGGAGTTCGTCGACATCGCCGGCCTGGTGGCCGGAGCCTCCAAGGGCGAAGGGCTCGGCAATCAGTTCCTGGCCAATATCCGCGAGACCCAGGCGATCGCCCATGTGGTGCGCTGTTTCGACAACGATAACGTCATCCATGTGGCCAACCAGATCGACCCACGCGCCGATATCGAGATCATCAACATGGAGCTCGCGCTTGCCGATCTCGACACCGTCGAGCGCGCCATCCAGCGCCTGACGCGGGTGGCCAAGGGGGGCGACAAGGATGCCATCGCCACCAAGGCAATCCTCGAGCGCATCCAGCCACACCTCGCCGAGGGCCTGCCATTGAGGAGCGTCGGTCTCGACGATGACGAGCAGCGCCAACTCAAGAGCTTCGGCTTCCTGACGCTCAAGCCCACCATGTATATCGCCAACGTCAACGAGGACGGCTTCGAGTCGAACCCCTACCTCGATGTGGTTCGAGAAATCGCCGCCGAGGAAGACGCCGTGGTGGTGCCGGTGTGTAACCAGATCGAAGCCGAAATTGCCGAGCTCGACGACGACGAACGCGCCATGTTCCTCGACGAGATGGGCATGACCGAGCCTGGTCTCGATCGGGTCATCCGTGCCGGTTACGCCCTGCTGGGCCTGCAGACCTATTTCACTGCCGGGGTGAAGGAGGTTCGTGCCTGGACCGTCAGGATCGGTGCGACAGCCCCCGAGGCGGCAGGCGTGATCCATACCGACTTCCAGAAGGGCTTCATCCGCGCCGAGGTGGTCGGCTACGACGACTTCGTGACCCTGGGCGGCGAACAGGGCGCCAAGGATGCCGGCAAGTGGCGCCTGGAAGGCAAGGACTACATCGTGCGTGACGGCGACGTCATTCACTTCCGCTTCAATGTATGAGTCGCCGGCGGCGCTCTTTACCAGGCGCGCCGCGCTTGACCCGGGCCATCGGCATCCGTAGACTCCGCCTCCGTTACACGGCTACGTAGCTCAGCTGGTTAGAGCACATCACTCATAATGATGGGGTCCCCTGTTCGAATCAGGGCGTAGCCACCAGACACGAGAAAGCCCGCGGAAGGTCACTTCCGCGGGCTTCTTGCTGTGTCTTTAGTTGCCTGGCGCATTCCGCAGCGCGAGCCTCGGTTCAAAGCGGTCCGCGGCGATTCAGGAAAGCCGTCAGCACCGTAGTCAGCGAGGCCACGTCGCGCGCCCCGGCCGTCTCGCGGATCGAGTGCATCGCCCACTGCGCCACCCCCACGTCGAGTGTCGGCACGCCAAGCTCGGTCGCGGTGATCGGCCCGATGGTGCTGCCACAGCCCATATCGGCGCGGGTCACGAAGGTCTGCACCGGCTCGCCTGCCTCGCGGCACAGGTCGCGAAACATCGCAGCGGTGGCGCTGTTGGTCGCGTAGCGCTGGTTGGCATTGACCTTGATCACCGGACCGCCATTGATGGCGGGGCCATGCGACGCATCGTGCTTGTCGAGGAAGTTGGGGTGCAGCGCATGCGCGTTGTCACAGGAAATCATCCGCGACGCCTGGATCAGGCGGACGAAGGCCTCCTGATCGCTGCCAACCCGCTGCTCGACCACGCGGCGCAGCACGTCACCGAGGAAAGGCCCCTGCGCGCCACTGGCGCTGGCACTGCCGACTTCCTCATGGTCGTTGGCTACCAGCACCGCGCCCTGGCTGCCGTCGCTTTGCAGCAAGGCCTCGAGACCCATGAAGCAGGACAACAGATTGTCGAGTCGGGCACTGCTGATCAGCTCCCCTGCCACCCCCACGCTTGCCGGCGGCTGCGTGTCGTAGAGTCCTAGCTCGAAATCGAGAATCTCGATGTCCTCGATCTCGTGTTGCTCGGCCAGCCAGCCCTTGAGCAAACGATCCAGATCCTGATGTTCCCCGCCCTGCAGGAAGACCGGCGCCATCTGGGTCTGGGCATTGAGCGCGCGACCGTTGTTGGCTTCGCGATCGAGATGGATAGCCAGGCTGGGGATCGTCGCTACCGGGCGGTCGACATTAAGCAGCTTGCCCTCGATGCGCCCGTCCGCGCGGCGCACGTGCACGCGGCCGGCAAGCCCCAGGTCACGATCGAACCAGGGCGCCAGCAATGCACCGCCATAAACCTCGACGCCCAATTGCAGCCAACCCGCCGCGGTCTGCGCGGCATGCGGCTTGAGCCTAAGCCCCGGACTGTCGGTATGGGCGCCGATCATCCGCAACGCGACGAGTGGATCATTGGGGAGTTGCAGCGCAATGATCGATGAGTCGTTACGGGTCACATAGACCCGATCCCCCGGGGCAAGTTGCCAGGCCTCGCGCTCGTCGAGGCGCTGGAAGCCAGACGCCTCGAGCCGAGTGGCCATGTTGGCCGTCGCGTGCCATGGGGTGGGAGAACGGTGCAGGAAATCGAGCAGGCGCCCGATCGGATCATCCTGGGTCATGGTTTTCCTCTTGGCGAGACAGAGACAGGGTCATGCGTCACTGTCCGAGCTGATACAATAAGTGTTCGATCCACGCAACTCATTGGCCTAATTCGGGTCTAGGGTCAAAGTGTACATGAAACCGGGAGTGCTTAATCGATGAGCCTGTTTGCCACCCTGGGGCGTTCGATTGCCCTGACCGGTTTGCTGCTGGTCGCCACCACCGCCTCGGCTCAGCTGCAACCCACCGACAGCCAACGCCAGGCAGCCATGGAAGTGGCCGAGTCAATGCGCTACAGCCACTATGCCGACGTCGAGCTCGATGACGAGTGGTCGCGCCAAGCCTTCGAGCGGCTGCTGGACATCCTCGACGGCCAGCGCGCCTACCTCCTGCATGACGATGTCGAGCGCTTTCGCAACCTCGAGACCCGGATGGACGATGCCATCCTCGAGGGCGAACTGACGCAAATATTCGACCTCTACTCCCTGCACCACGAGCGAGCCGAATCGCGCCTTGAGTGGCTACTGGCGAAGCTTGACCAGGGCATCGACTACGATTTCGATACCGATGCGCGTCTCGACCTTGAGCGCGACGATGCGCCCTGGGCGCAGACTCACGCGGAACTCGACGAGCTGTGGAACAAGCGCCTGATGAACGCCGCCCTGACCCAGGAAATCAGCGGCCAGGATGCCGAACAGGTCGAGACGAACCTGCGTCAGCGCTATGAAGGCCAGCTCTCCCGGCTGGAACAGACCGAAACCGAGGATGTGTTCGGACTCTTCATGGCCGCCGTAACCGGCAGTATCGATCCGCACAGCGAATACCTGTCACCTCGGCAGGGCGAATCCTTCGATATCCAGATGCGCCTGTCACTGGAAGGTATCGGCGCCCTGCTGCAATCCGATGGCGAGTACGTCAAGGTCGCGAGTCTGGTGCCGGGTGGTCCTGCCGAGCAGTCCGGCGTGCTCGAACCGGCCGACCGCATCGTTGCCGTCGGCCAGGAAGATGAAGAGGAAATGGTCAACGTGGTCGGCATGCGCCTCGATAACGTCGTCGACCTGATCCGCGGCCCCAAGGGCTCGGTGGTGCGTCTCGATGTCGTTCCTGCCCAGGCCGTGGACATGACCCGCTCCAAGGTCGTCGAGATCACTCGCGACACCGTGGACCTCGAGGATCAAGCCGCGCAGGGTGAGGTGATCGAGATCGAACGCGACGACGGCGTCCACCGCATCGGCGCGATCAAGATTCCGACCTTCTATGTAGATTTCGAGGCCTGGCAGGCGGGCGAAGAGGAGTACCGCAGTACCACCCGTGACGTGGCCCGAGAGATCGAGCGACTGCAGGAGGAAGGCGTCGAGGGCATCGTGCTGGATCTGAGAAGCAATGGCGGCGGTGCCCTGCAGGAAGCCAACTCGCTGATCGGCCTGTTTATCGATCGCGGCCCGACCGTGCAGGTACGCGATGCCCGCGGCCGCATCAGTCTCTATGGCGATACCGAGGCAGGCACCCTTTACGACGGCCCGCTTGGCGTGCTGGTCAATCGCCTCTCCGCCTCGGCCTCGGAGATCTTCGCCGGCGCCATTCAGGATTACGGGCGCGGCCTGGTGTTTGGCACCTCGACCTTCGGCAAAGGCACGGTACAGACCTTGAACGATCTTAGCCATGGCGAGATCAAGCTGACGCGTGCCAAGTTCTATCGTATTTCCGGCGAAAGCACCCAGCATCGCGGTGTCGAACCCGATATCGCCTTCCCGAGCCTGGTAGACCCGGAGCAGATCGGCGAGAGCAGCCTCGACAACGCACTGGAATGGGACACGGTCAGGCCAGTGCAATACCGCACCTATGGCGACCCGGACCAGTACCTGAGCACGCTCGAGGAGCGCCACCTCCAACGCGCCGACGAATTGCCCAACTTCCGCTATCTGGAAGACCAAGCGGCGCTGGTGCGTCGCATGCGCGAACAGCACACCAGCGTCAGCCTGAACCGTGAGATGCGCCAACAGGAGCTTGAGGCTCAGGAAGCCGAACAGCTTGCTCTCGAGAACGAGCGTCGCATTGCGCTGGGCCTCGACACGCTCGATGAATGGATCGACGCACGCGACGAGGACGAGGTGGACCCCGAGGAGCGCGAAGAACCCGTGGAAGAAGTTCAAGTGCTCGAGGCCGCCCATATCCTGCTCGACTTCGCCCAGCTCGACGGCGATTACCGCCTGGCCGGCCGGCAATAACGTCACTCGCTTGCTCGACTAACCCACACCGCCGGACCTGAGGTCCGGCGGCTTGCTTTGGGGTCTAAAGACCATGACCCTGCAGCAGGTGGCGCATGGCAGACACGACGATGCCTGACCGACAAGTAGCCGATGGCCAGGAATACAAGCATGCTGGAAACGAGCTGGATGGCTCCCCGAACAGGACTCGAACCTGTGACCCAGTGATTAACAGTCACTTGCTCTACCAACTGAGCTATCGGGGAAGAATACGGTGAGACGCGGTAACGACAGGAGGTTGGCTCCCCGAACAGGACTCGAACCTGTGACCCAGTGATTAACAGTCACTTGCTCTACCAACTGAGCTATCGGGGAATCGCCTTGTGCTCGAACGTCCTGGCCGCTTCACTTGAGCATGAAGCTGGCTCCCCGAACAGGACTCGAACCTGTGACCCAATGATTAACAGTCATTTGCTCTACCAACTGAGCTATCGGGGAATGACCTCGAACACGGTGCGTAGTATACGGATCGGGCTGGTCAGGTCAAGAAAGGATTGGCCGGGATGCCACGAAAACGCCCGCTCGGAAATGGCCGGGCGGGCGTCTTGGAATGCGGCTGGTGGCTACGCCCTGATTCGAACAGGGGACCCCATCATTATGAGTGATGTGCTCTAACCAGCTGAGCTACGTAGCCTTATCAACACGTTGCCCGACCATGGCCGGGCAACGGAGACAGATTATGCACGCAGGCCCGCTCCAAGGCAAGTCCGCGAGACCGCTCACGCCTCGATATCGAGCGCCTGCTGGACCGCCGGCAGGGCTGGCTCGCCCTCCCGCGTGGTCACGCCATCCAACCAAGGTTCGAGGACTTCGGGATTGGCTTTTAGATAGTCGCGAGCCGCCTCGCGCGGATCGGCGCCATCGTCCATGATCGTGCCCATGAGCTGGTTTTCCATCTCCAGGGTAAACTCGAGATTCTCGAGCAGGGCGCCAACGTTACCGCACTCTTCGACATAGCCGCCACGGGTGTTGGTGTAGACGGTGGCGCCGCCCAGGTCGGGGCCAAAATAATCGCCGGCGCCTTCGAGGTAGGCCATGTCGAAGTTGGTGTTCATGGGGTGTGGTTCCCAGCCGAGGAACACCATCCATTTCTCGCGTGGTACCCGAGCGCTCAGCTCGGCGAGCATGCCCGCCTCGCTGGAGTCGACCAGATCCCAGTCGCCGAGGTCGAAGGCATCGTCGTCGATCATCTGCTGGATCAACTCGTTGCCATCGTTGCCCGCCTCGATGCCGTGCAGCCGGCTCTCGAACTGGTCGGCATGCTCGGCGAGATCCTCGACCGAGGTGACGCCGGCATCATGGACATACTGCGGCACCGCCAAGGTGTACTTGGCGCCCTCGAGATTGGCGCCAAGGCGATCGACATCACCCGCCTCGACGTAGGGGTCGCTGATCGATGCCATGGAGGGCATCCAGTTACCCAGGAAGACATCGAAGTCGCCATTCTTCATGCCTGAGTAGGCAATCGGCACCGAGACCGTATCGATGCGCGTCTCGTAGCCCATGGCCTCAAGAACCTCGGTCGTCAGCGCCGTGGTCGCCGTAATGTCAGTCCAGCCGACTTCGGCAAAGCGCACGGTTTGGCACTGCTCCGGCTCGGCGGCCATCAGCGGCGTTGTCACAAGGCCCAGGACCGCAGCGCTCAGGCCTAGGCCCATCTGGCGTTGCATGGTTGTCTTGTTCATCTGGATATCCCTTAAATGGTTCATCGTTTCAACTAGCGCGATGCGTAGGTCTCGGCTAGTTCAATGCATATCGCGGTATCGAGCGGACACCGGCCGACCATCTCGCTGCAGGGCGCCTAGTATGAAAGCACCTTTCATTGGCAGCCCTTTTATTGATTGAACGTTCAATAAAGAAATGGCAAGCTGGCCCTATGTTAACCACGCTAGTGGGTGTGGTGGCAAGACGAATCCCCAATGAAGGAGTCTGCACGGTGCCCAAGGTTGGAATGGAACCCATCCGTCGACAGCAGCTGATCAGGGCCACCATGGCGGCCATCGATGAAGTCGGCCTGGCCGATACGACGGTGATGCGCATCGCCCGCCATGCCGGCGTTTCCGCAGGCATCATCAGTCATTATTTCGGCGGCAAGGACGGCCTGCTCGAAGCGACGATGCGCCAGATCCTGCACGATCTGGGTGAGGCCGTGGCCGCCCGACGACGATCACTCGTCGCTCCCAGCCCGCGTGCGCATCTGGGGGCGATCATCGACGGCAACTTCGATCGCAGCCAGGTCACCGGGCCGGTAGCCAAGACCTGGCTGGCGTTCTGGGCCAGCAGCATGCACACACCACGCCTGCAGCGGCTGCAACAGGTCAACGACCGCCGCCTCTACTCGAACCTGTGCAACCAGTTCTGCCGCGTGATGCCACGTGAGCAGGCCCGCCAGGCGGCGCGTGGCCTGGCGGCAGTAATCGATGGGCTCTGGCTACGCGGTGCACTGACCCCCGAGGGCCTGGATGCCGAGCAGGCCCGCCGTCTGGCCCATGCCACGCTGGATCAGCTGCTAGAAGGCAGCAAGCCCCACCCCGTTTCCTGAAGGAGGCCTCTATGGCAACTCTCGACCTACAGACCCTCTACATCGACGGACGCCGGGTGGCTGCCAGCTCCGGCGAGACCTTCGCGGTCGTCAACCCTTTCGACGGCAGCCACCTCGCCACGGTGCAGCAAGCCGCCGAGGCCGATGTCGATGCCGCCGTCGCCGCGGCGCGCCGTGGCCAGCGCGTCTGGGCCGCCATGACCGGCATGCAGCGCGGTCGCATCCTCAACCGTGCCGTGGCGCTATTGAGAGAGCGCAACGACGAGCTCGCCGAGCTCGAGACCCGCAACACCGGCAAGCCGATCAGCGAGACCGCGGCGGTGGATATCGTCACCGGCGCCGATGCGCTCGAGTACTACGCCGGCCTGGCACCTGCCATCGAGGGCAGCCAGATCCCGCTGCGCGAGGACTCGTTCGTCTATACCCGCCGCGAGCCACTCGGCGTGGTCGGGGCGATCGGCGCCTGGAACTACCCGATCCAGATCGCCTGCTGGAAAGCCGCCCCGGCGCTGGCCGCCGGTAACGCCATGGTCTTCAAGCCCAGCGAAGTGACTCCGCTCACCGCCATGGCGCTGGCCGAGATCCTTACCGAGGCCGGCCTGCCCGACGGCGTGTTCAATGTCGTGCACGGCGACGGCCGGGTCGGCCAGATGCTCACCGCGCACCCGGGCATCGACAAGGTCACGTTCACCGGCGAGGTGGGCACCGGCAAGAAGGTCATGGCCGCCGCCGGTGGCTCGACCCTCAAGGATGTGACCATGGAGCTTGGCGGCAAGTCGCCGCTGATCGTCTACGCCGATGCCGACCTCGACCGCGCCGCCGATGCCGCCATGATGGCCAACTTCTATTCGAGCGGGCAGATCTGCACCAACGGCACGCGCGTCTACGTCGAGCGCTCGGTGAAGGACGCCTTCGAGGCGCGAATCAGCGAGCGCGTGGCACGCATCCGGGCCGGCGACCCGAGCGACCCCACCGTCAACTTCGGCCCGCTGGTCAGCTTCGAGCACCAGGCCAAGGTGCTCGACTACATCGCGCTGGGTAAGCAGGAAGGCGCCCGGGTGCTCCTCGGCGGCGAGGCCTGGGACCAGGGCGACTTCGCAAATGGCGCCTGGGCCGCACCCACCGTATTCACCGACTGCCATGACGATATGCGTATCGTGCGCGAGGAGATCTTCGGCCCGGTGATGGCGATCCTGGCCTTCGACGACGAGGCCGAGGTGATCGAGCGCGCTAACGACACGTATTACGGACTGGCCGCCGGGGTCTTCACGGAGAACCTGAATCGCGCCCACCGCACCATTCACCGGCTGGAGGCCGGCATCTGCTGGGTCAACACCTGGGGGGAATCGCCGGCCGAAATGCCGGTGGGCGGCGTCAAGCAGTCCGGTGTGGGCCGCGAGAACGGCCTCGAAACCCTTGCCCATTACACCCAGACCAAGTCGGTGCAGATCGAGATGGGACCCTTCGAGTCGGTGTTCTGAAACCCATCCAGACCTAGCTACCCCAGGCCTCGCCTAGGGGCGCCGGGAGCAGGTCAAAGCGAGGGTCATTCGCCAGGGAAGGCGAATGTAGCGCCCAGGGATGGGTTCACAGCGCCCTCGCGAGGACCTGCCCACGGAATAGCCCCGCTTCAGTTTTCGCCTTGGAAGATCCCCATGTCCCAGATCCGCGAATACGACTACATCATTATCGGCGCCGGTTCGGCGGGCAACGTGCTGGCCACCCGCTTGACCGAGGACCCAAAGGTCGAGGTGCTGCTGCTCGAGGCCGGTGGTCGCGACCATCGCTTCGACTTCCGCACCCAGATGCCCGCGGCGCTGGCCTTTCCGCTGCAGGGCAAGCGCTACAACTGGGCCTTCGAGACCGACCCCGAACCGCACATGAACGGCCGCCGCATGGAATGCGGGCGCGGCAAGGGACTCGGCGGCTCCTCGCTGATCAACGGCATGTGCTATATCCGTGGCAACGCCCTGGACTACGACCACTGGGCCCGTCGCCCGGGGCTCGAAGACTGGAGCTATGCCGACTGCCTGCCCTACTTCAGGAAGTCCGAGAGCCGTGATATCGGCCCGAACACTTACCACGGCGGCGACGGTCCGGTGAGCGTCACGACGCCCAAGGAAGGCAACAATCCGCTCTATCGCACCTTCATCGAGGCGGGCAAGCAGGCCGGCTACCCGGAGACCGAGGACGTCAACGGCTATCAGCAGGAAGGCTTCGGGCCCATGGACCGCTTCGTCACGCCGCATGGCCGGCGCGCCTCCACCGCCCGCGGCTATCTCGACCAGGCCAAGGGCCGCCCCAACCTGACCATCGAAACCCACGCCACCACCGACGTGATCGAATTCTCGGGCAAGCGCGCCGTGGGGGTGCGCTACTTTATTAAGGACAATCTCAGGGGCAATCTCAAGGGCAATCTCAAGGGCCAGCCGCGACAGGTTCGCGCCCGCTGTGAAGTGCTGCTATGTGGCGGCGCCATCGCCTCGCCGCAGATCCTGCAGCGCTCGGGCGTCGGCAATCCCGAGCACCTCGCCGCGCTGGACATCCCCGTGGTCCACGAGCTGCCCGGGGTCGGCGAGAACCTCCAGGATCACCTGGAGATGTATATCCAGTACGAGTGCACGCAGCCGATCTCGCTCTACCCGGCGCTGAAGTGGGTCAACCAGCCGAAGATTGGCGCCGAGTGGCTGCTGCTCGGCAAAGGTGTCGGCGCCAGCAACCAGTTCGAGGCGGCCGGCTTCATTCGCAGCCGTGACGAGGAGGCCTGGCCCAATCTGCAGTACCATTTCCTGCCCATCGCCATCAGCTACAACGGCAAGAGCGCGGTGCAGGCCCACGGCTTCCAGGCCCACGTCGGCTCGATGCGCTCCGAGAGCCGCGGCCGCATCCGCCTGACCTCCCGCGATCCCCAGGCCGCCCCGAGCATCCTGTTCAACTACATGGCGAAAGAGAAGGATTGGCAGGAGTTCCGCGACGCTATTCGCCTGACCCGCGAGATCATCGCCCAGCCCGCCTTCGATGCCTATCGAGGTCGCGAGGTCTCGCCGGGGCAGAACGTCCAGAGCGATGCCGAGCTCGACGCCTTCGTGCGCGAACACGCCGAGACCGCCTACCACCCCTGCGGCAGCTGTCGCATGGGCGAGGGTAACGACGCGGTGGTCGATGGCGAAGGCCGCGTCCACGGCCTGGAAGGCTTGCGCGTGGTCGATGCTTCGCTTTTTCCCGTCATTCCTACCGGCAATCTCAATGCGCCGACCATCATGCTGGCCGAGAAGATCGCCGACCGGATACGCGGCCGTGAGCCACTGCCCCGCAGCACGGCGCCCTACCATGTCGCCAATGGCGCGCCGGCGAGACAGGCCCCACAACGCCGCCTGGCCTGAGCGCCGAGTTCCGCCGCCTCCGGCGCAACCCATCCAACACGCCCGCGTCGGCTGACAGCCGATGTGGGGCGTTTGCGTTGAGACGGCAACGATTTCGGGCATGGTCAGTTGCAGAACAATGGGCTAGTCTGTGAGAATTCAAACAACTGTTCGAAATCATTGCCCGAAACCATTGCCCACATCACGATGGAGATCTTCCATGCTCACCTTGATCCTGCTCCTGCTCGCGGTGGCCGGCCTGCTGGAAGTCATGCGGCGCGAGGCCGGCGCCCTGCCTGCTCTCGGCGTATTGGCCGTTCTCGGCCTGATCGGTCTGATCACTGGCGCCACAGTGACTAGCATCTGGCTGCTGCTCGGTGCCGCCGGTATCGCCGCCGTCGGCCTGCCGGCGTTGCGCATCCGCTGGCTGTCGCCACGGCTGTTCGCCGTTTTCAAGAAGGTCGCCCCGAGGGTATCGGATACCGAACGCACGGCCCTCGAGGCCGGCACCGTTGCCTGGGACGGCGAGCTATTCTCCGGGCGCCCGAGATGGGACCGCCTGCTGGGCGTCGAGGACACAGGGCTCTCGCAAGAAGAACAGGCCTTCCTCGACACGCAGTGCAGCGTCGCCGCCGGCATGTGCAATACCTGGGAGATCGCCAAGGAGCGGGCGGACCTGCCCCAGGAGCTGTGGGATTACCTGAAGCGGGAAGGCTTCTTCGGCATGATCATTCCCAAGCAGTATGGCGGCCTGGGCTTTTCCGCCAAGGCCCAGTCGCTGGTGCTGCAGAAGCTCTCGGTCAGCGAGACATTGATGGTCACCGTCGGCGTGCCCAACTCACTTGGGCCGGGTGAGTTGCTGCTCAAGTACGGCACGCAAGCGCAGAAGGACCACTACCTGCCGCGCCTGGCCGATGGTCGCGAGATTCCCTGCTTCGGCCTCACCGGCCCGCGCGCCGGCAGTGATGCCACCTCGCTGCCCGATACCGGCGTGGTCTGCCGGCAGATGATCGACGGCGAGGAAGTGCTGGGCCTGAGGCTGAATTTCGAGAAGCGCTGGATCACCCTGGCCCCCATCGCCACCGTGATCGGCCTGGCCTTCCGTCTCTTCGACCCCGAGCACCTGCTCGGCGACGAGGAAGATCGCGGCATCACGCTGGCGCTGATACCCCGCGACACCCAGGGCATGGAAATCGGGCGTCGACATCACCCCATTGGCAGCCCCTTCCTCAACGGGCCGATCAAGGGCCACGACCTCTTCGTGCCGCTTTCCACCATCATCGGCGGCAACGAGATGATCGGTCAGGGCTGGCGCATGCTGGTCGAATGCCTCTCCATCGGCCGCTGCATCACCCTGCCCTCCGGCGCCACCGGCACCGCTCGCTACGCCGTCGGCTGGAGCGGCGGCTTCGCACGCATCCGTCGTCAGTTCAACGTGCCGGTGGCGGAAATGGAGGGCATTCAGGAGCCCCTGGCGCGCATGAGCGCCCTGGCGTACATTGCCCGCTCCGCGGTCTATCAAACCGCCAACACCATTGATCACGGCGAGAAGCCGGCGGTGCCCTCGGCGATTCTCAAGAGCCAGCTCACCGAGTTCCAGCGGTTGATCCTGAGCGATGCCATGGATATCCACGGCGGCAAGGCCGTCACCCTGGGGCCGCGCAACTACCTGGGCATCGGCTACAGCGCCAATCCGGTGGCGATCACCGTGGAAGGTGCCAACATCATGACTCGCAACCTGATGATCTTCGGCCAGGGCGCCATTCGCTGCCATCCCTACGTGCTCGAGGAACTGGCCGCCAAGGACGCCGACAACCTCGAGTCCTTCGATCACGCCTTCTTCGCCCATGCCGGTCTGGTCTTCGGTAATGCCGCTCGCGCCCTCACCCAGGGGCTGGGCCTGGGCAGGCCGAGCACGCCCTTTGACACCGTCGCCGCGCCCTACGCCCGGGACGTCGCCAGGCTCTCTGCCGGTTTCGGCCTCTGCGCCGACGCCGCCATGGCGAGCCTCGGCTCCTCCCTCAAGCAGCGCGAGATGCTCTCGGCGCGCCTGGGCGATGTGCTCTCCAATCTTTATCTGGTGTCGATGACCCTCAAGGGCTGGCAGGAAGGCGATCAGGTCGAAGGCGAGGCAGCCCTGTTGCACTACGGCTGCACCTACCTGCTTGAGCGCGCCGAACAGGCCTTCGATGAAGTCTTCGACAACCTGCCCAACCGAGCCCTGGGCCGGCTGCTGCGGGTCCTGGTGATGCCCACTGGCCGGCGCTGGAAGCGTCCTCACGATGATCTGGCCCGCGAAATTGCCCAGGCCGTGTCGCGGGATACCGCCCTGCGTCGCTACCTGCTGGATGTGACATGGCAGCAAAACGACGGCTCACGCGACAATCCGCTGGCGCACTACAATGCCCTGCTCGCCACTCAGGAGCGCGCCGAGGCCCTCTACCGCACCGTCAACAAGGCCCACGCCAAGGGTGAAATACCGGCGCAGGCCCTGCACCCGGAGCAGCGTGTGGAAGCCGCGCTGGCCAAGGGCCTGATCAGCGAGGAAGACGCCGTCTTCATGCGCGAGCGCGAGGCCGAGGTACTGGAACTGCTCAGCGTCGATGACTTCGACTACGACGCGTTCGCCACCGACAAGGCCAACATCCTGCGTCACAATGCAGCATGACCCCGGCCGCCTGTTAACGTCCATCATCCCAAAGCGCCCAGGCACTGCCTGGGCGCTTTGGTATCTACCCTTTCAAGGACCCCGATCAAGGCGCGACCTTACAGCGGCCAGACCAGCAGAATCATCGGGATGGCCACGACCATCACTACCAACGACAGCGGCAGGCCGAGCTTCCAGTAGTCCCCGAAGCGGTAGCCGCCCGGGCCCATCACCAGCGTATTGGACTGATGTCCGATGGGTGTGAGGAAGGCGCAGGAGGCACTGACGGCGACGGCCATCAGGAAGGGGTCCGGTGAGGCATCAAACCCGTTGGCCAGGCTGGCGGCGATGGGCGCCATCAACAACGCCGCCGCGGCATTATTGATCACATTGGAAAGCAGCATTGAAAGCATAAAGAGCCCGACCAGCGTCATTATCACCGGCCAGCCGCTGCCCAATGCCAGCATCGCATCGGCGATAAGCGCCGCCCCACCGCTGGTTTCGAGCGCCTGGCCGACCGGAATCATCGCCCCCAGCAGCACGATCACCGGCCCGTCGATGGCCTGATAGCCCTCGCGCAGCGGCAGCACGCCCACCAACAGCGACACTAGGGCCGCCGTAGCAAGCGCTACCGCGGCCGGCAACAGGTCGAACAGCATGATCAAGATCGCGGCGGCAAAGATGGCGATCGAGACGATCAACAGACGCGGGTGGCCAAGGTTCAGGTTGCGATTGGCCAGCGGCAAGCAGCCCAGGGTGGCCAAGCTCTCGGTAATGTCACTGACCCCGCCCTGCAGTAACAGCACATCGCCGGCACGAAAGCGAATATCGTGGAGACGCTGCTTGAGACGTCCACCATCGCGCGCCACCGCCACCAAGTGCAGGCCGAACTGGTTGTGAAGACGCAACTGGCTGACGGTCCGGTTGATCATCATGGAGTCGTTGCGCACCACGCCTTCGATCAGCTGCAGCTCCTCGGCATCGACAACCTTGTTACGTAGCCCCTGCGTGGGCTTTTCATCCTCTCGCGTCTGGCCCTGTTCGTTTGACGCCCGAGCGCGCGTGTCGCTCTCAGTGGGTACCTCGGCGTGGTCCACCTTGGCGTCGCTCGCCTCGGCATCCTCATCCGATTTTGCACTGAGCAGGAGTCCTGCCTTGTTCTCGAGCTGCTTCATCTCCTCGGGGCCGGCTTCCACCAACAACACATCGCCCTCGCGTAGGCTGCCGTAAAAGGCATGTCCCGCACGTTGCCGACCGTCGCGCACCACGGCCAGCACCGGAATGGTTTCCTCCAGCTCGGCATGCAGGTCAGGCAGGGTCCAGCCTACCGCCTTGGCCTCCTTGCCGACTTCCACTTCGAAGAGATAATTCGCCGTATCGAACATTTCCTCCCGGGAAGCCTTGCCGGCACGCTGCGGGGTCAACCGCCACCCAAGCAGCACGATAAAGGCCAGGCCGATCCCGGCGACTGCCGCCCCCACCGGCGTGAAGGAGAACATCTCGAACGTCTCGCCGGTGACCGATTCACGATAGGTGGAGATGATGATGTTTGGCGGGGTGCCAATCAGCGTGGTCAAGCCCCCGAGCAGCGACCCGAAGGCCAGCGGCATCAGCAGCAGAGAAGGCGAAACGTCGTGCTCCCTGGCCATTCGCATCGCCACGGGTAGTATCAGTGCCAGGGCGCCGACGTTGTTCATGATCCCCGACAGCACCGCCACGGTGCCGGTAAGCACCAGCAGCTGCAGCAGGAGCCGATCGCCTGCCTTGAGCACCTGCACGGCGATCATGTCGACGACTCCTGAGCGCTCGAAACCGCGACTCAATACCAGCACCGCAGCCACCGTGATCACCGCCGGGTGGCCAAACCCCAGGAACGCCTCGTCACTCGGGACCAGGCCCAGCATGACCGACCCCAGCAGCGCAGCCAGGGCCACCAGATCGAAGCGGAAACGTCCCCAGGCGAAGGCGGCCAGTGTCAGACCAAGAAGAATGAAGACCAGCGTACTTGCCGACAGAAACGGCCAGCTATCCGACATGCTTCACAAGCTTCCCAGCGCATCGCGTATGGCGTGGTCGAGCTTGTCGGTGAGCTCGTCCAGATGAGGCTCTTCGAGGATGAAGGGGGGCGCCAGCAGGATATGATCACCGGACCGACCATCGAGTGTGCCTCCCATGGGATAACACATCAGCCCATGCCCCATGGCGGCTTTCTTGATCCTCGCATGAAGCTTGAGTTCGGGATCGAAGGGCTGCTTACTGTCGCGATCCTCGACCAGTTCGATACCCCGAAACATCCCCCGCCCGCGAATGTCGCCGATATGCGGGTGTGAACCGAAGCGCTCGACCAGGCGCTCATGCAGGCTCTCGCCCAGGCGCGTCACCTGGGGCAGGAGATGGCGATCCTCGATGGCATGCTGCACGGCCAGCGCCGCCGCGCAGGCCGTCGCATGACCGATATAGGTATGGCCGTGCTGGAAGAACCCCGAACCATTGGCAATGGCCTCATGGATCCGACGGCTGACCAGGGTGGCGCCGATCGGCTGATAACCGGCACCGAGCCCCTTGGCAACGGTGATCAGGTCAGCCGTCACGCCTTCCTGCTCGGCGGCGAAGAGCGTGCCGGTGCGCCCCATGCCACACATCACCTCATCGAGGATCATCAGGATGCCGTGACGATCGCAGATCTCGCGCACTCGAGTGAAATAATCCGGAACCGCCGTCACCGCGCCCAGGGTCGCCCCGACCACCGGCTCGGCCACGAAGGCCATCACGTTCTCCGGGCCCAGACGCTGGATTTCCTCCTCGAGCTCGGCGGCCAGGCGAATGGCGTAGCCTTCCAGGGTTTCGCCCGGTCGCAGGCCGCGATAGGCATAGCAGGGGCTGACATGGCTGACATTGATCAGCAGGGGTTCGAACTGGCGTCGCCGCCACTCATTGCCGCCCGTGGCCAGGGCGCCGAGGGTATTGCCGTGATAGCTCTGGCGGCGGGCGATCAGATGCTTGCGTTCGGGCTGGCCGATCTCGATGAAGTACTGGCGGGCAAGCTTCAACGCAGCCTCGATCGCCTCCGATCCTCCCGAGACGAAATACACCGACTCCAGCCCCTCGGGGGCGCGCGCAATGAGATGGTCGGCGAGCGCCTCCATCGGCTCGGTGGTGAAGAAGGAGGTATGAGCATAGGCCACCTGACCTATCTGATGACGGACGGCCTCGATAACGTCGGCATCGCTGTGGCCAAGGCAGGACACCGCGGCGCCGCCGCTGGCATCCAGGTAGCGTTTGCCCTGGCTGTCGATCAGATAGGGGCCTTCCCCCTTGACGGCCATCGGGTAGCGTTGCGTCAGGTTGCGGTGGAATACGTGACTCATGGCTCACTCCCTCGGGGTCAAGGCAAGAGGATCGTCGATCCGGTCGTCTTTCTAGCCTGCACGGCATCCTGGGCCTTGCCCGCCTCTTCCAGCGGGTAGCGCTGGGCGATGTCGATCTTCACCTTGCCGCTCTCCAGCATGGTGAAGAGGTCGTTGGCCATCATCTCCAGGCGCTCGCGAGTATCGGCATAGCCGTTGAGACTCGGGCGAGTGGCGAAGAGCGAGCCCTTCTGATTGAGAATGCCGATGTTGACGCCGTCAACCGGCCCCGACGAATTGCCGAAGCTGACCATCAGCGCGCGTGGCTTCAGGCAGTCCAGGGACAGCTCCCAGGTATCCTTGCCCACCGAGTCGTAGACCACGTCGCACATCTCCCCGCCCGTCAACTCGCGCACCCGCTCGGCCACGTCCTCACGGGTGTAGTCGATGGTCGCCCAGGCGCCGTTCTTCTCGGCGAGGGCCGCCTTCTCGGGCGAGCTCACGGTGCCGATCAGCTTCACGCCCAGCTCGCGTGCCCATTGGCAGGCGATCGAGCCGACACCACCAGCGGCGGCGTGGAAGAGAATCGTCTCGCCACCCTTCAGCGGGCAGGTCTGACGCAGCAGGTACTGCACGGTCAGGCCCTTGAGCAGGCAGGCCGCGGCCGTGTCGAAATCGACGGAATCCGGCAGCACCACGACCTTGTCGGCGGGTAGGGTATGGTACTCGGCATAGGCGCCCAGCGGGCCCTGCGCATAGGCGACGCGGTCACCCGTCTTGAGGTGCGTGACGCCCTCGCCCAGCGCATCCACCACGCCGGCGCCCTCGGTCCCCAGGCCCGAAGGCAGGGAGGGCGCGGGATACAGGCCAGTGCGGAAATAGATGTCGATGAAGTTCAGGCCGATCGCCTCGTTCTTCACCCGGACCTCGCCAGGGCCGGGATCGGACGGGGAGACATCGACGAGTTCGAGAACCTCGGACCCACCGGTGTGGGCGAACTGAATGCGTTTGGCCATGAAGCGCTTCCTTGGGTTGATAACGAGAAATCATGCGCTATCCAAACGCCGAACGCCCCGGCGGTCAAGTCAGGGTTTCGGGGAACGCCGCCAGGCCATCGACAAAGCGACGCTTTTCGCTCTCGAATGTTTTCGGATCATGCTTGAATTGTCGGAGTACGATCTCGTCGTCGACCCGCAGGGTCGCGGCGAGATCGGCGAGACGCCGGGCGGGGTGGCGAGAGGTCACACCGATTCGCTCGCTGTCGCCGCTGGAAAACCACCGCGTGATGCCGCAGCGGCGATAGAATGCCTCCTGATCGGCATCGGCGGCGCTCACTTGCAGCGGCGCCTTGAGCGCCAGCTCGTTGATCAGCCGGCGGCGCGGCTCGTCATCCTCGGTGAGGCTGCAGGCCAGGGCCAGCGTCATGCCCTCTCCGGTCTCGTCCAGCACCAGCAAGGCCAGCGCCAGCGGTGCTCCCTCGCCGTTCACAAGTGCCAGCAGGCGCGCGGCCTGCTCGACGAACAGCACCCGACGGGTGCCGGCAAACGTCACCAGCGGCGCCAATCCCGCCGCCTTGCCGTAATGTTCGGCACATAACCGTGCCAGGCAGGCATCGCGGTTGGCCTCGTCGGTGACATGCAAGACGTTCATTGCGCTACCCTTTGATCTCGTTATGATCACGTTCGGCGCGAAGCCTATCATAACGTCATCTCGCTGGCGCGGCGGCCATACTGCCCGGCGGCGGAGAGCCGGCGCCTTCGCGACGTTCATGCGATTGTCATTTTCCAGACACAGACTCGACCCTTGTCTTTCGCACCCTATGGGACTGCTTACATGCCGAATGCCACTACCGCCAGCGCGCTTCCGCGTACCATTGCTCACCGCGGGCTCTCGGCCCGGGCACCGGAGAACACCTTGACCGCCGTTCGCGAGGCCAAGCGGGCCGGCTGCGACTGGGTCGAGCTCGATGTGCAACTGCTCGGCGACGGCACGCCGGTAATCTGGCACGACAACGGCGTAAGGCGCTGCTCGAACACCCGCGGCAAGCTGGCGAAACTGACGCTCGACAAGGCAAGAGCCCTGGACGTCGGCAGCTGGTTTCATAAGGACTGCGCCGGCGAGCCCATGGCCACCCTGGAAGAAATGCTGGCGCTGATCGGCTCGCTCGACATGGGGCTCAATCTGGAACTCAAGGTCAACCGGGGTCGCAGCGGCCAGGCGCTGGTCGACACCGCCCTGCCCATGGCGCTGAAGGCACTGCCGGCAGAGCAGCTGGTGGTGTCGTGCTTCGACGTCCAGACCCTTTCGGCCGCGCGTGCCTTCCAGCGTGACGCCGAGCTGCTGCGCATCGGCCTGCTATACGACAAGCTTCCCGCGGGCTGGCGAAAGGAGGCCGAAAGGCTCGACGCCTTCAGCCTGCATCTCAACTGGCGCAAGCTGAAGAAGAAGGATGCCCGCGACATCAAGGACGCTGGCTATGCGCTATTCTGCTACACCCCCAACGACCCGATAGCGTTCCAACCGATCTGGGACTGGGGTGTGGATGGCGTGATCAGCGACGATCCCGCACTGTTCACCCAGTACCTGCCCGACGGAAAGCCATCCTGCTCACCCAGCCCATGATATCCAAGGGCGTTTTTAGTCAAGCAGCGCCGTGAGGGCCGCCATATCCAGGTGCGCCTCCACGGCATCGGCCAGGCGGTCCAGCTCGCGCTGGCGATGCTCGCGGTAGTCCACCGCCTCGGTGTCGGGCTGCGCCAACCCCAGGCGTGCGAGTAGCGCCCGGCACGCCAAGGGCCAGTCGAAGAGCCCATGCAGATAAGTGCCCATGACCTGGCCATCCTCGCTGACCGCGCCATCCATCCGACCGTCCAGCTCGATCAATGGACGCGCGAGCGCCGGGCCTTCGCTCACGCCGTTGTGGATCTCGTAGCCGCCTACCGGCACGCCTTCGGGCAGCACCCGCCCCTTGACATTGCGCAGCTGCTTGCCGGCCACCATGCGGGTCTGGAAATTCAGCCAGCCGAAGCCCGGGCTCGATCCTGCCGGCCCCTCGAGGCCTTGCGGGTCATGAATCCACTCACCGAGCATCTGAAACCCACCGCAGATGCCGAGCAGCTTGCCGCCATAACGCAGGTGGCGCTGAAGCGCTGGCTCCCAGCCCTGGGCGCGCAGCCATTGAAGATCGCTGCGCGTGCTCTTGCTGCCCGGCAGGATGATCAGATCCGCCGGCGGGACGGGCTGGTTCGGGCCGACGAACGTCAGCTGCACCTGGGGATGCAGCCGTAGTGGGTCGAAATCGTTGTGGTTGCTGACGCGCGGCAGGGCCGGCACCACGACGCGCAAGGCCGGCTCACCCGTGGTTGTTCTACCCTCGCGCCCGATGCTGTCCTCGGCGTCCAGCAGCAGGCCCTGCAGGTAGGGAAGCGTACCCAGCACCGGCTTGCCGGTGCGCGCCTCGAGCCAGTCGAGCCCCGGCTGCAACAGCGCCATATCGCCGCGAAAGCGGTTGACGATAAAGCCCCAGGTGCGCGCCTGCTCGGACGCGGAAAGCAGCGCCAGGGTGCCGACCAGCTGGGCGAAGACGCCGCCGCGGTCGATGTCGCCGACCAGCAGCACCGGACAATCGACCATCTCGGCGAAGCCCATGTTGGCGATGTCGTTGTCGCGCAGGTTGATCTCCGCGGGGCTCCCGGCCCCCTCGGCGATGACCACGTCGTAACGGCTCGATAACGCCTGCCAGGCGGCCATCACCGAGGCCCGCGCCTCAGCCTTGAAGGCGTGATAATCCAGCGCATCCATGTGGCCATGCACCCGGCCGCGCAGGATCACCTGGGCGCCGCGATCGGTCTCGGGCTTGAGCAGCACCGGATTCATGTCGCTGTGGGGCGCGAGCCCGCAGGCCAGCGCCTGTAGCGCGGTGGAGCGGCCGATCTCGCCACCGTCCACGGTCACTGCGCTGTTGAGCGCCATGTTCTGCGGCTTGAAGGGCGCCACCGAGACCCCGCGGCGCGACAGCGCTCGACATATCGCCGCAACCACGGTGCTCTTGCCGGCATCCGAGGTGGTGCCTTGGATCATCAGGGTACGACTCAAAGCTCGATGCCTTTCTGGGCCTTGACTCCCTGATCCTTGAAGGCGTGCTTGACGACCTTCATTTCGGTGACGGTATCGGCCAGCTCGATCAGCTGCTGGGGGGCACGACGCCCGGTGGCGACCACGTGCTGCATCGCCGGACGCGCCTGCAGGTCGTCGAGAACCCGATCGAGGTCCAGGTAGTCATGACGCAGGGCAATGTTCAGTTCATCTAGCAGCACCAGTTGGTAGCGGTCGTCGGCAAGCATGCGGCTTGCAACCTCCCACGCCGCCTCGGCCGCCGCTACGTCGCGCTGGCGATCCTGGGTGTCCCAGGTATAGCCCTCGCCCATCACGTGGTAGTCGACGCCCGGCAGGTCGCGGAAGAAGGCTTCCTCGCCGGTGCTGAACTTGCCCTTGATGAACTGCACCACGCCCACCTTCATGCCATGGCCCAGGGCACGCGCCAGCATGCCGAAACCCGAGCTGCTCTTGCCCTTGCCGGGGCCGGTGAGCACCAGCAGCACGCCCTGCTCCTTCCGTGCGTGATCGATACGCGACTGCATGATCTTCTGCTTGGCGGCCATGCGCCGGGCATGGCGTTCGGGGTCCTTGGCGTTTTCTCGCATGCTACATCTCCCGTTCAGGGTTTAGTCCAGTTCAGGGCCAGGGGGACTCGCGCCTCGCCGCATAGATAGTGGGTGAGAAACAGCTGGTGAAAAGAGCAGACCTTATCTCGCAGGGACGAAAACCGGCGCGCCATCGATCTCGGCGGTCGCCAGGCGTTGGTCATAGAGCCGTTCCAGGGCACTCGGCACCAGCATGTCGCTTGCCGGCCCCCAGCAGGCCTCGCCATCGGGATAGAACAGCAAAAGGTGGTCGCACCAGCGGGCGGCCAGGTTGAGGTCGTGCAGGCACATCAACACCACCTTGCCCGCAGCCGACTGCTCGGCCAGCAGCGCCATGACCGCCGTCTGATGGTGAAGGTCGAGATGGTTGGTGGGCTCATCGGCCAACCACAGCTGCGGCGATTGCGTGAGCACGGTGGCGATGGCAACGCGCTGACGTTCGCCTCCCGACAGCGTGTTGACCAGGCGGTGCTTCAGATGCGCGACATCCAGCCGTTCGAGCGCCTCCTCGGCGAGGCGCACGTCATCACCACCCTCCATTTGCCAAGCCGACAGGTAGGGATGGCGACCGATCAACGCCGTTTCCAGCACCGTGGCGGGAAAGCCGTCCTGGCGCTCCTGGAAGATCATGCCCAGCTGGCGAGCGACGCGCCGCCGTCGCAGGTTTGCCAACGGCTGGCCGTCCAGTTCCACTTGACCGGCCCGCGGGTCACGCAGCCCGGCCAGGGTATGCAACAAGGTGGTCTTGCCGGCGCCGTTGGGACCCAGCACGCCCCACACCTGCTCCGGCGCCAGGCAAAGATCCAGCGCCCTGCCGTCCGCTCGTCCGGGCACGTCGATCACCAGCCCGCGCGTCTCGAGTCGGCTCATCAGCGGCTCCGGTACAGCAGGTAGAGGAAGGTCGGCACGCCGATCAGCGCGGTGATCACGCCCACCGGCAACTGCTCCGGGGCGATCACGGTACGCGCCAGGGTGTCGGCCAGCACCAGCAAAGTGCCACCGGCCAGCGCGCAGGCGGGCAGGATCAGACGCTGATCGTTGCCCAGCACCAGGCGCAGCATGTGGGGCACCACCAGCCCCACGAAGCCGATGCTCCCCGCCGTGGTGACCGCCATCGCCGTCAGCAGGCTGGCGGTGATGTAGATCGTCCACTCGAGCGGGCGAACCGCGACGCCCAGCGCCGCCGCCTGCATCGGCCCGCGAGCCAGCACATTCAGGCTGCGCCCCAGCGGAAAGCCCAGCAGGCAGACCAGCACCAGTACCAGCAGCGAGGGCATGGGTGTGCGGGCATAGGCGAGATCGCCCATCAGCCAGTAGAGCATGCCCGGCAGGCGCTCGGCGGGGCTCAGCGCCAGCATCAGTGTGACGACCGCCCCCCAGCCGGCGGCAACCACCACGCCCGTCAACAGCAGCCGCGAAGGCGTCCAACTGCCGGTGCCGTGGGCGAGACCGAATACCAGCAGCGTGGAGAGCAGCGCACCGGCGAAGGCCGAACCGGAGATCACCATGCCGCCGAGCCCCGCCAGCATCGCCGCCAGTGCGCCGACTGCCGCGCCGCCGGACAGGCCCAGCACGTATGGATCGGCGAGCGGATTGCGCAGCAGCACCTGCATGAGCGCCCCGGCGACCGCCAGCAGCCCGCCGGTGGCGAAGGCGGAGAGCGAACGCGGCAGGCGCAGCTCGAGAATCAGGGTGCGCGACAGGGCATCGCCGCCGCCGCCCAGCACCGCCCACAGCTCGCCAAGCGCCAGGTTGGCGCTGCCGACGCCGGCCGACAGCGCTAGCGCCGCAAGCGAGGCGGCCAGCAGCAGCGCCAGGGGCAGGGTCAAGCGACGCATGGCGCCTCGCGATCAGCGTCTAGCACGGGCCACCTCCAGTTTCTCGCAGAGTATCCGGCTGCCCTCGAGCAAGCGCGGGGTGGGCCGCTGGATCAGCGACGGCGGCACGAAGAACAGGTTGTCGCGGTCGACCGCGGTGAGGCCGGGATACTGAGACCAGTGGTCAAGCCAGTCGCGATTCTCCTCGCCCATGCCGCCGGCGATGATCGCCTCGGGGTCGGCGTCCAGCACCGACTCGTCGTCGATGCGCGGCACCAGTCGCGACTGCTCGCCGAAGACGTTGTATCCCCCGCACAGCTCGATGACCTTGCCGATCAGGTGGACATCATTGACGGTCATCAGCGGCTCGTCCCAGACCTGATAGAACACCGGCACCGTCGCCGCGTCGGCATGACGCGCCGCGAGCCCCGACATGCCGTCGCGAAACGTCTGGGCGACCCGGTCGCCCTCGTCTTGCGTGTCCGCCAGCCGCGCCAGGCGCTCGATGCCGGTCGACACTCCCTCGAAGTCGCGCGGTTCGATGTAGAACACCGGCATGCCCAGCGACTCGATGGTCTCCAACTGCTCGGCGGGATTGCCGGTCACCCAGCCGACCACCAGGTCCGGCTGCAACGACACCAGGGTTTCCAGATCGACCCGCGTGTGGCTGCCCACCGACGTGACCTCTTTCGCCTCGGGCGGATAATCGCTGTAGGACACCACCGCCACGACCTTGTCGCCGGCCCCGGCGGCATAGGTCAGCTCGGTGGCCCCCGGCGACAGCACCGCGATGCGCTCGGCAGGCGCTTCGAGACACACCTCGCGCTGGCGATCGTCGACAGCGCAGACCTCATTGGCGTGCGATACCCCCGTCAGCCACGGCACAACGGCCAGGACGAGCCCGCCAAGACGCCGAGGCCAGGCACGCTTACTGGCCAAAGTGGACACTGACGAAGGCGGAACGGCCGGCGTTGAGATAGTCTTCACCATCCAAGAATCGGGCTGTTGCATACTCTCGATCAAAGGCGTTCTCGACGGTCACCCGGGCCGACCACAACGGCGCGAATTGCCAACCGGCGCGCAGGTTGAGCAGGCCATAGCCCGCCAGCCGGTTCTCGTTGGCCGCATCGTCATAACGATGGTTCTGAGCGATCCAGGAGCCACCCAGAGACCAGTCGCCCAACTCGCGGTCGATATCCAGACGCAGGCCCTGGGTCGCTCGGCGCCGTAGGCGATTGCCGGCATTCTCACCACTCCGGTTCTCTGGATCGGTATAGGTCAGTGCCGCCTGGAGGGTCCAGTCATCGATCTCGGCACCAGCGGATAGCTCGATACCCCGGATTCTTGCCTCGTCGACATTGAAGGGAGCAAACCTTCCGTTCTGTAAGGTGAAGGAAATCAGATCATCGATTTCGGTCTGGTAGGCTGCGATGTCCCAGAAGAGGGACTGGTACTGGCCTCGGACACCCACCTCGAAGGTTTCGGAGGTCTCGGCCTCCAAATCGGGATTCGCGAAATTGGGAAAGTACAGGTCATTAAAGGTCGGGGCCTTGAACGCCGTGCCGTAGCTGGTGCGCAGGGTATGGAAATCATCAAGCTCATAACCCGCTGTCAGGCTACCGGTGACTTCCTCACCAAAAGCCTCGTTGTCGTCATGCCGCAGGCTGGCCTGAAGGGAAAGCGGCGTAACGTCCAGCAGCCCCTGAGCAAAGACCGCCGTATTGTCTCGACTATCCTCTTCGAAAGCCGTCGTGCCGCTAACCCTGTCTTCGCTGTGTTCGATGCCGGCGACCAGTTCATGGGCTCCCAGGTACAGGGTATTCTCCCAGCGCGCCGTTCGGGTTCGAGTATCGAATACCGAATCCCCGAAACTATCGACCGTGTCACTCTCATCCCTCGCTTCACTCAAGCTGAGGCGACTGCGCCAATCATCCGTAAGGGGTGCCTCGGCATAGACACCTGCCACCTGCTGGACAAAGTCGGTGTCTCCACCATCGAATTCGGTATTGCCTCTAGAGCGGAGTGCCAGAACACCAAGTTCAGCGCCGCCGTCGAAGGTATGCGCTACTCGAGCCAGGGCCGAGGTGCTGTCGTAGCCCTTGTCGTCTCCCCCGCGTCGAACGGGTGCGCCATCCGTGTCGAAACGGCTGGCGGCAAAGCTGTAACGCGTGCCGTCACTCTCTCCGGAAAATGTGGCGCTGCCTCGCTGGGTGTTGAAGGAGCCTCCACCCAGAGAGACACCGGGACTGGGGCCACCCTCCTCCGCTTGGCGCGTGAATAGCTGTACCACGCCGCCCACCGCGTCGGCGCCGTAGAGGCTGCCGCGCGGCCCCCGCACGATCTCGGCGCGCTCGAACAAGCGAGGGTCCAGGAACTGCCAGGCGGCGGCGCCAGCGGTAGCCGATCTCAGGCGAATACCGTCGATCAACAAAACGTTCTGGTCGTTGCTGGTGCCGCGGATATAGACGCTGCTGTTCTTGCCGAAGCTACCATTCGAGGTCACATCAACCCCCGGCTGGCCACGCAGCAGGTCGGTCATGCTGGCGGGGTCCTGACGGCGCAGGGTGGCCTCGTCGAGTACCGTGACCGAGGCCAGGCTCTGATCGGCGGTACGCGGGGCAAGGGCCGCGGTGACGACCACGGGGTTGAGGCGCTGGGCCTGATCGCCGGAGCCGGACGTCTCGGTCTGCGCCTGAACGGCCAGCGGAAGGGTCGCCAGGCTGAAGGCAGCCAGGCCATGCAGCGCAGAGGTTCTGGTTTTCATGGGGATTCCCTTGCTCGCCGTACTCACCCGTACGGCAATATTTTTTGCAGTCACCGGGACGGCAAGGGATCGAGGAGGAGGGACAACCAGCAGAATGTGCAACGGCGACGCCAGCCCTGCCTCGACGTCGCCCACCGCGACCCGGCATTGAACTCTCGGGCCGGTCTCCGGGCTGACGAGCGGAAGCAGGGTTGAACCTGGCTTCCCGAACGGCTGCCTTCCCGTGCCTTTAGCACAGTGGCGTAATAGCCGTTCTTGTCTCGATCACCGTTGCGGGGGCAGCGTCGGGATGGCCTGGAAAGGCGCACCGACTTCCCGTTTCACTGGCAGCAACTTGCCACCAGCACCTGAGAGAGAGCGTAACCTAGCAACCTCCAGCCAAGCCGTCAACGCGGGTCAACAGCACTTCATGCTGTCGGCACATCCGCTGATAGACGGTGCACGAGACCATGACGCACATACCAGACCGCCTCGCAGCAGGCCGCCGCGTCCTGGGCCAGCCACCCGGCCAGGTCGCGAAGCCGACGCTCTGCCCTGTCGATCGGCACGATGCCGCGGCCCATTTCCGGCAGGATCAATAGCACGCTGACGGCCGTCTCGCGCTCGAGGTCCCGCCAGTTTGCCAGGAGCGTGCGCAATCGCTCTCGGAGCGAATCATCCGCCGGTTCCTCGACAAGCCAGGCCGCCAACCACCGCTCCCAGCCTTCCAGTACCACCACGCCCTGACGGGGCAGGGACTCACGCCATGCCTCGAGGGCCTTGCCGTCGTAGGCGGAATGCCAGCAGGCCCCGGGGAAGCGCGACCTTACGGCGTCTCGCTTGCCGGCGCAGGCACCGCCGATGAAGAGCTGCATTGCCAGCCTCCTGATGAATTGACGAGCACGAAAAGGCGACCCTGGGCCTGGGTGACATTACCCTCCCAGAAGTCGATGGTCTCGAAGCGCCGGCGCAGTTCGCGGATGACCCCGCCGTGCGACACCACCAGCACGCGACGCTGTCCGCCGCCTTCGGCCGCGGCGAACACCTCGTCCAACCAGTCGCCGAGCCGCTCGCGCAGGGCGAAGGTGGACTCGCCCCCCGGCGTGGGCTGCTCGCCCCGGCTGTCGATCCAGGCGCGGTAGGCGGGATCGTCCTTGAGCTGGTCATAACACAGACCTTCGTAGTCGCCGAAATCGAGCTCGCGCAGGCGGGCATCGACATGCACCTCGGCCATCGGCTCGCGGCCCTCCATGACATGTGCCAGGGTCTGGCGACAACGCGTCAGGTCGCTGCAGTGGATGGCGTCGAAGTGCTGGGTCGCCAGGCAGTCCCACAGACGATCGAGCCCCGCGGTGGCCGCCGGCCAGTGCAGCGCGATGTCACGACGGCCCTGGTAGCGGCGCTCGAGATTCCACGCCGTTACCCCATGACGGACCACCACCAGCTCCAGGCAATCAGCAGCAGGCATAGTTCTCCTCCCTCAATGGCGGCACCGACCATATCGCCGTTGATGCCCTTGAATGTTCGCATCATCAGGCCGCCATAGCCCACCAGGAAGATGAGCAGGCCGGCCACCATCCACAGCCAACCCCACAGCAGACCCGGCGATACTCCAATCGACCAGAGCGCCATCAGCACCAGCGGCAGCGCGGCAAAACCGACATCGCGATGCCTCAGATGCTGTTGCCAGGCCCAGGCCAACCCCTCGCGCCGCGCGCAGGGCGCCACCCCGAGCAGCGCCACCGCACCAAAACGGCCCAGCGCCGGCACGACGACCAGAAGCCAAAGCGGCATGCCGCTATCCAGCAGCGCCCACAGCAGCATGCCTTTCCAGGCGAGCAGGAAGACCAGCGACAGCATGCCGAAGCTGCCGACCTGGGGGTCCTTCATGATCGCCCAACGGCGCTCCAGCGGCGTGTTGCTGCCCAGCGCATCGGCGATGTCCATCAGCCCGTCGAGATGCAGCCCGCCGGTGAGCGCCACCCAGAGACTGAGCAGGACCAGCGCCAGCAGCGGTGCCGGCAAGCCCTGCAGGAGCAACGCGACACCCGCCAGCAGCGCCCCGATCAGCGCGCCGACCAGCGGATAACAGCGCAGCGCCCAGCGGCTCGTCTCGCGGTTCCAGGGACATTCGATGGGCACCGGAAGCCGCGTCAGAAACTGGATCGTCAGCAGCAGTCCATACCCGGCGGCTCTCATGTCCCCTCCCAGGGGTTTTCCCACGCGATTTTTCCCGAGTTCTTCAATGAGGTCTTCCACTCGATCGGGTAGCCGGCGATCACTTCGATCACCCGGTCGGCCTCGCGGGCCAGCTGTCGGTGGCGACGTTGCAGGAAGGCGAGATAATGCCAAACCGCCGGATCGCGGGGCGGCAGGTCCTCGTTGAGATCGTTGGAAACCACGACCAGACCGATAGTCTTCAGCCGGGCCTTGTCGAGCAGGGCCGACAGCATCCGCCCGCCCTCTGCCTCGGGTAACCCGCTGCCATACAGCCACTGGCTGGCCCAGAGCGTCAGGCAGTCGAGCAGCACCGTACTGCCCGCCTCCACGCCGGCCAGCGCCTCGTCGAGCGCCACCGGCGCCTCGAGGGTGATCCAGCCATCGCCGCGCTCCCGGCGGTGACGCGCGATCCGTGCCGCCATTTCCGCGTCCGACGCCATCGCCGTGGCCAGGTAGTAACGTCGCCCGCCGTGCCGGCGATGCCATTCCCGCGCCAGCGTCTCGGCGACCTGACTCTTGCCGGAGCGCGCCCCGCCACTGACGAAGGCGATCATGTCGGGCCTCTCGCACCCAGCACCGCCAGCAGGCGGTCGTTGTCGGCGCGGCTCCTCAACGCCAGGCGCAGCCAGCCACCGTCCAGGCCGGGGAAGTTGCGGGTATGGCGCGTCAGGATGCCCGCCTGCAACCACGCCTCGAAGAGGGCGTCGGTGGTGCTCGGCCCCGCCGCCGGTTGCAGCAGGAAGAAATTGGCTCGGCTCGGCACGACCTTGAGCCCCGCCGCGGCCAGCCCGGCCTGGAGGCGAGGCTGCTCGACCCCGAGCCAGTCACGGGTGCGAGCCCGATAATCATCATCGGCCAGCAGCGGCGCCACCAGCTCGGCGGCGAAGTGATTGACACTCCACGGCATCTGCAGGCTTGCCAGGCGCGACACGCTCGCCGCATCGCCCAGCAGGTAACCGAGGCGCAGACCGGGAACGGCATAGTGTTTGGTCAGGGAGCGCAGCAGCAAAAGGTTAGGGTAGCGCGCCAGGAGGGACGTCAAGCGCTCATCGCCCATCACGAAATCGACGAAGGCCTCGTCCACCACCAGGTGGCAGCCATGCCGCTGCGCCGCGGCCAGCATGGCCTCGACCCGCTCAAACGGCACCAGCGTGCCGGTGGGATTGTTGGGCCGGCAGAGAAACAGCACGTTGCAGCGCGACATGGCCACCCGCGCCGCCGCTTCGTCGAGTTCGAAGCACTCGCCACTGAGCGCGACCTCTTCAATCGCCAGCCGATAATGGCGGCAGGCCCGCGCGTATTCCGTGAAGGTCGGCTCGACGATGGCCGCGCGTCCGCCGGCATGCCGGGCGGCGGCGAGAAAGATCGCTTCAACCCCGCCGTTGGTCAGCAGCACCTGCTCGGGGGTCACTCCCTCGTGCTCGGCAATGGCGCGGCGCGCATCGCCATAGTCAGGATCGGGATAACGGCCAAGCCCCTCGCAGGCCGCGGCCAGCCAGCGACCGAGCCAGGCCGGCGGGCCGAGGGGATTGAGGTTGGCACTGAAATCCGTCACCGCATGATCGGCGGGGAGGCCGAAACGCGCGAGCAGCGGCGCAACCTGCCCGCCATGCTCGGGCCACGCCGCGCCAGGCAACGGCGCGTCCGAACGATGTGCCTCTGAGCGACTCATAACCACGCCTGCCTCGTCAGTACTGCCAGGATCATCAACAGTGTGAAGACTACCCAGCCACCGTGCATCATCAGCACCGCGCGAGGAATATGCGCGACGCCGAGTGGTTCACGCACCACCCCCAGGGTCGGGCGATGCGAGGCAACGCCGGCGTAGGTGCTGGTACCGCCGAGTTGCACGCCGAGCAGCCAGGCCACCATGGCTTCCGGCCAGCCGGCGTTGGGGCTTGGGTGGCCCGGCGCGTCGCGCCAGGTGCCGGCCAGCGCAGCACGTCGGTGCATGCCGGGCATGACCAGCGCGGCGAGCCACAGGCAAAGGGCCGTCAGTCGCGCCGGCAGCCAGTTGACCAGGTCATCGAGCCTGGCGGCGGCAAAACCGAAGTCGGTGTAACGCTTGTTGCGATAGCCGATCATCGAATCCAGGGTATTGACGGCCTTGTAGGCCAGCGCCAGCGGCGCACCGCCGATCAGCGCCCAGAAAAGCGGCGCGGTAATCCCGTCGACGGTGTTCTCGGCCACGGTTTCCACGGTGGCGCGGGCAATCTCGCGCTCCTGCAGGTCGGCCGTATCGCGGCCCACGATCATGCCGAGCGCTCGTCGCGCCGCGGGAAGCTGGCCATGTCGCAAGGGCTCGGTGACGGCGCGCGCGGCCTTGCCCAGTCCCTTGATCGACAGCGTCGTCGACAGCAGCCACAACTCGGCCACCAGGGCCAGCCCGGCGTGCAGTCGAGAGAGCATCAAAAGCCCCGCCCAGGTCACCAGGTAGACACCGATGACCACGCCGACGGTCAGCATCAGGCCATTGCGGCGCCGAATCGACCCCGGGCCGCGATTCCATAGCCGCTCGCCTTGGCTGATCAGCTTGCCGATGGCGACCACCGGATGCGGCACCGCAGGCGGGTCGCCGACGAGCAGATCCACGACGATCGCCCCCAACAGCAGCCAGAGTCCCCAGAGCGTCAAGGGTTCGACGGTCACCATCACCGCGTGTCGCCCGCGGCCACACCGGCGGCGTCGAAGGTTGCCATCTCGGCGAGCATGCGGGTGGCCGCCTGCAGCAGCGGGAAGGCCAGGGCGGCGCCGCTCCCCTCCCCCAGCCGCATCTGGAGATCCAGCAGCGGCGTCGCCGCCAGGGCCGACAGCGCTACCTCATGGCCGGGTTCGCAAGAACGGTGAGCGAAGATCAGATAGTCACGTGTTGCCGGGCAGAGCCGACACGCCAGCAGCGCGGCCACGGTGGCGATGAAGCCATCGACGAGGACCGGACGGCGACGCGCCGCCGAGCCGAGGAAGGCCCCGGCCATGGCGCCGATTTCCAGCCCGCCCAGTTTGGCCAACAACTCCAGGGGATCGTCCGGATCGGCCTGCCTTGCTGCGATGGCGCGTTCAATCACGGCCGTCTTGTGGGCCAGGCGGCTCTCGGCAATGCCGGTTCCCGCGCCGACCAGCGGCCCGACCGCCTCCCCGGCGAGCACCGCCAGCATCGCACTACTCGCGGTGGTGTTGGCGATGCCCATTTCACCGACGATCAGGCAACGACACCCGGCATCGATGGCGCGGTTTGCCGCGCGAACGCCGATGTCGAGTGCCTGGCGTGCCTCGGCGCGACTCATGGCATCCTGCCGGGTGAAGTTGGCGGTGCCGGCCCGGACCTTGTCGACCACCACCCCTTCCCCGGGCAGCTCGGCGGCCACCCCCACGTCGATCACCTCGAGGCGCGCGCCGATCTGGCGGGCGAAGACATTGATCGCCGCCCCACCGGCCACGAAATTGGCCACCATCTGGGCCGTCACGTGCTGGGGAAAGGCCGAAACACCTTCATGCGCTACCCCATGATCGGCGGCGAACACCAGCACCGCGGGCGGCGTCACGTCCGGAAAGGCGTCGCCGGTCATTTCCGCCAGGGCGATGGCCAGCTGTTCCAGTCGGCCCAGGCTCCCTGGCGGCTTGGTCAGGGTGTCGAGGTAGCCGCGCACCCGATCGCCAGCGTCGCGATCGAGGGGGGGAATGGCGTCCGGCGTGAACATCGAGGGGCCTCTTGTGGGCGGGTGAGTGGTAAATCGCTCATGTTAACAGAGTCGCGATGCCGCTCGAATGGCGTTGCCTTACCACTGACATGCGCGGCATTCGTCTCTATGCTGTATATAGATACAGAAAAAAGGACGTACCATGACCTCCTCGCCGCCCAAAGATGTGGCGCGCAAGGGCCGCGGCGCCACCTTTGACCCCCACAACCGCTTCGCCCCGACTACCAGCGAGCCGGTCGACGACGGCTGGTGGCAGGACGCAGCACCAACGAGCCTGGCCACCGAGGTACGCGACGAAGCGAGCAAGAGCGCGCTGTCGTGGAATCGCTCGCCGGACCTGCCCTTCGACCGCTCGCTGAATCCCTATCGTGGCTGCGAGCATGGATGCATCTACTGCTACGCACGCCCCAGCCACGCCTACTGGGACCTGTCGCCGGGGCTCGATTTCGAGACCCGCCTGATCGCGCGTACCGGCCTCGTCGAGCGCCTGTCCGAAGAGCTCTGCAAGCCGGGCTATGTCTGCCGGCCAATCAACCTGTCCGGCAATACCGACTGCTACCAGCCGCTCGAGGCCGAGCGCCGCACCACCCGGGCGATACTCGAATTGCTGCTGGCCTGCCGCCACCCGGTAACGCTGGTGACCAAGAGCGCGCTGATCCTGCGCGACCGCGACTTGCTGGCAGCGATGGCCGAGCGGCGCCTGGTAAGAGCCTTCATCAGCCTGACCAGCCTGGATGCCGAGCTCAAGCGCACTCTCGAGCCGCGTACCGCCTCGCCGCAGGCAAGGCTGCGGGTCATGCGCGAGCTCAGCGCCGATGGCGTGCCGGTCGGGGCGCTGATCTCACCGCTGATTCCCGGCCTCAACGACCATGAGCTGGAACGCCTGCTCGACGCCGCCCAGCGCGCCGGGGCGCAGACCGCCGCCTGGATGCTGCTGCGCCTGCCGCACGAGGTCGCGCCGCTGTTCGAGGACTGGCTGAAAACCTACTACCCCGAGCGTGCCGGCAAGGTGATGAGCCTGATCCGGCAGTGTCGGGGCGGGAAGGATTACGACGCCCGCTTCGGACATCGCATGCGGGGCGAGGGTGTATTCGCCGAACTGCTGGAGCAGCGCTTCCAAAAGGCCAGCAAGCGATTGGGCATGGGCCAGCGCAGCGAGATGGGCCTGGACGTCAGCGCTTTTCGCCCGCCTCACGCCCAGGGCGATCTGTTCCAGTGAGGGGCCGAGCTTTCATACCATGATTTCCTGCTATGCTGGAATATCGTAAGGCCTGGAGTGATGGAACACGCCGGCACGACAACCACAACACCGGCCCGGCATGCGCACAGGACGTCCAGCCCCCTGCATGCCAGAGCCCGCCAGGAGTCCCGCCATGACACGACTACCCCCCGATGCCAAGACCCGCGGCATCCATGAACTCTATGCCGAGGATCCCGAAGCCGCGGATCGCAAGCTCTGGGACCGCGAGGTCGACCCCGTCAGCCGCCGCGGCTTCCTGAAACGCTCCAGCCTGCTTGCCATGGCCGCCGCCGTGGGGGGCTCCATTCCCTTCGCCGACCGCATGCCGGGTGGGCTCATCCCGGCGGCGCTGGCCCAGAGCGACGAGCCCTTCACCCTGGAGGGCAAGGAGGGGCTGACCGTCCTCAACGACAGGCCCATCAACGCCGAGACCCCGGCCCACCTGCTCGACGATGACATCACCCCGGCGAAGCACATGTTCGTTCGCAACAACGGCATCCCGCCGGCGGTGGAGGATATCGACGTCGATGCCTGGCAGCTGGAAATCGGCGGAGAGTCCTGCGAGAACCCGCAGACATTTTCTATCGCCGACCTCAAGGAGCGATTCGAGCATCACACCTACCAGCTCCAGGTGGAGTGCGGCGGCAATGGCCGCAGCGAGTACGTGCCCTCGGCCAGCGGCAACCAGTGGACCACCGGGGCGGTGGCCTGCCCCACCTTTACCGGGGTTCGCCTGCGCGACGTGCTGGAGGCCTGCGGGATCAAGGACGACTCCGTCTACATCGGCTACTACGGGGCCGATGCCCATGCCAGCGGCGATCCCGACAAGGACCCAATCTCTCGTGGTGTGCCCATGGAGAAGGCCCTGGAGGACGAGTCGCTGATCGCCTGGGCCATGAACGGCGAGGATATCCCTTACCTCAATGGCCACCCGCTGCGCGTGGTGTGTGGTGGCTGGCCGGGGTCTGTCTCCGGCAAGTGGCTGCAGCGCATCGTGATCCGCAACCAGAAGCATGACGGCGCCAAGATGGCCCCCCCTTCCTACAGCGTGCCCAAGCATCCGGTGGCGCCGGGCAGCAACGTGCCCAATGAGGACTTCGAGACTATCGAGTCGATGCCGGTGAAGTCGCTGGTCACCTTCCCGAAGTCCGGCATCGACCATGCCCTCGGCGAGGCCATGGAGATTCGCGGCCACGCCTGGGCCGGCGACCTGGCCGTGAAGGAGGTCCACGTCTCCCTCGACTTCGGCACCACTTGGCAGAAGGCCGAGCTGAAGGAACCGCCCAACCGCCTGGCCTGGCAACGCTGGACCACCACGGTGGAGTTCCCCGAGCCCGGCTACTACGAGGTCTGGGCCAAGGCCACCGACGAGGAGGGCCGCGCACAACCCATGGTCGTCCCGGGCTGGAACCCCAAGGGTTATCTCAACAACGCCTGTCACCGCATTGCGGTCCAGGTGGCCTAGGAGGTAACCATGAAGCCTTTACACGCACTCGCCATGCCGACGCTGGGGGCGGCCCTGATGTGCCTCCCCCTGTTGGCGGGGGCCCAGGAGACGGACCCGGATACCGGACTGCTCAAGGCCGAAGGCTGGGAGACGGTGCGCAACAACTGCACCGCCTGCCACTCGGCCAAGCTGGTCACCCAGAACAGCGGTTCGCGCAACCACTGGCAGTACCTGATCCGCTGGATGCAGGACACTCAGGGACTCTGGGAGTTCGAGGACGAGACCGAGGAGGCCATCCTCGACTATCTCGCCGAGTATTACGGACCCAAGGAGGACACCCGACGCCCGGCGCTGCCGCGCACGCTGATGCCGGACAATCCCTACCCCACCGTCACCGATCCTGGCTGACCTACGGCGTGGCGTCCTACGACAGGCTCCTCGCGAGGGGCCTGTTTTCTTCAGCGTCAGACGGAAACCTTGACCTCGTAGCCGGTGTACTTGCGCAGGTTGATCACGCCGCTGTCGAGGATCAGGTACTGGCCCTTGAGGCCGAGCAGGGTCCCCGATATGCGGGGCGTCTTGTCGAGGTTATGCGAGGCCACCTTGGTGGGATATTCGAGTACCGGATAGTCGAAGGCCACCGGCGAGTCATCGAGCACCTGGATCGCGTCGTCACCGAAGCGCTCGCGCAGGTTGGCCAGCCCGCCCTCGAGCCGTGCCAGCAGGCGGTCACGCTCGGCGGCCAGGTCGAGCGCGACGGTATCGCCCTTGAGCATGGCCCGCCAGTTGGTGCGGTCGGACACCTCCTCCTTGAACAGCACTTCGACGAACCCCGATTGCTGCCGGGTCTCCACGCGCAGGATCGGCAATGCCTGCACGGCGCCCTGATCGAGCCAGCGCGTCGGCACCTGGGTCGCGCGCGTGATGCCCACCTTGAGGCCCGAGGCATTGGCCAGGTAGACGACGTGCGGCTGGAAGCAGTGACGCTCGCCCCACGCCGGCTCGCGGCAGGTGCCCGCGAAGAAGTGACAGAGCTCGGGCTTCATGATGCAGGTATCGCACTGCGCGAGTTTCTTGAAGCAGGGGTAACAGTGCCCCTGGGCAAAGCTCTTTTTCGTCGCCCGGCCGCAGTGGGTACAGGCGATGGCACCGGTCCATTCCAGCGACAGCGGCTTGCCGAGCACCGCGTTGAGATCGCGGCGATGCTCGCCGGCCCGCAGGGTATAGCGAGCCGGAGCTCCCGGTTCGATGGCCATCTTGCTCAGGCAACCCTGGAGGAGCGTCACGCTCTCGATCAGCGACACGTCAGTCACCGGCGGCGTCCCGGGCCAGGCCCGTCATCTCCGGCGACACCCCCGCCCCGCTGCTGTCGGCGCCGCAGGTACGGCGTTCGAGATAGCCGACCCGCTCGTGCTCCGGCACCTTGTTCTCGGCTTCGTAACGTATCACCGCTTCGAGACAAAGCGCGGTCTGTTCGGCGCTCAGCATGCGGCCATCCGGCCACTTACGCAGGGAGACCGCCTGTTTGAGGCTTTCGTAGATGGCCGGGGTCATCTGCTGAATCATTCGCTCGAAGGTCATATCGCTCATGGCATCGTTCTCTCAGGAGTGTCGACGGGCTCGGCTCGAATGATACCAGCCCAGCACCAGGCCCACGACCAGCCCGCCCAGGTGGGCCTCGTTCGCCACGTTGCCGAAACCGACCCATGCCGCCAGGTCGGTCATGGCGAACACCAGCCAGCCGAGCATGAGCACCACCAGCATCTGCGGGACGAAGAAGCCACTATGCGGAGCGCGACGCGACATCAGCCAGACATAGGCCAGCAACGCAAAATCGACGCCTGACATCCCGCCGAACAGCACCGTGCCGGTGGCGTACTGGGCCAGGTTGGCGCCGATGCCGGCCACCAGCAGGATCGTCAGCATGCGCAGGCTGCCCTGCAGCCGTTCGACCTGGCGACCGAAATACCATAGCCACATCATGTTGAAGATCAGGTGCATCCAGCCGAAGTGCAGAAAAGCCGGCGAGAGCAGGCGCCATACTTGCCCGGAGCTCATCGCCTCGGACAAGGTGCCGACGGCCAGGCTACCCGTCGGGCTCACCCCCAGCGGCACGATGGCCAGCATGGCGATAACCAGATCACCGAGCACCGCCATCGCCGCGAACACGCCCAGGCAGATAATTAGGGTGGCCGCACTGACCGGCGCCTGGCGCAGTGGCCCCAGCAGGTCCGCGATGCCGTGACGCGTGGGTGGCGGCGTGTCCGGCATGAGCGAGTCGCCGCGCTGCCAGCGATGCAACAGACGCAGCATCGACTCCTGTTGGGAAGGATCGACCAGCCATAGCACCTGGCCATCGGCCTCCTCGGTCACGCGATGGCCGATGCGGTGCGCCCAGAGTGCGCGTCGCAACTCGCGCGCATCGGCATCCGGTGGAAGGACAATCACCCGGTACATGACGACTCCCGCGCTGATCGAGGCAAAAAGTGTCCTCGCTCATCGCCCGCAAGCGAGCGTGCATAAAAAAACCGGCGGAGGGGGCCGCCGGATAAGAGCAAGGAATCATTCAAGGGAACACCTACTCTGATGGCGTCGGCGGGCAGGAGTTCAGTCGCAAGTAACATTATTTGCGTAACGTTTTGTATCAATCGAAATCGATCTCCCATGGCTGTGGTCTCGCCTCCTCCTCTCTCGGCACACTGATCCAGACCAGGTGATCCGCATCGAGTCGACGCTCGCCGCTCCAGCGGTAGGCCACCAGACGGCCGAACTTGACGGCACTGTAGTCCAGACAGGCAATGTTAGACGTCGGCAGGGCCGGCACGCCCTCACACCAATAATGACCAATGAACAGGGGCGGTTGTTCGGGACCATAATAGCTGAGCCTGGCGGATTCCTCGTGCGTCAACTCGCGCTGTTCCAGATCGCCGGGCAGGTTGTCGGGCTGGAAGACGACGTCGCCCCAGGTTTTCGGCTGGCGGGCCCAGAAGTGGGTACGAAAGCTGCGCCGGGTGAAGCCATCGCCGGAGTGAATCTGCACGCCCTCGGGCAGCGGGATATGCATGCCGCGTGTCAGACGGTCGAGAATGCGGTAGGCACGAGTGCCCGGCGTGACCGACTCGACCAGAAAGGCCTTGTCGATGCGGCCATCGGGATGGTCGCGCCGCAGGTCGTCAATCAGCGGCTGGTCCCAGCAGGCATGCACGACGCGCAAGCCATCGCGCTCCAGGCAGAGCGGGATGGTCAGGAACCAGTCCAGGGCCTCTTCCCATTCCTGGGGATGATCACGAAACTGCTCAAGTGTCTCGTTGATGATGCGATTGTGTCGCGGGCTGTGTTCGCGCAGCCAGTCATGGCCATGGCTGGCTGGACCACGGTGACAGTAGGCCAGGGCATTGACTTCGTGGTTGCCCATGACGATCTCGGCCTCACCCTCCTCCACCATCCGCCGCGCAATGCTGACCGCGAGCCGAATCCGGGGGCCGCGGTCGATCAAGTCGCCGAGGAAGATCACCCGCCGACGAGGATGCCGATAGACCCCGCCACGCTGGTGATAGCCCAGCTTCTCGAGCAGCGCCGCCAGGGTGGCGCCGCAGCCGTGCACGTCGCCGATCAGGTCGTAGCCTTCGATCTTCGCGGTTGCTGTCACGTCAGTCCCCCAGGCGGTTGCTCCAGCCCAGCTTGCTGCGCAGGACCTCGTAGAAGTTGTGCCCCAGCGGATGCACCAGCTGAACGCGCTGCGGCTTGCGGCGGATCACCAGTACGTCGTCGGGTTTGGCGACCGCACGCGTCTGACCGTCGCAGCTGATGTGGGGGTAGGTCTGGTTGGTTTCACCGATATGCAGGCGAATCTCACTGGCGGCATCGATGGCGATGGGCCGGCTCGAGAGCGTGTGGGGGAACATCGGCACCAGCGTGATGACCTCAAGCTTGGGGTGCATGATCGGTCCCCCACCGGACAGTGCGTAGGCCGTTGAGCCGGTCGGCGTGGCGATGATCAGGCCATCGCTGCGCTGGCTATAGACGAACTGGCTATCGATGAACAGCTCGAACTCGATCATCCGCACGGCCTTGCCCGGATGCACGACCACCTCGTTGAGCGCATCGCCATCGCCGACCGACTCGCCGTCGCGGAAGAGCTCGGCATCGAGCAGGAAGCGCTCCTCCAGTTCATAGTGCCCGTCCAGCACCTCGCCGACGCGCACTTCGAGCTCATCGGGTGAGATGTCGGTGAGAAAGCCCAGGCGTCCGCGATTCACGCCCAGCACCAGAGTGCCGCTATGGCAGAGCGTACGCGCGGCGCCGAGCAGGCTGCCGTCGCCACCGACCACGATCACCAGATCGCACAGCTCACCAAGCACCCGCCGGCTGGCCTCGGGATGACCGTGATCGAGCAGTACCGTGGCGGTCCTGTCCTCGATGATGACGTGGTAGTCACGCTCATCGAGAAAGCGGATGAGACGCTTCAGGGTCTCGACAACCTTGGCACTGCCCAGGCGGCCGATCAGGCCGATATTCCTGAACCTGGGGTTGTTATGGGGGACATCCATGCGCTGATCTCTCGCGTCGCGACCGCTCATTATGGCGTTTGCCCGGCGGGCGGGCAAACCGGCTCAGGCCGGTTGTGCGGTGCGTCGGCGCTGCCACCAGTCGTTGACCAACAGCGATACCACGATGATCGCCCCACCCAGCGCCAGCCGTGGCAGATCCGCATCGCGATTCCAGATCACCAGATTGACCAGCAGGCCAGCAGGAATCAGCGCGTTGTTCATGATCGCCAGCGTGCCGGCATCCACGCGGGTGGCCCCAAGGTTCCACAGGAAGTAACCCAGCCCCGAGGCCACGAGCCCCAGCCAGGCCAACACGGCCCATTGCATGCCGGTCGTGGGCAGCGCCTCGCCACTTCCCAGCACGGCGAACGCCGGCAGCGCTACCCCGAGCGCGCCGAGGTAGAACCAGGCGAAGATGTTGTGCCGAGGCAGCGAAGCCGGCAATGCAGAGGAGAGCCGCCGATATCCTACCTGCCCCAGCGCGAAGCAGATATTGGCGCCTTGTACGACCAGAAAACCGAGCCAGAACGTATCGCTGACTCCTTGATAGCGGATCACCGCCGCCCCGATGACCGCCAGCGCCGCAGTGACCAGATGGAAGGGCGTAAAGCGGCCGAACAGGGCGTCATCGATCAAGGTGACATAGATTGGCGTGAAGATGGTGAACAGCAGCACCTCCGGTACCGACAGCAGCAGGAAGGATTGATAGAAGAAGATGTACATCACCCCCAGCTGCACGGCGCCCAGCCCCATCAAGGCGAGCCGCAGTCGCCCCGTGAGCAGCGACGGCCGCAGGAAAGGCAGAAACACCAGCGTCGCCAGTACGACCCGGGTGAGTACCGCGAAATAGCTGTCGACCTGCCCGGCCAGATAGACCCCGATCAGCGAAAAGGAAAAGGCCCACAGTGCCGTGACACCGACAAGATAACCCACAGTAAACTCCAATATTTTTCAAAGTTGACCGGCAGTATATCGCTCCGCTTGGTTCATGCAAGACGCTAGCTCTTGAGCAATTCAACCGTGCCTCGGGCAGTGCGCCGGCCGTTACCAGTGAAGCTTTTCCGAGCGGGCCGGGTTATCGCTTTCGGCTTCGGGGCTCAGGGTTTGCAGTAGCGGGTCGGGCTCCTCGGCCAGGTACTCGTCGAGCCGCTCGCGCGCCATGTCACCGAAGAGGATCTCGCAAGCTTCGACAAGGCCCGGCGAATGGCGAATGGTATCTTCCGGCACCACCAGCGAGATCTTGGAGCGACGACGCAGGAAGTCCTCGAGACGCGTGATCATTTCCCGGCGCCGGGCATGGCTAAGCTCGCAGCGCAGGTACTCCGTGCCGGCGATCAGCACCTCGCCCTGCCGAGGGTCCTGGCGGATATCCTCGAGCATCTCCATGGCCTGGGCGCCGTAGCGGCGCCATAGGCGGTCGCTGAGTGGCTCGGACGCCTCGGCCGAGGTCATGGCATCCAGATCCATCAGTCTGGCCTGTTGCATGAAGGCCTCCCTGACGGCCCTGTCGGGCTCGCCGTACCAGCGGAAGTCCGGGAAGGGGACGTCCACCCCGAGCTTGCTCACTTCCTCGACGATCTCCTCCCCGACATTGAGACAATCGGTCAGCTTGCCGCCGAAGATGCTCAGGTGACGGCTCTCGGCATCGATGTCGACCGCATGCTTGCGCGACAACTGCAGGAAATCACGATCGCCGCCCGAGCTGGCCTTGACCGCCAAGGGGCGAACGCCGCAACGAGTAGCGATGATGTCGCTCGTCTGGAGCGGCTTGACGAGGTTCAGGCGCTTGTTGATGTTGTCGAGGACGAAGGCCACATCGTCGTCGGTCACGCCGACTTCGGGCTTCTCGACCCGGGTGTCGGTCGTGCCCACGCAGGTCCTCGGCCCCATGGGGATGACGAAGAACAATCGCCCGTCATCGGCAAAGAAGGCCAATACGCGACCACTCTCGGTCAAGCGCGGCACGATCAGATGGATGCCCTTGGAAAAGACGTGCTGGTAATCGGTCTTCTGCCCGGAAAGACTGTTGTGCTGGTCGACCCAGGGGCCGGCGGCATTGACCATGACGCGCGAGCGTATCGCGAAAGTCTCGCCACTTATGCGGTCTCGTACCTTGGTGACCCAGCGGTCCTGCTCGCGTTGCGCGCCCAGCGATTCCACGTAATTGGCCGCCACTGCGCCGAAATCCAGGGAACTGCGCACGAAGTTGAAGACGAAGCGCGCGTCGTTGTCGTGTAGATAGGCATCGGAATACTCGAAGCCGCCCACGGCGCCATCGATATTGATGATGGCTTCTTCTTCCTTGATCCGCTTGGGTGAGAGGAACTGCGGTATTCGGGTAAAGGCGTTGCCGATGAACCAGTACAGCCAGGCGCCGGCCCAGAGATACAGCGGGTGATAGCGAAACCCGCGGGTGATGGTGGTCAAGAAGCGGATTTCCTGAACCGTCGAGGGATAGCTCTTGATCAGGTGATTTCGGCTCTTGCACAGCTTGCGGACCAGGGCGAAATCGCGGCTTTCCATGTACTTGATGCCACCCCAGACCAGATTCGAGGAATGCATGCTGGTACTGCCGGCGAAATCGCCACGATCGATCAGCGCGACCTTGACGCCCTTGCCGCTGAGCGCTGCCGCCGCCGATGCGCCATTGATCCCGCCCCCGACGATCAGCACATCGAATTCTCGCTCGGCGAGCTGACGAATATTATTCTGGCGAAGTTGCATATGAGGCCCTTCTTCAAACAAGAACCCCGCTCAGCGTGCGCCGAGCGGGGCCATGGTCCCGTTCGGGCAACCGGTCATGTCACTGTCTGGGTCTCCCGCGAGGGAAACCGGGATGGGCCGGCTGGCCCATCCCTCGAGCATCAGCGTGATCCGGCGGCCATCCAGTCTTCCATCATCTGGTCGTAAGGCACGGTCTTGCCTTCCGGCATCTCGTTGTCGAGCTTGGCCTTGGGCGAACCCTCCTGCGAGAGCCAGTATTCCGGGTCGCGTTCTTCATTGAGCACCGGCGAGTAGGTCTCGAACACCCGCGCCCGCGCCAGGCGCGCCATGATGCTGTCGAGATCCGCGGCGAGATTATCCAGCGCCTCCTTCGGCGTGATATCGCCGCTGACCGCCGGGGCCAGGTTCTGCCACCACAACGGTGCCATGCGCGGATAGTCCGGCACGTTGGTGCTCGACGGCGTCCACATTGACTCGTTGGGGCTGCGGTAGAACTCCACCAGACCACCCAGCTTGGGTGCCATTTCGGTCATCTGCTCGGAGAAGACATCGGACTCACGAATCGGCGTGAGCCCGGCCATCAGTTTCTCCAGGGAGACCGTCTTGGCGGTGGTGAACTGCGCATACAGCCAGGCGGCAGTGCGGCGATCCTCGGGGGTGGAGTCGAAGAAGGTCCAGGAGCCCACGTCCTGATAGCCGACCTTCATGCCCTCTTCCCAGTAAGGACCGGTCGGTGAGGGCGCCATCCGCCACTTGGGATTGCCGTCCTCGTCGGTAACCGCCACGTCGGGCGAGGTCATGTCGGCGGTGAAGGCGGTGTACCAGAAGATCTGCTGGGCGATCTGGCCCTGCGCCGGGACCGGTCCGGCTTCACCGAAGGTCATGCCCTGGGCTTCGGGCGGCGCATAATCGCGCAGCCAGTCGACCATTTTGGTTACGGCGAACACCGAGGCCGGTGAGTTGGTGGCGCCACCGCGACTCACGCTGGCACCGACGGGCTCACTATCCTCGTTGACGCGAATGCCCCAGTCATCCACCGGGTTGCCGAAGGGCACGCCGGGGCTGCCCATGCCGGCCATGGAGAGCCAGGAGTCGTGGAAACGCCAGCCCAGCGACGGATCGCGGCGGCCATAATCCATATGGCCGTAGACCGTCTCGCCGTCGATCTCACCGACATGCTCGGTAAAGAACTCGGCGATGTCCTCGTAGGCCGTCCAGTTGGTCGGCACGCCCAGGTCGTAGCCGTAGATCTCGCGGAACTGCTCCTGGAGATCCTCGCGCTGGAACCAGTCATGGCGGAACCAGTAGAGGTTGGCGAACTGCTGGGTCGGCAACTGGTAGATGTTGCCATCCGGGCCGGTGGTGTACTGGATGCCGATGAAGTCGTCGAGGTCCAGGGTCGGCAGCGTGTAGTCGGCCCACTCGTTTTCCATTGCCTCGGAGAGGTTGATGGTGGTGCCGTAACGAATATGGGTGCCGATGGCATCCGAATCGTTGACATAACCATCGTAGATGTTGCGGCCCGACTGCATCTGGGTCTGCATGTTATTGACCACATCACCTTCGCCGATGATGTTGTGCGTGATGTCGATACCCGTCAGCTCGCTGAAGGCCTCGGCCAGCACGTCACGCTCGTAGACATGCGTGGTCAGGCCTTCGGAGACGACGTTGATTTCCATATCGCGGAATGGCTCGGCTGCCTGCGCGAACCACTCGAGCTCGGCAATCTGCTCGTCGCGAGTCAGCGTCGAATCCTGGAAGTGCTCATCGATCAAACGTTCGATGATGGCACTGGTATCGTGGTTATCGGCGTGCAGCGAGCCGCTTGCCATCATCACGCTGGCAGCCAGCAGAGAGAGTCGCATTCTTGTCGGTTTCATAATGACCTCTTCGTGTGTGTAGCTCGTCCGTGAGCAATTGACTCCATGGCTTTGCATCAGCCCCAGCGCATCAGTATCAATAACCAGAGCACCGATGCGCCCAGTGCCAACCAAATACTCAGCGGCGTGAAGCCCACCACCGCGAGATGGATGTATGCCGCTGACAACAGGCCGATAAACAGCCGATCCCCCCGCGTGGTCGAAATCGGCAAGAAGCCCTTGCGCTCGACCGTTGGCGACACCACTTCCCACATCGTCATGCCAGCGAGCATTGCCGCGATGGCAGAGAAGAAGATCGTCGTGGGTACTGTCCAGACCATCCATTCCATGACGCTTCCTCCCTCAGGTGCGGCCCAGGGCGAAGCCCTTGGCGATGTGGTTGCGGACGAAATAAACCACCAGGATGCCCGGCAGGATCGTCAGCACGCCGGCGGCGGCCAGCGTGCCCCAATCGATCCCCGAGGCCGTGGAGGTGCTGGTCATTACCGAGGCAATCGGCTGGGCTCCCGTCGAGGTCAAGGTGCTGGCCAGCAACAGCTCGACCCACGAGAACATGAACAGGAAAAACAGCGTGACGCCTATCCCTGAGCTGATCATGGGAATGAAGATCTTGACGAAGAATTTCGGAAAGCTGTAACCGTCGATGAAGGCCGTCTCGTCGATTTCCTTGGGCACACCGCTCATGAATCCTTCGAGAATCCAGATCGCCAACGGGATGTTGAACAGGCAATGCGCCAGCGCTACGGCAATGTGCGTATCGAAGAGCCCTACCGTGTAATAGAGCTGAAAGTACGGCAGCAGAAAGACCGCGGGCGGTGCCATGAGGTTGGTCAACAGCCAGAAGAACAGATGCTTGTCACCGATGAACCTGAACCGGCTGAAAGCGTAGGCCGCCGGCAGCGCCACCAGAATGCTGATGAACATGTTCATCACGACATAGGCGATCGAGTTCAGATAACCCATGTACCAGGTGGAGGTGGCGAATATCTTGCCGTAGTGCTCGAAGGTGAAATTCTTCGGCCACAGGGTCAGCCCGCCCAGGATCTCGGTATTTGACTGAAACGACATGTTAAGAAGCCAGTAGATGGGCAGCAGCACGAACACCAGATACAGGCCCATCAGCATCTTGGGACGCCACCGGCGCGAGACCGAACGTGATTTCCTTCTGCGACTGGCATCCGCTGCTGCTGCGCGCTGGCGAACCGCCGAGGGGGTATGGGGCATGGAATCCGTCATGTCAGACTCCCTCCTCTTGTTTTTCTTTCTGCATGTTCATGATCGCGGTGTAGAAGACCCAGCTGACCAGCAGGATGATCAGGAAGTAAATCAGTGAAAATGCCGCCGAGGGGCCGAGGTCCTGCTGGCCGATTGCCATGGTGGTCAGCGACTGACTGAGAAACGTCGTCGAGCTACCCGGCCCACCGCCGGTCAAGACGAAGGGTTCGGCATAAATCATGAAGGAGTGCATGAAGCGCAGCAGCACACCGATCACCAGCACATTGGTCAGCTTCGGCAGCTGGATGTAGCGAAATACCGACCATTTGGAAGCCCGGTCGATACGCGCCGCCTGATAATAGGCCTCGGGAATCGAGCGCAGTCCGCTGTAGCAAAGCAGAGCGATCAACGGCGTCCAGTGCCAGACGTCCATCAGGATGATGGTGCCCCAGGCATCCACGGCACTGCGCGTGATGTTGTAGTCGTACCCCAGCTCACGCAGGCCCCAGCCCATCAGGCCGATATCACCGCGGGTAAATAACTGCCAGATACTGCCAACCACGTTCCAGGGAATCAGCAGCGGCAAGGTCACCAGTATCAACACGGCCGAGGCCTGCCAGCCTTTCTTGGGCATGATCAATGCGATTCCGATACCCAGCGGCACCTCGATCGCCAGCACCGTCAAGGAGAATGCGAACTGGCGCAACAGGGCGGCCTGAAGCGTGGGATCGTTGAGCATCTGCGTAAACCATTCGGTCCCCGTGAAGAAACGGGTATTGGAGTCGAACACGTCCTGAACCGAATAATTCACGACTGTCATCAACGGAATGATCGCCGAGAAGGCGACAAGCGCCAGCATGGGCAATATCAGTAACCATGCCTTGTTGTCATAGACTTTATTCATGGTTTATCTCCACACGGTACTCATCGACATACATCCCGATGCGCTCTTGTGGAAAACGGATAAACGCCTTCCCTTTAGGTGTCGCTTGATCCTCATCGATACGGGCTTTGAGCAACACGTCACCAAAGCGCAGCGACAAAACTGAGTAAGTTCCCAGATCCTGGGCGCCGGTTACCTCCACCTCCATGCCACCGTCTATTGGCGTGTCATGCACTTCGATGAAGTCGGGGCGGATGCCCAGCTTGATATTGTCGGAATGCATATTGGCGATGATGTTGCAGATATGCTGCCCGACCGGCACCACATCATTGCCACTGAACAACTGGCCGTTACGCGCCCGGACATCGAGGAAGTTCATTCCCGGGCTACCGATGAAATAACCGACGAAGGTATGCGCCGGCTCCTCGAACAACTGGCGTGGAGTACCGAACTGCACCACCTGCCCTTCGTACATCACCGCGATCCTGTCGGCGAACGTCGAAGCTTCCAACTGGTCATGAGTCACGTAGACCATGGTGATATTGAAGCGCCGGTGAATTTCCTTGAGCTTACGACGCAGTTTCCATTTCAACTGGGGATCGATGACGGTCAGCGGCTCATCGAACAGAATTGCCGAGACATTCTCGCGAACCAGCCCGCGGCCCATGGACACTTTCTGCTTCTCATCGGCCGTCAGGTTCTTGGCCTTGCGCTTGAGCTGAGGGGTCAGTTCAAGAACCTCGGCGACTTCGAGCACCTTCTGGCGAATCTTCTCTTCGTCGATCCCCACGTTTCTCAGCGGAAAGGCAAGATTGTCGAACACCGTCATGGTGTCGTAGACCACCGGAAACTGAAAAACCTGCGCGATATTGCGCTGCTCGGGTGGCAGATCGTTGACGCGTTGGCCGTCGAAGAGCACCTCGCCACTGGAGGGCTGCAGCAAGCCGGAGATGATGTTCAACAGGGTCGATTTTCCGCAACCGGAAGGGCCCAGCAAGGCATAGGCGCCGCCCTGCTCCCATACGTGGTCCATCTCTCGGATGGCATAGTCCTCGGCAGAGGTCGGGTTCTTCAGGTAAGAATGCGCCAGGGTCTTGAGCGTGATTTCCGCCATGTCACATACCTCCCAGATGAGTGGGGATGTGAACGACCGCCCCTTGCCTGTCGAAGGCATAGACCTTGTGCGTCGGGAAGTAGAGCGATACCGGATCATCGGGGTCGAATTCGTGAACACCCTCGAGCAGCACCGTCATATGGAAGAGCTCGTTATGGACGTGCAGAAATGTCTCCGAGCCGCTGATTTCGGCAACGTCGACCGTCATCTCGACCTCGATGTCATCGGCCGCCTGGCGCTCCAGGGTGATATGCGAGGCACGAACCCCGAAACGGTAGTCCCCCGGCGCCAATGAGCGCAGGTCGTCGTTGATCGGGAAGCGGATGCGATTGTCGAAGCTCACCTCTGACCCTGCGATATTGCCTCGGACGATATTGATAGGTGGTTCGGAAAACATCTCGGCCGTCTGGATATCGCGCGGTCGGTGATAGACGTCTTCCGTACGCCCGTACTGCAGCAGCCGCCCCTCATGCAAGACAGCGGTGTTCCCGCCGAGCGCCAGGGCTTCCCCGGGCTCGGTGGTGGCATAGACGGCAATACAGTTGCGCTGACTGAACAGTGCGTTCAACTCCTCGCGCAACTCCTCGCGTAGCTTGTAGTCAAGGTTGACCAGCGGTTCATCGAAGAGGATGACGTCGGCATCCTTCACCAATGCCCGCCCCATGGCGGTACGCTGCTGCTGGCCACCGGATAGCTCGAGGGGAAAGCGATCTAGAAAATGTTCGATATGCAACATTTCGGCCGTTTCGCGAACACGTCGATCAATTTCCCCGACGCTGATCTTGGCCAGCCTCAGCGGAGACGCGATGTTCTCGTAGACGTTCAATGCCGGGTAATTGATGAACTGTTGATAGACCATTGACACATTGCGACGACGGACCGAGACGTTGGTAACATCCTCGCCATCCATCAGGATGCGCCCGCGGGTTGGTGCCTCCAGCCCCGCCATCAGGCGCATCAGCGTCGTCTTTCCGGCCAGGGTTCGCCCCAGCAGGACATTGAACGAACCCGGTGCGAGTTCAAGGTTGACGCCTTCAATGTGCGTGGCACCGTTGACCACATGATCGATGTTTTCAAGGATCAGGGACATTGTGTCCTCGTTGTCATCGTTGTTCTGCTGCGTTAGCGAAGGCTGCCGGGCTTTATAGAGTCAGGCCCGCCTGCCATGAATGCGAGTCAGTCAACTGTCACGGCAATGAACGGCGGTCTCGGTGAGACACTTGACGACACCACTAGCGGTAGGTGTTGAGAAGAGCAGCATGTTCGGTACCCGTATTGTCGTTATGAAGGGTCGGCATTCATGAGCGGTGGAAGGAGCTGCACGCCAGAATGTTCCTTTTCAACCATGAATAACCATAAATGTTCACTTTCGATAACGAGACTAGCCTAGCCGAGATTGCCGGGCAATGGGCAGAGCGACCGTAATGCCTTATACGATGGTCTATACAACGAGCCGACAGGAGAAGAATTCAAGGCAGGAAAGGTAGGAAGGCAAAGAAAATTCAGGAAGATAGGTCACAAAAGTCAAAAACGCAGGCTCGCTGCATTTTCGCAACCGATCATGACATGGGTTGTCAGGAAAACCCTCAGCCACGCTGACCCTTGAAGAGCCACCAGAACGCATGCCCCACCCCAGGCAACCATCCCAGAATCGTAAGCAGCCCATTAACAGCAATGCGCATACCTCCCCCGCCAGAGAGCCCCACTGCCAGAGGCGGCATCAAGATGGCTAGCATGAACAGGGCGAAACGTGGCGCGCCAGGTGTGCTGGCGACAGGTGACGCAGCCTCGTGGGCTTTGGGCGTCTGCTCATCACGGTCGACCCGCACAGCATCGCCGGCAGCAGGTGTAAAAGATTGCACAGCGCTCTGGTCGGAGTGCTCGACCGCTCGACGATGCGCCTCATGATCGATCTTCTGATCGAGCTGGTCGGCGGCATCGGCCAGAGCCTCATGGTGTTTTTCCCAATCTTCCCAATCATGCGGGGTCCCGGCATGGGGCGGTTTTCCTCCTGCCTCGCGCGCCCGGGCCCAAGCTTTCTCCTCCAATGTGTTGGGACGCTCCGGTTCGCGCCCAGCGTCGATCCCCTTGCGAGTCATGTATTCTCGAGCATCCATGTGACATCTCCTTCAAGCGTATCTCATCGCCAATGGCGGCATTGGCAATGACTCAGTGTGGCATATTGGAAATCTATGCCTGACGGGGGTTCCTTGGCCTCCGGACAATCCGAAAGTGAAACGTTGGCGGTTATCGATGTCCCTGTCATCATGCCTCAGACGTGTCGGCTATGCTGTACTCGAGGCCGGGTCAGGCACCCGGATACCGGCATCTATGCAGCTGAGGAGAAATGCGATGCTCAACAAGGCCCCTACCACCGTTCGCGAGATCATGTCGCGTGACTGCTATCGAGTGACCGGCAAGACCTCGATCTCGACTCTGGCCCAAGGCCTGGCGCTGCATCGCTTGCCGGGCGTTCCCGTCGTCGATGAGCGCGATCATCTTATCGGCTTCATTTCCGAGCAGGACGTGCTGGGCAAGGTCCTGGAAAGCTCTTACCTGAATGAGGAGCCACCGCTGGTCCGTGAGCTGATGCGCAATGAGGTATTGTCGGTCTCGCCCAACAAGAGCATCAGCGATCTGGCTCAGGAGATGCGCGGCGCAAAGCCCAAGGTCTATCCGGTCGTCGAACAGGACCGTCTGGTCGGTATCGTCACCCGCCGCGATGTACTGAGTGCCGTGCTGCGCATGCGCTACAGCTGAGCTGGCCTGCTATCTAAAAAACTCCTACCACTAGCCTAAAAGTTCGCCACTTGCCCAAAAGAAAGCCGCCTCGTGAAGAGGCGGCAAGCAAGGATCGAATAAGCTAGCCAAGTCAACAGTATTAGCGACTGCTATCGCACTGTTGGCCTGTACTAGGTCTGACAGCGCTTGACGCAAAAGTTCTCGCTGCGGCTGAATTTTTCTTCGAAGCTGCCAGACTGTTTCGTATGGGGCCGCCGACACAGCAGCATCGATCCACCGAAAGGGAAAACGCGACACGCCTTGCAAAGGCCAACGCCTTGGAATTACTATCAAAAAGCCTTGCGGGTGTAGCTCAATGGCAGAGCAGAAGCTTCCCAAGCTTAAGACGAGGGTTCGATTCCCTTCACCCGCTCCAATGGGCTGTACGAACACCCACGGATATCCCGCACGATCCCTCTGAAAGCCGCTAACTACCTGCATCTGTTGTCCAATCTTGCCCGGTCATTATCGGGCATAGCGCAAGGCAGCGTGTATGGGATAGTGTATGGGGTAAATCCAACCATACACGGCCAACATGAAACGCACCGCTATCAAACGCCGCCCGCTGGCCGACACCGTTCTGCAAACCCTTGAACCCGAAGCCAAAGAGTATCGGGAGAGCTACGGCGTGGATCGGCTGTACTTAGTGGTGTCGACCACGGGGCGTAAGCGCTGGGAGGTACGTTACAAAAAACCGGCCACAGATCGCTGGGCGTGGATGGGAATCGGTGGGTATCCGGACACCACAGCGAAGCGAGCTCGCCAGGAAGCGCAGCGAATCGCCGAGCTGGTGGCCGATGGCATAGACCCTGTCGAGTTCCGGCGCGGCGCCCAGGTGCACCCGTTCAAGGAGGTCATCGAGGCGTGGTATCAGGATAAGGTCGACAAGGGTCGCGCCGAGAAGACGCTCAAGGGGATCCGCTACTGGCGAGACAACGACGCCCTACCCGCTCTGGGATCCAAGCCGATCGACAAGATCACCCGCGGCGACTGCGCAAAGCTACAGGCGGCAATCGAGGAGCGCGGGGCCTATAATACGGCAGAGAAGTCGCGTACCTGGCTAAACCAGATTTTCGGGCGCGCCATCGCCATGGGGCACACCGAGAACAATCCGGCGAGCAACCTGACCGACATCGCCGCCCATCCACCGAAGGAACAGCGCTACCCTCACCTGGTGGAAAAGGATCTGCCGGAATTCCTGCGGGCCCTGGCCGACTCGCCGAGCAAGATGATCGTGCGCACGGCGGCATGGATGGTGGTGCGCACCGCCTCGAGGCCGGGCATGGTTCGTTGGGCTGAATGGGATGAGATTGAGGGAGATGTGTGGCGAGTGCCCGGGCAGAAAATGAAGATGCGCCGTGACCACGTGGTGCCATTACCACGCCAGGTGCTTGAGAATCTGAAGGCATTGCGACCCATGACAGGTCGCTCGCGCTATCTATTCCCGGGTGAAGGCGCCAAGTCGCCGGTCATCTCCGACATGGCTATCAACACTGCCTTTTCGCGGATCGGCTACCGGGGGCGAATGACGGGGCATGGATCGCGGCACACGGCAAAGACACTGCTCAGCGAGCACGGCTGGCCCGCTCAATGGACCGAGGCGCAGCTCGCTCACACGCCCAAGGGAATGGAAGGGATCTACAACCAGGCCGCTTACCTGGAGAATCGTCGGAGGATGATGCAGTGGTACAGCGACTACCTCGATGCGCTTGCCGGGGGTACCACCGATGGGGATTCTTCACCAGTACCCGGCGTATCGAACGAAACCGCCGCCCCCACGCTGTAAGATTTGCCATTCATGAAGGCTCATGAATCAACACTAATAAGCCGGCCCTATCATCCTGTTACTTTTAACCAATGGAGTACCCTAACCCCATTAGGGAACCGCATAACAATTCGGTCCTGTGCGATGCAAGCGCCAAATTGGCCCCCTCACCGCCTCAGCGGTCATTATCTGGTCCCTTCAGGTGGGTCTGTTTTTCGTGGCTGTCGAGTTATTCAGCGACCCGGCCGGGTTCAAGGCATATTGGTTCCATCAAAACGCTCTTGACATCGTGTGGCCCATACCAGGTTGCCGAGGGCGAATAGGGTGAATAGCTGCGCCTGGTGCTTGGCCAGTCCCTTGTAGCGCCCCTTCCGGTAGCCGATGAGGTTCTTGATGATATGAAACGGGTGCTCGACCTTGGCACAGATGCTGGCCTTGGCCTTCTCGATTGCCAGCAGCAGCGTTTTCATCGAGCTGTCGCCCATCTCCTTGTTGGCGCCGCGCTTGGCGGCAACTGTTGATTGTACTCATTTAATTTCCTTGTAACGCAATAGTGTATGACGCAGCGGAGCTTCACTTGTTTTCTAGCGATAAGGATTGGAACAATTGCGGGAATACGAATGGGCCATACTTCGCCATTAGCTCGAGAAGGGGAGGCATTCAAGGCGCGAGTCATAGGGGTATAGGGCCATCCAAGCTGACGCTGGCCAGGTCAAAATTTTTGGCCGCAGCAGCGCCAGGCACAAAAAAGCCGCCTCGAGGGCGGCTGAGTGGTGTGGTGCTTGGGCTAGCAACTAAAATTACCTTTCAGATTGCTCCGTTGTTGGTGGAACGTACATTGCTCGACGAGCCGCTGACATCCATCAGGTTACCGTGAATTACGCCAGACACGTCGGAGTCGATGCTGATCACATCATCCCCGCTCACTGAGGTGTTGCCGTACACATTGACCCGCTTGGAGTTGCGGAGAAGGATGGTTCCCTTCTCGATCTGGTTCCCGCCAATAGTCACACCGTTGACCTGACGATTGCTGATATACGCATCGTTGATCGCCCGCGGCTTGCCGCCATCGTCCAGGTTGCAATTGAAGTAGTTGTGCATGATGCGGGTCGAGGTCGATATCTCCTGGTCACGCTCGTAGAAGCTGCCCAGGCAGATTCCGTTGCGGACCTGCTGCATGTTGTTGCCCATCAGCTCCATCTGGCGGTGACGGTCGAGCAGGAAGCCGTTCCGATAGCCACGGATCTCGTTGCCGATGTAGCGCACGCCGTACCCGGAGGCCGAGCGAAAGCCATGCAGGCCACCTAGCCCGCCGCCGGTATTGCCGATGGCGGTGTTGTGCGACATCAGGATGTGCTGGGCGCCACCCTCGGTGCCAAAGCCAATCTGTCCGCGCAGCGCCAGGCAGTCCCGCACCGCGACCCGGAACGACGAATTCCAGAAATCCGAGTCGATCTCGTTGACGTAGTCACCAATGCCATACCCGGAGACGAACAGGCCATAGGAGCTCGGATCTTCGAAGCGCATGCGCTCGACCACGGCATCGATCAGACCATCCAAGCGCACCAGGGGACCGTCATCGGCGCGTGTTTTGTCTGCCCCGACGAGGCCGAAGTCAGCCAGATAGCAGCCCTGCCCGATCTCGCCGTTGCGACTGGCCGTCAGGCGCATCGCATAGAACTTGTCGTCGTCCCATTGGTCGGTCGGGCAATCGATGGTGGTGTCGTGCATGCCACGCCCGACGAGCCGCTGACCGGAGTGTAGGTAGACCGTATTGTCGATGGCCCAGTATTCCTCGTCGATGAAGCCGGTGACGTTGTCGCTAGCGCAGTTGTCAATGAACTGTTGCAGGCGATCACGGCCGACAGACGCATCATCGGTCGCCTTGATGTCCATCTGCTTGTTGCTGACCTGGCGGCCGACGACGTTGATCACCGGGCCGGTGCCACTGCCACTGCCACCGCCACCGCCTGATTCGCCCTTGGGGCCACGCGGGCCGGCAGGACCCATCGGACCTTCAGGACCCATGGGGCCTTCAGGACCCCTGGCCGGATCGGTGGGCTCTTCGGGCTTCGGCACTGGCTCAGGTTTCGGCTCAGGTTTCGGCTCAGGTTTCGGCTCGGGCTCTGGTTCCGGCTTCGGCTCGGGCTCTGGCTCAGGTTTCGGCTCAGGTTTCGGCTCGGGTTTCGGCTCAGGTTTCGGCTCGGGTTTCGGCTCGGGCTTGGGCTCCTCGCCGACCACGCCACCCGGCAGCGGGGCGGCATCGCCATCACTGCCGTACGCCAGGTAGGCGATGTCCATTGTGCGCTCAGGAGATGCTGTCAGAACGAAGGCAAGACCCGGCACCACGGGCGAGGAACTCTTCCAGGTGATGGTCTTCGCCTTGGCATCGGCACGTTTCTTGGCACCGAAATCGGGGGCTTTCATGTCAGCCGCCCACATCTGCAACTCGACGGTGTCACCCTTACGGCGCATCGCCACCCAAGTCCAGCCTGGCTGGCTGGTGCCATGGGCGAAATTGACCTCAGTTTTCAGGTCGCCGTTCCAGGCACGCAGGGTCGCATCGACCGGGTTGTTGCGCAGGCCGCCGATGATGGCATTGCCGCTTTTATCACTGAATGCCAGCGCAGCGATGTGATCGCTGTCTCTGGGGCGATAGATCAGCGCGACGAGGTCGTACGCCTTGCTCGCGACGGGGTCGGCCAGGGCGTAGAGATTGACAGTCGAGCCACCAGTACAGTCGTAGCGCAGCACGCTACCCCCCGGCGTGCCGGACTGTGCGATAACACTTGTGTCCACGCTACCCACCACACGGGTCATTGACGTGGTGAAATCACCTTTGCCGTCAAACCTGTTGATTCCTGTCGTCATTACGAAGTCCTCTACTCAGTGTGTTCGCTTTGAATCGAAGGCGCTCTATCACCACGGCGCCCAGCGAACGGTCATAAAAAAGCCCGCACGAAGGCGGGCAAGTGTGATCTTGGCGCTTAAGGCCAAGCTTTTGAGTGAGCGGCTAACTGTCTGTCTCGTTCACAATTCGCCAGCCCCACTCGGTGAATTACTTATAGGAAATGTGTCGTCGCAAGCAGCCAGAACACCTTCTGGCGCTGACCCACACAGATACCAGCATGTAACAGAAGCGCTGGATGATCCGGGGGTGTCATTCGTCGGTGCCCGCATCGCTAGCGAGGATCACCTCCACGGCCGCCCGATCGGCGTTGGCGCGGCGTCTCAATTTTTCGTAATCAGCGATCAGCGCCAGCAGGTCGCGGTGATTGATCATGCTCACCCCCGGGGGCTCCAGCGGCGCCGTCAGGTGATGCGGCACCGTCGGCGTCACCATGATCGGTACCGTTCGTATCTCGGAGGCGGCGCAGCCAGTCATCAACAGCAGTAGGCACAGGCTCAGCAGCCCAATCATGAAACGCGGCATCGTCGTCTCCCATATTGTCAAGGGCCTGAAGATGCCCGTGAATTTCGGTTTGAGCGCTGGCCAGGTCCTGCTCGCGCTGCTCGAGAGCGCCCACCAGCTGGCGGGCGTTCTTACGGCGCCACTCCAGCGCGCTCTCCAGGGCGGCGACCTCTCCCCGGGTGCTTATCAGTTCGGCCTGGGCCGCATCGCGCTGGGCGGTGACCCGCTCCCATTGCAGCCAGCCCAGGCCAGCGAGGATGGCGGCCAACAGGCCGGCCCATACCCAGACCGGTACCAATCGCAATAACGCCATTAGGGCAGTCCTTCCAGTTTGCAGTAACGCCATTACGACAGCCCTTCTTGTTTGATAACACGCGCCACCGCCGCGGCCACGGCCGTCGCCGAAGCGATCGACGCGAACACGCCTTCGGGAACCATCCCCTGCCACACCGGCAGGATCGCCTCGACGGCGCCCAGTGCAGCCGATGCAATCGCCAAACGGATGCTCCATAGCTTCATCGCATTACGAGATTTAGGAATTAACTGCATTACGACTCCTCCTCCGCTCGATTTGTGTTGCGGGCGATCTGGAACAGCAACCGATTCGTCTCGACGTTCTGCGCCTGTATTCGCATTTCCAGCTTATCGAGGCGCTCACGAATGGCTTTTATATCGTCTTGGTGCCGGCGAAAGAGAAAACTCGCGAGCGTAAAGATTCCCATTATCAAGACCCCGAGCGCCCATCGCAGGACGCTCGGGGTCTGAGTAAAAATCATATCCCAGACATCGGGCATCTTATCCATGGGGTCCTCACTAGCCTCTGTGATCCTCAGCACGCCCGCCAGCCTGGCGGTAAACGCTCTCCAACTCGTCGATCGCCACTTCTCGCTGGCCGTAACCGGCACCGGGCAAGCTCGCCCAGATCGCGCTGCAAGCATCAATGGCCTCTTTTAGCTGGTCGTCTTTCACCAAGCGAAGGGCACGGCACTGACGGATCAGCTGGATAGCGCCAGCATCCTGATTGGCCGGGGAGAAGTCGCGATAGCCGAAGCGGCGAACCAGATCGTCCCAGGTGCTGATGAGAAACTGGTACCGCCCGGCGGCCGTGGACGAGATCCCATAGCGCGGCAGATGGATGCTTTGGCGCGGGTGATCGTCATAGCCGTGGAAGACACCGCCGCCGACGATCACGTTGTAACCATCCTGCGAACCAAAGCCAGTCGTGCCTTCGGCATGCGCCAGCATGTGCAAGAATGCCGACACGTTGCCCACGCGCGTATCGACGGGCGCCGGAGGCTCAAACGGCAGTAACTCAGCCTCCGCATACCAATGGGCAGGAGGATAGGCAGGCATAGCATCATCCTAGGGAAAGGCCCCGCGGGCGGAGCAAGGCACAAGGTGGCCCACGTTCGAAAAGGGGATGGCCGTCCTTGGCAGGGGCAAACGCAAACGCCCCACCGGGCGACCGGCAGGGCGTTGTAGTGAACTGCGTTTGGCGTCTAAATCGTCAATCTATACATATGGTAGCTCAGCCGTAGAGAAAACACAAGATGTTGATTCATCGCTCACTGACTTTCGTAATTTAAGGCGCGCCGACTTGGCTGCATCCTTCAGCGCCTGGGCGTTATCGAACATCCCCGCCGCCGCGCCAGGCGGCCACCCCAGGTATTGCACCCAAGGCCGGGGATTAGCCACGATCTGCTCGTAGCTCATGCCGCGGGGGCCATTGCAGCGGCGATCGCCCTTGGCGGTCTGGATCAGTACCGCCACCCGCTGGCGGAAGGTCAGGCCGGAAGCTTCGATAATGCGCCGCACCACTTGGTGCGCCTGGTGGTTCGCGATGCCGCGGTGGTAAAGGTCGGCCAGTGGTTCCCTCGCCTTGGCTGTGCCACCCGCCGGCTCGCCGATGCGCGCCGTGGAGCTGATGTTGTGGTAACCCTGCAGGTGCTCGTCCCCATAGAGCGTGCGTCGCTCGACCTCCATATCCAGCAGCCGCGCAACAAAGGAACGCGCCGCCTCGTCGGTGTACTCAGGATGGCTGGTCTGCGCCAGCTGCCCATGCTTACGCAAGCTCAACCGCTGATAGTCCACGCTCGCCCCTCTTTCAGCCCGGGGTGTCTTCATTGCTAGTGCTGGCATGCCCATTGCGCTCTCCTCGTTCTATTCGTTGCGTGCCTGGCGGCACCTCGCGAAATTTTTAACCGACCGTATCCACCGAGGCCATGCTCTCCGGCCGGCCTGTGTATTACTGCAAAAGCCGCTTCGCCTCTCCCGGCAGCGGATCAGCGCCGCCTGCTCCTGCCTTCTCAAACCATCGGCCGAGCGTACGTGGTGCCATCCCTTGTTCCGCGAGCGCTTGCGACGTGGTTTGCCGGCCGAGGGGTGGATGCCCCAGCTCATGCCACTACCTCTCGCGCTTCGATCAGTGTCAGCCGGCCGGTGTGGAATCCCCCGGTGTCGATGTAATGGACGTTGCCCAGGGTCTCCGGTTGGTCGTAGGCCTGGTCTTCCAACGGATGATTGGCTTCAGTCATCGACCACCTCCTATTAAGTTCGCCAGCCAGCCGAGATGTTTGCCGATGGCGTAACTGATATGCGCTACGCCTTGGACGAACTTGGCATCGAACCAGTAATTGTCCTGTTCGAGTTCAAAAGCGTATCGGTAGAGTTGCGTTGCACGCTGGAATCGCCGCATACCTGCCTCGTAAAGCCAATCACTCATCGAAATGCCCTCCCAGGTGCGGCGCGGCTGCCGGCGCGACAGCCCCGACACTGCTTGTGATCAATGCGCCGCGGGCGGCGCGGGTCGTGGTCAAGCTGTACCGACTCCGAGAAATGCCCGTGCGGGCGGCATACGCCACAACCCGGGCACAGCCGGCTCGAGGGACGTGTCAGCGGTGCGGTGCTCATTGCTTTGCTACCTCCGGCTCATCTTTCTTGCTCCTGCCAAGGGCCAACACCTGCTTGGCGGGCTTGCCCACCGTGCCCACTACATCGATCAGCCCTAGGGCGAGCAGCTCATGGCAACGCGGGCAAATCGTTTGCAGCGAGAGTCCGGAATAGTCGGCGAGCTGCTGGCGCGTGGCTGGCCCAAGCTGGCGCAGGACATCAAGGACTCGCTGCTGTTGCGCGCTGGCTCGGCCGGAGCGGCGCACCTCGTCAAATCCTTCACGCTTGACCTCGTTGCTGGTTGGTTGCATTACGGCGGTGACGGTCATGTCAGGTCCTCCCCAGTGCGGCACGCATGGACCGTAGGCCCTGGGCACCACTCATCGAATGCGGCAGGCCCGCGGCCTCCGCCTGCTGTTGTGCTTGCTCACGCCCTGCCCGCGCGGCCAGTTCCGCCACGCTGCGCTGGCGGTCGCTCTCGAGCAGCTGGCGCGGTGTCAGGTCCTCCCCCGCCATCACCCGGTTGACCAGGGCGCCGTAGTGCTTGGCGAAGCGGCGCTCGAGGCGATCGACCCGGCTTGGCACCACGCGAGCAATCTCCCACCAGCCCACGGCACTGCCGGCCAGGCGCACCGCCTCGTGACTCCAGCGATGGTCGGCGGGATGATGGGCGTGAGCGCTCACCTCGGCCCAGGCCTCAGCGGTGGCCGTCATGCCGAAGTCCGCCGGCTGCGGCGCCAGCAGCGCGACCAGGGCCGGGATCGTCGGCGGCCAGGTACTGCCCCCGCGCTTGAGTTCGCTCATTCCGCGTTCCAGCACCTGCCGGGTCGGCAGCGTCGGCCAGCGGGCCAGTTCCTGCGCCAGCTCGCGGCGGCTCAGTTTGAGCAGGTCCGCACTCGGGAACGCACTCGAGAACGTCCTCGGGAAGATCGCCTCAAGCCGGGTGAACACCTGGCTGACCAGCGCCGTGATTTCCTCCTTGCGCTCCGGGCTCAGCGTCGTCGTCGGGCCACATGCCGTCGGCCCAGCTTTGGTCGTGCGGGTTGGCGAGCTGTTCGGCGATGCGGTCGCGCTCAAGGTTGCGGTCGTATCCGCCAGCAGCTGGTTGGCGTTGCGCATGGGGGATTCCTCCGGTAGCGGGTGAGGCGGCGCGCAGATCGTTGCGCAGCCAGTCGACAAGCTTGGCCGTCCACGCCGTGGCGCTGTGCTGGCGCGCCGGGTGATCGGCGTGGTGGGCGGTGAACTTGGCCAGCTGGTGGGGGGCGGCCGTCAGATCGTCAGGCAGGCCGGCACGCTGACAGGCCATGGCCAGTTGCTCGGGGTCGGGCTGCCAGTCCAGGGTCATCGGGTGACGGCGGGGCTGGCTCGGCGGTGGGGGGCCGTCGTCAGTCTGCTGAGCGGCACGCTCGAACACGTTCGGCTCGCTCGCGCCAGAGAGAGGGGGTACTCTCTGTAGTAGTCTCTGTAAGAAATCTCCGTTCGGGCAGTTCTGTGCACTCCCGTTGGGGGATTGTTGATTCTCCGCTTGGGCGTTTTCAGTTTCTCTCGATGGGAGATTGTGGGAATCATCAGGGTTTGCGGGATGTTCTGGCGGCTCGTCATCGCTCAGCGCCTCGGCCAACCGGTGGGCCAGTGCCTCGGTATTCACCCAGTACCAGGTCTTCGCGGGGACACCCTTGCGCACCTCCTCGAGGACCCCGATCCGGATCAGCTGACGGCGAGCGGTCACCTGCTGCTTGGCACTCATGCCGGTTTCGGCTTCCCAGCTGTCGCTCTCGCCCTGCTGCTCTTTCCAGAACCAGCCATCCCGTCGGCGAGCGGTGGGCGTGTTGCAGAGGAACAGCGCCTGGCTCAGGAAGATCGCCGCCGCCACGGTCACCCCGGGCAGCTTGGTGAAAATAGGCTGATAGGCCACCGGGCGACCCAGCAGCGACGGCAGCATGGCGGCAGTGATGCATGTCATACCCGCTGCCCCTCGACCTGCGCCAGCTCGCCACGGCACTGCTGGGCCAGTTGCAAGTGATCACGCCGCGCCCACTCGAACTCGCCGCGCATCCCGCGGTGAAGGTAGGCGGAGAGGGCGTGAAGTTCGGCCATCGCGATGTGGTATCGCGCCCGGTGACGACGAGCGCCAGCGTGATCGTTACCGCACTCGTCGGCCTTGATCTCGAGCTCGAGTCGATGGCTCTCTTCGATCAGCGCCGCGCGGCACTTCGATAAGGGCGTAGTTTCGGCGTAGTTCATGTTCTCTCCAGCAGGCGTGGAAATAGCGAGGTGGCTACAGGCGTCGGCCCATGCGACGTATCGCGCTAGGCGCCAGCCCCCCGGTTCGCTGCAGGCTCGAGATGGAATCGCTGTAGGTGGTGCCACCCGATTGAACGTGCTTCAGATCGGAATCCGGAACGCGCCCTTTGCGAGACCAGTCATAAACGGTGGTGACTGCCAGGCCGAGCTGCTTTGCCACCTGCGCAGGACCTCCACAGTCGATGAGCACGTCACGCAGTGTCACTGGGCGAAGGGAAGGTGAGCGGTCACGCTCGTTGACGAGCCGCGGTGGGGTTCGTGCTGGGTTTGACATGCTTCCGGCCTCATACTTGATTACTACGTAAATAATACGTAAATAACGTATATAGGCAAGAATTTTATATATCAGATGAATTACAATTACGCCGATTGCCGTTAAAATGCTGGAATGTTTGTAATACGATACGAAAAATGCCGCGGAGCTAACCGTTGATGTCCGAGCAACAAGCCCCAGAACCTTCCCGGGCGCTGGTGTGGGAGAGGGTCAAGAAAGCGGCCCAGGCATTCCACGACCATCACAAGGAACGTGGGACGTCAAAGCTGATCTCCCATGATTCGGAGCTGTCCCCTCAGTACGTCTCTGACTGGAAGTCGGAGAGGTCGCCGATCCCAATGACCACGCTCGCGAAGCTGGCCTCACTGTATGGTGTTAATATGGGATACCTGGCTGGCTATACAGACGATCCCGAACCTCGGGTGTCAAAAGACGACGCTCAAGATGGCGCGACAATGGTTGAGCTGGTTGAGCTGGCAATAAAAAAGTCCGATCGGCCCGTTGATGCAGGCATGGCGACGACGCTCTGCAGCATTGCTCTCTCGATGCTGAGATCCGGGGAATCCCGGGCCACTATCCTGGGAACCTTGATTTTCGAAGCCGAAAGCCAGTCGGGTCACGACAAGCCACCTTCGAACGGTCGCTGAACAACAAAGCCGCTTTTGCAGGCATGCGCGTCAGCGCTGAATTCGGGTTCTGGAAGCGGATCGGCCAACCCGAGGCAGATACCGGCTGGCCTTCGATTGGCATTCAAGGAAGAGGTTGATGAATATCTGCCTTTTGTGCGGAAAAGGCAGATCGCCTGATAAGCCCTATAGCCTCACCTTCAATGTCCGCATGGATGTTCCGGGCAGAGGAAGAGCCCACCTGGTTAAGGAGCCAATGGAACGCTTGTATGCAGTAATGCTTCTTTATGAAGCCTACGTCCCATGCTTGACGCTATTCTGACCCGCCCACAAGGCGGGTTTTTTGCGCGCACTACAACCTCATCCCAACAATTATGCGTTGCAAATGCAGTTATTAGCATTAGGCATGTAACCACACTTTAGTACTATGTAGACTAACCATACCCCTGAGGGGTGGCCTAATACATCTTTCCATTGTACTGTATAAAAATACAGTCCGTCTCTCAGGTTGGGCGAATGAAAATGAAGCACGCACCGGAATCCCCCAGCGCGACCACGAAAAACGCAGCAGACGAGTACTCCGATAATCGGCCGGCGCCAGCCCAGGTGCTCCATGTTTCCGAGAGCGTGCGACGCGTCTTGGCCAGCCATTACGATGGCGCCAATTACATGAGCAATAACGAATACTCTTAGCAGCAATCACACCCCCGCACTAAAAAACCGGCCCAAGCGCCGGTTTTTTTTGTCTGCATAGGTATGCGTATCACTGGATATTTTACGCATATATACGTATTTTTATATAAAATACGTAAGAGCCCTCCGTGATGCTAACAAAACGCCAAACGCAGATCCTCGAACTCTGCGCCCAAAGGCCACACAGTGGAAAAAACTGCTGTCATCCTAAATTGCTCGGTAGGCGCCGTGCGACGCCAGATTGTTCTCGCCTGCGCCAGGGTCGGGCTGCGAAACGTGACCCGGCTCCGTGTCCACCGCACCCAAGAACAGTTCTGCAAGGAAGCATAACTCATGGCCATTACCACCATCGAGCAGGCTCTTTCCAGCATGGGCGACGAGCTCAAGACCCAGCAGGTCGCCAATCAGGCTCGCGACGCCCTCGACTCCGGTCACTTGTTCGAGATCGTCCTTGCCGTGCGCTCGGCCAAGCAGGGTGTCGTGGTCACCATGGAAACCCGTGAAAGTGTGATCAAAAAGTTCCCGACCTTCATCCGGCTGCAGTGAGAGAATAATGACCACCTTAACCGAACTCTCGACCGTCCATCGTCTGCTGATCTCGCGGATTACCGATCTCGCCATCGATGTCAGCCTCGCCGGGCGGTACCACGCCCATGTCAGCCTCACGCCGAGCTGCTGGGATTTCAGCGTGTGCGTCTGCCCCGCTGACAAGACAGTCACCAGCGCTATCTACGACAAGCAAGTGCACCTCCACAGGCGGGGCACCTCAGAAAGTGCGCCCGCCAACGCCCTGCCCGAGATGATCGCCAAGCTCGAGGACCTGCTGGCAGAGGGGCAATCGTCGTGAGCCTGACTAACGCCCACACCGCATGTTCCCCCATACCTCGCTCATCACCGCGTTGCAGATCCTCGCCCTGGCTGGCGTGGGCTGGGGCCTGGTCTGGGCCACCGGCACCGGCCGCCAGGTAGAGCAAGCCGCCCTTGAGGACTACTGCCACGCTGTGGTGTTGTGGCAAGCCGAGGCGGCCCGGGACATCGCGCCCCAGGTGCGCACCGGCCATCCGGACTGGAAAAAGATCGCCGCCGTCAATTGTCAGAGGTTGCGACCGGCAGGCAGTCGTCATGGAATCCTTGATAACTCTACGAACAGCAACTCTTGATGTTCCTGCGCACGCGGGATGTGTGCAAGAAATCGGGCGTGAGCGCACCACACTTTTCGACCTGATGGAGAACGGCCCGGCCTTTCCTCGGCCGAGGAAGGATGGCACATCCCGCCAGGCGCCGAACTACTGGCTGGAACATGAGGTCGACGAATGGATGCGGACCTGGTGGGAAAGAGCGAAGACGCTCTGACCGCCCTGCCCGGCGATCCCTACCCGATGTTACGCCCATCAGATATGCTGGGCGTATCGTTAAACAGGGTGAGCGGTGGCCAGTCGGCAGCAGCATGTATGGCCTCGTGTATGGGTCAGCTGATTATCCGATTCAGAACGAGGAAATACGGGGCGCTTCGATTCCTTCACCCGCTCAAGCAGCCTTTTAACCTTTTGATCTTAAAAAGATTTCCCGCCTTTCATGGGTTTAGGTGCTACAGGAAATGGCTACAGAAGTGGCTACACTTGATCTCCGCTCCAGTGATACCCTCATCTTATCGACCACCATGCGATTGGGGGAGTCATCTCTGAATGACCGTCAAGGCGTTGGTCCTGTCGATTTCCTCATGTGGCGGGAAGTGCAGACACACATGGATTCGAACTGCATGTGATCCATCGACTTGGTGGGGGCTTGAGTGTCTGATTCCGTGTGAACGCTACAGCGACAGCGAAACGGGAATCCTGCCAATGGTCTCCCAACTATACGACCACCCAGGCTATTTTGTGGCGAATATCCGAGATGGTATTGATGTATATAGAGCAGCGCGATTACCCACGGTGCCCCTGGAGCTGGACCCATGGCTGGTCAAGAGATCGACTTTTCGATACCCATGATGAGGCGTCCTCGCCGAGCGGCTGTGGGGAATGAACGACACGTACGGACACCCATCCCCCAAGCTTGAGCATCAGGAACCGAGCGGAGCGGTGAGCTTCTACCGAACTCCGAGGCTCCGTCTAGGGTTACAGCACTGGGTCATGCTTAGCATCCGCCCACCGATCCATGTACAGCCCTTCCGAGTTCCAGGCTACCTGTCCGATTATCGGTACGCGGATGAAGACATCGCCTAACACCAGCCTAACGATGAGGCTACACAAACGTATTTCGATTCCCCTGCGTTCCAGTTTCAGCCACATTGCTGCATCTCCTGGTCTGTATATTTTTGGTTTTTTTGTGGGCTTGTCTTGCCACACAGTTAGGATTCTACACATAACAGCATGAAGAATTTCAGGTAATCGAACTAGCAGATTAAAACACCGATCTTAAAATTAGAGCTTAAAGATACACCGCTGACATAAAGACAGGCTCAACATGGCCCTGCCCTTCTCATTGTCTCAGCGTCTCCTTCCTATCCACTCCTTGATTAACCAACCGATGCCCGCTTATCGGCCCGCTGAACGGTGCTGATCCCACAACCGATGATGTCCGCTGTCTTGCGAACGCTGAAGCCCTGAGCCCTCAGCTCGACAATGCGCCGATGCTTCTGCTCGTCCACTGGTCGGCCTTTATAGCGGCCCTGTTCCTTCGCCTTGGTGATGCCCTCAGCCTGACGCCTTCTCCTGTCCTCATAATCCTTCCGAGCGACAGCCGCCAGCATGTCCAGCAACATGGCGTTGACAGCATCGATCATGCGCCCTGTGAAGTCATCATTGGCATTGACGGTCAAGGCTGTATGGCTGGTGGGAAGGTCTAGGGAGACGACCCGAAGACCAGCGCTCTGGATGGCTCCCTTGAGCCTGTCCCAATCGCCTTTCGTCAGTCGGGTCAGACGGTCGACCTGCTCGACAAGGAGAATGTCTCCCGGCTGTGAGTCATCGATGAGTCGCGCTAGTTCTGTCCGGTTGACGTTGGTCCCGCTGGCGTTCTCGATGTACCACGATGCGATCCTAGCGCCTTTCTCTTCCGTGAAGGATATCAGCGACTCACAGGCACGACTGGCGTTCTGGTCATCGGTGGATGCTCGGAGAAAAGTACGTATGAAGTCGTTCTTGGCACTACATGATGAACATCCGCATATGTTCATCCGGATGTATTCACAACGGGTGTACTCGATAGGATTTTCAATCGTGACATATGAACACGGCAATCCAGGCCTTAAGGCCGTGCTCCCAGTAGTACGTCCATGTGAAGCTATAATAGGTAGGATCAAGGTGCGGGAGAAAATGAGAATTATTTACATGTTTATTGTGTATTGGTAAAATAGTTTTACAGTTATTTCAATAACTTAAACAGGGACAGAGGGAAGGAATTTATCTCAAATTAGTTCTATCCGAGGGCCTGTAAAGAAGCCAACCTTTAACCAAGGTATTAGTAATTTAGTGATGCCATGTGTCTCCAAATGATTTAATCTGCCTTAGCAATTGCTCAAAAAATAAGCGACATACATCCAGGGAACAAGGGATTAAACATGAACACCCGCAGGGTATTATTCATCGCTCTTATGTCGCTGGCTGTGACTGGCTGTGCAAGCCGCGCAAGCTCAGTGGCCCCAGCATCTGTATCCGCCGTAGAATATTCAGGAATGTCTTGTGGAGATACTCGCGCCCAACTGTTTGATGCGCGCGAGCGTAGTAACGTACTCACAAGGAAGCAGAACAACGCGGCAACAGCGGATGCCGCCTCAGTCTTTCTCTTCTTGTTGCCTCTGGGCTCAGTGTTCGGGGCTGATGTTTCCGGTGAGCTTGCCCAAACCAAGGGAGAAGTCGGGGCACTGGAGCGCGCCAGCACCATCAACTGTAGAAGAGAGGCAGTTGCAATGGGTGCAAGCTGAACTGACTGATCACGTGCATTCACTCACCTGAATTCATCCCACACACTCCTGGGGCTTGCTGCTGCTCCAGGGGTGAAGTACCTCCAAGGACTCTAGACTCATAGACAACACCTAGCTACGATGGTCAGCTACAGGGCTAGGGAATGGCTAGAATAATAGCTTCAGTTGGTTACCGCTCAATCGCAACCAGTTGATTTTATAGACAATGTGATGGAGACAGCTGATGCCCTTCACCCGCTCCATGCCAGGCCGCTCTCTTACCTGACTGAACTCTTGTCTTCGAGGCACGCCTGCCGCCCCCGTAGGCTTCAACGCCGAACCGAGCCGTGGGTGACGAAATGACCCTATACCTCCTCGTTTTTCTGGTCTGCCTGCTGCTGTTCGGCAGTGTCATGGCCGTACTCCTGCTTTCCGGGACCCCTCGCTATCGCACTGAGCCCCAGCAACTGATCGACCTGTTCGATAAGGCATTGAAAAGCCATGTCGGTGAAAGCGAGTGGAATGCCATCATCGATTATCCGATTCGGCACGACGATTACCTGGATGGCATACGGCGCCGTGCGCGACGCCTCATGGAGGAGCACGGCCGCCACTGGCGACTCGCCCAAGGCCGCCCCTTGCTGGATGAAGCCGGCCAGGAGGAACTGCGCGCCCTGCGCGAGCATCTCGTCCGTCACACCGACCTGAGAGATCATCGCCGCCAGAAAGGATGAGCCATCCACATCCACCACGCATGCGCTAGAATCGAAACTTCATACCGCAAGGGTGGAAGCTATCATGCCAAGCGTTATACGCAAGATACCTCTCGATACCGCTACCCACCATCATGCTCACGACTACCATCAGATCGTGATCGGCTTGCGAGGTCAGGCAGAGTTCGAGATCGAGGGGCTCGGAGGTGAGATTTCGGCGCTCTCGGGGTGTATCGTTCCGGCCAATCATGTGCATTATTACGCAGGGATGGGCAACAACCAGCAACTGATACTCGACCTACCCGCTCAGGCTCCGGCCTTGACCGGCTTTCAGCACGAGCTTTCCCACCTCTTCGATGCCCCGCGCTTTTTCACCCTGGACGACCCGCTGAGGCGCTATCTCGACTTCCTGCTGCACGAGCTTTCCTCCTTGGCCATGCGTACTGATAACCATCAGAGTGACCGCCTAGCGGCCACGCTGCTCGGTTGCCTGCATGCTCGGTTGACCAATGGCGCTGAACCCAGCCAGCGCCAGCGCCTGGACTTGCAGCGTCTCGATTGCTACATCGAACATCACCTGTCGGACCGGCTCAGCGTTGGCGACCTGGCCCGCCAGGCGTGTCTCAGCGAAGCCCATTTCCGCCGCCGGTTTCGCGAACAAGTGGGCATCAGCCCCTGGCAATACGTCCGTCGCAAGCGCATCGAGGCAGCACGCCATCTACTCGACGACAGTCGTCTACCGCTGACCGAAATTGCGGCCCTCACCGGTTTTTCCAATCAGAGCGCCCTCTCGCGCGCGTGCCGCGACACCTTCGGCCATTCGCCCAGCCGCCTGCGGCGCACCGTGCAGCGTGAGGGGTCGCAGGTGGCACAGGCTCTGGCCAGCCCCCCGTTGTCGTCTTGATAACCTGATGCGCCTCAGCGCAATAACAGTAACTTAGACAAACGTCTAACGCCTCGAGGTCATCGGCAGCAGTTGGCGTGAAATCGACAAGAATCGCCGCGGAATCGACAAGCAGAGCATCTGCTGGGCTCCTACAGTCAAAAGTGATGCCGTGATGACCGGCTACTTACCTTCGCCCCTCCAGCGGCGATGCCTTGCCTGACGATTCGACCTGGGACCCTTCATGCTCGATTCCAACAATATGCTGAATGCCACTATGTGGCAGAAGGATTTGGATTCGCTGTTCAACCGCATCAGCGAACATTACATCGTCGACGAAGAAACCTTCGTCGACGATATGATCGACACCCTGAATGCCGATCCACAGGATTTTCAGCGCATCGCCGCCAAGACGGCCGAACTGGTGCGTGAAGTCCGCGGCATGGATACCGCCGTCGATACCATCGACGAGCTGCTTCAGCAATACAGTCTCGATACGCATGAGGGGCTGATGCTGATGTGCCTGGCCGAAGCCATGCTGCGCATTCCCGACAAGTCCACCGCCGATGCCCTGATCGAGGACAAGCTGGGGCCGGCCGACTGGAATGCCCACCTCGGCAAGAGCGAGTCATGGATGGTCAATGCCTCGACCTGGGGCCTGCTGATGACCGGCCGAGTGGTCAGCCTGGACAAGCCTCGCGACGGCAAGCCGAGCCACTTCATCAACAAGCTGGTCAACCGCATGGGCGAGCCGGTGATCCGCCGCGCCATGTATGAAGCCATGAAGATCATGGGCAAGCAGTTCGTGCTCGGCCGCGATATCGACGAGGCGCTCAAGCGCTCCCGTTCCCTGTTCGATAAGGGCTATACCTATTCCTACGACATGCTCGGCGAGGCGGCCCGGACTCGTCGCGATGCCGAACGCTACTTCAAGGATTACGCCCGCGCCATCGAGCAGGTCGGCAAGACCAGCAAGGCACTGTCGGCGAAGACACCGTCCCCCTCGATCTCCATCAAGCTTTCGGCCCTGCACCCGCGTTACGAATTCGGCCGTCGCGACCAGGTATTAAGAGAACTCGTCGGCACCGTGCGCGAATTGGCCGCCATGGCGCGGGACCGCAATGTCGCGGTGACCATCGATGCCGAGGAAGTCGACCGCCTCGAGCTGTCGCTGGAAGTGTTTCGCGCCGTCTACGAGAGCGAGACGTGCCGCGGCTGGGGCCACTTCGGCCTGGTGGTTCAGGCCTATGCCAAGCGGGCACTGCCGGTCCTGCATTACATCAACCGCCTGGCGGACCAGCAGGGTGACGAGATTCCCCTGCGCCTGGTCAAGGGCGCCTACTGGGACACCGAGATCAAGGAAGCCCAGCAGCTCGGCATCGATGGCTATCCGGTGTTCACGCGTAAGGCGAGCACTGACGTCAATTACCTGGTCTGTGCACGTTTACTGCTTTCAGCGCAGACACGAGAGCGCATCTTTCCGCAGTTCGCCACACACAACGCCCATACCATCAGCGCCATTCTCGAACAGGCCAACGAAGCCTCGCGCCCGTTCGAGTTCCAGCGCCTGCACGGCATGGGCGAAGCCCTCTACGACGCCGCTCTCAAGCGCGCCCCCAAGGGTACCTACTGCCGCATCTATGCCCCGGTCGGCGCCCATAAGGACCTGCTGCCCTACCTGGTGCGCCGCTTGCTGGAAAACGGCGCCAACTCCTCTTTCGTGCACCAGCTGGTTGACCCCAAGGTGCCGGTGGAATCGCTGTGCGAGCATCCGGTACAAACCCTTGGGCATTACCAACAGATTGCCAATCCACGCATCCCTATGCCGGCCGACATCTACGGCCCCAAGCGGCGCAACTCTCGAGGGGTAAACCTCAATATCCGCAGTCAGTATCAGCCGCTGATGGATGCCATGGCCAAGCACATGGAGACGACCTACCAGGCAGGCCCGCTGCTCGCCTTCAAGGTCGACAGAGACCCCAGCAATACTCACGAGGTCAACTCCCCGTTCGATCGGCGCAAGACAGTGGGCACCGTGCAGTGGACTACCAAGGACCAGACCGCCAAGGCACTGGATGCTGCCTGGGCCGCCTTCCCGCGCTGGGATGACACCCCGGTCGCCGAACGCGCCGCGATCGTTCGCCGATTCGCCGACCTGATGGAAGCCAACCTGGCCGAATTGATGGCGCTGTGTTCCCGCGAGGGGGGCAAGTTGCTCACCGACGGCGTCGACGAGATCCGCGAGGCGGTGGATTTCTGTCGTTACTACGCCATGCGTGCCGAGGAGCTCTTCGCCGAGCCGACCGTGCTGCCCGGTCCGACCGGCGAATCCAACGAATTGATGCTCTCCGGCAAGGGCGTGTTCGCCGCCATCAGTCCCTGGAACTTCCCGGTGGCCATTTTCTGCGGCCAGATGGTGGCTGCCGCCGTGTCCGGCAATACCGTGCTCGCCAAACCCGCCGAGCAGACCTCGATCGTGGCGCATCGCGTCATCGAATTGCTTCACGAAGCCGGCATGCCCCGCGATGTAGTGCAGCTGCTGCCGGGTGATGGCCCCACGGTGGGCAGCGTGCTGACCTCTGACCCTCGGGTGACCGGTGTGGTGTTCACTGGCGGCACCGACACTGCGCAGATCATCAACCGTGCCCTGACGGCGCGGGAGAACGCGCCGTTACCGACGTTGATCGCCGAGACCGGCGGTATGAACGCCTTGATTGTCGATTCCACCGCGCTTCCCGAGCAGGTGGTGGCTGATGTCATCAGTTCGTCGTTCCAGAGTGCGGGGCAGCGCTGTTCAGCATTGCGCGTGCTTTACCTGCAAGAGGACGTGGCGGACCGCGTGATCGAGATTCTCGACGGCGCCATGGATGAGCTGCGCGTGGGGGACCCCCGCGACCTGGGCACCGATGTCGGCCCGGTGATCGACGAGGAGGCCCGCAAAGGACTGATGGCCCACATCGAGACGCTCAAGAAAGAAGGCCGACTGGTCGCCGAGACCCACCTCGATCCCGCCCATACCAGCGAGGGCACCTTCGTTGCGCCCATGGCGTTTCGCATCGATGGCATCGCGTCGCTGGAGCGCGAGCAGTTCGGCCCGGTACTGCATATCGTTCGCTACAAGGCCAGCGAGATCGACAAGGTGATCGAGTCGATCAATGCCCGTGGCTATGGGCTCACCTTCGGCGTGCACAGCCGCAACGAATCCTTTGCCGAACAGATCGCCAGAAAGATTCGCGTCGGCAACGTCTACATCAACCGCAACATCATCGGCGCCGTCGTCGGCGTGCAACCCTTTGGCGGCCAAGGTCTCTCAGGCACCGGCCCCAAGGCCGGCGGCCCGCACTATTTGCTGCGCTTCGCCAATGAAAAGACCATCACCATCAACACCGCCGCGCTGGGCGGAAACGCGTCACTGTTGTCACTTGGCAGTGAAGAGGTTTGAATGAAAATTTGCTTTTGAAGCAGTAAGGAACAGAAACTGAACGGCAGGAGGTGATCATTGAGATAGGAAGGCTGGCGTCACAGGCGGTAGCGCCTTGGTACGTGAACAGAAAACGAAGTTAACAAATGAAGCGGGGCGCTACCGGATTCAACCGGTAAACGCGCCAACCTGTCGGAGCTAGCTCCGTCCTGACGTACTGGAGAAGTTTTATGGCTATTGGTGTCTGGATCAGTCTGTTTGCGTATTTTGCGCTCATGATCGCCATCGGCTTTTATGCGATGCGCAAGGCAACGTCTTCGTCTGAAGATTACATGCTGGGTGGTCGAGGATTGAGTCCGCAAGTGGCGGCCCTGTCGGCCGGCGCTTCAGACATGAGCGGCTGGTTGCTGTTGGGCTTGCCAGGGGCAATGTTCGTCTCTGGTCTGGGCTCGGCCTGGATCGGCATCGGTCTGCTCGTGGGGGCGTTCTTCAACTGGGTCCTTGTGGCGCCTCGTCTTCGTGAACAGACGGTTCACTATGGTAACGCGATTACCATTCCGGCCTTCCTGGCAAACCGGTTCCCGACTCAGGCAATGTCGCTGAGAACGGTATCCGCCATCGTCATCGTGATCTTCTTCGCGGTCTACACGGCCTCTGGCCTAGTGGCAGGCGGCAAGCTGTTCGAAAGCGCGTTTTCCGGCATCTTCAACATCGGTGGCATGAGCGACTACGCCGTCGGCATCATCATCACCCTGGGCGTGGTGCTGGCCTATACCGTTGTCGGTGGCTTCCTGGCCGTGAGCATGACGGACTTCGTGCAAGGCTGCATCATGATGCTGGCACTGGTGATCATGCCGGCGGTGGTGCTCTTTGGAGAAGGCGGTGGTGGTTTCAGCCAGGCGTCACAGACCCTCAACGAAGTCGACCCTACGCTACTATCGTGGACGGAGGGACTGACCTTTATCGGCTGGCTGTCTGCGGTGACGTGGGGGCTGGGGTATTTCGGGCAGCCGCACATTATCGTGCGCTTCATGGCCATCCGGACGCTGAAGGAAGTTCCTGTTGCCCGTAACATCGGCATGAGCTGGATGCTCATCTCGCTGATCGGCGCAATTTCTCTGGGTGTGTTCGGCCGGGCCTATGCGATCCGTAATGGCATGGATGTCGAGGATCCGGAAACCATCTTCATCATCCTGGCGGAGCTGCTCTTCCATCCGCTGATCACTGGCTTCCTCTATGCGGCACTGCTCGCTGCTATCATGAGCACCATTTCCAGCCAGCTGCTGGTGTCATCTTCCTCGCTGACCGAGGACTTCTATCGTCTGTTTCTGCGTAAAGAGGCAACGGACAAGGAGTGCGTGAGCGTCGGCCGCGTCTGTGTCGTACTGGTTGGCCTGGTGGCAGCCGTCATCGCATCTGATCCGGACTCTCAGGTTCTGGCGCTGGTCAGTAATGCCTGGGCAGGCTTCGGTGCGGCGTTTGGCCCGCTGATCATCCTGTCGCTGATGTGGTCGCGCACGAACGGCGCTGGCGCCATCGCGGGCATGGTAGTGGGTGCCGCCACTGTCATGATCTGGATTTCACTGGGCTGGAACGCGGAGTTCATGGGTGGTCCCGGCGTCTACGAGATCATTCCTGGCTTCATCGCTTCGTTCATTGCCATCATGGTGGTGAGCAGCGTAACTGCCGATGCTGGTGAGTATCAACATATCACCCGGTAACCAATCACTTACCACGCTTCGAGTAATGAAAGGGGCCCCTGAAGGGGCCCTTTTTGCTGCCTGCTAATTATACGCCTCACCGAATCTGTAGGGAGGCCACCATCAACCTACTGACCTCGACGAGGCCTTCTAGTGGGGGCATCTGTTGCATGCCTCGTCCGGCAGCTAATCCTGAGCGAGCATCCCGACGAGCAGGGCCTGGAACTGGCGGCGCTGCTCAGGCCATGAAGCAGGCTTGGCTCAGATCACCAAGGCGCGAATTACCAGCGTCAGCGCAAAGACCACCAGGGCCAGTCGGCTCCACAGCGGGGAGACGGCTCGCCTGAGCCAGCGACCGCGTACCTTCACTCCCATGCCGTGGGTAAAGGCGGCCCCCAGGGCCCAGACTCCCAAGCCGATGAGCGGCAACCTCAGCGGCAAGGACAAGCCTCGCAGCAGTGTCGGTTCGAGTAGTAGCCAGATAGCCAGGCCGGCTGCGACCAGCATCACTAACAAGGCAATACCGGGCTGCTGCTGGCGTGTCTCGATGATCATGTCCGCTCTCCTCATTGCTTGCCCTCCATTCAAGTCGATTTTACGGGATGACGCGAGACGGCCTTCAGGGGAATATTTAAAAATACGACAATTCTTATACAGAAAAACTTCACTTCAGTTTTTCCAAACTCCTAATTTTCCTATAGTCATTGTATATCATGGGGCTTACACCCATAATAAATTTTTACAAGACATTTTCAAACAGTGTTTCTATAGTAATCTTGTATAAGTATTGAAGAACATGGCATGACGACCTCGTCGCGCCCCGGAACAAGAGGATCGAAGGATGAATACTGTCAAATTACTCTCGGCCGTCGCCATTACCGCGGGCTGCGTCGCCGCAAGCCAGGCTGTCATAGCCTACAGCGCTGGCGATGTGTTCGTTCGTGGTGGCGTCGCCAAGTCCGAGGTCACTTCGGACAATGGTAGTGTGGATGTTGCCGGTGATCTCGATGTCAGTGACGAGCGCGGCCTGACCTACGGAGTCGGCATGCTGTTTCACGACAAGGTCGGCATCGAACTGTCTGGTCAGGAGAAAGTGGAGCATAACCTCAGTGGAGCCAATACTGGTCCTCTGGGCAGCGTAGATCGTCTTCCCTTCAATCTGATGGTCAATTACTACCCCATGGGAGGAATGGAATCCAAGGTGCAGCCCTACGTCGGCGCAGGTCTTAACTACACGCGCTTTACCGGAGAAACACTTTCGGGACTCGACGTCGACCACAGCTATGGCGCCGTTGGCCAGTTGGGTATCGATCTTGCGGTGACGCATAACTTCATGCTCAACGGCTTCGTCAACTACGCCGATGTCGACCCCGATGTCTCCCTTTCGGGAGCGGGCGACTTGGGCAAAGCCAAGATCGACCCGATGACCCTCGGCGGAGGCGTCACCTTCCGCTTCTGATCGCTACTCACCAAAAACGCACCGACAACGAGGCCCGCCGAATGGCGGGCCTTAATGCGTTGCGCTAACTCGTTGCGCCAGGAGAAAAACGTTAGCGAGGCGTAAGTCGTGAGAGCCCAAGGGCCGTTAGTGCGACCTCCTCGAGCCCACTCACGGCCTCCACGCCGGCGAGTCGGGCATGATAGGCGCGGCTCAGGTAGGGCTCGCCGGCCAGCAGGTGGTCAAGATACTCTCTTGCCGGACGCAGCGCCGTCGCGGTGGTGCCGGGCGTGGCAATATAGACCCAGGCCTCGATATCGCCTTCGCGGGTGGAGACCGCCAGCCGATGCCGCTGATAATCGTCAGGATAGCCTTCGAAGGGATCCATCATCTGGATCTGCTCGGGACGTTCCAGTTCGAAAAGCGCGCCCTCGACACGCTCGCCGACGACAGCGGCCACGTTGGCATGGGCGATACCTGCGACTTTCGACGCCTTGTCGAAGCGCAGGCTGTAATCGTGCAGCACTCCTGCCATTACTCGGCGGGTCGCCCCGATACGCGCCGCGACCCGCGCAGGATTCATGTTACTGCCATAAGCAAAGTACCAGGGCATGGCGACCTCAGTTATCGGTGACCAGGCGGTCGATCTTCTCGACCGCCTGGCGCATCAGCAGTCGCTGGACGCTGCTGGCGCCTTCCTGCATCAAGTAGGCTTCCACCGCAGGCGCCACATCGCATTTGGCCGGCATGGCGGCCTCAGCCTGCACGAGCGCTTCCAGGCGCACGATAAAGACGAAGCGCAGCCACTGGGGCAGTGCCATGGTGTCGATACAGAATGGCTGAAGACTGGTAAAGGCGTGTTCTGGCGGACGCTCCATCCGCCAGAGGTTGTTGGCTTTCATGGTGGCTTCGAGCTCGCGCAGGGCGGCGTCGAGTTCATCGTGCACGGTCATGGAACGAGTCTCTTTCCCGAAAATGCCCCATTATCCCTGCTTGAGGCCGTGGCTGGCCAGCCGTGGCGTCATGTCGCGTCAAGCGAGACCTGATTGGCCAGCACCTTACGCAGGAAATCGCGGGTACGCGGGTCCTGAGGGTCACCGAACAGCCGCGAAGGCGGCCCCTGCTCGACGATGCGGCCGCCCTCCATGAAGATAACGCGATCCGCCACGTCGCGTGCGAACCCCATCTCGTGGGTCACCACTAGCATGGTCTGACGCTCCTGGGCCAGCTGCTTCATCAGCGCCAGCACTTCCTCGACCCACTCGGGGTCGAGCGAGGAGGTCGGCTCGTCGAAGAGGATCACTTCGGCCTGAGCGGCCATGGCGCGCCCGATCCCCACGCGCTGTTGCTGGCCGCCCGACAGCGAGGCGGGATAAGCATCGGCCTTGTCGGTCAGCCCGATGCGCTCGAGGATCTCCCGGGCCCGTGCATGAGCCTTCTCCTTCGGCCAGCGATTGACGACGATCAATCCCTCGGCGATGTTCTCGAGCGCCGTCTTGTTGGCAAATAGCGCATAGTTCTGGAACACGAAGGCCGTACGCCGCCTGGCCTCGAGAATATCGGCACGACTGGCCTTGGTGACATCCACCGCCAGGTCGCCGATGGTCAGATAGCCGGCGTCGGGTCGCTCGAGGAAATTCAGGCAGCGCAACAGCGTCGACTTGCCGGTCCCCGACGGGCCAATCACCACGATGATTTCGCCCTGCTCGATGGCAAGATCGATGCCATCGAGCACCGCGACGCCACCGAAGCGCTTGACGAGTCCCTGCACCTTGATCATCGGCGATATGCCTCGTTGAGCCGGGTTTCCAGGCGCCGCTGGAACCAGGCCAACAGCTCGACAATGACCCAGTAGAAGATCGCCACGGTAATAAAGGCCTCGAAATAGAGGAAACTACCGGCGGCCTCCTTCTGGGTGGCCCCCATCAGTTCGGTGACACCCAAGGTGAAGGCCAGCGACGTCGCCTTGATCATGTCGATGAAATAATTCATCAGAGTGGGCACTGCCACGCGCGTGGCCTGGGGCAGGACGACGCGCCGCATCAGCTGGCCGTTGGTCATGCCGATGGACAGGGCAGCCTCCGTCTGGCTGCGATCGACACCGACGATGGCGGCCCGAATCGATTCTGCCATGTAAGCTGAGAAGTGCAGCGTCAGCCCCATGATCGTCGCAGTGATGCCGTTGATCTGCGTCAGGAAGGCCAACAACTGCGGCAAGCCATAGTAGAACAGGAACAGCTGGACCAGCAGTGGCGTACCGCGAAAGAACGAGATGAACAGTAGCGTGGCCGCGTTCAGCCCGGGAATGCGTAACACGCGGATCACCGCCAGGCCGCACGCCAGCACAAGGGCCAGTGCCATGCCCATGGCCGCCATCTGCAGGGTCAGGGGCAGATAGCGCAGCAGGATAGGCACCAGCCCTAGCATGTAGTCGAAATCGAGAACGCGCATCGGGGCGTCTCAGCTCCTAGGGCTGGGTGATATCGGTGCCGAACCAACGCTCGGAAATGGCCTGGAGCTCGCCTGACTCGCGCAGGGCATCAAGTGCCGCGTCGACACGGTCGCGCAAGTCCCGCCCGGACTCGGTATCCCGGAACGGCAGAGCATTGCGGATCTCGGAGAACGGCTGACCGGCCAGGGCCAGCGGCAACGGCTTCTCCTGAATCACCTGGCTGGCACTCACGCGATCCATGACGAAGGCATCGACCCGTCCCAGCGCGGTGTCCTGCTCGATATTGCTTTCGTAGGTACGGATGTCAATCTCGTCAGCGTAGGGCAACTCGCGCAGCAGTTGCTCATAGTTGGAACCCAGGTTAACGGCCACGGTCTTGCCCCTGAGGTCCTCGACACCCTGGATCTCTTCGTTGCCTTCTCTGACCACCACTTGCGCGCCGTCGTAGACGTAGGGGTCGGTGAAGGCATACTTGGCCGAGCGCTCCTTGGTAATGGTGATCTGGTTGGCGATGGTATCGATTCGGCCGGACTCGAGCATGCCAAACAGGCCCGAGAAGTTGGCGGTGACGAACTCGACATCGCCTCCCATTTCCTCGGCAATAGCTTCCATGACGTCGACCTCAAAGCCTTTCAAGCTATCCTGCTCGACGAAGGTAAAGGGAAAATAGCCGCCGGACATGCCGACCCTGATCGGCTCCTCCTGTGCCTGGGCAAGCCCCCCGAAGGTGAGAGCGCCGACAGAGGCGATGGTCATGACCATGTAACGCAGCATGGGTTTACTCCTGATTTACGGGGTGCTCTAGAAGAAACCAACAGTTTCTTCGGGGTTCATGGATAAATACTCTAGGTAGTAACCAGTTGAGTTGCCAATAGCCGTTGGTTATGAGTCGAGATGTTGCGTATGGCTCTATACTCGTGCACAGAAACCCTGCACGTCCCTGTGGATAATCGTTGGAAAATCGTCGCTTCGCCAGATAACACGGGTGTTTGCGCCTATCGATCACTTTCTGATCAGCGTCGAGGCGACACTCACTGTCGGTACCTGCTGACAGTCCGTGATCGTCGCGGTAGAGTGCACGGTTCGAGTCCGGGAGACAGTATGCAACCCATCCACAGCCTTCATGATTTTTTTGTCCGCAGCGGCGCCGAGGTGTGGCTTTACCATCTGGGTCGGCGAGTCGAGCCCTGCGCACTGGAAACCTTGGCGGCCTTCGAGGCCGGGGAAATGCCCTGGCCCGAGCCGTGGCAGAACGAGGCGCGCCTGGGCCTGGTGTTTCGCCTGGGCGACGTGCGCGACCCGCTGATCTGGTTTCTCGCGCTACCGCTCGACGAGCAGGGCCAGCTTGTCGCGGCCCCGCGGGACGGTTTCGTCCAACGCCTGCTCGAGACGCTTGGTCGCAGCGTGTCGGCCGTCGGCCGCGAGGACCGTAATGAAGTGGGTAACCTGATGCAGGATAACCCCCTGGCCTTCACGCCCTCGCTGCCGTTTCGCGCGGTGATGCATGCACGGGCCAATCGGGATATGGGCCAAGCGGCCAGCGAGCATCTGGAGCCTGTAGAAGCCTACCTCAGCGGACAGCAGGCGGTAGACTGGCGCGCGCTGGGCTTGCAGGGGCTGGCCGATTTCGCAGTGCGTCACGACGCGACGCAGGCGCGCGACCTCGCCGCACGACTGGCGAACCTTCCCGAGGACGTGCTGACCCCGCTGTGCTATTGCCTGGAACATGTGGTCATCGACGATGCACTGGCGCTGGCCTTGCGCGAACGCGGCGAACAGGCCGCCGCAAGCGGGGACATCGAGACCTTCTGTGCTTGCGTGCGCGCCATCGGTGGCGCCGATCGCAAGATCGCCGGCGCCTGGTTCGACGACCTGCTCGACGACCCGAACGCCTGCGGGCCCGATCTGCTCGCCGCCATTGCCGGGCGCGGCTGGCCGCATCTGGAACATGCCGAGCGCCTGCCGCGCTTTCTGGCACGCCTGGCCGAGCGTCACGACACGGATTTCATGAGCGTGGCCCGCGATCTCGCGGTGATTCCACGGCTGCGTCTGCCACTGCTCATGACCCTGCGCGAGGCGGCCCCAGACACAGCCATCGGCCGCCGGCTGGCCGGTCTTGGCACGGCTCGCAACCAGGCGCTCGACAAACACTGATTGCCTGCGCGCCAGCTGCACCTCGAATCGGTTTACATCGCCAGACTTCCCCAGCACACATTCCCGTGACACCTTTTCGGAGAATACGATGAAGGAACTGCCATACCAGGCCAGGGCGGTCATCGGCCGTCGCGAAATGGTGACCTTGCCTGAGCTTGGCATCACGCTCTGTGCAAAGTCCGATACTGGCGCGCGAACCTCGGCGCTGCATGCCGAGGACATCGAATCCTTCGAAGAAGACGATCGCCTATGGGTCAGCTTCACCACGCGTAGTGGCGGGCCACACACGCCCCCGCACGTGTTTAAGCTGCATCTGCACGACCGGCGCCAGGTTCGCAGCTCCAACGGCCAGGCAGAGTGGCGTTACGTGATTCGAACGCCCATGCGCCTGGGCGCCCTGGAATTTCCGCTGGAACTCAGCCTTACCGACCGGCGCGACATGCGCCACCCCATGCTGCTCGGCCGCCGTGCCCTGCGCCGCCTGCTGGTGGCTCCCGGTGCTGCCTTCCTGCATGGCGAACCCTGACGCTTCTTGGCCATCGACCCGGAGTTCCGCATGCATATCGCACTGCTGTCGCGCAACCGCAATCTCTATTCGACTCGCCGACTGGCCGAGGCGGCTGAACAACGTGGTCACACCGCCCGGGTGGTCGACACCCTGCGCTGTTATATGAGCATCGCCTCGCACCACCCCTCGATCCACTACAAGGGCAAGGAGATCGAGCATTTCGATGCGGTGATACCGCGCATCGGCTCGTCGGTCACCTTCTATGGCTGCGCCGTACTGCGCCAGTTCGAGATGATGAATACCTACGTGATCAACGACTCGGTAGCCATCACTCGCTCGCGCGACAAGCTGCGTTCACTACAACTGCTGTCGCGCAAGGGGTTGGGCCTGCCGGTCACCGGATTCGCTCACTCACCGGACGACATCCCCGATCTCATCACCATGGTTCGCGGCGCGCCGCTGGTGATCAAGTTGCTGGAAGGCACCCAAGGCATCGGCGTGGTACTGGCCGAGACTAACCAGGCCGCCGAGAGCGTTATCCAGGCGTTCATGGGCCTGAAGGCCAACATTATGGTCCAGGAGTACATCAAGGAGGCACGCGGGGCCGACATTCGCTGCCTGGTGGTCGGTGACAAGGTGGTGGCATCGATGAAACGCCAGGCCGCCGATGGCGAGTTTCGCTCCAACCTTCATCGTGGCGGAACCGCCAGTGTGATCCGCATCACCCCTGAAGAGCGTTCCACGGCGATTCGCGCCGCCAAGGCCATGGGGTTGCGTGTTGCCGGGGTCGACCTGTTGCGCTCCAATCACGGTCCGGTGATCATGGAAGTGAACTCTTCGCCGGGATTACAAGGGATCGAGACCGCGACTGGCCGGGATATCGCCGGCTTGATCATCGAGCATATCGAGAAGAACGCCATTGCTCCGCGCAAGACACCCACCAAGCCGAACGGTTGATATAGGTTTTAGGTAACGAGCAGAGGAAAATGGCACAAATTTATCCGGCTCAGGGGTAGCAAAACACCGTTCACCCACGCACAATCTGCGTCACCGGAGGAGGTGACCATCCATGTTTCTCGACAATCGCCAAGTGGCGATGGACAGCGCTCTCGAAGCCTTGGCCGACAGCATCGATTATTTTCAGGACAATCTGGAACGCCTGAAGCCGACGCTGCGCGACACCCTGAAGCCGCACTACGAGCAACGGGCGAATTCATTGCAGGCGTTGCAGGAACTCTCGCGCACGCATCTCGATCTCTTGCCGCGCGATGCCGATGTTGAGCGTGACGATTACCTGTGGCTGTGGAGCCGTCTGAAAAGCTTCGTCGGCAACGAAAGCCAGGTAGTCATCGGTGAACTCCTCGAGCAGGAACGCGTGCTGATGCAGGCGCTATCGACGCTGTTCACTCACCCTCTCCCCGACCCTCTCGAGCCGGTGATAGAAGAGTGCTGGAAAGGCTGTCGTTCGCTGATCCGTGAGCTTTACGCATTGCAAAAGCAGAAGCACTGACCCCCAGTTCTCTCCGATTTTCGCTGGCTTGCCATGAGGCCTGCCAACGGCGCGGAAAGATCTTGAGCGGCTCCTGGGGCCCCAGAAAATAAGGCTCCCTCCCCCACAGATAAAGATCCCCCAGCGTCGCCACCCGTGCCAGCCATTCACGCGCCTTGATGCGCCAGAGCCCGCTAACCGGATCTCCGGGCACGGCAGCACAACCGCTGACCTCGAGCCCCAGCGCCTTACCGATGAACAGCGCGCGTGGCAGATGCCAGGTCTGAGTAATCAGCAAGGCGCGCTCAACGCCGAACACATCCCGCGCACGCGCCAGCGTATCGAACGTGCTGAATCCCGCGTAATCGAGCGTCATGTCCACATCACGCACCTGCCGATCGCGAAGGTCGCGCCACATGGTGATCGGTTCGTTGTAGTAGCGGGTACTGTTGTCACCGGAAAGCAGCAGATGATGGACCCGACCGCTGTGCACCAAGTGCGCGGCGGCCACCATGCGACTCTCGAAATAGGGGTTGCGCATACCGCTGCGGGTCCAGTGAGAGGTACCGAACACGATGCCGACCCGTTCCCGGCTACACATCGGCAGTTCCTGCTCGATCAGTCCCCGGGTGCTGCCCAGTACCCACAGGTTCGCCCCCACCAGCACCAACCCCAGCAGCAGCATCAGGGCGCCCAGCGACATCAGCAAACTCTTGAAGACTTTCCACCACAGCGCATGCATCGGGAGTTCCGGGGCCAGGCGACAACAAGAAGCGCTAGAACATACCCAGTGCCAATTTTGCCTCGTCGCTCATCATCTCACGGCTCCAGGGCGGGTCGAAGACAATCTCGGTGTGGACCTTACTGATCTGTGGAGCGCCGAGAATCTTGTTGCGGGCATCAGCGGCAATCACATCGCCCATCCCGCAGCCGGGAGCGGTCAGGGTCATGCGGATGGTGACCATCCGTTCGCCACTGATCAGCCGTTCGATTCGGCAGCCATAAACCAGCCCCAGATCCACGATATTGACCGGAATCTCGGGGTCGAAACAGGTGCGCAGCTGGTCCCAGACGAACTGCTCGATTTCATCTTCGGTAGCGTCTTCGGGCAGGGTGGGCCTGGGTAGCGCCTCGAGGCCTAGTGCGTCGAGCTGGGAACCCTCGATCAGGTAGAGTCGGCCCTCGAATCCCACGCTCACCGAGCTGCCCTTGGCCTGCATCACGCTGACGCTGCTGTCCTCCGGCAGGGTCACGGTCTTGCCGAAGGGAATGGAGATGGCCTCGACATCGCGCTGGAGCGGCAGGGTCTGCCCCCGCACGAGGCCAGTTAACTGCTCGATATCACTCATGGGCCTCCTTAGCGCACCATGCCGATGACCCGTTCCAGAGATTCGACGAAGACGTCGACCTCCTCCAGGGTGTTGTAGGCGGCAAACGACGCACGACAGGTCGCATCCACGCCGAAATGCGCAAGCAACGGTTGGGCACAATGATGGCCGGTGCGAATCGCCACGCCGAGCTGATCGATCAGCAGGCCGATATCCTGGGCATGAGCTCCTTCGACGACAAACGACAGCACCCCCGCCTTGTCCGGCGCCGTCCCCAGCAGGCGCAGGCCATCGATGCGCGATACCTGCGTCGTGGCATGCGCCAGCAGCCTGGCTTCCCAGGCCGCGATGGCGTCCAGACCGACCCCTTGCACCCATTCGAGTGCCCTGCCCAGGGCAATCACCTCGGCAATCGCCGGCGTGCCCGCCTCGAACTTGTGCGGTATGCCGGCAAAGGTGGTGGGCGACTCGAAGGATACCGTCTTGATCATCTCGCCACCGCCCTGCCAGGGCGGCATGGCCTCGAGCAGAGATGCCTTGCCATACAGCACGCCGGCACCGGTCGGCCCATAGACCTTGTGGCCAGAGAACGCATAGAAATCGGCATCGATCGCGACCACGTCCACCGGCTGGTGCGGCGTGGCCTGGGCGCCGTCGATCAGGATTCGTGCGCCGTGCTCGTGAGCCACCGCTGCCATCTCACGCACCGGGTTGATGGTGCCGAAGGCGTTGGACACATGATTTACCGCTACCAGACGGGTGCGCTCGGTGAAAAGCGCGTGGTAGGCCTCGAGGTCCAGCACACCGCGCGAGTCGACCGGGATCACCTTGAGGGTGAACCCGAGCTCGGCTGCCAGCAATTGCCAGGGCACGATATTGGAATGATGCTCGAGGCGTGACACCAGCACTTCGTCGCCGGGCTTGAGGTTGGCGCGCCCCCAACTGTTGGCGACCAGGTTGATCGCCTCGGTGGTACCGCGCGTAAAGATGATCTCGCGGGTCTCACGAGCACCGAGAAAGGCGCGCACCGTTTCACGGCTGCCTTCGAAGGCCGCCGTGGCCTCATCGGATAAAGTGTGCAGGCCGCGGTGAATATTGGCGTTGTAGCGACCGAAATAGTCACTGAACACCTCGGTCACCTGTCTCGGTGTCTGACTAGTCGCCGCATTGTCGAGATACACCAGCGGCTTGCCGTGCACCTCGCGCGCGAGGATCGGAAAATCCGCACGCACGGCAGCCACATCCAGTGCCGGAATCTCGAGAGGACGTCGGGTGGCCAGATCGGTCATGGCTGCTTCCTCATGTCGTGGCTCACGCGCTCATCCTTCGCCAAGCGCGACGGCGGTTTCTACCAGGCCGGCCAGATTGAAGCGCTCGGGCAGCTTGCCGGCCACGGCCAGCTCGACACGCTCGGATACGGCGTCCAGCGTCACCTGCTCCAGCACCTCGCCGGCAAAGGCCAGGGTCAGCAGACCCCGCGCGGTCTGCTCATCGATGCCGCGGGTGCGCAGGGCGAAGATCGCCTCCTCGTCGAGCTGTCCCGTGGTCGTGCCGTGAGAGCACTTCACATCATCGGCGTAGATCTCGAGCTCGGGCTTGGCATCGATGTGCGCGCGGTCAGAGAGCAGCAGGTTGGCATTGCTCTGGAAACCTTCGATCTGCTGGCTGTCGCGCTTGACCACGACCTTGCCGTTGAACACGCCATGGGCACGGTCATCGAGAATGCCCTTGTAGTTCTCGTTGGAGAAGGTACGCGGCGCGTTGTGGTTGGCCAGGGTGTGGTTATCCACGTGCTGGCGGCCTTGACCGTAGAAGAGGCCGTTGAAAGTGGCCTCGGCCCCTTGGCCATTGAGTTCGGTCACCAGGTCGTTGCGCACCAGGCCGCCACCCAGGTTCAGGTTGAAGGAGGTGAAGCGGCTGTCGCGGCCCTGCTCGACGTGGATGCTGGCCACATGCAGGTCGGAAAGCGGCGCTTCCTGCAGCTTGTAGTGCGTCAAGATGGCGCCGCGGTCGAGCAGGATCTCCTCCACCAGGTTGGTGAAGTTGGCCGCGGCGGCCTCCCCGATATGATGCTCAATCAGCGTGGCTTCGCTGCGACTGCCGGCCTCGACAAGAATGCGCGGATGGCTCATCACCGGGGCGTCGTTGGCACGAGACAGGAATTGCACGATGATCGGCTTTTCCACCACGGTGCCGGCGGCCAGACGCAACACGGCGCCCTCTTCCATGAAAGCGGTATTGAGGGCCGAAAAGGGCGAGAACTCAACGCCGGTCAGCCGACCCAGGGGACCGCCTACAGCTTCGTGGTTCTCTTCCAGCGCCTGGGAGAGCGGCAGCAGCTGCACGCCCTGGGGCAGGTCATCCAGCTGTGACAGCGAGGCCGAAAACACGCCATCGACGAAGGTCAGGCGGTGCGCCGCCACCGGCAGGGTCAACGCCGCTGCCGTGGCGGGCGAAAACTCGGCATCGCTCGTCAACTGGAAATCACCGCTGGCGATGGCGCGCACATCGGTGTATTTCCATGCCTCGACACGGCGATTGGGGAAACCCAGCGCCTCGAAGCGTGCAGCCCCGGCCTGGCGCCGTGCGGCGATCCAGGTGGGCTCGGGCCCTTGCGAGGCAGTGCGCTGGGCGTTGCGCTCGGTAAGGCGATCGAGAAAGCGTTGCACATCACTCATGCGGCAGATTCCTCCAGCAGCCAGTCGTAACCACGGGCTTCAAGTTCATGCGCCAGTTGGGCGTCGCCACTCTTGACGATACGGCCATCAACCAGTACGTGGACCTTGTCCGGCACCACGAAGTCGAGCAGACGCTGGTAGTGCGTCACCAGCAGGATGCCGCGATCCTCGGCGCGCAGGGAGTTGATCCCCTCGGCCACGATTCGCATGGCATCGATGTCGAGACCGGAGTCGATCTCATCGAGCATGGCAAGCTTGGGCTGCAGGACCAGCATCTGCAGGATCTCGTTGCGCTTCTTTTCGCCGCCGGAAAACCCTTGGTTGACGGCGCGCTGCAGGAAGCTTCCATCCATCCTCATGAAGGCCAGTTGGTCCTTGATCAGCTTCATGAACTCGGGCGCGGCGATCTCTGCCTCACCGCGAGCCTCGCGTTGCGCATTGAGCGCGGCCTTCAGCAGGTAGATATTCTTCACCCCCGGGATCTCCACCGGGTACTGGAAGCCCAGCAGCAGGCCCGCCCGGGCGCGCTCCTCGATTTCCATCTCGAGCACATCCTGACCCTCGAAGGTGATGGACCCCTGTGTCACCTCATAACCGTCCTTGCCGGCGATGACCGCGGAGAGGGTCGACTTGCCGGCCCCGTTGGGGCCCATCAGGGCATGGACTTCTCCCGCCTTGATGGTAAGGCTGAGCCCCTTGAGGATCTCGGAACCCTCGACCGTGACGTGCAGATCCTTGACTTCGAGCATGTTGATCACCTTGATTCGATTCACGCCGCACCGGCGGCGTCGGGATATTCGTGGGTTCGCCTGTCGGGTCTTAACCGACGGCGCCTTCCAGCGTCACGTTGAGCAGGGCTTCGGCTTCCACCGCGAACTCCATCGGCAATTCCTGGAAGACATCCTTACAAAAGCCGTTGACGATCATGTTCACCGCATCCTCTTCGGAGATGCCGCGGCTCTGGCAATAGAACAGCTGATCCTCGCCGATCTTCGAGGTGGTCGCCTCGTGCTCGATGGTCGCCGTGCTGTTACCGATTTCCTGATAGGGAAAGGTATGCGCCCCGCAGGTATCGCCGATCAGCAGTGAATCGCACTGAGTGAAGTTGCGCGCGTTCTTGGCGCGCGGGCCAATCTTCACCAGCCCCCGGTAGGACTGGTTGGAGCGGCCGGCGGAAATGCCCTTGGCGACGATCGTCGAGCGCGTGCCCTCGCCGATATGGATCATCTTGGTGCCGGTATCGGCCTGCTGACGACCGTTGGTGACCGCCACAGAATAGAATTCACCGATGCTGTCCTTGCCGCGCAGCAGGCAGGAAGGATACTTCCAGGTGATCGCGGAGCCGGTCTCGACCTGGGTCCAGCTGATGTGCGAGCGATCGCCACGGCAGTCGCCGCGCTTGGTGACGAAGTTGTAGATGCCGCCCTTGCCGTTCTCGTCGCCCGGGTACCAGTTCTGCACCGTGGAGTACTTGATCGAGGCGTCTTCCAGCGCGACCAGTTCGACGACGGCCGCGTGCAGCTGGTTCTCGTCACGCATCGGCGCGGTACAGCCTTCCAGATAGGACACCTGGGCCTGCTTCTCGCAGATGATCAGCGTGCGCTCGAACTGACCGGTGTTGGCTTCGTTGATGCGAAAATACGTGGACAGCTCCATCGGGCAAGTCACACCCTCGGGTATGAAGACGAAGGAGCCATCGGTGAATACCGCGGAGTTCAATGCTGCGAAATAGTTATCACCCTGAGGCACGACCGTTCCCAGGTACTGCTTGACCAGCTCGGGATAGTCGCGAATCGCATCGGACATGGAGCAGAAGATCACCCCGGCCTCATGCAGCTTTTCCTTGAAGGTCGTGGTCACCGAGACGGAGTCGAATACCGCGTCTACCGCCACCCCGGCCAGTGCCGCACGCTCGTGCAGCGGGATGCCGAGCTTCTCATAGGTCTCGAGAAGCTTGGGGTCCACCTCGTCGAGGCTCTGCGGCATGTCCTCGGGACGCTTGGGCGCGCTGTAATAGGAGATCGACTGGTAGTCGATCGGCGGATAATCCAGGTGCGCCCAGGAAGGAGGCGTCATCTTAAGCCACTGATGATAGGCCTTCAGGCGCCACTCGAGCATCCACTCCGGCTCGCCCTTCTTGTGGGAGATGAAGGCGATGGTGCTCTCGTCAAGGCCTGGCGGGACCGTGTCGCTTTCAATGTCGGTGATGAAACCTTCCTTGTACTCGCGACGGACGAGCTGTTCCATTTCCTGCGTTGCCATGATGTTTCCCCTCCCGGGCAGTTGGCCTGGCGAGCATCGCTCGCCTCGGGTCGTGAATCCGGTTCTGTGGGCTCAAGCCATGTCGCTGGCCAGGCTCACGCTTTGAATAGGTAGCTGCACCGGCAGCTTGATAGGTGACGTATCCGCCAGATGAGCCAGGGTCACACTATCGAGCAGGGTGCGGACACCCAGCGACACGCGCTGCCAGTTGTCGGCGACCCCACAGGTCGCGGCCAAGTCACAGTCGCCATCGGCCTGGCTGCACTCGGTCATCGCCACTGGCCCTTCGATAGCGGTAATGATATCGATGGCCGTGATGTGAGAGGCAGGCCGTGCCAGCGAATAGCCGCCCTGCACCCCGCGGCGCGATACCAGCAGCCCCGCCTTTACCAGCATCTTGAGCGTTTTACTGACGGTGGGATGCGGAAGCTGAACAGCCACGGCCAGCTCGGCTGCGGCGTGAGACTGCTCTGGATGGCGAGCGATCTGCGCCAATACCACGGCGGCATAATCTGTCAGCCGCGAGAGCTTGAGCATGCCTGGCCTCCTGGGTCGCGCGACACCCGGTAATAGGCGGCGCATTCAATTGAGGACCATTTTAGTCCTGTATCACTCCGATGTGAAGCCCCGCCGTAGGTTCCTGCCGCCACAATCTACGATAGAAGCAAGATCGCTGCAGTTAGCAGCAATAAGTCTAACGATTCTCATCTGCAACTATGCACAACCCGTGATCCCTCTCGAAGGATCGACCGGTTGATATACTCCCTCTTTCTCTTCTTCAGGAGCCCTGACATGCCTCCAGCACGCATCACCCTCGACGTATTCAGCGACTACGTTTGCCCCTTCTGTTACCTGGAACTGCCAGAACTCGATGCCGTACTCGAGCGTTTCGGCGACGTGGTAAATCTGCGTTGGCGGGCCTTCGAGCTGCGTCCCGACCCTGCCCCGACACTTGACCCCGACGGCGACTACCTGCATGACATCTGGGCCCGCGCCGTCTACCCCATGGCCACCGAGCGAGGCATGACCTTGCGCTTACCCAAGCGCCAGCCACGCTCACGCCTCGCTCACGAGGCCAGCGCCTGGGCAGACGCTGAACAACCCGACAAGGCCGAGGTCCTGCGGCGGGCGCTGTTTCGCGGTTTCTTCGAAAACAGCCTGAACCTGGCCGACACTCAGGCGTTGGTCAACCTGGCCTACGAGCTGGGCCTTAACGGGGGAGCATTGAACGAGGCGCTGGTTGCCGGACACTATCGTGGGCAAGTCCTTGCCGATCAGCGTCAGGCTCATGACTTGGGCATCAGCGGTGTGCCTGGCCTGCGCTTCTCGATTGATGGTGAGCATGCCGGCATTCTGGAAGGCGCACAGCCGCGTCGTCAGTTACTGCTGGCCGTCGAACGACTGCTCGATGCCACGCGATCGTCGCGTACGAAATAACTCAGTAGAGTTTTGTCGCAATAATGCCATGGGCTAAATGGCTGACTGGCCTACGTTCCCATTAAACAGGCAAGCGGGCACAATACCCACGAGTCTTCCCGGTTTTCGGAATACCTTTTATGCCCGCACAGCTGATCACAGTTTTCGGTGGCACCGGCTTTCTCGGTCGCGCCATCGTGCGTGAACTGGTGGATGCCGGCCAAAGGGTGCGTATTGCCGCGAGGCATCCTGCCATGCCGCTGCACATCGAAGGCAGCGAATCCATCGAGCTGGTCCGCGCCGATATTCGCGACAGCCACAGCGTAAAGGCGGCCATTGCCGGCGCGGACAGCGTAGTCAATGCGGTGAGCCTATATGTCGAGCAGCCGGGTGCGAGCTTCGAAACGATACATGTCGAGGGTGCCACTCGCCTGGCCTCTCTGGCGCGCCAGGCGGGCATCGAACGCCTCGTGCATATTTCCGGCATCGGTGCCCGTACCGACTCGCGCTCGTCATACATTCGCGCTCGTGCGAAGGGAGAAAGCGCCGTGCTGGAGGCGCTACCCGGCGCCATATTGGTGCGGCTCAGTGTACTTTTCGGCCCCGACGACGCCTTTCTCACCACCCTTGCCGGTCTCACCCGGCTGCCAGCGATTCCTCTCTTCGGTCGCGGAGAGACCCGGCTTCAACCGGTTCACGTCGTCGACGTCGCCCGCGCCCTGATTCGACTGCTGGGCGAGCCACTCACTCGACGTCGACTCTTCGAGTTCGGTGGGCCCGATGTCATGCGTTATCGCGACATCCTGACGCTATTGTTGGCTCATCTACATCGCGAGAGACCGCTGATACCAGTGCCGTTTATCATCTGGCGAGCGCTGGCCGGGGCCGCCGCGTTGCTGAAGAACCCGCCGCTGACGTCCGACCAGGTCATTCTGATGCAGCGGGACAACGTTGTCGGCGCTGGCGTGGGCACCTTCGCCGATCTAGGCATCTCGCCGCGCTCGCTTCGCGATAGTTTGCCCACCTGTCTGCCTCAACCGTGAGCCCATAGTTGTCGCAGACATTAGCCACCCTGCAGGCCGGCCGCCACTATGTGACGAGCCGGAAATATGCTAATCAGTCATAGTGAAGTCGTTAAAATCGTGGAGGGAGCTAATGTCATGGCGACGAGGGAATAGCGCTCATGACCTTTGTCTTCTCTCCACATTGCTTTGTTAGCCCCGGGAGCCCTGCCAGTGGCCGATGAGAACAGAGTGATCGCTTTCTACGATGAACGGGTCCTGGCCCACGAGCCGAATCTCGAGGTCCCTTTTCTGCCCGATCGCATGGACCGTCGGATTCGGCACCTTCTTTCCGGCCTGAGCGCGCCGTGGAAGTATCCTGAACATCCCGGTCGCTTGACGACCATTCGCGAATTGCTGGAACGCGAACCGGTCGCCGGGGTGCGTTTCGAAGCGGGCATCGAGGCCACGCGCGAACAGCTCGCCCGCGTTCACACAACCGCCCACCTGGACCACCTTTTCGCGCTGCGTGGCAAGAACGCCTGGCTCGACGTGGATACCACCGCCGTCTCGCCCGGCAGCATCGAGGCCGCCGAAGTCGCCGCCGGCACGGCGATTGCCGCTGTCGAAGCAGTACTGCAGGGACGCGCCGACAGCAGCTTCGCCCTGGTGCGCCCGCCCGGCCATCATGCCGAGCCGGTGCGCGCCCGCGGCTTCTGCCTGTTCAACAATGTGGCCGTGGCCGCCGCGCACGCCCAGGCGGTGCTGGGCTGCCAGCGCGTGATGATCGTCGACTGGGATGCGCATCACGGCAACGGCACCCAGGAGATCTTCTGGGCGGACCCGGACGTGCTGTTCGTCGACATTCATCGCACCGCGCCCTTCTATCCGGGCTCGGGCCATCTCGAGGAAATCGGTGCCGGGCTCGGCGAAGGCACCACGGTCAATATTCCCATGCCCGGCGGGGCCGGGGACGAGGCTTATCTGAAAGCGTTTCGGGAGATTCTGGTCCCCGCCGCCGACTGGTTCCAGCCCGACCTGATCCTGGTGTCGGCCGGCTTCGATCCGCACTGGCACGACCTGGCGCTGAACGTCTCCTACGAAGGTTTCGCCGTCATGACGGGCATCCTGCAACAGATGGCTCATCGCCACTGCAACGGCAATCTGGTCTTCGTTCTCGAAGGCGGCTACAACCTGGAATCCCTGTCGAAGGGCGTCAGGTCGGTACTCAGCGTGCTGGCCGGTCAGCCGCCGCCGGTACCCGGAAGCATCGGCTTGGCGGAAGTAGAGGCCGCGGCAGCCTTTCACCGCGGTGCCTTCGTCAGGCTCAACGACGATAATGAGGTGCCGAGCGACCTGAAAACATGAATGACCAACGCACTCCCTCGCGGCAAGGTTCGTCGCCGCGAGGGAGTGTGGCGCTGGCGGTCGAGTAGATTCGCTCAGCGCGGCATCAGCGACTCGCCTGGTCGCCCAGCGCCGACAGGCGATCCGCTTGCACCACTTCGATCCAGTAGCCGTCGACGTCCTTCACGAAGATCACGTTCTTCATCTTGCCCTGGTCCGAGCGCTTGACGAATTCGACGTCGTTGGCGTCGAACCAGGCTTCAGTGGCGTCGAGGTCCGGCACCGAGAAACAGATGTGCCCGAAACCCTGCGGTTCGGCATTACCATCATGATAGAGGCGCCCCGCTTTTTCCTCGCTGCCCCAGTTGTGGGTCAATTCCAGCAAGCCACGCTGACTGAAGGTCCAGACGGTGCGTTCACCTGCATCCTCGGGCAATGTTTCGCCGGTCTCGGGGCGACCCAGAAAGTACAGCGAGAACTGCATCTCCTCGAAGTCCAGCCGACGCAACACCCGCATGCCGAATACCCGCGTATAGAAGGCCAGCGAGGTCCGCGGGTCCTTGATGCGCAGCATGGTGTGATTGAGGCGAAAGCCTTCGGTTTCGGCGGGTGGCGTCTCGACGCCCGGGTGCTGCTCGCCCTGAAAGCTCATAGCGTTTTCCTTGGTTGATGACGTGAAATCTGGTGAAAAGAGCAGCGTGGGCCGGGCACGGGCTCAGACGTCGCCCTGCTGCATCAGCTGACCGATGTGCTCGGCTTGGCGAATGGCCAGGGACACGATGGTCAGGGTCGGGTTCTCCGCTGCCGATGTTGTGAACTGGCTGCCATCCGAGATGAACAGATTGGGAATCTCGTGGGCGCGGCCATAGCCGTTGCACACCCCATCCTCGGGTCGCTCGCTCATTCGACAGGTACCCAGGTTATGGGTCGAGGGGTATGGCGGCACCTCGTAGATATCCTTCGCTCCCACCGAACGATACAGCTCGGCGCCCTGGCGGTACCCATGGTCACGCATGGCGATATCGTTCAGGTGGTCATCGTAGTGCACGTTGGCGACCGGCAGCCCGAAACGGTCGGTGACCTCGGGGTTGAGGGTGACTCGATTGGTTTCCTGCGGCAAGTCTTCGCCGACCAGCCACATCCCGGCCATGTGATCGTACTGGTCCATGGCGCCGGCGAAGCGGGGGCCCCAGGCGCCGGGATCGAGGAAGGCCGCCATGAACGGCAGGCCCAGCGACAAGGTTTCCATTTCATAGCCGCCGACGAAGCCACGCGAGGGGTCATGATTCGACTCGTCCGAGATGATGCCGGCCATGGTGGTGCCCCGGTACATATGCACGGGGTCGTCGAAGGTGGCATAGACCGACCCCGTCATGTGGCGCATGTAGTTGCGCCCCACCTGACCGGAGCCGTTGGCGAGCCCGGCGGGGAAGGCAGCGCTCGCCGAATTGAGCAGCAGTCGCGGCGTTTCCAGGGAGTTACCGGCCACGGCCACCAAGCGAGCTTTCTGGCGCCGCTCCTGGCCGTCGGCATCAAAGTAAACCACTGCGCTCACCTTGCCGCTATCGTCGTGCTCGATTCTCGCCACATGCGATTCGGGTCGCAGCTCCAGATGGCCGGTGGCGATGCCTTCCGGCAGCTCGGTATAGAGCGTTGACCACTTGGCGCCCGTCTTGCAGCCCTGGAAACAGAAGCCTCGCTGCTGGCAGGCCGCACGGCCATCGCGGGTCTCGCTGTTGATCGCCATGTGCCCGGTATTGCACGAGTAACCCATCTTGCTGGCGCCGGCATGCATCACCTTGAAATTATTGTTGCCCGGCAGGCCCTTGTTATCGTTGGTGCGCGTCACGCCCATGCGCTTTTCGGCGCGATCGTAGTAAGGAGCGAGATTGTCGTAGCTGAGCGGCCAGTCGAGGAGGTTGGCCCCGGCCACCTCGCCATAGTGCGACAGGGCGGCGAACTCGTGGGGCCGGATGCGTAGGCTGGCCCCGGCCCAATGCACGGTCGTGCCGCCCACGGCCTTGACGATCCACGCCGGCAAGGTAGGGAAATCACGAGCCAGGCGGAAACTTCCCGACGTGGTCCGTGTATCCAGCCAGGCGAGCTGCGAGAAGGAAGCCCACTCGTCGGCGAGGAAGTCGGCGGTGGTGTGCAGGGCGCCCGCTTCGAGCACCACGACGTCGATCCCCTGTTGGGCCAGCTCGTTGGCGAGGGTGCCACCCCCGGCGCCGGAGCCGATCACTACCGCCACGCTGTCGTCATCATGGGTGAACGTGGCCTGCTTGTCGGTCATTGCCATTTGGCGTCTCCGAATATGTTGTTGTTCTGTCGTTGGGGTCGCCGATTCAGCCAACGCTCTCGTTGGGCAGGTACCCGCCCTCGGGCTGGGCAGGGTCGGGCAGCCAGGTGAGATCATCGAACCCCTTGGTCAGATAACCGCCATCGCCTTCGGCTCCCTGGTAGCCGAAGTGGGCATAGGCCAGCGGGTTGTCGTAGAGCGAGACCACGGCATCGGCTCGAATCGTCTGAAAGAAGGCACTAGGCGCCATCGGCGCGAGGAAATCGAGCTTTTCGTCCTCCTCAACGGCCAGCCAGTCGCCACCGGCGGCCTTGTCCAGCTCGGCGATACCGTCGTGCAACAGCTCGTGCATGGCGGCATCGTCCGCCTTGCGGTCCAGGCTCTTGACCACATGCGCGTAGACGGCGTCTTCCAGGCCGGGATGGGGGAACATCTGCCGAGTGATCGCCAATAGCGTCTCGCCCTGGCGCGAACTCAGCGAATCCAGAGGCATGGCCCAGCTGCGCGTAGGCGCCAACAGGGCGATCGGCCCACTGGCGAACGCCAGGGTACCAGCCAGAACGCCGCCGCTTCCCTTGAGGAAGACGCGACGGGAAATCGGGGTTGTACTCATTGCTGACTTCTCCGGATGGAGCACGGTACCGATCTCGGTGACTCGTGCCATGGCAGTTGTTGTTATGGGGCCTGGTGTGTGCTGCGATTTTTGTGGGGAGGGTTGATCTGACATTGGCTGTGGTAAAAGCACAGAACGATGCCCGGCACCTGAATCGAGACTAGGCGCAAAACGCACCTGCCGGGTAACATCCGATTACTACATCGACGATGGTCTAATGCTCAATCATTGCTCGAGGAGGCACTGTCGAGAGATGCCATTGCCGGCAAGTCCGACCCTCGCCACCACTCAGCCGTTGCTTCACCATCGTTGGTCGTGGCGCGCTGCCTCAGGAGATCACGCCATGTGTCATGTTTACGCCTCCACCGATCCCGCACGCTATGAATGCACCACCCGCTCGCTACGCCTGCAGAGCAGCGTGACCAGCGTGCGGCTGGAAAACGAGTTCTGGGAAATCCTCGACGGCCTGGCTCGCCGTCAGCAGCTTTCGACCGGGCAATTCATCACTGAGTTGTATGGGGAAGTCATGCAGACCAAGGGCACCGTGCCCAACCTGGCCTCCATGCTGCGGGTTGCCTGTGCCGTGCATCTGCATATCAACGCCGAGCCCGCCGTACGCAGCGCCTAAGGTACGGCGAGCCCGTTTCGTGCGATGTGCAGCCTACCTGGCAACTAGTGGGTTGGCGTTTCTCTTCAGCCAAGGCTCATGCACAGCAACTCATTTCACCTCGACCTTGCGGCGATGGTCTTCCTGAAGCTTCGGCAGGGTAAGCTCCAGAATGCCGTTGTGAAAACGTGCTTCGGCCTTATCGGCGTCGACCTCGCTGGGCAGCGCTACCGTTCGTGAGAACGTCCCATGAGAGATCTCGCTGCGATAGTAGTCGCCCTTCTCTTCCCGGCTTTCCCTATGCGTCTCACCCTTGATGGTCACCGTACTCTGGGTAACCGAAACGTCGAGATCCTCGCGCTCGAGACCGGGCAGTTCAGCGCGAAGCAATACCTCCGTATCACGATCGATGACATCGACGCGAGGCGTACGCCGTTCCCCGCCCGCCTGTCGGCGGTCCCAGCGCATCGGAAAGAGGCCATCTCGATCGAAGAGATTGTCGATCAGACGATCGAGCTCGCGCAGCGGGCTTCCTCCCTTTGGCGGCGCCTCCGAATGGGCTTGACTGCCGTTGGTGGCGTCTTCCTTGCCCTTCTTCTTGGTCATGACTTTTCTCCTGTATTGCGAACACAACGTGATGAGCTGACGTGATGGGCTAACGACACTCTGGGACTAGCCCATCAGCGCTGGCCCATGCTTTTCTGGTGACTCACGTTTTCGCGGATGGTTCCTATGGCCAATCTCGGACTTATCCTCTCTCTTGGCAACCAAATCCTCGGTCCCTGCGAACCCACACATCGGTTGCCGTCTGTGTCTCATATTCCTACCCCGAACCAGGCATGTGCCAGATAGCCCGTCGCGAAGGCCAATCCTGAGGCAGCACCGCCCATCAGCAGGGTACGCAACCCCGATTGCACTACCGGTTGGTGGTAAACCACGCTCTTCAGCATGCCGATCAGAAAGAACATCAATGCCGCGACCGTGAGGCTTGCCAAAAATTGTTGCGTCGCACTGAGCGCTGCCAGGGTATAGGGAAGCAATGGCATCATGCCGACGATCAGGAACGCCGCGAAGGTCGTGGCAGCGGAGCGCAGCGGGCTCAATGCCTGGGTCTGCAGGCCATGCTCTTCGGTAAGCATGGTGTCTACCCACACAGTGGGATCCTGGCTGATGATATCGACCACCCGTTCCAGCATGTCACCATCAAAGCCCTTCTGGCGAAATATCTGGCGGACCTCCTCACGCTCCCCTTCCGGCACCTGCTCGATATGGCGTCTTTCGCTCTCGCGGACACCGTCGATGTGCTCCTGCTGGGCCTGAATTGACTCATAGTTGCTGACCGCCATGCTGAATCCGTCGGCCAGCAGGTTGGCGAACCCCAGCACCAGCGCCACCGAGGCCGAGAAGCCGGCCCCGAAGGCCCCTGACACCACAGCAAAGGTGGTCACGCAGCCATCGATCCCCCCCAGGATGGCATCCGGGACCGTCTGGACCTTGTTGGGAGCATGCAAACGCCGCCGTATCGCCTCGGGATGATGTTCTTCCTCGATCGAGGTGTAGCGAGACTTTTTCATGGCAGCACAGCCTCGGTCATTCGCCGATATCTTCGTGCCATAGCGCTGGCGACGCCGCGATGAAGGCTTGCAGCATGTCGATGCACTCTGACGACTGCAAGACTTCTACCTCGACGCCGCGGGAACGCAACAGCGCCTCTTCGCCCATGTAGGTCTGGTTCTCGCCCACTACCACCTTGGGAATACCGAACAGCAGGATGGCCCCGCTGCACATCGCACAGGGCGATAACGTGGTGTAAAGAACGCTTTCGCGGTAAATCGACGCCTCGTGGCGACCGGAATTGTCCAATGCGTCGATTCCCCCATGCAGCACGGCACTGCCCAGTTGCACGCGGCGATTTCGACCGCGCCCGAGGATCACACCTCGATGCACCAGTACTGAGCCAATGGGAATGCCGCCTTCCGCCAACCCTTGACGCGCCTGGTCGAGAGCCGCTCGCATGAAGTGCTCCATGGTCACCTATCCTGTCTTGACGTCATCGGCAAAGTCCCATCACGCTCCCGTGGCCCGCCGCCGCTTCACTTCCTGCAAGGAGAAAACGGCCAGCGTCAGCACCGTGAGCGGCATCACGAATGACACCATCACGCTGTTGTACCCCGCCAGGGCATCATGATGTGACTCGCCCAGTACGAGATATACAGTGTAGGCCACGTAATACCCCAGCAAGACGCCCCCTTCCCAACGGCTGATGGCACCGGCAGTAAAGCATATCGGCAGACAGGCCAGGGCGACCACGATCATCACCGGAATATCGAACCCCACCATGGCCGAGGAGACGGCAATTCCCGAAGGGGCCAACAGGCCGGCCAGTCCCAGCACGCCGAGGATATTGAAGATATTGCTGCCCACCACATTACCCACGGCGATGTCACGTTCGCCGCGCAGGGCCGCAATCAGCGAGGTGACTACCTCGGGCAGGGAGGTTCCGGCAGCGATGATCGTCAAGCCGATAATCTGATCGCTCACGCCCAGGTAGGCGGCAAGCGCCACGGCGCCGTCAACGAACCACCGCGACCCCAACACCAGCAGCGCCAGCCCACCCACGATCATGCCCAGATTGAGCGCCCAGGGCGCCTCGCTGGCGCTGACCTGCGTGCCCTCCTCAGCTGCAACCGCGTTGGCGCGCTGGTTCTGCTGCGTGTTCTGCCACAACAGAAAGCCCAGATAGGCGGCAAGCCCGGCGACCAGCAGGAAACCATCGACGCGCCCAACGAGCCCATCCAGAGTCAGCAGCAGCAACACCACCGACAGCAGGATCATCAACGGGATGTCGAAGCGGATCAGCTGTTGCGCCACCACCAGCGGCACGATCAACGCCGACACCCCCAGAATGAACAGCACGTTGAAGATATTGCTGCCCACCACATTGCCCATGGCGATACCCGCCTGGTCGGCCAGTGCCGCCTTGAGGCTTACCGCCAGCTCCGGCGAACTCGTGCCGAAGGCCACCACCGTAAGCCCGATGATCAGCGGCGAGATACCCAGCCGTGCCGCCAGGCGCGAGGCCCCACGCACCAAGGCTTCGGCGCCGACAATCAGCAGCACCAGCCCCACCACAAACAAGATAATGGTCATTGCCCTCTCCTTGGAGGGTTAAGACGCCAAGCGTTCTTGAACGATGACGGCGTCATGGTGCATTGGCTGACCGCGAGACATCTGCTTCGAGATGTTGTGCTGAGGACAGCGAACCGTGATGATTCTTGCATTCCCAACCTTTCATGAGGAATAGCCTGCATGGTAGACCTTTCGCACACGCCCCGGATTCTCGTCTTCGCTGGCAGTCGCCGCAAAGATTCCTTCAACAAGCAGTTGGCACAGCTTTGTGCCGAGCGCATCGATGCGTTGGGCGGCACTGCCAGCTTCATCGACTTGGGGGATTTTCCGCTGCCACTCTACGATGGCGATCTAGAGGCTGGAAGCGGGCTGCCCGACAATGCCCTCGCATTGCGCGAGCGGCTCTCACAACATCACGGACTGCTGATCGCCTCACCGGAATATAACGGTTTTATCACCCCCTTGCTCAAGAACACCATCGACTGGCTCACGCGCCCCCATGAAGGGGAGAGCGGTCTGGCGCTGTTCGAGGGCAAGTTCGCCGCGGTCGTCTCCGCGTCACCCGGTGGGCTCGGTGGACTGCGCAGCCTGGCGTTGATTCGTCAGCTGCTGAACAATATCGGGGTAACGGTACTGCCAGACCAGCTCGCCGTGAGTAACGCCGGTGATGCCTTCAGCGAAGGCCGCCTGACCGACACCAGACAACAGGCGAAACTCGATGGTGTCTGTCAGCGGCTGGTAGGCACCCTGGAAAAGCTGAGAAACTGAGTCTGGATACAGTTCCCGGCCCCGCACGCCATCATCTTCGTCCAAGATCGTCGAAAGAGAGACCCTATGAGCGAGACCCAAAAGCCCTGGACCACTCCCATGCCCGAGTCGCAATTCGAATTGATGCGGCGCATTCTCGATGCCCCCAGCCCGGTCGGGCTCGAGGCGGCGATGACCTATGGCATTCTCAAGCCCCACTTCGATACCTTCGCCCCAGACGGCTGGCACATGCACCAATTCAAGGGCCATGCCGGCGTGGTGCTGGACACCCATCCGGGCCGTGACGACATGTTCAAGGTCATGATCATCGGCCATGCGGACAAGATCCGCATGCAGGTACGCAGCATCGGGGACGACGGCAAGATCTGGATCAATACCGACTCCTTCCTGCCCACCGTGCTGATCGGCCACGAGGTCAAGCTGTTCAGCGAAGACCCACAACACCCGGGCCAGTATCGTGTACTCGAGGGCGGCACGGTAGAAGCGCTGGGCGCCATCCATTTTGCCGATCCCGCAGTGCGCGACGGCAGCAAGGGATTGAAGAAGGAGCAGATCTATCTGGACCTGCAGATCCATGGCGAGAACAAGAAGCAGCAGGTCGAGAACCTGGGGGTGCGCCCCGGCGATGCCATCCTTCTGGACCGCCCCATTCGCCACGGCTTCAGCCCGGACACCTTCTACGGTGCCTACCTGGACAATGGGCTGGGCTGTTTCGTCACCACCGAGGTGGCACGCCTGATCGCCGAGGCAGGCGGCACGACGCAGGTGCGCGTGCTGTTCACCATTGCCAGTTACGAGGAAATCGGGCGATTCGGTAGTCGGGTGATGGCCGGGGTCTTCAAGCCCGATGCGCTGATCGGGGTGGATGTTAACCACGACTATGTGGCTGCCCCCGGCATCGGCGACCGTCGCATGCAGCCATTAGAGATGGGCAAAGGCTTCACCATGGCGGTCGGCGCCATCGCCAGCGAGCAACTCAACCGCATTATCGAGAGCGCCGCCAAGGAACATGGCATACCCATGCAGCGCGATATCGTCGGGGTAGATACGGGGACCGACGGCATGGCCGGGGTGCTGGCAGCGGTGGATTGTGCCGCCACCTCCATCGGCTTCCCGATCCGCAACATGCATACCATCTCGGAAACCGGCAATACCCAGGATCTGCTGGCAGCGATTCATGCACTCACGCATACGCTCCAGGCACTCGACGCCCTGCCGGACCCGCATCGGGAGTTCCTCGATAACCATCCCCGGCTCGACCAGGCGGGTCCGCTGAGCCATCAGGGTTCCGCCAAGCCGGACGATTCGAACAGGCCGGACGATGCGAAAGAGCCCAAGTAACCGGCGGCGATAACGCCCCAGGGGTAAAGGTTGTCCCGTCACCAGCCGAGGTATTCAGCCTTACTGATGACGGGCTACTTTCCACCCGTCAGCTCGATGGATGAATGACCCGGTCGTATAGGAGGCTTCCTCCGACAAAACCACAGAATCGCATTGGCCACTTCGTGCGGAAGACCACCGCGCTGCATCGGCAGAGACGCCTTGAGTCGATCGACGCGATCCGGCTCCCCACCGCTGGCATGCATGTCCGTGTAGATGAAAAAAGCCGTTCGACGTCCGCCTCGCGCGAGACATCTGCGGCCACGGCGATCCCCGTGCCGCCATCTCGTTGTATGCCTTCGACGACGGCATCGGCTGCAGCCTTGTTGTGGTGATAATTGATGCAGACACGATAACCACGGGCGGCGGCCAGTGTGGCCGCTGCCGCACCGATGCCACGGCTGCCTCCCGTGATCAGTATGACGTTGTTCATGAGACATACTCCAAGCCTGAATGGCGACAGGACGGTATGTCAGTTGTGCCAGGTACTTGTGTTAGGTACTGGGGGTGCTATTGAGCCGCTTGATCAACTGGCGCAACTTGCGACGCTGCCACATCGAGGCCAGCCGGCGCGTATCCCAGTTGTTGGGCACTAGGCTGTAAGGTTGCTTGTCATCCTTGAGGTAAAAACAACGCTCGGCACCAATCGGCTGGTCTTCCGAGCCGTAAATGCAGATCAGACGAATCGTCAGCGAGATGAACGCTAGATCTCCGACAGGACGGCCATCCTGCAGGACAATATCGTTTTCCTCGGCAACCGAGTGAATCAAGTTGTTGAAGCTGGCGATATGCAGGAAGTCGCCGGCCTGCAGCGGGCCCTGCCGTGTACCGTCTGACGAGGACTCTTCTCTGGGCGCTTGCCGGGTGGATTCACCCTCTTTCCCGGAGGGCCTTTCCTCCCAGTCCGTCACGTCCATGGTCAGTTTGCCGTCCGTGGTCTTCAGTTCGGCAAGGATGTGTTGAATATAGATGGGCTCGGCGCTCATGTTACTGATGATGCAGCGAGCGTGGATGTCCTTGTTCTTGCCTCGATTGATGATCAGCCGCGGTCGACGCTGGCGACGAAAGCCGAAATAGAGTAATTGTGCATACACTAACCAAATAAGCAGTGTGCCGATATTGGTCAGTATGGTGACCAGTTCCTGGTGAGCCACGAGCCAGTCGAACATCGTAATCACTCCTTGATTACCACAAGGCTAGAGAGAGGTTGGGCCGCCCAAGCGTTGATCCAGCCAGCAATACATAACAAGCGATTGTTCTAGGATGCTGATGCCCACCTCGACTCCTTCGAGGTGGGCGACAAGCGATCGAGTCAGTCTCTCTGGTAGGTCCCCACTAGGCGGTTCATGCCAAGCAGGTGCGGCTCTACCTGCTTGAGTAGTTCAGGCAGGGCTAGCCCCTCCGGCAGGTCTGTGGCCTTGCCAAGTGCCAGAACCCAGAAATAGTACTGATGGACGCCATGTCCCTCGGGAGGCATGGGGCCACCGTAGCCCTGCTTGCCGAAGTCGTTGAGCCCAGAGTCGCCTTCCCCACTGTTTTCCTCGAGCGAGGTTGTGGAAGCAGGCAGGTTATAAAGCACCCAATGGACGAAGCCGTAGCTGCCATTCTGCACCAGCGGGGCATCCGGATCATGGCAGATCACCGCGAATCCCTTGGTGCCTTCTGGAGCACCCTGCCAAGAGAGGGCAGGTGAGACATCCTCACCCTCGCCGGTATGCTTGGTGGGAATGGCACCCTGAGCCTTGAAGGCCGAACTTTCCAGTTGCATGGTCGAGAGGGCAAAGGCCATGGTGTGAATCTCCTTGCGAATCAGTCAGGGAACACTGTTGCAACAGCGTCGGAGAAAGCCGGGAGACTGTCAATGGAGACCGACAATCATGAAGCAGCTGCTGATCGTGGCACATACCCCTTCACCCAATACCCTCAAGCTTCGGCAGGCCGCCGAGCGTGGCGCACGCCATGTCGAGATCGAAGGTGTCGAGGTGTGTGTCAAGCCGCCCCTTGAAGCGGGCCCCGACGATGTGCTCGCCTGCGACGCCATCCTGCTCGGGACCACCGAGAACCTGGGCTATATGAGCGGCGCGCTGAAGGATTTCTTCGACCGCAGCTATTACCCGTTGCTGGAAAAAGCGCAGGGACTACCTTGCGCCCTCTATGTCCGCGCCGGCCACGACGGCACCGGCACCCGCCGAGCGGTGGAAGGGATCGTCACTGGCCTGCGCTGGAAGTGGGCGCAGGAACCGCTGATCCTGCGCGGCGAGTGGCAGGAGGCCTTTGTCGATCAGGCAGAAGAGCTAGGTCTTTATCTATCAGCCGGCCTCGAGAGTGGTATTTTCTGATTCGAGAAAGGTGTTTTCTGATTTGCGCCAAGTGGCAATAAGCATTCGCTAATATCGGCGCAATGCCGTCTTGTGCCACTCCGGCGTTGTGCTATACCTAATTGAGGTTCAAAAGAATTTTGAGGACGCCAAGAACCTGACACAGGCAGCTTTCTCGCAGAAGCTCTCATTCCCGTTCAAGGTATTCGAATGACTCACGACATGAACCTGACAGCGCCGATCATAAGAATGATCATCCCTTATCACGTCGACCAGATCTCGTGATGACCCTCCCTCTACAGGACCGTCCTCGCCACCCCTGACCACCGGAAATGTTTGGCCGACTCCACGGAGAAACCGAGTAATGAGCCAGATTTCCAGAAAGTTGCGCGCACTGCTTTGTGCGTTGCTGTTGCCCCTTGCGGCTGAGGCCAACGACCCCCAGAGCGTATCGATCGCCACGGCCAGCCCGGACGGTGTCTACCACATCGTGGGACGCGCCATCTGCCGAGCGGTGGATTTTCCTTGTCGCGCAGAACCGAGCGACGGCTCGATCGCCAATCTCGACAACGTTCGCCACGGCGCCACAACGCTGGCGCTGGCTCAGTCGGATAGCCAGCACTTTGCTGTTAGCGGCACGGAAGCCTTCCGCGATGCCGGCCCCGACAGCGAGCTTAGGTCGGTGTTTTCGTTGCACAGCGAGCCGTTCACGCTGGTCGTGCGACGCGATGCAGGCATCCAGAGTCTGGACGACATGCCCCGTCATTCGGTGAATATCGGCAACCCGGGGTCCGGCCAGCATGGCACCATGCTACGCCTCATGCAGACACATGGCTGGCGCCATAGTGACTTCCGCCTGGTTAACGAACTACCGGCCGACCAACAATCGATGGAGCTGTGCCACGGCAATATTGACGCCATGGTCTATACAGTCGGTCATCCCAACGCCTCGGTGGCCCAGGCCATACGCCTCTGCAATGCCGCCCTGATCGATGTGTCCGGTGAGGCGGTCGATCGTCTGGTCGAGGAAACTCCCTACTTTACACGTGCCTGGATCGCCGGTGGCCTCTATGGTCCCGACCAGCCAGCCGTGCGGACTTTCGGCGTCAGAGCCACCCTCGTTACTTCGGCACAGGCAGATCCGGAGATGATCTATCAATTGGTTAGCGGAGTATTCCATGACCTGCTGCGCTTCAAGGCCGCACATCCGGCCCTTGGTATGCTTACCCCACAGGAAATGATTCACGACGGCCTCAGCGCGCCCCTGCATGAAGGCGCGCTACGCTACTATCGGGAGCAAGGCTGGCTCCCAAAGTCCGGCACAGCAAAGGGGCCTATTGAGGGAGAAACACGCCTCGCCAGCCTTAGTCACGCTGCTGGAGGCTGACAAGGCGTCGGGCGGCCGTATCGGCTTTCTTGTCGTATCGGGGTCCTTTTAAACATGACGGCAAACTGACGACGGCACTGCTGTGGGTGCCGTCGTCCGAAAGCCAGACCGGGCTGGCTTGCCTGTGGCGTTACTTCAGCCGTTCGAACACCGTGGCAACGCCCTGCCCCATGCCGATACACATGGTCGCCAGGCCCAGCGTGGTATCGCGAGTCTGCATCACGTTGAGCAGGGTGGTGCAGATACGCGCACCCGAGCAACCCAGCGGATGCCCCAGGGCGATGGCACCGCCGTGAAGGTTGACCTTGTCATCCAGCGCATCCAGAAAGCCGAGATCCTTGAGTACCGGTATCCCTTGGGCGGAGAAGGCCTCGTTGAGCTCCACGGTCTGGATATCGTCGCTGGTAAGCCCCGCCGTCTTGAGCGCCTTCTTCGAGGCCGGCACCGGCCCGTAGCCCATGATCGAGGGGTCGCAGCCGGCTACCCCGGTGGAGAGCACCCGAGCGATGGGTTCGAGGCCCAGGGCCTGGGCTCGCTCGTAGCTCATCACTGCCATTCCGGCGGCACCGACCGAGAGCGCCGACGAAGTGCCGGCGGTAACGGTGCCGTGGCGTGGATCGAAGACCGGCTTGAGCTCGGCCATCTTCTCCAGGCTGGCATCGGCGCGGATCACCTCGTCGCGGTCGACCCTGATCTTGAAGCCGCGCTGATCGTGGCCTTCCACCCCGATGATCTCATTGTCGAAATAGCCTTTCTCCATGGCGGCCTGGGCACGCTGATGCGAGCGCACGCCGAACTTGTCCTGCGCTTCGCGGGAAACACCATGCATCTTGCCCAAAAGCTCGGCGGTCAGGCCCATCATCATCGATGCCTTGGCGACATGCTTGCTGACCGCCGGATTGACGTCGGCGCCATGCATCATGGAGACGTGCTCCATATGCTCGACGCCACCAATGAGGTAGACGTCACCCATGCCGGCCTTGATGTTGGCGGCAGCGATATGCAGAGCACTCATGGAAGAACCGCACAGGCGGTTGACGGTCTGGGCCGGCACGCTGTGCGGGATACCGGTCAGGATCGCCGCGTTACGCGCAATATTGTAACCCTGCTCGAGGGTCTGGTTGACGCAGCCCCAGATAACGTCGTCGACCTCGGCCGGGTCGAGGCCCGGGTTGCGCTCGACGAGTGCCTGCATCACGGCCGCTGACAGCGTCTCGGCACGAACGTGGCGGAAGGCGCCGTTCTTCGCCTTGGCCATGGCGGTACGCACGGCGTCGACCACCACGATGTCTCTCGGCTTCAAGCTCATTTCCTATCTCCTGTCCGTGGTGGTTTCAGCGGTAGAACGTCTCGCCAGAGCGGGCCATGTCGCGCAGCTTGGCGGTCGGGGCATAGAGCGCGCCGAGTTCCTCGGCCAGGCCGTCGGCCAGCGTGACGAACTCGCCCAGGCCCATGGCGTCGATATAGCGCAGCGCACCGCCGCGAAACGGCGGGAAGCCGATACCATAGATCAGTGCCATGTCGGCTTCGGCCGGACTGTCGACGATCCCATCCTCTAGACAGCGCACCGCTTCCAGGCAGAGTGGCACCATCATGCGGGCAATGATGTCGTCGTCGCTGAAGGTCTTGTGTGAAGTCACCACACGTTCGACCAACGCGATGGCGGTTTCATCGGTGACCTTCTGCGGCTTGCCCTTCTTGTCCTGCTGGTAGGCGTAGAAGCCCTTGTCGTTCTTCTGGCCCAGGCGATCGTTGTCATACATCACCTGGATCGCCGTCTCGTCTGCGTGCTTCATGCGCTCCGGAAAGCCCTCGGCCATTACCTCACCGGCATGCACCGCAATGTCCATGCCCACCACGTCAAGCAGGTAGGCGGGGCCCATGGGCCAGCCGAAGGCTTCCATGACCTTGTCGACACGCTGGAAGTCGGCGCCCTGCGCCAACAACAGGTTGAAACCGCCGAAATAAGGGAAGAGGACCCGGTTGACCAGAAAACCCGGGCAATCGTTGACGACAATCGGCGTCTTGCCCATGGCTCGCGCGTAAGCCACGGTAGCGGCGACCGCAGCATCCGACGTCTTCTCGCCGCGGATCACCTCCACCAAAGGCATGCGATGCACTGGATTGAAGAAGTGCATGCCGCAGAAGTTTTCTGGGCGCTTGAGGTTCTCGGCCAGGCGGGTGATCGAGATGGTCGAGGTGTTGGAGGTAAGAATCGCCTCTTCGTCGACCCAGCCTTCCACCTCGGTGAGCACCGCATCCTTGACCTTGGGGTTCTCGACCACCGCCTCGACGACCAGGTCGACGTGGGCGAAGTCACCATAGGAGAGCGTAGGCCGGATATGGGTCAGCTTTTCGGCCATCTCGCCGGTCGTGAATTTGCCCCGCTCGACTTGCTTGGTGAACAGCTTGCGCACTTCCTTGAGACCCAGCTCGATGGCCTCTTCCTTGATGTCCTTCATCAGGATCGGGGTGCCCTTGGAGGCACTCTGGTAGGCGATGCCGCCCCCCATGATGCCGGCCCCCAACACCGCCGTCTGATTGATGGCAGCGGCCTGTTTTTCGTACTTGCCGGCCTTCTTCTTGACCACCTGATCGTTGAGGAACAGCCCCACCAGATTGAAGGCCACATCAGAGAGCGCCAACTTCGCAAAGGTCTTGGCCTCGATGGCCTGGGCGCGGGCACGCCCTTCGCCGGCGCCCTTCTGGATCACCTTGATGGCCTCCACCGGCGCCGGGTAATGCTTGCCCGCCTTGCCGGCGACATAGCCCTTGGCAGTCTCGAACGCCATCATCTGCTCGATGGCGTTGAGGCCCAAAGGCCCGGTCTTCTCGTCCCGCCGGGCCTGATAGTTCAGCTCCCCGCGGTTGGCACGGGTCAGGAGAGCGAGCGCCGCTGCCTCGAGCTGGTCGGCAGGCACCACGGCATCCACTGCGCCCATCGTGAGCGCCGACTCGGCCTTGTTCTCGGTGCCACCGGCAATCCACTCGATGGCGTTATCGGCACCGATCAGGCGTGGCAGGCGTACACAACCGCCCCAGCCGGGCACGATACCAAGCTTGGTCTCGGGCAGGCCGAGCCTCGCCCCCTCCGCCATCACGCGAAAGTCGGTCGCAAGGGCCACTTCGCAGCCGCCCCCCAGCGCCAGCCCGTTGATCGCGGTCACCGTAGGAAAGGGCAGATCCTCGATGGCATTGAAGATGTCGTGCACCCTCAGGTTCATGTCGACCAGATACTGCTCGCCCTTGTCGAACAGGCCATGAAACTCGGTGATGTCGGCGCCGACGATAAACGCCTGCTTGGCACTGCCGATCATCAGGCCCGTCAGACCCTGCTCGGCGCGGATCGCCTTGACCGCCGCTTCCAGCTCGGCCACCACGGCGCTGGAGAGCTTGTTGATAGACTCGCCCTGCAAGTCGAAGATGAGCGTGGCGACGTTGTCATCGGCACGTCCCTCAGAACCCCCGGCGCCACGCGACACCGAGATGGCATTGCCTTGATAGATCATCAGCGAATCTCCACGATTTCATACGATCGTTTTAATGCCCGCAATCTTGGTCCACTCTCGCGAAGGGGTCAAGTCGATTAGGTGCCTCACCATCGTTACCGAGCGGCACTACCGCATGCTGGCTTCAACCTGCTAGCATCCAGCCTTCCTCATGATCAGGCTAGCCGACATTGCGATGAGTTCCCCCGCACCGGCCTCTTCGACATCTCATAGCGGGCTTTTGTCCCGGCTCACTCGTCTGCAAACACGCATCGAGCAGTGGGTCGCCTTCCTGCGCCCCTGGCGCTGGTTGTGGCCCCCGATCGCCTTCGCCGCGGGCCTGGGCAGTTTTTTCCTGGTGGAGCGTCAACAGTGGCTGGGCGCGATGCTGGCAATCGGCATGCTGATCGCCTGGCTGCTGCTACTCTCGGAAAGCCTGATTGGACGGATGCTGGCGCGACGTGGTCATCCAAAATTGCCCAAGGGCGTCACGACCTTCATCGCGCAGATGATCCACCAGGAAACCCTGTTCTTCTGCTTGCCGTTTCTCCTCGTTACCACGGTATGGAGCAGCGGCCAGGCGCTGTTCACCCTGTTATTGCTGGGCATGGCGGTGTTTTCGATCATCGACCCGCTCTACTACAAGCTGGCCGAGCGCGCTCGTTGGCTATACTTCGCCTTCCACGCGCAATGCGTCTTCCTGGTGGTGTTGGTCACCCTGCCGATCATGTTCCATCTGACCACCGGCGCAAGCTTGAAGCTCGCGCTGGCGGCCATGGTCGTCTTCAGTCTACCCAGCCTGCTGGAACTGCTGAGCGGCTCGACGCTCAGGCGCTGGGTAATGCTGCTGGCGCTGCTTCCGCTACTCGCCGGGGCCGGCTGGCTGGGGAGGATCTGGGTACCTCCGGCGACGCTGTGGATCACCGCCACGGCGCTCTCGCCCGGCTTCGACGTGCAGGCCAGAAAACCTCGCGACAGCGTGCGCCTCACGCCGTCGGCGTTGCCGGAAACGGGCCTCTACGCCTACACCTCGATTCGCGCTCCGCGCGGCCTTAAAGAACAAATCTTCCATGTCTGGCGCCACGAGGGGGAGGTCATCGACCGTATACCACTGCAGATCAAGGGTGGCCGCGACGAGGGGTATCGCGCCTGGAGCCATAAGCAGAATTTCCCCGAGGCGCCCGCAGGGCCCTGGCGTATCGACGTCATGACCGACAGCGGTCAGCGAATCGGGGTACTGCGTTTTCGCGTCGATGCCAACGAGGCGCGGGCCACACTGGCCGATGGAGACATCGATTCGCCGCTCGGCCTGGCAGGCATTGCTCTGCACAAGCTGCTGCCCGGTCGGGAGAAAAAAGAAGAAACGCCCACTGTCCAACAAACCCAAAAGCACACCGTCGCCAAGCCTTATAGCGAGGTAGAAAGCGAGTAGGCTCGCGACGGCGGATTACCCACTTGCATTACACGATAACGCTTCGGACAATTCAGTGATGTCATACGGAGCCAGGAGCGACATGCAGCAGAACATCGGCTTCCAGCTATCCCGCGTTCCGCGCCTGTGGCGCGCCGTCATCGACCACCGCCTGGCCCCGCTGGAGTTGACCCAGACCCGCTGGATCACGCTCTACCATCTATGGCGACTGGGCGATGGTCAGCCTCAGTGCGAGCTTGCCCGCGCGATCGGCGTCGAGGCGCCCTCCTTGGTGCGAACGCTCGACCAGCTTGCCGAACAAGGGCTTATCGAACGCCGCCCCTGCGAACAGGACCGACGCACCAAGCGCGTGTACCTGACCCAGGAGGCCACCCCCCTGATCGAGCGCATCGACGACGTGGTGACTCAGGCGCGTCACGAGATGCTGGCCGGCCTCAGCGACAATGAGGTCGAGCAGCTCAGCACCCTGCTCGCACGCATCGAAAATAACGGGCTCGCCATTCAGGAAGATCAGTCCGACGCGTGAGGCCTCTCAAGGCTCGGGGCTTTCCCTGGGCGCGTGCTCTTCAGGATGGTCAGGACGGCCGGCGAGGTCGTCGCGCAAGGCGTTGAAATCCTCCACATAGGTCGCAAACCTCGCTGCATCCTGTGACTCCCACCACCAAAGCGTCAGCGCCGTCGGGCGCGATTCCAGTACCTGAGCATCCATCGGCAAGCGTGTCAGCAGCGAATCGATCCTCGCCAGGGCTTCCGCAGAGAGAGGGCGCAGCGGCTCGATGCGCCAGCGCCAGCCATGGGCGAAGGGTTTGAGCGCCTCGGCTGCATGGGCATCACGCACCAGTACGAAATCCGGGCCCGGTTGCTGCTGCGGGTAACCCCAGCGATAGGCGGGCATGACGCCGCGCGCCTCGTGAAAGGGGGGTGTCTGAAGCTTGACCTCAACACCGGACTCTCGGGCTACATTACGTAGCCGCACCACCCGCTGTTGCCGAGGACTCGGCTTGAGCCAGAGCACTGGTGAAATTACCAGCATTAAAGCGAATAGAATGATCAGCCAGGCCATGCCCTCTCCTCGATCGGTACAGAATGCCATCGACATCAAGATGCGTAATCCTTGATGCACGTCGTTGTCTTGCTTCGCCAGGCGTCCTAGAGTGGAGGCAACATCACTCGCATAACGTCTTCACGGAGATTCACACCATGAGCAATGAATATCGTCACGTCCTGGTCGCTGTCGACCTGACAAAGGACTCACATCGGGTGCTGGAACGAGCGATGCAGATCGCCGACCGCAACCATGCCAAGCTGTCCATCATGCATACCCTTGAGCCGCTGGGCTTCGCCTACGGAGGTGATATTCCCATGGACCTCACCAGCATCCAGGACCAACTCGACGAACACGCCAAGCAGCGCCTGGCCGAAATCGCTGACACGCATGTGCCCCGCGAGAATCAGCACGTAGTCGTGGGTATGCCCGATACCGAAATACACCGCTTCGCCGAGGAGCATGACGTCGACCTGATCGTCGTGGGTTCCCACGGCCGCCACGGCTTTGCCCTATTGCTCGGTTCCACCTCTACCGGCGTGCTGCACGGTGCCCAGTGCGACGTGCTGGCCGTGCGCGTAGGCAAGAAGGGCGAGGAAAGCGCGGAATAAGTCACTCCACACTGCCAGCCGGGGCTCGTCGAGGACGCCTCGGCTGGTTTCAGTCTCTCGGCACTTGCTTTTCAGTCCCTTCTCAGGCGTCGCCTGATGCCATCGCCTCCAACGCTATCCACCGCTCCATGGCCGACTCCAGCTCGGCCTGGGTGTCGTTCAACGCCTGCAGCGTCGCGGTGACACTATCGGCGTCCTGCTGATAGAAGGCCGGGTCGCCGACCTGGGCTTCGAACTCGGCCACCGCGGCCTCGAGACGTTCAATCTCGGCAGGCAGGCCGTCGAGCTCCCGCTGCAACTTGTAGGACAGTTTGATCGTCTTTTTGGCCGGTGAAGCCGGTGCCGGGGCCTGCGTCGGCTCTTGCGGGGCCTCCTCTACGGGCTCGACACGCTGGCGGGCGGCGCCATCCCAGGGCGCCGGTGGGAGCCGACCGCCTTGGCGCACCCAGTCGCTGTAGCCGCCTACGTATTCGCGAACTCGCCCTTTGCCCTCGAAGGCCAGCACGCTGGTCACCACGTTGTCCATGAAGGCACGATCGTGGGAAACCAGCAGCAGAGTGCCGTCGAAGTCGAGCAGCAGCTCCTCGAGCAGCTCCAGCGTCTCGACGTCGAGATCGTTAGTGGGTTCGTCGAGCACCAGCACATTGGCCGGCTGGGTGAATAGCTTGGCCAGCAACAATCGGTTCGACTCGCCCCCGGAGAGCGCCTTGACCGGCTGGCGGACACGCTCGGGGGTGAACAAGAAATCCTGCAGGTAGCTCATCACATGCCGGTCGCGGCCGCCTACGCTGATGCGGTCGCTGCCCTGGGCCACATTGTCGTACACGGTCTTGTCGAGCTCGAGCCCGGCACGCAGCTGATCGAAATAGGCCACCTGCAGCTTGGTGCCCATGCTTACCTTGCCCTCGGTGGGCGCTAGCTCGCCGAGCAGGATCTTGAGCAGCGTGGTCTTGCCGGCACCATTGCGGCCGATGAAGCCGATGCGATCTCCCCGCTGAATTTCCAAGCTGATATCGTCGATCACCACCTCGTCGCCGAAGCGCTGGGTGACGTGCTCCAGTGCCACGACCCGCTTGCCGCTGCGCTCGCCGCGATCGACGGACAGCGATGCCTTGCCCTGGCGGTCGCGGCGTTCACTGCGCTCGCGGCGCAGCTGCTCCAGCGCCCGCACCCGGCCTTCGTTGCGGGTCCGCCGCGCCTTGATGCCCTGGCGGATCCAGGTTTCTTCCTGGGCGAGCTTCTTGTCGAACTCGGCATTCTCGCGAGCCTCGACCTCCAGCTCATGGGTCTTTTGTTCCTGATATTTGGCGTAATCGCCCGGGTAGCGCCCCAACCGCCCACGGTCGAGCTCGAGGATCGCGGTGGCCAGCTTGGAGAGAAAGGCGCGGTCGTGGGTGATGAACAGCACCGCGCCGCTGAAGGCCAGGAGTTGTTCCTCGAGCCAGGCGATGGTGTCCAGGTCCAGGTGGTTGGTTGGCTCGTCGAGCAGCAACAGATCGGGGTCGGCGACCAGCGCCCGCGCCAGTGCCACACGGCGCCGCCAACCACCGGAGAGCTCGGTCATGGCGGCATCGTCAGGTAGCCCCAGGCGTGTCAGCACCACATCAATGCGCTGATGGAAGGACCAGCCATCGATGGCTTCCAGCCGGCTATGCAACTGCTCCATCCGACGCATGTCGGGATCGGCATCATGGATCAGATGATGATATTCGGAGAGCAGCTCGCCGGCCTCAGGCAACCCCTCGGCCACCATGTCGAAGATCGTCTTGCCGGATGCCTCGGGAAGGTCCTGGGCGAGCACGCCGATCTTGAGCCCCGGCGCGCGCCAGATATTGCCACTGTCGGCCTGTATCTCGCCGTCGACGAGCTTCAACAGCGTCGACTTGCCGGTGCCGTTGCGCCCCACCAGCGCCAGGCGCTCGCCCTTCTCCAGCACCAGGTCGGCACCGTCGAGCAACTTGTGGTTGCCATAGGCCAGTTGTAACTGTTCCAGACGTAGCAGGGTCACGCGTTCACCTCTTCCATTCATCGAGGACGCTAGTGTAACGCATGGCTGGGCCTGCGTGGCGGCGAGGCTGGACGCTGGGGTACCTGTCTCGCGTATCCTGTCTCACGTACAATGCGCGCCTGGCCCACACAGGAGTTCCGCCTTGGTCGAACCCGCCAACAGTTTCGATGATTTCCTGCCCGACGCGCTGCAACGACGCTCCCCGCGCCCGCTGGTCGACATTGGCGCTAACCTGACCCATGCAAGCTTCAGCCGGGATCTCGAATCGGTGCTGTCACGCGCCCGCGCGGCGAACGTGACTAGCCTGATCCTCACCGGCACCGACCGGGAACACGCCGAACAGGCAGTAGCTCTCGCCGAACGCTATCCCGGCCTCTACGCGACTGCTGGCGTGCACCCTCACGATGCGAGCCAATGGGATGTCTCCCTGGCGCGGGCGATGCGCGACCTGCACCGTAAGCCCAGCGTCGTCGCGGTAGGTGAGTGTGGGCTGGATTTCAATCGCAATTTTTCCACACCCGACGAGCAGGAACGCGCTTTCGAAGCCCAACTGGGCCTGGCGGTAGAGAGCGGCAAGCCGCTCTTTCTCCACGAGCGCGACGCCGGCAAGCGCTTGCGCGAGATCCTTCGCGCCTGGCGTGACGACATCAGCGACGCCGTCGTGCACTGCTTCACGGCGGACCGCGATACTCTCCACGGATATCTCGACCTCGACCTGCATATCGGCCTGACCGGCTGGTTGTGCGACGAGCGGCGCGGGCATCACCTGCGTGAGCTGGTCGGCGATATTCCCCTGACGCGGCTGATGGTGGAAACCGACTGCCCGTACCTGCTGCCGCGCAATCTACCGGCCAAGCTCAAGGGCCGGCGACACGAACCCGCACTGCTGCCGTGGATCGTGCGCGAGATCGCCCATTGGCGGGGCATGCCCGAGGCTGAGCTAGCCGATGCCACCACCGCCACCGCCAGCGCGTTCTTCCGTCTGGCCTCCCCAAACCACTTCCCGTCCCCAGAATGCGAGGAGCACTGACATGGCAGGCGCCGACACGAACGAGCTACCCGGCTTCATTGCCGTGGAAACCGGTGACGAGGGCGGGCTGCCCCTGGCGATCGCCTGGTCGCTGCCCGACGGTCGAGTGAAACACACCTTGATCCAACCCGATGACGACTGGCTGAACGAGGAACTGGTCGCGCTGGGTGGCTACAGCCTGGAGGAGCTGACCAGTATGGGCGTAAGTCCGCTGGACGTGATCCGCGAGCTGGAGACCGACCATTTCAACGAAACCCTCTACACGGCCGGCGTCGGTGATGACGAGGCCGCCCTGTCACGGCTTTTTGATACCTATGGGCTCGACCCCTTCGTGGAACTTGCCCCGGCCGAAAGCCTTTACGCGAGCGTCGCGCCGGGTGATTGGTCACGCGCCCGAGGTGAGCTCTTCGGCGAGCGGGGCCTGGAGCCCATGCGCCCCGACCACGAGGTCGAGGTGATGCTGCACTTGCATCAGCGCCTCGAGGGCAACGAAGACTGAGTGCTGGGTTCTGAACATCAGCTCGGCATCGAGGCAGGCGCAAGAATGGCCCGCCCGGCGGCCACAGCGTGCTCGAGGTCGGCGCCCTGGTGATAGAAGGTCTGCAGGGCTCGCTCCAGGGCGGCCGCACGCACCGGTAGCCCGTCGCGTAGGTAGCGATCGGCACGGGCCTCGACCCTCGCCCGGAAGGCGTCGCGGTCGACCTCGGCCTCGCCGCCCAGATTGTCGACGCTGACATTGAAAGGCAGGCCGCAGGCACGCGAGAAGAGCAATTCGAGAGCCTGTGGCGCAACTTCCACTCCTTCAAAGTCCCGCTGCTCGGCGGCATCGCGCCCGTCGGGCAGGTACCAGTAGCCGTAGTCTTCCCACTGGCGACGCCGTGCACCGGCGATGCACCAGTGGCTGATCTCGTGCAGAGCGCTGGCGTAGAAACCGTGGGCGAAGATGACGCGGTGGAACGGCGTGCTGTCGTCCGCCGGCAGATACAGCGGCTCTTCGCCTCCCCGGTTCAGACAGGTGTTGTAGTCGGGCTGAAAGAGACCATCGAACAGCGCGATGACGTCTTCGAGACGATGCGTCACATAAGCTCCCCGTGCGGATGGTGTGCCATGAAAGACGGCCATTATAGGCGCCAAGGGCGCCGGGCGAAAACGCGGCGCGGCTGATAGACTGTCGGGCCGCTGTCACGCCCGCCGTGGCTGAAACATCTTCTCGCCCTCAGCCTGGAGCAGCCCGCTTGGCTCAGTTTGCCGCTGATCTCCTGACCGCCAGTCGTCGGGAAACGCGCCCCCTCATTCGCCTAGCCCTGCCGATCTGCGGCGCCCAGCTCGCCCAGGCGGGAATGAGCGTCGTCGACGTGATGATGACCGGCCGGTTGAGCGCCACGGACCTGGCAGCCGTCTCGATGGGTTCCAGTCTGTGGCTACCGCTGATGCTGTTCATGACCGGCACCCTGATGGGGTTAACACCCATCGTCGCCCAACTGCTCGGCGGCGGGCGCACCGACGGCATTCGCCCCAATGTTCATCAGGCCTTGTGGGTGACCCTGGTGCTCGGCGTTCTGGCCGCAGGGCTGCTCTGGTACACGTCGATGCCGATATTCCGTCTGATGGCGGTGCCCGACGAGGTCGCCCGGGGCGCCTCGTCCTACCTGGCTGCCGTGGCTTTCGGCATGCCCGGCATCGCCCTATTTCAGGCATTGCGCGCCTTCTCCGATGGCGTCAATCATACTCGCCCATCGCTATGGATCAGTTTGCTGGGGCTCGGAGTCAACATTCCCAGTAACTTCGTGCTGATCTATGGCGGCGCTGGCCTCACCGGGCTCTTCGGCGACTGGCTCCCCGGCTGGATACAGGCACTTCCCGCACTCGGCGCCTTCGGCTGTGGAATCGCCACGGCGCTTTCGATGTGGGTGATGGGCCTGGCCATGATCGCCTACACGCATCGCAGCCCCGCGTATGGCGATATCACACTGTGGCATTCACCCGCCCCACCGCGCTGGCGGATGATCGCTAACCTGCTCTATGTGGGAGTGCCAATCGGAGTGGCGATCTTCGTCGAGGTGACGCTCTTCACCCTGATTGCCCTGTTCATTGCCAGTCTCGGCGAGGTAACCGTGGCCGCGCATCAGGTGGCGCTGAATTACACCTCGATCTTGTTCATGCTGCCGCTGTCGCTGAGCATGGCGCTTACCGTGAGGGTGGGCAATACCCTGGGCCAGGCGCGTTATGGGCTCGCCCGCCTGGTCGCCTGGAATGGCATCGCGATCGGGGTTTTGGTAGCACTCTTCAACAGCCTGTTGCTGTGGTTGACGGCCCGGCCGGTCATCGCGCTCTATACCAATGACATTCAGGTCCAGCAACTGGCGCTGTCACTGGTGGTGCTGGCGGTGATGTACCAGATTTCGGACTCGCTGCAGGTCAACCTGGCCGGCGCCCTGCGTGGCTACAAGGATACCCGCGTGACCATGTTCATTACCCTCGTGGCCTACTGGGTGGTGGGACTGGGTGGCGGGCACTGGCTGGGGAGTTACGGTCTGCTTGGTGTGATCGCGCCGTTGGGGGTTCATGGTTACTGGATCGGCCTGATTGCCGGCCTTACCGTCGCGGCATTGCTGTTGGGCGAGCGCCTGCGACGGATGGCCAGGGAGGTGGCGGATGGGAATGCTGAGCTCATATGCCATTGACGTTCGCCGCTGGGGCGTCTTGCTGCTGCTGATACTGAGCGGATGCAGCGGAAGCGGCGAGAGCAACGTACTGTTCGTCGATTACCAGAACCAGCTCGCCGAGGCCCTGGAACTCGAGCCGCCCGCTCGACAGCCTCCTGGCAATATCGGCGCTTTTCCTGACCGGGACCAGCGCCTCTTCGAGATCCCCGAGACACGAGATAGCCTGCTCAATGTCTACGCCCTGCGCGAATGTCATATCACTAATCTGGTAGCGCAACGCAATAATCAGCTGGGGCGAGTGGCGCAGGCCAGCCAACGTTGGCTCTATGAGCTGACGCTATGGCGACGTCTCGATGCCTGCTGGAACAGCGAGGTTCCCCAGACCCTTGCCGAGGCCGACCGTGAGCGCCTGATCCGATTGATCGACAACAAGACAGAGCAATTGCCACGTGCGAGTTGGAATGCTCTTTTCGATTCCGAAGAATGGGTAAAGAACTTCTCACGAGCCAGCTCTACGCTATCACCGGAAGAGCTCGAGCCTCCCCCGGCGCAGCTCAAAGCGCTGGCGTATCTGCGCGAGGCCACCCTGCATCAGTTCGACCCCGACTGGCATCCCGACTCCTCGACTCTGGAGGGACATCTCAAGGCCCTGCAGTCGCGCCCCTTCACCGCCGAGCTGCTGCGCACCTTGTTGCTGGCCGAGCAGCGACTCAATGAAGCGTCATCGTTGATCGAGGACGCAATGTCCCAACAAGCGGTCTGCTCACGCATCGAGGTCTTCCCCCCGGCGCTGACGCAGCGTGAGGAAACACGGCAGCTTGCTGCTTGGCTCGACAGGCTCGAGACCACCGGTATGTCCTGGCTCACTGCGGTCGACGCACTCCTTGAGGCCCACATCGAGGCGCCCAATGCCGTACGAGCTTATCGGCATCACTGGCTGTCGTTTGACACCGTCACCGCTCCCCTTCCCGCCTTCCAGGCAGCAAGGGAACGTCATCAGGCATTGCGCCTGTCGCTTGCGGAACGCTGCCGTAGACACATGGGACTTAACCTTCAGGGGGAGTCTGTGCTATTGGTTGTGCAACACTGACGCATAGCGCTATCGAGCGGCCGCGAGGCCGATGCCGTGATCACGCAGCACGTGGAGGCACATCATGGGGATCCCTCAGACTAGTCGTTCGGCCCGGGTCATCGATCTGGAATCCATGCGCCAGCGCCAGCGCGCCAGACGCCGACTGATTCGCTTGGCGCCCGAGCTGGATGGGCTGGAAATGGTTTATCGGCTTTCGTCGAACGAAGACACCTTGTACGGCATGCCCTTGCTAGCCTGGGGACTGCGCGAGGATGGCGAAGTGGTGGGCATGGTGCCCTGGATGGAGGCGCTGACGGCCTGCCATCATCTTGGCGATCCCGACCACGGCAGCTTCGTGGGTTACCGCGACCCCGAGACGGAGGAGCTTTTCGAGACAGCCCCCGAACACAAGGTATTCGAACTGGAGCATGCCGCGGCCTACTTCGACTACGAGGACACCGACGAAACCACGCTCATCCAGCAGCTTCCCGAAACACAGGGCACCCATGCTCTGTGCATGGACGAGGGTGACGCCCCGTGGCAGCTGAAGCAGGTGTTCGGCTGGCGCTTATACAACAACGGCCGAGTGGAAGCGCTGCTGGCCGACGAAACGCTCGTGGAAACCACACCCATCCTGCCCAGCGACCCCTGCCTGTACCCGGGGCATAGCCGGCACCGCGTCGTGTATTTTTTCCAGCGCCAGATCGCCAATCGGATTCGTTGCGAGGATCCCGATACCCTCGAGGCGCTGGCCTTGATGGTGATGCATGACGACGCGGTATCGCCTGCCGGTGGTTAAACAGACGCCTTAGTCTTGTGCTTGGGCCTGCAACTGGGCGGATCTATCCCAGCCGGATAAAATACTCATAACATCCGTCCAGTTCGCGCTGGTGAATCAGCTCGTGACCCAGAAAACGGCAGAACTTGGGTACGTCCCTCGTCGTCGCTGGGTCACTGGCAATGACCTTGAGCACCTCCTCACGCTGCATGTCTCGCACCTTGTTATGCATCAACATGATAGGTTCTGGACAGTACAGACCCGTAGTGTCGAGTTCGGCGTCATGAACGGGAGGGGCATCAGCAGTATCATCCATCGATAACCTCGTGGCAGGAATTAAGCAGTAGGGAGTTGCCTGATGATCAAGATCATTATCGAACGTCGTATCATGCCCGGGCTCGAAGAGGAATACGAGGCGGCCGCCAGGGAAGCCATGCGCCAATCGCTCGGCGTGCGTGGCTTCATCGGCGGCGAAAGCCTCGTCGAGAACGGGCGCCATGACCGACGCCTGATGATCACCAAATGGCGTGACCTGCGCGCCTGGAAGGAATGGTACACCAGCGAGGAACGCAGCCGGGTCATGCAGCGCCTGCTGCCCTTATTGACCGAGGACGAGCGCATCCGTATCTACGAACCCGCTTATTGAAGAGGACCAGCGCTATGCATCGAGAAGGCGGACATGCACCGTGACTTCTTCCCGGTCGTGGTAGAGATGGCGGCAGCTCAACGCAGCCGGGATACCCGCTTCATGGAGGGAAGCTTCGAGACCCGCCAGACAGTCGTTCACCTGCCACCACCGCTGACGCATCGGTAGTTTCAGATTGAAGATCGCCTCTCGACACCAGCGTTGCACCAACCAGCGCTCCACCATCTCAACCACTCGCGTCGGGCGGTCCACGATGTCGCAGACCAGCCAGTCGAGGCGACAGGGCGGTTTCCAGACGAAACCATCTTCACGCCGATGCTCGACCAGACCACTCGCCATCAGCGACTTGTCCATTGGCCCGTTGTCGATGGCATAGACGTTCATGCCGCGGTTCACCAGCTGCCAGGTCCAGCCACCCGGCGCCGCGCCCAGATCGGCCGCCTGCATGCCCTCCCCGAGCCGATCCTCCCACTCGTCCCGAGGCACGAATTCATGCCAGGCCTCTTCCAGCTTGAGTGTCGATCGACTCGGTGCGCCGTGCGGAAAGCGCAACCGCCTGATGCCTCCGGGGGCTTCGCTGCGATTTCCCGGAAAACTCATGCCCAGCTGTACTCGATCACCCGCGCTCCACAGCACGTGAAGCCGCCTCGCACCTGCCTTGCGACGCAGTGCCTTGCGCTTTTTCAACAGCGACGCCAGCGGCCGTTCGAGTGCCTTGATCAGACCCGACAAGGCTTTGCCGTCGTTGGTATCGGGCGTTTCCTGCCAGATCGATTCGAAGTTCCAGCCACTCTCCACCACCTGCTCGACGATCGGCGACAGGCGATCCTCCCGGGTCAGCGTCAACGGCGAAAGCGCCACCAGGCTCTGGCGAGCAAACACCAGCGAGGTCAGTGGCAAGGCGCGCTGCAGGGCATTGATCGGTTCGTCGGGCGGCCCCAGGAACCGCAAGAACCCCGTGCCAGGCGCGAATTGGCTTTCGCCATGCCAACCGATCCGGGAGGTCTTGTCGGCGAGCTCTGCGGCCAGATCCGGCTCGAAACCCGGGCGACAGTACAGCAACAGCTCATGCGGTGTCGTCACGATCGATCTCCGGGTCAGAATAGGGGCGGCATGATAGCAGCTGAGAGCTTTGCTCGCTGCCTGGCACCTTCCTTCCACTCCTGCACTTTCCTTCCATGCACACGCAGACCCCCGCGCCTTGTGGGCGCGGGGGTCGGGATAGGGTGCCTGACGATGACCTACTCTCGCATGGGGAGACCCCACACTACCATCGGCGCTGAGCGGTTTCACTGCTGAGTTCGGCAAGGGATCAGGTGGTTCCCGCACGCTGTGGTCGTCAGGCGAAAAGCGGTGAATCATGCTGGCGTGATACGCCGGGCGCTCCGGCGCGCGGGTCGCAGACCCCTTGGGTGTTATATGGTCAAGCCTCACGGGCCATTAGTACACGTTAGCTCAACGCCTTGCGGCGCGTCCACACCGTGCCTATCGACCAGCTGGTCTCGCTGGGCCCTTCAGGAGGCTC
>NZ_FPBP01000023.1 GCF_900116705.1 Halomonas korlensis | reverse complement strand
TGATTGCTGGATAGCGGCTTGAGTTCCTCGTAGAGGTCTTCCATCGGCAAGGTGCCGAAGTTGACCACGACCTGATCCACACGTCGTTCCCGGTTGACCTGGGTGTAGTCACTGCTGACCGAGGCGACCAGGTCGCCAGCGTCACGGCGGATGCCGGTCAGACGGAAGGTCGGCGTGAATGTCACGTCCAATACCTGTAGCGAGCGCATGTACGGGACCAGATTCATGGCCATGACTTCCGGCGCCAGCGCGCGGTCGGCGGTCATGTACTCGACTTTTGCGCCCGCCTTGGCAATGATCTCTGCCGCCTGCAAGGCGGTATGATCGCCGGCTTCATCGTAGACGAGCACGTTGCGGCCCGGTTTGGCGTGGCCGGAGAGAATGTCCCAACCCGTGATGGCCAGTTCATTACCTTCGTCAAGCGCCTGTTCGTTGGGTAGCCCCCCGGTCGCCACGATGACCACATCGGGGGACGCCGCGAGCACTTCATCCTGTTCGGCGAACACGTTGAAATGGAAGGTGACGCCCATCGCCTGGCAGCGCTCGTAGCGCCAATCGATGATGCCCATCATTTCACGCCGGCGTTCGCTTTGTGCCGTCAGGCGAATCTGGCCCCCCGGGGCATCGGCGGCTTCGAACACCACGACCTCGTGTCCCCGCTCGGCAGCCACGCGCGCCGCCTCTAACCCGCCAGGCCCGGTGCCGACCACTACGACCTTACGTTGGGTGTTAGCCGGGGCAATGGTATGCGGCATGGTGGTTTCGCGGCCGGTGGCGGCGTTATGAATGCAATAGGCCGCCCCGCCCTGATAGATACGGTCGAGGCAGTAGTTGGCACCGACGCAAGGGCGTATTTCCTCCTCGCGCCCCTCCATGACTTTCTGCATCAGATGCGGGTCGGCCATATGGGCACGTGTCATGCCGACCATATCGATCTTGCCGGAAGATATGGCATAACGCGCCGTGGCGACATCCTGAATCTTGGCGCCGTGGAAGGTGGGAAAATCGACCTCGCGCTTGATATCGCCCGCAAAGTCCAGGTGGGGTGCGCTGGGCATGCCCTGGATCGGAATGACATCCGTCAGGCCCGGGTCGGTATCGATATGCCCTTTTACGACGTTGAGGAAGTCCACCAGGCCGCTGTCTTTCAAGCGGTGGGAGATTTCCATGCCGTCGCGCGCATCGAAGCCCCCCGGCAGGCATTCATCGCCGGTGTAGCGCACGCCCAGCAGAAACTTCTCGCCCACTCGCTCACGGATGCGCTTGAGCACCTCGAAGGTGAAGCGAAGCCGGTTGTCCAGGCTGCCCCCGTAAGGCGCGTCGAGTTCATTGGTCAGCGGTGACCAGAACTGGTCCATCAGGTGACCGTAGGCCTGAATCTCGAGGCCATCCAGGCCGGCGGCGTGCATGCGCTCGGCGGCATCCGTGTAATCTCCGATCAGTCGTTCGATATCCCAGAGTTCCGCCTTCTTGGGATAAGCACGGTGAGAGGCCTCACGGTGGTGCGACGCCGAGACCACCGGTAGCCAGTCCCCCTTGTCCCAGCGGGTCCGGCGGCCGAGATGGGTCAGCTGGATCATGACCGCCGTGCCATGCTCATGGCAGGCGTCGGTCAGGTCGCGCATCCACGGCACCACCTCATCCTGGTAGGCGAGAATATTGTTGAAGACGGGGGGACTGTCCCTGGATACCGCCGCGGACCCCGCCGTCATGGTGAGTGCCACACCGGCCTTGGCGCGCTCCACGTGATAGGCCCGATACAGCTCCTTGGGCATGCCGTCTTCCGGGTAGGCGGGCTCATGTGACGTCAGCATGACCCGGTTCTTGAGCGTCAGGTGCTTGAGTTGCAGCGGTTGCAGCAGCGGATCGTTTTTCACGGTAGGGACTCCCTTGTTGTTATGGGGTTGACTCAAGCTAGCCCTCGCTGTACATAGCTGTCAACATAAAAGACACATATGTTCATAAGGAAGACAAACTTCCTGATATCATCGGTGTCATGGCCTTTGCACAGAGAGAACTGGGTGAAAAACGACCGTTCCAATAGCAACCGGGTTGCCTGGATCGATGCGGCGTACGAGCTGCTGGTTACCTCGGGTGTCGGCGCCGTCAAGATCGTGCCGCTGGCCAAGACGCTGGGCACGTCGCGCACCAGTTTCTACTGGTTGTTCAAGGACCGCGAAGAGGTGCTTGCCGCCCTGCTGGAACGCTGGGAACGCCAGAATACGAAGGCCCTGATCCTGCAGACAGAAAAATATGCCTCGTCGATCGTCGAGGCCATGCTGAATGTCTTCGACTGCTGGTTTGACGCTTCCCTCTTCGACTCGGAATTCGAGTACGCCGTCAGAAGCTGGAGCCTGCAGGATAGTGCCGTCGCCGAGCGGGTGCGTGAGGCCGACGAGCAACGTCTGAGCGCGCTGCAGGCGATGTTTATCCGCTACGGCTACGACACCTCGGAAGCCGATACTCGGGCCAGAACCGTTTATCTGCTCCAGATTGGCTACATCGCGATGCACACCCAAGAGACCAAGGATACGCGTATCAGCCGTGTGGCCCAGTACGTCAACATCTTTACCGGGCAATCTTGCACCCCTGCAGACCTGGAGCGTTTCGCTTCTCGGCATACGGCCCGGTTTTCCTCCGCGGAGCTGGCGACCGCTCAACAGGAGATGGTTCATGAAGCAGCTACCGACGCTCGGCATCATCGGGGGTAATGGCTGGCTTGGCAGTGCGCTAGGGCGTTCGGTATTGACCCATGGCCTGGTTGCCCCTGACCAGCTTGTCGTGACAACGAGCCGCTCGGGCCACCACTACCAGGCGTGGCCGGAGGTGACTTGCGTCGACAGCGCCGATGCCCTCGTGGAGTTGGCCGATGTCGTCATCGTGTCGGTTCGGCCCGAGCAGTTTGACACTTTGAGCCTGTCACTTGAGATGCGGCTGGTAATTTCGCTGATGGCCAAGGTGCCGATTTCCACGTTGGCCCGAGCGACAGGCAGCGAGCGTATCGTGCGCGCCATGCCCAATGCCGCTGCCGCCGTCGGACACTCCTATACGCCGTGGTATGCCACGCCTGAAGTGGCCAGTGACGAACGCGGTTGGGTCCATCGGTTATTGTCGACTTGCGGTCCAAGCGATGAGGTCAAAGAAGAGGCCCAGATAGAGTACTTGACGGCTCTGACCGGCAGTGGCCCCGCTTTTCCGGCACTGTTGGCCGACGCGCTGATCAGCCATGCCATGACCCAGGGTGTATCTGAGTTAGTTGCCCGGCGCGGCGTGCTGCACACCCTTTCAGGCGCCAGTCAGCTGATGCTTGAAGAAAACACGTCACCTGCGCAGCTGGTCGAACGATTCCTCGATTACGGCGGTACGACTACCGAAGGCCTGAATGCCATGCTCGACAGCGGCTTTCGCCAGGCCGTCCACCAAGGGCTGGACGCTGCCCATGAAGCCGCCAGGCATACGCCCTACTAAATAATTCGACTCTAGTCCCAATACCACCAAACTGGAAAGCGAGCCCTTTTGGGCTCGCTTTCTGAGCGGTTAGCTGGCAACAGACTCAGGATCTGGAATGGCCGATGGTGTTCAAGTAATCGACACAGCGATCTACCGATTCAACATCCCCGAACTTGGCATCGATATCGAACAGGTTCCAGGCCACCGCCCCCGGCACACGGTCGCCGATGCACTCCTTGACCGCGATAGGACGGAAACCGTCTGCGATGCCGTCACAAATAGTCTGGCGCACACAGGCGCAGGCCGTCACACCCGTCACGAGGATCGTGTCGACATCATTGGCACGCAGGATACCGGCGAGTTCGGTGCCGTGGAAGGACGAGGCCCGCTTCTTCAGAAGAGTGTATTCGCCTTCGATCGGGGCGATGCGAGAATCGATGGCCCAGAGTTCCTTGTCGGCAAGATCGACGACCTCGACGGGGATTTTGTTGTGCCACAGCCCCATATCGGTGAAAGAGGCATTGCGGTCAGTGATCTCGTAGGCCGTCGTTACGTGGATAACCGGCAGGTTCGCGGCGCGGAACGCCTTGAGGAGCTTCTGCATACCGGGAATGATCTCGTTATCCATCTTCTCCTGATCACAAGTGAAGGGATTTCCCGGACGCGTCCAAGCATTGGCGAGGTCAACGCTCACCAGTGCCGGTCTCTTGCCGAAACCGACACGACGCTGGAAGCCACGCTCCTTATAAAGCTTGGTGGATTCTTCGAAGGCTTGTTCCAGCATGGCCATCAAATCTTGAGACATTTTATTTACTCCAAGTTAGCGAAAATCGTTATCCAGTTTTAATGCAAAAATTATTTATGTGCCATAAGGCATTTTTAAGATTAACCACTGAATTTAATGCCGTCCAATTACATTTTTATGATTATTGATAACATCTTGAGCAATAATGCGCCATGGACGTCATCACAACCTTCTATAGATCCTCCCGCGAAATCTCCTTGCTTAGATTCTCAGAACGCACGCGCATGAAGCTTTGATTCTCACGATCATATACCCAGTTAAAACCTGCACTGGTGCCCAAATAATTTTCCGAGTTGGAAGAGACACACTCTTCCTGAGAGAATTTCTTCATCACAAAAAGCTTCATAACAGCGAAATAAATCAGTGCGCCGAGCACAAAGCCTAGAACAAATGCCCACTGCGCCGAATAAAACGCCACCGTCCCTGCCACCACCCACGCAATAAGGCCAGCGGGATTAAAACCTTTATAATAGTGAAACTGACCACCCTCACGATATAGGTGCGGAACATTGATACGTCTCTTTCTTATGAAATAGTAATCAGCCACCATGATTCCACCAATGGCAGAAAGAAAGGCACCGTACGAAAACAGGAAGGAAAAAAGATTGTCCAGAATCTTCCAAGGCATAAAAAGGGTACCCACAATGGCCGCTATAGCCACTGCGACAGGATAAGAAATCCTTGGGGCTCCTGCATTGACAAATGCAAGCGCCGCAGGGATCAGGTTTGCTGCATTATTGGTCGACCACTGAGCCAAAATGACGAGAACAAGAAGAATGATTAGGCTCAGCCCCTCCCCCTGTCCCTGAATGACAGTGACAGGATTCCAATCTCCTGCAGCAATAAATGACACGGCGCCGATCAGGGCTATCCAAGCTTGAGCAGCAGGAAGTGCAAGAAGTTGAGCTAGCAGGACATTTTTGTTTCGGTGAAAGAACCGTCTTTCACCAGAGGGGGATTTTACGAATCGCGTAATATTAGGAATGTCAATAGCCAAAGTAGACCAGAATGCAACATTGGCGAGAAAGAGAGTTAAGACTGTTACATCCTGTTCACCAACAAATCTCCAAATATTAATTCCCTGGGTTTGCGCAAGCACATCAAGAGTAAAGTACATCCAGATAGAAATCGCCAGGATAGCAGGTGCCGCAATGGCGGCTAGCCTCTCAACAGCCTTGATTCCCATTGCCGTATTAGCCACTTGGACGGCAGCAAACACAACATACCAGACGGGCCAGCTAGAGAATCCGGTCATGTACTCAAAAATACCATTGAGCGCTAGCGCACCAAGGTATGTTTGAATACCGAACCAAATCGCTGCCACGATGCCGCGAAATACCGATGGGAAGTGAGTGCCATATACGCCAAACGGGGCCCTGAGATAAACTGAGAATGAAAGCCCATGCTCAGTACCAATATCGGCTGTCAACAGCATTAGAAAGGCTAAAACCACATTGGCAAAGAATATTATTAGCACCACATGCAAGAGAGGAACCCCTGTAATGCCATTCGCACCAAGCTGAAAGGTCGCGATCATTACAGCGATGCCAATCCAGATCCAGACAAAGCCTAACGCTGTAATTGGCCTCTGGTTATTGACCACGGGGAGTATAGACTCTTCAAGAAGATGATTCTTTTCAGACTTTTTTTGCGCAGGTCTGCTGGCAACGCCAGCATCTGATGTAGTCATTTTATTACCCTTGTGATATTGAAATTATTCGTCAGGCCAGGCGTTATAATAAAGATAAAAAGCATAGGGGCGGAAAAGTGTCGCCCGCCCCTGCTTACAATTAGGATCAGCCTCCCATTTCACTACGTCTTGCGGCTGTTGCCATTCGATCAATCTCGAGGTTTTGGTCGAGCACAACCCCATATGCTTCATGGGCATGTTGTACCGTGCAGAAATCATCGAGGACGTCTTCTCGCACTTGCTCAGGTGGACGCTCTAAGGGGTTACCATAACCACCGCCACATGGAGCATAGAATGCCATGACATCATTAGATTTGGTAGCATATCCAGAAAACTTGGAGTACATACTTTTGACATTTTCTTTTGAGTGGTAGTTGTAAATATCACATTTACCAACAGCGCCTTCTGAACCTCCAAAAGCCCCCCATGGAACATGGGTATGCCTTTCGCTTTCATGTGTGATAAAGCCTGGCGTAAGAACGCGCTGCGCCTTAACAACACCGATGCCGCCTCTATACTTACCGGCACCGGGCATAACATCATCTCTCAACTCATACCGATCACAGATCATTGGCAAATGCATTCCCAGATCTTCGATGGGGTTATTCCTGGTATTCGCCATAAGGTTATCAATAGCATCCGGTCCATCAGAGTGTGGACGCCCGCCATATGCGCCCTCATTGACTTCAAGGAAAACCCAATAATTCCCATCTTCCTTTACACCTGCATAAGAGGCAAAGGAAATGGCAGCAGAACTACCTGCAATTGTCTGATCTGGAAGAACAGGCGCCAGTGCCCTGATGATCAGGTCAATCATCATATTACACTGTGTAAAGCGTGCCTCAGCGGCCGCTGGGAAAATAGGATTAAAAATACTGCCCTCAGGCGCCACCACATCAATAGGGCGAAAGGACCCCTCATTCGATGGAATAGGAACTTCCAGCTTGCTGGCATCAAGCAATAATTTCCTGAACGCGGCAAATGCAGCAACCTTGCAGGAGCCTTCAAAAGGCACGTTATATGCAGTCGGAGTCTGATCGGCAGACCCTGTAAGATCAACAGTGACTGAGTCACCTTTGATTTTTACAGTAACCACTACTGGGAGCTGCACATCACGATTTCTTCCATCATCATCAAGGAAGCCTTCAGCCCGATATTCACCATCCGGTATCTCAGCAATCTTGCTTCTCAGCATTTTCTCCGAGTAATCCATAAGCTGATAAATGGCAGTAAAAGTGAACTCTTCTCCATATTTATCAAGCAGCTGTTGAAACCTATTGACGCCCAGCTGTGCTGAAGCGATCTGGGCTTCAATATCTCTCATAAGTTGCACTGAAGCACGGCTATTAGCCGTAATCATTTTTGCAAGACCTTCATTCTTCTTGCCTTTCTCATAAAGTTTGAGGCCTGAAAAGAGCATCCCTTCAGCATAGACATCAGCCACATCGATGATAAGGCCTGGCGTAGCGGCACCGATATCAATGTGGTGAGCCGTATTTGCTGAAAACCCAACCAGCCTGCCTTTATAAAAAATGGGGATAATTATCGCCAGATCAGGAGTGTGGCTTGACCCATAATATGGATGGTTATGAACGACAACGTCCCCCTCGTACCACTCCCCATCTTGGAGTGTTTTCTCTACGCCCCTAAGATAAGCCGGAATCGACCCGATATGCATTGGTGTCGATTCAGACTCACAGATTGTCTGATAGTCTTTATCGAACAGGCCCGCTCCCAGATCTTGTGACTCCCGAATAATTGATGAAAACGACATCCGATAGAGCACATGCCCCATTTCTTCGGCAATGGTGTCTAAGGCACCACTGATAACTTGCATGGTGATTGGGTCGACTTTTTTCTGTTTCATCTTATTATACTCCGTAGGTCAGCTTGTTCTTGGAGATCATGAGGTTTCCGAACCTTGATACGGATGCACTCCAACCTGGCGGCACTAGTGATGTGGAGTCATGTTGCATAATCAGTGCCGGGCCGTAGACAATGTGTCCATACAACAGTTTGTCTCGATCATAGCGTGGCGTCACGAGGGTCTGACCATCAGCAAATGTTGTATCTCTTTCATACATAACGGCTTCTTCAAATCCTTTGCCGTTAGCTGGCTCAAGCTCCTTCCATTCCAGCATTTTCGAGGCGGACTCCCCGACTACACGAAGCGTCACAAGCTCGACTTCAGCGTCATCGTACCTATAGCCATAATCGATATCATGTTGCCTATGGAAGTTCTCTACCACCTGCTGTATCGAGCCTCTAGTCAGCTCGCCTTCAGGTATTTCTGCTCGTAGCTCGAAGCCTTGGCCATGATAACGGCACTCAGCAAATCGAGTCAGTTTTATTTGAGAAGCTTCGACCCCATCCTTCACCAGCTTATTTACGGCTTCCATATCTAACTCTTCGAGCAGCGACTGGAGCGCTTCGGCATGACGATCGCGAACTGAGGTAAGCTCGCATAAATATGACCTCGTAACTTCATACTGAAGATTGGTAGTCAATAAGCCTGCTGCTGATGTGATACCGGGTGCAGGAGGCGCTATAACGCCTTTCGCATTAACTTCTTCCGCCAAAGCAGGCCCATGAACAGGTCCGGCGCCTCCGAACGGCATTAACATGAACTCCCTAGGGTCTACCCCTCGAGCAACTGAGTTTGATCGAATAGCAAGTGCCATGTTGTTGTTAACGATCTTGATGATACCTAATGCTGCATCTCTGACACTAAGGCCAAGAGGATCCGCGATCTTTTCCTTGATTGCCTTGTAAGATAGATCGGGATCAATTTTCAAATCTCCCCCCAACATTTGATCCGCATCCAGTCGGCCCAGAAGGATATTGGCGTCCGTAACAGTTGGCTCTTCTCCTCCACGGCCATAGCAGGCAGGCCCCGGCATTGAACCCGCTGAACGCGGCCCGACCTGGAACCCACCGGCTTCATCGATATAGGCTATTGACCCACCACCAGCACCGATAGTGATCAAGTCGATCATAGGAACCATCACGGGATGCCCACCAACGTATGAATCCCGTGGGTTCATGATTTTAATATCACCCTCAGCCAAAGTTGAGATATCTGCTGATGTTCCACCAATATCTACGGTAATAATATTCTTTTCATCATCTAGGTCGGCAAAAAAGTTTCCGCCAATAACGCCGCCGGCAGGCCCCGACATGAGAATATTTACCGGCTTTTCACAGCAGCTATCTACAGTTGCAAGCCCGCCATTTGACTGAATAATCCTCAAGTCTGCATCAATGCCATTTTCGTTTAGCTGTCGCTCAAGGTTTTTCAGATACAAAGCCGTCTTGGGTCCAACATATGCATTCATGGCCGTGGTAGAAAATCGCTCATACTCTCGCATGGCGTCTACCACCTCACATGAGCAACACACATAGGCATCTGGAATTTCTTCCAAAACAATCTCTTTTGCCCGAAGCTCATGTTCTTTGTTAAGGAAAGAAAATAGAAATCCAACGATAACCGAGCTGATTCCTGATTCCTTGAATTTCCTTGCAGCCTGCCTGACCTCTTCTTCGTCAAGGGAAACCTCTACTTCACCTGAGGGAGGAAGAATTCGTTCCGAGATTGGAATTCGGTTCCTTCTTTTTACCAAGGGATTAGATTGCCAAGGCACATCAAAATGAAGTGAAAAGTTGTGAGGCCGCTTGTGCCTGCCTATATGCAGAATATCTCTGAAACCCTTGGTAGTCAGCATCCCCACTTCTGCACCATTATGCTCTATGGAGATATTGGTCGCTACGGTTGTACCATGAACTATGGTAGAAACTTCATTTCGCTTTATCCCTGCCTTTTCACAAACCTCAATTACTCCTTTCAAAACACCGATCGACTGATCCTCAGTCGTACTTGGCACCTTGTGACGGTAAGCACCAGCTCCTACCGAATCAGTGGTAAACGTTTCCAAAATAATATCTGTATTTGTACCGCCGACATCTACACCAATACGAGCCATAACAGACCTCACAAGTCATCATCAAATTATATTATTTGCCAGAATAGCTATTATCTGAAAACAGCAAAAAATTCTGTTTGCTTTGTGGTAAAATTCGCTTTTCAACCCAACGCATAAAGGGCTTAGACTAAAGCTAAATGCTTATAGACTACACACTTTAAAGACTAGGCCCTGCAAGTTATTACGTCTAATGCCATTTCTGCAACAATTGTTGTCCTGAAAATCATGAATCTAAGATTTGATTTACGCCAGATCCGAGCCTTCCTTGCCGTTGCTCGCACTCTACATTTCAAGCAAGCAGCAGAGGCATTGTGCATAACACAGCCTGCACTAAGCCGTATGATAAAAGGCCTAGAAGAAAACATCGGAGCCGAGCTTTTTTCTCGCACTACTAGGCAGGTAGAGTTAACAGTGTCAGGAAAATTGTTTATGGATGAATGTCGGGCAGCGCTACGACATCTCGAACGCGGCATACAACTAGCCGAACGAGCTGCCCGGGGTGACATAGGCCGAATCACCATCGCCTACAACGATTTCTCCATCAATGGCGTATTGCCACAGATTCTCGATACCTTCAAGGAGACTTATCCTGATATAGCCGTTGGGCTTATCTATATGCCATCTCACCATCAGCACGATGCTTTGATGGACCAGCGCATTGATATCGGCTTCATGATTGGACCGGTGGAACTCCCAGGAATCGAGACGCATCGCGCCGCGATCGAGAAACTGGTTGTAATCTTGCCTCAACGCCATCCTTTGGCCGACCGTGAACAATTAACGCTGGGCGAATTGTCAGAGGAGAAGTTCATCCTCGGTACCGAAGAGGGGTGGAGCACCTTCCGCAATCATATTTTCAGACTCTGCCTGAAGGCAGGATTTCGTCCCGACATCATCCAAGAGGCCTCTACAAGCAGCGGAATCTTCGGGCTAGTGGCTGCCAACATGGGCATCTCGCTGTACTCCGACTGCGTCAGCCGCTTTCGTCGCGATGATATCGCTGTGGTACCACTGGCAACGCCACACGAGCACCTTGAAACCATCGCCGCCTGGGGCAGCGCCTATGTTTCACCCAGCTGCCACCTGTTCCACCAGCTACTGAACCAAGAGTTAGACGACTGAAATGCACGGGCCGTGGCCTTACCGCCACGGCCCGTTCACAGGCGCTACTTGATGTTCACCTCAGTGGGCCAAGTGTCGACTCACCCGAGAACGCCCCGTCAACAGCGACACCCCCACATAACAGGCCGCCGAGATAACGCAGCCGGTTAACGGCCCGATCAGCCAGCCCACATCCGCGAAGAGCATCATGTAGCCGCTGATGAAGAAGCCAACCAGCATGGCCGTGAGGGCGCCCCAGGCGCTGCCCTGCCAGAAGGTGGAGATGAACACCGGCCCGATCATGCTGGCCAGCAGGGTGCCAGAGCCGAGAATACCGAGCCAGGAGAGCATGAAGGGCGGGGCATAGAGCATCATCAGCAGGGCCACCACGCCCAGCACCACGACTGCCAGGCGATTGATCATCAGCGCCAGTCGCTCGCTGGCCATCGGGCCGAACAGCGACAGGCGCAGGTCGTGGGAGGTCGCCGAGGCCACGGTGTGCAGCAGTGAGTTGGCCGTGGACTTCATGGCGAAGATGATGAACAGCGTGATGATGCCCTGAACCGCCGGGTGCATGAACCGCTCCAGATAGACCGGCATCGCCATGTCGGGATCGGCCAGGTCGGGTACCTGCATGCGCACGTAGAGACCCACGATAGGAATCAGGCTCAGCAACGCCCCGAGAATGGCCACGTAGACGCCCACCTTGTGCAGCTTGACGTCAGGCTTCATGGCCAGGAAACGCACCGCCATGTAAGGAAGGACGGAAGCGAACAGGAAGGCGTAGGGCAACACCAGGAAGACGGTGCCGATGGAATCGCCATAGTGAGCCCCGGTGGTGGGATTGAGCAGCTCGGGGTCGATGGCGTTGAGCGAGGCTTCCCAAGTACTCAGATCCACGGAGGTGAGTATCTGCCCCAGGATGATCACCGCGGCCAGGGCCATGCCACAAACCATCACCGTATCGGTCCAGGCGACCGCCGCGAGCCCACCCAGCATGGTATAGATGATGATCACCGAGACCATCAGCAAGGCGCTCTGGTTGAGCTCGATGCCAAGCCAGCCGGCGCCCAGCAGGCCCACCGCCTTGATCTGGCTGGTCAGGAACACCAGCAGCAGCAGGATGGTGATGAAGGCAGACACGCCCTGCAGCACGCGCCCCATGGCGCCGCTGCCGTGGCTCTGCGCGATATACTCGGGAATGGTGTTGCTGCCCATCTCGAGCGCCCGGCGCTGCAGGAAGCTCGCGAAGTAGAGCACCGCTATCATCATGGCCGGGGCAAAGAAGAAGTTGCCCAGCACCTCGATGGCGCCGAACTGGTAGGTCACACCGGGCGAGCCCATGAAGCCCCAGCCGCTGAATCCTGTTGCCACGATGGTGCCGGCCGATACGAAGGCCCCCAGCGAGCGCCCCGCCAGCAAAAAACCTCCCTCATCGCTCTTGTTCATGTATTTTGAGGAGAGATAGCCAAGATAGATCAGCAGCCCGAAGGTGAGGATCAAGAGCCCCCAATTGAACATTTTGTAGGCGTCCATGGTCACCTCCTCATCGAGTCGTTGGCGGACTTTCTCTTTAGCTCCCTTCGGAGGTAGGCGGCGCCGGCATGCACCAGCATGTAGCAGGTAAGTATCAGAAAAGTGGTCAACACCCAGGAATTCATAAGCCTATATCCTCTTGTTCTTGATTTGGAATGACAGTAGCCCTGTCAAGATGCCGATTTCGACACTGTTAAGGTATTTCCCGTGCATAACTCGCGCCAATTTGTATACTCAATGGCCGCATCAGACTTTAAAATGGCGAAACAATGACCAATATACCGACCGATCTTTTGAGGACATTTGTTACGATCAAGGACTTGGGAGGTTTCACCAGCGCTGGTGAATTGCTTGGCCGTTCGCAACCGGCGATCAGTCTTCAAGTAAAAAAGCTAGAAGAAATATTGAATACCAAGATATTCTTGAGAGGCTCTAGTCTTGAATTGACTGAGGACGGAGAATATCTCTACGAATCCGCGCGTAGCATCTTGGAAATAAATGATCAGATTATCGCCAAGGTAAGAGGGGATAATGTATCCGGCAAGGTTCGGCTAGGCATACCCAACGACTTTGAACTGGCGTTTCTTCCCAAGGCATTGAGGAATCTTTCCCGGGTTTACCCCAACATCATCGTGGAAGTCGACTGCGAGATCAGCAAGGTCATACTCCAGCGTTACCAGAAGGGACATTACGACATCGCCCTTGCCATGGAGCGCGCCAAGGATAATGAAGACAGGGACTCACGCGATTACCGATTGGAGAATATCGAGTGGGTCTACAAGGAAAGTCGGCTCACCAGCTGTCACGACGACCCAATACAGCTGATCGCCTACCCTCAGGGTTGCGTCTACCGCTCCATTATGGAAGAAGCCCTGAAAGGGCAGCATCATCCTTATCGCTTCATGTACACGAGTACCAGTCTGCTCGGCATCTTCTCTGCTGTCGAAGAGGGGCTAGGGGTTACGGCAATGGCCAGCTCGGTGATTCCGGAACACCTGAAGCATACCGGCAGCACCGCTAGCCTTCCGAGTCTTGAGAAGGTGTGTATCGGGTTGTACTACAAACCGCGCGAGCTGAACGTGGCCTCGCGGCATGTGCTTGACTTTTTACGCTCGGGAATTGCCAACTTGTGAGGCCGCCAGCGGAACATCATTTGATCGGGATATCGACCCACTATCTTCCTCATGACTTTGGCCTGGCAGCCGCATAATACGGCTGCCAGGCCAGACATTCCGACGGTCCATGTCCTTGTGCTTATGCCACCGAACAGGACAGAATCAACTTAACCTACGGTCTGCTATACGCCTCTCGACCCTAACCCATTCGGCGCCAATGTTTCATTCGTGGTGGCTTGAGCCTCTCCCTCACTGTCTACGTTCAGCTTCAGGTTCGGATCTGGATCATTTACCGCCTTTTCCAGCTCTTTTACGGACTTATCTCTATTTCGGAGACGCCTTATCGTATTGACGATCATCAGCAAGATCACAATGGAGAAGGGAAAAGCGCCGATAATAGTGCCGGTCTGTACGGTATCAACGACCCCGCTTCCTCCGAGTGTCAGCAGCACCGTGGCAACGGTACCGATGCTGATTACCAGAACCACCCGGAACCATGCTCCCGCCCGCTTTGGTGCAGATACGAAATCCGCAAGCGCATAGGTACCGGCATCCAGCGATGTCACATAGTAGGTAGCTACCAGCACGGTTGCCACCACCAGGAGAAGACTGCCCACGACCGGTATCGACTCCAGCATCGCAAACAGGCCGCTGGAGACATTTTCGTTCACTGCAGCCGAAATCCCACGCCCACTCTGATCATCGTAGTAGATGGCAGCGGACCCAAGCACTCCAATCCATAGCATGACGATCAAGGAAGGAATGATGGTGACCCCGATCACGAATTCACGAAGCGTTCGGCCACGCGAGATTCGGGCGATAAACCCAGCGACAAAGGGTGAGAAAGCAATCACCCAGCACCAGATAAACACGGTCCACCAGCCATTCCAGCTGTTCTGCCACGACGACAACGGCTCGGCGGTACTTGGGGCGTCAGTCCAGAAGCTCATGGCGATGAAATTCGTAAAGAAGGAGCCAAACGTCTGCGTGATATTGGATATGATGAATAGAGTGGGACCAAAAATAAACGCGGCGACGACGAGAACAACGCTCAGGATTGAGTTTGTTTCACTGATCAGGCGCATGCCCTTGCTGATGCCAAAGAAGGCCGAGATTGCCGCGGCGGTCCCCAGACCAACAATGACAAACAGCCAGATGGTGGGGCCAGAAGCGATGCCGGTAAAGGAGGTAAGTCCTGAAGAGAACTGCATCGCTGCAAAGGCAAAGGAGGTGGATAAGCCCAGTATAGTCGCCATGATGGCCAACAGCTCGACGACCACGCCGGCACCGCCCTGGGCCCACTGCGGCAGTATATCCACTGTCGCTTCGCGGAAGGTCAGGGTCTTGCCGAGGTTGTGATGCGAATAGGCCAGGCACACTGCCACGACGCAATACATGGCCCAAGCAGTGAATCCCCAGTGGAAGTAAGCCCAGACAAGACCGCCCCCAGCCACATTGCCTTCCAACGCCTGAATGACTGGGCTGGCGTCGCGAAGCATGATTGGCTCGGCAACCGACCAGAAAATCAACCCTATACCCTGCCCGCAGGCAAATAGCATCGAGTACCAGGCAAAGTTACTGTATTCTGGTTTCGCCTTGGGACCGCCCAACCGAACTCGACTTCCAACCTTGCTGAAAGCAAGCCAGCCACATACTGCCACGGCAAAGAGCGAATACAGTATAAAAAGCCAGGTAAAGCCTCCTGTGACATACGTTCGCATATCAAAGATGACAGCGGCTACGCCATCAGGTGTTCGCAGCACCATTACAATAAGTGCAATGATGGCTATCGGTGGCGCAAACTGAATAATCAACCTACCCAGGGGCGGCAAATCACGCCCCGTGAACCGGGGAACGGCAACCGGCTCATGGGATGTATTGCGCCCTTCTGTGTTATCGCTATTTGGCATTTTACGTTACCTCTCTGTTATTGTACTGACATGTTACCTGTCCCAGAAAAATGCCGGACCACTGCCAAGGCATCCGCAACAAACATTCAATTTAAATGCTGTACAATTCCCGAGATGCATTCCTCAAGAATAAGCGCTCCTTTTTCTTCGGTGGCTTTCAGTGGCGACGATAGCGTACCGGAAGGCGCAACCCAGGAGGGATCGGGTGGAAAGACATCGTAAGGAGGAAAGGTTGCCGGCTCGACGTCGACTGCCTTGGACATATCGACCAGCTCCGGATAAATCTTCAACATAATCGAAGTCTCCAGAACTCCACCATGCTCTACTGCCCAACCAGCAAAGCCATCCGGGAATACCTTCGCTATTGTCTCTTCGCTGATAAAATCCCAGTATGATAACAGATAGACTTTTACGCTTATCTTCTCCGCCTTGCACTTGTTGACCAGTTTGTCGGCAGCCTCGCACAAATGCATGGAGTTTTCGAAGTGACCGTTGATTAAAATAAACTCACGATTGCCGTGATTGACATAAGCTTGCAGAACGTCAAAGACATAATTCTCGAGGGAGCTGCCGGATACGCAGGTTGTTCCCGGAAAGAAGTTGCCTCCCCCGGACTTTACTTGTGACTTATAACCATAACTGATGGCAGGCGCCACCAGCATATTATCAGCTTTTCCTGCCACTTCTTCGGCAATATGGCTAGGAATCAGCACATCAGGATTGAGTGACATATGAGGGCCGTGCTGCTCGATTGCACCCACCGGAAGAATAATCTTGCACTTCCCTTCTTCAGTGAGCTCCTTATAGGAAACCCAGTCCATATTTTCAATTTTCACATCTTTCATACTGCCTCCCCAAGCACTGAGCGGTTTTTTCGATTCCCACGCCTTTTAGCCCTACTTGCCGGCGAAAAAGGCATCCATACAACCACATGAAAGAATGAAAAACCGAATCATCTTTCTGACAGAAAAGGGGAGCTTAGCTCCCCTCATGTTTAACTGCTTACTTGATGATGTTGTGCTCCGGCCCGTACGGGAAGCCAGTGATGTTCTCGGCCCCATGCTCGTTGACCACCAGGATGTCATGCTCGCGGTAGCCGCCGGCACCCGGCTGGCCTTCCGGCACCATGATCATCGGCTCCATGGAGACCACCATGTTGGGCTCGAGCACCGTGTCGATGTCCTCGCGCAGTTCGAGGCCTGCCTCGCGGCCGTAGTAGTGGCTGAGGGTGCCGAAGGAGTGGCCATAACCGAAGGTGCGGTACTGGAGCAGGTCATGCTTGGCGAAGATCTCGTTGAGCTCATGGGCGATATCGCAGCAGCGTACTCCCGGCTTGATCAGCTCCTGGCCACGCTTGTGGACCTCACAGTTAGCCTGCCAGAGGCGCAGGTGCTCATCGGAGGCATGCTCGCAGAACAGGGTACGCTCGAGAGCGGTGTAGTAGCCCGAGATCATCGGGAAGGTGTTGAGACTGAGGATATCACCCGGCTGCACGCGTCGGGTGGTTACCGGATTGTGGGCGCCGTCGGTATTGATGCCCGACTGGAACCACACCCAGGTGTCCATCAATTCACTGTGCGGGTAGGTCTTGGCGATCTCGCGCACCATGGCGGCCTGACCGGCCAGTGACACCTCGTACTCCGGCACACCGGCGGCGATGGCGTCGCGCACGGCCACACCACCCACGTCGGCGATGCGTGCGCCCTGGCGAATCAGCGCGATCTCCTCGGCAGACTTGATCATGCGCATCTTCATGGTCGGCACGCCGGCGTCGACCAGCTCGACGTCACCCAGCACATCGACCAGCTTTTGCTTGTTCTGCAGCGTCAGGTGGTCGAACTCGACGCCGACGCGCCGCTTGCCTTCACACAGCTGCTTGACGGCCTTGAAGAAGTTGTCTTTCTGCCAGTCGGTATAGACGATGTTGTCGCCCAGGCGATTGCGGCGGTAGGGCTGACCGCCGTCAATGTTGGCCGTCACGGTGGTGAAGCGATCCTGGGTGACGACCAGGCCATAGTCACGGCCGAACTTGCAGTAAACAAAATCGCTGAAATAATTGATGTTGTGATAGGACGTCAGCACCACCGCATCAACGCCCTGCTGGGCCATATAGTCGCGCAGACGCGCCAGCCGGCCTTGCATCTCGCTATCCGAGAAAGTCGGCACTACTTTTTCGCCATTGGGAATCTCGATCAGTGACGGCAGTTGCATGTTGTTATCTCCTTCGTCATCAAGCGACTCGTGTCGCGGGATTTAAACCAATTTTCGTGCTGTCTTCTGGTACAGACGAATATGGTCAGCGAGAGATACCAATACCAATGACTACTGCAAATCGGCTCATTGGCCACGGTAATGCCAAAGGTTTTCATTGACTTGTGTGACAGTGGGGCCTGCCTGCGACGAAACCGCTGAAGGATCAGGATGGACTTTGAACCTGGGTGAGGGAGTTGCCATTGAGGAATTGACAGCCGAGGGGTGGTGGCAGCGCTTTATCCCCTGTCAGGCTGCCAGCAGCCCTCGTCGGGAGAAAAGTACAACGCTATCCGCTGGCTTTCGCCAACCCAATAGACCTGATCGCGGACCAGGATGCGCTCCAGCCCGGCCCAGCCCTCGGGTGCCGTCAGGGTCAGGCGACCGCCGTCCAGGTCGAGTTCAAGCCAATGCCCGCGAAAACGCAGCCGCATGTGCAAGCCACTCAGTGCCTCGGGCAGACAGGGATTGAGGCGCAACACCCCATCACGAACTTCGAGCCCGGTATGACCACGCTGGATCAGGTCCACGCTGCCCGCCATGGCGCCCAGGTGAATACCTTCCGGCGTGGTGCCGCCCTGGCGGTCCTCGATATCGCTCAGCAGGACCTGCTGGAACAAGTCCCAGGCCTGGCGACGATCCGAGCGCGCCAGCACCCAAGAGGTGACGACTCGGCTCAGGGTCGAACCGTGCGAGGTGCGCTGCTGGTAATAATCGATGGTTGAGAGAATCAGCTCTCTCGAGAAGGGATAATCGAGTTGGGCGAAGATGTCGCCCAACTCCTCGGCGGAAAACAGGTAGAACAGCATCAGCACGTCGGCCTGCTTGGACGCCTTGTAGCGGTTGACGCTATCACCCTCCGCCTCGAGCAGCCGATCGAGGCGATGAATATCGCCATAGCGCTCGCGATAGCCGGCCCAGTCAAACTCCTGCAGGTGCTCATAACCTTCGAACTGGCTGAGGATGCCATCCTCGTGGAACGGCACGAACAGTGCCCGCCCGATGGTCGTCCAGTCGCTGATTTCTTGCTCCGTAAGACTCAGCGTCTCGCTCAGCTCTTGTCGGCGCTGCTCACCGATCATGTCATAGACTTTCGCAGCACGCGCCAGCACCCAGGCAGCCATGACGTTGGTATAGGTGTTGTTGTCGAGCCCCGGTGTCTGCGCGTCAGGATAGTGGTCGTGAAACTCGTCGGGGCCCATCACGCCGCAAATATCGTAACGCTTGCGCTGCGCATTCCAGGACGCGGCACTCGCCCAGAATCGGGCAATCTCGAACAGCATCTCGGCGCCATAGTAGGCCAGGAAGGCACGATCGTCGGTCACCTCAACATAACGCCATACGTTGAAGGCCACCGCGGCACTGACGTGACGCTGCAGAGCGCTGTGGTCGGGTATCCAGCGACCCGACTTGGGATTGAGATGGACCTGCTGGCTCTCTTCTCGTCCATCGCTGCCACTCTGCCAAGGGTACATGGCGCCCTGATAGCCGGCCTCGCGCGCCAAGTGGCGAGCCTCGTCCAGGCGTCGGTAGCGGTAGCACAATAGCGCACGGGTAATCTCGGGGATCCGATAGTTGAGGAAGGGGAAGATGAACAGCTCATCCCAGAATATGTGCCCACGATAGGCCTCGCCATGCAGCCCTCGGGCCGGCACGCCGACGTCCAGGTCGACGCTGTGTGGCGAGACTGTCTGCAGCAGGTGAAAGATATGCAGGCGCAGAATCATCTGGGCGGACTCGCCTCCATCGAGCGTCACGTCGCAGCGCTGCCAGAGATGTGACCAGACCCGTCGATGGCTTTCCAGCAGTTCGGTGAATGTCCCGGCCCTGACCACCGATTGACAGGCGGCGAGCCCGGGTTCGGCAATGGCCCGGTCACGCGAGGTATGCATCGCCACGACTTTCTCGACCACGGCCTCGTCGCCCGCCGTGAGCTCAAACGTCATCTCATGGGCGATATACCCGCTCTCCTGGAGGATCTGGTGCGCGCCCTCGACGGCCTGACCGTTCACGCGAAGGCGTGTGCGGGCGGCCTGGGCGATACGCAACCTGGACTGACACGTTTCGACCTGTAGACGAATCGTGTCGTCACAGGGTGTGTCCGTCGACAGCGGCACCAGATGGGTGCTGGCCAACTGTCGGTAGCGCTCGACACCGGCATTGATGACCCGCCCATCCAGCGCCGAGCGTACAGAGATGCGTCCTGACCAATTTTCGGGGCGGATATACCACTCTATGGCGCCCAGGTGGGGCTGACCCATATGCACAAGACGTTGGGTTGTCAGCGTGGTCTCACGCCCCTGATGATCGCGGAAAAGAAGCCGCCGCCTGAGCACACCCGCCTTGAGATCGAGGGACTGCTGATAGTCGAGTAGTTCACCCGCCATGGGGTTGAACCAATCGCCGCCCTCGGGCCGAAACGTCAGGCACAGCCAGTTGGGCAGGTTGACGAGATCCTCGTTTTCGATCACCCGACCGGCGATCTCCGTCGACAGACGGTTGTAACCTCCCGCGAGGTACGTCCCGGGGTAGTGGATCTCCCCGGCTTCCGATTCGCCCGCGGCACCCCGGGTCGCAAAGTAACCGTTGCCCAGCGTACACAGCGCTTCACGCAGCCCCTCCTGGGCGGAATCGAAGGCGTGATAATCCAGTGTCCAGTCGTTCATGATGCGCCTTCCAGCCTGCCGGCAAGGCGGCCAAGAAAGCGCCTGACGGCATCGGTGTTGTCCAATCGATAGCTGGCGGCCGTGGCGTGGGACGCGTCGCCGACGAACACGCCGAGACCGCCCCGCTCACGCAGCGCCACAAACGCATCCTCGTCGGTCTCGTCGTCGCCCAGATAGATCGGCATAACGGCATCGTCTGCCAGGTCGAGCGCCTCGAGCAGCCAGACAACGGCCTTGCCCTTGTCCCAGGACAGCTGAGGGCGCAGCTCGAAGACCTTCTTGCCACCGGTCTGCCGCAGTTGCGGATGCTCGCCCACAACGGACGCGACGGCCGCTCGGACGCGATCCACGTCACGCTCGGCGACAAGACGGTAGTGGGTGGCGATGGCAAAGCGCTTGCGTTCGACGAGCACACCCGGCACGTCGGCCAGGCGGGCCCGCAGTTCGTTTTCTGCCGAGTCGAGTGTCGGCAGGAATTCCGCCGCGCACTCGTGCTGCATATGCAGGCCATCGGGGCCGGTAATGTCGAATCCGTGGCTACCGGCGTAGATAAGGTTGTCGATCCCTACCAGCTCGGCAACGTTGGCTCGGTCGCGTCCACTGACGATAGCGACCGTACAGCGCTGTGCCAGTCGTGCGAGAGTGGCGCGCATGGCCGCATCGAGCATGGCCAGTTCCGGCCGGTCGACGATCGGCGTCAAGGTACCGTCGTAATCCAGAAATATCGCCGGTAGCCGACGCCCCAGGCGCTCGACAAGACGATCGAAGCTACCCAGCGCCTCCGGCAGCGGATCCTGTTGCACCACACCGGGCGGCATCAGCTCAGCCAGGTCGTCAATGACGATATGGGCACCATGGGCCAGCAAGTCCTCGCGTTGCTGGGCGCGGTCGACCCCGATCACCAGGCCGAAGCCCGCTCGGCTAGCAGCCTCGACGCCGGAAAGCGCATCTTCGATGGCAAAGGCCTGATCAGGCGGGGTGGCGAGAAGGCTGGCGGCGTGGCGGAAGATGTCAGGCTGGGGTTTGCCGTGCAGGCCGAGCCGCTCCGCGTCAATGCCGTCGACCACGGCATCAAACAGATGGCTCGCCTCAACCCTGGCGAGGATGTCCCGCGCATTCTTGCTTGACGACACCAGCGCCGTTTTCAAGCCGGCCGTACGAATCGATTCGATGAACGCGATCGACGAAGCGAAGACCTCGACGCCCTGCTCGGCCAGAAGTTTTTCGAACAAGCGCTGCTTGCGATTGCCCAGGCCACAGATGGTTTCCTGGTCCGGTGGGTCCTGAGGCTTGCCGAACGGCAGGTAAACATGGCGTGACTCAAGGAAGCTGCGTACCCCCTCGTAGCGCGGTTTGCCGTCGAGGTAGCGCCGATAATCCTCGTCAGGGTCAAACGCCTGGAATAGCGCACTATCGCGCTCGGCAAGCGTCGAGAGATAAGTATCGAAGAGCCGCTGCCAGGCAAGGCAATGACCCCGAGCGGTATTCGTCACGACACCATCCAGATCGAATACGCCCGCTTCATAGGAGAGCAGCGTCACGCCATACCGCGAACGTTCAGGTTGTTGCATCGAAACCACCTGGCCAAGTTCGTACTGATGATCGTGTCAATAGTGTAGCTGAGAGGGCCTTGGAAGACTTACCTTGGCGCGTGTTTATACAGGTCAGCTTGGGGCACCGCAGGCCATTAGCCTTGTCGGCATCAAGCGCCTAGGATGGGAACGGTGAAGTGGTCCAATTGGAGCGGACACCCCAATTGATCGGCATGCCCCGACATTGATCATGCGGGGCTCGACGCGAGATACGAGGCCATGAACGCGGTTGGCGGCAACACCAGACCATGACACGCCAGCCATGCTTCCAGAGATACGAGGTGCCCATGTCCGCCACTCCCTCATCCGCCCCCACGCTGCTCACCTTCGGCGAGGCCATGACGCTGTTCGTGGCCGATGCACCGGGGGCCATGCCCGATATCGAACACTTCCAGCGCGGCATAGCCGGTGCCGATACCAATGTCGCCATCGGCCTGGCCCGGCTCGGCTTCCACGTCGGTTGGTTGAGCCGCGTGGGTGTCGACAGCTTCGGCGACTACCTTCGGCGCACCCTGGAGGCGGAGGGCGTGGACTGCCGACACCTGATCCATGATGCCGAGCATTCCACAGGGCTGGTGTTCAAGGAGCGCGCCTTTGGCGGTGCCGACCCTCGTGTGGAGTATTTTCGGCGGGGAAGCGCTGCCAGCCACCTGTCACCGGACGATGCCGCATCGGTGGATTTCTCGGCCGCTC
>NZ_FPBP01000026.1 GCF_900116705.1 Halomonas korlensis | reverse complement strand
ACTACCAAAAAAGATATAAAGTTAATGTCAGCGTGGAGGATTTATCTCCCGATCCTGTGCCTGCTGTCGGTCCTGTCCCTAGGCTTGATATTGGGATCAGTAGCGACCCTGGCGATGAACAATTACACCATCGTGCAGAAGCACCCCAGACAGCCCGACCTGATTCTGTGCCAGCAGAGCGGCAACCTGGATGGTCAGCCAGTGTGCCGCCCCCAATAAAAAACGACCAAGACACTCAACTAAAGGAGAAAAACAATGAAGAACGAACAGAAAGACCAGAATCCAAAGAAGATCATGAACCAGCTCGACCGAGAAGCTCTAGAGTTTATGCGAGAATTCGCCAAAGACTTTCATCAGCGAGAGAAAGAATTGAGAGCATTATTGAGAGCGTTGGAAGAATCGCAAGAAGTAGCCTCGAAGAACTACGAGACCATGGGATCCAATTACAATCAGATGGCGAAAAACTACGAAGCCATGGAGAAGAAATTCAATCAGCTATTAGACGAGAACAGGGCATTACGCCAGAGCTTGGAAAGCTTGAATTCAACCTTGAGCGGCTCAGAAGGCAGCACCAGGTCAGCTTCAAAGAATAGAGCCCCTATAAGAAGGGAGCCTGAGGATCTCGAACCATGATGGTATTGCTAAGTGACTATCATGAGTGTATTTTTGGTATCAAGACACAAAGAAAAAGCCCGCCCCTAAAATGTCTTGGCGGACAGGGCAGGCTTCTTCTTCCATCTCGTAAGGATAGAATAATGGATAATTTTAGAGCCTGTCAAGGCACCCTACCCGCAGCCCGCCAAGTAAGCGGGGGCGCGTGCAGCATGTAAAGCACAACCTCCAACCTGATCTATTTGATGGCCTCGCCGAAGCAAGGTACTACCACGACCCCAAGCGCTTTGGGACGTTTGCCATTTTGCGGGATGATCCCACGCGCAAGAAGAAGGTGCAGCGCACGTACCCCCTTCGTGAGCTTGCTCAAGTCATTGATAGCCTAGATCCCAATACAGACACCTGGATCTCACAAGGTGAGTTCAAGGGCTTCAATCGTCGAGTAGTAAACCTGCTCCGCACTGGCGTTATCTTCGCTGATCTCGATTACTACTACACCCCGTTCAGCAGCTATGACCCCGAGGCCATGGCGTGGGCAGTCGTGCAGCGTTGCCACGATGAGGGCTTGCCGATTCCTTCGGTGGTGCTGTTTTCCGGGCGTGGACTTCAGGTGAAGTGGCTACTCGATGACCCAATCCCTGGCCGTGCACTTCCGCGCTGGAACGCCGTCCAGCAGGCGTTGGGCGCTGCCCTGGCCGATATGGGGGCTGACCCTTCAGCCCGCGATGCAAGCCGCGTGCTGCGTCTTTGCGGCACAGTGAACACTAAGACGCAGGAGTATGCCCGCGTCGTCTATGTGAATGGCTCAATGCACGCGCCCACCGCCTACAGCTTTGATGAGTTCGCCGACTCTGTGTTGCCACTGACCCGTGATGAGCTTCAGCAGAAGCGTGAGGCCCGGCAGGCACGCCGTGAGCGCCTGATCCTGATCGAAGGACACCGTCAGGGGCCGCTGAAGGGACTTCATGGCGGTCAGCTAGCGTGGGACCGGATGCATGACCTGAAGCGCCTTGCTGAGCTTCGCGGAGGCCTCCAGGAGGGGGAGAGGATGACGTTCCTGCTCTGGCAGATGAACTTCGCCTTCCTTTCCGGCCAGATCCACCCTAGCCAGTCGTGGTATGAGGCCAAATCGCTGGCAGCAAGCATCGACCCGAGCTGGAACATGCCTATAGGCGACCTCTCGACGCTTTACGCGAAGGCCAAGGCCCACCAGCGCGGTGAGCGCATCGAGCTGAACGGGCGCGAATACACGCCCTTGTATACGCCGAAGAACCAGACTCTTATCGAAATTTTCAGGATCACTCCTGATGAGGAGCGGCAGCTCCGCACCATCGTTAGCGAGGGCGAGTCGCTGAGACGGCACAGAGAGCGTGAGAAAGCCCGCAGAAGGGCTCAGGGGGCTCAGAGTAGGGAAGAGTACCTCAAGGCGACTGCAAGCCGTAAAACGCAAGCTAGAGCCCTCAGAGAGCAGGGGCTTAGCATCCGCAAGATCGCTACTGCGATGGAAACTAGCGTCAGCCAAGTGCAACGGCTTCTTCGCTAGGTGTACCCAGGTCCGTGCCTACTACTAGGTGGCGTAGCCTCATGGGTAGCGTGCAGGGCTAGGGGAGGGATGAGGAGGGGGTGGCAGAGCCGGGCCATCGGCCCCTTTGGCTAGGTCTCCTAGGTGGGGTTTTAGGGTTGTGATGTCTGCACCAAAGGCGTTATCGCACGCCTAGGTACCTATGGGGAAGAGCTGTTATTAACCAAAAAAGTATATTTTATTTACCTCTCACGTAAGGATAATAGCCTTTTGAATCAAATACTTAAATGATATTTTTTTAGATTTCTTTTAGACACTCTTCTAGAAAGAATACTGATAAGCCCTTTAAAATTTAATATCAGAGCTTTCTGGAGGTAAGGCTATGAAATTCATGCAGTTCTTGTCCGATCTGGTGGTCATGGTGGGGGCTTTGCCTCCGGAATCCTTGGTGGTTATGGTCACCTTCGCTGCCTTGGCAGTGGTCTTCCAGGCCCTGAGGGTCGTGATTCGTGCTTTGGATCGGAGGAACGACTGATGCACGGGTTTCGAAAGCTGCCCTCGTGGTGGATGCGAGACGACTTGGCGCTTAAGCGCTTCAAGGGGGGTCGTCACTTGGGTAACAGTATCGCTGCATTGAAAATCCTCCTGGCCATCACTGTGATGTGCGAGGTTGATGGGATGTTTGCTCGTGTCCCCTACAGCGTTCTGATGCGTATTACGGGCTTGTCGAGGCCGATGTTGCCGAGAGGAATCAGTCTCTTAGAAGATTCTGGTCTGATACAGGTCGATCGGAGTGGGCACTCCAGCACTTATCACCTGATGACATCGCCGGCTGATCTGGGATGGGCAAAGGTTCCTTGCATCAAGGTACAAGAGGCTCTTGCCGGACTTCCCAACAGGGGAGAGGCGGGGCTATCGGCTTTGAAGATATATATCTACCTGCTGGCGGTTCGGCCGAACCATGTCCGGCATGTGTTCGCATCTTACACGATGATTCGGAAACGCACGGGGTTACAGCAAAAGTGGGTGCGCCCAGGGCTCGATATCCTGTTTAGCCATCTCTTGATCCATATCCAGAAAGTGGAAGAGCTAGATGAAATGGCGCGCATCGAGAAGGCGAATAACAAGTACACCGTGCAGGGGGATCTAAGATTGTCTGCTGCTTAGCTTCACTAACCTGCTCTTATGGCTGGTATATTAGGGGTTCATACATTGTGGAGCCTCGGGGATGCTTGTACCTGTACGTATCGCCTCTGTGATATCTGTCTTGATGCTTCTGCCGGGACCTGTGGTTGCTGAAGGGGATGGGGGGTGCCTCGTCGATGGTGAGCCTGCTGAGCTGACGGGCAAGGTCTGGAGAGAGACCTTTCCTGGGCCGCCGAACTACGAAAGCATCCAGGATGGGGATGAGCCCCAGACGTACTGGATCCTGACCACAGACCAGCCCTACTGCGGTGAGGCTTACAGCATGGAGAGTGGGGACGCCTACCGGATTCCCGGTGAGCTAACTCGTTTTCAGCTGGTTCTCGACAGTGACCAGTACCGGGACAATCAGTCGCTGGTGTTCGAGAATGCTACGGTGACAGGGAGCCTGTTTGCCGGCCATACCGGCCACCACCACACAGCCATGCTCATCGATGTGGAGGCCATTGAATCGGCCAGTGAGTGTTGCCTGTAGATGCGAAGCTATCTCATTTATAGAGGCAAGATAAGCCGCGAAAATGTTGAAGCTTTAAACTCCTTATTTGAAAAGAATGCTTATAGCCAAACTGTTGTCTTCGGTTTTGATATCAAGATTTTTGATGTCGAAAGAGCCAGAGCAAATATCTTCATGGAAGATAGGCCAAATGCCATCAGTGCAAAAGACAAGAATATCTCCACTAGAAATACTCTCCTTTATTGTTTTAATATCTTTTCTTCTCTGAGGGGTCATGGAATCAGTTAGCTTATGCCTAAGAGGGTGCCATGCAACCAACTTGGCTACGTCTTCGAAACATTTTCTTTTAGACAAGTTCCTCCAAGCTAGCGAGTCATCATATGTAATTAAATTTTTGTTAATATATGCTCTGCAATCCCCAATAGAACAAACCTCTAATTCGCTTTCTGAGATTTTGGCAATGAGGATAGACATCCATAATTTTTCAGGAGGGTTACTGTTTAAAATATCTGGTAGTGTCGACTCCTCGTGGTTTTTTATTAATTTATGGCAGATTTCTTGTAGGTAATGGCTTATACCTTCTTCAGAAGATTTTCCGTAACCATCGGCCAAAACCAAAAAGAAAGTATTTTTCGTAGAGAAGCAGGTGAAAAGGTCTAGGTTGTCGTCCCTTTTTCCTTGATCTCGAAAATAGTTTAACTCCATTTAGGCCATCTCCCATGGCATAGATTTGTAGTAATTCCTGACAAGTTCGTAAGCACTTGAGAAATCCGGGAGTTCTCCTGTTATCTCGTTAACAAGTAACGGGTAGTCTTTTGCTGATCGTTCCATAACTTCCTTATCATCCAGCCCATCTTGGTGTAGGAATTGGTCAATTCCCTTCTCTGCTGATTTTTGTATCAAAGTCTCTAGGACTAGGAGTTTTTCTTCGTAGGTGTGGTCAGCATGATTCCTCAGTAAGTGATGGAGATCGTAGATATCTTGCCTTCTGTTTCTATTTCTTGCGGCTTGCTGCAAGATGGCTCGGAATTTTTCAGCTATTAGTGATACTAAAGCGTAAGCCTTTATTTTTTCACCATCTTCCTTGTCGACTTCCAGGTTTTCTGTTTCGCCTGTAACTTCGTTAAAGCTATAATCAATAGAAACCTTTTGAGGAGACTGGCGACTCTCTAGTCTGCGTAATTTGGAAGCGTCTGTTTTTTTTGCGTATCCTACACTGATCTTTAGAGATGGGAATGTGGCGTCCGGCCTTTTGTTAGGTTGTACCTTGATGCTTTGAACAATGCATCTTATGTCTTCTACAAGCGACGCTTGAGCCTCTAAAAGTCGGTCATTAAGGTTTTCTTCGAATCCTTTAATATCAAGGCTGCCTAGCTTCTCAGAGGTTGAAAAATCGATGTCAGTTGTGTATCGACCACTTTTGTATTTTATTCCTAAGAGAATTCCTCCTTTCATAACCATATTCTCGGATAGCTCTTCATCCAATGATATGGCTTTCAGTATTATCCTAACTGCTCGTCTAAACTCTTTCTCTCCTGATGATGGTTCATCAACCCACTCGTCAATCGATTGTTCCATACTCTTCAAGCTCTTCAATGTTTATTGATAGGTTCCAATCAGGGCTATATACTTTGCTAAACCCTTCTCCTTGGAATAGGATCCTAGAAGATCCTCTTTCATTCCCCTTCTCGCTTTTCCACTCTTCTATTGTCTTTGAGTTTACTCCCATTACGCTTTCTAATAGAAAACCAACTCTCGCTTTGTCTATGGCCCCCCCGTACTTGTCGACATGCTTTATTATTTTATTCTTGAAAACTTTCCCATAGTCCATATACACATCGACCACATGAGAGGCCCCTCCACACCACTGAGGCTTTTTAAACATAAAGGTAAAAAGTTCGCCTATATCTTGAACCCTTATTCCTCCCTCTCCTTCTCGTGGCTCTCGGTAGTTTTTTGTTGTCGATACGTGAACTTTTTTCCCAAAGTATTTCCCTGAGACAGGGAATGCTGGAATTAAATCTTTCGCATAGCTATGAAGCCCAGTTCTATCCAAAGTTTCTGCTAAATATCTCCTTCTCCATTCTTCTTTGCTACACGTCGTGTAATAGATAACTTTGGGCAATCTGTCGGTTATGCTATACCACTTCATGGCGCTGATATATGATATATACCCATATGGGAAGACAGAACAAAGAGCTTCTTCTGTGCTAGATGGGGGCTTCGCCTTAATTATGTAAAAACGAGACTCTCTATGATAAAAAGATTTCTCTCCTTCGGGGTTTATAACTCCCGATTTTTCGAGCTTTTCTATGTAGTTAGTTATTTGCTCTGAAGATGGAAATTTATTTTGTATGTTGGATATCTTCTCGCCTTTGTATTCTCTTTCCTTGTATAAAATTAGTATTCTTTCATGAAGCATCCTCCGATGTATTGCTGAATTTGGATATTCGTTCAGCAACCAGTCAGCTAGTGCATCAGCTACCAAAATCGGCATTGGCCACTCTCCGGTTATATACGTCCTAAGGACGTATATAACCGGAGAGTAGAAGCTTGTCAAGCTTTTTGTTGATAAGAAAGGATTTTCTCTTGACAAATACCCATTTCACGATACAATGTGTCCTAAGGACACATTGTATCGTGAATCGCGTATATTTAAGAAAATATAATTTCGAATTCTCTTATGTTGATAGCCAGAAAGGAACGCTGTGCCCGTACTATTCATAGCAAAAGAACAGCGTTCCCACGCCAGTGACGTGCCTCGAGGCGCTTTCTACTGTCTGGCTTCTACCCAAAAGCCGGACAGTCTCCGCGACTAGGAGTGCCCCTGCCCGTGCCCGACACGCCCCCACACCTCGCCCCGACAGCGCCCCCAGCCACTGAAACCCGGACAGTGCGCAGTCGTGCCGGCAATGACGCGGCGCGCGGCCGGCTGCACCTGACCCGCGATGAGGTGTATTGGCTGATGCGCGGCGCGATTCGCCACAATCGCCACGGTCGGCGCGACGCGCTGATGCTGCGCCTGGCCTTCGAACATGGGTTGCGCGTCTCGGAGCTAGTGGGGCTGCGCTGGTCGGCCGTCGATCTGGTGACCCACGAGCTGCGCGTCACTCGGGCCAAGGGCAGCCTCGACGGCACCCATCCTCTTCAGGGTGACACCGTGCGCGCCCTGAAGCGCTACCAGCGCGATAGCGGCCGCACGACGGGCCTGGTGTTCGTCGGCGAGCGCGGGGCGCCGATCAGCGCCGATGGCTTCCGGCGCCTGTTGCATCGCCTCAGCGAGCGCGTGCTGGGCGTGAAGTGGCATCCCCACGCCCTGCGCCACGCCTGCGGCGTGCACCTGATTAACCAGGGCGTGGATCTGCGCACGGTGCAGCAGTATCTGGGCCACGCGAACATCCAGAATACGGTGGCCTATACCGCCCTCACTGGGCGCCCCTTCGAGCGACTAACGTTCTGAACGACGAAGGCACAAAAAACCCCACCGGATGACAGGGCGTTGTCTGGCAGATGGTCGGTTCAGTCGGCATCCCATATGAGGGCGTCACGCAGGGCAAGGGAGGCGCTGCCGTACTGCATCCCAAAGCTGCCATGGTCGCCGCTGTCGGCCAGCATCTTGCCGCCGCCCTGGCGGATGGAATCCCGATCGCCTTCAATGATGCGCCACTCATACCAGCCCATGTCGCGTTCGCCGTAAGCCTCCACGACGCCCTCGGCATAGGGGCGCTCGATGCGGTGGATCACTTCGATGGTCATGGGGTGGCCTCCAGCGGTTCAAGCATGATGCGGAGCTGGTAAAGCACTTCAGCTACCTGTGGCGGCACCTTCCCATTCTGGGTATCGGAGTAGTACTCGACTAGATCCAGCAGCTTGTACTGCACATCTGCAATCAGGTCGCCTCGGGAAATCTGCACGGTGTAGAGCGGCGGGTCCCCCTTCTTGATCGTCATGTCCTGGCAGACAGTGTCACGCTCGATCGCGTCGGCAGCGGCACGCAAAGCCACTGGCATGAAGGATGGCGACACCACTTCAACTGTCAGTGATGTATATAGGTCCTTCATTAGGAGACTTCCAGACAAGCAAGGCGATAAGCGAGGATCAGGATGGCGGGCGTCAGGCGCTCGTCGCTGAATTCCTCAAGGATGGCCATAAAGGCATTGAGTTGACCAGCCGACATGGGGCTGATGCTATATTGTGGGGGCATCGCGTTATCTCCAAGTTTCGCGGTGTCATGCTCTCGGACGGGTGCAACCGTTGCGGGGGCTCTTCGTTTACGCTTTATAGTATCCTACATACTTATTCAGGACGGGCGCGTCTACGTCGGCACTTTCATGCTGATACACGTCATGGCTGGTATGAATTTCCTCATTATATTCGTGTGTTACGTTTTACACGTAAGCGAATGACCATCCGGTAAGTAGGCATCCTGATACGGTCAGTCCAGCAGCGAAGCGGCGGCGATTTCCCCCTGGTCGCCGGCGGAGTCATGGATCATCACGCTTGGGCCAGGCAGTAGCGAAGGGCGGGCCTCGTCCAGTGGGGCCAGCATCGGGTAGTTGTTCACCAGCAAGATCTCGAAGCAATCGCCGGGCTCAGCCTGGGGCATAGGGATGTAGCGCGGGGTCGGCACGCCCTCCAGCTCGAAGATGCCGAGACAATGTAGATCCAGCACGACGAGCGATAGCGGACGATGCTTGTCCTCCACGTCGATGTTCCCGTAATTGAAGAATATTGGCGCCGTGGCCATGCGGTGATGTCGCAGCGCTTGGGCCTGTCCCATGGCTACGCGGTTCGATGCAGCGATTGAACACAGTTGGTCAGGATCGAGGTTGAGCGGCATGGACGCGACCACGTTAGCTGGGGACATGCCGAGATTAGCATCCCGGTCATTGTAGTCAGCAGGTGATGGTTAGCATCTGGAGGGCGCTTCGTTCGCCAAGCGGGTGCGGTATCCCACCATGTCCAGCAGTGCATCGAAGCGGGCCAATAGCTCGCTGTCGGGGGGCGGGTGAAGGTGTTGGGTTCCTACAGCATGACGGTAGGCTAGGTACCCCGACACACATCGTAATCTTGCGTTTCTTTCGCTGGACCAGGATTTCTATCGCCTGCAAGGAGAGCTTTATGGCAACTGACGAAAATGGTCAGAGTTGGCAGGATCGTCTAGTGCTGGCTTGCCATAATACTGATCTGGGAAATTCGCGTGATCAGGAAGACGAGATGTTTCGCCAAGAGGCCCGAAAGGCCCCTTTGAGCGAGCTGCGCATCTTCTTGGAAAGTCCGGTCGGGAGGCATGAGGGCTATGCCAGGGCAGTCATGAGCGAGGTGCTTAGGCAACGAGAAGGCGACAAAGCACAGGAGGAGTCACGCAAAGACTGGTGGCGAGGGATGTGGCAGCAAGCGTCGGCCCAGCTACTTGGCGGTGTACTCGTTGGCATTGTGCTAGGCGCGGGTGGTGCTTTGCTCTCCGGGGCGTTGCTGTGCAACTGACCTCGGCCGCGTAATCTTGACTTCTGTGTGGCGAATGGCTGGGGTTCCCTCCAGCCATAGTCTCACCCGCCCTTAGGGGAGGCTGATTCCACACCTTGCTAGGGCTTCATTCAGTGATGCGTCGAGGTCATACTCCCCGGTCCCTGACCCAGGTTGGTTAAGCCCCACTGACCTATATATTAGCTCATTTCCATCAAGCATTTGCCTCAGGATCGCTTCTGCTTTTTCTCCTGTGGTTGCCGTGTATGGGGACATGGCCTGCGCCGTATGCTTCATGGTTGCGCGATACGTGCTAGCTACCATCTCTCGCTGCTCGTCACTCAGCTGGGCTTGGTACGGCTCAGGGATATCTTGGCTAGGTACCAGATCAGCGGGCGTTTCGTTAATTCCAATGTTCCATGCAGGGTTTTGGTCGATCCTGAGCTGTACTTCACCAACAGGAATCTTCGCCTTTCCACCGCTCATCACCCCTACCCTTAGCTCGCCTCCTTTGCTTTCTACAAACGGGTACAGCGCCCCGGTGTACGTATAAATATTTCTTGATGTGTACCTCGAACCCACAGTTACCCTGCACGTAGACTCATCCGTGAATTCATCTGTGCTGTATTGAGCAATCCACTTGATGTCAGGTGCGGGCTGGTTGATAGCACAACCTGCTGATAAGAGTGCAGTGGATACTACTGTTATGCATAACCAGCTGTTTTTTTTCATTTTTACATCCTTTCGTCACGAGCTAGACATGTGCTCGTTTGCTTTTTTGTATGGCCTATTGATTAGCAACGACCGAGGATCGTTTGCAGGTGATCCTTTGTACCCCTGAGGTTGAACCGATAGACAGCACCTACCTTGTTTAACCTCAGGTTCAGCTGTGTCGACTTTGCGGCCTCCTCTATGAAGGTTCTTTGATTCCCTGGGTACCAGCTGTTTTTGTACTGCATCATGTTCATGGCCCAGTTCGTCGTGGCGGCCTCTGAAGCCTCTTCAAATTTGTGAGTTGTCGAGATGCGCATCCGGTTTCCTTGGAGGTCATCGGGATGCATGACGCTTCTGGTGGCGAGCTGAACGCTTAGCCCAGCTGTGGGGTTGCACGACAGGAAAAGCGTTGCTGGTGAGGTGTCTGAGGTTTCTACCCGCAGGGTGGAAACTACTTCGTTACTAAAGTCATCACCTCGTTCCAGGAACTCTATGTTGGCATACGCCACTGAGCTGGATGCGAGGGTAATGCCTGAGATGAGTGCGATCAGCTGACGCTTCATGCTACCTCTAATATGCGAGACCTAGGCCAGCTTAGCCGATCTGAATGCCTGGCATCCATTAGAAGGGGGTGACACACTCTCTGTGACACGCTACGACTACGCAGTGACACGCCATGCAGTTAACCATTACTGAAGCTGCAAAGCTCTATGGAAAGCAGCGCAAGACGCTGTATCGCCATATCGACTCAGGCCGCTTGTCGTGCAGCGTTCGCGGTGATGGTCATCGTGTTATCGACCTGTCCGAGCTTATCCGATGCTATGGCGAGACGCCGACTCGGGTAGATACCAGTGACACGCCAGTGACACGCCAAGACTCGGCAGGTGACACGCTGACACGCGCCATGCTGGAAGAGCTGGTGGCCCTGCGCCGTGAGGTAGAGCAGCTACGCGCTGACCTTCGCCGCCTTCCTGCCCCTGCTCCTTCTCCAGAACCTCCTTTCTCTCCCGACCTTCCTGAGTCGTCGCAGTCTGAGCAGTCTGCGGATCCCGATCCCCTCGGCCTTCGGTCATTAGTCGCCACCCTGCGCAATCAAACTCACTAAAACCGGGCCTCTCAGATGGCTAAGTGGCTAAATACGCCCGCATGCGGGTAGCGTATCGTGTCGTATCATATTTTTTCGTATTTCGTATTGTATTTTGTGCTGTATATGATATTCTGTATTTATACATAATACAAAGGAGCAATACACATGTCACGTCCAGGAATCACATATGACCAGGTTTCCGCCGCTGCTAACGCCCTAGTAGCCGAGGGCACAGAGCCCACAATTCAGAAGGTCCGCAGTCGCTTAGGCACTGGCTCGCCGAACACGGTCCATCGTCACTTAACAGCTTGGAGGCAGGCGCAGCCTGCTACAGAAAGGAAGGCACCGGAATTGCCAGGTGAGCTGCAAGCTGCCTTGATCAGAGAGATCGAGAGACAGGCCGCCGAAGCCAGAAGTGATGCTGAACACAAGCAGATAGAAGCACAGGAGGAGGCCGCCGAGCTTTCTCAGGCGGGCGAAGAGTTGGAGGAAGCCAATTCTGAGCTTGAAGAGCGGAATACCGCTCTGGACGCTGAAAATCAGCGTCTCGGGGCTCTTGCAGAAGAGCGCCGTGGCGAGATCGACAAGCTGACCGCTGAGATAGTGCGCGAACGTGAAAGCGCCGAAAAAACCCGCCTAGAACTCGCTCAGGTGCTCAATAAGGCGGAATCTCAGCAAGAGCGGGTCGATGAGCTTAAAATCCAGTTAAAAACTGCCGAAGAGGCTACACAATCGGCGAAATCCGAGGCAGCAGCGGCTAGCCAAGACAGAGCCGTTGCGATTGCTGAACGTGATGCTGCAAACCGGCAATTAGACGAACGGGTGGCAAGAATTGAGGCGTTGGATAAACACGTGGCAGAGTTACGTGTTGAACAAAAAAAAGCTTTTGATGAACTCAAAAAAGAGCATCGAGATGAGGTGGCATCTATTAAAGCTGATTACCAGAGCAGACTAGAAGCTGCACAGAAATCGATGCACGGGTATTTAAAAAAGAGTGAATCACTGTCAGCTGAGTTAGCGGATTTGCAATCTAAATACTCAGTTTTAAGTGAAAAGTTTACTTATCTAAAAAGTGGTGTTAATATTAAAAATAAAGATGATAACTAACGTCTGTTAGTTAAGTGTTAGCCATAATAGCCAGCATACACGTGCGTACCACATCGGCGCTTCGCTCCTTGTGGTACTTCGTGGCTGGGTCATGAGGCTTCGCCTCCCGACACCCTCCGGACCACATTCATCATCGGCGTAGCCGATTCTGAATGCGGTCTGGAAACCAAGTCAAAACCGGAGGTGTATATCTAACGAGGAAAGAAAGATGGATGACAATGATAAAAATAACTACAGAACAATAATCATGCGCTTTCGTGTAAATCCTGAAGAGCGCCAAGTTATAAAATATAATGCAGGGAAGCAGCAGGTCGGACCCTTCGTGCGTGACCTCGCACTTGGAAAAAAATCAAAGCGGCGAGCGCCACCAGTTAATAAAGAGTTGGTGAGAGAAATATCAAAAGTCGGCAACAACCTGAATCAAATAGCCCGCCATATAAATACAAGTAAAAAATCTGGGCTTGACGTAAGTGCCATAGAACTACTCTCAGAAATTCGAGAAATTCGCTCATCCCTAGATGAAATATGGGAGGAGCACCACCGATGATTATTAAGTTTTTCCGGCATGGCAAAGGGTCAGAATCCGAGAATCCTGCCGCTTCAATAACAGGCTCTCTTAACTACTTAGTCGGCGACTACGACAGCAGCGGCAATCGCCGCCGTGTGGACCCTGTATGGCTGCGTGGCGATGCTGAATACATGAGACAAATAGCAGGCTATGGCAACCATGCGGGATCGTATACGTCGGGCGTGCTGCGCTTTGTTGAGGGCCTGGACGACGCCCAGCAGCAGCACATGATCGACGAGTTTGAGAAGGCGCTGCTGCCCGGACTGGACCCGTGTCAGTACGTGTCAAATTGGGTCAGACACCAGGATAAGTCTGGGACGGAGCTTCACTTCCTGATCGCTGGTGAAGAACTCTCGACAGGAAAGCGAGTGAACGCGTACTACCATGAAAAAGACCGTGTAAGGCTTTACTACTGGCGTCGAATGATGGATGCGGAACATGGCTTTGCCGATCCCGACGACCCGGCCAGAGCCAGGTTCGTTGCATCACATCATGACTTGCCGGAGAAAAAAGCTGAAATGGTAGACCAGCTAGAGAGCATGCTATTGACTATGGCCAGTCAAGAAATTATTAAAAGCCGAAAAGATTTAGTAAATACAATTAATAAAATTGAAGGTATCGAGGTGGTCCGTGAAAACCCCAAAACAATCAGCATCCAAATCGAAGGAAGTAAATCAGCAAACAGACTTAGAGGGGCAATCTATCACGAAGATTTCGCACCAACTAAGCTCTTGGGAGAAGAGCTTGAGCGAAAGTCTCGAAAGTACAAAGAAGAGGCACCAGAGCGTTATAAATCATCTAGAAAAAGATTTGAAGAGCTTCACCAGAAGCGTTCTGAGTACTACCAAAAAAGATATAAAGTTAATGTCAGCGTGGAGGATTTATCTCCCGATCCTGTGCCTGCTGTCGGTCCTGTCCCTAGGCTTGATATTGGG
>NZ_FPBP01000025.1 GCF_900116705.1 Halomonas korlensis | reverse complement strand
GGTATTCGAGACCCACATCGACAGAAAGCCCGTGGCGAGCATCATGCCGAGCACGATGCGCTTGGGCTCGACCCCGACCCGGGCCAGCGTCAGCAGCGCGATGCGCCGGTGGAGGTTCCATTTCTCCATCGCGATGGCGATCAGGAAACCCCCGAGGAACAGAAACACGATGGAGCTGGCGTAGGGCGCCGTGGCCTCGCCGACGGTGCGCGCCGTCAGCATCGGGATCAGCACGATCGGCAGCAGGGCGGTGGCCGACAGTGGGATCGCCTCGGTCATCCACCAGACCGCCATCAGCGTGGCGATCGTCGCGACCCAGCGCGCGTCCGACGACAAATCCTCGGCGAAGCCCATGGCGAGCCAGACCACCAGCGCCATGAGCAACCCGAAGGCGCGCAGGCCCCATGTCATCCTGGCGGAGCGCCCGCCGGCGGTTTCATCATATTCTTCCGGCTGGCGAGGCTGATCGTTCATTACCATATCCTCCCTAACGCTTTTTCTGTGGTGGCAGATCGGTGCACACGCCTTCGAACAATTCGGCGGCCATGCCGACCGATTCGCCCAGGGTCGGGTGCGGGTGAATAGTCTTGCCGATGTCGACCGGGTCGCAGCCCATCTCGATGGCCAGGCACAGCTCGCTGATCAGATCCCCCGCCTGGGTGCCGACGATGGCCCCGCCGATAATCCGATGGGTCTCCTCGTCGAACAGCACCTTGGTGAAGCCTTCGTCGCGGCCATTGGCGATGGCACGACCGGACGCGGCCCAGGGGAATACCGCCTTGCCGTACTTGATGCCTTCGGCCTTGCATTCGGTCTCGGTCTTGCCGGCCCAGGCGACTTCCGGGTCGGTATAGGCCACCGAGGGAATCTGGCGGGCATCGAAGACGCTCTTCTGTCCGGCGGCGGCTTCCGCGGCGACATGCGCCTCGTGCACCGCCTTGTGGGCCAGCATCGGCTGGCCGATGATGTCGCCGATGGCGAAGATGTGCCCGACGTTGGTGCGCAACTGCTTGTCGGTAGCGATGAAGCCCCTCTCGTCGACCACCACGCCGGCGTTTTCGGCGCCGATCTTGTTGCCGTTGGGGCGGCGCCCCACCGATTGCAGGATCATGTCGTACAGCTGCGGCTCGGCGGGGGCGTTGTCGCCCTCGAAGCTGACCTTGAGACCGTTCTTCTGGGCCTTCACGTCGGCGGTCCGGGTCTTGAGCATCACCTTGTCGAAGCGCGGCGCGTTGACTTTCTCCCAGACCTTGACCAGGTCGCGGTCGGCGCCGGTCATCAGCCCGTCGAGCATCTCGACCACCTCGATGCGGGTGCCCAGGCTGGCATAGACCGTGGCCATCTCCAGGCCGATGATGCCCCCGCCGATGACCAGCATGCGCTTGGGAATGGACGTGAGTTCCAGCGCGCCGGTGGAGTCGACCACCCGGGGGTCGTCGGGAATGAAGGGCAGTTTTACCGACTGCGACCCGGCGGCGATGATGCACTTGTCGAACTTCACCACCTGCGTGTCGCCGGTCGGCTCGCGACCATCGCCGCGGGTCAGGGCGACTTCCAGGTGATGCGGGTCGAGGAATTTCCCCACGCCGCGCACCGTCTGGACCTTGCGGGCCTTGGCCATGCCGGCCAGCCCACCGGTGAGCTTGCCGACGACCTTTTCCTTCCAGCCGCGCAGTTTGTCCAGATCGATCTTCGGCTTGCCGAAGGCGATGCCGTGATCGGCCATGGCGTTGGCCGCCTCCGTGACCGCCGCGACATGCAGCAGCGCCTTGGAGGGGATGCAGCCGACGTTCAGACAGACCCCGCCGAGGCTGGCATAGCGCTCCACCAGTACGGTCTTCATCCCCAGGTCGGCGGCCCGGAAGGCGGCCGAGTAGCCGCCCGGGCCGGCACCCAGCACCAGCATCTCGCACTCGAGGTCGGCCCCGCCGGTATGGGTGGCCGCCTGAGGGGCGGGCGCAGCGGCTTTCTTGTCGCTTGCTCCCCCGGCGGAAGGGGATGGGGCGGCGGGGGCTTTGCCTTGCGCTTCCAGCATCAGGATCGGCGAGCCTTCCGACACCCTGTCGCCGACCGCCACCAGCACGTCGGTGACCCTGCCGGCCTTGGGCGCGGGCACGTCCATCGAGGCCTTGTCGGACTCGACGGTGATCAGCGGATCCTCGGGACGGATCGTATCGCCGGCGCGCACCAGCACTTCGATGATCGGCACATCGCTGAAATCGCCGATGTCCGGTACCCGAACCTCTTCCAGGCTGCCGCCACCATAACCGCCGCCGGCATCGCCGGGGGCCGCTGAGCCTACCCCTGCTTCATGGACCGCCGGATGCGGATCGTGGTCCGCCACGCGGGAATTGGTCTCGGCCGGTTCCAGCAGCAGAATGGTCGAACCCTCGGAGACCTTGTCACCCTCCTTGATCTTGAGTTCTCCGACCGTGCCCGATTGCGGGGATGGCACGTCCATGGAGGCCTTGTCGGTCTCCAAGGTGATCAGCGGGGTTTCGATGTCGATCGCATCACCCGGTTTGACCAGCACCTCGATGATCTCGACGTCCTTGAAATCACCGATGTCGGGCACCTTGACTTCGATTGCATTGGCCATGTCGTCGATTCCTTACATGATGATGCGCCGCATATCGGCGAGCAGGTTGGCGAAATGGACGTTGAAACGGGCCGCAGCGGCGCCATCGATTACCCGGTGATCCCAGGACAGCGACAGGGGCAGCATGAAACGCCAGTCCGACTGCTTGCCGTCCGGCGAGACCTGCTTCCAGTAGGAGCGACACACGCCCATGATGGCCACTTCGGGAGCATTGATGATGGGCGTGAAATACAGCCCGCCAATCCCGCCGAGCGAGGAAATGGTGAAGCAACCGCCCTGCATCTGATCGGGCTTGAGCTTGCCGTCGCGGGCCAGCTTGGCCAGCGCCCCCATTTCCTGGGCGATCTCGGCCACGTTCTTCTGGTCCGCATCGCGGATCACCGGCACCACCAAGCCGTTGGGCGTGTCGGCGGCGAAACCGATGTGGTAGTACTGCTTGTAGATCAGGTTGTCGCCGTCCAGCGAGGCGTTGAACTCGGGGAACCGCTTCAAGGAGGCGACCGCCGCCTTGATCATGAACGCCAGCATGCTGACCTTGATGCCCGCCTTCTCGTTCTCCTTGTTGAACTGCACCCGGAAGGCTTCCAGGTCGGTGATGTCGGCCTCGTCGTGGTTGGTGACGTGGGGGATTCTCACCCAGTTGCGATGCAGGTTGGCGCCGGAGATCTTCTTGATGCGCGACAGCGGCTGGGTCTCCACCGGACCGAACTTGCTGAAATCGACCTTGGGCCAGGGCAGCAGGTCCATACCTTCACCGCCGGCTGTGGCCGCCGCCGGTGCGCCGCCCTTGGCGAAGGCCTGGATGTCCTCCTTGGTGACCCGGCCCTTGAGACCGGTCGGCGGCACTCGGGTCAGGTCCACCTCGAGTTCGCGGGCGATACGGCGAGCCGAGGGGCTGGCATGAACCCGGCTGAAATCGATGATCTGGCCGGTCGAGGGTGTGCTGGAGGGGGCAGACGCTGGCTGCGGTTTCTGGCTTTCTTCTCCGACAGGTCCGACAGGAGCCGCGCTCCTTTCTGCCTCTCCCGCCCCGCTCTCCAATAGCAATACCAGGCTGCCCTTGGAAACGTTGTCGCCGACCTTGACCTTGACTTCCTTGACGGTGCCGGCCTTGGGCGCGGGCACATCCATCGAGGCCTTGTCCGATTCCAGGGTAATCAGCGGGTCCTCGGCCTGGACGCGGTCGCCGGCCTGGACGTGGATCTCGATGATCGGCACCTCGCCGAAGTCGCCGATGTCGGGGACCGTGATCGCCTCGACCCCGCCACCGGACGGTGCCGATGCCTCTCCTGCTTCCCTAGCGGAAGCGGGGGCAGGGGAGGACGAGGGAGCTTCACCCTCCGCCTCCAGCATCAGGATCGTCGAACCCTCGGAGACTGTGTCACCGACCTTGACCTTGACCTCCTTGACGGTCCCCGCGGCAGGCGCGGGCACGTCCATGGAGGCCTTGTCGGATTCCACGGTGATGAGCGGGTCCTCGACCTGGACGCTGTCACCGGGCTGGACGTGGAGTTCGATGATCGGGACGTCGGTGAAGTCGCCGATGTCGGGTACCTTGATTTCTTGGATAGCCACTTTTCGTCTCCTCCGGCTCAGGCGTACAGGGGGTAGGGCTTTTCGGGGTCGATGCCGTATTTGGCGATGGCGTCCCGGACCTTGCCGCTCTTGAGCGTGCCCTCGTCGACCAGGGCCTGCAGCGCGGCCAGGGTGACGTAATGACGATCCACCTCGAAGTGGCGGCGCAGGGCCTCGCGGCTGTCAGAGCGGCCGAAGCCGTCGGTGCCCAGCACCTCGTAACGCCGTGGCACGAAGGGTCGGATCTGTTCGGCGAACATCCGGATGTAGTCGGTGGAGGCGATGACCGGTCCGTCGGTACCTTCCAGGCACGCTTCGACATAGCTCTTGCGCGGACTGTCTTGGGGATGCAGCCGGTTCCAGCGCTTGACGGCGTGGCCGTCGCGGGCCAGTTCATTGAAGCTCGGGCAACTCCAGACGTCGGCCGCCACGCCCCAGTCGTCGCGCAGCAGCTCCACCGCCGCAATCACCTCGTTGAGGATGCTGCCACAGCCCAGCAGCTGAACTCGCGGGTTCTTTCCTTTACCCTTCCCCTTGCCTTCCTCGGCCTTGCTGAAGGGGTACATGCCCTTGATGATGCCTTCCTCGGCGCCCTCGGGCAGTGCCGGATGATGGTAATTCTCGTTCAGGGTGGTGATGTAGTAGAAGACGTTCTCCTGATCCTCGTACATGCGTTTGATCCCGTCGCGTACGATCACCGCCACCTCGTAATGGAAGGTGGGGTCATAGGCCATGCAGTTGGGAATGAACTGGGCGAACAGCTGGCTGTGCCCGTCCTGATGCTGCAAGCCTTCGCCGTTCAGGGTGGTGCGTCCCGAGGTGCCGCCAATAAGGAACCCCCGCGCCAGCATGTCGCCGGCCGCCCAGGCCAGATCGCCGACGCGCTGGAAGCCGAACATGGAGTAATAGACGTAGAACGGGATCATGGTGACCCCGTGGTTGCTGTACGACGTGGCCACGGCGATCCACGACGACATGGCCCCGTCCTCGTTGATGCCTTCCTGCAGGATCTGGCCTTTCTGATCCTCCCGGTAGGGCATGATCTCCTCGGCGTCCATGGGCACGTACTTCTGCCCTTCGGGGGCGTAGATACCGATCTGCCGGAACATGCCCTCCATGCCGAAAGTGCGCGACTCGTCGGCGACGATCGGGGTCAGCCGCGGGCCCAGGGTCTTGTCCCGGGCCAGGGAGACCATGATGCGCACCACGGCCATGGTGGTGGACATGGTGCGCTCACCGGTATCCCCCAGCACCTGCTTGAACATGTCCAAGGGGGGTGCCTTGAGCAGATCGCCGTTGCGCCGGCGCTGGGGCAGATAGCCCCCCAATGCCTTGCGCTGCTCGTGCAGGAACTGCATCTCGGCGCTGTCCTCGGGGGGCCTGAAGAACGCCGCCTTGGTAATCTGTTCGTCACTGAAGGGCAGGTCGAAGCGCTGGTGAAAGTACCTGAGATGATCCTCGCCCAGTTTCTTCTTCTGGTGGGTGATGTTCTGGCCCTCGCCACCCACACCCATGCCGTAGCCCTTGACGGTCTTCATCAGCAGCACCGAGGGCTTGTCCTTGGTATTGACCGCGGCGTGATAGGCCGCGTAGACCTTCTGCGGGTCGTGTCCACCGCGGATCAGCTTGTAGTAGATGTCGTCGTCCGACATATGGGCGACCATTTCCTTGAGCTCCGGATACTTGCCGAAGAAGTGCTCGCGGATATAGCCACCGCCCTTGACCTTGAAGTTCTGATACTCGCCGTCGACGCACTCCTCCATGCGTTGACGCAACAGCCCCTTGGTGTCTTTGGCCAGCAGTTCGTCCCAGCCCGACCCCCACAAGCACTTGATGACGTTCCACCCCGCGCCCCGGAAGTTGCCCTCCAGTTCCTGGACGATCTTGCTGTTGCCCCGTACCGGACCGTCCAGGCGCTGCAGGTTGCAGTTGATCACGAAGATCAGATTGTCCAGCTTCTCCCGGTTGGCCAGGGCGATGGCCCCCTGGGACTGGGGCTCGTCCATCTCGCCGTCGCCCAGAAATGCCCAGACCTTGCGCCCTTCGGTGTCGGCCAGGTCCCGATGGTGGAGGTACTTCATGAAACGGGCCTGATAGATGGCCATGATCGGCGCCAGCCCCATGGACACGGTGGAGACCTGCCAGAAATCCGGCATCAAATAAGGGTGGGGGTAGGAGGAGAGCCCCTTGCCGTCGACTTCCAGGCGGAAGTTCTCCAACTGCTCCTCGGAGAGCCGTCCCTCGAGAAATGCCCGCGCGTAGATACCTGGAGCGCAATGGCCCTGCACGTAGATGATGTCACCCCCATGGCTCTCGCTGGGGGCATGCCAGAAATGGTTGAAGCCCACCTCGTACATCACCGCCGAAGACGCGTAGCTCGCGATATGCCCGCCGGGTTCGGCGGGTTTCTTGTTGGCGCGCACCACCATGGCCATGGCGTTCCAGCGCAGGTAGGCGGTCAGCCGCTGCAGCAGGGCCTCGTCGCCGGGCAGCTTGGCCTCCTTGTGGGGCGGGATGGTGTTCACATAAGGCGTGCGGGTCGTGTCAGGCGCCTCGGCACCGGTCCGGTAGGCTTCTTCCACCGCCTTGTGCAGCAGATAGGTCGCCCGCTCGGGGCCCACCCGCTCCACTACCACATCGACGGCTTCCTGCCATTCCCGGGTTTCCTGTGGGTCGAAGTCGTTGTAGTTTTCGAATGCCATGGAGCGTCTCCCTGGGTTGGGTCGGACTTGTTTTCGTTAACAATCGGTAGGCCGATGACGGGTCCCGCTGGCTGACCATGGGCTTGGTTGTCTGAAACGCCAGCTTGCCGGGGCGGGGGAGGCGATGGCACTTCAAGGGGCTGTCGCGTAAATCGTCTGCCATGGGGTTTTCCTTACACGCTTTCACTTATATCGGCAGCGGTGTCGATGGCCGCTTTGCCGCTCGCATTCTCGTCTCGAACGGCGGCCAGACTGGCTTCGACTGGCCGAGCCACCATCCACTTTCCGCCCGACTCGGCTCGATGGGCCTGTAAGCAATGTAGGCAATATGGGCAATAAAGGCATAAACGATAAACGGGCTGCGTCTCTTTCGAAGCGCAACCTTATTGAAGGGGAGTTGGACTCGCAGCAGGGTTGGCGTGAGGCACACCCGATCGAGATGCGCTAGAAGCGGCTCTCGAAGCGCATGGCCGATGAGGTGATCCTGCCTGCTGGTGCGAAGAACTGAAGCGGTCGGTTATTCGGTGATCGGTTGCGAGAGAATCCAGAGGCTGAGCACTGTCAGCCCAACCATAGCCATTGTCATCGGGACCTGCGATAACGCCGCGCGCCGCGCATCTCTGAAGAACTGGAGCGCGCGCTGGTGCGCGATGAGAACCGAGAGCGCGTGCCCCCCGATCAGTGCCGTGAAGGCGATCCACCAGATCTGCTCGGCCCCTATGACGCTGATGTCGATGGACCAGTTCCGTGTACCGAAGAGGTCCCATCCCAAGCCGAACGGGTCGGACACAGTGGGGAAGAACAGCTGACCGGCGATCAGGAGGTATGAGATGTAGTGCGACAGATGGTAGGCGACGGCGATAGGCAGGAGCGTGCCGACGAAGCCCCGCCCGAGCTGACCGATCGTGAGCCCGCCGCCGGTCAGTGCCCGCATCAGCACGATCAAAAGCCAATAGATCCCGTAGAAGCTGACAACGATGGCGAAGAGACCGACGGTGCGGATCAACTTGATCAGGTCGATGCCCTGATCGCGCAGCCAGAGCAGCGACGGGCGCAGGGATCGCGATTCGCTTACGAAGTCCAGTACTGCGGCCCAGGCGGGCGTCTCGGATAGGCCATCGAAGAGCACAATTCCGACGAGACCGGTGACCAGCGCCACCTCACCGCAGATCGGCTCTGACCTCGCCAACAGGCCCACACCCGGCGGTCGCACGCGCAAGGCCGTGCGGCTGGCCACCGAGAGAGGCGCAACCCGGCCGAGAACCTCGAAAATGCGGCTCAGGGGGTCTGCCACGCGAAACCATTGTTGCCCCCAGACAAGCCCGCCGAGGAGCGCGATAACGAGGTAGACGGTCACCAGCAGGCCCAACGCACGCGGATCTTCCGACCAGTCCGAGACCAGCTCAATCCAGGCAATCGCCAGTAGCCCCGCCGGCGCAAGCAAACCAGCAGCCGACGGCAGATCGGCCGCACTGCGCGCCCACGGCCGTCCAGCCACCCACGCCAAGAGCGCCGCAAGCCTGCGAAACGGGTCGATCTGGGGCCAGAGGCAGACCACAAGGGCCGAAAAGAGCAGGAACCCGACCCACCAGATCACCCAGACCCAGACGGTTGCGAGATTGCGCACGGCCTCCTGCGGACCGAAAAACGCGGCGCCGAGCAAGATGGCCAGCCCGAGTACGCCGGAAATGCCCAGCATCGTTGAAAGCGTGCGGCCAGCGTTGGCGGGCACCGGAATGTCCAGATGCAGCGTGCGCACCCGTCCAGCGTGGAGAAAGATCAGAGCGCCGACAAACGAAGCCGCCACCGCAACCCCCGCTGCCGCAAGATACAGCCCGAGCGGCAGTGGTAAGTCGTAGCGAGCGCCGAAGGCATGCGCCTGTACCCGCGACGCTGCCAGAACCGACATCGTCACCAGCGCAGCATGCCAGCGCGTCATTCAGGCCGAACCTCAATGTAGGCGAGGACTCTGTCGGTGCGACCCAGCAAGTCCTTTACCCCATGCGCCTCGATCGGGAAGCGGCCGACATGATCGGCGCGGAAGGACATGACAACCGGCGCCGCGTTGGCTGTCGTTCCTCCCAGGTCATAACCGTGCAGGTGCAGTTCGGTGTCAGCCGGCGCATGCAGGACGAGCCGGACCCTCGCACCCTGGCTGACCACGATCGTCCCGGTCGGGCCGTCGCCCAACGTGCGTTCAATGACGGTCGCGCTGTTATCCTTCCCCTTGGCCGGGGCCTCGGGCACGAACCCCTGTACCTGATGCGCCGGCCATTGGTCGGCTATGTCATGCGCACGGCCGATTCCGACCAAAGCGCACAGCAGCAAGGCGCCTGCCATCGCCATCGCACGTTTCTTTGGATGCATCGCCACCTCCCCGGGAGGGGTGCCGCGCCGTCCACCTAGTGTCCGGCCAGGTGGTTCCACTCCGGCAGCAATGCGAGCGAGTTCGGATTGAACCCGGCATCCTTGAGGGTCGCCATTGAGGCGACCACCTCGCCGTTCACAAGATCCACCACCGAGACTGAGCCGTCGCTCATGTCCGGCAGGTTGATGAACGAGTTCTGGACGAACCCGTACTTGAAATCGGGAGTGAATCCGACGTGGTGCGCGCCGTCGGCAGTGACAACCTGCTTCAGGAGCTTCGGCTTCGTCGGACCTTCCGAGATGTCGAAGATATGCAGGTGGCCGGGTTTCATCGCCGTCGTCACGTACATGCGATCGGGGGTCTCGTTATCGTTGAAGTAAATCTCCAACGGCACGCTGGCACCATGCTCGGCGAAGTCGAAGAGCGTCTCGCGATCAAACTCCTGCGCGTCCGTATCCCAGACCAGCGCTTCAAGCGTGTTCCCGAACATGTTGGTCACGATCGCCGTCGCCGGCTCGGCGCCGGGCACGAAGAACACCTCGACGGGCGCGACCTTCGAAGGCGACTCGGCATTCGACATCTTAATCTTGCCGAGTGGCTTGAGGTCGGAGGCACGCACCTCAGAGACGAACTCGTCAGGGCTTGTGAGATCCGGCGTGATGGTCGAGGTTACAAGGATGCGGTCGATCATGCTGTTGACGGCGAGGCCGTGCGGGTAGGTGCCCGGCAGTGCTATCTCGCCCACCACCTCGTCGGTTACGACGTCACCGACGATCACTTTGCCGGAGCCCATGCAGGTCAGATACCAGCGCTCGTTCGCCTCGTCCAAGATCACGTCCTCGGCCATCTCGCAGGGCGGCGTCTCGATCGTGTGGAGGCGGTAGGGGTTCTGCGTAAGATTAAGCACCTGAAGCGCGGGCTGTTGCAGACCGGTGATGTAGGCCTTGCTCATGGTGCGGTCGTAGAAGATATGGTGCGCGACCGTCGCGGAGTCGATCGGGATGTCCGAAATGACACGCCCAAAATTCGGGCTTTCCGGATCTACGTCGATGATGGCCAGCCCCTCTCGCCGCGGCACGTCACCCGACAGCTTGAGGCTCTTGAGTTGATCTTCCGGCTTGCTCTCGTAATTCATGATGGCTAGGATTTCTGCGGTAGCCGGGCCAGCCGAGATGCCTATCCCCACAGCGAAAGCGGTCAAGAAAATTGCGTTTTTCATAGCAGACCCTCCTTGGGCGCGACCGTCCGCAGGACAATCCTAGGAAGGTCCTTATCTTTCACGTAGCGCCTCAGGCCTATAAACACAAGAACTATTTCCGGTGTTCACCGATCATGTGAAGAGGAGGGAGTCGCATCGTGGCCAATATGGGCTTGGATTTGGGCTGAGAGCCCCGAGCCTGAAGGAATTGGTCGATTGGCGCTGACCAGGAGCGACCGCTACGGTCAGGAAGTCGTCTCGCCGGCAATGTCTCGCGTTGCACCAGTTCGGCTACCACCTAATCTCACAAATGTAGCGAATGTCATCTTCGTAGGACCGCAACGCGGTATAACTGAGGTCAAGTTAGATACCTGTGTGGGCCGTTCCTAGCCAAGTGTAGGTCGGCCTCAATGTGCTGCCTGTTCCCCTATTGGTTGAAAGTCAGCCACCGATAAGGCGCCCACAAAAGCAAAAATGCTGACCAGCACTGGTAACTGTAGAGTCCCTGATGATCAGAATGGTCTCCGAAGCCGAGGGTCGCAGGTTCGAATCCTGCCGGGCGCGCCATGGATTCAAGGGCTTACGACAATGTCGTAAGCCCTTTTTCGTGCGTGTGCCCAAACGGTGCCCAACCTGAAATCCAAATACGCTATATTCGTTTCTAATGATTGACCACTGGGCGAGACCGGGCACGCATTTGGGGACAAGCGTTGCACATATCTTGCCAGCAGGCGCTGGGGCTTCAGTAGCAGGCATGGTGTCAGTAATGAGCATGAATTAGGTTACATGCATGTTGTCTGGCTTTACCCAGCGTCTGAGCCCTTTGCTGTTTTGACGTGCGCCATTGAGGGCTTCGGCCGCTCTTTCGAGGGCGAACCGATCGAGGCAAAGCTCCACGACTTCCCCCTCCGACCAATCGGCTGCCCAAGAGATGGACCCAGCTCACCAAAGCCACGGTAGAGAAAGTGGCCACCTCCAACTATTTCAAGGGCGCGTTCGCCCATCACCGTTGCCTGGTGCCGGCCGACGGGTCGTATGAATGGTTGCTCATTGATGACAAAAAGCAGCCGCACGTTCTGTGACACGAAGATACCGCGCTGATCGATCCGGCCTGATCGTGTTACTTCTTTTTCTTCATGAAAGGAAAGACTTTACCCATTGCATCAGCGAGCACTTGGTCAAGCGGCTTATGATCCAGGCTCACAGCGGCTCTCGCTGCAGTATAGGTCCCTTTGTATTCCCGAGCTATTTCGCTATCCATCATGCTGTCAGGTAGCTGCTCTTTTTCCCGGATTACGTCGATGACGGCCTTGTCCATGTCGCCCTCCATTAACGCTACTTGCTGTCGAGCATAGTGCAGAATCGCCCTGGCCGCGGTAGGTCATTACTCATGTGTACGGCAGGCAGTTCGTCCCATCTCGTCGTCCAGCGCGGCGTGCGGTTTGTACAGCTTAAGTGCCAGGCGGCGTCAGGGCTGGGTCGCCCCTGCGTAACGGTGCGTTGAAGGAAGAATTGAGCGAGCTGAGTCTGAGCGTCACCATCGGTATCGCTAGAGCGCACACTGACGAGGCCGATCTTGAGTCCCTGATCAAACGAGCGGACCAGGCGCTTTACGCTGGCAAGCGCGATGGAAGGAATCGGGTGGTGTTGAGTGAAGACGCGTTAGAAGAAGGCTGAATGGAGAAAAGCCTGACGAGATTCGACAGACAGGTGCCACCGGACGGCGGCCGGGCGCTACGTTTCGACCAGGTCGCCTTCGCCGTCTTTGATCTCTACCTGCTCGCCCGCCCGGGCGCCGAGGCGGAGTACGCCGATGCCGAAAAGGAAGTGGCCAAGGCGTATCTCGAGACCCTGGATCCGACCATATGGTCGCGGTGATCGCGGCGCTGGTGGCCGAAGAGCGTCGCCGCGAGCGGGAAGGCGGCCCACGTCTGCCCGCATTACGGGCGCCTCAAGGGGTTGGCAGAGCTGGGTGGGGTGGAGCTCGCGGTACGCCAACTCACCGCCTGAGCCATCGTTCCACAGCGCGGCATGGGGCCCGCTGTGTGATTGACGGTACCCATGTGTTCACGGCTAGTTCTTGGAGGAGGCCCAGCGCTGACGTCCCATCAGGACAGCGGCGGGGACCAGCATCCTGCGACACCAATGCCCTTCGTTCTCGGTAACATGGTGGGAGGAAAGCGCTTTCCGACGCCCCATATAAGGTATCGACCCTTATAAGATTCTTTTTATATACTGCTTCGCAGCATAGGCCTGCAGGTGGTTACGAAACAGGGGCGATTCTTTTCCCGTCACTCGCTTGACGACTTCTCACCCAGTGTCTTCAGTATAAGACTTGGCGGTACCTACGAACCCCGGATTGATGGGGTTCGCTAGCGAACTTTTTGATCCAGACGCCTCCAACCCCCCAGCGCCTGCCTGTCGGGCGCTTGGTTTCTCCATGGTGACCTTCGATGAACCAGCCATTGCAAGACCTCGAACAACTGCTCGATCGAATTGGCGAATTGACGCGCGACAACGATCAGGTCTCGATCGGGATGGTCGTCGAGTCGGTTGGCAGTCGTTCTTTTGGGCCGCTGTTGATGCTCATCGGTATCACGCTTTTTTCGCCGCTGAGTGGTGTGCCGGGCATGTCGGTCTTCATGGCGTCGTTCGTATTGCTGATCGCCATACAGATGCTGATCGGCCGAAAACAGTTCTGGTTGCCACACTACATCCTTAACCGCTCGGTTGAGCGCGGCAAGCTGCAGAAGGCGCTAGACTGGCTCGGCAAGCCGGCACGTGGCATAGATCGAGCCCTCAAGCCGCGGTTGACCTTTCTGGTGCATAGCGGGGGCAGTTATGGAATTGCCGCGCTATGTGTAGTCGTCGGCCTGTGCATGCCGTTCATGGAACTGGTGCCGTTCTCTGCCTCGGCCGCTGGCCTGGCACTGTTGCTACTGGGACTTGCGCTAGTCGTGCATGACGGATTGCTGGTGCTGCTTGCGGTTGCGGTATTTGGCGCAGCTTTCACCTTTATCATTATCAACACACTGTGACTCCCCCTCCTGCGGTGAGAGAACCCCTGCTGGATGCTCTGGTTCCTGGATGCATGGCGCTGCTGCCCAACGATGCCCGGCGCCATGGGCTCCCTGCGCGATTTACAACGCATCCGCGGTGATAAGACTCGAAAGGAAGTCTGACTACAATGTCGCCCTCTCCATAAAGCTCTTTGGCGGTGGTAGTCAGAAATAAACCACCGGGTAAATGAACTACGCTAGAAGCTCTCTTGCTGCCAGCAGAGGATAACTTCTGTAACTCATTTGGCCATTAGAGACCCTACCGCTACCAAATTGGGTGACATCATGCGTATCAGCCTGCTTTGTCGAAACGCGCTTGCGATGGCGCTCCTCGCACTGCCCAGCTTGGTCGTTTTTGCTGGTACGACGGAAACGTTCACCTTTCAGGCCCAGGATTATCCAGGCTCGCGTGACCGGGAGTACACCGTCTATCGCCCGGATGATCTGGGCAGTAATCCGCTACCCATGGTCATGGTGCTGCATGGCTGTCGACAGACACAGGACGATGTGCTTCAGGACTGGGGTCTGACCGCCGCCGCCGACCGCTACGGCTTTGTTCTCGTCACTCCGTTCATCACTAGCTACGATGGCCTGCGCAATCCTAACTGTTGGGGGTTTTGGCTCGACCAGCATCAACACGAAGGCGGGGGTGAACCGGAAGACCTGCACCGCATTGCCCTGGAAGTCGAAGGTCGCGTCGAGATCGATCCGGGTCGCCGCTATATTGCGGGGCTTTCCTCGGGCGGCGCGATGGCCGTCGTGGCGGCGATGACCCATAACGAATACTGGGCGGCGGCGGTGAGCGCCGCGGGCCTTCCCTACGGAGAGGATGCGGCATCGGTGTCGTTTCAGTGCCCAGGCACGGCTACCTTTCATTCGATCAGCCGGGTCGTGAGTGATATGCGCGATGAAGTCGACGACCCATACCCCATCCCCCTGATGGTGATTCAGAATGAACGGGATTGCACCGTCATCCAGCAGGCGGGGCTCAATCTCCGCGATGCGCACCTCGCGGTCTTCGGTAATGCCTCCCAGAACACACCGGCAGCCTCCCGTTTGTGCACTCCCTTCTTTGTCGAGGACTATGACTGCCGCCACGACATTTTCACCGCGGATGGCGACAGCGGTAGCCGGTCAGTGGTGGAGACCGTGTTTTATGCAGGCCCTCTGGCGACGCCGAACCCCCAGGACACCGACCATGGTCACTACTGGATTGGCGGAGAAGAGGGCAACAATGGCCGGTGGTCGCTGCGCCGCGGGCCCAGCCTACCGGACATCGCGTGGAACTTCTTCGAGCGCCACCCGCGCGACGGCACCGCGGCAACAGGGCCGCACATTACGCTGATGGGCCCTGACCCACTGCAACTGGAGGTAGGACAGGTATTTGCCGATCCAGGCGCCACTGCGACGGATCCTGAAGACGGCAACCTGCCAGTCAGCGCCAACTGCGACAGCGTCGATACGACCCAGGCCGGCCTGTATACCTGCACCTACAGCGCAACCGACAGCGAGGGCAATACGGCATCCGCGACGCGTACGGTTGAAATCATCGACCCGAACGCGTGTGTCGAAGTGTCAGCATCCCCACGCGCCCATGTCACCGCTGGGCGTGCAGTGGTCTTCAGCTGGTATTTCTACCGCCGGGCACTTGCCCGCGGTGACCGTCAGGACATCGGCTTCGCCTGGAATGATTGGTCCAGCGTAACGCTATACGAGGGTGAAAGTGCTGGTGAATGGTTTACACGTCCGGTGGAGGGTTGTGCCGATTAGGGCGCTTCTTGATTGACACCTGTTTGGTTGGTTATAAAAGCGATGCCTCTTGCGTTCAGGCAGGTAGCTGGGCGGCGAGACGCGCGATCAGCTGAGGCAGGTCCTTCGCGTGATGCAGGGCAATGGCACCGTTGGGGTGGAGCCTGGCCCAGGCGTTCCGCCGCATTCACGACTATGGTGACTCATGTAAGCCATCCTGTGCCTCAAGGAGGAAGGCATGAATCGCTATCTGGCCGGTGCCATTGGCGGACTGCTCGCCACCGTTCCTATGACCCTTGCCATGGAGGCGCTGTATAGGCGGCTCCCGCGCGAAGAGAGCTATCCGTTGCCGCCTCGTGAAATCACCCAGGACCTCCTCCAGAAAGCGAATGCGGACACGTCTCTGGACGAAGAGCAGCGCACCGAGCTGAGCCTTATAAGTCACTTTGGCTATGGAGCCTTCGCCGGGGCGTTGTACCCCGTCACGCGGCGTCATGTCGCGCATCCCCTGATTTTCGGCAGTAGCTTTGGCGTGGCGGTATGGGCCGCGAGCTATTTTGGCTGGATTCCCGCGCTGCACATCCTCACACCGCCCCACCGTCACCCGGCCAACCGCCGACGATTGATGGTTGCGGCTCATCTGGTATGGGGGGCCGGCACCGTGTGGATCGGCGAGCGTCTGGCGAACCGACGGGACGTCCCCCCACGCCAACGGGTGAGCTAGCCACGCACCAACTAAAGTGGTCAACTAATCCCGGACAGCAATTTAAGTTTTTCTGCCGCGACGGTCGGTGGCTATGCAAGTCAGCTTTAGTGCGACAGGTCGTCTTCGAGTTCTGCCAGGCGTTGACGAGTCGGCAAGCCCTCCATGTCGCCCTGCACCTGAACGGCCTCGGCGCCGATCAAGTTGCCGCGACGCACGGCCTCGCGGGCTGACCGCCCATCGAGCAGCGCGCTGATCACGCCCACCGCAAAGCCGTCTCCGGCGCCGACGGTATCCACCACCTCGTCGACCTCGACACCGGCCATGCTGAACGATGCTTCATGCCCGTCGAGGACCCCACGGTAATAGCTACCCTCGGGGCCGAGCTTGATGATCACCGCCTTGGCGCCACGCTCGAGATAGAAGCCGGCGATATCATCGGGTGATACCCGCCCGGTGAGCAGCTGACCCTCGGCCAGGCCCGGCAGCACCCAGTCGGCCTTGGCGGCCATGGCGTTGAGCGTCTCGCGCATTTCGTCCTGGCTGGACCACAGGCTGGGTCGCAGGTTGGGGTCGAAGGAGATGCTGGCGCCGTGCCGGCGCGCCTGGTCCAGCATGTGCCAGGAGAGCTCACGGCAACTGGCCGAGAGCGCAGGCGGGATGCCGGTGGCATGCAGGTGGCGAGCGGCCGAGAAATCCACCGATGCGGCATCGTCCGGTGACAGGTGGCTGGCAGCGCTTCCCCGCCGAAAATACTCCACACGAGGGTCGGCACCGCCAAAGGCGCGCTCCTTGAACACCAGCCCTGTGGAATGCTCGGCATCATGGATCAGGTGTCGGCAGTCCACGCCCTCCGCCTCCAGGGTGCGCCGAAGGTAGTCGCCGAAGCTGTCGACACCCACGCGGCTCAACCAACCGACGTGGAAGCCGAGCCGGGCCAGGCCGATGGCGACATTGGTATCGGCACCGGCTATGCCGCGCTGGAAGTGTTCGATATCGGGCATGGCCCCCGG
>NZ_FPBP01000029.1 GCF_900116705.1 Halomonas korlensis | reverse complement strand
CATGCCTTCTACACCCTGGACGTGTCGGGCGAGACGCCGTTGATCACCAAGAAGGTCGTGCAACTCAACAACGACTACATCCACCAGGTCATCGATGTGTATCACATCTGATCGGGTGCGGGAGGAGATTCGACCATGAGCTACACCATTGCCCTCAACTTCGAGGACGGCGTGACCCGCTTCATCGGCTGCAAGGAGGGGGAGACGGTCCTCGACGCCGCCTATCGGCAGAAGGTCAACCTGCCGATGGACTGTTCCGACGGCGTCTGTGGCACCTGCAAGGGGCACTGCGAGCAGGGCGAGTTCGATATGGGGGATGAGTATCTGGAGGAGGCGCTCTCCGACGAAGAGGCCGCTGAAGGCCAGGTGCTGACCTGCCAGATGGTGCCGTCCTCCGACTGCGTCATCCAGATCCCGGTGGCCTCCTCTGTGTGCAAGACCGCGGTGGGCAAGCTAGAGGGCACCTTGGCCGTGGTCGAACAGCTCTCCGAGGACAGCATCGAGCTGGGCGTGGACCTGGACGACGAGGCCGCACTGACCTTCCTGCCGGGGCAGTACATTCATATCGATGTGCCCGGCACCGAAGAGCACCGCTCCTACTCCTTCAGCTCGAAGCCCGGCGATCGGCGTGCGACCTTCCTGATCCGCAATATCCCCAGCGGGGTAATGAGCGGCTATCTGACCGAGCGCGCCAAGGTCGGCGAACGGCTGGCCCTGACCGGGCCGATGGGCAGCTTCTACCTGCGCGAGATTACCCGCCCGGTGCTGATGCTGGCCGGCGGCACTGGCCTGGCCCCCTTCCTCTCCATGCTCGAACTGCTGGTACAGAAGAAGGCGGAAGGGGAGTCCAATGAGCAGCCGATGCACCTGATTTACGGCGTCAACAAGGACGACCACCTGGTCAAGGTCGACGCCCTGGAGCACTTTGCGAAGGAATTGCCCACCTTCACCTACTCTACCGTGGTGGTAGACGAGGCAAGCGAGCACCCCCGCAAGGGCTACGTCACCCATCATATGGATGCCGAGGTGATGCACGACGGTGACATCGACGTCTACCTGTGCGGGCCACCCCCGATGGTCGATGCCGTGCTCAAGTATTTCGACAAGGAAGGCATCGTGCCGCAGAGCTTCCATTACGAGAAGTTTACGCCGAACCAGGCGCCCAAGGAGGCCTCATGAGCGCCCAACCCGCTACCGCACGTTTTCGGGACAAGGTCATGGTGATCACCGGCGCTGCCCAGGGGATCGGGCAGCGGGTCGCCGAGCGCGCCGCCAGCGAGGGCGCGCGCCTGGCGCTGGTGGACCGAGCCGACCATGTCCAGGAGGTCGTGGACGAGCTGCGTGGGCAGGGCGTCGAGGCCATCGCCCTGCAGGCGGACCTCGAGACCTGGGAGGGGGCCGAAGACGTCATGGCGCGTACCGTCGAACACTTCGGGCGTCTCGATATCCTGATCAACAACGTGGGCGGGGCGATCAATTTCAAGCCGTTCACCGAGTTCACCCCTGATCAAATATCGGCCGAGATTAACCGCTCGCTGATGCCCACCCTGTGGTGCTGTCGTGCAGCGCTGCCCACCATGGTGGAGCAGGGGTGTGGCGTCATCGTCAACATCTCATCGGCGGCGACCCGCGGGATTCATCGGATTCCCTACTCGGCGGCCAAGGGCGGTGTCAACGCCATGACGGCGTCGCTGGCCTTCGAGTATGCCGAGCATGGCATTCGCGTGGTGGCCACCGCCCCGGGTGGCACCGAGGCACCACCGCGGCGTATCTCGCGCGGTACCCCCGAGCCGCGCAACGAGACCGAGCAGGCCTGGTTCCAGGCGCATATCGACCAGACCAAGCAGAGTTGCCTGATGGGGCGCTACGGCACCTTGGACGAAATGGCCGCGCCGATCCTGTTCATGGCCTCCGATGACGCGAGCTACATCACTGGCAGCGTGCTGCCGGTGGCAGGCGGCGACCTCGGCTAGTAGTGCGTCCTTTCCTGGTCGCCTTCTCCTGCGAAGCGCTCGGGACTGGCCGGTGCTGACTCCTGCTTCCCCCGGGAGTCGGCCCCGGCTCAGCGCCCTACCCAACGCCAACGACAATAACGATTCCCTGGAGTACATCGTGAAACATATCGAAAAAGGGGTGGGCTTCAAGAACCTCCCCAAGGATTTTGTCAGGGATCTCAACCCTGACAATGTCAGTGCCGGCCTGGTGGCCGGGATCTTCGGCTTGAGCGCCGGGGTCATCCATATCAGCGCCGGAACGGCCGCGGGCCTCGACCCCGCCTTCATCATGGTCTGGGTGATCAGCTACTTCGTGATCAACGGCATCTTCGGCATGCTGGTGCCCTCTTACTATCGTCTGCCCCTGCCGATGGCCAACTCGATCCCGGGGGCGCTGCTCTTCGCGGCAGTGATTCCCCAGGTCGGGCTGGGACCCGCCCTGGGGGCGACGCTGATCGCCGGTGCGATCTCGCTGATCGCTGGCCTGGCCGGGATGATGAGTATGGTCATGCGGTTGATTCCGATGCCGATCGTCATGGGTATGGTCGCCGGTATCCTGCTCAAGTTCGGCATCAACATGGTCTCGCCGCTGGAGAGTGCGATCCTGCCAGCCTCGATCATGATCCTGACCTTCTTCATCTCGGCACGGCTGCTCAGGCGAGTGCCGCCGCTTATCGTCTCCATGGTGGCCGGCATCCTCTACCTGACGGCAACCGGTGTCGACCTGTCCGGGGTCGAGTTCTCGGTCACCTTCCCCGAGTTCGTCTTACCCGAGTTCACCATGGGGGCCTTCTTGGCCTACGGCCTGCCCCTAGCCCTGATCCTGGTTGGTATGGAGACTCCCGCCGGTGTGGGGCTGGTCAAGGGCATGGGTTACAAGGAGGTGCCGGCGAATGGCATCACTGCCGTGAACGGCTTCGCCACCATGATTTCTGCTTTCTTCAACCTCCACAGCACCTGCATCGCCGCACCGATGACCGGTATCTGCTCCTCGCCGGAAGCCGGCCACAAGGATCGGCGCTGGGTGGCGGCGGCGATCGCCGGGGCGATCTTCGTGGTTTGTGGCCCCTTCTATGGCTACTTCTTCGACCTTATCCAGACCATGCCGGGCTACTTCATCGCCATCGTTGCCGGCCTGGCCCTGATGCGAGTCCTGACGTCGGCCCTGTCGATGGCTTTCGCAGGCAAGAAGCACACCATGGGCGCGCTGTTCGCCTTCCTTATTGCCACCTCGGGCCTGCAGATCCTCGAGATCGGCTCCTCTTTCTGGGCGCTGGTATTGGGCGTGCTGATCTCGTTGATCTTCGAGACCAAGGACTTCGAGTTCATCCGCAAGATCGGTGAGGAGCAGGCCGCCCAGTGATCCCAAACCGCCGGATGGCGGTCAAGACTCCGTGATCTTCCTTGGCCCGTGGCTGTTTCGGCAGCGCGGGCTTTTTTCATGGCTCCCCGGGGCCGTTGCCTTGGCCTCTTATCCTTTTGTCTCAACCCCTGAGGTCAAAAAGGTTGAGTCGTCGTCCAGGCACCCGCCGTGACCCCGTCAGGGGGCGCTGTAAAGGGATCAGACTCGGCACGGTTAGTCGCCGTATCACAGGTGAAATACCGACTATCGTAGACCATGGTCCAGGTTACATTTCAACACCTTGTTTTCCCTTTGGTTATTTTCGCCATGTGCGAGAAGCGAGGGGCCATTATCCCCACCATGGCGATACCCTTGAGGTATGGAGGTGAACTTAAACGATATTGGTGGCGACCCCGCTGTCTGGCCAGAATCCAATCACTACAACCAGAACGCCTTCGCCGATGTGAGCTGTTAAACAGTCGGAGGCCCTGATCACATGCCTTGCATCCCTGACGCGACAGCAGGGCACAACGATAACGACGAGAGCATGACCATGACCGTGAAGATATTTGAGACACCCGAGGTGCAGGCCTTTCTGAACACCGTCGCCGGCCTTGACCAGACGGGCGGCAACCCGCGCGCCAAGCAGATCATGCACCGGCTGCTGTCCGACCTGTACCGGCTGATCGACGACTTCGACGTCACCGAGGAAGA
>NZ_FPBP01000031.1 GCF_900116705.1 Halomonas korlensis | reverse complement strand
GCATCGGCCACGAACAGCGTCATGGCCTCGCCGAAGGTGAGCAGCGCGGGGACGGATGAGGGAGTGGCGGACATGGGCACCTCGTATTTCTAGAAGCATGGCTGGCGTGTCATGGCCTGGCGTTGGCGTTGCCGCCAACCGCGTTTATGGCCTCGTATTTCGGGTCGAGCCCCGCATGATTAATGTGGGGGCATGGCGATGTCGCGTCGGGGTGGCATCATTATCTTGGGAGCGCATCAAGCACGCCACGGCGGACCGACCGATGGCGTCGGTGGGCTGGGCAAGTGTTGAGATGCCCGGGGCGACCAATTCGCACCAATCGAGTTCATCGATGCCGAGAAGGCCCGTCTCGCCGAGCCTTGCACCGCTGGCCAGGAGGATACGGGTCGCGGCTAGGGTGACGTTTCCATTGGCACAAAGCACGGCCTTCTGGCCACTATCACCCTCCGTTAGGAAGTGGCGAATGGCTTGCGATAGGGCTTCGGTGTCTTCAAGTGACTGGTCATGAGCGTGCCCGGTCAGGCCGCGTGCTTCACAGCCATGCTGAAAGCGAGCCAGTCGGACGTGACGCGGACTGGCCTGCTCCGGGGGCTCACTCAGGTAGAGCAGACGCCGATACCCCTGGGCCTGGAGATGATCGAGCGCCATGTCGATGGCGAGCGCATTGTCGAGCCCGACTACGCTTGCCTCGGTCCTGCCCAACTCGCGGTCGAGAAGCACCAAAGGCGTACCCTGGTCGACCAGCGTCTGGAGTTGCTGGTCGGGGCTTCCGGCGGCATTGATTATCAGGCCCTCGACCCGGTAGGAGGCGAGCAGCGCTAAGAGGGCGCTTTCCCGGGCGGCATCGTTGTCGGTGTTGCAGACCATCAGCGAATAACCATGCGCCTGGCAGGCTTGTTCCACGCCGTGCATCACCGCGACCGTAAAGGGGTTACGGATATCCGCTACAAGCATGCCGACCAGGCGAGAGTGTCCGCCCTTGAGGCTTCGGGCCATCTGGTTGGGACGGTAGCCCAAGCGTTGGGCGGCGGTGGCAATGCGGGTCTGCATGCCCGGCGAAAGCCGTTCACGCTCGTCACCGAAGTAGCGCGAAACGCTGGTCTTGGAAGCGCCGGCTTCGCGTGCGACTTCAAGAATCGTCGAGCGCTGATGAGGGGTAGCTGTCATGTAAGTACCATGAATGGAACCGTTCCCATTTTAGTCTCATAAAGCAGAGAAGGCAAAAAGTGAGTGATGTCTTTAGGCGAACAGCCACCGGCTCGAATTCTTGCGGATGTGCTATAAATTTACGGGCATACGACCGCTTCCATCAGATTTACACGAGATATTACGTGCTTATAGCGCGGAGGATGGCTTGGCATTCGCAAAGCGCCACTGGTCTCGCAGCCTGCTTTTTAGTCGGGCGTATGCTTGGCGGCTTCGTGGGCAGCGTCCAGCCCATGGTGGACGGCCTGGCGAAAGCCGCTGTCGAGCATGGCATTCAGGCCTTCGGTAGTCGTACCGCCGTAATCGAGGAATCGTTCGACCAGCTGCGC
>NZ_FPBP01000033.1 GCF_900116705.1 Halomonas korlensis | reverse complement strand
CCGCTGGACTTCGACACCCTGCAGGCCGAGGGCTGCTTTATCGGCTCGGCGGCCATCATCGTGCTGTCGGATCAGGACGACCTGCGGGCGGTCGCCACCAACCTGCTGGCCTTCTTCGCCGACGAGTCCTGCGGGCAGTGCACGCCGTGCCGGGTCGGCACCGAGAAGATGCTGACGCTGCTCGCGCGCAACGAATGGCGCGTCGACGAGCTCGAACGGCTGTCGCAGGTGATGATCGACGCCTCGATCTGTGGCCTGGGCCAGGCGGCGCCCAATCCGGTGCGGGGGCTGCTCAAGGACTTCCGCAATGAACTCGCCCGCCAGCACGTGATCGTCAAGGGGTAGCGAAGATGACCATGACCGACCCGAGCGTCAACACGCGCGTGAACGAAAGCGTCAACGAACGCGCGAACACCCGCGCAGCCGAACGCTTTACCCTGACCCTGGATGGTGCCGAGGTCAGCGCTTACCCCGGCGAGACCCTGTGGCAGCTGGCCAAATGCGCCGGCGAGACCATTCCGCACCTGTGCTTCAAGGACGCCCCCGGCTATCGCGCCGACGGCAACTGCCGCGTCTGCATGGTCGAGGTCGCGGGCGAGCGCGCGCTGGCGGCCAGCTGCCTGCGCGAGGCCGCCCCCGGCATGGTGGTCAAGAGCGCCACCTCCGAGCGCGCCCGGGTGGCCCGCGAAGGGGTGATGGAACTGCTGCTCGCCGACCAGCCCGCGCGCGACGCCAGCCCCGACCGTTCCAGCCACTTCTGGGCCATGGCCGAGTCGCTTGCCATCGACGCCAGCGCGGTGCGCGAGTGGCTGCCGGCGCGCGCCGAGCGAGAGGCGCCCACCGTGCACCATGTCGCCGAACGCTCCGCCGCGCTGCCCCATGCCCACGGCCATGACGCCAGCCATTCGGCGATGCACGTCAACCTCGACGCCTGCATCGAATGCAACCTGTGCGTGCGCGCCTGCCGCGAGGTGCAGGGCAACGACGTCATCGGCCTGGCCCACCGTGGCGCGGCGGCGAAGATCGTCTTCGACTTCGACGACCCGATGGGCGAGAGCACCTGCGTGGCCTGCGGCGAGTGCGTCCAGGCCTGCCCCACCGGGGCGCTGATGCCGGCGACGCTGATCGACGCCGCGGGGCGCGGCGACTCCCAGGCGGCCGACCGCACCGTCGATTCGGTGTGTCCCTACTGCGGGGTGGGCTGCCAGCTCACCTACCATGTCAAGGACGCGCAGATCCTGTTTGTCGAAGGGCGCGACGGGCCGTCGAACCAGAACCGGCTGTGCGTCAAGGGGCGCTTCGGCTTCGACTACCCCAACCACCCGGCGCGCCTCACCCGGCCGCTGATCCGCCGCCCCGGCGTGCCCAAGGGGCTCGACCCCGCCTTCGA